>CAWIKB010000017.1:0-25165 GCA_963836605.1 uncultured Acidimicrobiaceae bacterium | reverse complement strand
CAGACTTGGCGCGTGAGCTAGCAGGACTACCGGACAGCGGCACTGGCGGCCGTCAAGCGACTGCTGAGAGGGAACGGCAGACCACGTTCGGAAGCTCGAGCCGGGAACGGGACGCGGCCCGCTCCCTGCACGACCAACTCGGGCCTATGGGCGACAAGACCTGACGGCACGAGGGAGCACGGCCAACGTGCCCAGGCCACCCCGGCACGCCCGCAGCGCAGCTTTCATTCTGCGGGGAAAACCGCAACAGAGATGAACGAGTTCCAGTTTCGAATTGACAGAACGTCCAATCACTCACGGCTTCGGGCGGGCCCCGGCGGCTCCAACCGGTCGATCATGCTCTGCACGAAGGTGACGGTCGCCTGATGACCTGCAGTGACGCCGAGCGCCTCTTCGAGGGCGAGCACCTGGGACAGGCCTGTCATCAAGAGCAGTCCGACGATCGGGGGGAGCTGGTCTGGAGCGATGCCGTCGGCCTCCAGGGCCGCGGTGAGGGCTTCGAGCTGGGCGCTCCGGAAGCGTTCGGCATACCGCGCGATCTCGGCCCGGATTGCTTTGCGGTGGTTCGCCAACGCGACGAACTCCACCGAGAAGGCGGCGCCATGCAGATCGGCGTTCAGCCGCCAAAGGGTCCGCAGCGAAGGGTCGGCGGCCATCGACCGCTCGAAGCGGGTGAAGTTCGCCTCGGCTCGTCGTCGGAAGACCTCGATGAACAGGTCGTCCATCGTGCGGAAGTAGTAGTGCACGAGTTGCGGTTTGAGGCCGGCCCTGGCTCCGACCCGCCGTGAGGTGACGGCGGCGTAGCCCTCTTCGAGCAGCAGTGTCTCGGCGGCCTCCACCAACCGGGCGCGGGTCTTGGAGTCGGCGGCGCCGATGCGCCGAGGCTGGGACGAGAGGGCCATCGGGAACAAGTTGCCACATCCCGGAGGTGGTGCTAAGCACTTGCCAAAATCCGCTGAGCGACTGCACAGCACAATGCGTCCGCGGCATCGCGTGCGAAGGGAGACCGGGGTGAGCGACTGGGAGACGATCGACTTCTTCAGTGACGAGTCACTCCTGGAGGATCCGTACCCCTACTTCGAGCAACTGCGAGCCAGGTGCCCCGTGCTCCCGCTCCCCCACCACGGTGTGGTGGCGGTGACCGGGTACGAGGAGGCGGGCGAGGTCTACCGCGACACCGCGACGTTCTCTTCGTGCAACTCGGTCATCGGTCCGTTCGCGACGTTCCCCGTCCCCCTCGAGGGCGACGACGTGAGCGACATCATCGACCACCACCGCGATCAGCTGCCGATGAACGAGCACATGGTCACCATGGACCCGCCCGACCACACCCGGGAGCGAGCACTGGTGATGCGTCTCATCACATCGAAACGGCTCCAGGAGAACGAGGCGTTCATGTCGCGCCTGGCCGATCAATTGCTGGACGAGTTCGTCGCAGACGGACGATGCGAGTTCATCACTTCCTACTCACAGCCCTTCGCCATGCTCGTGGTCGCCGATCTGCTCGGGGTGCCCGAGGAGGACCACCAGCGGTTCCGCGAAGGCTTCGGCCTGAGTCAGGTCCCCGGGGAGCTCGGCGCCGGGGAGGAGAGGCAAATGGGGCTCAATGCGCTGTCGTGGCTCGACGAATGGTTCGCACAGTACATCGAGGATCGACGGCGCCACCCTCGAAAGGACGTCCTGACCGACCTTGCGCTGGCGACGTACCCGGACGGCACCATGCCTGACGTGACCTCCGTGGTGCGCACCGCGACGTTCCTGTTCGCCGCCGGTCAGGAGACGACCGCACGCCTGCTCGCCGTGGCGTTGAAGTACCTCGCCGAGAACCCCGAGCTCCAGGACGAGCTCCGGTCGCACAAAGAGCTCGTCCCGGGCTTCATCGAAGAGGCCCTGCGCATCGAGAGCCCGGTGAAGGCCGACTTCCGTCTCGCCCGCCGTTCCACGACCATCGGCGGGGTGGACATTCCGGCCGGCACACCGGTCATGCTGCTGAACGGCGCCGCCAACCGCGATCCCCGGCGCTTCGAGGACCCGGCGGAGTTCCACGTGGACCGGACCAACGCCCGGGCGCACATGGCCTTCGGCCGCGGTGCCCACACCTGTCCCGGTGGCCCCTTGGCCAGGGCCGAGGGGCGCGTCAGCCTCGACCGCATCCTCGACCGGATGCGCGACATCCGCCTGGCCGAGGAGCACCACGGCCCACCCGGGGCCCGTCACTACCGGTACGAACCGACGTGGGTCCTGCGCGGTCTGAGCGACCTGCATCTCGAGTTCACACCGGCCGGGGAGGACCGGTGAGCCCCGTCGCCGTCGTCACTGGCGGCGCATCAGGCATCGGGCTCGGCGTCGCCCGCCAGCTCGCGGCGGACGGCCACGACGTCGCTGTCCTCGATCAGAACGGCGAAGGCGCCGACGCGGCGGCGGCGGAGCTGCAGGCCGCGGGAACTCGGGCTCTGGGCGTCGAAGTCGACGTTGCCGACCGGCAGTCGGTCGCGGCGGCCTTCGCACGGGTCCGCTCCCAGCTCGGCCCCGTCGCCATCCTCGTGACCAGTGCAGGGATCGAGGCCTTCGACCCCCTCTTGGAGATCTCGGCCGAGAGGTGGGACCGGATCATCGCGGTCAACCTGACGGGCACCTTCAGCTGCGTCCAGACCGCAGTGCCCGACATGCTCGACGCCGGCTGGGGCCGCATCGTCACCATCTCGTCGCAGAGCGCTCAATCGGGGGCGCCGAACATGGCCCACTACTCCGCCTCGAAGGGGGGCGTCATCGCGCTCACCAAGGCGCTCGCGGTCGACCTGGCGCGCCAGGGCATCACCGTCAACACCATCTCCCCCAGCATCGTGGACACGCCCATGGCGCGAGCGGCGGAGGCGGCCGGCGATTTCCCCGGGGTGGACGTGGTCGGCCCCATGGTCCCGCTCGGCCGGGCCGGCACGCCCGCCGACATCGCCGCAGCCTGTTCCTTCCTGTGTGCCGAGAGCGGCAGCTACATCACCGGACAGATCATCGGCGTCAACGGCGGCATGTACATCTGAGGACCCACGGATCGAACTTCTCCACCCAGCCTGCTGTCGACGTCAGAGGCGGTGAGCGTCGATTTCCGGGCGACGAGATGCGAGGAGCACTCAGTCGCTCGGTCCGTCGGTGCCGAGAATGGAGACGAAGGACACCATTTCACCGGGATATCCGCCGAGGTTGTGCGTAAGAGCCAGATTCCGAGTGCCAAAGGTCGAGATCCTCCGTTCTTCTGGCGCCTCACCTCGCAGTTGCAGCCACACCTCGAACATCATCCGCAATCCCGATGCTCCGACCGGGTGTCCGAAGCTCTTCAACCCGCCATCAGGGTTGACCGGGAGATCACCGCCCAGGTCGAAGGTCCCCGCCATCTCCTCCTTCCACGCGGCACCGCGTGGGCAAAACCCGAGGTCTTCCATGAGCACGAGCTCCGTCGGAGTGAAGCAGTCGTGGACCTCCGCCATGGCGAGCTGGCCACGGGGGTCCGTGATGCCGGCCTGGCGGTACGCCTCCTTGGCGGACAGGACCACTTCGGGAAACGTCGTGTAGTCATAATCGGGGTCGCTCACCCCACTCCCGTCGCCCACGACGAACGAGAGCCCTTTGATGAACAGTGGCTTCGGCGTGTACCTGTACGCGTCCTCGGCCCTCACCACAACTGCGGCCGCGGCGCCGTCTGCGACACCTGCGCAGTCGAACACGGACAGCTCGCCGGCGATGCGGGGCATGGCCAGCAGCTGCTCGACTGACATCTCGCGGCGGAACTGGGCCCGGGAGTTGCGGGCTCCATTGAAGTGGTTCTTCGAAGCGATCCGCGCCAGTGATTGTTTGACCTGACCGACCTCAATCCCGTAGCGCTGTGCATATGCCGGCACGATCATGGAGTACATGGCAGCGGCAGTGACCGTGCGATTGGTCCCATCGCTCGGCACGGGTGCAGCATTGGCTCCTTGGAAACCCGAGTCCTTCAGCTTCTCGGCGCCAATGGCAACGGCCACGTCATACGCACCGCTCGACACCGCATAGGCCGCCTGTCGAAGAGCCTCAGAGCCCGAGGCACAGAAGTTCTCCACTCTGCTCACGGGCTTGTCACCCACCCGCAGCGGTCGCGACACGAGAAGGCCGCTCATTCCCGACTGGGCAGTACCGAGCCAATATGCATCCACATCGTCGCGACCCACCCCGGCAGAGTCGAAGGCGCCCTCGGCGGCCTGCAGGATGAGCTCATCGATCCCGAGATCCCAGTGCTCGCCGAATTTTGTGCAGGACATTCCCACGATGGCCACCTTGTCGGTGATCCCGTGCGACCCCATCAGTCATCACCTCCACGGCTCGGTCGTGCCTTCCAGAAGTAGTTGTGAATGCCATCCGCCGTGGACAGACGGCGGAACGTCATCTCAACCCGATCGCCCACCCGGACTTCCGAGGCATCGACGTCCGTCAACTCCAGCGGGAGCCGTCCTCCGCCGTCGAAGTCGACAACGGCAAAGACCATGGGCGGGCTGGGTGTATAGGAGAGCCGGTCGATGGTGAACGTCGTGACCGTGCCCCGCACGTCTGCCATCGGCAGGTGCTCCTTCTCTTCCGGGAACGGGGGCAGATGCACAGAACCGTCCGGGGACCTCGAGCCTTCGAAGCCGAACTTCCAGGGGACGGACCGGCCAGCGGCCGAGGAGGAAGTCCGGGCAGGCTCGGGCCGCCGTGGCGGCTCCACCGGCAGTATCCCCCGCCAGGCGAGGTATCGCCCGTAGGAGATCGGCGCACCGATTTCCAGCTGGGAGGCGAGCGACGTCCGTTGATCACGGTTCGCGACGGCGGAGGTAGTCCGCAGCAGCAGTGCTTCGGCGCCATCGGCCAGCACCAAGACCACGATCGTCTGATCCGGCTGGGCGCGCTCGAGCACTCCCGACAAGAGGAGGAACGGGTGCGCCACCCCGGTGTTCCCGACGATGGAGCCGAGATCGTCGACGAGTCGGTCGCCGGTGATTCCCGACCGTTGCGCGACCACCCGGCAGGCTCGACCGTGCGTGCCGGTCACGATCAGGTGGTCCACCCGGTCGGGCTCGAGATCGCCCTGCTCGAAGAGTTGACTCAGCGCCCCGCTCGCGAGCTGGCCGTACTGCACCTCTCCGAATCGTTCTTCCCACACCCGGGACCGGTCCTCGCCGGGACGCCGCCAGCGGTCGACGAACTCGTCAGTCAACGACACCCACGAGTCGATCTCCGCCAGGACCTCCCCATCCCTCTCGTCACCGATCACGAGAGCCGCAGCCCCATCACCGAAATATGCCTCGTCGGGGCCACCGGCCAGACCCGCCCGCACGTCTGCCGCCACCGCCAACGCGGGCCCGGACTGAGCGGTAGCCGCCCGCAGCGCGCCCATCGCGCCACGGACTGATCCGATCAGGTCATACGCTCCGCAGCGCTCGGGGAGACGCAAGGCCGCGTGTATTGCGGTGGCATTCGTCTTGTCGAGGTAGGGCGGTGACACGGTTGCGAACCAGAGTGACTCGATCTCGGCATCAGAGAGCGAACCAGTGGCCACCCGTGACGCCTCCACGGCCATCGTCGTGGCATCCTCGTCGAACGACGCCACAGCCCTGGTGCCTTTACGGCCCCCGCCGCCGGCAATGTCCGCCACCGTCGAGAGGTCCAAGCGCCGGTGGGGAATGTAGGCGCCGTGCCCGATAATGCCTCTCACCGGTCCATCGTATCCTGCGCTCTCACTGCCCCTTCGGGGCCCGAGACGGTCGCGGAAGCCCGGTCGAGGACGTTGAGTGAGCCGAAGGCGGAACTCGTACTGCTAGACAGTCGGAGGTGCCGGCCAGCATGAAGGACCGCTGCTCCGCGCTCTTCCGCGACCACCGGGTCGAAGCCTTCGGCGGGACTTTCCATGTGCCCGACCGTGACAGCTACCCCGCCCTCTTCGCCTGGGACAGCGGGTATCACGCCTTGTCCCTCCTCCACCTCGAGCCCGACCGCGCGGTGGAGGAGCTGACAACTCTGTACCGGGCCAACCGATTGCCGGACGGCCTGCTGTCCCATCAGCGCTACGTCCCCGGGGCGGAGGAGCATCAGCAATTCATCGAGAGCCTCTTCGGGCCGATGTTCGACGGGGACCGCACGCCCTTCGTGGATCCCCCGACGGCGGCCTACGCCGCGGCCCGCCTGTCGCTGGCCCTTGGAGCGCCCGCCGACCATCTGCTGGCCGAGGCTGCCTCCCACCTGCGCGCGCTCGCCCGGTGCAGGACGATGGAGGGTCGGTCTCTGCCGGCGGTGCTCCACCCATTCGAGACCGGGACCGAAGGGAGCGCACTCATGCAGAGCTTGCTTCCCGATGGGCTGGGCCCGTCACTCCCCCGGCTCAAAGAGCTCACGCTGTCCGGTCGTGCCGCCGGCATGGCACCCGACGCAGCGCTGGCGGCCGGTCATGGCTTCGTCGTGTACGACCCGACCGTGTGCGGCTGGTACCTGTTGGCCCTCGAGGAGGTGGCCGCCGCCTGCAGGGCGCGAGGGCGGGCGACGGAGGCGAAGGAGGCCGAGGCCATCGCCGGCCTCGTGGCCCGCGACGTCACCGAGCTGCTCTGGTGGGAAGAAGGACACACGTTCGTCGCCTATGACCTCACCCGGTCCGTTCAGTTGCCCGGCATCGGTGCCATGGGTCTCCTTCCTGCCGCCAGTCGCGCCGTGGCGGATTCAGGCCTTTCCGAGAAGGTCGCCGAGCACCATCTCGGACCGGAAGGGCCCATGTGGGGGCCCAGGGGCTTCGCGGCCGGCACCGTCGCCCCCGGCGGCGGGGTCCGGGCCTATGTCCAATGGGACGGCAACGCAGTGTGGGGGGCGACGGCCTACTGGGCGTACCTGGTGGCAGCCCGGCTCGGCCGGTGGTCCGAGGCCCGCACGCTACGCGACCAATTGACCGGCCTGATCGACGCGCACGGCTTCCGGGAGTTCTACGACGCGCTGACCGGCGAGCCCGGCGGGGCCGGAGCAGGGTCTGGCTTCACCTGGCCCGCCCTGATCCTGGACATGACCATCCCCTCGGATTAGCGAGTCCGGTCGGGCCGCGCTGGTCTGCTCGGTTCCCCTTCTTCCTTCCCGCTTTTGCGCAGCCGGTCGACCACGGACGACCCGTTGAACGCGCTCGTCACTTCGCCGCCGGGGAGCTCGAGAACTGCAGCACGTTCTTCGCCGGGTCATAGGTGACCAGGTACACGGGGCCGAGAGCGTAGGCCCGACCTGGTCCGAAGGACACAGGCACTCCCGATCCCGGAATGGCCGCATCCCTCAGCGCGTATCCCGCGTGGGCGAAGCTGGACCAGGTCAGGTCCTTTCCGGCAGCCTTGGCGATCGTCGTGAACAGGGCGAGGTTGATGCAGGCCGATTCCACGGCGTAGAAGGTCTGGTCAGAACCGGTCAGCGGATCCGTGGGTGGTGTGATCTTGAGTGTCGGGTACGCCTTCCGAACGACGCGGTCGCACTGCTGGACCGCCGGCGTGTGCCAGATCTGATAGTTCGAAGGAACCGGGCTCGAGGTCAGGACGTTCTCGAGATATTTCGGCTGGATCGCGGAGCCCAACACCGCGCTTTCAAGGCCGGGTTGGCTCGTCGCGATCCATCGCGGGCTGTAGGTGCTCTGATTGGCTTGCTGGGACTCCGGCCAGATCGTCGCGCCAGTGCCCACAGCGACCACCTCGTTGACGCCAGCCGACTGGAAGATCTGGGTGATGACGGCAGCCTGCTGGTAGGTGGCGGCCTCGTCCCCGGCCGGCGCGCCGTCCACGGCGCTCTTGAGCACGCGCACCCCCATCCCCTTCAGCGCAGTTTGGACGACTTGCAGCTCACGCGTATCGGTCCCGCCTCCGGCAAACAAGCCCACCTTCTTCCCCTTGAATACCCCGCGGTGCACGAAGACGGACAGTTGCAGCGGGTCGAAGGCCGCCAGCGGCGGTTCCAGGGTGAAATTGGGCGCGCCCCCGGATTGCACGATCTGGAAGCTCCCGGCGATCGTCGGCACGCGGTACTGCTGCAGGTAGCAGTCCGGCTGCTGCGGAGCGATGGCAACGAAGACCTGGTCATCCTGAGCCAGTTGCGTACAGGCGGTGGTCGCGGGTGCAGTGCCTACGGGATTCACCGCGACCAGATACGGCACCAGACGCCGGCCGTCGATGCCACCTGCGGCGTTCACACTCGAAATCAGGGCGTTGTAGGCGTCGGGGAAGCTCCCTTGGTCCAGTGTGATGCCGAACTTCCGGACAGCCGAGAGGTCGACGTACGGGATGCCGATCCGGATGGTCGTCGCGGTGACGCCCTGGCTCGGCGGGTTCGATGCCGCGGACACGGAGCCGGCCCCGCCGACAAGCACGATGGTGCTCAGGATCAGTGAGCAGACGACCGAGGGGACGAAGCCTTTTCGCATCGGAGATCTCAGCAGAACAGGCGACACGAAGGGCGGCACCGGGTCACAGTTGCACAATTTGCAGCCCAACGGGACTCGCGCGTCACAGCGTCGCTGACGAGCCCAATGCTCCAGCCTCCCCACCGAGCGGATGCACGCGCCGCACTCCCCTGCAGCCAGACCTCGCCGGCTGCAGTCCGAGCGACGCCTGGAGTTCAGGGTTCGCTCAACGCTCGAACATGGCTCATCAGCTCTTGATGGATGTCCCCCAGGAGTTCCCGTGCGCCATCATCGTCTTGGCCTTCTTGGGCAGCCGACAGATGGCCCGATAGTTGCTCAAGGTGTTCGACGATGGTTCGGCGAACCTCTTCGTCGGTGGGGGTTCCCGGCCAGAGGTTCGGTGGGGTTCGGCCAGCAGCGCTCGGCATGCTCCCAAGAGGCGATGAACCAAGTTCTTCGTCTTCCGCGAGCAGAAGGCTCGCCCACTTCCGTATGTCCTCGAAGAGCCGGTCGAGCTGCGTGTGCAGTTCATGGTTCTGCGAGACCTTCCGGTAGGCCTGCTTGACGTCCTGGACCACGTCGAGGATCTCGCTCAGAACGCCATTGAGGGCGGCGATCGCATCGCCCGATGGTGGTTGGGGGGTGGACGTACGGGCCCCTTTCACGAAGGAACGCGAGGTACTTCTGAACCGAGCTTACGCGGGACTCTTCCTGGTCGACAGCGGCGGCTGACCAGCGGCCGTGGCGACCCCGGTGCGTGCGTTCAGTCGTCGGCGTGCAGTTCCACAGGCACGGCAATCACGTCGACGAGGGCATCCGAGCGGAGCACGGTCAAGGCCAAGGGCTGGCCAATGGTGTCGCCGAGCATGAGCCTCTGCAGGGTCTGGGCGTTCGTCACGGCCTCACGGTTGGCGCTCACCAAGAGGTCGCCGGGTCGCAAGCCGGCCTGCGCGGCGGGTCCCCCCGACACGATCTGCTCGATGCGCAACCCGGTCTTCTGACTGAGTCGGGATGCCAATGGAGGAGGGAGCGGAGCGGGAGTCCCCGCCAAGCCGAGGTAAGCCCGGCGCACGCGCCCCTCAGCCATCAAGGTGGCGACGATCTGTCGCGTGATGGCGTTGATCGGGATGGCCAGACCGACACCCACGCCGGCGACTGCGGTGTTGATGCCCACGACCTCACCCGACGCAACGCCGAGTGCCCCACCCGAGTTCCCCGGATTGAGGGCGGCGTCGGTCTGAATGACGTCATCGACGATGCGCACGTTGTCCCCTGCTCGGGTCGGCAGCGACCGACCCAGGGCACTGACGACACCGGCCGTGATGGTGCCGGCCAGACCCAGCGGATTACCGACCGCGACCACCAGTTGTCCGACCCTGAGCTGCGAGGCCTCACCCAGCCGGGCCGGTGCCGGAGTTGCGCCGTCGGCGCGGACCACGGCCAGGTCCGAGAGGGGATCGCTGCCAACGACGCGGAACGGGGCCGTCGTGCCGTCGGCGAAGGCCGCTTGGCCGGCCTCGGCCCTCCCCACCACGTGGGCGTTCGTGAGCAGGAAGCCGTCGTTCGTGAACACCACCGCGGAGCCCGCCCCGGCGGCGACGCTGCCGTCACGGCGGCGACGGGACACCTGCACAGCGGCGACCCGCGGGGTCAAGTGCTCGGCCACCGAGACGACGACCTGGGAATACGCGTCGAGAACCGAGATTTCCGGCGGGGGTGTGCCGGCCAGGGTATCGGTCACCGCTCCTCCTTCGCTACTTACAGAGTTACAGCATTACTTATATCGGGAACAGCGGGGTTTGGTGCCGGGGAGCCTCTTTCCAGTTCAGGTCCCTCGGCAGGGCCGGACAGTCACGGTCGCGGCGGGATGAGGACGTTGGGGTTCAAGATCCCAGCGGGATCGAACGCCCTCTTGAGCCGGCGAAAAGCCGCGAGCTCCGCTTCACTCCGGTTGAGGTGGAGCCAGGGCCGCTTCGCTGTCCCGATCCCGTGCTCGGAGCTGATGCTGCCGCCGAGGTCAGCCACGTGGACAAGGACGCGGTCGTCCACCGTCAGGTCGTCCGGATCGACGCCGGTCACGTTGACATGGACGTTGCCATCCCCGGCATGCCCGAACAACCACACCGACGCTCTCGGGTCGGCATCCCTGACGATCTCAGGCACTCCGTCGATGAAGGCGGCGAGGACAGGCGCCGGCAGCGTCACATCGAGCTTGTGTGGCGCACCGAGCGTGTTTATCGCCTCGGTATGTCCCTCGCGGTACCGCCACAGTTGCGCCCGTCGAGTGGCCTCGGTGGCCACTGCGACCTCCTCGATGCCGGCCATTGAATCCACCACGACGACCATGGCGGGCATGGGGTCATGCTGCGCCGCCGCCTCGGCCAAGAGGTAGGCCGCATGGACTCCCTTGCATGGTCCTGCCGCGCCCGTCACGCGGCATACGAGGTCCAGGCCTGGTTGGAGGAACAGCTCGAGCGACAGCAGCTCCGGCAGGGAGCGGCGCAGCAGCGAGGCCGCGTCGACTGCCGCCGCCGTGGAGGAGAACGCGAGGATCGAGGTCACACGCTCCGGGCTGGGTGGCACCAGGCGTAGCCGGGCGGCCGTCACCACTCCGAGCGTTCCTTCGCTGCCGCAGAGCAACCCACCGAGGTCGTACCCCGTGTTGTCCTTCATCAGACCGCCCATGTGCGAAACGATGTCGCTCGTCCCGAGCACCGCTTCGAAACCCACCAGCTGTGCCCTCGTGGGCCCATGGCGGAGCACCTGAAGTCCACCCGCGTTGGTGGCGATCGTGCCACCGATCGTCGCACTGTCGCGACTCCCGAGGTCGACACCGTAAGCCCATCCGGCAGCAGCTGCGGCGGCCTGCACGTCGGCCACCGTCGTCCCGGCGCCGACCGAGAGCTGGCCACCCAGCGCATCGATGTCGGTGACGCCAACCAGCCTGCGCAGACTGAGGACGACCTCGCCGCCGAGGGGGACGCTTCCGCCGACGAGCCCCGTGTTCCCCCCTTGGGGCACGAGGGCGACACCGGCCTCCTTGCAGAGCGCCACCACCGCCGCCACCTCACGGCCGTCTCCGGGGCGAACGACTGCGGTGGGTTGACCGATGAAGCGCCCCGTCCAGTCGACGGCGTACGACGCCATCACCTCCGGCTCGACGACCACCTGCTCGGATCCGACGATGTCACAGAGGTGCCGTAGGACGGGCGTGGACACACGACCATCCTCTCTCGCCATCGGGACCACGGCCTGACGAGCCGGGCGGTCGCGACCGCAGCCGGTGTCCAGCACCCGACCAGACGATGTGGCGACACGGGCGATCGCCATGTCGTTTCGGGTCGCCGTCGTCACCTCGCCGGCACCGAGGACCTCCTCGAGCAGATGTGACGGCCGGTGCACGAGTGCCTGCTCCGGGCATCTGCGACAATCGGGCGTGGCCACGTTGGCGTCACCCGCCGCCGATCTGGGGGATCGCGCCGGGTCCGAGCCCGACCGGCCCGCGGTCGATTCCGACAGCACGGTCCGCGCACCCTCGCTGCGTCGGCCGCTGGTCCTGGGACTGGTGGCCACGGTGGCCATCGTCTGCGGCGCCCTTGGGGGCGGCCGGATGTTCGTCTCGACGCTGCCCGGCGCCTGGTTCTTCGGCCCGACCACCAGCGCCACCGACTCAGTGGCGGCGGCCCGACCACCGGTGCTGGCCCTGATCGGCGTCTACGGCGGAATCATCGTGCTGGCCCGGGCCTGGCTGGACCTGCTGCGGGTGAGCCGTTCGCATCCCGGTCTGCCGGTGCGCCGGGTGGCCGGGGTGATCGGCGCGTGGGCCGTGCCCCTGGCCCTCGCCCCGCCCCTCTTCAGCCGGGACGTCTACAGCTACGCCGGACAGGGCGAGATGGTGACCCACGGCATCAGCCCGTACCTCTACGGCACCGGCGTCCTCGGGGTCACGCCGTTCAGCACCCTGCCCGGCCCGTTCTGGGCCAACACGCCATCGCCCTACGGGCCGGCGTTCCTCTGGCTCGACGGGCTCGCCACCCACCTCTCACGCCACCAGGTCCTGACCGACCTGGTGCTGCTCCGCCTGCTGGCCGTGGGGGGCCTGGCCATGGCCCTGTGGGCCATCCCGGTGCTGGCCCGAGCGGCCGGGCGGGACGCCGCCCCGGCCGTCGTGCTGGCCCTGGGCTCCCCCCTCGTGCTCACCACCCTGGTCGGCGGGGCGCACAACGACGCGCTCATGGTGGGACTGCTCCTGGCCGGCCTGGCCGTGGCCCGGCGCCACGGCACCGTGCCCGGGATCGTGCTCTGCGCCCTGGCCGCCGGCGTCAAGGCGCCGGCCCTGCTCGCCGTCCTGTTCCTGGCCTGGAACTGGCCTGGCCCGGCGGCCCGGCTCACGAGGCGGCTCGGCCATGCCGGGGCCGGCTGCGCCATCGGGCTCGCCACGCTCAGCGCCGTTTCGTGGACCACTGGCCTCGGGTGGGGTTGGGTCCGCACGGCGGCGGCCCCAACCAAGATCATCACCGGCATCACGCCGGTCGACTCGGCGTCCCGGCTCCTGACCGACGCGGCTCACCTGGTCGGCTTCGACGTCGGGCGATCGGGGGTCCGCACGGTGGTGGCCGTCGGCGCGCTCACGGCGATGGCGTTGCTCGGCGGCTGGCTCCTGTGGCGCTCGCCCGAGCTCGGTGTCGAGCGTTCGCTCGGCCTGGCGCTCGTGGCGCTGGTACTGCTCGGGCCGATCCTGTGGCCCTGGTACCTCACGTGGGGACTCGCCGTCCTGGCTCCGACGGCCGGCCCCTGGACCCGTCGGTCGATCATCGCCCTCGCCATCGGCGGGGCGCTGGTCGGGGCGGCCGCCGTCGTCAAGGCAGTCGCCGCCTTCGCCGCCACTGGCGTGGCGGGCGAGCTGCTGGTGCTCGTCGCTCTGGCGGCCCTGGCCGTCGCCCCCCTCAGCCGGCAGGAGGCCTGGCGCCCGCCCGAGGAGACGACCGCCCTCGGGCGCTGAGCCAACCCATTCCGCCCCGCCAGGTGGGCACCGACCCGGTAACGTCTCCGGGACTATCGGCTCTGGGGACTGGTCGTGGGGTGGGTGAAAGGACAAGCACCGTGGGAGCGCCCGCCGCCGTGAACCGAACCGCCCCGAGCACCGCCGTCGGCTCCATGAATCTCTGGACCGGCCTCGGGACCCTCGGGTCGGTCGGCATCGCGGTGTTCGGCACGAGCATCGGCGCAATCCCCCGGCCCGGCCCGGACCGCTTTTGGTTCCACGTGACCGGCGGTGGAAACACGTCCGCACACTTGGGCTTCTACGTCTCGGTGGCCCTCATCGTCGGCGCGTGGGTGGGGGTCGGCCTCGAGGCCCGGCAGGGCCGACTTTCCGTTCTCCGCTGTTGGGTGATCCTGGCTCTGTGGGGCCTGCCGCTCTTCCTCGGTCCCCCGATCTTCAGCCGCGACATCTACAGCTATATCGCCCAGGGCCTCCTCGCCCACCACGGCCTCGACCCCTACCACGTTGCGCCGTCGGCGCTCGGCCGCGGCCCGCTGTTGGCCTCGATCGCCAGCGTGTGGCGGGACACCGCCTCGCCCTACGGACCCCTCTTCGTGATGGTGAGCCGGGTGGCGGCCAGCGTCTCGGGCGGTTCATTGGTGGCCCAGATCCTCGTCTTTCGGGCAGCCGAGCTCCTCGGGGTGGCAGCCATCATGCTGTCCCTCCCCCGCCTCTCACGACGGCTGGGCACCGACCCCGGCCTCGCCCTGTGGCTCGGAGTGCTGAGCCCACTCGCCCTCTTCGGCTTCATCGCCTCGGGCCACAACGACGCCCTGATGGTCGGGCTGCTGGTCGCCGGGGTGACCCTGGCCACTGAGGGCCGGCTGGCCGTCGGGGTGGCCCTCTGTGCCCTGGCTGCCCTCATCAAGCTGCCCGCCGCAGTGGCGATCGTGTTCCTGGCGGTCGTGCAGCTCCAGGCGGCCTCCGCCACCGGGCGATGGCGGGTCGTGCTCAAGGCGGTGCTGGTTCCCGTTGTGGTGGTGGTGGGTGGCACCCTGGTGGCCGGCTACGGCTGGACATGGCTCGGCCCGACCGCCCTGCACGTCCCGACGGAGCTGCGGGTGCTGGCCACCCCGGCGGTCTCCCTGGGTGTCTTCTTCCACGCCATCGCCCATGGCATCGGGGTCCCGATCTCGCAGAGCGTCGTGGTGTCGGCCACGCAACTCGTCTGCGGCCTGCTGGTGGTAGCCGGCACGCTGTGGCTCGTCTGGAACGCCCACCGGCTGGACGTGGTGCGGGCCATCGGTCTGGCCCTCGTCCTCATCGTGGTCGGGAGCCCCACGCTGTGGCCGTGGTACCTCACCTGGGGGATCACGTTGCTGGCCGCCACGACCGCCCAGAGGTCGAGGGTGCTGGCCGCGGTGGCCGGCCTGGCCATGCTGGTGGTGGGGGCCGGGGGCTCCCCGATGCTGAACGGGCTGGCCTATGTCGTCACGGCGCCACTCCTCCTGGCCGGATGCGCATGGCTCTTGTGGGACCGGCACTGGCACACGGTGGTGGTGGGCCATGACGCCTGAGGCCCCGGCGGAGGAGGGCGCCACGGACGTGATGGGTCGCGAGGGCCTCCCGGCGCCTGGCGTCGTCGGCACCCTGACGGCTCAGGGCCCGCGCCCGCCGGCGGCACCCAAGCGCTGGACCCGGCGGGTCCGGCGGTGGTTCCTGTTCTGGCCGGTCGTCGCCTACCTGGCCGCCCGGGTCGTCACGATGGCCGCCCTCCTGGTCGCCGACCTGGCCGACCACCGGAACCTGGCCGGCCAGCTGACCCGCTGGGACGGGACCTGGTTCCTGCGCGCCGCCGAGCAGGGGTGGCCACGCCACCTGCCGATGGCCCACGGCCACGTGGCGGCCAATACCACCGCCTTCTTCCCCGTGTTCCCGATCGCCATCCGGTGGCTGTCCTCGGCCACCACGTTGTCGCCGCTCGCGGTCGGCGTGACCATCAGCGCCGTCACCGGCCTGACGGCCGTGGTGGCCGTCGGCCTGCTGGTCCGTCGTTTCGCCGGGAGCGAGCAGGCCACGCGGGCGACGCTGTTGTTCGCTGTGTTCCCCGGCACCTTCGCCTTCAGCCTGGCCTACGCCGAGGGCATCGTGCTCACCTGCATCGCGCTCGGACTGCTGGCCCTGATGGAGCGCCGGTGGTGGCTGGCCGGACTGCTCGGCCTGCTGGCCACCGCCACCTCGCCCATCGCCCTGGCCTTCGTCCTCAGCTGCGCCTGGTGCGCCGCCTGGGCCGCCTGGCGCGACCGGAGCCTGCGCCCGTTGGTGGCCCCGGTCCTGGCGCCCCTCGGCTTCCTCGCCTACATGGGCTGGCTCTGGCGGCATACCGGCGTGCTCGACGCCTGGCGCCTCACCGAGCGGGGCGGGTGGCACAGCGCGCCGTCCCTCGCCTACCCGTTCCACGTCCTCGCCACCTTCGCCCGCGACCCTCTCAGCCCGACCCTGACCGGCCAGATCCTGGTGGCCGGCACCGTGGTGGCGGTGATCGGCGCCGTGCTGGCCATCCGGCAGCGGCAACCGGCCCCGGTCCTCATCTACGGCCTGGCCGCTGCCGTGCTGGCCGCCACCGCCTCGCCGGTCGGCCTGCGTCCCCGCTTCCTCATGCTGGCCTTCCCGCTCGTGGTGGCCTACGGGACGCGCCTGCGCGGGCGCGTGTTCACCGGGGCGCTGCTGGTCTCGGCCGCCTTGCTGGTGGCGATGAGCTGGCTCGAGTTCGCCTCGTGGGCCGTGTTCCCTTGACGGGCGACAACGTCTCATCGCTTACTGTCACCGACAAGCCAGCCGACGAGCCGTCCGCCGGTCCCGGCATCCTCGTCCAACGGGGCGGGTGGACCCTTGCCTGGTTCGCCGTCCTCACCGCCGGGCTCGGCTTCTGGAGCGCCTGGACGTCGTGGCCCGGAGCCGCCGCGCTGGCCCCGCTCCTGGTCGGGGCGGGGATGGCCGGCATGGCTGCGACCTGGGTCGTGGCCGACCCCCGGGTCCGGGTGCTGCCGTGGGCCGGCCTCGGCGCCGCCGTCCTGGCCGTCGGCCTCCCCGAGGCCGTGGCCATCCACGTCCGCCGCTACTACACGACCGACTCGGCCGCCTTCAACCAGCTGGCCACCCGCGCCCTGCTGCACGGGAAGGACCCGTACGAGACGTCGATGGCCGCGGCCGCCAGCCTGCTCAACCCGCCGTCGCACTATTGGACGTACCTGGCCGACGGCGGCCACATCACCCAGGTTTCCTATCCGGCGGGCTCCTTCCTGCTCGACGCCCCGGCCATGGCGCTCGGCTTCCACCACGAGATCGCCGACTGGACGGACTTGGTCGCCTGGCTGGCCACCGGCGTCCTCCTCTTCGTCCTGCTGCCGGTCGGCCTGCGCTGGCTGGCGGCCCTGGTCCTCATGGCCCCGGCGTTCGTCGGCGCGTTCTCGGCAGGCGGCACCGATGCCCTGTTCCTCCCGTTCCTGGTGGTGGCGGTCTGGCGCTGGGACCGCTTTGGTGCCGGCAGGGGTGCCGGGATGGCCCGCTGGATCGGACCGCTGGCCCTCGGTGTGGCCTGCTCCGTCAAGCAGACCCCCTGGTTCTGCGTTCCCCTCCTGGTGATCGGTGTGGGCCTCGAGGCGAGGCGACGGGGCGGTTCGGTGTGGTGGGTGCCTGCCCGATATCTGGCCGAGGCGGTCGGGGTCTTCGCCGCCTGCAACCTGCCGTTCGTGATATGGGGACCCCGGGCCTGGACCGACGGCCTCCTCCTCCCCTTCAGCAAGCCCCTGGTGGCCGATGGCCAGGGCCTGGTGACCCTGGCCATCCACGGGCTGACCGGCGGCGTCGTGCTCCCGCTCCTTTCGGTGGCCGCCGCGCTCGCCTACCTCGCGCTCCTGGCAGCCTTCGTCGTCTGGTATCCGGCCATGAAGGTCGTCTGGCTCTTCGTCCTCCCGGTCGTGCTCCTCGTGCCGGGCCGCAGCTTCTCCAGTTACCTCATCGATTTCTTCCCCGCCGCCCTGGTGGCCGCCGTGACCGTGGTCGGCGTGCCCCGGGCAGACCGGGTGGACGCGGGCCCCCCGGCCCGGCGATGGGTGGCCCGCTCCGCCGTCGGCGTGCCGGCTCTCGCGTCGGCTGCGGTCTGTGTGCTGGCCTTCACCTCGGCGCCCCTCGACCTGTCGGTCGTCGCCGTCCGCACCTCTCAGGCCACACTGCGCCTCGATGCGGTGACCGTCACGGTGCACAACCTGACCGGGAGCCGCGTCATCCCGCACTTCTTGGTGGCCATCGACAGCACGCACCCGTCGGGCTTCTGGACCCCCGTCAGCCCACAGGGCCAGCTGGCGATCGGTGCCGGGGCGACGGCCACCGTCACCCTCCGCCCCAACGAGTTCACCTGGTCGCCCGCCCACGGCGCCCACTGGCTGGTCGAGGCCTACACCACCTCGCCCAACGCCCTCAGCACATCGGCTCTGCAGGTCTGGGCGCTCGGACACCAGCGGTGAGCCGCACCGCGACGGCCGGCGCCGACCCGACGCCGGCACCCCGGGAACCGGACGGCGCCCCCAGCTAATTTCCAGGTAGGAGGGGTAGGTTTCGCCGCCTGCGCCGCTTGCTGAGGACCGAAGACGGGCGGGTGGCGGCGGTGCTGCTGCTCGTGCCCCTCCTGGCGTTCGTCGTGCCGGCGCTGTGCGGCGCCCCGGCCCTCTCGGGCGACAACCTGATCCAGAACTTCCCCCTGCGTGCCTTTTCCGGGGACCTCCTCCGGCAGGGCCACCTGCCCTTGTGGAACCCGTTCATCTGGAGCGGGAGCCCACTCCTCGGCGGCATGAACGCCGGGTCGTTCTTTCCCCTCACCTTCCTCTTCGTGGTGGTCCCACCCATCGGCGCCTGGGTGCTCAACATGACGGCCGTCTACTGGGTGGCCGGCCTCGGCATGTACTGGCTTCTCCGCCAGTACGGGATGCGGCCGCTCGCCGGGTTCCTCGGGGCGGCCGTCTACGCCTACAGCGGGGTCATGATCGGCCAGATGGTGCACCTCGGCATCATCCAGGGGATGGCCCTGATGCCGGTCGTCGTCCTGGCCATCCTCAAGATCAGTTGGGCGGTCTTCGGCGTAGGCCCCGCCACTCGCACCCGGTCCACCGAGGAAGGCCCTGAGGTACCAGGCGCCGACCTGGCCGAGTCGGGCGCTCCCTCGTCGCCCTGGCCGTGGATGGTCGGCCTGGCGGTGCTGGTCGGCCTGATCATGCTGACCGGCGAGCCGCGCAGCATCGCCGAAACCGAGATCGTGGGAGCGGCACTGGCCCTCTGGCTGACTCTCCGCGGCTACGGCGAGGCGGACGTGAGCTGGGGGCGTCGGGTCCGGTTCCTCGGGGCAATCGTCCTGGCCGGCGCCTGGGGCGTGGCCATCGGCGCGGCCCAGCTCCTGCCGGGCTACGACTTCATCAACCTGTCGCAGCGGGCCAACGAGCCGTACTCGTTCTTCGCCAGCGGATCCCTGCACACGCAGTGGACCGTCCTGTTGTTGGTGCCCGACCTGTTCGGGGGCAGCGGAACCTTGCATCAGCCCGTGTACTTCAACGACTACAACCTGCCCGAGGTGACCGGCTACGTCGGTCTCCTCCCCCTGGTGGCGTGCGCCGCCCTCCTGACCCGCACCTTCGGCCGCAACCGTGACCGGGCCTCGGCCGACTGGGCTCCCTGGCTCTTCCTCGCTCTCCTCGGTCTCCTGCTGGCCTGGGGCCAGTACACGCCCCTCGGAGGGCTGTTCGGGCACATCTGGATCTTCGGCCGCACCCGCCTGCAGAGCCGCAGCCTCGGGATCGTGGACCTCGCGTTGGCCGTGCTGTTCGCCTTCTGGGCGGACCGCGGCCTGGGGAAGCGTCGTCAGTGGCTGGGAACCACCGGTTGGCGGCGCTGGATCTCGGCCGCCCCGCCGATGGCAGCCGCTGCCGTCTGCGTCGTGGCCATCGCATTCCAGCGCCAGCTCGAGTCTGCCTTCGGCGCCTTCCGCACGGGGGCGGGCATGACGCCGTGGTTCGTCGCCCAGCTGGTGGTGGCACTGGCCGTCGTCGCCCTGGTGCTCGGCTGGCGCCATCTCGGCGTGAAATACGCCCGCTGGGCGCTGAGCGCCGTGGTCGTCGTGGACCTGACCCTGTTCGGGCTGTCGTCGGCCACGGGATTCGCCTCTGCCACCCCCGACGTCGTTCAGCCCAGCAAGGCCGAGGCGGCGAGCGTGCTCGGCACCGAGGGCCGCTTCGCCATCTACTACCCGGCCTCCAACTACATCGAGCTCGGGGCGATCGGCCAGCCCGACCTGAACGTGTTCACCACCCTCCCGAGCGTCCAGGGCTACGGCTCCATCGTGGACAACACCTACGGCACGGCCACCGGCTCCCACTTCATTGACTCGCTCGACCCCTGTGCCCTGGCCCGAGGGGTCTTCACGCCGCTCCGGCTGCGCACCCTGCTCACCGGACCCAGCCAGCTGGCCCCCGAGGTCCCGAGCTCCGGAGTGGTGCCGAGGCCGCCCGCTCCGTGCCCGGGGGCTCCGCCGGCGGGCACGGCCAAGGAGCGGGCGTGGTACTTCGGCCAAGCCCTCACCCTCACCGGGGCCACGCTGGCCACCACGAGCCGCAGCGCCTCGACGGCGCTGGCCGACTCGAGGGTGGGCGTGCTCCGGGCGGGAGGCGTCGTCGTGTTCCCCGGCCTTACCATCCGCGCCGCCGGCGACCACGCCACCGTCGCCTTCCGCTCGCCAGAGGACGCCGTGGGACTGGTGGTCCGGGGGAACCCCCGGGCGGTGTCGGACACCTCCGAGGTCACCACCGACGGCGGCCCCCGTTACGCCTTGGACGGCAGCGTCCAGGACGCCCTCGGCCAGCCCGGGTGGGCCTTCAGCGGCACGTGGGCGGGGAACGCCCGGTTCGAGCGAGCATCGGTCCGACCTCCGGTCTGGCTCGAACGCGGACCCGCCGGCGCCACTGCCACGCGAGTCGAGATCGCGAACAACGGCACGGAGGTCGACCGGGTGACCACGTCGTCCCCGGCGCTCCTGGTGCGGAGCGAGTCGAACCTCCCTGGGTGGCAGGCCACGGCGACGCCGACCACCGGCGGGGCGTCCCGCCCGCTCCCGATCACTGCCGTCGGGCTGATCCAGGGGGTGCACCTGCCGGCCGGCTCCTGGACGGTGACCTTCACGTACCGGGCGCCGGGCCTCGACCTCGGGCTGGCCGGCTCGGCCGTCGGCATCGGCGCCGTGCTGATCGCGGTCGGTGTCCGGGGCACCCGGCGGCGCCGGGTTCGGCGCACGGCAGCGCTGAAGAAGGGACGCCCGCACGTCTCCGGACGTGGCCTCATCGAGGAACTATCCGATGAGAACCTCGCTCATCACGCGGATCTCCGCTCGTGACCACTCCGATCCGGACGGCACTGCTGGATCGCCATCGCAGGGGACACCGTCATCAGCTCGAGGTGCCGCAGGAACATCGACCCATCCGGAGGGGGGAGCGGTGGGACAGTTCAAGTAATTTGACTTCTTCGAGCGCGTCGTGCGCCTGCGCCGACGGGAGGGACGATGTCTCGCGTGAGCGGACCGGTCACAGGGGGCAGCAAGGGATGGGCATTCGCCGCCCCGGCGGTGGACCTCGCCGGCCTGGGCTACCAGCAGGAAGAGTTCTTCCTCGAGGGGGAGGCAACCCGGTACGGGACGCTACCGGGCACCGAGCTCGGACGGGACGGGCGCTGGCAGGTCGAAACAGTGGGGACCGCTCCGTACAAGACCCGCATGGTGGTCGTCCGGCCGGTCGACCCCGCTGCCTTCAACGGGACGGTGATCGTGCTGTGGAACAACGTGTCGGCCGGCTACGAGAATTTCGGCGGCGGCGACAGCCCCGAGCTGTTCGAGGAGGGCTACGCCTATGCGGCCGTGTCGGCCCAGCGCGTAGGCGTCCACGGGCGACCCGACAACCCCCAAGGACTCCGGGCCTGGGACCCGGAGCGCTACGGGTCCCTCTCGATCCCGAGCGACGACTACTCGTTCGACATCTTCACACAGGCGGCCAACCTGGTTGGACCCGAGCGCCCGCATGAGGGCCTTGACCCGATGGGCGGCCTCGAGGTGCGCCGGCTCTTGGCAGAGGGCGCCTCGCAGTCGGCGGCGCGGCTGGCCACCTATCTCAACGCCGTGCAGCCGATCACCCGACGCTTCGATGCCTTCTTCCTCGTCATGTACTTCGGAGGGGGCACACCGCTCGAGGTGGGTGACGCTGTCATGACCGTCCAGGACGCGTCCGGCGATGCCGGCCAGCCCCGGATACCCGAAGGGTTGCACCTCTTGCGCGACGACGTCGATGTTCCCGTGATGGTGCTCAACACTGAATGCGAGGCGACCTCGTGTCACGGCGTCCGCCAACCGGACACCGACCGCTTCCGCTACTGGGAGGTGGCCGGTGCGTCGCACGTGTCGCTGCAGGCCATGGAGTCGTCCGCACCCCGGATGGAACGGGACTTCGGCTTCTCCATCCCGCTCGACGAGACCATGCAGGGCATCAATCAGGTGTCGGTCGCTCCTGTGGTCGACGCCGCGCTGCACCACCTGCAGGCCTGGGTGTGTGAAGGCACCCCGCCACCCGTCCAACCTCGCATCGAGTTCGGCGGTGACCCGCCCGAGATCCTGCGTGACGCCGACGGCATCGCCATCGGTGGCATCAGGCTGCCCCAAGTCGAGGTCCCGGTGGCGCACAACAGTGCCATCCAAAAGGGCCCGGATATCTTCGCTCGGCTGGTCGGATCCCACGAGTCCTTCCCGGTCGAGAAGGTGCGCCGGCTCTACGGGAGCCGCGACGGCTATCTCGCCCGCTACGAGGCGGCTGCACTGGCGGCCGAAGCGGCGTCGGTCGTCCTTCCCCGCGACGTCGACCCCCTGGTCGCCGAGGCGGTCGCGAAGGTCCCGTTGTGAGCGGACGACGGAAGCGTTGTCGTCGTCGATCTCCCTAAGCGGCCGACTTCGTCGAGAAGACGAGGGACTTGGTGCCCGCGTCGTAGTGCACCATGTACACCGGCCCCAGCGCGTACGGCCGGTCAGGAGCGAAGGACACGGGGACATTCGTCCCCGGGATGACCGCGTTCCGGATCCCGTATCCCGCCTGGACGAAGCTCGACACGGTCAGGTGCCTCCCCGCCGCCTTGGCGATCGTCGCGAACAGCGCCAGGTCCGTGCAGGCCAGCTCGACGCCCATCCAGGTGGCGTGCGAGGCGGGAATGGTGCTGCCGTACGCGCTGATCTTGTCGGAGGGGTAGGCCTTGCGGACAGTGTGGACACATTTCTGCGTTCCGGCGTTGTCCCAGATGGCCTGCGGTGGCGTCAGCGGGCTCGACGTGACCATGTTGGTGAGATAGGTCGGGTTGTTGTCCCCGGCGACCTCCCCGGAGAGATCACTCTCACTGGTCGCCACCCACGGCGGGTTGTAGCTGCTCTCGATAGCGGACAGGCCCTGGGGCCAGATGGCCGATCCGTTGCCAACCGCGACGACTTCGTTGACCCCTTCCGACTGGAACCGCTGTGCGATGGCGGTCACCTGCTGGTTCGAGGCAACGAGGTCACCCTGAGGGGCCGAGTCGACAGCCGTCGTCACCACGGGGACGTGGAGCTTCGCCAATGCGGATTGGACCACCTGGACCTCCGGCACGTCCGACGCGGTCCCGGCGAAGATCCCCACCTTCTTGTGTTTGAACACACCCTGCTTGGCGAAGACCGAGAGCTGCAGCGGGTCGTAGGCCGCCTGGGGCGGCGTCACCGTGAAGTTCTGCGCGGTGCCCGTCGCGCTGCTCTCGGCAAGGATGGCCCCAACGACTGGCACCCCGTTCTGCAGGTAACACGTGGGCTGCAATGGGGCGATGGCCACGAAGACTTGGTCGTCCTGCGTGAGCTTGGTGCAGGCCGTGGCTGCGGCCGCGGGCCCGGTGGGATTGACCGCGAGGATGTACGGGACGACCCGGCGGCCGTTGATCCCGCCATGCGCGTTCATGTCGCCGATGATGGCGTCGAAGGCGTCGGGCACGTTCCCCCAATCGATGTTGACGCCGACGGCCCTCACCGCGGCGACGTCCACGTAGGGGATCCCGAGGCGGATGGCGGTCGCGGTGACCCCTTGAGTGGTGCTCGACGCCTCGGATGCCGAGATAGGTCCGAGCAATACGGACAGGGTCGCCACGACGACGGCTCCGATGACTGCCGCTTTGTGCCTCACCATGCTGCCCCCCTTTGGCAGAGCACGGATCACCCGGCGATCTCTTCTCCCCCTCCCCCTGCCCTCGATGTTGTGGGTGGACAGCAGGACGGTCCGGCCTTTGACGGCACGAACCTTGTCACACCGGCCTCCAGACTGCAGGGCAGCCCGATGGCACGGGCCTGTTTCGATTGCAGGCGTCCGAGCCATGGGATAGGACGGACCGGGCGAAACCCCGCGACCAGGAAAGGAGGCCACAATGACCGTTGACCCGGCCGCGCTGGCCGGCGCACCGGCGGGCGACGCAGCACAGCGATTCGTGCCGACGGGCCACGCTCCGGCGACCGTCGAAGAGTTCGACTATGTGGAAGAGGAGTGGTTCGCCAGCGGCAAGGCCGAGGGTCACCCGTATACGACCTCGTTGACGGTGCGCCGGCCACGCGACCCGAGCCGCTTCAGTGGGGTGCTGGTGGTCGAGCCCGTGCACGCGGCGAGCGCGGCGCCCATTTGGATCTACACATCCACCTACCAGATGCGCTCGGGGCACGGGTGGGTGGCCGTCTGCTCGCAGAAGAGCGTCCTCGACAACTTCGTGAAGCCTGCAAACCCCGAGCGGTATGCGGATCTCGAGATCTGGTCGGACGCGCCTCCGCCGGAGAGGTCGGGGATCGACTCGATCCGTCTGCCAGCAGATCGTGCCGGCATTCAAGCGCGGCTCGAGCAGATGCGGCGACAGAACACCCTCTCCACTCCCATCCTGGCGCAGGTCGGGGCGGCGCTGGGGACCGACGCCGGGCCCTTTGCCGGGCTGGGCGTGCGTCGCGTGCTGCTCGCCGGCCATTCCCAGACGGGGGCCGTCGTCACCGACTACATCGTGAACGGTCACGGCAGCCAGCGGTTCCCTGACGGGTCTCCCGTGTACCACGGCTTCTTCCCGAGTGGGGCCCCGTCGGTGTGCTTCGGCCCACGGGACGTGCCGATCGTCCAGGTGGTGAGCGACGGCGACATCGCAAGCCACAACGGCCCCGGACGCGAGGGTCGTGGCTACCGGAGGGGCGACAGCGACGATCCCAGCGATCGCTATCGGCTCTACGAGCTGGCCGGCGTGCCGCACATGGGCACTCGGTACCCGCCCTACAACGACACCGCGACGTGGCAGATCGATCCCACGGGAACGGCGGGACGCATCCCCCAGGACGCTGTGATGAACAGCCTTCCCCACGGTGAATTGTTCAACCTGGGATTGCACCATCTCGTGCAGTGGGTGGCCGACGGCATCACGCCACCCCGCGCCGATCGGATCGGGGTGGGTCCCGACGGGCACTTTCTCAAAGACGAGCACGGCAATACCCGAGGGGGCGTTCGCTGTGCTCAGATGGACGTTCCCCGCTTGAAGTACACGTCGACGCCGGGCGTCGACGACCACGGCGAACCCGCCTTCGGCGTGGTCGGTTTTGAGGAGCCTCTCTCCGCAGGGACACTCCAGGCGCTCTACCGTGATCACGCCGACTA
>CAWIKB010000016.1:0-102711 GCA_963836605.1 uncultured Acidimicrobiaceae bacterium | reverse complement strand
CGAATCCGTGCTCACCGCGTCGGGACCCGCCCTGCTGGCCAACTTCCTGGGCCAGCTTGGCCCGGAGTTGCTACAACGCCCTGTCTGTCACGGACCGACAGGGAGAGTCGGGGTCGAGGACGTGGTTGTCGTCGATGGGGGTGTGGTCGTGGTCGTCGTGGTCGGGGGCGAGGTGGTGGTCGTGGGCGGGGGCGGGGCGGTCGTCGGGGGCGGGCAGAAGCCCGACGACACTTCCAGGTTCACCACCGTGCCGGGCGGTACCACGGACCCGGACGCGATGCTCTGTGAGATCACCGTTCCCACGTTTGAATTGGAGCACGAGGAGGATTGGTTGCCCACGGTGAGGTTGTTGCTCTGCAGGGCGCTTCCCGCAGCCGTCGCCGAGAAGCCCACCACATTGGGCACCGTGGTCGACGACTGATTTCCCGAAACGGTGAGGCTGATCACGGCGTTGGGCTTCACCAGCTTGGGCGCGGCCGGATCCTGCGAGAGGACGGTTCCCACGGACTTGTTGCTGGTGACGGTCACCGACTTGAAAGTCCAAGCCGGCGTGCTGCAGCTTCTGGGTCGCCTGCGTGAACTGCTCCCCGACCACATTGGGCACGGCGATCCCCGCCCCGGCGCTGGTCGTCAGGACGATCGTGCTGTTCTTGTTCGCCTTCGCTCCCGACCGGGGCCGGGTGGAGAGCACGGTGCCCTGGGGCTGACTGCTGAGCTCGGTGGGCCCGTTGCTCACCACGAAGCCGGCATTGAGAGTGGTGGTGGCCGCGGCCACCGGTTGTCCCGCGACATCGGGCACGACCACCTGCGAGGTGCCGAACACACCGATGGAACGCAGCAGGAAGAAGGCGATGATGGCCAGCACGACCAGCAGGGTGATCAACACGATGATCAGGCGACGCGTCCGCTTCTTACGTTCGATCTCGGCCTGCGTCGGCGCGCCGGTCGCTCCCGCCGGTACCGCCTGCGTCATCCCCGCTGCCATCACCCCGGTGGCGCCGACCGCACCCATGACGCTGGTGAGAGCCGGATCACCGGCTTCCACCGGAGTGCCCTCGGCGAAACGAAGCAGATCGGCCCGGAACTCATCGGCGGTGGCGTAGCGGTCATCCGGGGACTTGGCCATGGCCTTCATCACGACTCTCTCGAGCTCCACCGGCATGGCCGGGTTCAGCTGGCGAGGGAGCACCGGTTGATCCCGGACGTGCTTGGAGGCCACCGATACCGGTGAGTCCCCGGTGAAGGGTGGCCTCCCGGTCGACATCTCGTAGAGGACGACGCCCAGCGAATAGATGTCACTCCGGGCGTCCACCCCGTGCCCCTCGGCCTGCTCCGGTGAGAAGTACACCGCCGTCCCCATCACCGCGCCGGTCTGGGTGAGGCTCTCCTCGGTGTTCATGCCGCACGCGATCCCGAAGTCGGTGACCTTGACCCCCCCGTCAGCGGTGATGAGCACGTTGCCGGGCTTGACGTCCCGGTGGACCACCCCGTGCCGGTCCGCGAAGGACAGGGCGGCCGCCACGTTGGCGCCGATCGCGGCCACATCGTGGGGCGGCAGCGGCCCCTCCGATTCCCGCAGGACCGCCGAGAGCGCCTTTCCGTCGATGAACTCCATGACGATGAAGTAGGCCCCGTCGTCGGTACCCCAGTCGTAGACCGGCACGATGTTGGCATGGGAGAGGTTGGCCGCGGCTTGCGCCTCCCGGCGGAAGCGTTCGACGAAGGCCCGGTCAACCGAGAGCTCGGGAAAGAGGACCTTGAGGGCGACCGGCCGGTCCAACTCGCGGTCGCGGGCGCGGTAGACCTGGGCCATGCCCCCTCGGGCGATCAGATGCGTCAATTCATAGCGGTTGGAAAAAACCCGCGGCGTCGCTACTGGTTCCATGCCGCCCCGAGCCTACGCTGCAGCACCTGAAACACCGTGTACACCTGCGCTGTCACCACCGTCACCCGTGTCCCCCCGTCTCGGCCATGTAGGCCGCGACCACGTCCTTGACGATCGGACCGGCCACCTCGGCCCCGGTCTTCGACTGGTCCTGGTACGGAACGACCACGGCGATCGCCAGGCCCGGGGTTCCCTTGGCCGACGTGAAGCCGATCATCCAGTCATCGGTGTTCTCGGGTACCCCCGGGGCCCCGACCTGTGCCGTGCCGGTCTTCACGGCCATGTCCCACGAGGCCGGGAAACCCACCTGCGATGCCGTGCCGTTGGTGACCACGCCCTGCATCAGGGCGTTCACCGACGCCGCGGCCGGCTGGCTCGCCGCCGTGAGCATCGGCTTGGGCTGATACGTCGTGACCACGTTGCCCTGGGAGTCGCGGATCTGCTGCATGAGATGGGGCGTCATGATCACCCCACCATTGGCGATTCCGGCCGCCACCAGGGCATTCTGCAGGGCCGTGGCGGCCACGTTGTCCTGCCCTATGGCGCTGTAGGCCAGAAAGGCCTGGCTGTTCGGTTCGAGGTTGGAGAACGTGGACGGGATGACGTTGGGGAGATCGATATTCGGCACGTACTGGTTCTTCGTTCCGTAGACGGCGTACCCGAATTGCGTCGCTTGCTTGGTGAGAATGGGCACGCCGAGCAATTCCCCCAACTTCGCGTAGCCGGGGTCGCACGAGGCCGGCAGCATCACGGCCATGGTCCCCCCGCAGGGAGATCCACTGTCGTCGCTCAGCGTCTGCGTCGAATCGCTGAAGGTGAGCGGGTACGGCAGGAGAGGGTAGCTGTAGTTGATCAGGCTCGGATCGAGGTTGTACACGGCCGTAGTCGTGACCACCTTGAAGGTGGATCCCGGCGGGAAGCGCTCTTCCGTCGCGATGGGCGTGATGGGGGCAAAGCCTTCGTGATCCTTGTGCAACTCCGTGAAGTCGTACACCTTCTCCGTCGCGACGTCAGGGTTGGCCAGAGGGTTGGGGTCAAAGGTCGGATTGGAGACCATGGCCAGCACGGCTCCCGTCGTCGGATTCAATGCCACGACGGCGCCGTCGAAATTGGGGCCGGGGGGGTCAGTGGTCAGTGCCTTCTCGGCCGCCTGCTGCAACACCGGGTCAACGGTGAGCGTGACGTCGTCGGGCTCCGAAGGCGGCTTGTTGAAGAGCAGCTGGCTGAAGTTCTGCGGAGCCTGGGGATGGGTCTGCAGGTACTGGTTGTACTCGTACTCGATGCCCGAGGTCCCCAAGAAGATCGAGTCGTACCCCGTGATCCCGGAATACAGGGGGCCCTGGGGGTACTGCCGCATGTAGTGGAACGAACCCGACGTGGACTTCACCGATTGGGCCAGGACGGTGCCGTCGGCGGCGTAGATGGTACCGCGCAGGTTGTTGAACTTCTTCGCCGCCACCCGCGGATTGTTTGGACTGCCGGCCAAAGCCGGCGCCTTGCGGAACTGTATATTCACCAACTGGACCACGATCAGGGCGAAACAGGCCAGCAGCACCAATCCGAGCCAGCGAATCCGGCGACCCATCAGTACCTTCCTCTCATGGCGCCACCGTCGATGCGGTCACGGGCGGGGGTGCAGCGCCGGTATTGCCGGTAGTGCCGGTGTTACCCGGTGGCACGGTGGTCGTGGTGGTGGACGGCGGAATGGTCGTGGTCGGGATGGCGCCGCTGGGTCCAACGGTCGCTGAACCTCCGCCGGTCGCGCTCCCCGAATGCTGGAAGACGTAGGCCTGGTGCGCGTTGGCGACGTACTTCTTCGCCGCCTTCAGGGAAGCCTCCTGGACGCCCGAATGAATCTGGGCCAGTGCCGTGGGGAGAATCTCCGACGTCGTGACCCCGGTGTGGTTCACCAGTTTGGGCTTGAACCAAAGGACTCCGCCCGACCGGCCCTGTTGGATGACGATCTCGCTCCCATGCACGGACGGATACCAGTTGTCGTAGGCATACCAGCGGATGGCAAAGAACGCCCCGACAGGTATGGCCAGCACCAGGAGGACGAAGAGGACGACGCGTAGGGTGATCCGCCGCGGGACGCCCAAACGCCGTCGACGGGCTCTACGGGTCTCGTTGGGTGGCGCGGCAGGAGCGACCGGAGGCGGAGCGGCGCGAACGGTTGAGCGGGCCAGCGGACCCGGGTCACTCAGGAAGTTCTCACCACTCTCGGGGCCGTCGCTGCTCAGTCTCGTTGTCCCGGAGTCGAAACCCACTTGGGCCCCGGGAGCCAGCACATCGGTCGGAGGTGCCGATGGCGATTCGAGAGGGAGCGTGGCCTGGGCATCGGGCCCGGCGCCGGTGCCGGCCTCGGGGTGGTCGGTCGTGTCGGTGGTGTCGGATCCGGCCTCGGGACCCACCATGGGAACAGCGAGGGTTATTGGATCGGCTTGCGTACCGTTGTCGGTTCCCGCCTCAGACCGCGTATCGGCGGCCGCTGGCGTGGCGGCAGCAGCGGCGGCAGCACCAGCGGCAGCAGCGGCAGCGGCACCTGCAGCAACAATGAGTGGAGGGCCGGCCCTCTTGCCAATTGGCTTGACGACCGATGCGGGGAGGGTCCCTTCCTCACCCACCAGGACGTCGACCACGACCACTGTGATGTTGTCGGCCCCCCCGTGCCCATTGGCCAACTCGACCATTTGCTGTGCCGCCTGTTGCGGATCCGGTTGCGTCGACAGAATCTCGGCCAGCTCGTCAGAGGTCACCTCATTGGAGAGTCCGTCGCTGCAAAGGACGACCCGGTCACCCGATCGGAGTTGCAACTCCCACATGTCGGCCTCGACGCTTGGAGACACCCCGAGGGCACGGGTGAGAATGTGGCGCTGCGGATGGACGGCGGCTTCTTCCTCCGTCATCTCACCTTGGCGCATGCGCTCTTCGGCCAAGCTGTGGTCGGCTGTGACCTGGGTCAACTGGCCCTGAGAGAACACGTAGGCGCGTGAATCGCCGACGTTGGCCAGCGCAAGCATGTCCCGGCCATCGGCGCCGCCGACCAGCGCCACCGCAGTGAGTGTGGTGCCCATGCCGTGCAAGTCGCTCTGATCCTGGCTCTCTTGCCACACCGCACGGTTCGCCTCTGAGAACGCCCCCAGAAGGCCGTCCGTCGTCGGTTCCCGGGTGAATGTGGTGCGCAAAGCCTCAATGGCCACGCGGGCCGCGACCTCTCCACCCACGTGACCGCCCATGCCATCGGCGACGGCATAGAGGTTGGGAGCTTCAAGAGGCAGATCCTGATTGATCTTGCGCACTCGCCCAACGTCGGTGGCCGAGCCCGAACGCAGGACCGTCATCGCGCCACCTCGAAGACGGTGGATCCGACCTGAAGGACGTCACCTTTGCCCAGACGTTGTGACTGCGTGATCCTTTCGGAGTTGAGGTACGTCCCGTTGGTCGACCCGAGGTCTTCGACCCAGAGCTGTTCGTTATGACGGAAGAGTCACGCGTGGAGCGTCGACGTGTAGACGTCGTCGGGCGTTGCCACCCCACAACCCGGAGAACGGCCGATGGTCAGCTCGTCATCGAGATCGTAGGTCTGCCCCTCATGCTGAGGGGGCTCGACGATGCGCAGGTACAACTGCTTGCGTTTCGATCCGGAACGGACCGGGCGTGCGGCCACTTTCTCCTGACGCCGCTCCGATCGGGATTTGCGGATGGTCGCCGGGCTCATCTCGACCCAGACGGCTCGGATCACGCGGAGAAAGAAGAGGAAGATCAGGGCGATCACTCCCCACTGCATGACCCGGAGAACAGCATTCAGATTTTGCGTCGCAAACATGATCGCCACGGCGGCCGGTTCTCTCACGTCATCTCAAAGACGAGCCTCGTCGACCCAACGCTTACCTCATCTCCGCTGACGAGAAAGTGCTCACGGACCGGAGTGCCGTTCACTCGGGTCCCATTGGTTGAACCCAGATCCGTCACGACGATGGCGTCGCCGTTGCGACGGAACTCGGCATGTCGCCGACTCACGTTGGAGTCCTGCAACACAATTCCGCATTCGGGAAGGCGCCCGACCACCAGAGGTTCGGCCCCGATCGGGATCCGTCGTCCATCGGGCAGGATGACCTCCGCCAGGACACCCCCGTCTTCGCTCTGACGAACCTCGGCCGCCACTGTGAACCGGCCGGCCTTCATGGTGGATCCCTCGTAGATCTCGACCTCCACCGGCCCCACGAACGAATAGGCCTCAATGCGGGCATGTTCCCTGGCCGCATCGGAGAGCTCCCGGGAGAGGGCATCGATGAAATTGGCGAATCTATCCACGTCAGCCGGTGAGAGAGTCACCGTGAAGAGATTGGGCGCGATCAGACCCCGCACGCCTACTCGGCGTTGCAGGTCCATCTCGCGTGTCAGTCTCCGCCCAATTTCTACCGGTTGGAGGTTGCTTCTGAACGGCTTGGCCAACGTGCCCTCCACCAAACGCTCAAGGCGCTCCTCGAACTTCTGGAGTCCCATGGTCTCCCTGAGACTACTGGCCCGACGCCACCTACTGAGGTCGAGTGGTGGTCTGACCTGGTCACCCAGCCGAACTGCCCCTCCCGGTCCAGGGACTACTCTTGGCCGGTTGCTCGGGCGAGTGGCGGAATAGGCAGACGCGCAGGATTCAGGTTCCTGTGTCCGAAAGGACGTGGGGGTTCAAGTCCCCCCTCGCCCACCAACCAAGGGGTGTCGACACAACTGCCGGGCCCTATCGACAAAACTCGGTCCGATGTTTGGATTCGGTCCAAAAGTTGGCCGGCTGGGCGGTCAGCATCAGCGGGAAGTCCCGATCCATCGTTCCGGTCCGGCCAGAACGAACGATCCGGACAAGGATGAATAGATCCGCACCGGCCTTGGGGCGCGGTCGAACCCGAGGGATAGCTGAATCAGGAAGGCCGGCTGATGACACCCGCGGGGGACACCCCTGGCGGGATCCGCACCCGGGCTCGTTCTGACGCCGAAATTGACCCGTGCCTCCACGCCATCGAGCGCGTGGAGCTTGTTTTCGATCCGGGCCACGCAGGCACCGCAGGTCATCCCACCGATGTGCTCAGAAAGTCATCCGGACCGATTGACCTGGCTCTTCGTCGGCGTGTTCAGGGCGACAAGGATGGAGTGTGGCCCTTTCCTTCCTCCACGGTGGCTTCGGCCGCATTCTTCAGCTGGTCCGTATCTCACGTCTTGGACAGGAAGCGCTGGCTATAGAAGTCGTTATGCTCCGCCACGAGGTCGCCGTCATGCGCCGACAAGATCGAGCCACGGGCCTTGCCCCAAGCCCGGGAGCAACCAACGACAGGCTCGGAGGCCACGTGAACCCGCTCTCGAACAGTTCAGAGAAACTGCGTGAATCCAAGCAGGTCCCGCCGTCCCGCATACCTAGTAGGCGGGGCGGGCGGGACGCTCCATTTCTTTGGGCTGATGCTTACTTGAAGGTGTGGTTGACCAAGGTCGTCACCCGGGCGGGCAGGGCGGCGTTGATCTTGCTGGCCTCGGCCGAGGTGATCTTGTTCGCGCTGACGGCGGCGTTGACCTTGGCCTCGGCTGCGGTCACCAGGTCGTTGACCAGGGTTTGGGAGCTCACGTTGTGCTCGCCCGCCACGTCGGCCAGCGACTTGCCGGACTTCAGCTCGCTAACCAGGTCCTGAGGCGTGACGCCGATGTCCTTGGCGGTGAGGACGACGGCGTCCCTGATCAGTGCATGACGGTGCGCCTTCACCCAGTTGGGGGCCGAGGGCGTGGCCGTCGAACTGCTCGAGCTCGGTGTGGTCGAGGTCGTGGCCCCAGCCGTCCCGGCGGCGAATACGGCACCTCCGAAGAGGAGCGTCCCTCCAAGGGCTATGGAAGCGATGGTCTTCTTGATCATGGTATGTATCCCCTCTGGCCTCTGGCTCGTTGTGTACCTCGATGCTTGCCGCTGAACCTCACGAAACGATGAGGAAAGTGTGAGGGGTCTGTAAGGGGGGTTGGTGAGGGGCGGTTGGCACCCCGTACCCGTTGGTCGTTCACCCAAGAGTTCAAGGCTGAGATCATCGAACGCGTCAAGCTTGGCGACCGCGGCATCGGCCAAGTGGCCAGAGACTTCGACTTGGGCGAAACAGCAGTTCGGGCTTGGGTGAACCAAGCCGAAACCGACGCTGGTGATCGTGCGAGTGTCTGGCCAGCGGTCGACCTCGCTCAGTCACCCTCCTACACCCGACAATCACATCTGCCGCAGACTCCGCAACAGCGCGCGACCTCGTTGGGCGTGTGCGTGCTGATGACACCACACCGGAGTATTGCCGACTCCAGCGTGCACTACGGCTTTAGCTTTGCCCTGATGACTCGGCCCTTGGGCGAAAGCACGTACCAGTACCCTCCTGAAACGTTGATGCCCTGGCCGGCGGCCTGGCCGGGCGCGCCGTCGCCTACCCAAAAGCTACAGCGGCCAGCCGTTAAGCTGACCTGCAGCCCCCGTCCTGGCGGGTCGTGGTCCCGAGTTATGAGACTTCGGCCCGACCGGCGGCCACCGGTATGGTCACCCCGGTCGGCAGCCGGAGCGGCGGCCATGATGAAGCGCAGGCGCAGTAGCAGGTCGACCGGCCCCGGCCGTTGGCTGCGCACGATCGAGTATGGATGCTCCAGGCGGCCTAGACCGTTGGAGAAGGCCCAGAATCAGAAGCTCGGGCGCGTAAGTCCAGGTGAGCAAGGATCCCCTGCAACCTCGTCCAGACAAGAGTCTGACTTCATAGACCCCCGCCCTCGTCAGTACCCGACGGCTCGCGGCGATAAATAGCCCGTAGCCTAGGAATCATGTCGCGCGTGTGGCGCTGGTGTTCCCTGGGGCCCTTGGCCGCTATTGTCGTCATTGGCCTCATGCCGAACGCGCTCCTCTCCGGAGCGGGGGTGCCGGCACGGAGCACTCTCAGCGGCAGGCTACCCGAGGTCGTCACGCCGCAGACGGTGGCAGATCCGGCCACACCAACTGGTTGCGCGGACTCGTCGTGCGCCAAGGGAGTGCCCTCTCCGGTCGCCCCCGCGGTCACCGTTGTGGCTGCAGCGGCCCTGGCCGGCGTGCTCTCCATGGCGGCGTGCGCTCGACTGGCCCGGCGCCAGCGTTCGGCGGCGACGATATTGCCCCGCGGCAACTTCATCGGGCTGTTCCGCCCTCCGCAGTTCTCCTAGCCGAAGGACTTTTCGCGCCCCACACCAGCCGGCACCGCCGGAGTGTCTGCCGTGGCCGAATTCACCGAGATGTGCCGTCCCCTTGCACATCACCTTTCGAACGATGCGAGGCGTGCCCTTTTGCCGTCTCGCCAGACCAAGGAGAACTCTCATGTCGCAAAAAAATCAGCGCCCAGGCGGGAAGTCGAAAAGCCCGGGAGCAACTCAGTCTGCTGTCCACCGCCCCGCCGCCCGCCGAAAATTCAACGAGCGGCAGGCGGCCAAACAGCAGGCCGCCCTCGTGGTCGCCCGTCGACGCCGCAATCAGAGGATCGGCTTGGGGTCGGTGGTGCTCGTGCTTGTTCTCGTGGCGGTCCTGGTTCTGGCCAAACTGAGCGGAGGCGGTAATCCGTCTACCGCCGCGTCGGTCACGTCACCGCCAGCGGGTACCCCTGTCCCCGCCGCCATCTCCGGCAAATTGACGTCGATCCCTCTGAGTACCCTCGTGGCGGCTTCGACTAGCGGGCTGGTGACCTCACCTCAGACCATCAGCGATCCGAAGCTGTCGGTCGCCGGAAAGCCGGACCTTCTCTATATCGGCGCGGAGTTCTGTCCCGTGTGCGCCACCGAGCGGTGGGCCATGTATGTGGCGCTGTCGAAGTTCGGCACGTTCAGCCCCCAGCCGGGGCGCATCCACTCCGCTGTTCGCGACGGCGACATCCCCACATTGACGTTTTACAACACGACCTACACCAGCCCGTACTTCACGTTCACGCCGGTAGAGACCACAACCAATGAGCCCGACGGTAACTACTACGTGTCCCTGCAGTCGCCGACCGCGGCCGAGCAGAAACTCTGGGTTTCCCACACCAACGAGTCGTTCCCGTGGCTGGACTTCGGTGGCAAGATGGAGCTCACGTCGGCCCAGTTCAATCCGGCCGAGCTTGTGGGACAGAGCTTTACCGACATCGCCTCTATGGTCGGGAACAACTCCACCCAGATTGGGGCTGACGTCGATGCCTCGGCGAAGGTGTTGATCCAGACCATCTGCAGCGCGCTTACTGACAATCAGCCGGCGAGAGTTTGCAGCGCCATGGGTCATGGCTGATCGGCTGCCCCGCTGGCCGGGGTTGACCGGAACATTGGCTAGCGTCGCCGGCCTCGGCATCGCCGGCTACCTGACCTACGAGCACTTCACCGGGTCATCCAGCCTGGTCTGTTCGGACAAGGGAATCGTCAACTGTCTCGCGGTGACAACCAGCTCGTACGCAGTGGTGGCTGGCGTTCCGGTGGCCGTCCTTGGCCTGATCTTCTTCGCGGTCACGCTGGTGCTGCAGTTGCCCGTCGCGTGGAGGTGGCCCAATCCGATCATCCGCAAGGCCCGGTTGGCCTGGGCGGTAATCGGCTTGGGTACGGTCATCTATCTGCTCTATGCCGAGCTCTTCGAGATCGACGCCATTTGCCTTTGGTGTACTGCCGTCCATGTCTTGACCTTGGTCTTGTTCGTGTCCACTGTGTTCGGCACACTCAGCACCGCGCGCCTGGAGGAGGAGGTTGATCACTCCGCCGCGTAAGAACGTCGGATTGACTGATCAGATCGGTGTTGAATGCTGAGTAGTGGCCGTAGCCTCAGAGACGGAGCCGTTGGAGCCGGACCCACTCCCGGTCAGCGGTCAGTGGAAATCGACGCCCTCCGACATATCCCCTGACCAGGGGGTGGGAAATCCGGACCCTGTGGGTGCCGAAAGTGTCATCCATGGGCTTCACGCTGCCAGTTTGTATTCGTGGATGAGACCACCGAGCTTGTCCGTTCTTCGTAGTCGGGTGAGGTCTGGTTCGCGGATTGAGACTGGGTTCGTCTCCATTGTTGATGGAGCCCCGCTGATTAAGCTAAGAGAGCGATGCGGCCGGTGCTCGTTGTAGTGGGCTACGTACACGCCCAGTACTTGCTCTAGAAGATCAGCATCCGGTCCAGACACTCGCCACGCACCGTGCCGACGAAGCGCTCGGCGAACGGCGTTGGCCCGTGGAGCCCGAATCGGGGTGCGGATGGTCCTGGTGGACTCGGCGCGGAAGACCTCGTCGAAGCTCGAAGTGAACTTGGTGTCCCGGTCATGAATCAGAAACTTCACCGGATGAGCCCGTTCGGCCAGCACCATGCTTACGTTGCGGGCCTGCTGGACCGCCCACGCCCCAGTCGATGTGGCGTGACCCCAGTCACGTACACCTGGCGGGTGTCGAGCTCGATGAAGAACAGCACGTAGAGCCTCTTGAGTAGAACCGTATCGACAGTGAAGAAGTCGCAGGCCAGCAGCGATGACGCCTGGTTTCGCAGGAACTCCTTCCAGCTGGGTCCCGTCCGCATCGGTGAGGGATCGATGCTGTGTCTGCGCAAGATGGCCCAGACACTCGAGGGGGCCAAGGCCACACCCTGAGTGGCGAGCTCGCCTTGGATCCGGCGATAGCCCCAGGTGGGGTGCTCCCGGGCCAGTCGAAGGACGATCGAAACGGTGCCTGCCGGGATACCCGGTCGACCAGCACGGTGGGCATACATCCATTTCCGCCGGACCACTTCGCTGTGCCAGCGGAGCAAGGTCTCGGGTTGCACGAAGAATCAGCCTCGACCACGACGATCAAGCAGCCGACTCAGTCCGGCGCGAGCAGTGCTCGATCGGGAGGCCCGAGGGCCGGTCGGACCACCTGACGACGGAGCACGGCAACCTCGTGTCGGAGCATGACCACTTCGACGGCCAGATCCTCGCTGTCACGCAGACCGAGGCGGAGTAGTTCGAGGATTCGGACGAAGGCGAGGTAGAGAAACGACAGGGCCATGGTTCAGTTTCATTGCCATGGGCAGTTTCAGGAAAGTCCCGGTCAAGGCAACCGGATGACCTTTTCGGCACCCACAAGATCGCCCCTACGCCCCCCAAACGGCCCCCCTGGCACCTACCCCCCACCCAGAACGAGTAAATGACGCCAGTGAGGCGGTGCCTGCAGTCCGAACCCTTTAGTGAGCTGAAGGCGTATCGACGCGGCCAGTGCGCGGCGGTTCGGACCTGACAGGTCGAACCTGCCCGCTCCGCCGGGATGGTGGGGCACTTGGGCGCGACGGGGGTCTCCCTCATTTGACCCCGTCTGCGTCCTAGACGGCTGACTGCTTGAGGTGTTCGTCGAAGAAGGCGATTATTCGCCCGCGGGCGTCGAACGCGGAGCTCTCGTGGAACTCAGCGCCTGAGAGCTTGGCAAGTACCTTGAAGATCGTCGAAGCCTCCCTGGGATCGTGATCGTTGAGAAAGGAGTGCCCGGCGTCGGCGTACACCTTGACATCGTGGTCGATTTCGTTGGCGCGCAGCGCCTCCTCCAGGCGGCGAGGCGCCTTGCGCAGTGAACGATCCTTGGCACCGTAGCTTCCGATCACCGGACAGGCCCCACGCAAGAGGTCCTCGGCGTCCTTCGGCACGCCGCCGTAGTTGACGCTCGACGCAAAGTATCCCTGTCGGGGAGCCAGCAGGAGAGCGAAACCACCTCCCATGCAGAAGCCGATGACACCGATCCGCCCCGTGCAGTTCGGTCGGCCGACCAGCCAGGCCCGCGTGGCCTCCAGGTCATCGAATGTCCGACCCTGGCGGGCCAGAGCGTCTTTGATCACCGTTCGCATGCATCGGAGCTTGCTGCCCCCGTGATAGAGGTCCGGCGCCGCCGCCAGGTATCCCTCGCTCGCCAACCAGTCCGCCTGCCTTCGCAGGTCCGTGCTCATTCCGAACGCATCGTGAATGACGATGACACCGGGCCAGGTTCCCTCGCCCGTGGGGATGGCTACATAGGCCGGAAGCACACCAACAGTCGGGATATCCACCTCGGTCATGGAACCCATGATGGCCTGGGTGACCCTGGCATGCGCTGCCATGTCGGACGTGTCCCACTTCGCCAATGATGATGTTCGGTGGGACCCCGTTGCCTGTACCGCCAGCGGGATCGCCTCGTAAGCGACAGCTCGCATTGGCTAGGGTCTCTGTTTGTGCGCAGGCACGCAGTGATCTTCGTCGCCATTGTGACTGCCTCGTTGCTTGCTGGTTGTTCGGTGGGACGACGGTCGACGGGATCATCCGCTTACATGGACGGTTACAACTACGGCAACTCCTACTGGCCGCAAGCCAAAGACAACGGCCTGGGCTACGCAGAGGAATGTTCGGCGCTATCGAGGAATGCGCCCAGCGGAGACGACCTGGATCAGTGGGAGGCAGGGTGCATTTCGGCAGGTAAGGCCGACGTGTCCGACCCTAATCGCTAGCCGTCGCCGCCAGTTGGTGAGGGCTTCGCTGCCCGCCTCGATGCAACTCTCAGACAGGTAGTCAACACTGAGGACGGGGAGGCTGGCCGACTCTTTAGTTTCATCCGACTGGCCTGGGTTCACATTTTCCTCACATCTTCGGATTAGAACCAATATGAGCCGAAAGCGACTGCCGAGACGCAGTTGTGGCACGTTTTTCTCAGCAGCGAGGGGTCGTCATGAGAGAGGTATGAGTGCCACACCTTCAGCAGTGGAGCTGGGTCAGAGGGGGCATCGCCATGATGATGGCCGCCGTGCTCCTCAGCTCGGTTCAGGCGGTTGCTGGGGCGGACCAGCGACCGTCCGCCGCCTTGTCCGCTAACCAGTGGTCGACCTCGTCAGCGAACCTCGACGAGAAAGGTCCAGCGGCGGCCCCGGTGCCTCCGAAGTACCAGGCTCTCTACTCCGATCTCTCTAGGCAACTGGACAACTACAGCGATGCTGTGGCCGCCATGCCCACGATTCGACGCCAGGGGTCAGCGCCCCTGGTCCGTGGAGTAGAGCTCCTCGATGCAAATGCCAACCGGGGGACCGCACTATTCGGTCCCACGGTGCTGAGCAACGTGTCCCGTGACATCGCCCGCTTCAAAGCCGCCGGCGTCACTGGACTTACTCTCGGAATCAAGTTGCCGTATCTGCTTTCTTCATATACCGGTGCAGACGCCGCGCGGTACCTCACGTTCTACGAAGCCGTCGCTTCCATGATCCGCTCACACCACATGACGGTCGATGTTGAGCTATCGGCGGCATTTTGTGGAACGGCCTACTCGTCGTGTTCGTTCACCTTTCCGAATACGGTGGCCGGCTTTGCCACCCTCACCGCCCAGCAGGCCCGCATCGTTATCTCAAAGATCCATCCGAACTACCTCACACTCATTTCCGAAGACACCACAGACGCCCTGCTCACCAAGGACCCGACGCTTGACACCGTGGCCGGCTCTGGGGCATTCGTGGCTCAGGCGTTGAGCCAAATCGGCCCGCACCCCGGCGTCTCTGTGGGAGCGGGCGCCGCCACTTGGGAGCCTCCAGCGTTCAATCAAGCTCTGCTGAAGCTGCCGATCGACTACCTGGATCTTCACATCTACCCCATTGGACCCACCGAGGTATCCAATCTCGTCACCGATACCGGACTGGCGAAGGCGGCGCACAAGCCCGTGATGGCGGATGAGGTATGGCTCTACAAGGACGTTTCGCCGACGGGGCATCCAACTGGGACCGCCGCTTCGGAGTTGAATAACTTCAGCTTCTTCGCTCCTCTCGACGCTCGCTTCGCCACCATCACGCAACATTGGGCCACAAAGGCCGGAGCCGTCTACGACTCAGCCTTTTGGTCCTGGCAGCTGTTCGGCTACGCGACTTGGACGCCGACGCTCGATAGCGCAAGTTATAACCAGCTCTCCCTCGTCGCGGACACTGATGCGATCGAAGCAATGGTGGCAGGCCAGATCACTTCGTTCGGCCAGGACTGGGCGGAGATGCGTTGATTCTCGGGCGCACGTCTTTTCCACATCTGTGCTGCTGTAAGGGATTGTGGGCATCGCCCCCTTACCTCGGATCTGGGTCACGCCGTGGGCAGATTGCCGGCCTGATCGATTACGATTCGTTACGAGCAACTACCGGCAGTCACGGTCACCTGCACCATCGGTGCGCCGGGTGAGTTCTCAAGCTGCAGGAGTTCGCTGTCTGGCTTGGAAATCACGGCCGCACCGGTGACGCGGGTGCAATACCCATGTGGGTAATGGACACCTGTCGGGACGAAGATGACCGTCGGAGCTCGCACCGCATGGTTCGGCCGATAGGTGAGATCAAACGCTCCGTTCGTGGCATCGAACGACAAGGCCTCAGGTGTGCCGGCAATGGCTTCGGGATAGGTGCGGGAGAGAGAACGGACAGTGTTACGCAGGTGCCCATCAGGAATCAGCAGCGCCTCCGACGAGCTGCCCGTAGGGTCGCCGTAGTACTTCCATGACCAGTAGGCCCAGCCCACCAATGACCGGTCCATCTCCCCCGTGAGTTGACGCACCAGAGCAGTGCTTGAGCTCGCACCGAACTCGCTCACGAACCACGGAGGGCCACCCGGCTGGGCCGACGACGAGAGATCGCTCCGGTCTTCGGATCGGGTGATGAGGGCGCGATGCTCTTGCGCCGCGCAGCCGGCCACATCAGTGGGGTTGCCCGTCTTGCCGCTCCGCAGGCTGCAGTAGACGTGCACGTTGAAGACCAGATTGGGGAAGTTCATGGGTCCGACGAAGTTTGGCGAGCCGTGCCTGGCGAAGATGTCAGGTTCGTAGAACACCAGTTTCGACGGGGCTGCCGTTTCCAATCGGGGGACAAGGCCAAACAAGGGGTCGTCGGGCGGACAGGCCGCCGCCGGAGCGCCGTGGGCTGGATTGCCCACAAAGGTGCGCCCGGTGTAGAAGCACTCGAGCATGTGGTCGAACTCCTCATCGCCTCGCTTGACCAGGGAGGTGGAGAACGGCTCATTGAAGGGGTCGAATCCCACCACCCACGGATCCTTCGAGAAGTAGGCGGCTACGTCGGCCCAGACGCGGTCGTACTCACCCTGGAGATCCCCGGCGACATCATTCCTCCAGAAGTGTCCATAGGCCGCACCGGCGGCCGCAGTTGCATAGTTGGTCGACCAGCGCCCCGGGGGATCAATGCTGGGGTGGCCGCCGGTGCAGACGGCCCAGTTGGGCGCCCCCTCCCCGTCGAAGAGCTCATTGTAGACGTCTTGATGCATGTCGAGGAGGGTGTAGATGTGGTACTTGGCCAGCAGGGCGACCGTCTGTGCCACCTTGGCCAGGTAGCGGTTGAGGACAGCCTGATTGAATTGGCCCGGGTCGTGCAGGGGCCCGGGTCCACAGATTGAGGGATCGTTCGCCGGAGCGGTTCCCGGTTCGAGGCCCTTCCAGATCAGTCCGAGCCGGACGACATTGAATCCCAGCCGGGCCATGAGGGAGGCGTCGGCCGAGGTGAAGTTCCACGGCTTGCCTGGGGCCGGATAGAGCACAAAGGGAGGCCGCTTGTAGACGGCATTTACCCCATGAAGCAGAACGGTCCGGCCGCGACCATCGACCAGGAACGGACCTCCGGCCGCGCGAATGGTGCCCTGGACCGGAGCGTGGCCAGCCACCGTCGGTGCCGGGCGTAGCGGCGACATCAGTGTCGGCAGCGCTGTGCCGGCAGAAGGATCGCCTGCAGCCATCTGGACCGTTACCGCCACAAGCGAGAGCGCGAGAAGGACCAGGACACTCCAGAGCCGACGCCGACTCCGGTGCCCCGACGAGCCAGCATCGCTCTGGCGGGCTGATGCACCGATCTGCCTCAGGACAGCGCGATCTGTTCAGACTCCACCGGATCAGCATCCTCACCGGCAACCGGCAGAGGGCGCCCACACCGCAGCCATCCGCAACCGCGGTGACGGTGTCGATACCAGACGGTCCACCGCAACCTCTCCTTGTTCTCCTGCGCGAAATGAGGGGAGGATGTCAGACGCCCCCGAACAAGGCGCGACATCCCGTCGAGATGTACGTGTTGCAAGTTACTTCCAGAATGACGCGAGTTCACGAGCGTCGGAGGCGGCCTGACGTGAGCCCATGGCCAGCGCCTTGGGCACGGCTGCAGGGTCCATGAGCTCATCGAGGTTCATCGTCTCTGGTGCCCGTGCGAACACTTGGGTACCCGATTTGACCAGATCGTCGAGTTCACGCTGCTGGCTCCCGGACGAAATGGTCATTCCCTCGGTAGGTTCACTTCCTTGACGAAGCGAGAGGACCACCACTCGGTGAGTCCCGGCCATCAAGTCCGCGTGGATGCCTGAGCCGCTCACTCCCCCATCCATACAGCGACGATCAGCGATGGGCTGAGGGGGAAAGAGCCCTGGCACGGCCGTACTGGCCGAAACGGCATTGGCGACGGGCACCCTGGCTCCTTTGGTGATGACGCAACGCTCACCGCTGAAGGCATCGACGCAGGTAATACACAAGGCATCTGGGAACCGACCACGGCCAAGTACCAAAGCGACATGACGACGCATCACCTTGGGATCAGGCGTCTGCGCCGCCAGGGCGGCGTGACCGATCTCTCGCACCGTTGAGGTCTCGGCGTCTTTGGCCTGGCGGAACAACTCAAGCGCCCTCAGTTGGCTCCCGAACAGCTCACCCGCCGGGGCCAGGGCCCCGAGCAGAGCGGGCATGTGTGCCATCGCCGAGAGTTCAGTGTGCAGGCGCTTGAGGTGGCCTCGGGTGAGTGATGCGGCAACCAGTGATCCCGCTGATGTGCCCACGACCCGATCGGCACCCTCGAGTCTCACGTCGTGTAATTCCAAGCTATGGAGGTAGCTCACCTGCCAAGCGACGAAAAACAAGCCGCCGCCGCCGAGGCTCACACCCCGCTGCAGGCCTTGGCCGAACCTTGGGTCCATATCCCGCGGAACTGCCAAGTCAGAAGTAACCGTGTCCAACGGCGTAGCGGGCGACGTCAAGCTGCCCAAGTTAGCGCTCACGGGACGGGTCACATACGGCGACCTCACGAGGCCGCTGCCGGTGAAAATCGACGTCCTCGGGTATATCCCCTGACCAGGGAGGTGGGAAATCCGAAGCCTTAGCGTGGGAAATGGCTTATCCGCGCCGACTATCCAACCAGCCCACGGGGGTTTTGTCGGTAGCCCACCATTGTGATGTTTCGAGACATTGGAGACAATGTGTCAAGACATCGTAGACAATCTGGTCACTCCTGGGCCTGGTAACTCCTCGACGGGTCGATGGTGAGCACCCGGATCAGCAGTGGCGCTCGTCGAGGATCCGGACCTCTCGGCCGGCCACCAACAAGACGACGTGGGTCCGCTTGTAGGGCCGCCCGACGCCGAGGTGGTAGAGCCGCCCGGCATAGCGCAGCGTCACCTTGCTCGAGTCGTCGACCTTGTCGTGGCGGACCCGGTAACCCTCGACGTCGACCGGCTCGCGCGACGGCCTGGCTTTGGTCCGGGCCTCATAGGCCTCCCTGGGGTGCGCCCCCCGAGGGCACGGTGCGGACGGACGTCGTTGTAGTAGGCGACGAATCGGTCCAAGAGCGCCTGGACGCTCGGCGATGGTGGCGGGCGGATCCGCTCGGTCCAAGAACTTCTTGAGCGTCTGATGGAAGCGCTCGACCTTGCCGCAGGTCTGGGGATGGTAGGGGCTCGAGTGCTTAAAGAGGACGCCGAGGGAGAGAAGCTCGGTCTCCATGGCGCCCACCCGGGTCTGCTGTCGGTCTGGTTGGCATCTCTAATTTGGGATTACCTCCCGCTGGAAGGATGGAACCACGCCGAAGAAGTTCCCCCAGGAGTTCAAGCGTAACGTCGTCGCTGTCGCTCGTCGGGGCGATCTGAGCGTCGCTGAAGTCGCCGTCGACTTCGGGGTCGCCGAGGAGTCGGTTCGGCGCTGGATGCGCCAAGCCGACGTCGACGATGGCATCAAGGACGGCCTGACGACCGCCGAGCAGGCGGAGATCGTCCAGCTGCGACGCGAGAGGCGCCGCCTCGAGATGGAAAACGAGATCCTCCGCCGGGCTGCCGCCTACTTTGCCAAGGATGCACTCCCAAAATGAAGTTCCGCGCTTGATCGGGGCCTCAGCGGCGCCGATGTGGCTTCGGTGACAAACGGGAGGCCAGTTGCCCACGACGTCATTGAGAATGAATGTCTTGGCCAACTGGCAGAGTGCAATTTGCAGACCCGAGCCTGTGGGTGCAAGCAAGGGTGATGCAGGGTGGCCATTCTTGCTGAGGCTGATGCCGATGCTGATTCTGATCGATTCGTCACAAACTCGCACGTGACAGCGTGCGTCCTCGTTCCCAGGCCGGGCTGGTTGGTTCGAGCCGTCCGACGCCGAGCATGCCGGCTCGCCGATTGGGCAATCGGTGGGCCTTCTGGTCAAGTAATGATCGCCCCTGGATCCGTGGGGTTCGAACGTGGCCATTTTCCTCGGTTGGCAAATGCGCCACACTGAAAAACAGTATCTGACCAGTGGAATATGATGTTGTTCTGACAACGGAGCGGCGATCACGGGACTATGTTAGAACCGGGCCCGGAGGAGCACGGAGTCAAACAAATCTCCCGCCAACCGAGGCACTTGCGCTGGGTCGTCGTCTCGTGGCTCAGTCCACTGACAAGCGTCATTGGCAAGATTTCGGATTTATGTGCCTTCACGAATCACCAACTGCGCTGTTGCGAATCCCTTCAAGAAGTAACGCAAGCCCAATCTTGAACTGCTCCGGGGCGGTGAAAATCGCCAATTCTTTGGCCACCCCGTCGTCATCGTCTTTGTCGCTGACTGATTGACGACGCGTCGCCTCGACGGCGGCGAAGCCGATGGTGTACACGTGGATCGCGCCATAGGCGCGCCTCGCTGTCGTCTCCGTAAACCCGGCACCTCTGAGGACTTGAAGCATCACATCCATGCGAGTTATCGCGGTCGGCGAGACCACCGGATGACGAAGGTACACGTGGAGCGCCACCGGTTCACTCACCAAAAGCGAGCGCAGGCGATCGGCCGCCTCCGCAGTCCACTGCTGCCAGTCCCGACGCGGTGCGGGCGGATTCCAGACGTCTGAGAGCAGGCCATCGGTGACTTCGTCAAGGAGGTCGTCTTTATCCTGGACGTGACGGTACAAACTCATGGGCGACACATCGAGATCGGCTGCCAGGCTCCGGATCGTCATCTGCTCGGAGCGACCTTCGCGCACGGCATGAGCTGCAGCGTCGACGACCTGTTGCCGAGAGATTGTTCCCCAGCCGGCTCGCCTCCGCCGGCTCCGACTCTTGGGTCGGCCCGCCGCTGGCTGCTCATTCGCCATGCTACCGACGGTAGCAGTTCGCGTACGTGTACGAATCTTGGATGTGGGTATTGAACGAACAGAAGCAACTACACCTCACGGCAACGAAGGAGGTACGTCATGACATGGATCCTGGCCCTGGTATGGGTCGTCGGAACCCTCCTCTTCGTCTTCACGGTCTGGATGACCGCGCTTGTGGTCATGCGAATGACCTCGGGCCGCCGCCGCGATCCCGGCGGATCTGGCACGGAGGTGCCGCCGTTCCCCGGACCAGGGTCGGCCCGTATTACGTCTTAACGGAAGACCATTCGGCCAGCGGGTTTCCCCGACGCTACTGGCGTCGGGGCCGTCTGCAGGCCATGTGCAAGGGACACGCCCAAGTGCAAGAGAAGGGATATACGCGTGGCAACTCGACCTATCGCGGTAGTGACTGGGGCCTCTGGAGGGGTAGGAAGAGCCACCGCCCCCGCATTTGCCGAAGCGGGATACGACGTGGCACTGCTGGCACGTGGCATTGCCGGGCTCAACGGCGCGGCGAAGGAGGTCGAGTCAGCGGGCGGACGGGCGGTGGTGATCACAACCGACGTCGCCAACTTCGAAGAGGTTGATGCTGCGGCGACGCTGGTGGAAAACGAACTCGGTCCGATCGATGTCTGGGTCAATGACGCCATGACGACGGTCTTCGCTCCGACCCTGGAGATCACTCCCGCCGACTTCCGGCGTGCCGTCGAAGTGACGTTCCTCGGCCAGGTGTGGGGGACAATGGCGGCCCTCGCCCGCATGCGGAAGCGCAATCGGGGAAGCATCGTTAATGTGGGCTCGGCCCTGGCCTTCATGGGTATCCCCCTACAGAGTGCCTACTGCTCCTCGAAATTCGCCTGCCGGGGATTCTTCGAGTCGGTGCGGGCCGAGTTGCTCCACGAGCACAGCGACATCCGGCTGAGCATGGTCCACCTCCCCGCGGTCAACACCCCCCAGTTCGACTGGTGCGAGACCACGCTGAATCGCCATCCTCAGCCGGTCCCGCCCATCTACCAACCCGAAGTGGCGGCCACACTTCATCCTCGAAGCCGCCCTCGACGGTCGCCGCGCGAAGGTGCTCGGTGCGTGGAACAAGCTCCTCGTAGTCGTCGGGAGTCTGTTTCCCGGGCTGGGCAGCGCCTACGCCGCTCTAGGAGCATGGGACACCCAGCTGACCGACCTTCCTATTTCACCTGCGCGCAAGGCCAACCTCCATCTCCCGGTGGATACAACCGAGGACCACGGTGCGCATGGCATATTCGACGATCGTGCCGGTGGTGCCTTGGACCCCAGCTTCCTTCGCTCCCTGCCTGACGTCGCCCGCACATTCGTCGCGGCTTGCGGCGCGAACTGCGCGAGCCAAGGCCCGGAGGTACTCGCGAGACGTGGCGCTCAAGGCGGTGGAGGGCCGATGAAGCGACCCCACTTCACCCAACACGGCACCCGGACGAGCGGCGACGCACTCGACGTCTTCGTCGAGGAGACCGCTCTCCTGCGACAGCTCTTCGCAAAATGGAACACCACGACACCGGACCGGACGATGGGAGGGGGCGCAGTCACCGCCAAGTGGGACCACGGTACGGTCGGAAAGCTGCTCCTCGAGCATGCAGCAGTGAGACTCGCCGCCGGAGAAGACATCGCCCGTGTTCTTTTACCAGATTGACCGGATCGAGGAGGCCACGCGGGCTCGAGGAGACGAGCGGCCTCGTCCGCCCAATTCTGGACCAGATGTACGACAGCACCCGTGGCATCCAACCGATCTCCGTCGCAATCACGCCCGATTTCGTCGAGGGAGTAGAACAGCTCCAGGAGTTGTTGCGACCCGAATTGGGCGGGGCGCCTGAGAGTCTGGTGCAAGCCGAACTGATCGCCGCGCTCGGGCCGGATCGGGCACGACTGCGTAGCGCCACGTTCGTCCGCAAGCACGCGCCGGCGCACCCAGGGCCAACGCGCCGCTGGTATGACCGCGTCCCGGCCCTCCTGCGGGTCCATGCCGCCGGGGATCGGTTGCGCGGCTTTCCCTGGGGGGAGAGTCGTCTGGGCGACCGCGAGCTGGCGGAGCGCTACGACCGTGAGATCTGATCCCTCACCGGAGCACCACGGACTTCGAGTGGTTCTGGGTCTGCGCTACCTCCTTCTCACTGGGGCCCTCGTCGGCGCGGTCGGGATCGCCGGACGATTCCTCGCCTGGCCTCTCCTGACCAGCACCGTCGGGCCTACGGCCTACGTCTTCGCCGCCCATCCCCGCAGCGAGAATTCCAGGTTCCGCAATGCCCTGGTCGGCCATGGGGTCGCCATCGGCTGCGGACTCGCTGCCCTCGCCGTTTTCGGACTCGTGCGCTATCCCTCGGTCAGCCAGACCGGATCACCCTCCGCAGCCCAGGTGGCCGCCTCCGTGCTGGGGGTCGGCCTGACCGTTTTCCTCTTGGAGCTGGCCGGCTCCCATCACGCCCCCTCGGCAGCTACGGCGCTCCTCATCACGACAGGGCTCGCCAAGCCGGGCTCGCCGCTCATCGGCCTCGTGCTGGGACTAGCCGTAGTGATCTCGCTCGGTCCGCTCATCGGGCGGATCCCGCTGGACCGCAACGCGAGCATCCGGGAGCGGTCCCACGGTCACCAATCCCCCCATAACCCCGGAGCGGCGCTCTCGTGAGGGCTTTGTATCGGGTGGACGGGTTCGCGCCCATAGAGGATTATGCAGTGCTCGGCGACGGGCGGACCGTCGCACTCGTAGCCGCCGACGGCACCGTGGACTGGTGGGCCCTTCCGGCCCTTGACTCGCCCCCGATTCTGTCGGGCCTGCTCGACCCTGAGGTCGGTGGTTGTCTCACTCTCGTACCGTCGGAAGACTACGAAGTCGCCCGCCGTTACCTCGACGATACCAACGTGATCGAGACCCTCTACACCGTGCCCACAGGAGTCGCACGTACCACCGCCTCGCTCAACGTGGGTTCGGCCGGTCGGCTCCCCTGGACCGAGCTTGCCCAACGAATCGAAATCCTCTCCGGCTTCGTCGACCTTAACTGGGCCCTCATCCCCGGAGACCGATTCGGCCGAGCCAACCCATGTGTCACCGACCGCCACGGTACCCCGGTGGTCCGGATCGAAAACCAGACTCTCGGGGTTATCCTCGACGCCCTCGGGCCCGCCGTGATCACTCCGCATAGGGTGTCAGGCCGGTCCAGGTTGCACGAAGGTACTCGCGCACTTCTTGCCGTCGTGGCTACCGACGCCGAGCCGCTGTTCGTTCCAACGCCTGACGCCATCCAGTCTCGACTGGACCGCACCATCAGCTCCTGGCGGCGGTGGGCCGAGTTGCTCAACTGCCACAGTCGATGGAACGTCGCGGTGCGCAGGTCTGCGCTGGCCCTCAAGACGCTGCTCGCCGAGCATTCCGGTGCGGTCGCCGCTGCCGCCACCACCTCGCTCCCTGAGCGGATTGGTGGCACCAAGAACTGGGACTACCGCTACGCCTGGATCCGAGACTCGTCCTTCACGCTCGATGCTCTCCTCAACCTTGGTTTACACGAAGAAGTCCATGGTGCCGTCTCCTGGCTCTTAAGCGCCCTCCGCGAAAACGGCGGTGAGCTGCACGTCTTTTACACCCTCAACGGAACCATCGCCGATCAGCAGGCAACGCTCGACGTTGCCGGCTGGCGCCACAGCCAACCTGTCCGCGCGGGGAATGCTGCCTCAGGTCAGACCCAACTCGGCACCTACGGCGACCTGTTCGACACCATTAGCCGCTACTGCGCCGAAGGGCATCTCATCGACCCGGCTACCGGCCGCATGCTTGCCGATCTGGCCGATCGCTGTCTGGAGGGGTGGCGACACGTCGACTCCGGCATCTGGGAGCTCGAGACCTGCCGGCACTACACCATCTCCAAAATCGGCTGCTGGGTGGCGCTCGACCGTGCGGTTCACCTCGCCGAGACCGGCCAGATCCCGGGATTGCATATCGAGCGCTGGCGTTCGGGCGCCGACGAAATCCGGGCCTGGGTCAACGCCCACTGCTGGTCCGACGCCAAACAGGCGTACACGTTCTTACGCTGGAACAGACGACCTCGATGCGGCCGTGCTCCTCGCTGGACGCACCGGCTTCGAACGCGGCTCCCGACTGGTGTCGACCATCGACGCCATCAACGCCGACCTCGGGCATGGGCCGCTTCTCTATCGGTACACCGGCATGAACGAGGAGGAAGGAGCGTTCGTCGCCTGCAGCTTCTGGATGGTCGATGCCCTGACTCAGACCGGCCAGATCGAGCGGGCTCGCCAGCTCATGGAGGACACCGTCGCGCTGGCCAACGATGTCGGGCTTCTCTCTGAGCAGATCGACCCTGACAACGGCGCTTTTCTGGGCAACATACCGCAAGGCCTGTCTCACCTTGCCCTGATCAACGCTGCATTCGCTCTCGAACGAGCCGTCGAACCCTCTCATGAAATTCACAGCCATTAGGAGCACTCCGATGCCACCGTCATTACCTCGCCTCGCCCCTTCTCGTCCGACCCTGGGTGTGATCCGTCTCGCCTGGGCGATCATCCTCCTCGCATCTCCCACGTCGGTTCTCGACGCGCTCGGCGGCCCCGTGGACTCCACTTCGGTGATCGTTGCCCGGATCCTCGGTGCCCGACACGCCGCGCAGGGCCTCGTTGAGGTCACCACCTGGCCAAAATGGCGCCGCGCCGGCTCTCTCATCGACGCCGCCCACAGCCTCACCGCCGTTGGCCTCGGTGTCAGTGGTCCTCGCTGGCGGCGCGTCGGCTCTCACCGATAGCGGGATTGCGGCCGCATTTGCACTCGCAGGATGGACGTGATCCCGCGAGGAGCCTCGGGACAGGTGCACTACGCCAAGGCCCGACTGATGAACCAAACCCGTAATCGAAGGAGGCATTGAGATGAGTGAGACAGTTGGAGATTTCGTCTTGTCCAGGCTGCGCGTCTGGGGAGTGAAGCAAGTCTTCGGATACCCCGGAGACGGCATCAACGGGATGCTGGCGGCGTGGGGCAGGGCCGGCAACCAACCCAAGTTCGTCCAGGCCCGTCACGAGGAGATGGCTGCGTTCGAAGCCGTCGGCTTCGCTAAATTCTCCGGTGAGGTCGGGCGTGTGTGCTGCGACCTCGGGACCGGGAGCGGTTCATCTGCTCAACGGCCTGTACGATGCGAAGTTGGACCACGTGCCGGTGGTGGCCATCGTCGGCCAAACCTCCCGCTCGGCGATGGGCGGCTCCTACCAGCAGGAGATTGATCTGATTTCGCTGTTCAAGGACTGCTGTCATCAATTCGTGGAGATGGCGACTGTTCCCGAGCAGTTTCCCGAACCTGATCGATCGGGCCATCCGGGTGGCGACCGCCACTCACAGTCCGACCTGCATCATCATCCCGTCCGACGTCCAAGAACTGGCGTATGAGCCACCCGGTCACGCGTTCAAAATGGTGCCCTCCAGCGTCGGCACCGAGTGGCCGACCCCGGTCGCTGGCGACGGCCCGATCGCCACGCTGCCGAGATCCTCAACGCCGGAAAGAAGGTCGCGATCCTGGTCGGCCAAGGGGCGCGGGGTGCTCGGCAGTGAGGTCCTCGAGGTTGCCGATCTTCTCGGTGCCGGGGTGGCCAAGGCGTTGCTCGGCAAAGACGTCTTCGCCGATGACCTCCCGTTCGTCACCGGCGCTATCGGCTTGTTGGGGACCCGACCCAGCTACGAGATGATGATGGACTGCGACACCGTCCTCACGATCGGCTCGAACTTCCCCTACACCCAGTTCATGCCGAAACTCGATCAGGCCCGGGCCATCCAGATCGACCGGGACGGTTCCTTCATCGGGATGCGCTACCCCTACGAACTCAACATCGTCGCCGACGCCGCGTCCGCTCTCCGGGCGCTGCATCCCCAAGTTGGAACGCAAAGCCGACCGGTCGTGGCGCGACACGATCGAGAAGAATGTGGCCGCGCTGGTGGGACACCATGCAACGTCAAGCCATGACCGACAGCGACCTGCCCGGGGTCGTGAATCCGCAGCGGTTGGTGTGGGAGCTGAGCGAGCAACTCCCCAACAACGCCATCGTCGCCGCCGACTCGGGCTCGTCGGCCAACTGGTATGCCCGCGATCTCCGCTTCCGGGGGGATGTTCGAGGATCGCTGTCGGGGACCTTGGCGACCATGGGTCCGGGGGTGCCCGTATGCGATCGGCGCCAAGTTCGCGCATCCGGACCGACCGGCCATCGCCCTCGTCGGAGACGGCGCCATGCAGATGAACGGCATGGCCGAACTCCTAACGGTCGAGCGGTACTGGAAGGAGTGGTCGGATCCTCGGCTCATCGTGGCGGTCCTCCACAACAACGATCTGAACCAGGTCACCTGGGAGATGCGGGCCATGGAGGGCGCCCCGAAGTTCGTCGAGTCGCAGTCCCTGCCCGACTATTCCTATGCCGGCGTTCGCGTCGTCCGTCGGTCTACACGCCATCGAGGTCACCGAACCCGGACCAGATCGCCGACGCCTGGCGCCAGGCGCTGGCGGCGGACCGTCCGACCGTCCTCGACGTGCACACCGACCCCAACGTCCCGCCGATCCCGCCTCACGCCACCTTCGACCAGATGAAGTCCGCCGGTCTCGCCATGCTCCATGGCGACGAGGACGCCCGAGCGGTAGTCACCACCGGTGTCAAGCAGAAGATGCAGGAGTTCCTGCCTGGACGCAAGGACCAATGATGAGCTCGCCGGGGATTCGCTACTTTCCACCGGCAGCCGCGACGGGACACGTCTTCGGCGGCCGGGCGCTGCACGACGTGCGCACCGGCCGCTTCGAACGGACGCTGGCTGGTCTGGCTGCGGCCGGCGCCATTGTCACGACCGGTGAGATCTACACCTCGCACGACAGCGCCAGCTTCGGGAACAAGATGATGTGGTGGCCGATTGTGGTGGTCCCCACCCTCCTTCCCGCCGGGATCGCGGCCGTGTTCAGCCGACGGGCCGCCAAGACGGTGCTCCCGATGGCTTCACTTCTCGTCATTGCCAACGGTGCCCAAGGCACGTTTCTTCATCTGCGAGGGATTCGACGCAAACCGGGCGGACTTGGCAACTTTCGCTACAACATCGAGATGGGGCCGCCGGCGTTCGCGCCCGCCCTGGCCAGCCTGGTGGGCGGCATGGGTTTGTTGGCCTCGCTGCTGCGCAGGGAGGGGGACTGAATGCCCTTCCGGCATCCTTCGGCCAGAGCGGTCACCCCGGGCGGGAAGGGGCGATTCCCGGGCTTCGATGTCCTCGACGAGGTGGACCGCTGGGATGACGTCACCGCTGGCGTCGTCCTGGCCCGGCTGGACCCCCAACCTGAGGTGTCGTTCTTCACCGTCGCCGAGCAGGCGACGGCCGACGCCCTATTCGACCGGCTCCTTGGACAAGACGGCGACCCGAAGGTGCCGGTGCTCCTCCTCGTCGACCGCCGCCTCGCCCTCGGCCAGACCGACGGCTGGCGCTACGAGGACATGCCCGAAGACGGCCAAGCCTGGCGCCAGACGCTGGCCGCTCTCGACCACGACGCCCAGCGCGCAGCCACGACGAGCGTTTCCATCGTCTGAGCTGGGAGCGACAGGGCGCTCTGGTCCAAGCGGTGCACGACGCTGACACGTGGCACGGACTGCCCGCGGCGAGGGTCTGGAGTCTGTGGACCCGCTACACCAGTACCGCCTTCTACTCCCACCCGTGGGCGTGGAACGAGATCGGCTTTGGTGGCCCCGCCTATCCGCGGGGCTACAAGGCGCTCGGGATCAACAAGAGAGAAGGCTGGGAGGTCGCCGACCACCATAGCGCCGACCCGGTCACCTTCGCAGAGCGCGTCGAGAGCGCGCCGAGCGCCGCCACGCCCGCACCACTGGCACAAAGCACAAGCGCCTCGTGAATCGCTTCAGCGACACGACGCATCCGGTGCCAGGAACGAGTCAGCCTGGCTGGTCCCTGACGGCGACGACCGCACCAACCACCGGCTGCGAGCCGACATGCGCCGCTTCGCCGACGATGACGAGGTCGACATCGTCATCGTCGGGTGCGGGGCCGGCGGGGCCACCCTGATGCAACGTCTGGCCCGGGCCGGGTGGCGCGTCGTCGGGCTCGACGCCGGCCCGTTCTGGGACCCTGACGCCGACTGGGTCAGCGACGAAGCGGGCTCGCACCGCCTGTACTGGACCGAGCCACGGGTGATCACCGGCGCCGACCCGGTCCCTCTCGGCTCGAACAACTCCGGTCGGGGGGTGGGCGGGTCCATGGTCCATTACGCCGGCTACACACCCCGCTTTCATCCGTCTGACTTCCACACCTGCAGCGTCCGACGGGGTCGGCGCCGACTGGCCGATCTCCTACCAGGACCTCCGGCCGCTACTACGAAGCAATCGAAGAGGAGTTGCCGGTCTCGGGGCAGGACTGGCCGTGGGGAGATCCACACTCCTATCGCTACTCTCCCCAACCTGTCAGTGGGAACGGCGAGATCTTCCTGCGCGGGGCCGCGGCGGTCGGCCTCGAGGCCCGGGTGGGCCCTGTCGCCATCGCCAACGGCCGCTTCGGGAACCGCCCGCACTGCATCTACCGAGGCTTCTGCCTCCAGGGGTGCAAGGTCAACGCCAAGGCATCTCCGCTGATTACCCATGTGCCCGACGCATTGGCCCACGGCGCTGAGATCCGAGCCAACTGCATGGTCTCGCGAATTGAAATCGGCGACAGCGGTCTCGCCACCGGCGTCACCTACTTCACTGGAGGTGTCGAGCACTTCCAGCGGGCGCGGATGGTCGCCGTGGCGGGCTATTCCATCGAGACGCCCCGCCTGCTGCTGCTTTCCACGAGTAAACGATTCCCCGACGGGCTGTGCAACGACAAAGGCCAGGTCGGCCACTACGTCATGGTCCAAGGCGCCCCCCAGACGGCCGGCCGGTTCAAAGACGAGATCCGCATGTTCAAGGCCCCGCCGCCCGAAGTGAGTTCCGAGCACTACTACGAAACCGATCCCACCAAGGACTACAGGCGCGGCTTCTCCATTCAGAATGTCTCGCCGCTTCCCATCACCTGGGCCGAGCATGTCGCCGCTCAAGGGCATTGGGGAGAGGGGCTGCGCGAGTACATGCGCGATTACGTGCACTGGTCGACGCTCGGCGCACTGTGTGAGTTCCTCCCTCAGTACGACAACGCGGTCACGCTGGCCGAGGAGACTGATCGCCACGGCCTCCCGGTCGCGAAGTTCTCCTACAGCCAATGCGACAACGACACCATGCTGATGAAAGCCGCCCGAGGTGTCATGGAGAAGCTGCTCAAAGCAGCCGGGGCCGAAGAGGTCATCACCATCGACCGCTACGCGCATCTCGTCGGCGGGTGCCGGATGGCCGCGACCCCAAAGGACGGCGTGGTCGACGAAAACCAGCGGAGCTTTGCCGTCCCGAACCTCTACATCACCGACGGCAGCGTGTTACCCACGCAAGGCTCCGCCAACCCGGCCCTTACGATCATGGCCCTCTCCGCACGCTGTGCTGACCACCTCATCTCCGGCTCCCGCGCCGGCTACCTCGTTTCCACCGAGGCCCCGATGATCGTCACTGGCATCACGGCCAGGGCCTACACCATCCCCACCGACCGGCTCGAAGCTGATGGGACGCTGACCTGGGACACCACCACCATGGTCGTCGTCACCGTCACCGATGGCGACGAGCACGGGCTCGGCTGGACCTACGCGGGCGCCGGGGCGGTCGATGTCATCAAGGATCAGCTCACGTCAGTGGTGACCGGCGGCGACACAGCCGAGATCCCCCGGCTGGCCGAGGAGATGGCCCGAGTGTGCCGCAACATAGGGCGCCCTGGCGTCGCCGCGTGCGCCATCTCCGCCGTCGACATCGCCCTGTGGGATCTTCGGGCGCGCCAGCTCGGCCTCGCACTCATTGATCTCTTCGGGCGCGGCGCGCGACTCGGTACCCGTGTACGGCAGCGGCGGATTTACGACTTATGACGACGAGACGACCGCCACCCAATTGGCAACTTGGGTCGACGACTGGTCCATTCCCCGGGCCAAGATCAAGATCGGCCAGTCATGGGGCACCGTTCCCGGACGCGACCTCGCCAGAGTCGCCTTGGCCCGTCGAGTGATCGGCGACGACGTGGAGCTCTATGTCGACGCCAACGGCGGGTACAACACCAAGCAGGCAATCCGCTTGGGTCACGTGTTGGCTGACCAACACAATGTCACGTGGTTCGAGGAGCCAGTCTCCTCCGACGACCTCGCCGGCCTCATCCAGGTCAGAGGTGCCTACAGCGGAGACGTCGCCGCCGGGGAGTATGGCTACACCCTCGACTATTTCGCCACGATGCTCCAGGCCAACGCCGTCGACTGCCTCCAGGCTGACGTCACCAGGTGCGGCGGATACACCGTGTGGCGGCAAGTCGCCGCCCTTGCCGACGCCCACCACCGACAGTTGTCTGCGCATTGTGCCCCCAACCTTCACGCTCATGTTGCTGCCTCCATCCCCAATCTCCGCCACGTTGAGTATTTCCATGACCACCACCGCATCGAGACCATGCTCTTCGACGGCACACTCACCCCAAACGGCGGGGTCATGGTCCCCATTACGTCACGGCCCGGACACGGTTTCAGCTTTCGTGACGTCGAGGCCGACTCGTACCGGATCGCCTGAATGCTACCCACGCTCATCGGCCACGGCGGGTACGGGATCGACCGAGCAGGCAACCGGTGAAGCCGTAGGTGTAGGCGCCAAAATCCCAATCGAGCCCCTGGAGTGGGCACTTCACATTGAGGCTCGGGCACTATCCACCGTGGCTTTCTCGCTCCTCTGCATCGGCTTGTCTCGGATCCTCGGCCTCCTCGTGTCGTCGCGGCGCACGGAGTCAGACAAGGACATCGAGATCATGGTGCTCCGGCACCAGGTGCGTGTCCTCGAACGCCAGCTGCATGCCCGGGTTCGCTATCGGCCTGCCGATCGAGCGATCCTCGCTGCGCTCAGCCGACTGCTGCCTCGGGACCGGTGGCGCTCCTTCCTGGTCACCCCCGACACCCTGCTGCGGTGGCACCGGAAAGCGGCCAAACACAAGTGGCGTCGGTAGCGGAAGCGACGTGGCCCCGGTCGACCGCCGCTGAGCGACGAGTTGGTCGACCTCATCGTGCGTCTCGGCCGGGAGAACCGAAGCTGGGGATGCGTCCGTATCCAGGGCGAGCTCCGAAAGCTCGGGATCCGCGTGTCGGCCACCTCAGTGCGGAGAGTCCTGCGCCGATCTGGCCTGGGGCCCGCTCCACGAAGTGGGCCCACCTGGGCCGAGTCCTTCGCTCCCAGGCCCACGGCATACTGGCCACCGACTTCTTCACCGTAGATACCGTGGGGCTCACACAGCTCTACGTGTTCTTCGTCATCGAACTGTCGACTCGACAGGTACACACCCTCGGCGTCAGCCAACATCCGACCGGTGCCTTTGTCACCCAGGTGGCCCGCAACTTCGTGAGCGACCTGGACGACCGTGGCCGATCCATCAAGTTCCTGATCCGCGACCGGGACACCAAGTTCACGGCCAGCTTCGACGAGGTGCTCCGCTCCGAAGGCCCAGGGTTATCAAGACCCCGGTCCGATCGCCTCGGGCCAACGCCTTTGCGGAGCGTTGGGTGAGGACCGTGCGGACAGAGTGCCTGGACCGGATGCTCATCTTGGGCGGGGGCCACCTGGAACGTGTGCTGCGGGGAGTACGTCGTCCACTACAACCGACAGCGGCCCCACCGAGGAATCGAACTCTGCGTTCCCATACCCGCAACGCTCGAGACTCCGCCCCCGTCGATGAACGTCGTTCGTCACGACGTGTTCGGTGGCATCATTTACGAATACCACCCTGTGGCCGCGTAGCCAGAGGCTGTCACAGGATCGGCGGGAATCCTTGCGTCGGCCAGCCGGAGTTGGGAATGCCGAGGGGGCATCGTAGGATTGGTGCCGGGTCGGTCAATCGACCCCACAATGAGCCAAATGGAGCGGGCCCCGGGCGGGATCGTGATCCCGTCGCCGTAGAACAGCGGCTGCTCCTCCACCGTGGACCTTCAGACACCCCCCATTCATGGTCGTTCGTACACGATCGGGGCTGGCGCCCATCTAGGCTTTTGTTCCTCGGACTTCGCGCTCGATTCCTTCCAGGAGATAGCGCAGCCCCGCCGAGAATTGCGCTGGGGTCGTATAGCCAGCGAGCTCTTGGGCAAGCCCGACGGATTCGTCGTTTGTCGGCATCCATCCCGAGCGGGAGGCTTCTAGAGCCGCGAAGCCCAACGTGTACGTGTGGATGGCGGCGTAGGCCCGCCGGGCCACCTCTTCGTCAGTGGTGACCTTTCGGAGCACGTCCATGATCGCGTTCATTCGCTCGATTGCAGCCGGAGACACCACGGGGTGCTGCAAGTAGATATGAAGTGCTGCAGGTTGGTTGGCCAGGAAGGAGCGGAGCTTCTCGGCCGCCTCCGCGACCCAGGCCTGCCAGTCGGCAGCCGATGCCGAGGGTTGCCATACCTTGGCGAGCAGCCGATCCACGACCTCGTCGAGTAGGTCGTCCTTGTCGCGGACGTGGCGATAGAGCGACATCGGAGCGACGCCCAGTTCGGTCGCCAGGCTTCGGATAGTCATCGTCTCATAACCGCCCCGTTTGACCACCCGCGTGGCAGCGGCGACTACCTGTTCGCGAGACATCGTCCCCCAGGGCACGCGGCGGGGAGCGGCCGCTACCGTCCGGTCCCGGTTCGCCGTGGATCGCGGAGGCATGACCTCATGGTATCAAGTTGCGTACATGTACGTTATTGAGTAACTTGCGTACGTATACGCATTGACCACCGAGGAGAGATCGTTGGGTGCAACACAGCGGGCCAGACGTGCCTGAGGTAGGCGGCGAGATACCCGAGATGGAAGGAGCCGACCCTCCAGCTCGCCGGCCAGGGGCACCTGCCGGTGAATTAGTCAGCCGCGTCTCAGCTTGGCTACGAACGTCGCGCCTAGGGATGGTCGTCATGGCGCTTGGCATCGGCACCGGCGCCGGGCTCGGGGCGGTCGCCTTCCGATGGCTCATCTTCGGGGTCACGTGGCTCGTCACCGGTCACGACCAGTTCGGCCAGGCGGGCAGGGTCGCGAGCCTTCATCTCCCATGGCTCGGCATCTGGTTCGTCCTTCTTGTCCCGGTCCTCGGTGGTTTGCTCTATGGCCCCCTCATCCAGCGCTTCGCCAAGGAGGCTCGCGGGCACGGGGTTCCCGAAGTGATGATCGCTGTCGCCGAAGACGGGGGGAACATCCGCCCGCAAGTCACCGGGGTCAAAGCGCTCGCCTCGGCCCTGTGCATCGGGGTCGGTGGCTCGGTCGGGCGCGAAGGTCCGATCGTGCAGATGGGCTCTGCCTTCGCGTCGAGTCTCGGGCAGGTCGTCCACATGTCCGAGTCCCGGCTGCGGATCCTCGTCGCCTGCGGTGCCGCAGGCGGCATCTCCGCCACCTTCAACGCCCCGATCACCGGGGTCTTCTTCGGCTTCGAGCTGATCTTGCGCGAATTCTCGATCGACGCCCTCTTCCCCATCATCATGTCCGCCGTCACGGCCGACATGCTCGGCCAGGCGTTCTTCGGTAGCGGCCCCATCTTCGGCGCGATGCCCCACAACCTCGTGATCACCCACGACGCCGACTACCTGCTGGTCGCTCTCCTCGCGGTTGGCGCCGCTCTCATCGGCGTCGGGTTCAAGTCAGTGCTCTATCGCACCGAAGACGTCTGCGACCGCCTGTGGAAAGGCCGCCCCGAGTGGTGCCGGCCGGCGGTCGGGGGCATCGTGCTCGGCGCCGTCCTCCTCGCCCTCCCCCAGCTCTACGGGGTCGGCTACCCGGTGATGAACAAGGCGGTCGCTGACCACTACGTACTGTGGTTCCTCGTCCTCCTTGCGCTCGGCAAGGTTGTGGCGGCAAGCCTCACGATCGGGATCGGCGGCTCGGGGGGAGTGTTCGCGCCGTCGCTGTTCACCGGTGCGATGGCCGGGACCGCATTCGGCGTTGCCGCGAACCACGTCTTCGGACCCGCCGTGGGTTCACCCGCGATCTACGGGGTGATCGCCATGGGCGCCGTCTTCGCGGCCGCCGCCCAGGCGCCACTCACCGCCATCGCCACCGTGGTCGAGATGACGGGCAATTACTGCGCTGACCCTTCCCGTCATGCTCGCCGTGGGCCTCGCGGTCGGCGTCTCGAAACGCCTCACTCACGGAACCATCTACACGACGAAGCTGCTCCGTCGCGGCACTGACATCGATCGGCCCAGGCCGTCGTCGATGCTCCAGGTGCTCACCGTCGGCGAGGTCATGCAGCCTCTTGGTGCCGTCAACGCGAATGCCACCGTTGCACCACCAAGCGAGGACACGAGGCCAAGCAGCGCCGTCTCGCCCGCTCTGTGGGCACCCCAGTTGGGTGACGTGCTCGACCGCCGCCGGCCGCAGGCACTGTTGGGCGACGAGACACTCGAACAGGCGCTTCGCCAACTCGTGCTCTACGGTCCAGAGGGCCTCCCCGTCTTGTCCCCAGACCGGCACCACGTTGTGGGATGGGTGACCCATCGCGATGTCATTCACGCCATGGTTGCACGGACCACGGCCTCCGACCGCGAAGTGGCAGAGGGAGCCCTCGCCGCCGAATGGGCAGCTCCTGACGCGAAGCAGCACCTCCGTGTCGCTCCCGCCCCGCTGGAGGGCTACGACCTCGTGGAAATCCAAATCGGCCAGAACGCTCCAGTCGATGGCCGCCGAGTTGACGAGATTGACCTACCCACCGGAGGGATTGTGGCCGCAATCACCGTGGGTCCGCGAACGCTCGCAGCCCGGAGCGAGGCAGTGGTTCACGCCGGGAATTGTCTTCTTTGTCTCGTCCCAGCTTCGACCCAACGCGATTCGGACCGAACGAGTCTTGACGGGACGATCCTCGAGACAGCGACAACGGGTGAGGAGCCAGTGAGGGGCGGTCAACGATGAGCGCAGGGACGACCGAATTACAGCGACAACCATGCGGGGAAGTGCCCATCGGAGTGACTCGCACTGGGACCCCAGATGACACATCCCAGCTTGATGACGAGATCCGTTGCTTTTGATGTGAAGGAGAGCAAATGAAGGTGGCACCGACTGAGAACCTACGGCCGAATCTTGTGGATTTTGGCGACACCCAACAAATGGGACACATCGACGCGTCAAGGAGCGAGCACCGTATCTCGACGCGGACGATCCTCTGGGCACTGATCGCCGCGATCGCGTTGGCGCTCGGTGCCGTCGGGGTGGGAGTGATCGCTCTGACGTCGTCACCTGCTGCGGTGGCCGGTCCGCAGGGGCCTGCGGGACTGCAGGGCGCCACTGGTGCGCACGGCATTCAAGGGCTCCCGGGCCCGCAGGGATCCCCAGGACCGCAAGGAGCAACCGGATCGCCGGGACCGGCCGGACCAAAGGGAGCCACAGGGCTCACAGGGAAGCAGGGCTCTCCCGGGCCCAATGGCTCCCCTGGACCCGCTGGCTCCCCCGGAGCGAGCAGCACGATCGTCACGAGCACCGTCGTGGCTGGCACGACTGTGCTCTCAGGCGTCGACCCACCGGTCGGCACGACCGTCGCTGCGACAGTGTCGTGCCCGTCAGGTGAGATCTCGCTCGGGGGCGGCGCTCAGGTTTCAGTCTCAGCGCCGGGTATCGGGAACAAGAATGTCACGCTGCGATCCTCATACCCAGCGGCGGCCAACGGGTGGCGAGCGGTCGCATCTGTGATTGGGCTGCTCGGCGCCGGACAGCAAGCGGTCGTACACCCCTACGTTCTCTGTGGCAGGGCGTCTGGGAGCCGATCCGCCGCTCCGACGACGTAAGCGCTGTTGTCGAAACGGAAGAATGCGGGCGTCTCTTGACTCAGCCCCTCATGCGAGCCCGGGGTCGTCAGGTCGGCGAACGAGACGTGCCACTTGCCCCGATAGTGGGTCTGATAGCCGCCGGCTCTGAACCAGTCACCCAGGGTCGGCACCGTGTTCGGATCGAGCCACTGCATCCCGGGGTCGGTGTTCTGCTTGGCCACACCGTCGGTGGAGGTCACTCCGTGCAGTGAAGGGTACTGGCCGGTGAACAGCGTCGCTCGGCTGGGTGTGCACGCCGTCGAGCCTGCGTAGTGCCGGTGGAACTCCAGGCCCCGGGCCGCCAGTCTGACACCACGCAGGCGTGCGCGGCTCCTGACCACTGGAAATTCGCCTCAGGCAAAGGCCCCGTCCCGCCCGACTCCCGCCCGCGATGGTGCTGCCCCGGATCTGATGCCTTCTGTGGCGTAGTCTCCGGGCACCATGAGCATCTGGCTGGCGATCCTCGTCATAGTCGTGGGATCGGTGGTTCTGGCCGGTGGGCTCACCGTCGGCATCCGGCGGCTCTTTCGCGGTAAGGAACGACTGCTGAGCAGTGACGGAGGATCTCCGGCACTCCGAGCCCCCACCGCCACGTACGGGTTGCTGGTTGGCTTTCATGCTGGGTACTTCGTTGCAGTCGTTGCAAGCTGCGCAGCAACAGACCGTGTCGGAAGCTGACACTGTCGTCTCGCTCAACAATCTGGCCCAATTGTTCCCGGACTCGGCCAGTCACAATTTCCGATCGAGTCTGGACTGCTACGCCTCGGCTGTGGTCTACCGGGAGTTTCCGGCCATGAGGTCGGGGAACAGGGCCCCGCTCGATGACGACTCTGCGCTGGTTCGCCTGTACCACGACGTTCCCTCCACGAGCTCGACGAATGCTCGAGAAACGGCAACCACGCAGACCATCATGCAGCAACTCTCCAACCTCACCAGTCAGCGAGACTCCCGAATCCGAGCGGAGCGTTCGACGCTGCCCACCTCTGTTGTGGGTCTGGTGTTCGGCGGCGGACTGGTCGTCCTCACCGCCGTGGCGGCGATCACCTTCGTCGACCGTCCTTGGCCCCAGTTCGCCGTCCTCGGGGCAGTGTCGATGGTCTTCCTCTCGGCTGTGATCCTCATCGCCACCTTGGAGCAGCCGTTTCAAGCCAGCACGATCCAAGTCAGTGATGCCCCGATGCATTCCGTCCTGGTGACGGTGAATGCGGACCTCCCGTCACATTCTGGGCGTTCGTGCTGAGTCGGACTGGACGAATCAAGCGGAGTAATAGGTAATAGTAGAGACTTAACTTAAACCCTGGACCTGATCAACACGAGATCGGTCACGGTCCGCGGAAATCGACGCCCACCTGTATATCCCCTGACCAGGGAGGTGGGAAATCCGGACCGTTAGCGTGGGAAATGGCTTATCAGCTCGGACTATCCAACCTGCCCAAGGGGGTTTTGTCGATAGCCCACCATCAACCATCCCATCCCCATCGACCAATCCAATAGGGGTGTCGACATAACAAAACTGGACCATCGGATTCTGGCGGGGTCTGCCTGCTCACCGGACCACGATCGATCCAAGCACCCGCCAGTTCGGCCTGCCGGCGTAGAGCAGGGCGCGGATCCGGTAGTTCTCGAAGTTGCGGAAGCCAAAGCCGATGCGCTTGATCCGCTTGAAGCTCCTATGTCAAGCGCGGATTGGCGATGGCATCTCGGAGCATCGTCCGGTAGATCACGGAGGCTAGATGGCGCTTGAGTATGCGCATCGCTTCTCGGCGAGTGTGGCCGTTGTTGCGAGCATGGTCGAAGAGTGTCCGGGCCCGGGGTTCGAAGCGGAGCTGAATCATGGCCATGCGGTGAATCGTGGCGTTGAGCTTGCGGTTCCCGCCCCTCGAAAGGCGATGCCGGACTGGATCAGCGCCCCCTTCTCCTGAGGTTGCTGGAATTGGCGCGGTGCCGGTGTAGCGAGCGAAGCCGGCTTCACTGAATCGCCGAACGTCGCCGACCTCGACCAGGATCTCCGCGGCCGCCCGGGGAGCGATCCCGACGAGTTCGCAGAGTCGTGATTTCGTCTCACGCACGAGGCGGTCGAGCTCCGTTCCGGCGATGCGATCTTGCTCGAGCACGTCGTTGAGCATCGCCACGCGCTGGCGGATCAGCTCGATCCGCAGTCGGACCACCGGGTCCTCCACGGCGTTCAGAGCGGCGGCAAGCCGGTCGAGGGAGTGGACGCGGGCCCGGATGGTTTTCGTCGCCGAGGCCGGGATGCGTAGTTCTTCGGGAAGATCGTGGATCATTGTGTCTATCTCCCCCAGGAGCTGCACGCGGACACGGGTCAGTGACCTCCGAGCGTTGTGCCACAGAGACAATTTGCTCGCGAATGACGTCGGGAGCTGATGGCTGACTGTGCTTGAACGCGCAGGCGAGTTGAGGATGGTTTTGCGTCTCCTGGGCTACCCGATGGGCGTCAAGCAGGTCACTTTTGCCTTGATGGCGCCCTCGACCCTGCTTGGCGCTGCGATGAGGAGGGACGTCGCGCACATCGAAACCCTGACCGACCAGGAATTGCGCCAGGTGACGCCCCAGGCTTGATGCGTTCTCGACTCCCCACCGCTCGACTGGGCCTAGCGAGGTGGTCCATTCGACCGCAGCTCGGTAGCCGTCGGCTGTGTTGGAGAAATGCTCATGGCCGAGCGCTCCGCCTCGCTCGTCAAGCACGCAAGCAGTGAAGGTCTTGCGGTGCGGATCTACTCCCACGATATTGAGCGCGACCATTACGTTCTCCTCCTTGGTGGTTTCGGGGTAAAGAAGGCCGCGACGAAATCCCAGTCGAGTCGAGTTTGGACCAAGCACCTATAAAGTCAGCGGGCTTCTCCGGTGAACGTGCCGAGGTCGACAATTCAAGCGCAAGACGCTCCCCACGGGCCGTCCAGATAAGTATTGGAGTCAGACCTCGGCACGGTCACCAACCGTAGGAGCAGTCTCACCCGCACCGCACCCGTGGCTGGCACTATCGAAACACTGGGATCAGGTTGTCAGCGCTTCGGTGGGGCCGTTGGAGACCCGGGCCAGGTGGTAGTTGGTGATCTTGTCGAACCAATGCTCGATGGTGCGCCCGAGACGCTGGATCTCGGGCGGCATGGCCTTCTTCGTGCAGTGCGTCTGGAGCTCGGCAGCATCGCCTTGGCCTCGTCGGGATCGGCGCAGTCCGATAGAAGTCGCGTAAGCGTTCTTTCACGCGATAGGCGATGGCCACTTCGGCGCCTGGGTCCCCGAGCTCGAGGAGGGAACGCAGGCGCTCTGAGGCCTCGTCGCTCAGTTTCTCCTCGCCCCTGAGAAGCAACCTGCGGCCACCTGGGTGCTCTCCGATCACCGCATCGCGGCCAAGAACTGCCTGCTGACGACGCGTGCGGCCAAATGGGCGGGTCAGATTGTGCAGCTCCCTGTCGGGCTCGGTGGTCGGTCCCAGGAACGGAGCGCGCCTCCAAGAAGTGCTCAGGTGGTGGCGTTCCGTAGCTGCGGTATCCGCCGCTTGGCGTCACGCTCCGATTCGAGCACAGACTTCATGCTCGATGTAGCTGCAGGATCGTCGAAGGCGCGGTTGTGACGCTCCTCGGGGTCCACGGTCAGGTTGTGCAGCTCCCAGTCGGGCTGTGTGGCTGGACCCAGGAACGGGTTCGGAGGGACCCCTTGTGCGGCGTACCAGTCGTCGAGCCGCTGGTAGTAGTGGTTCAGCTTCCACAACTCGGGTGTGCCACCGTCACCGGTTGGGAGGGTTGACAGCACCGATTCGATATTGATAGGCGGTGCGACCGGATCGAACGCGGCCCCGGTCAAGATGTTGACCTGAGTCATTCCCCGGGTTACGTCGTCCTCAGTCATGAAGTAGATCGGCGAGGCAAACGCAGTTGGGTCCATCTGCCCTCGGACCACTGGGCTCAGGTCCCGCCCAGGTAGGGGCTGGGCCTCGTCGTGATGGGCACCGACGCCAGCGGTTGCCTGCTCGGGGTCGATGTCGGCCAATCCTAAGAGCGTGGGGATCAGGTCGACGTGGCTGGTCGGCACGTCTATGCCTCCACGCCCGTGCTTGACGCCGGGACCGGCGACGAGTAACGGTACGCGGGTGGCCTCGTCGAACGCATTGCACCACTTCTGAATCAAGCCCCCGTGGGCGCCGAGTAGGTCCCCGTGGTCCGACGTGAACACGACGATGGTGTCGTCAGCCATGCCCGACTGTTCGAGCGCTTCAAGAATGCGCCCGATGGCCTTGTCCACCAGCTTCAACAGGTAGTAGTAGAGCCTCCGATAGCCAAGGTCGGTGGCGGTCTCGAAGATCATCTGGGGCCAAATCGCCTTGAACGCCTCCTGGCACGCAGGGCGGCCGCTGAACGCGTCCGACTGGGACGGCGCTTCGGGCACTTCGGGCACGGTGTCGTCCGGCGGCCCGAAACACAGCATCTGCTCCCATCCGAAGCCCGAGAAGGCGATGTCGTGAGGATTGACAAAGGAGGCGACTGTCAGCCATGGACCCTCGGCCCGCGATGCTGCCAGTTCGCCGAACAGCGCGACGACCTGCTCGGCGAAGACGCCGTCGCGCACGGTCCCGCAATCGGACTTTTCGGCCCCGTGGGGCTCGCGCCCGATCCATCCCGCGAACCCGAACGGGTCGAGCCTGTCGGCCTTGCGATACGCCTCGACCGCATCCGACAGCGGGTTGCCGTCGTCGTCGGAGGCCTTCAGCCCCTCATGCGAGCCCGGGGTCGTCAGGTCGGCGAACGAGACGTGCCACTTGCCCCGATAGTGGGTCTGATAGCCGCCGGCTCTGAACCAGTCACCCAGGGTCGGCACCGTGTTCGGATCGAGCCACTGCATCCCGGGGTCGGTGTTCTGCTTGGCCACACCGTCGGTGGAGGTCACTCCGTGCAGTGAAGGGTACTGGCCGGTGAACAGCGTCGCTCGGCTGGGTGTGCACGCCGTCGAGCCTGCGTAGTGCCGGTGGAACTCCAGGCCCCGGGCCCGGATCGACTCCCGGGCCGGAAGCTGCTCCTTCCGAAAGGTCTTGACCGCCTGCGGTTCATAGGGAGGCGGATAGCGCTCTTCGTCGGTCATGATGAGCAAGATGTTGGGTCTGTCCATGTTGCAACGCTACCGGTGAGCCGCTCGGTTGAAATTAGCCATTGGTCGATTTGTGACTCACTGGGAACGGGCTAGAATGCCGATTTCAACCTTGACCCGACCATCATTATGAACAGCCCCCTGGCCACCGCGTGGGCGCATCTCCTCCCAAGCGGGCGCAACTGGCTCCCGGGCTTGGGGCCGTCGCCCGTTCGCCATTTCGGCGTCCCACGAGTCGGCCTCACTCCCTGTCCGACTTCCGGCGGTGGCCGGGTCCCATCCATTCGCAACGTGGCCGCTCGTCGCTCGCCCTTGGTGGGGCGGCTCCTCGCCTCGGGTCCGGCTTCCGGCCATTCCCGGGGCCCCTCCCTTCTTTGGTGTCAACGACAAACCATGGACCTTATGCACTCGGAGTGTTCCAGAGCGTCGAAACGAGCGATGGCAAGGTGGTGGCACCTTTCGACACCCACAGGCTTACCGAAGAAATCCCCGTATTGCCAGGTATCGAGTTTCGGACCTTGAGTCGGCGCCAGGATCAAACGCCCACCACCTTGGAGAGCACGTTGCCGAGTAGCGCCACGCGACCCTCGATGTGGCAATTAGCGGGCGCATTTACAGTAAAGCCATCGACTCCCTCGATGAGGCGTGCCGCGAAGATTTCGCCTACCTCGTCCGGGTCGCCGAGGGTGATCATCGCCCGGATGGCTCCGGCATCCTCGGTGCTCATGGACGACAGGTCGATGCCGCGGGCCTTGAGAAAGGCGTCCGCTTCGGATTCGGCTAGCTCATGGCTCGGTGCAACGCACGCGTTGGCTTGCACGCTGACGGTGATCGCGCTCCGGTCGCGCCCAAGGGCCTCGCAGTGCTCGGCCAGGACGTCGAGCTTGCGTGGGACCTCGTTGGGTTGGCAGATGATGTTCGACTCGTCGGCGTACTGTGCCACCAGGCGCAGGGTCTTCTTCTCGCCGGCACCGCCGATCATGAGCGGGATCTTCGATAGTGGTGCCGGTGAGTTGACGGCCTCGACCACGGTGTACCAACGGCCGCGGATGGTCGGTCGGTCGCCGGCCAGCATGCCTCTGATGATCTGCAGCGATTCCTCCAGTCGCTCGAAGCGGTCGGTGAAGGTTCCGAACTCGAAGCCGAGACTGTCGTGTTCGAGCTGGAACCAGCCCGCGCCGATGGCGAGCTGCCCGCGTCCCCCGGAGACATGGTCGAGCGTGGTGACTTCTTTCACCAGCAAAGCCGGGTTCCGATAGGTGTTGCCGGTGACGAGTGCCGACAGTCGCACCCGTTTTGTGTGCTGGGCCAGGGCCGAAAGGAGGGTGTAGCACTCGAGCATGTCGTTCGCGGGTGGTCCAAGCATTGGCAACTGGTAGAAGTGGTCCATCACCAAGACGGTGTCGAAACCTGACGCCTCGGCCTCCTGCGCCTGGCGAACGACGGCGGGGAAGATCTCGGCGGGACCTGTGGCGGGATAGGTGAAGTTGGGGATCTGGTAGCCGAGTCGGGTCATTTCGCCACCCTAGGGGCTGGCAGCACCGACCAACACCTTGTCACCGAATGCGCCGGCCGTCTCACCGAGATCCTCGCTTGCGACCCACCCAGGTGCGAACGCGACCGGCGCGACATCGCATTTATCCAGGCCAGAAGGGCGGATGGGGTTCGCGGCACCCCCACGTGCGTGCTGTCGTTTTGGGCTTGTGTTCACAGTCCCTCATCGAGATGCCCATCGTGCATGAGCCTGGATGAGTCGCACGCACAGCATCTTGGACACGTTGGCGAGCAGCTTGGCGGCCACCGGGGCGTCCTCGGAAATCATCGTTCGGAGCGTCCCCTCACTGAGACACAGGATTCGAGTGCCTTCAGCGATGGCGTCGACGTCGAACGAGCGCTTGTTCTCGAGGAGGAATTCCATTTCTCCGAAGACATCGCCAGGGCTCAGGGCGCCGACGATCCGGCCGTCGTCGAGCGCCACGAGCAGGCCTTCGAGGACGACGAAGATATTGCGCGTAGAACTCCCCCGTTTGACGACGCGGTCCCCCGGAGCACAGGTGATGATGGTGCTCCGAGCGATACAGCGTTGCGCTTCGTCCTCGTCGAAGTTGTCGAACGCGCTGATCGCCTCGCCGTGCAGATCCTCCAGCGCCTGATAGATCTCGTGCCAATAGGCCTGCGGCTGACTGAGAACGTCAGCGCGGATCCACGACGACTCCATCGAAAGCCTGGCCATACACTCTGGGAGCTCACGGGGAGTGGTCCCATATCCGACACCTTTGAGGGCCGAAACGTCGGGGACGCAGCCCACCATGGGAACCAAGTAGCCCGCCTCAGGACTATTGATGTTCCTTGTTGTGTACGGGCGCTGACCAAGGGCCATGTACATCGGCAAGAGGTGAGGCTCGCTGGCCCCAATGAGGACCCTGACGCCATTGGCCTCGAGGAGTGGACTCATGGCCGTCCCGAGGCCTTCTAGGAGGTGCAGGCCGCGGTACTTCGGCAGTACTGCGTAGCGTTCTCCGACAGCCATCAGCTCGGCAGGGATCTCACCAAGGAAGTAGTCCAGCTGGTACTGCTCAATCTGACGCTCCGAGAACCCATTGCCTCCCCAATTGCAGCGTCCGGTGGCAACGATGGCATCCCCATCGTGGGCATAGAATATCCACGCGGTTTCGTCTTCAGGTTCTGCAAGGCGTCTGTCTACATCATCTGCCAAGCCATGGTACCGATCCAGTTCTTGAACGTAGACGGAGTAGCGGATCCGCTGCGCCGCCTCGATCTCATCACTCGTCTGCGCCCAGCCGAACGTCAATTCCATCCCGGGAGTATGACGCACGTTCTCTGAGTGTCAATCCTCGAGGGCACCCACCTGAAGGCCGCTAGAAACAGCCATGCGATGAGTTCGAAGTGGGTCCGGCCGGTAGACACCCACGTCCACATGGGCTAGCGCTCGGCGTGTTGGTCGGTGTGTCATCGGCCGGCCCTACGGATCTGAGCGGAGTCTGCTGGCTGCCCTACCGCTGTGATGCCCTGATCGTCCAAATGGCCGGAACGAAGAGGTTGACGAGGTCCCCTTGTCAGGAGTTACTCGCCTATGTCCAGTGGCCGAGTCGCCATCGCCCACACCCTTTGCCCGGCTTCCGGCCGTTCGCCCAATCCTTACTTCGTTGGTGTGGCGGGTCATGGTGGGCGCTGTGGGACTCAAACCCTGGACCTGATCAGCTCTAATCCGGCAACGAAGCTTCACCTGTGGGTGCCGAGAATGTCATCCGTGGAACCTGATCAGGGCTTTCTCAAATCAGACTTCGGAGACGAGACTGGGCCATGGCCATGTCGTTCCTCTTCTGTGGGTGCCAACGAACGGTGCACCTTCACAACGTGTCACCCCAGTTCCCTAGTAGGACATAATGGCGGAGGACCTACGCCACTATCACCTGAGATGGGTGTGGGAACCCAGCAATTCCCCATGGCTAGGTCCGGCTGTACTTACGAGACGCACCATATTGCGAAATCTGGTCACGGAAATGGACACTTCAGGTAGCTCACGAGATGAGAGACAGGTGAAGAACGAACCCAAAAGGAATCGTCCTCCTTTCTCCTCCCCCGAAGCTTGCTTACCGGTGCCTCGTCATCGGGAACCAAGGGAGCCACGGGTGAAGCGGCTGAGTGCGCAACGCGTCTCTGTCAAGAATCGGGTCGGAACAAGATTTCCGGCCGCTTGCAGATTCGCAGCGGCGCCAGCGTGAATGCCTCAGCGTGAGCACCGAAAGCATCACCATCCTGTTCACCGATATCGTCGGCTCGACGAGGCTCGCGGCCAGCCTGGCCCCGGACGATGCCGACGGCGTTCGGCGCAGCCACTTCTCCATCCTTCGCCAAGCCGTTGCCGAAGCGGACGGGGTCGAGGTGAAGAACTTGGGCGACGGGATCATGGTGGCCTTTGCCTCAGCCTCCAGCGCCATCTCGTGTGGCGTTGCCATGCAACAGAGAGTGAAGCAACACAATGACTCCCACGATTACCACGTAGGACTCAGGGTTGGTATCAGCGGAGGAGAGGTGGCGAGAGAAGGAGAGGACTATTTCGGTGACCCGGTGATCCAGGCTGCCCGGTTGTGTGCGGCCTGCGAGGGCGGTCAGATTCTGGCCGCCGACGTGGTACGGCTGACGGCGGGGCGGCGTAGTCGCCACGACTGCGAGTCCGTTGGGGCACTCAGCCTTAAGGGGCTTCCTGATCCGGTCGAGACCGTCCGGGTGCATTGGGAGCCGCTGGCTGATGAGGATCGAGACGCAGCGGTACCGCTGCCGACGCGTTTGGCACACCGTCCCCAGACTGGGGTGGTGGGACGACAGCGTGAGCTCGAATCGATTGCAGATTCTGTGAAACGAGTCACGAGCGGTGCGGAGCGAGAGGTGGTGCTCGTTTCAGGTGAGGCGGGACAGGGCAAGACCACCCTTGCCGCCGAGGCAAGCCGAGTCGCCTTCGGGTCCGACGCCTGCGTCCTCTACGGACATTGCGAAGAAGACCTCGCCACGCCGTACCAACTCTTTGCCGAATCGCTCGGGCATTTCATTGCGCACGCTCCAGAGGACCAACTCCTAACGCACGTCGTCGCGCACGGATCCGAATTGGCCCGATTGGTCCCGGCATTGACCAGCAGGATTCCAAACCTGCCCCCCTCGAAAGCCACCGACACAGATTCTGAGCGATATCTGCTCTTCGCTGCTGTAGTCGGCCTCCTCTCTTCGGCCTCAGAGCGTCAACCGGTAGTCCTTGTCCTCGACGACCTCCAGTGGGCTGACACTGGGAGTCTGATGCTCCTCCGCCACCTTGCGGCATCGGACCTCTCCATGAGGGTGTTGATTGTCGGGACCTACCGTGATACCGAGTTGGCGAGTTCTGGAGCCCTGGTGGAGGCGCTTGGTGCCCTGCGTCGTCAATGCACCATAAATCGAATTGAATTAACCGGCCTAGATGACGACGGCGTGGCTTCGCTCATGGAGGCCGCCGCTGGACACGCTCTCGACGGTCCCGCACTGGAACTTGCCCATGCAGTCTTTCAAGAGACCGATGGCAATCCCTTCTTCGTGGTCGAGGTCCTGCGGCACCTCTCCGAGACGGGTGCCATCTATCAGGACCCCATAGGACGGTGGGTTGCCGATGAGGGTCTTGACATCCTGACCCTGCCTGAGAGCGTTCGAGAAGTCATCCGGGCCAGAGTGGTGCGACTCGGTGAAGTTGCACAGCGCGTCCTGTCGCTCGCCGCAGTCATCGGCCGAGACTTTGACTTCGATCTCCTTGCGCGAGCCACGGGAGTCTCCGAGGATGGCCTCCTGGACATCCTCGACGCCACGACTCAAGCGGCGCTCGTCCGAGAGGCGGCGGACAAGACCGGGCGCTACAGCTTTTCCCACGCTCTCATTCAACACACGCTGTACGAAACGTTCGGACTGACGCGTCGGGCGCGGGCACACCGCACGGTAGGGGAGGCACTCGAAGGTCTCTGTGGAGGTCACCCGGGCCCTCGCGTGGGCGAACTTGCCCGCCATTGGTTCAACGCGACTCAGTCACCTGACCTGGCCAAAGCTATCGACTACGCCCGACAAGCCGGCGACGCTGCGCTGGCCGGTCTCGCCCCTGATGACGCCTTGCGGTACTACTCCCAAGCCCTAAGTTTGATTGAGCGAGCTCACGAGCCTGACGCCTTATTGGCGCTCGATCTTCGGATCGGACTCGGAACGGCCCAACGCCAAACCGGCAACCCGGAGTTTCGTACGACGCTTCTCGATGCCGCCAGCCGGGCGGCCGAAGCCAACGACACCGAGAGACTTGTATCTGCCGCACTCGCAAATGACCGTGGCACGTTCAGCACAGTTGACGGCACCGACGACGAGAAATTGGCGATTCTGGAGCTAGCCCTTGATCGCCTCCCCCCTGACCACTCAGACCGGGCCCTTGTGCTTGCCACACTCTGTTCCGAATCAACCATCGGTAGTCCGCTCGAACATCGACAAGCACTCGCGGCGAGGCCATTGCCATAGCCGAATCGAACTGTGACGATGCCAATATTGTGCGTGTTTTGAATCACGTGCTACTACCCCTGGCGGTCCCACCCTTGCTCGAACAATCTTTAGAGCGGTCTGGCGAAGCCCTCGTGCGAGCCGAGAGGGTCGGCGATCCACTCTTGCTCTGTTCCGCGGCCAGCGGGCGTCGGTATACGGCAGCGTGTGCCGGGGACGTCGATGAGATGGACCGCTGCTTCAAGATCAAGGAACCGTTGGTCGAACAGCTTGACCAGCCATTTCTGGCTTGGGTGCACGCGCTCCAGCGTTCGACAAGAGCCCTCATTGCCGGCGACACCGCCGATGCTGAAGCTTTGGCGAGCGAGGCGCTTCAGATTGGAAACGCTGGAGGCGAACCGGACGCCATTGTCATATTCGGAGCACAGATGATCATGGTGAGCCTCTGGCGAGGAACACTCGGCAACTTGGTTCCTCTCATAGAACAGGCGATTGCTAACAATCCCCGGCTACCGGTATTCGTTGCAGCTATGGCATTGGCTCATTCCGAGGGAGACCGCCATGAAGACGCGTTGGCTCTCCTGCGAGCATTCGGGCGGTCGGGCTTCGACCTTCCGATGGACGCGACATGGCTTACCGGCATGATCGCCTATGCCGATGCTGCCATCGATTGCCTCGATACGGAAACTGCTGGACCGATGTTCGAGCAGCTCGCGCCATTTTCAAACCAATGGCACTACTCCGACATTTCGACTGCTGGCCCAATCAGTCGGACACTGGGCGGCCTCGCCACGGTCCTAGGGCGTTATGAGGAAGCGTATTCGTATTTTGCCCACGCTGCTGCGTCGAGTGAACGAGCGAACGCGAAGTTTTTTGCCGCTCGCACGGATCTCTATTGGGGGAAAATGCTCATTGCGCGGCATGGACGCGGCGACGACGCTAGGGCTGAGGTTCCCCGCAATTAGTGGACACCCGACATGCCGATCTTTTGTCGGCTGGAAGGATGTCCGATATGGGAGCGACAAGGCGGAAGTTCACGCTGGAGTTCAAGACAGAGGCCGCTCATCGTGTGATCGATACGGGCAGGACGGTGGCCGAAGTAGCCGCTGAGCTGTCGGTGTCAGGCAGTGTGTTGGCCCGATGGGTGCGCGAAGAGCGCCGTCGGCTCGATGCGGTGGCCGGATCGTCTGATGAACCGTTGAGCGCGGCGGAGCGAACCGAGCTGTTGGCGCTGCGACGTCAGGTCGCTGAGCAGGACAAGGACCTGGCTTTCTTGGGAAAAGCTGCCGCGTACTTCGCTTCGAATCCACCAAAGCAGAGAGATTTGCGTTGATGGCCGCCGAGTGCGCGAACTTCGAGATCACCCGCATGGCCCGGCTGTTGGAGGTGTCCACGGCGGGCTACTACCGCTGGCGGGCGGCCCAGGACCGTCCCCCGCTCCCAAGCGAGGTCCGCCGGGCCGATCTCGACGCCAGGATCATCGACTTGCACAAGAGCTCGAACGGCACCTACGGCGCCCCCCGGATCACGCTCGACCTCCATGAGGCCGGCGAACGGGTGAGCCGCAACACCGTGGCCGAGCGCATGGCCAGCCTCGGGATCGTGGGGGTGAGTCCGCGCTTGTTCAAGGTCACCACCACCCCCGATCCAGCCGCCACGTACCCGGCGGACCTGGTGAATCGGCAGTTCCATCCAGACGGCATCGACGAGCTGTGGACCTCGGACATCACCTACCTGACGGTGGGCGACGGCGAGGCCTACCTGTGTGCCATTCGCGACGAGGGATCGTCTCGCGTGCTCGGGTTCTTCGTGGCTGAGCACATGCGGACCGAGATCGTTCTCGACGCGTTGGAGCAATCGGTGGCCACCAGGTTCGGACACATCGAGGGAACGGTGTTCCACACCGACCGAGGCAGCCAATTTTCAGACGGCAAGGTCGTGGACCTCTGCGAGCGTGTGGGCCTGGTTCGTTCCATGGGCGCCACGGGCAGTTGTTATGACCATGCGAGCGCCGAGAGCTTCTGGTCGATCTTCAAGCACGAATACTTCTAACGGCACACCTTCGCCACCATCGACGAACTCCGAGCCGGGATCGCCCGCTACATCAACTTCTACAACCACCAACGTCGTTGCGCCAAGGCTGGCGATCTCAGTCCCATTCGCTACGAGTTATCGTTGGGCCTCAAGCAACAAGCTGCTTAATCACCGTGTCCACTATCTCTGGGCAACCTCAGGCGAAGCAACTTCTCTCGAAGGCACTGGATAGTGCCACAAGCTGGGGATACGGAAATGTCGAGCGCAGAGCTCGTGCCGCCCTCGAGTCTCTGGAGTGAGAAGCCACGTCAATCGGCGAAGGTGATCACGGACTTGGTCGCGCCACGCTCGATTCCTGAGAGACCGTGGTGACACCGGTTGTGCTCATCACGGCCGCCGACTTCTCCACAGGGGTATTGGTCGTTACGGCGCCGTGAACGACCGGCCTTGTCTGACTCCGCACCCTCTCCATCACGAGTACCACCCCAACACGTCGACCACTACGTCGACGCTGCCGGTGTTGTTGTAGATCGAGATGGTGCCGCTCGGACTGAGGGTGGCCACAGTGAGGTTGCCCTTGACGTCACCGGCGGCGGGGTTGAGGTCAGAGACCAAGGGGCGACCGGTGGCCGGGGAAGACCGTGAGGATAGGTGCCCTGGGTGGGGGCGACCGCGGTCAGGTTGACCACCACCGCCTTGGCGCCGGAGGGGACCCCAGCCAACCCGGTGACCGAGATGGTCTTCGTCGTGGCCGGGGTGAGGGTCGAGTTGTCGCACTGGTTGGCCGGGCCGGTCAGACCCGAGGGGTTCCCCGCCCTGGTGTCACAGATCCGCACCGGGGCCGGCTCGGCGCTGAACTTCGACCCGGTTCCCCCCGCCGAGCCGAGTAGTAGCCGCTGACGTCGACCACCACATCGGCGGCGGCCTTGGAATAGATGGAGACCTCTCCGAGGTGGGCCCCGGTGCTCGAGAGCGGCACGATCACCCGGTTGCCGGTGACCTGGCCCGCGGCGTAGTTCACATTGGCCGTGTTGGGCTGGGTCGCCCCTTCGGGAAAGACGCTGAGGTAACCACTGGCGGCGGGGTTGACCACCGTCACGTTGAGCACGGCCGCGGTGGCGCCCAAGGGGATGGCGTTGTTGTTGGCCACCACGACGTTGTGGGTCGCTCCGGCGGCCAACCTGGTCCCGGCGTTGGCCACCCCGTTGCACTGGGCGTCACCGCCAACCAGGCCCGAGGGGTTGGCCGCCCTGGTGTCACAGAGCCGGGCCGGCGAGGCCAGTGGCATATAGAGCCCGGCCCCCGATCCCCCGGCCGCGGTCGGGGCCACATAGCCCTCCAGGTCGACCACGACGTCTGTTTTGGCTTGCGAGTAGATCGAGATCTGGCCGCCTGACCCGGTCCCCACCTCGACCAGGTTGGGCACCACTTCCCCGGCGACATAGTTGAGGCTTGAGGCCAGGGGTTGGCCGGCCCCGGTCGGGTACGCCGTCAAGAACCCCGGGCCGCTGGGGGAGACCGCGGTGACGTTGAGGACCACGGCCGAGGCGTCGGCGGGGACGCCGAAGGACCCGGCCACGGTGAGGGTCAAGGTGCCCCCGGCCGCGATGGTGCTCCCCGAGTTGAAGATCCCGTTGCACTGGGCGGCTGCACCGCTGAGGGCAGAGGGGTTCCCCGCCCTGGTGTCACAGATACGGGTCGGGGTGAGGGGACTGTAGGGGCCCGGTGCGATGTACTCGGCCCCGGTGGCCGGATCGAGGGGGACGGCGATGCCCACTTGAGAGACTTGACGGTCTTGGTTGGCCCCCAACCCCAGACACTGGAATGCGGTCGGGCACGCGACACCATTGATGATGCCGGTTCCGAAAATTGCTTGAGCGCTCTGGCCGCTCGAGACGGCACCGGTCGTCGGGTTGAGCGGCACGGCAAGGCCGGGCCTCGGATTGCCAAAACTGTAATTGTCGGCTCCGGCGAGGCACTGAGTGGAGGTAGGGCATGCTGCGCCATAGAGTTCGGTCGTTCCCGCGACGGACTGGACACCCTGGCCGCTCGAGATGGCTCCAGTGGCCGGGTTGAGTGGTACGGCTGCTCCAATGCCAGGGTTATCACCGGTGAAACCGACGCCCAGGCAATTCGATGTCGTGCATGCCACGCCGAAGACGGTAAACGCCGAATACGTCTGCACACTCTGGCCGCTCGAGATGGCTCCCGTCGTCGGGTTGAGTGGCACCGCCACGTTTCCCCCAACAGCGAGGCATTGAGTAGTCGAAGAACACGCCACTCTGGCGAAGCCGATCCCCTCGAAAGTATGGGCGCTCTGACCGCTTGAGATCGAGCCCGTTGCAGGGTTGATAGAAACCGCGACACCCGAGCTGAAGTCGATACCACCCCCGACAGCCAGGCAGCGAGAAGAGGTGGGGCCCCGAGCCGAGTGCCAAGGAAGTGACCGTTGGTCCCGGTTCGATCACTTACCTTCACCACGGTGATTTTTTTCTCGAACTGGGACCTGGGTCCATCACGAATACCATTCCAGCCGTCGACCACGGCGAGGAATCGGGTCTGTTAGCGGTTGAGCGAGCGGGACCGGCGTAAGTTGGGTTCTTCCCCTCCGTTTACGGCTCATGGCTATCTGACCCCGCCGAGACCCTACGTCTCTTGGCTGGGACCCAATCGCGGCATCATGCGCTGCTTTGAACATGGATCATTCCCCTGTTCCCCGATGGACCACCCTAATTCGGATTTCTGGCGTGCGGCAGACTGGCCGAACTCGGCTGAGGTGGTGGCGGTTCGTGTACGAGAACGCCGCCGGACAAGCTGGGCACTTGTGGGTGCCGAGAACCCGATCCGCCCATTTCAGGCGACCATCCGGTACTCGTGGATGAGGCCTCCCATTCGATCGGCTCTTCGTAGCCTGGCGCGGCCGATGTCACCAGTGACGAGAGGGGTGGTATCGGGACCAGACGGCGAACGCTGGCCGAGAGACGGGTGGGGACGGTGCGAGTTGTAGTGCTCGACGTAGTCGGCGAGCACCACCTCCAGGTGGCGACGGCCGAGGATGAGCATCCGATCGAGGCACTCGTTCCGCAAAGTGCCGATCACGCGCTCACAGATCGCATTGGCCCGTGGCGCCCCGAGGGGGGCTTGATGATCTTGGTGCTCTCCGCTGCAAACACAGCATCGAACGAAGCGGTGAACTTGGTGTCGCTATCGCGGATGAGGAACTTAAGCGCCATTGTCTGGTCGGTCAGTTCCATCGATATGTTGCGGGCCTGCTCGGTCACCCACTCGGCGACGGGATTGGCAGTCACACCGGCGATCCGCACGAAGCGCGTGTTAGCGTGGGAAATGGCCCATTAGCGATGACCATCCTGCCTGCCCATGGGGGGTTTGTCGGTAGCCCACCATGACAATCCATACCATCTAGCTAGTAGGTCTCGATCTTGCGTAGGTTGGCCGCACACAGCAAGAAGGCCACGAACACGCTCTGGGGTGCCACGCCCCGGATCCGGCGCCGCTCGGGATCGTCAACGGCCTCTCGGGCCCGTCCTTGATGAACCCGTTCATTCCCTCTACCGGACAATCAATCTGATATTTGGACCCTCCTGGGTGGCCAATGGCTGCCCTCAGTATCATTCGGGACGACAGCGTGGCGCGTCGCGGAGGCGCGTCTCGACGAGGGGGGCGGACTGAGGATGAAGTTAGCGAAGCTGGCCGAAGTCATGTTGACGGTTGTCCTGGCAAGCGGAGGACTGACGATGGGCGCCGCCGCCGCGGGGGCTTCTCCGCCACACTCGACCGGTACCCCGACACCTCCCCGGCTCCCCACCAACTTCAACTGGGTCGGGCGGTACATCGTCGACGACATGCACGTAAACGTTCCCTTCACCTGGCAAGGGAGTGACGGCGACAGCCAGATGACCGCCGGCGGTCCGAACGACCCGATCTGGTTCACCAATGTCATTTACCACGGACACCTCTACACCTTGACGAAGCGGTGGAAGGGCATACCGGAGAACGTGCTGAACGTCTGCCACGACGCCGGCGCCTACAGCCTGACCGATTACAACAATTGGCTGAAGACGTCGAGCTTTGTGGGGCCGGAGGTGCTCGAGGGTCAGCCGTCACGTGCTGTCAACCATTTCAGAGCGGTCATTGTGGTAGAGCCGTTCGCGGCGAAAGGGGCGCAAGAGGGCGTGCTCCCGCCGATAGGAGCGACGCCGAACCAGGTCCCTCCCACGTCCGGACCCTCGTCACCCACTGCGACGACCGTTCCAGGGTTGCCCTTGCGGTTCCCAGTAATGGAGGCCGACTTCTACGTCGCCAGGACCGATCCCCGAAAGATCGTAAAGGTCCTCCACTTCGGTTGGCAGAACTACTACGACCCGAACATGGACGAGTGGCTCACAGTTCAGCGGTTCTCGAGCAAGGCGGGCAAAGTCGTGCTCCCCGGCGAGTGCACCGAGGCGGCGCCACCATCCCCGTCGGCGGCTGGGAGTTCGTCCCCGTAGCGCTGGAAAGGCGACGCCCCGTTCGACCAGGCCCACCCAAGTCGAATAGGCGCAAATGTTGGCCGCCGGGGCCCCTTCGTCGCTATGCCACCGTCGATCGCGGCGGGAGCCGAACTCGTCATCCGTTCCCCTGACGAGGACGTTCCTAGACACACGGTCTGACCACGGAAATGGGATTCCAAGACGCTTCGCGTGTGAATGGTCCGACCTGACCTAGATCCATCACCTCGGCATCGGTCTGCGACCACTGATCAGGGAGGTGGGAAATCCGGACCCTTTAGGCCGTGGTCGAACCCGAGGGCTGGCAAATCAGGGAAGTCGGCTGGACCTAATGGGACCCGATCAGACTTTTTGAAAGGCTGGTCACCGAGCCACTCGACGGGAGCACTCGCAGGACCTGGGCCCAGAGCCCTACGCCTAGAACGTGCCCCGTCGAGTTGGTGAGGAGACGGACAGCTGGTGGGGTGTCGTGCCTCGAGCACTAAGCCATTAGGTCGCTGCGCATCTCCTCGGGCTCACGAGAGAAAGGGGACGCAGGTGCTCTTTGTGGGAGTGGATTGGGCCGAGGACCATCACGACGTCTGCGTGATGGCCGAGGACGGAACGGTGCTGGCCAAACGCCGGGTTCCCGACAGCGTGGTCGGTATCGGTGAGCTCCATGCGCTGGTGGCCGAACAGGCCAAGGACGATGACGTCGTCGTGGTCGGTATCGAGATCGACCGGGGGCTTCTGGTCGGCTCGCTGGTGTCCGCCGGCTATGAGGTCTTCGCCATCAACCCAATGGCGTCGGCCCGTTATCGGGACCGCCACGCGGTCTCTGGGGCCAAGTCGGATCCCGGCGACGCCAAGGTGTTGGCCGACCTGGTGCGCACCGACCGGCACAATCACCGAACCGTCGCCGGCGACTCGGATCTGGCCGAGGGGGTGAAGCTCTTGGCCCGAGCGCACCAGAACGCCATCTGGGGCCGTCAGCGCCAGGTCAACACGCTCAGGTCAGCCTTGCGTGAGTACTACCCCGGGGCTCTCGAGGCCTTCGGGACCGATCTGGCCAGCGCAGATGCCCTGGCCATCCTCAAGATTGCCCCCACGCCAGAACTCGGCCGGGCCCTCTCGCGCTCGAAGATCGCCTCGGCGCTGCGCCGCGGTGGACGCCAGCGCAGCATCGAACGACGGGCCGAAGAGATCCAAGTGGCGCTCCGGGCCGAGCAGCTCGAGGCCCCGGCGTTGATCGCCAATGCCCATGGATTGATCACGCGCTCAGCGGTCACTCTGATCAGGACCTTCAACGCTCAGCTCGCCGAGCTCGAGACTGGGCTCTCGGAGCATTTTGAGCAGCACCCGGACGCCAAGGTCGTCCTCTCCCTGCCAGGACTAGGGACGGTCCTCGGTGCCCGGGTGCTGGGCGAGTTCGGTGATGACCGCACTCGTTTCTCGGACCCCAAGACGCTCCTATGGATCGTCAAGTCACTGAGGGCACACCTTCGAGAAGGCGAAAGAACTCGCGTGCGACGTACCGCTTTAAGCATCGCTTGATCTCACGTGGTGTCTTGCCCTCCGTTGTGCGCCGTTTCACATAGGCCTGGGTTTCCTGGTCCCAGCGAATCCGGGACAGCACGACGGTGTGAAACGTCAGGTTGAGCTGGCGGTCGCCGAAACGGCTGAGGCGATAGTGCGTCGTCACCTGGCCAGAGTTCGCCGGGATCGGCGCCACACCGCCAAGCTTGGCAAAGGCCGCTTCGGAGTGGATTCGTCCAGGGTGAGACCAGGCGCAGAGCACCGTCGCGGCCACGATGGGGCCGACGCCTTTCCGTTCCAGCAGGTCCGGGCGCCACGAGCGGACGATGCCGAGGATCGCCTTCTCATGACGATCGGCCTCAGCCCAAAGGTCCAGGGCACGACGGGCGAGATCGCGCAGCACTCCTGCGGTGGTGCGGGTTTCGAGATCCCACTCAACCTGGACACGGAAACGCACCGCGGTCTGTGCCATCGCCAGCGTGCGCTTTCCCCGAAGCTTGGACCGCAGTTGCTCGGGAGCGGCGATGACCAGGGCGAACAGCTGTTGCTGGGCTTCCACTGCGGCCGCGACGGCCGATCGCCTGGTTGTCAGCAGCACCGAGAGCGCTTGGCGTTCACCGGTCGTGCGTGGGGAGCCGAGCTTGGCCCGGCTGAGTGCCTCTCGAGCGGCCCGGATCGCATCGAGGGGGTCGGACTTCGCACCGTTTCGACGCTTTTGCCGCTCTGGCCGGTCGAGCTCGACAACGAGCTCCTCGATCTTTGCGAGACGGCGTGTCAGCCCGGCGCCGTGGCTTCCGGTGCCCTCGATTGCCCAGGCCCGAAGGCCTGCGTGCTCGCTCGCGAACTCGAAAAGCTCTTCATAACCTTGAGGCGTTGCCTCGACGGTGATCTCGCCGAGCACCCCACCGGTTTTCGCATTGACCGCTGCTGCGCTGTGGGTTCTGACGTGGGTGTCAACGCCGATGACGACGTCGACGATCTCGGACAGACTTTCCATGCGTTGCTCCTTTGCCTGGAGGGACGTGGTCGGTTCCGGTCCGGATGGAGAAAGGCAGGACTGTGATGGGACACGTCACCGGCGGACACCGGCGGCGGTCAAGCTCCTGATCAGGCCAGAGCTCCACCCGGGCCGGGGCCGGCAATCACGAGCGGACAAGTCTTCGGCAAGGCACAAGGCCAGTCTCGAAATGGGTCACGCTCGGGATCACCGACCACAGCCCAGCAGGGCCGCCGAGCTGCAAAGTGGATCCTCACAGTCTCGCAAGAACTACGCCGGCACGTCGCCCATCACCAAAGCCTCAGGTCACAGCCGGGTCGTGCTGGCCCGCTATGCCCGCAACCACCGACTGGGCGATGCCTGCGCTCAGTGGGCCTTTTGCACGCTGACCAAGTCGCCCGGTGCCAAGCGTTACTACGACGAACTACGAGCCAGAGGCAAAACCCACCATCAGGCTCTCCGTCAACTTGGCAACCGCCTGGTCGGGATCCTCCATGTCTGCCTTGGCCGGGGAGTCCTCTACGACGAGACCATCGCCTGGCCATGCGACGAATCCGCTGTGGCGGCTTGACGACTTAGCGGCGTGGGGTGTCTAGGCGATAAGCGGACCTGGCGACGAGATCTCCGTGATCGCCACCTCGGTCGGCCCGGGGAAGGACTCACCGACGCGTTCTTCTCGGATTCGTGAGCGGTCACGTGACCTAGCGAAACGCCCTCCTATCGTAATTTCCGCCTGGCGACTTCCAGCTGTACGTACTCTGTAGAACATGGATGACATGGCTGTCACCTTCTTGCCCCTGACGTGAGGCCCTGACATGACCACGTTCGATAGCGCAATCGTGCAAGCCGAGACCGATCTGGCTCATGTCCAGTCTGCCCTGGACACCGCCCAGCAGGTACTCGAGGTAGTTGACCGGGCCCACGGCGTGGGGCGACGCGTTTTCAGGATGATTCGAATCGTCGCCATTGTCTTCGCTATTGGGGGCGTTCTGATAGCGGTGGTTGTGCTCTTCGACCGCCTCTGGCGCCGCCGCCATCGAGAACGAGGTGACGAGGTGACAGACGCCACCGGCTCAAGCCCCCCAAGTGGGGGGCGAGTTGAGTCCGCCAAAACCGGCCCAAAGAAATCGGTCCAGCCTGACGCACACTCGAGCGGTGACGTTTGAGCCGTGTTAGGCCAGGGGTTCCCACGCCGGTGGCGACGGTAGGGATACGCACGTTCCGATCGGAGCGAGGGCTTGCGTCAGAAGCGTTCCTATCCCGGCCGGACCCCAGCGAGGAGGCGCTGGCTGCATGGCGGGACACACTTCTGCCCGAACGAAGCGGGTGAAACAGCCGAGATAGTCGGCAGCTGCACGGTGTACTCGTCACGCGCCTACCGCTTCGCGAAGGCTATTGCCGAAGCCATCGCCAGGCGCCAGCACCGGCTCGTGCCTCCGTGATGTGGTCACGCCAACAGATCTCTTTCTCGATGACTGTGGACAGAGACGTGCAGTGGGCGTGACGCACCGATGACCGATGGAACGGAAATCGGGCGCGGGCATAGGAGCCTCAGGAATACGGCGCTTCTCGGTTCTTGGTACAGCCCTACACCCTGCTCCGCCGAAGTCGTGAGCTGGTGCGTCGTAAGTGGACCGACCCGAAGGTCTGGTCGCCCAGGGATCTCCGTCAGGTTCGTGGAGTACTTCGACTGGCAAGGAGACCAAGACCTAGAGCTATCGGGGCCTTGATCCAGCCACCAATGTCGTGGCTGCTGCCAGCGATCACTCCAGCGACGATACCGATCTAGCGATCAATCTCAGATCCACTCACCACCAAGGAACGCCGAACGATCAGCAGGACGTGGTCGGTCGAGTCTTTGCCACTTGTTCAGCAATGTGAAGCATTGCATAGTCCCGCGCACCCGCCCATCCCGATGTCAGCTCTATCCAAGCCGCCGAATTACCGGTCTGATCACGATGCCGCCATTCAATTCCTACATCGCGACAGCAAATGAGATGCTGTGGATTATGCGTTTCATCGGATCGCGAGCAGGCGTTCTCTAACCGTGGGAGCGGGACTCGCCATTGTCGGAGTGTCGCTGCTGCTCGTCGCATCCGTGTCGCGGTACCTGTCGGGGACCCCGCTCACCCCAGCGATCCTGGTGGTCGCCATCGGCGTTCTCGTCGGCCCTCTCGTGCTCGACGAGATCGCAGCCCGACCAACCAGCTCGACCGTTCGGACGCTTGCTGAGGCGACCCTCGCCGTCGTGTTGTTCTCTGATTCGTCTCGCATAAACCTCCATGCACTGAAGAGCGAGGCATCGATGCCAGTACGTTTGCTCGGCGTTGGCCTGATCTTGACGGTCGTTGCGGGTGGGCTCACGGCCTTTGTGCTCTTCAGGTCCTTCTCCCTCAATGATGCTTTGATCCTTGGGGTCGTCCTCGCCCCAACCGACGCCGGACTCGGGAGTGCCGTCGTCACCGATGACCGGCTTCCCCAGGTCGTGCGGCAATCGCTGAACGTTGAAAGCGGCCTCAATGACGGGATCTGCGTGCCGTTGCTGCTGATCCTTCTCGCCACCGCGGCAGGCGCTGAGGCCCATCCACTGACCGTCGTGGTTGAAGAGATCGGTTACGGCGTCCTCTGTGGCGCCGGCGCCGCCTTGCTTTCCGCTGTAATCGTCGTCCTCGCAACTCGGCGAAATCTCATTGACGAGACGTGGCAGCAGATCGTTCCGCTGGCGACGACAATTGCCGCCTACGGCGCGGCCGACGCACTCGGGGGGTCGGGGTTCATCGCCGCCTTCTTGGCTGGTGCCCTCTTTGGTCTGCTTGCCCGAGACGATGTAGCCCAAGCCATGCTCTTCACCGAGGAGACCGGGGCCACGCTCGACAGCGTCACTTTCCTCATCTTCGGGGCGGTACTTTTTGGTCCAGCGTTAAAGCACATAAGTTGGCACATCGTCCTCTATTCGGTGCTGAGTCTGACCGTCGTGCGGATGGTACCGGTGGCCATCGCGCTCTTTGGCACGCATGCCCGATCGGCAACCGTTGCTTTCATGGGCTGGTTCGGCCCTCGGGGACTGGCGTCGATCGTGTTCGCGGTGATCGTGGAAGACGCCCGTCTTCCACACTCTGCGGAGATCGCCACCGTGACGTATCTCACAGTGGGTCTGTCGGTCCTCGTTCATGGGCTCTCAGCGTCGCCCCTCGTGAATCGATATGTCAGTTGGTTCCAAACGTCTTCAGACAGGGCTCCATCCGTCATGGAGACAACACCGGCCCACGAACACCGGACTCGATTGTTAGGCCGATTCTGACGTAAGGCACGGACGTCTCTCGCGTCCGGCCAGCGGCGTCGGCAGGTCGCCCCTGTCGACCGAGGTGTCGGCCAACCCCAAAGGCAACTCTCGGCAGCGTTCGGTAGTCGTCTGCCCTGATAGGTCGGCTGCGGTTCGTTGTGATTCCCGTCAGCGTTGTTGACCAGGACGCTGGAGCGGGGTGAGAGGCCGCCGATCGCAGCCGGGCTCGTCGCTCGCCTCTGAGTGGGCGGTGCCTCGCCCCTTGTCCGGCTTCCGGCCGTTCCCGGGGCCCCTCTCGTTCTTTCGTGTCACGTCGTGAACATGAGCGCAGGGGGACTCGAACCAAGCACCCGGAAGGTGGGAAATCCGGACTGTTAGCGTGGCAAGTGGCCTTCGTATCGAATGACCGAGCCCAGCCCAGGGGGGTTGTGTCGGTAGCCCACCAAAATTCTTACCAACCAACCAAGACCCCCTCGATCACTACCAACCGGTTCTCGGGCGACATCCGTGGACGCACCAGGTCTCGGCCCCGAGGCCTTCGAGGGGTAGGGCGCTCGGTGTTCGCTGACCGCGCGCCCGAGGCACAATGGCGACCGTGCGGTCGGGGAACAGACTGGAGGACGGGTGAGCGACGAGACAGTCGACGAGCAGCTCGCGGCACTGATCGGCCAACCGGTCGGGTCACATGCCGTTTCGGTGGCACCCGACCCGGTGAACGAGCCCATGATCAGGCACTGGGCGGCGGCGTTCGAGGACGCCAACCCGATCTACACCGACCCCGAGGCGGCCGCACGGTCCCGCTTCGGGGGCATCGTGGCCCCGCCGCTGATGCTCCAGACGTGGTCGATGGCAACGCCCAAGATCACTGGCATCGCCGAGCGCGGTGGCTCACCCGTCGAGGCCACCGGGGAGGCTCCCCTGTCCATCCTCGACCGGGCAGGCTACGTGGCCACCCTGGCCACCAACTCCGAGTTCGAGTTCGAGCGCTATCTGCGTCCCGGCGACGTCGTCTCGACCAGCACGGTCTTCGAGTCCATCTCCGAGGAGAAGGCAACGAGCATGGGACCAGGCCGCTTCGTCACCTGGCTAACCACCTACACCGATCAGGAAGGCGCGGTGGTGGGCCGCCAGCGCTTCCGCATCCTCAAGTTCCAACCCACGACGAGCGCGCCGTGAGCGCGCGACTGGGTCCCTCGGCCATCCCTTGCACCGAGTCCTTCTGGGACGGAGTCCGCCAACACAAGTTGCTCATCCAGCGGTATGCCGCATGGTATGACGATCTGGTTCTCCACCAGTTCGTCTTGGCCGGTGCTCGGTGAGCGCGTCCGTCTTCCCGGGCACCTGCGACTTCGGTTCCCTGGCCGTGGGTGACACGCTCCCGCCCCTGATGCTCGACGTCACCGCGACGATCATCGTGGCCGGGGCCATCGCCACCCGGGACTTCATGCCCGCCCACCACGACCGCGCCTTCGCCAACGCCCAAGGCGCGCCGGACATCTTCATGAACATCCTGTCCGACACCGCCTACTGCAGCCGCTTCCTCACCGATTGGGCCGGGCCCGACGCCCGGATCACCAAGATGGCCGTCCGGCTGGGCGTACCCGTGTTCCCCGGTCACACCCTCACCTACACCGGCGAGGTGACCGAACTCGCGCCGGACGGTGACGAAGGTATGGTGCAGGTCGCCTTCCGGGCGGCGGGGGACCTGGGCGAGCACGTCACGGGCACGGCAGAGCTGCGGCTCCCCCGACCGGCGTCGGCCAAGTAACCGCCGGGCTGGGCGGTCGTGCCGCCAACGCCGCCTTCGGCCAGACCGAATCCTCCAAGCAATCGGAGCATGTTTCACTCCTGGCCAACGGATCTGAGGAACCAAGACGGTCGCGATCAGCTAATGCGCGGCCGATCTGAGCCGTCGCTGATCTCAGCGCCGGATGCTCATGGCGGTTACGCTGCTGGCGCAGGAGAGGCGGTAGGTCATGGATCGATGCGCGGTGATGTTGGTTGCATCCTGATCATGCATGTGTTGGTCCTGTTGTTGGTGCTGGGCGCGGCGGGAGTGTTGGCATTCGTGGCCGACAAGAGGCGCAGAGCCAAGTCGTTGCCAGCCCCGGACTTCAGGACTTCACTGAGCTTCATTGGGGCTGCCTACGGCCTCTTGTTGGGTCTGTTGGTGAGTTTCGCCGTGGGCCACTACTCCACCGTGCGAAGCACCGCTCAGCAGGAGGCCGGTTCGCTGCTCACCCTCTATGACACTGTCGGGGCGTACCCTCCTCAGACCCAGGACCACGTTCGCCACGACTTGGTCTGCTACATGCGGTCAATCGTCAGCGACGACTGGCCGTCGATGGAGAACGGCAACCAGTTCGAAGCACCGCGGACACTGACCCTCGGAGACCAGCTTCGACAAGAGGTTGCCTCCCTCCCCAGCAACACTAAGGAAGAGGGTTCCGCGTATGGTCGTGCCCAGTCGATCCTCAGTGACGCCAACGCATCCCGGGCCAGGTTGTTGTATCTCACGGCACCCGACATTCCAGCCGCCTTGTGGGTGGTGATCTACGTTGGCGCTTTTTTGGTGTTTCTCTTGGTCTCGCTGAACTACGCCGCCAACCGAGCGGGCTTGGTCTGGGCGCTGCTCAGCTTGGCAACTCTGATGATGGTGGTGATTGCCGTCTTGGCCATGCTCGACCAACCCTTTGGCTTCGGCGTCCAGGTCAAACCTGATCAGATGCATCAGGCGATTCACCTTGTGCTGGCAGGTGAGAAGAGCGGCACCGTCCTGCAGGGCTGTGCATGATCGGAATCCGATGCTCGACGCCCCCACGTTGAGTTCGGCGGGCCACGCGATGATCGGTCGACGCGAAGGAATGCGGAGCAAGCGTCGCTCGCCCCGAAGCCGGGTGGCTGTGCGGGCCACGTGGCAGGTGCGCCTGCGCCTGTCGATTCTGCTCCTGGTCGTCAGCGCTCTCCCGACGGGCCTGTCGATCCTTGTCGGAGACACCCCAGCCCGCGCCGGTACTTTTGCCGTAAGGGACACCAGCCCGGCTGGCTTCGACACGAAGGTGACAGGCACCATTGTCACCAGCAAGGGGGTGCTGCTCACACGGGACGGCACCGGCGCAGAGTCGCGTAACCCGGTCTGTCCCGGCGCCAACCCTGTGCCGAGCTCCGTGCCCGAAGGAGCATCGGCCTCGTTCTGCTACGAGGACAAGCCGTACTTCATCCAACCAGGCACATCGGGGACAGGGATCCGTGGTGGCCCCACGGGATTCTCGGGGCAGTTCAAGACCGCGGTCAGCTTCGTCTACACCATCTCGATTCCCGGGGCGGACGGCAGCTGGGTGCCGAGTGGCTATTCCGTCTCGGGCCATGTCACCACGGCACCGGCCACCGGCAGCCCCGGCGAGCTCCAGTGCTCCGTCGACAAGACCGTCCCGGACGCGCCGCCCCTCCAATTCTCCTGCCTCACCTCGACGTTCTCGGGACTGAACGAACCGAATCTCGAACCGCGCTGGACGGTCACCGCCGGGACCATCCCCGCGGGAGAACCCCGCGTCTACTTCCTCGGCGATTCCGTCACGGCGGGGTTCGGGTACTGCGGCACCGAGGGCGAACCGCTCAAGACCTGCGGAGTCAATCAGTCCTTCGACAATGACTGGAAAGGGACCAACAGCCTGGAGGCGTGCTCCCCGCCCGCCACCATCAACGACCGCTGCTCGAACAACAACGACACCGGGATGCCTTGGGTGGCCGGTCCATGGTTCGACCAGCCCGGAGCACCCACAGTCGCCTATTCATACGTCATTGCCAAGAGGCAGTCGACCGTTGATCCGGCGGCCATCGAGAATTGGGCCGTTACGGGGTCGACACCAGCAGACTGGGACCCCGTCACGAACGGCCGCTTCGGCCCCCAGCTGAAGAAGATCAAGAATGCGACCGTGGTGATGACCCTCGGTGCCAACCCCCTTCTCTCCGACTACCTCGACATTTCTGTCCTCGGCCTGGTGACCATACAGAAGGGATCCTGCGCCGATACGGCCGTCGTCGGCCATTCCGGTCTCAGAACGGTGTTGTACCGGGCGGCGGAGCCCGAAGCCGGTCCGGGTGGCATCCTCAACTGCTTCGATGCTCAGTGGCAACAGATCGAGCAGACCAAGCACCTGGTCGACATCTACGAGTCACTGCTCAACGATGGAGACCATGTGCTGGTTCTCGGCTACCCGATGGGCTGCCCCTGGAGCTTCGGCAACTGGCAACCGAACGCCAACTTATTGAGTGGTCCCGCCACGGGGAACCCGTGCACGTCGCTCAGCCATCCCGGAGAGGTGACGCCTGCACGCCGGGTGACGCAGTGGGACCAGGCAGCGGCGCTGACCGCCGAGGCCAACAAGCGCATCAAGGAGGCCCTCCACCAGGCGGGCGAGTCGACCCAGCACGTGGGCGACATCGCCTTCGCCGCTCCCTCGGCCAATTGGAGCGATCATCAGGCCTGGTCGTCCGACCCCTGGATCTTCCGCAACGACACTTGGGTCCACCCGAACTCCGCTGGGCACCAGCAGCTGGCGCAGACCGTCATGGCGGAGATGTGCGCCAGGTTCCACCACTGGTGCGGGGACCCGCCTCGCTGGAATTCATGAGTCGTTGCAGGGATGCGTATCTCTACTGACGCCCGTATATGCGTCCGTGCGTACGAAACCAAGCAACAGTGCCGTCGGAGGCTCGGACGAAGTTGGAGCGAGTCCCGGCCGGTTGGCCTTCTGAGTCGAGGTCCAATGCGTAGTCCGGCCGGTAGAAGGCCAGATCGACATCGATCGTTTGACCCCCGGCAGTTCGAGTGCCGTGGAGTTGACCGCCTTTGGCCTTCAGGTCGAAGATCCCCACGGTCTCGTCGCCTCGGCCGTCGATGTTCACCGCACTGTAACGACCCTCATAGGGCTTGAGTTCGTCGGCTCCCAATTTCTGAACGACCGCCGGCAGGTTGCTGACCCCGGCGAAACGCCGCAACGCCCAGTCGTCCGCAAAGAGATCGTTGTGGAGGCTCGGGCCACCGACGGAATTGGTCAGGAGTGTCATCGCGAAACCCCGGCTGGGCACCATCATGAAACCTGAGCTCTGTCCGGGCCAGTTCCCCCCATGTTGAACGATGACCGGGCCTTCGGCGCTGGGCCGCAGCATCCAGGGTGCACCCATACCGTTCAACTCCACCACGAGGGTGCCACCGGGTCCCGGGTTGGAGCGCATCACCTCCAACGAGTGCTTCGTGAGGAGGCGATCCCCGTCGGGTGTCGTGCCGTCGCCGAGATGAAATCTGGCGTAGCGCAGTTGATCGCGGACACTCGAGATCAAAGCGCCGGTGGGGTTGATGCTGCGGGGAAAGGCCCAGACCGACGGATCCACGACTGCCTTCCCCTTGACCACATCGTGCGAGGCGGCCACATTGAAGCCGACAATTTCATCGCTGAAGAACTTGGTGTGGGTGAGTTTGAGCGGATTCAGCACCAATTCCTGAATGGCATCCTCATAGGTGGACCCCGCCACCACCTCGACGATCCGTCCGGCCACGCACAGGCCAGCGTTGTTGTACGAAAAGACGGTACCGGGAGGGTTCAACTGGGGCAGTCGTCGCATCGACGAGACGAATTGCGCCAGGGCATCATCTCCGGCACCGAAGCTTTGGAAGTCGTCTCCCAACCACCCCGAGCTGTGATTGAGGAGCTGGCGCACGGTGACCTGCGCCGAGGCCCCCGGGTCCGAGACTGCAAAGTTGGGCAGATAGGTACGTACCGTGGCATCGAGGCTGACCTTTCCCTGGTCGACGAACCGCATGAGAGCGGTGGCGGTAAACGTCTTCGTCGTGGAGCCGATCCGGAAGACCGTGTCGCCGTCAACCGGAACCGGGTAGTCGACGTTGGTGATCCCGTAGCCCTTGACGTACTCCTGGCCCTTGTAGATGACGCCGACCGCCGCGCCCGGAATGACGAAGCCCTTCATCGCTTTCTTGATTTTGGCGTCCAGCTCGGAAAAGAGCTCCTTCGAACCGACGCTTCGCCGCGACCGGGGCTGCGCCGCATTCACCACTGTCGGAACCAGGGCCGTGGCTGTGGTCGCAACGATGGAAGCCGCGAGGAAATCACGCCGGGAGAGCCCTTTAGGGACGTCATGCATCTCGGTCACCCGGCGCATCGGCCACCCCGGTCGGGAACCGTTCTCTTCGACCCAATGGCTGAGTTCTGTGGCGCACGGTGACCCGATCCTCCCCCTCTTTCGAGGATGGCTCTGGAGCCACCATGTCATGTGGTCCCCACATCCGCCAGCGCGGCTCAGCACGCTCGGGGCGGCCTGCCCCGTCAGGCCGCGGCGCCCTGAGGTCGTCGAGCGCCGACCGGCACAAGAAGGAGGCTTGTTGTGGGTGCGCTCGGCGAGCCCAGCCTCTGACTGCAGGTCGACGCAAAGTGGACGCCGCAGCACACTGCGACAATCATGGGGGCGTGGAGCGCCGGCGATGTGAGGATGCAACACCCGGCCCGGCGGGCGCCCAACCGTTGGCTACTGCCGCACGTGTTCCATGCTGAGGGCTGTCGTGCACGTCGGGCTCGGATCAGGCTCTGAACTGGGCACCTATACATTGCGGATCAATTTTCCCAATGTCCTCTCGGGGATCCTGGCCGTTGTCTTTGTGATCGTCCTCAGCCTGGTCAGTCGGCGACTGATCGGCATCAAGGTCAGTCGATTCCGCTCGTTCTTGACCGCCCTCATCGGGACGCTCGTCGGGCTCGTGGGCGCCAATGAGATCGTCCATGGCAAGGGTGATGCGCCGACGATCTATGCCCTGACCGCGGTCTTCGGGGTGCTGGCCACCATGGTGTTGTTGATCCTTCCCGAGGCCCTCTCCCGGTCTCGGGCCAGTGACGCTCGGCGTCGCAAACGGATGTGGACACACCCGGTGCGCGCCGTTCGGCGGGTGTTCGCCCCCATCTCACGCTCGCTCGAGGTGCTGCGAGCGGCACGCCGGCGAGGCCTGGTCCGAGCCCAGTACCTTTCGCCTGAAGCAGTCACCACCGCCGAGTTCGGCCTGCGTCTGCGCCTGACGCTCGAGGATGTGGGTGGCATGTTCGTCAAGTTCGGACAGATCGCCTCCACCAGAAGCGACCTGCTCTCCCCCGCGGTGATCGAGGAATTGTCGCATCTGCGTGCCGCGGTCAGACCGATCGCGGCCAGCGAGGTACGACCGCTGATCGAACGCGAGCTGGGGCGACCCATCGAAGATGCCTTCGCGTCCTTCGACCTGAAGCCGCTGGCCTCGGCGTCGATCGGTCAGGCACACCGAGCAGTCCTGCTCACCGGCGAGGAGGTGGTTGTCAAGATCCAGCGCCCTGACCTCGACGACCTTCTGTCCCGCGACGCCACCGTGCTCCGCCTCGCCGCCGACCTCGCTGAGCGTCGGGTGCCGGCGGCGAGGGATCTGGGCATCCGGCAACTCGCCGAGGAGCTGATCCTCAGCATGGCCCGGGAGCTCGACTATCTGCGCGAAGGGGCGATGGCAGACCGGCTGCGTATCGCCATGCAGCACGAGGACGCGGCGGCGGACGTCATGCGGGTTCCACTCGTCTACCACGAACTGAGCACGGACCGGCTGCTCGTGATGGAGCAAGCCACTGGTCAGGGTATCGACGTCCCGGGAGCCATCGCCGCGAGTGGTACGCCCCCTCACCTCCTGGCGTCGGCATTGTTGGAGAGTTTTCTCCAGCAGGTGCTCCGAGGTGGCGTGTTCCACGCCGACCCTCATCCTGGAAACCTGATGGTCGACGAATGGGGCCGGATGTGGCTTCTGGACTTTGGTGCGGTTGGGCTCCTTGATGCGACAACCCGGCGATCGCTCGAGGACATCGCGCTCGGGATGAGCGTCAACGAGCCGTTGGTGGTGGCTCGGGCGGCCCGCCGTTTGGCCGGTGACGCGTCGGCCGATCTGCAATCACTCGAGTCCGATATCGGACTTCTCATGGTGGAAACGGCCGGTGGCTTCGATCCGGCGCTCATTCAGCAGGTGCTCCAAGTCATGACGCGCCACAACTTGCACGTTCCCCGGTCGATGACGTCGTTGTCGAGAGCCATGTTGACGCTCGACGGGACGCTGAAGGTGATCGATCCGACTTTTGAACTGAGCGCGGAGGCCAACGCGGCCGCCAACCTGATGCAGGCGCCCGACGAAGAAGTGGCCGGCGACTTACTGAAGCAGGAGCTGCAGCGCTCCCTGCCCGTGCTCCGGACCCTCCCCGAGCACATCGACGAGGTGGCAACGCTGCTGCGGGCCGGCCGCCTGAGCGTCCGGGTCGAACGATTCGCTGATCGGGACGAACGTGTCGTGAGCTCGTGGATCGACCGCATCCTCACCGGCATCTTCGGCTGTATGGGGCTGCTTGCGTCCGGCGTGATCCTGATCGCGGCCGAGCTCTCCCCGAGCAAGGACATACGGCTGTCCCTCCAGGCGATCGGGTTCATCGGGTTGGTGTTCGGCTCGGTGTTCTTCATGCGCGCCGTCGCGCAGGTCCTTCGTCGCGATCGAACATCTGTGGAGTAGTGACGCTCGATCTGCCCCGACCGCCGTTTTCCTGTCGAGTCCATTAGCCTCATTGCGGGTTCACGGACCGGAGGCAATCTTCGCTCTGGGCCAGTTGTGCTCGAACAGAAAGTCGTGCACAACCAGGAGTTGATCACTATGCGTCCGGAGCCCTCGCCATCAGGAATGTTCAATGCAGTCCGTGGCAGGAACCCCGTGCACGCCTTGATCACTGGCCAGAGTTCACGTACGCCAACGCGACGGCGACTGGGTGTCGTTCTTGGCGCCATCGTCCTGTTGCTGCTTGCGGCCAGTGGTGCGGGGGCGAGCACGGCGAGCACCTCGTCCCCACACGCGTTACCGGCAACCGCCCGGGACAGATTGCGCGCTGTCATCAACCAGTACCAGACGGACACCCAATCGCCCGGAGTCCTGGTCGGGGTGTGGAGCCCTCAGGGTGACTGGGTCGTTGCCAGTGGCGTCGCCAATCTGGACACCAGGGAGCGGCTCTCGACCGACATGCAGTACAAGATCGGCAGTCTGACCAAGACCTTTACCGCCAACGTCATCCTCCAGCTGGTCGGGGAGGGAAAGGTGTCTCTGAACGACCACATCGACAAATGGATATCCGGGGTGCCCAACGGGAGCCAGATCACCATTCGGGAACTGCTCAGCCACACCAGTGGGTTGGGCGACATAGCCTACGACTCCGACGACGTCAACGACCCCTCCACACCCGCCTACGCCCGGTTCCAAGCAGGGTGCACACCCCAAGAGCTGGTGGCGTCCGGCCTTCCTCCCATCGCCGCGCCCGGTACGAGATGGAGTTACAGCAATTACGGTTATGAACTGCTGGGCCGGGTGACCGAGCTCGTCACCGGACAGAGCCTGACCGCCCTCATTCACGAGCGTATTACCGATCCTTTGGGTATGCACCGGACTTACCTCCCTGCGTCAGGCAGTGGCCTCACCACCCCGTACGCCCACGGGTACGTTGCACGGCTGTCTGGCGCGCCCCTTGATTTCTCTTCGTTGACCATGACCTGCCCCTGGGCTGCGGGCGGCATGGTCTCCACGCTTTCTGACATGCACACGTGGTCCGTTGCTTTAGGAACAGGACGGCTGCTCAAGCCACGCGTCTGGGCCGAGGCACTCCGAGACAAAATCGTCGCGGACCCCCTGACCCCTCTGTTGTCGCGAAGCAGGATCAGTGACGGACTCGGCGTTTTCGAGATCGGTGGGTTTCTCGGCCATCAGGGCAACATCCAGGGTTACGACAGTGCCACCTATTACTCGCCTGCCCTCCACATGACGGTGGCCGTGGCTGACACCGGCGTCCTCACCAAGGGGGTCGTGCCGGTGGGCACCACGGCCCTCGCAGAGGAGGTAGCCATGGCCGCCTCTGGACACCCGCTCTTCGGCCTCGTCCCCGGCCAAGCGATTGCACCCTTTAGCCCCGAGGAGATCCAGCAGATCAAGGAAAAGCTGGCAAATGCTTGACGAAACGCGCAAAAACCAGGCCGGGGCAGCTCCCTACCCCAACAAGCGATCTCCCCTGAACCCGCACGCCCCTTGGCCCACTCTGAGGCCTCTGGTGGTCGATCAAGCCTTGGTCAACTGGGCGGGATAGCGGAGCCCGTCAAGGATCATCGACATCATCCGCTCGACCTTCTCAGCCGGAATGGCCGGATTGGTGCAGACCGGGGCCACCAGCGCGGTGACGTCGGAGCCATCGACATCGTCACGGATGACGCCCGCCCCCTTTGCCCGCTCGATGACCAGGTCGAAGGCCCCGTTAATAAGCTCACGGCAGTGTGAGCGCAGCGCTGGATTCTTCTCGAAGGCCTGCTGGAGCTCGCTCAGGAGCGTCTGCTTGGTTCGGGCATAGCGGACGAATGCCGCAAAGAAGGCCTCCATGGCCGGCCACGGCTCGAGCGTTGCGACGGCCGTCTTCGCGGCCTCCGACAGCTCTTCGACGTCGGTGCTGTAGACGGCCTCGACGAGGTCGATCCGCTGAGGGAAGTTGCGGTAGAGGGTGCCGACTCCTACACCCGCCTTGCGGGCAATGGCCTCCATCGATGCTCCAGAGCCGGCCTCGGCGAACACCTCGCGCGCGGCGGTAACAAGGCGCTCCTGGTTGCGCCGAGCGTCGGCCCGCTTCGGCCTCTCGGGCGAATCTGGCTCCTCAGCGACGGCCAGATCGAAGCCCAAATCGGGTGACTCGCCGTTTCGTTGGTTCATGACTCTTCGCACCTCGGGCATATGGGGTTGCTAAGCGGAGGTATCCTCCGTATAATAAGCGGAGGAACCATCCGCTTGAATCCTACCAGCGGGAAGGAAGTAGTCAATGCCCTCACTCCCCCTTAGCCGCACGCGCCCGAATTCGGGTCGTCTCGCCTCCGGCCATGCACCAGGCACGCTCCGGCACCGCCTCAATCACCCCTCGGTGTTCCTCTTCGTCATTCTCACGGCCCAGATGATGGTCGTCCTCGACACGACCATTGTGAACGTCGCTCTCCCCCATATCCAACGGAGCCTGGGCTTTTCCACCAGCTCCCTGTCGTGGGTGTTGAACGCCTACATCCTCACCTTTGGCGGCTTGCTGCTCCTGGGCGCCCGGGCGGGTGACCTGTTCGGCCGTCGGCGCACCTTCCTGGTAGGCATTGCCGTGTTCACCTTGAGCTCCCTCCTCGGAGGCTTGGCTCCTGCGGGGTGGATGCTGCTGGCGGCGAGGGCGGTCCAGGGGATCGGGGCGGCGCTGGCGGCACCATCGGCGCTCTCGCTCCTCACCACTGTCTTTGCCGAGGGCCAGGCCCGGGTGCGGGCCATCGGTCTCTACACCACGGTGTCGGCCGCCGGTGGAGCCACCGGGCTGGTGGCCGGTGGACTCCTGACGCAATTGGTCTCGTGGCGCTGGGTGATGTTCGTGAATGTGCCCATCGGAGCCACCGTCTGGCTGCTCGGCCGGATCGTCATCGTCGAAACCGAACGCGAGCGAGGCCGTTTTGACCTCTCCGGGGCGCTGACCTCCACCCTTGGGGTGTCCGCCATCGTGTTTGGGCTCGTGGAGGCCGGCAGCGTCGGCTGGGTCAGTTCGCTCACCGTCTCGTCGTTCGTCGCCGGCCTGGTTCTGCTCGGTCTCTTCATCTTCCAGGAGCGCCGGGTGGATGAACCGATCCTGCCCCTTCGGCTCCTCACGCACCGCACGCGGAGTTCGGCCAACGTCGGCCGCGGCTTGCTCTACGCCGGGTTCTATGGCCTCTTCTACTTCATGGCCCAGTTCCTCCAAGATGTCCAGGGCTACTCCCCCCTTCTCACCGGGCTGGCATTCTTGCCCATGCCGATCTCGGTCTTCCTGGCGTCACAACTGGCGAGCCGGGTCCTGCTCCGGCGCCTCCCTCAGAAGACCGTCATGGCCCTGGGGATTGTGGTGGCCACGATGGGCCTGCTGCTCGCCACCCAGGTGCATCAGGGGACCAGTTATCTCCAAATTGTGGCGTCACTGGTACTCATCGGAGCGGGCAGCGGCATCGCCTTCGTGGCTCTCACGTCGGCTTCGCTCGCCGAAGTGGCGCCCGCTGACGCCGGAGCAGCGTCGGGGCTGGTCAACGTGTCACAGCAGATCGGTGCCGCCCTTGGTCTCGCTGTCCTGGTCACCATCTTCGACGCACTCACCAGTCACGCCCAGCTCCACTCGGGAACGGGTACCTCCGCCCACGCCGCCAACGTGGTGCACGCTATCGACGTCGTGTTCGGCCTTGGTGCCGTATTCGGCCTGGCCGCACTGGTGACGGTGTTGGTCGGCATCAAAGTGGCCCACGTGGCCCCATCCCCCGCAGTCCCAACACACTCTCCGGACCCGGGAATCGAAATGGCCGAACCGCTGGTGGGGGTCGACGCGTAGTCGGTTGCCTTGCCGACTACGAGTACCACCCCAAGACGTCGACCACCACGTCGACACTGCCGGTGCTGTTGTAGATCGAGATCTTTCCCGCTGCCGAGAGGGTGGCCACGGTCAGGTTGCCTTTCACGTCACCGCCGGCGATGTTGAGGTCGGATGCAAAGGGACGACTGGGGCCGGGGAAGACCGTGAGGAAGGTGCCCTGCGTCGGCGTGATTGCGGTCAGGTTCACCACGACGGCCTTGGCGCCGGTGGGGACCCCCGCCAGGCCGCTGACCTGGAGGGTGTCGGTGCCGGTGGCGGTGCCGCCCGGGCCGAGGGTTTTGCCGTTGCACTGGTTGGCCGGGCCGGTCAAACCCGAAGGGTTGCCCGCCCTGGTGTCACAGATGCGGACCGGGGCCGGCTCGGGACTGAACTCGGCGCCCGGGCCAACCGGCACGCCCGTGGCTGGCGGCGCGGAGTAATACCCGCTGACATCGACCACCACGTCGGCCGCCGAGGAGGAGTAGACCGAGATGTCCCCCGGTGTAGCGCCACCCGTCGACAGCGGCACCATGACCCGGTTGCCCGTGGTCTGGCCGGCGGTGTAGTTCACGTTGGCCGTGTTCGGTTGGGCGGCCCCCTGCGGATAGACCGTGAGATAGCCGCCGGCGGTGGGGTTCACCACGGTGACGTTGAGCACGGCCGCGGTGGCGCCCGAGGGGATGCCGTTGAGCGTGGCTACCTTGACCGGGATGGTGCCGTTGGCGCCGAGCCGTTCCCCGGCGTTGGCCACCCCGTTGCACTGGGCGTCACCCCCGCTGAGGCCCGAGGGGTTGCCCGCCCTGGTGTCGCAGAGCCGGGCCGGGGACGAGAGCGGGTTGTAGAGCCCGGCCCCGACACCTCCGTTGGCGGCCGGGGCCACATAGCCCTCGAGATCGACCACGACGTCGGTCTTGGCCTGCGAATAGATCGAGATATCTCCACCACTTCCGGTCCCTACCTCGACCAGGTTGGGCACCGCCTCGCCCGCCGCATAGTTGAGGTTCGAGGTGGGGGGCCGTGAGGAGCCCGTCGGATACACCGTGAGATAGCCCGAGGTGCTCGGGGCCACCGCCGTGACATTGAGCACTACCGCAGTGGCGTCGGAGGGGACACTGAAGGTGGCAGCCGACGTGGAGGCTCCGTTGGCCACATTGACGTTGATCGACCCGCCGGGGGGGATGGTGGTCCCGGACGTCCCGACTCCTCCGGGACCGTTGCACTGGGCCGCCGCACCGCTGAGGGAGGACGGGTTCCCCGCCCTGGTGTCGCAGATCCGGGTCGGTGCCAGGGGGCTGTAGGGGCCCGTTCGCGTGGACGGAAGGGCTGCCAGTTCCAGGCCACGGTCGTCCTGCCATGTGATGAAGCCGTGGCCTCCCACCGCAGCCAGTCGAGCGGGACCCGAATACCCGTCGGTGGCCGCCACCGTGGTGGGCGGCGAGAACGTGGCGCCACCATTGGTCGAGGTCCAGGTTTGGAGGACCTGGGCGCCTCCGCTGTCAATGGTCGGCCAGGCCGCGGTGAGGGCACCGGTCGTCGCATCCTCGCCCAGCCCGCCCGCGTTCTCCGTGTAGATCCCCGTGGGAACGGTGGCGACGAGGGTCGGGGCCCCGAAGGTGTGGCTGGTGGGATTCCACTTGCGGACATCGATCTTGAAGGTGTTCGAGCCGGCGACGCCGTTGTCTTCGGAGAGGAGGAAGAGCCCGTCCGGTCCACTGGACAAGCGGGGGTTCGTCCCGTTCGCGACCTTGAACGGCCCGGATTCATCCGATGGGCTGCCGCTGGTGCCCGGTGTCGGGGCCCAATAGAAGCCAAGGTAGTTGGGGTCCGAATTGGTGGAGAACGCCTGAATGGTCTGGGTGAACTGACTCGGCCCGGGGTTGACGGACTTCCCGTAGCCCACCGTCGAACTGGTGACACCCCCGGGGACACCGGCGAGGCCGTACTGGAAGCCATAGGGCGGATCCATGGCCCCGATGGTCCCGGTGCTGGTGAAGGTGTAACCGAGCCCGGGGTTGTGCGACGCGATGGAGAACGAATCGGGACCGTTCGGCAAATCGGTATCGGGCGACCGCAGGATGTCGTCGTCGCTGGTGTTGCCCGCGTACGCGGGGTTCGGAATCACGCTGGGCCCGGAGCCGAAACTGGCGCCACCATTGGTCGAGGTCCACACCGCCACCGTGCTCTGGTCGTAACTCGGCGCCACCACGTCCACGCGGCTACCCGTGGGCGTGCCCAGGACCGGGAAGGGCTGCAGCAGTTGGTAGTCGCCCCAGGTGGCCCCCGTCGGGAGGGGGAGCACGTGGGGGCTGGTACAGGTGCCCCCCGCCGGGATCTTGCAGAAGTCCACGGAATCGTCGTCGCTCTTGACCCTGTTGTGCCACGCCACGTAGCCATTCCCTGCGGAATCCACCACGATGGGACCAGTCGAGTCGGCGTTCGGCGCGATGTTCGAGACGGTGCTCGCCTGAGCGAGCGATGGACCCGCCAGCGCCAGGCCGAGGGTCATGAGCAGGGCCGCCAGGGATCCCGACAGCACCAGCGCGGCCGTGCCTCCCCGACCCCGGCCGAGCGCCGATCGAGCGGGCCACCGACAGATTCTCATCCCCACGCCGGCTCGGGCCCGCTTCCACCGACCGCCGTCCCGACCCCGCTCTGTCGCATTTTCTCCCATCCCCCATACTGCATCAGAAACGGGGGTGTCGGCGGGTCGCGGTCTCCGGGTCGTCAGCCGACGAAGCGGTCCGTCGGCGTTACGTCACGGTCACTGTGTTCTCCGACGTTCCGGTCCCGGATCCGCTGATCGGAGTCCAGGCTCCGGACGCGGCCGTCCACCTGGAGCCACTGAAGGAGACGGAGCTCACGTGATAATTGTAGGCGTGGGCCACGGCCCAACTGGCGACCTGCCATCCCGTCTTGGTGGACACCGGCGCTCCGATCAGCTGGGAGCCCATCTCGGTCATCGCCGCCTGCGGCAGCGCCGAAGCTGGCGGGGCGGAACCGCTGAAACTGTCGAGATGACACGAGAGCCCGGCCGGTACCTCACCGGTGAGGGCCCGGGCCAGCGACCGCGCCTCGGTTTCCCAGGTCGCGTAGGCATCGGGCGTCGCGCTGTGCTGGACGAGTTGGGCCGCCTCGGTGACGGGCAGGCTCTGCCAACCGCTGATCTGGGCCAGGTGGTCGTAGAAGGCCGAGGCGGCGTAGTTGGGGTCCATGATCTCAGCGCTGGTCCCCCAGCCCTGAGAGGGCCGTTGTTGGAAGAGTCCCAACGAGTCCTGGTCCCCGTAAGGAAGGTTTTCGAGCTGCGATTCTTGGAGCGCCGTCGCCAGGGCGACGGTCACCGCGTGATCCGGCATCCCCTTTCGCAGAGCCACCGCGGCGATGATGGCGGCGTTCTGCGCCTGCTGCGGCGTGACGGTGTAGCTGCCGCCGGTTGCCGCCGAGGCGACGGTGCAGGTTGTCGGTGGCGCCGGACCGGTGGAGACGGGGCCGGTGGTTCGCCCCACGACAACGACGACGATCCCGGCCAACCCGGCGACCGCCACCCCGATGATGAGATGGGCGCGCCGGATACGAAACCGCGAGTCACCACGGCGACCTCGGGGCGGGGGCGGGCGGGTGCGCTCGGCCGCACGTACACCCCTGCCCGGGTTCGAGACAGGAACTCGGCTCATGGTCGAACCACCCCAACCGGTTTACACGACAGTGCCGACAGGTAGATGGCGGGCCCCCGGAGGTCTCCGGTGGTGTCCGGGCCGCACGCTTCCTCCGATCAGGAGTCATCGACGGCGCGCGACGCGACGGCCGCCGCCGTCTCAGCCGGTGGCGGCGGTCTGGTTCCCTTCCGGCTGGTACGCCCGGCAGGGCTCGCCGCGCAGCGAATTGCAGGCAGGCACGGCGGTTGTGGCACTCACACCGCTCACTTCGTTGACCACCAGCGCCGACGGGGTGGCTCCCCCGAGGCCGATGGTTCCCTGCTGTCCGTGGTCGATGGTGTCGAACTCCCAGACCGGCCGGTCCCCGCCGGGCGCCGAGATGACCACTCGCAGCGCCGTCCCCGGCCGGAAGGTGTGGGCGATCGGGTCGATCGGAATGCGCAGCAGCGAGAACGACGTCAGCGAGAGCGCCCGTGCGTCGGCGGCCAGGTAGGTCGGGTCCGTGAAGAGCGAAGTGGAGTCGAGGTAGTCCTGCTGGTTCGAACTGCGGATGAACCCCGAGGTCACGTACTCTTCTTGTCCCGTCGGTTGCACCTCGGTCACGGTGGCCTGGTAGTCCTCCACCGGCGTCGCCGAACGGATCCACAGGGACAGGGTCGCGGGCCCGACGATGGTGGTGGCCGTCGTGAACGGAGCCGTCTGGAAACCGATCCCGTTGGCGGCGGGGACCGGCGTCCAGTCCCAGCCCGGATTGGCCGCCCATGCGTTGCCGCTGGGCGGAAGGCTGGTGGCCGGCCGTACCGACGGATCGAGGATGAGGGACGTGTTCAGATGCCCGGGAGGGTTCGTTGCGTTCAGCGAACCCTGGCCACCGAGGTAGAGGGTCGTGACCTGCCCGGCGGGCGGCCAGCTCGAGAAGCCCGCCGAGTAGGTCGAGTCAATGGCCCCTGGGCCGGCGGCACCCGCGCCGTTGTCGAAGAGCACCTGGACCGGCGGGGTATTGGTGGCGAAGTCCGTTCGGGCGGCCGTGACGTTCGGGGCCTGGGTGAACCGGATGGCAGGCAGGGCGGCTTCGGTTGAAATGCCCGAGGCGACGCTGGCGAACTTGTCGAGGAAGACGGCGGCGATGCTGCTCGGTTGGGTGGGGACCTCGTGGGCCACATAGATGTCCAGGAACTCCAGCCAGCGGCTGATGATCTGCGGGTCGGTGGAATCGATGTGGTCACCGTTGACCATGTTGACGTAGGAGGGGGTTGAACTCGGGATGGCGTGTATCAGCGCCGGCCACTGGGGACCGGTCTGCTCGTCCTGGAGGGCTCCGGAAACGAACACCGGTACGCGCACGGCGCCCGCCCAGCCGATCATGGAGCGGCGGTCGAAGAGGCTCGGGTCTCGACCCGACCCGGTGCCCGGCGCCACGATCTGGGGTCCCACCAGGCTGGCCAGGCCCTGGGCCTCGTTGTGGAGGGCCTGATTGGCCAAGCAGGCGGACGAGGACCCCCCGCTGGCCGCCAACTCCGCGTCGATCTCGTAGTAGGTCCAGGGCTGGCCCACGTTCGTCATCGGGGTGGTGGTGAGCGGGACCAGGTGGCCGGCGCTGTACGCGGCGGCGGCCCTGGCATCGTCGATGCGGGAGTTGATCCAGCTGGCGGCGAAGCCGTCGTTGTAGATCCCGCCGGGATATCCGGTGGAGAACAGGTCGTCGGTCGGGCTCATCGGGGCGATGGCGGCCAGTCCGGGTGGGTCGGTCCCCGCCGCCGGGAGCTGGGACAGGCCCGAGTAGCTGATGCCGACCATGCCCACCTTGTGGTTGGCCACCCAGGACTGGTGGGCAATGACCTCGATGGCGTCGTAGGCGTCGTAGTCAGTCGGGTAGCCGAAGAGGTCGAACGCGCCACCCGAGCAACCGGTGCCCCGCATCTGGACGCTCACCGTCGCGAAGCCAACCGTCCGGGCCAACACCGATCCCACCGCGGTGGCGCTGTCGGGCAGCAGGTTGGGGTCACCGCAGTTGGTGCAATGCGTGCCCAGGGCCTGCGAGATGTAGAAGGGGATGGGGTCGGTGGGTCCGGCCGTGTCGTAGCCGGAGTACTCGACCACAGTCGGACACGGAGCGGCGGCCGAGCAGGTCTTGCCGAGGGGGTAACGCACCGTGGCGGCGAGTTGGATGCCGTCACGCATGGTGATGTAGTTGAGGCCCGCCTGCAGCGGCTGGCCGGTGTAGAGCGCGGCGTTGGTGATCGGGTTCTGCCCCGGCGCCAGCACCCGGAACGGCGCGGTTCGGTGCCAGGTGGTGGTGTCCACCCAGGCGTAGTCGAACCCCGGGGTGAGGTTGCGGATGATCAGCGAGCCGAGTGTGTCGGCGGTACCCGGATTGCCACTGACTGCCACCGCGGCGCCGTATTCCATGAGGGTGATGTGGTCCCCCGGGTTGGCCCCGGTCAGCCAGGCCTCGTCGACCGAGCCCTGTCCCTTCAGTGTCGAGGCTGCACTGGTTGCACTGGTTGCACTGGTTGCACTGGCTGCGCCGGCTGAACTGGTCGCGCCCACCGTGGTTGTCGCTCCGGCCACGGTCGAGCCGAGGGTGAGGCAGCTGGCGGCCACGAGGAGCGCCGCCGCACACGTCGCCATCCGAGCCACCCGGTCTCCACGTCCCACGGTTCCCCCCGTCCCTCCTATCCAGCCGGCGCGCCAGCATACAGACGGCCCACCGACCAGACTCGACGGCACGCCAGTCTCCCGCCAGGGCGCGCAGACTCCCGCCCGGACGAGTGCCTGTCACGGGCGAGTCACGGGCGACCATACTGAGGCCGTGGACGAAGCGACCGTCGATCCCGATCCCATCACCCAGTTGTCCCGATGGCTGGAGTCCGCCCGGTCGGCCGGCGAGCCCATGCCCGAGGCCATGGCCGTGGCCACCGCCACGGCCGATGGGCGCCCTTCCGCCCGCATGGTGCTGCTCCGGGGCGTCGACCACCGGGGCCTCGTCTTCTACACGGACCGGGAGAGTGACAAGGGCCGGGACCTGAGGGCGAACCCGCTGGCGGCCGCCCTCTTTCATTGGCTGCTCCCCGTACATCGACAGGTTCGGGTCAGCGGAGCCGTCGAGGAGGTCGGTGACGACCAATCGGACACCTACTGGGGTTGGCGGCCGCCGGGGGCCCGACGCAGCGCCGTGGTCAGCCACCAGAGCGAAGTGGTGGCTGATCGAGGCGTGCTGGAACGGCGCATCGCCGAGCTGGCGGTTGCGTTCCCTGATGGAGCCGGTCCGCCCCGCCCTCCCCGATGGGGCGGCTACCGGATTCGGCCCGACGTCGTCGAGCTGTGGGAAGAAGGCGCTGACCGCCTCCACGACCGGCTCCGGTACCACCCTCGGGCCGGCGGGTGGAGGGTCGAGCGGCTTTCACCCTGACCGGGGCCAGCCTGAAACGCCGGTGGCCGTCCGATACGCTCGTCGGGGGGTTCGGATGCCGTCGAGGTCTCGCTGAGAGACGCCGGCGGTGGTCACGGCTTCCAAGGAGGCCGCATGCGGGGACGGTGGAGGGAATCCAGAGCTCGTCCGGGAGCACTGTTCGGTGCATCGGCACTGCTCGTCGCCGGCGTACTCCTGGCGACGCCTGTCGGCGCCGACGCGACCATCCGTTCGACCGCCAGCCCCCTCGTGACGCTGTCGGTGGACACGAGCACCGGCCAGGCTGCCATCTCGCCCTTGATCTACGGCATCAACGACGACAAGTCGTTGGATTCCAACTTCAACGCCGTCGTGGCCGAGACACGACCCGGGCTCATTCGCCTGGGCGGCAACCGCTGGACGGCGTACAACTGGGAGAACAACGACTCCAACGCCGGCAGCGACTACCAGTACGAGAACGACGACTACCTGTCCGCGTCGACCACGCCGGGCGCGGCGGTGCTGCCCACGGTGCAGGCGGCCGCGGCGGCCGGGGCGGCGGCGCTGGTGACCGTGCCCATCGCCGGGTACGTCTCCGCCGACCGGAACCCGCCCGGGCCCGTGCAGAACTCGGGGTCCAACTACCTGTCCACCCGCTTTGACACCGATCAGCCCACCGATCCCGCACCGTTGTCCACCACGCCGAACCTCACCGACCACGTCGTGTACCAGAACCAGTTCGCCTACTGGCTGCGGCAAGCGGCCCCGGGGGCGAACGTCATGTTCTCGCTCGACAACGAGCCTGATCTGTGGGCTTCGACCCATGCCGAGATCCATCCGGCGGCCCCCACCTACGCCGAGGTGGTGTCCAAGGACCTGTCCTATGCCGCCGCCCTCAAGAAGGTCTGGCCGGGTGCTTCAGTGACCGGTCCGGTCAGCTACGGCTGGTACGGCTACGAGACGCTGCAGGGAGCGCCCGACTCGGGCGCCGACGGCAACTTCCTCGATTGGTACCTGGCCCAGGTCAAGGCGGCCGACACCACGGCGCATCTCCGCCTGATCAACGACCTCGACCTGCACTGGTACCCCGAGGCCACGGGGCTCGACGGCACCACCCCGGTGCGGATCACCGGGACCGATGTCAGCCCGGGCGTGGTGGCTGCCCGGGAACAGGCACCGCGGTCGCTCTGGGATCCGAACTACGTGGAATCCAGTTGGATCACCCAGTCGCTCGGCAACACGGCGATTCAACTGCTCCCGCGGCTGCGGGCTCAGATCGCCGCCAACGACCCGGGGATGAGGGTCGACATCAGTGAATGGAACTACGGCGGCGGCCAGAGCATCAGCGGTGGTATTGCCACGGCCGACGTGCTCGGCGTGTTCGGGCGGCGCCAGGTGCACGCCGCCGCCTTGTGGCCACTGAACTCGAACGAGCAGTACTCCTACGGCGCGTTCGCCGTCTTCCGCAACTACGACGGCCACGGGGCGGCGTTCGGTGACACAGAGGTGCAGGCCCGCACCACCTCTCCGGCGACGTCGTCGGTGTACGCCTCCATCGTCAAGTCGGCACCCACCCACGTCGTCATCGTGGCCATCAACAAGAGCTTGTCGGCCACACCAACCAAGGTCGTGCTGTCCGGGGCGACGGCCGGTCACGCCACGGTGTACACCTTGACCAGCGCATCTCCGCTCCCCCAACCCGCCCCAGCCCTGACCGCCGCCTCGACCACTTCGAGCGGCGCGACCTACAGCTACACGATGCCGGCCCAGTCCGTGTCGGTCCTGGTGCCCACCCCCTGAGCGACGGCGGGCGCGTCGTGGATTCAGACGAGCCCGAAGTGCTCCGCGCCGTTGCGCCAGAAGAACCGCTCACGTGACGACTCGTCGAAGCCGGCCACACGTTCGGTGAAGATTTCGAAGGGTCGACGACCGCCCTCGGGATGCGGATAGTCGGTGGAGAACATGAAGAGCTCGGAACCGCACTGCTCGATCAGCCACGTGGTGTCCTCGAAGGGGAAGGGGGTGAACCGCACCTGACGGCGGAGGTACTCCGAGGGCAGAAGGGGCAACGCCTCCAGCGTCGGTTCGAACTTCGAGAACGAGCGGTGGGCGTGGTCGACATTGCGGAGCAGGCCCGGCACCCATGTCGCTCCCAGCTCGATCGCGGCACCACGGAGCTTCGGATGGCGCTCGAAGACCCCGTCGAGCGCCAGGCACGCCAAAAATCGTTCGGGCGAATGGTGCAGTACCGGAAAGTCCTTGGCCCGGAGGTTCTCGCCGCCGCCCAGCCAGTCCTTCGGGCGGGGGAGTCCGTTGTTGTGGAATGCCTTCGGGAGCAGCTTGCCGCCGCCGACGTGCAGGACGAACGGAACGCCCGCCTCGGCCAGACGGGCCCACACGGGGTCGAGGTCGACGTGCGCCGGCGAGAAATCACCGGGGGCATCGGAGGGCACCCAGATGGCGGCCACCCCTTCGTCGAGCGCTTCCTCGAGAGCCACGACGGCGCGGTCGGGGTCGGCGAGGGGGAGGAACCCCACCGCTCGCAGGCGCGGGTCCGGTGCGCAGAAGGCCACCATGGCCCGGTTGAGCGCGTGCGTACCCCCGTAACGAATATCGAGATCCCTGCTGAAGGCGAACTGCTCGAGCGAGAAGGTGGGGAAGACCAGCTGGGCGTCGATCTCCAGCGCGTCGAGCACCCGCGATCGGACTTCGGTGTCGAGGGCGCCCGGCGCCATCCACCCTTTGGGGCCGGTGAGAACGTCGGCGCCGATCTCCTGATGGCGGTGCTTTTCCCAGACCCCCGGGAGCTTCGACATGAACTCGGCTGCCGGCGCGCCCGCCGCGTCGAAACTGAGTGGCTGGAACCGATCTCTGACGTCGGGGTCGGCGAACGACCTCAACCAATCGGCGGTCTCCATCAAGTGGCTGTCGGCGTCAAAGATCGCGGTGGTCATGGCGTACCCCCAGAACTGGACTGCTCGCGATGGCCCGCCCATGGTAGACGGTCCCACCGCCTCTGGTCCGGCGCCGCTCAGGGGACGACGCCGAGCCCCCGGGCGATGAACGACATGGCGTCCTCGAGCAGATCTGCGCCGACGGCCTCGGGCTGGAGGGCGCGCATCAACCCGATCCCTCGGAACAGGGCAACGATGATGCGCGCCGAATGTTCAGCCCATTCGGCCGCGTCGATCCCCCGTTCGTCCTGTCCCTGTTCAATGATTTCAGCGATGGCCCGGATGTCGATGCCCTCGAGTTCGTTCAGGCGCTCTCGGGCCACGGGATTGCGCAGGGCATAGAGGCTGAACTCGAGATACAGATAACCCCAATTGTCGGGTACCTGATCGAACTCAGCCCGGATGAGACCCACGAAGTCACCGAGTCGGGCCTCGGGTGGGACGTCGGAGACCTCGAGAGTCTCCTTGAGGGCGGTCATCTCCCGGGTATAGGCCGCTTCGATCAGGGCCAGAAACAGATCATCCTTGTTCTTGAAATTCGAGTACACCGCCCCCTTCGTGAACCCCGCCACGGCGGCGACCTGATCGAGGGAGGCTCCGTGGAACCCATGCTGGGCGAAGACCACGGCCGCCGCCTCGAGCAGGTAGTCCCGGGTCTGCTGGCGACGGCGTTCGGCAGTGAGAGGTTCGAGGGTCATAGGGTTGCGCTACCAGTCAGTATAGGGCATACTGGTGGGTATGTACGATGCGTTTAAGTATTTCACCAGGATGGCCGAGCTGGTGGCGAAGGACCCTGACCCCCAGGAGCAGGTGACGATGGCCCGCGACGAGGCCCGGAGACCCAGCACCGAGGCCGTTCCCGGATTGGCGCGGCCCGCCGCGGGCGCGCCGGCGCGCACGAGAGGGCCGGCGCGCACGAGAGGGCCGGCGCCACGGCTCGCCCGTTCCTCACGGAATGGGTGGGCCCAGCCTGGTCAGGATGTTCTGCACCCTGCTGGGGTTCACCGAGGGCCGCGTCCTCAGCCCGCCCCGCCCCGCGCCGCGAAGCTGACGATGGGTGGCGCCGTGAGGTAGTCGTCCCAGAATCCCGTGGGGAAGGTGGCACGACCCTGGGGCGATACCTCGGGCATGACCCAATCGAAGTCAGTGAAGCCGGCGGCGGCGAACTCGCTCCGGTAGACGTCCGTGGAGAGGTAGTAGTTGTCGAGCTCGAACACCGACCCGTCGGGGTTGAACCACCGGTAGGTGATGGTGCTGCCCTCGACCCGATCGGCCACGCCGATCTTCACGAACCCGTAGGGGCGGTAGCGGTCGTAGAGATCGGGCGGGTTGTCGGGGTAGTCGTTGCAGCCCACGACGAGGCCGCCCGGCTTCACCAGGCGGGCCACGCTCTCGATCAGCGCGCGGAGCTCGGCCGGGCTGGCCGCGTAGTTGAACAGGTACGAGCAGTAGGCCACATCGAACTTCTCCCGGAGGTCGACCGTCGCCACATCGGCCTGGACGTACTCCACACCGATCGGCTCAACCCGCTCCGCCTCGGTGGCCAAACCGATCATCTCGGCTGAGATGTCCACCCCGACGACTTTTGCCGCCCCACGCCGCATGAGCTTTCGGGCGTAGATGCCCTCTCCGCAGGCCAGGTCCACGACGGAGCGCCCGGCCAGGTCCGGGAGGAGCCCGAAGGTCGTGTGCTCTTCGACGTGCAGCCGGAAGGGCAACAGTTTCGACTCCTTGTAGTCCGACCCGATTCGGTCGTATTCCTCGGCCACGTGGTGAGAGTCGGTCACCGCCAGAGCCTATGGGCCCGGCTTCCCCCCCATGGGCACGACACCTTTAGGATGCGCCCATGGCATCGGCTCCCCTCGCCCAGCAGGAGCGGTCGACTCTGTGCGACCTGTTGATCGAGCTCGGACCCGCGGCACCGACGCTGTGCGCGGGGTGGGTCACGGCCGATCTGGCCGCCCATCTCGTCGTCCGTGAACGACGACCCGACACCGGACCCGGACTGGTGTGGCCTCCCTTGGCCGGGCACACGGACAAGGTCCGTCGTTCACTCAGGGACCGCATGCCGTGGGAGGACATGGTCGCGCTGGTGCGCCGCGGTCCGCCGCTGCCCCTGCGTGCCTTCGACGGCCCGATGAACACCGTCGAGTACTTCATACACGTCGAGGATGTCCGCCGCGCGCAACCGGATTGGGAGCCCCGCCCGATACCCCGGGAATTGGCTGACGCGCTCTGGACCCGTGTCGGGCCCGGAGGAATGGCCAAGAAGGTCGCCGCGACCATCGTCCTCGCGTCAGCGGACCGTCCCGCCAAGGAAGGTGGCCAGGGTCCGCGTGTGGTCATCAGCGGTGATCCCGGGGAGCTGACCCTCTTCGCAGCCGGGCGACAGGGCGCCACGCGGGTGGAAGCGACCGGCGATCCCGCTCTCGTCCTTCAGCTGCGCACGGGGTCGTTCGGTGTGTGACCCTCCTCAGCGCAGTTGGTCAGCCGTGATGGCCCCATCGAGGACCCGGGCCATGCCGGCCATGCCCACGGCACTGGGGTGGAGTGGGAAACCGCCGCGCAACGGCACGATCGGTTCCACCCAGCGCGTGTCGTCCGAGGTGCAGGCACTGTGGGTCGCACTCGGCGTGGCCATGTCCACGAACTGATCGCCGGCGCCGGCGGCGTCGCCGGCCAGGGTCTGGTTGAGGGCATCTTCGACGTTGCGGAGGTACCCGAGGTCGTGGGACGAGAAGGGCAGCTTGGGCCAACATCCCGCCCCGTCCGGAGGGAAGATGTCCGGGTAGCCGATGAGGAACACCCGGGCGGAGGGGGCGCGCGATCTGATCTCGGCGAGGGCGGTGGCCACTCGGGCACCGACCTTGTGCACCGCGTCGGCCAGCTGGTCGATGCCGCCGGCGGTGTAGTGCGAGGTGCAGTTCCAACCCACTTTGGTCGCGCCCCAGGGCGTGGCGGCAGCGCAGTCGGCGATGATCGATGAGAAGCCGAGGTCATTGCCACCGATGCCCAGCGAGACCACCGACGTGGACGAACCGAGTGCCGACAGCTGGGCGGGGATCCCCGATCCCTGGGAACCCGTGAGGTCATCGGTCGTCGCACCGAGGCAACTCGCATCGCTGAGCGCCAGGCCGAGGTCTCTGGCGACGATCGTCGGGTAGTCGCCCGACGAGCGCTGGCATGCGGCCGGGGCGGTCGGGTTGGTGTCAGGCCCGAGTTGCGACGCGATGCCTGGACCGGACGTGAACGAGTCTCCCAAAGCCACGTAGCGCGGCGACAGGGCCGCCGTTGGTGACGCAGCGGTGGCTGCCCCAGAGGTGACGTACAAGGTCGTGCCCGCAGTGGCCAGGGCCGCGACCAGTGTGAAGAGATGCCGCAGACGAGGGCGGCCGGGCCGACTCGACGACCTGCCGGCGGCCGGCACGGAAGGGCCGCAGGGGAGGGAGGGCGGCATGGCGGCATGATGTTACGGGCGGAGCCGTCGTAAAGGAGGTCGCCTCCGGTCGCTCTCCTGGGGCAGTCCCAATGCGTCGAGTGCGGCCGCGAGACAGGCCCTCGCTTCCGGTGGTCGCGGCTAGTGCGGGAGGGAATCCTTCGCGGCCTCTTGCCCCCGGCTGCCCCGCTTGTGCACAGGGGCCACGTACACCAAGGCGTTGTAGGTGACCAGAGCGATGGCGAGATGCATGGTGACGAGAACAAGGACCGCCTCGGCTGGCTGATGGCGGGCCAGGAGCCACGCGTCGGGTAGGAGGAGGACCAACGTGACCAGAATGGCCAGCCGGAAGAACAGCCACCGCGGCGCCGACGAGATCCGGGTCACGATCGGCCAGGCCGCACAGGCGATGAGCACACCGATGATGGTCAATTTGGCGTAGTCATGGAATTGGAAGTGCACGTAGCCCTTGGTCGAGGGGAACACCGCCGTGCCGATCGCCACCAGGGCGGCGTCAACCAACAAGGACCCGACCAGGGCCAGCACGGTGGCCAGCGCCACCCGCGCCATCGGGGGCTGACGATGGGTCGGAGCCAGATCGATCCTGAGCAGTCTCAGGACACGGTCCATCGAATTTTCCACGGTGTTCTCCTCGGCTGGCATGGTCGCCGAGGCGGCGGCGAAGCTGCTACAGGGTGCCCGGGGCCTGCTCCCGCCCGCTCGCTCGACCGGTCAGTGACACATCCGACGCTACGGCTGGTCGGGCCGTCGGAGCAGTGGCCGGGGGGATGATTCGCGGCAGGACAAATCATCCTGGAGGATGAGATGGACCCGAGGCGGGGCAACTAGGCAGGGGGGCGTGTTCGGATCCTTCTCTGCGTCGGGGACACGACGACGGGTCGAAGTACGATTGGGCCACTCTTGGGAGTGAAGGAAGACCCGATGGCCCTCACGAATGACCGCGCCTATTCCGGCTCGGAGCGGCTCGATCCCACCGATCCCACCGATCCCACCTATCCCACCGGTGCCACCCGACAGATGGACGGAGCGTGGCGGACATGGGAGACGCTCCAGGCCTGGGACAAGCAGTTCGCCTGGGCCGTCGACACCGTGGTGGCGCTCGGCCTCTTCCTCTTGTGTTCGGGTTGGCTGGTCCGGGTCGGGCCCCCCCATGCCGACATCGGATTTGTGGCCGCGCTGACCCTGCCCCTGATCTTCCGCCGGCGTGCCCCTTTCGCCGTCTTCATCACCATCTCCGTGGTCGCGCTGGTGCAGTGGTTCGTCACTGGTCCGCTGGTGGCCGACACCGCTCTCCTGGTCGCGCTCTACACCGTGGCGGCCGAGTCCGACTGGATGCGCGTCGTCGTGTCGTTGCTCACACTCGAGATCGGCGTGATCGTGGCCACGGTGCGTTGGACGCCCGTCGGCCACTCGTACCTCGAGTCCCTGGTCTTCCTCACCGGCATGACGGTGGCCGCCTTTCTGGCCGGTGCGGTGGTCCGGGCGCTGCGGGGCCAGATGAATTGGCTGGCCGAGCGAGCCCAACGCCTCGAGCGCGAACGCGACCAACAGACCTCCCTCGCCGCCGCCGCCGAGCGGTCTCGCATCGCCCGGGAGATGCACGACGTCGTGTCCCACAATCTGCAGGTCATGGTCACGCTGGCCGATGCGGCCTCGGTGGCCCACGACACCGAACCGGGCCGGGCTGCCGAGACGATGGGCGAAGTCGCCGGCACCGGGCGACAAGCGTTGACCGACATGCGCCGCATGTTGGGTCTCCTCCGCGACGAGGGCGGCGAGCACGGGTCGTTGCGCCCCCACGATGCGGCCGTCCGGGCCCCGCAGCCGGGAATCGACGAGCTCGAAGGGTTGGTGGAGCGAGTCCGGGCCACCGGCCTCCCGGTCGCCCTCAGATGGCAGGGGGTACCGTTCGAGCTCTCCGAGGCGGCCGAGCTCACGACCTACCGGATTGTGCAGGAGGCGCTGACCAATGCCCTGCGGCACGCAGTCTCCCCCGGTGAGGTGCGGGTGACCTTGGCCTTCGCCGACCCCAACCTCTCGTTGCAGGTCACCGACGACGGGAGCGCGAGGGCCGTGGGTGCGACGAGGACCCCGGATTTCAACGGTGGGGGGCACGGAGTGACCAATATGACCGAGCGAGCGGCCGCGTTCGACGGGTCCCTGACCGCCGGCCCCCTGGCCGGCGGGGGATGGCGGGTCGAAACGACGCTCTACGGGTGCCGGGCGCCTGTGCGCCTGTGACCATCCGGGTGGTGATCGTCGACGATCAGGCGCTGCTCCGCAAGGGCTTCCGCATGATCCTCGAGGCCGAACAGGACATCACCGTGGTCGGCGAGGCCGAGGATGGGCAGGCGGCGGTACAGCTCGTCGAGTTGTACGCCCCGGACGTCGTGCTGATGGATGTCCGCATGCCGTCGCTCGATGGCATCGAGGCCACGCGCATCATCTGCGCCTCGAGTTCGGTGAGCCGCGTCCTCATCCTGACCACCTTCGATCTCGACGAGTACGCGTTCAGCGCCCTGCGGGCGGGGGCCAGCGGCTTCTTGTTGAAGGACGTCCCCCCACAGCAACTGACGGGGGCCGTGCGCACGGTGGCTGACGGTGACGCCGTGGTGTCCCCACGCGTCACCCGTCGACTGCTCGAGGAGTACGCGCACCAACTGCCCGATCTGTCGCCGACCGAGAAGGACGCCACCAGCGTCCCCCCCGTCCTGCGTGAGCTGACCGAGCGGGAGCGAGAGGTCCTGCTCGCCGTGGCTGACGGGCTCTCCAATGCCGAGATCGCCGAGCGCCTCTACGTCTCCGAGGCGACGGTCAAGTCGCACGTCGGGCGGATACTGTCCAAGCTGGGCCTGCGCGACAGAGTGCAAGCCGTGGTCCTGGCGTTCCAGACCGGGTTGGTCCACCCATCGTGACCATTGCAGTTCAGGCCGCCGGGAGATGGCGCCAACCTTGCGCCACCCGGCTGACCCCGTAGACGGCGACCAGGGTGGCCACGAACATGAGCGCCATCGAGCCGATGAGCTGCTGGTCGAACGGCGACCCTCCCGATCCGGGTCGCGTGCCGTGGAAGAACCAGGGCGCCGACGACGCCACCCCGGACCACCAGACGGCGGCGGCGACGGTCTGCAGCACCATCACCGTGCTCAGGGCACTGGCCAGAGCGGCCTCGGTTCGGAGAACGGCCCGGGACAGTGCGCATCGTCGGATCGCGGCGACGCCCGCCGCCGTCCAGAGCGCCAGGGTCGCGCTGCACACGATCCCCATCACCACGAAGGCCAACGAGTAGGGCCAGGAGCCTCCGGTGCGCTGGGCGGTCGTGAGGTGGTGGGCGGCGAGCGAGACCCCCACCAGCACCACCGCGCTCACGACGGTCATCCCGGCTGCCCGGCGGACCGGGCGGCGCATCGAGCTCCATCCGCCGGCCCGTAGGAACCGAAGAAAGGCCGGGAGGGCCACCAGGGCGCCGGCCAGCACCACCAGCGCACCCGCGATGGCGAGAGCCGCCACGGCGCCGTACCCGAACGTGGCCAGCGACCGGGAGCTCGCGGGGACCGCCTTACTGAAATTGTCGGCCGTGTTGGCGAAGGCAGCTCCGGCGACGAGGAGAGCCGTCCAGGCGCACAGCACCAGCAGCGACCCGCCCCGCACACGCTCGTCCCTGGTCGCTCCCCGGCCCAGCAGCCCGGCCTCGTGGCCGCGCTCACGGAGCCCGGCCCGGACGATCGAGAGGCGGAACCGCGGCGTCGGTGCCTGGCCCTGCAGGCTGTCCTCCATGAGCGCGGCGAACTCCTCGCCGTAGCGCTGGCGCCACGCCGCCGGGTACCACCGGAGCAGGTCCGGACCCGCTGGGTGCCCATTGGTCCTCACGCCGGCTGGCTCCCGATGAGCCCGAGCCGGGACGCGCCGACCTCGGCCACCCGGCGCAGCTCGATGATCGCGGCGGCCAGGGCGGCCGAGCCGGCACCGGTGATCCGGTAGGGACGTCTTCGATCATCGGTTTCCAGCGGCTCGATGAGGCCCCGCTCCTCGAGCCGGGTGATGGCGCCGTAGAGAGCGCCGGGCCCCAGGACCACCCCGGCGAACCCCTCGATGTCCTTGGCCAGGGCGTGGCCGTGCTTGGGGCCCCCGGCGAGGCTGGTCAGGATCAGAAGGGGTGGATCGTTGGATCGGCGGAGGCCATCGTGCTCGCGGGTACGTGCCATTCGGTCACAGTACTACGTCATACGTAGCTACGCAAGACGTAGCTACGGCCGGCCGGCCGAAGTCGTCAGCTCGACGCTCTGGCCGGTTCGCCGTGCTTCGGCTGCCCGCGGTCCCGCCTCCGCTGACGGCGGACCGCGGCCACGCGGACGAGGGCGTTGTAGGTCACGAGGGCGATGGCCAGGTGCATGACCACCAGCACGAGGACGGCCTCGCCCGGGGCGTGCTTGGCCAGGAGCCAGGCGTCGGGCAGGAGGAGGACCAGCGTGACCAGAATGGCCAGCCGGAAGAACAGCCACCGCGGCGCCGACGAGATCCGGGTCACGATCGGCCACGCGGCACAAGCGATGAGCACGCCGATGATGGTCAGCTTGGCGTAGTCATGGAACTGGAAGTGGACGTAGCCGTTGGTCGAAGGGAACACCCTGGTGCCGAGCGCGACCAGCGCCGCGTCAACGAGGAGTGATCCGGCGAGCGCGAGCACGGTGGCCAGGGCGACCCGGAACATCGAAGGCGGCCGGTGGGTGGGGGCAAAATCGATCTTGGCCAAGGTCAGGGAGCGTTCGATGATGGTGGGCTGCGGCACGAGTCTCCTTTGCACATCGGGGCCACGGTGACGGTGACCGGCGAGAGTCCGGCGGGTCCGGTGCACCCGCATCGAGTGGGCCTCGACCCTCGCGCCCTCTGGCGCGGCGGTCCAGGCCCGTCTCGACATCACCGTACGCGGTGACCCTTACGCCAAGGTGACGCCGTCACCCGATGGCCTGAAGCCACGAGGCCCCGAACCCGTTACTCCAGCTCAGGACCTCAACGCCCCGATGCCGCAAGTCCTCAGTGCCGCAAGTCCTCAGTGCCGCAACGTGCTCTGGTGCCCCGACCGATCCTCCTGGACGGACGCATCGACGGGCTCGACCCGGGATCGAGATCCGCCGGTCGTGGAGTCTTCAGAGGAGGCGGTCGCGTCGGCACCCGTTCGGCGCCCCTCCCCGTGGGCCAGGTCTCTGGCGCCCGGTGAGCGGTGCCACACCACCTCCATCCGGGCTCCGCCCAGGTCCGAGTCCCCGACACGCCACTCGCCGCCGGTCGCCCGGACCACGGCGTCCGCGATGGCGAGGCCGAGACCCGCGCCGCTCCCCTGGTCGGTGGCGCGGTGGAAGCGGTCGAAGAGGCGGCTGCGTTCAGCGGGGTCGATCCCCGGGCCGCTGTCCTCCACGACCAGCCTGACCCGGTGGCCGTCGGCCGCGGTGTGGAGCTGGACCGCGCCACCCCTCCCGGCATAGCGGCAGGCGTTGTCCACCAGGACAGTGGTGAGCCGATCCACCCACTCGGGTGGTGCGTTGATCCACGGTTGACCTTCGCCTCGTTGCTGCACCGAGAGGGAGATGTCGCGGTTGACGGCCACCGCACCGAATCGGTCCGCGCAGACCACGGCGACCGCGGACACGTCCACCGGTTCATCGGAAGGAGGCGGCGGCTGAGAGTCAAACCGGGAAAGCCACAGCAGGTCTTCGACGATGTCACGGAGACGCTGGCTCTCCGTCCCAACTCTCTCGAGCGTCGCCCGGTACTCGTCACTCGTCCGCTCGGTACTGAGCGAGAGTCCCACCTCTGCCTCGATCACGCTCAATGGCGTCCGCAGTTCGTGTGACGCGTCCGCGGCGAACTCGAGCTGGCGCCGACGGGCCGACTCCACCGGACCCGACGCCTTCAGACCGATGAGCAGCGTGCCGAGGAAGACGGTCACCAGGAGGAGCGGGCCCGCGATGATCTCGACGGTGGCGAGGTCGGTTGCGATGTGATTGGTCTCGGCCAGGCTCTGTCCGGCGATCAACCACCCCCCGGCGACCCGCCGGCCCCGTAGACGGATGGACGTGGTCCCGACCTGGGTCGTGACCGACGACGTGCTCGGCGACCAGCCCGAGCTGCGCAAGGGGGGCGCGCCGGGGGTCAGCGCGAGAAGCCGCTGCCCCGGGGTGGCCCCGAGCCGCCACAGGAAGACGGGAGATTCATCGGCGTCGTGCGCGTTGTCGTAGGTGTTCTCCATCGCGCTGTGGGCGGGATGCCGTGCCCCATCGCCGAGACGTTCGTTGAGCCGGCTGTCGACCTCGGCCACCGTCCGGTGGCCGTCGACCACGTCGAAGACAACCACCGTGATCACGTAGACCAACCCGATGACGGCCGAGGCGATGAGGGCAACCCGGGCGGCGTGGCTCAGGTACGGGCTGAACCGGGCCCGACGCGATGTCATGCCGGGACGATTCTGTACCCGACGGATCTCATCGACTCGATCTTCGTTCCGCTCTTGGCGATCTTGGCCCGGAGCCGGGCCAGGTGGACATCGAGGGTGTTCGATCCCAGGGCGTCCGCTTCTTCGTTCCACGCCGCCAACGCGATGGCACGACGACCGACGACGGCGGGAGATCGTTCCATGAGGATCTCCAGGATGGAGAGCTCGATCGCGGTCAGCCGGGGCCGGCGGGATCCCACGTGCACCTCACGGGTGACCGTGTCGAACGTGAGATCGCCCACCGTGATCAGCAGCTCCTGCACCGCCGAGCCGCGGCGGCGCAGGGCTCTGACGCGGGCCAGGAATTCGGGGAAGTCGAACGGCTTGACCAAGTAGTCATCGGCACCCTCGTCGAGACCGGTCACGCGGTCACCCGCCGCATCCCGCGCGGTGAGCATCAGGACCGGGAGCGCCGAGCCCTGCCGGCGAAGTTGGCGGATCACGTCGAGGCCCGAGACCTTCGGCATCCGCCAGTCAACGATGGCGACCTCGTAGTCGTACGTGTCCAGGTAGCGCAGCGCCTGTTCTCCGTCACTCACCGCGTCAACCGCGTAGCCGCCCTCCTGCAGCCCTCGCTCGAGCACCGACCGCAGCCCGTCGTCGTCCTCGGCCACCAGCACTCTCACGTTCCATGTCTAACCGTCCAACCTGACGGGCGCATGACGGGCGCAGGACGGCCGCACGGCCTGCGTCAGCACGTCATTTCCCCGTAAGGTGAGCGGATCAAGATCCTCCCATGTCGATAGCCCGCGGTCGGGGGCGCTCCACCCGGACGGCGCGCTGGTTCTTCCTTTCTCCTCCGCCCCGGGCGTTGGCCATGACGGGGTGGGCCCTCCTGCCCCTTCGGGCCTTCCTTGGATTCACCTTCGCATTCGGGGGGATACAGAAGCTGGCCAATCCCAATTTCTTCAACAGTCACAACCCGGCGGGTATTCAGGCCCAGCTGATGGCCGCGTCCGCGGCTGAGCCCGCTGCGCGGCATCCTCACCCACCTCTCATCGATGGCCGTCCTCATCGGCGTCGTGATTGCTCTGGCCGAACTGGCCGTGGGCATCGGCGCCCTGCTCGGTCTGTGGACCAGGGTGGCCGCCTTCGGTGGCCTCGTGCTGTCGCTGGCCCTGTTTCTCACCATCAGCTTCCACTCATCCCCGTACTACACCGGCGCGGACATCGTGTTCTTCTTCGCCTGGATACCCCTCCTGCTCGCAGGGTCGGGCGGCGTCTGGTCGCTCGACGGGTTCATCGCGGCTCGGACCCGACATGAGATGGGACTCTCCCCGACGACGATCGTGCCGATCGAGTTCGACGTCGTCCGCCAGGTCTGCGGCAATTTCACCAAGGGCCGGTGCGCCGCTCTGCGTGGAGCCGACTGCGACCCCGCGCCATGTCCCTTTCTCGCCAATGTGGCGGCGCGGGATGATCGCTCCACCGACCTCGGGCGGCGACGGCTCGTCCTCGGTGGCACGGCCGCGGTGGCGGCCGGGCTCGGGGGTCTGACCCTGGCCGGTCTGGCGGCCGGGCTCGGGCGGCTCGTCGGCTCGGGCGGCTCTCCTTCGGGACTCGCCGCTGGTGCGGGCCAGGGCACGCCGGTGACCGTCGGACCGACTCCGACCACCTCGCGCACCCCGACCACCTCGGCCACCCCAACCACTGCGGGACCCACGACCAGCGTGCCGGCACCGGTCACCACGCACCCGCCGGGGACCGCTATCGGACCGGCGCACGATGTGCCCGTCGGCGGGGCGGCCACCTTCTCGGATCCCTCTACCGGGGACCCGTCGATCGTCCTGCAGCCCCAGCAGGGGCAGTTCCTCGCCTATGACGCGGTGTGTCCGCATGCCGGATGCACCGTCCAGTACTCCCAGTCGGGAAAGGTCCTGGTGTGCCCGTGTCACGGCTCCCAGTTCAACCAGGAGACCGGTGCGGTCGAAGTCGGGCCCGCCGCAACCGGGCTGCGCACTCTCCCCATTGCCGAATCGGCCGGTGGTGACCTCTATGTGCGCTGACCTCTATGTGCGCTCGCGCTGCCGGGTCGGGGGTGCGGGAGGTCCGCGCCATCCATCGAGAGCGCGGCGGCCCCTCAGGCGTCGCGGGTCAGGACCCTCCGGTAGGCGAAGGCCACCAGTCCGGCGGCCAGCGCCACGAAGATGGCGGCCTCTATGCCCTGGAACGCCCAGAACCGGCTGGCGGGTTGGAACGCGACGACTTGGTAGAAACCGTGGGACGCCATGCAGGTCGACTTCCCGCCCCCCGCGAAGAAGCCACGCTGGCATGCGGCCGGGACCTGGCTGAGCGAAAACGAACTGCCGTAGTTGTGGCCATGGGGACCGACGACGCCACTCGAGATGATCCATGCGCCATGAGCTGCGCTCCCCGAGTCGGAGAACGAGAAGACTTTGGAGACCGGGGTCATGTAGTGCGGACGCACGTAGACGGCGAACACGAACCGCACGCCGACGAAGATGCCCAGCGTGGTCGCTATGGCCGGAAGCACCCGCCGGAACACCGAGCCGACGGCGATGCCCAGGGCGACGGCGAAGAGCGAGTAGGCCACCGGCACGAAGCCCTGGATGTCGAAGGCACCGAATCTGGTATCGATGGCATTCTCCGGAAGGCGCCACCAGCTGACCAGGGCGGCCATCGCCGCCCCCCAGACCGCGGCGGCGACGAGGGCCCACATGACGTTGGTGTTCATCCAATGACGTCGGGTCACGCCCTGGGTCCAGGCCAGGTTGTGGGTGCCGTCCTCGAACTCATTGGCCAGGAGCGGCGCGCCCCAGAAGAGCCCGAACAACAGGGGCACCACCAGGGTCAGGCTGACCAGATCGAGAATGGCGCCGTCGCCGCTGAACAGGCGCGCAGCGTCGCCGCAGCTCTGCGACGCCGCGCAGGTGGACAGGAACACGTGATAGTCGTGCGCCATGACCATGCCGGTGACCAGCAACAGGCCCGTCAACACGGCCAGCGCGCCGGCGGCAAAATACACCTGCGTCCTATGGAGTCGCCAGATCACCTTATTCATTGGTGGGCTCCGATCGAGGAGAGCGGTCCGGCGGTCGAAGCTTCGTGGTGACCCATGTACGCCAGGATGATGTCCTCGAGGCCAACCTCGTCGACATCCCAGCGCGGGTCGAGCACCGGTCCCTCGATGCGGACCAGGAGGCGGGTCTGTCGTTCGGTCTGCGTTGCCTTGATCACATCGAGGTTGCGTGCCACATCGGCCAGGTTCAGCCGCGGCCCCACCAGGATTCTGTGGGTGGCCAGGACCGAGTCGATGTCGGCACAGAGCTGGGTCCGGGCCGAGGCCAGCATGATCACGTGATCGCACACGCGCTCGAGATCGTGAAGCAGATGCGACGAGAGGATGACCGACAGGTCACCCTCGGCCACCGCCTCGGTCAGCGAGGCCAGGAATTCGCGGCGCGCCAATGGGTCCAACGCCGCCACGGGCTCGTCGAGGAGGAGAACCCGGGGTCGCTTGGCCAGCGCCAGCCCGAGGCCGACCTGGGCTCGCTGGCCACCCGAAAGAGTGGACACCGGACGGTCCAGGGGAACCCGCAGACCCAGCAGTCGCCCCCGCGCCCCCTCCGCATCCCAACGCCGATTGAGCCGCGCGCCCAGTGCGAGATGGTCGTCCGTACTCAACCGGGTGTAAAGGGGAACGTCCTGCGCCAGATACCCTATGCGGGAGAGGAATTCCTCCGTCTGCTCCGGCACGGCGCCGAGCACCATGGCGGCGCCGGTGCTCGGCGCGGCCAGGCCGACGAGAAGGCGGAGGAGGGTCGTCTTGCCAGCACCGTTGGGCCCGACGAGCGCGGTGACTCGACCTCGCGGGACCTCGAGTGAGCAGTCCTGGAGGGCCCACAAGGAGCCGTAGCGCTTTCCCAGTCCACTCGTCTGCAGGGTGGGGACGTCGAGCGCGCCCGGTCATTACGCCACCCCCCGTTCCCCCGCGTGACGGAGCGTGGCTCGCAGCAGCGCTTCAATGGATTCGTCGTCGAGCCCTTCGCGGCGCGCCGACTGCACCCACCGATCGAGGGTGCGGGCCAACCGGGCGTGCGTGCCCGGAGGCGGACCGGAGGGGAGGTGCGACACAAAGGTCCCCACACCCTGGCGGCCCTCCACCAAGCCTTCGTGCTCGAGCTCCCAGTAGGCCTTCATCACCGTGTTGGGGTTGATGGCCACCTCGGCCACCACTTCCTTGACGGTCGGGAGTTTGTCTCCCACCTCCAGGATGCCCATACGCAGGGCCTGCTTGATCTGCTGCACCAGCTGCAGATATGCGGGAACCCCCGAGTCCGAGTTCAGCTGGAAGCTGATCGACTGCCCCAACACTTCTCTATTCATCTAGATAACTGTATAAGACCGGAACCAGAAGTCAACCCCGACACGCGACACGGGGCGCATGCGCACCACGAGTGGATCGCCTTCGTGCCCCGACTCAGCGGTCGCCTGTGCAGGAGTCCGATCGGAACCACGGACTACGCTGCATCTTGTGAGCGACGTGTACACGACCGTTGCTTCTGTCGCCTCGTCCCTCGGCTCCTCCGCCCGCTCGCTGGATGCTCCGGTCGCCGACCCGCTCCAAGAGGTGTGGATGCGGCGTCGGAACTACTAGACCTCCTTCCGCGTGTTGTTCAATCTCATCCGGGCCCTGCGTCCCCGCCAGTGGACCAAGAACGCGCTCGTGTTCGTGGCGCCCGCCGCGGCCGGGGCCTATCACTACCGGGGCGCCATCCTCGACGCGTTGGGTGCGTTCGGGATCTTCTGCGCGGCGGCATCGTCGACCTACCTGCTCAACGACTCGGTCGACGCCGATTCGGACCGCCTACATCCGGTCAAGCAGCATCGCCCTATTGCCTCCGGAGAGGTTCCGGTCCCGCTCGCCGTGGGCATCGGTGTGGTGCTGGGGCTGGGGTCCATCGGCGCCGCGTGGGCCCTGGCCGGGTGGAAGTTGGCGTTGGTCGTGGGCCTCTATGCGGTGATCAGTGTGGCCTACACCGTGTATTTCAAGAAGGTGCCGGTGGTCGAGCTGGCCTTCGTGGCCTCGGGCTTCGTGCTGCGTGCCCTGGCCGGTGGGATCGCCACGCACGTCCCGATCTCCACCTGGTTCCTGGCCGTCACCAGCTTCGGTGCGCTGTTCGTCGTCGCCGGAAAACGGGCGGCCGAGCTGAAGGTGCTCGGCGACGACTCGGACGCCCACCGCGAGGTGCTCGGGGAGTACACCACCTCGTTCCTGCAATCGACCTTGACCCTGACCGCGGCCGTGACGGTGACCGCCTACTGCCTGTGGGCCTTCGGCAGCGAGGGGCTGGCCCGATCGATCCACCACGACTCCATCTGGATAGAGCTCACGGTCGTGCCCGTGATCCTCGGCATCCTCCACGTACTGCGCCTGCTCGACCGGGGCGAGGGCGGTGCGCCCGAGGACCTGGTGCTGCGGGACCGTGTCCTGCAAGTGCTCGGTGTCTCGTGGGTCGCCCTCTTCGCCGCCGGAATCTATGGCTAAAGCGCGCACCATCCTTGTTGGAAAGCCCTGGTGAGGCCATACTTAAGGGCCGTGGCCACCCCACCTCCGTTGCCGCGGCCAGCGCTTTTCCCGTCCCTTCTAGTATGACGCCGGTGGAATTCGCTCTCCGAGGTACTTCTCTTCCCGCGCGTCCCGACGGATGGACCGGTGCGCCCGCGGTGAGGGTGGCCCCGTGGTGAAGATGGACCAGGACCAGGTCCTGGACCGGAACCAAAGATATGCAGCGGGGCCCGAGCCCCGGGGCCCGCGGCACGCGGTTGGCCACGCGGCCCCCCGGCGCACCTACCTGCGGCGACGGATCATGCTGGTGGTCCTGGCCGCGTTCACCCTCTTCTTCGTGATCCTCTCCATCTCCCTCGGCGGCGCGCTCCTCAACCCGGCCAACGGGAGCTCCCTCACCACACGCTTCGCCGAATGGACCCGCGCCCACGGCGGGGGGACCCTCGCCAACTGGATCGAGAACGAGTACTACACCCACCATCAACCCAAGATCGGCGGCGCACCGCCCAAGTACCTCTTCAAGAAGCCGACCAGCACCACCCTCCCGGCCACCGTCACCGTGGCGCACCTCCCCGTCCCGGCTCCGCTCACGCCGCTGGCCACCCCCGCCGTCGCCGGCGAGGGCCAGTGGTCGGCGGCCGGCCGCCTGGTCGACGGCATCCCGGCGGTGTACGAGACCACGATGCGTCCCGACAGCGAGCACACCAGTGAGGTGGTGGGGGTCGCCTGGATGGACACCAAATTGCTCAGCGCCGCCCTCTACTCGGGCAGCCAGATTCCCGGGGGCGGGCCCTTCACCCACACCGCACCCATCCAACCCGCCGCCGCCAATTCACTGGTGGCCGCGTTCAATGCCGGCTTTCTCATGTCGAGCGCCAACGGCGGCTACTACACCGACGGCAAGACGTTGATCCCGTTGCGGGTGGGGGCGGCGTCGCTCGTGATCTACAAGAACGGGTCGGTGGCCCTGGGCCAATGGGGCCGGGACGCCACCATGACGCCCGATGTCGTCTCCGTGCGGCAGAACCTCGACCTCCTGGTCGACAACGGCGCACCGGTGCCGGGGTTGAACGCCAGTGACACCACGCAGTGGGGTGCCACCTTGGGGAACGCGGTCTACGTGTGGCGCTCTGCGCTGGGGATCACCGCCAACGGCGCCCTGGTCTATGTCGGTGGCCCGGCGCTGAACATCACCAGCCTGGCCAACCTCCTGGTCGACGCCGGCGCCGTGCGGGGCATGGAGCTCGACATCAACACGGACTGGGTCAGCCTGGCCACCTACTCCCCACCCCCGCCCCAGACCGAAGCCAACGCGTCGAACGGCACGGACCTGCTCCCGACCATGACGGGAGCACCGGATCGGTTCTTCGAGCCCTACTGGGCCCGCGACTTCTTCACCATGTCGGCCCGCTCGAATACCGCGGCCAACTCCACCACCAACACCACCAACACCACCACGACCAGCCGCACCAGCACGAGCCGCACGACTTCGCGCTCGTAGCTGGTTCACCGTCTCGCGGTCGTAACTAGTTCACCGCCTTGTCCCGCCCGGCCCAGTAGGGCTGCCGCAATTTGTACTTCTGCAGCTTGCCGGTCGCGGTCCGGGTCAGCGCGTCCCGCAATTCCACGGTGGTCGGAGCCTTGAAGTGGGCCAGGTGCCGGCGGCAGTGCTCGATGAGCTCGGCCTCGGAGGCGTCCTGACCGTCGCGCAACACCACGAGGGCCATGACCGTCTCGCCCCACTTGGGGTGGGGCACGCCGATGACCGCCACCTCGGCCACCGCCGGGTGCTGATAGAGGCAGTCCTCGACCTCAATGGAGGACACGTTCTCGCCGCCGGTGATGATGACGTCCTTCTTGCGGTCCGAGATCACCAGATGGGCTCCGTTGACGTAGCCCCCGTCGCCGGTGTGGAACCACCCCCCTTCAAGCGCGGCCGCCGACTCGCTCGGTTGTTCCCAGTAACCCTCGAACACGTGATTGGAGCGGGCCAGCACCTCCCCCTCGTCGTCGACGGCGATCCGCACCCCGATGGCCGGGACGCCGGCTTGGCTGAGTCGTTGGGCCCGCTCGGCCGGGGCGACGGCGTCCCATTCGGAGGGGGCCCGGTTGATGGTGAGCAGCGGCGCCGTCTCGGTCAGCCCGTAGATCTGTATGAACTCCCACCCGAGCTCGGTCTCCACCCGCTCGATCGTCTTGGAGGGTGGCGGGGCGCCGGCCACCACGATGCGGACGGTGCCCCGCCCCGGGACCACGCGACCCTCCCGATGCCGGCCGTCGGCCGCGTCGAGGACGGCGGCCACCACGGCCGGTGCCGCGCAGAGCAGGGTCACGCCGTGGTGCTCGATACGGGACAGGATGTCCTCCCCGTCCACCTTGCGCAGCACGATGTGTGTTCCCCCCATCCCGGTCACCGCGTACGGCATGCCCCATCCGTTGCAGTGGAACATGGGGAGGGTGTGCAGGAGCACGTCGCGGTCACTGACCCCGGTGTGCCACCCGAAGGTGACGGCATTGATCCAGCAGTTGCGCTGGGTCAGCTGCACGCCCTTGGGTCGGGCCGTGGTGCCCGAGGTGTAGTTGACCGAGCAGGTGGCGTCCTCGTCGGCCGCCCAGGGCTCGGGCTGGGCCCCTTCGGGCGCGGGGGCCATCAACTCGGCGTCGTCGGTCCCGTCGAGGGCGAAGCGGTGCGCCACGCCGATGTCGGCCACCACGTCGCGCAGCTCGGGATCGTAGAGGAGGACCGAAGCTCCCGAATGCTGCACGATGAACCCGATCTCCTCGGCCGTCAGCCGGAAATTGATGGGCACCAGGATGCGTCCGTAGCTGCTGACGCCGAAGTAGGAGGTCAGGAATTTCCCTGAATTCGGACTGACGATGGCGACGCGCGCGCCGTGGCCCACGTCGAGGTGGTCGAGGGCGCGCCCCATGCCGCGCGCCCGGGCCTCCAACTCGGCATAGGTCAGCGCGCCGAGCGAACCCGCGGCGCCGGGCTCGTCGATCACGGCCACCCGGGTGCCGTGCACCAGCGCGGCCCGGTTGAGAAAGTCCGCCACCGTCAGTGCGACCCGCATGAAACCCCCAAGACCTCGAATTGTCCGCGTTTGCCCAGGTGGTCGACCCTAGTGGACCCGGTCCGGGGCCCCCTCAGAAGTGCCCGAGCACCGGGTGGGGCACGTAGGGCTTCTCCAGACTGGCCACCTCGTCGTCGGTGAGGGTGAGCTGCTCGGCGGCCAGCGCATCTTGGAGGTGGGCCGGCTTGGTCGACCCGACGATGGGGGCCGTCACACCCGGCTTGGAGAGGAGCCACGACAGTGCCACCTGCGGCGCCGGCACCCCGCGGGCGGCGGCCACCTCCTGGACGCGCTCCACCACGTCGAAGTCGGTCGGCTGGTCGTACAGGTAGTCGGTGAAGGGATCGGTGCTCGACCGCGTGGTGTTGCGGTCGCCCCCACGGGTGCGGGTGCCGGCCAGGACGCCGCGGGCCAGCGGGCTCCAGGGGATCACGCCCACACCCTGATCGAGACAGAGCGGGATCATCTCCCGCTCTTCCTCCCGGTAGATCAGGTTGTAGTGGTTCTGCATCGAGACGAACTTGGTCCACCCGTTCTTCTCGGCGGTGTACTGCGCCTTGGCGAACTGCCACGAGAACATGCTGCTGGCGCCGATGTACCTGGCCTTTCCGGACTGCACCACCTCGTGGAGGGCGCCCATGGTCTCCTCAATGGGCGTCCGCGGGTCCCAGCGGTGGATCTGGTAGAGGTCGACGTAGTCCATACCGAGACGGCCGAGGGACGCGTCGATGGCGGAGAGCACGTGCTTGCGGGAGAGGCCGGCCCCGTTCTCGCCCGGCGTCATCGGCATGAACACCTTGGTGGCGATGACCGACTCGTCCCGGGTCAGGTACTTGGGGACCAGGTGTCCCGTGGCCACCTCGCTGGCGCCGCCCGAGTAGGTGTCGGCCGTATCGAAGAAGGTGACGCCGCCTTCGACCGCCGCTTTGACGATGGGCTCCGCCGCGTCTTCGTCGATCACCCAGGGACGTTCACTGTTGTTGCCGAATCCCATCATGCCCAAGCAGATCCGGGACACCCGAAGACCAGATGCGCCCAAATTCACATAATTCATGTCGACCTCCCCGGTGAACACCCCGCGGTGGGATGAGGCCTCCGGCTTATCAGGTCAGGTCGGTCGGTCGAGCGGCCTGCGGTGGCCGCGACGGGGCCGGCCGCCCGGACGACGCGGACGACGCGGACGACCGGGAACACCTCAGCCCGGGTGGCCGGCCGAACCCAAGGGGGACGCCAGCAGCCCGACGGGCGGCACGGACGAGCCCACCGTCGTGGCCAGGCCCGACACCGTGTTGCCCGCCGTCGCCACCACATCTCCGACCAGGGAGACCACAGGGGCCAGTTGACCTGTCCCCGGGGTCGGGCCGGTGCTCGGTCCCGGGCCGGGACCCGTGCTCGGAGGCGCTGCACCCGTGGGGGCGGGTCCGTGGGGCCGGGTCCCGTGGGGGCGGGTCCCGTGGGGGCGGGTCCCGAGTCGGTGGGTCCAGAGCCCGTGGGTCCCGGACTCGTCCCTGGTGACTCGACCACGTCGCCGCCGCTTGCGGCATCGGTGGTCGCGGCAGAGACAAGGGCCGGCACCGCGCCGACCGCCGACGGACCGCCGACGGCGGCAACCGTCCCCGCAGGACCCGAACCGGGCCCCCCAGGCGCGGCGGGGGCCGCGGTAACGCCCGGTAGGGACGAGTTCGCCGGGCCCGGACCACCGTGGTTCCCGAAGGGCAGCAGAGGACCGAGGTTGGTCCTGGTGGACTGGCTGGCCGAGCGGTTTCCGGCACCGGGCTTGCCGGTGCCGCCACTCAGGCCCAGGGCGATGACCACGGCAGCCGTCACCCCGCTCAGGGCGGCCATCGCGGCGGTGTGACGGCGATGGGTGGTCGTCGCATGGCCGGCGGTCTCGGCCACCGTCGGCGCGACCGGAGTCCCCACCGGTGGGGTTGCGGTGGTCACGGCCCGGCCGTGAACGTGACCTCCGCCGTCCTCGGTCTCGTCTGGCTGCGTCTTGCCGAATTCGCTCGAGAGGAACAGGTCCTCCAGGCTCATGAATCCTTCAGACGTGTTCTCCTGGGACATCGATCCCCCTCCTCCGTCGGATCAGTCCGGGGCGGGGCTCGCACCCCGTCACTCCCT
>CAWIKB010000015.1:0-147385 GCA_963836605.1 uncultured Acidimicrobiaceae bacterium | reverse complement strand
CCAAGACCTATTGCAACCAAATGCGAGAGTAGGGGGCGACCAGCGGGTCATAACACTGATCGGACCATTGATAGGGGGTGTCGTTGGACTGACCGAATACAACGTTTCCGATCCTCGAGCGTCAGTCACGTAACATCCGTACACGCGATGTGTGGAGGGGGTTCTACGTGGCGGATCATCCAGCGAACGAACCGGACCCCAGGACCATCACCCGTCGAAGTCTGATCGGGGGGGCCGGAGCGATGGCCGCGGCAGGCGCCGCCACCGCTGCCGGATTTGGCGGCCTCTCGGGAGTCGCCGGGGCGTCGGCAGACGAGAGTACCTCCGATTTCGGCCCCGTAGACGTGGCGATCGTCGGTGGCGGTATCTCCGGACTTGCCGCCGGCCGGCTCCTGAAATCGTCGGGCCGGTCCTTTGTCATCCTCGAAGCCAGCGATCGGACCGGGGGCAGGGTCCAAAACGCCCCTGTAGGTAGAGCCCCCGACCAGGTCACCGAGCTCGGTGGGGAATGGGTCGCCGACGGGCAGGACCGCTGCTGGCCTTGCTGAAGGCGTACGGGATCAAGACCTTCCCGACCTACAACGACGGTTCGAGTCTGTTCTACGACGGCCAGCAAGTCTTCAAATACACCGGCACGGTTCCCCAGGGCGTCTCGCCCGACGATGAGGCCGCCCTCGTCTCGGCGCTGACTGCTCTGGCCGGCATGGCCAGTCAGGTCGACCTCCAAGCACCGCAGAACACCCCGAACGCGGCTGAGTGGGACAACCAGACGTTCCTCCAATGGACGCAGAGCAACGTCTCGACCCCGTTGGCCCAAACGCTCCTTGCCAACAGTCTCGGGGGCGCGGCCGGTCCAGCACCCCAGCAGACGTCGTTGCTCCATTTCCTCTTCGTGGCACAGTCAGCGGGCGGACCGTTCAATCTCGTCTCCACCAAAGGAGTGCTGCAGTACCGGGTTGTCGGCGGCTCGGGCCTTTTGGTCGAAAAGATGACCGCGGCGATGAAGAACCGGGTGGTCCTTGACACCCCGGTGTACTCCATCACGCAGACCAAGGGCGGGGTGCGGCTGCAGACGCCCAAGGGCGTGTTCTCCGCCTCCCGCGTCATCATCGCCATGGCATCACCCATGAGCGGACGGATCGCCTACTCACCCAAGATGCCCATTGCGCGTGATCAGTTTGCGCAACACACGCCAATGGGCTGTGTGATGAAAGCCTTTGCCGTGTACCCCACGCCGTTCTGGCGCGAGGCCGGTCTGAACGGGATGTCGGTCGCGCTCACCGGTCCGATCGTCGGCACGTTCGACAACACGCCGCCATCGGGAACGCCCGGCGTCATCTACGGGCTGGTCGACAGCAACGCCTATCTCACCTGGGGGCTGCGCCCGGCCGCCGAACGCAAGGCTGCCATCCTTGACACTCTGGGGACGTTGTTCGGACCCCAAGCCAAGACGCCGTCGAAGTATTTCGAGTTCGACTGGTCGGCGCAGCCCTGGATCAGGGGCGGAGCCACCGTCGGCGTAGTGCCGGGAACGTGGACGTCCTTCGGGAGCGCCTGGCGCGCGCCGGTTGGGCGCATCCACTGGGCGGGCACCGAGACGTCGTCGACGTTCAATGGCGACATGGATGGTGCCATCCGGTCGGGCGAGCGGGCCGTCCGGGAAATCTACCCGTAGGCGGCCTCGACAGGTAGACGGTGCGGGCGAGGTTGCGCATGGCGCGAACCCTGGAGGGAAAACCCCTTCCACATGGCCCCAGTGTCGGCAAAGGAGTGAACGGCCCGAGCTTTCAGGTACCACTCCCGGCAGGCCAGGGTCACTCCGATGAATCAGCTATCAGCCCTATCCACGTGGGACCTGCGGCAAGGACTGGAGCGGCGGCCGATGGAACAGCCGGTCGATGAGCGCACTCGCCGACCCCTCCTCCTCGACTGCCTGGTGGATCACCCAGATCAGCGCTGGGACCGCCCAGAAATCGCCGCAGATCCAGAGGATCCCGGCTCCGATCTGTTGGTCGGCAAAGGGTGGGAGCGACACGCCGGGGATGTGGTTGTAGACGGTGTACCACGACGATGAGGAGAAGATGCTGAGCGCCATGGCGAGGACGAACATGACGACGTTGGTCACAACGAGGGCACCGATCTTCCCTACTGCCGTGAGCTTGGGCTTGATCGGGTACGAGGGGATGATCTGTAGCCAGAAGAGGACGCCCGCGACGAAGAAGCTCGCGTGCATGAGCCAGATGTGGATGTCCTGATTGTTCTCGGCCGCGTCGAAGGCACTAGGTAGGTGCCAGGCCACCATGACGACGTTGAACAGCACGACGGCAAACACGCCGTTCGTCACGAGACGCCCGAGCGCCCGGAGCGGTCTGGCCCATGAACCAAGGAGGACGGATCGCCCCACCCGGCGCCGCACCGTGACCGGGAACGCGTGGACGAGCGGGAGCCACGGCGCCCCGGCCACGATGAGAATCGGAGCGAAGAACATGATCAAGATGTGCTCGATCATGTGGGCGAAGAAGTAGTCGTCGGCCCAGTAGTCGATGGGGGAGACAACCGCTAAGAGGAGGACGGCGAGCCCGCCATAGAAGTAGAACGAACGTCGGCGGCGCTCGAGCGTCCGAGCGTGACGGGAACGCCGGGCCAGGTGCGCCAGGCCCACCTCGTGCCAGGCGACGACGACCGCGACGACAATGACGAAGGGATCGAAGGACCACTGGGTGAGATAGCCCATAGGTCGTCACCACCTGGTTGGCCGAAATTCGTTTACGAAGAAAGAACGAGGGCGAGGGGGGCACCAACGGCCACCGTGCACAGGAGCCCCATGGCGATCGCCGTCCTTTTGGAAGTGCGCTCTGACGCCATGAGCCGCTGTACCCGCGCGTTCACGCTGTGTGAGGCGACGGCGAAGGCACCGCAAGGGGGAGCAGCCGAGGTGGAAAGGGCTACCAGCGTGGACACCAGGGAGGAAGGGGCGTGCCGTCGGGCCGCATGATCGTCGGCCGCCATTTCGAGAAGGCCCGCCACCGCACGAGGGGCCAGGCGAGCGTACGGGATCCATCGAAGGGGTTCGGTCAAGCCGGTCATCGGCAGCATCACCAGCCCATGGCGCTCATGTGCATGTCCACGTTCGTGCTCGATCACGGCGGCCAGCTGCGCCTGGTCCAGGAGTCGCAACGTGCCCGAGCTGATGACGATACGCGGACGTATGCCCGGCAGGCAGTAGGCGATCGGGGAAGGGTGGTCGAGCGTCAATGTTCCCGCACGACCCTGGGATGGAGCGGCCAACAGATTGAGCAGGCGGCGGTGGCGCGCTCGTGCCAGGACGGTGCGCAAGATCACGACCCCGACAATGCTGAGGAGTACGACGCCGACGTCGGCCGCCAACGTCAGACCGAGTGCGTCGGGCAGGCCGAGACCCTGGAGAGGATGGCCCCCGACAATACCCTCCCCGAGTTCAGCCACGCCGCCCACGAAGCCGGCATGAAAGCGCTCGGTGGCGACGCAGAGGCCCGCGCCGATCGTGGCCAGCGTGGCGCTGAAACCGAGGCAATGCCAGAGCGCAATCGCGGCGCGGGGAGAGCGGGTCACCCAGCTCGCCCTTGCCAGCCACCTACTGAAGGGACAGACCAGCAGAACAGCGAGTGCGCTCAGGATCGCAGCGTCGAGGTAGAGGTTCATGGCTTCTTCCCAACGGTGTCGTTGGGCAGGTCTTCGAGCGCCTCGCGCAAGACAACGGCCTCCTCGGGACTTACCACCTCGGCGAACCGTACGAGGACGGCGTGTCGGTCCCGGGAGCTCCCGAGTGCCTCGACCATCAGCTCGGCCATGTAGGTCTCCCGGCTGGCGGTTGCCGCAAAACGATGCGCCTTACCCTCCGTGGTCCGCTCAACCAGGTTCTTGCGGCGCAGACGCTCGAGGATGGTGAGCACCGTGGTGTAGGCACGGTCGGGCAACTCATCGGCGACCTGGCGACCCGTCAGTTGCAGGCCCATGGAGCCCCAGAGGACGTCCATCACCCTGCGTTCGAGTTCACCGAGTCCGGTCATGGCCTCTCTTCTACTCTCCATCGCCGCGGCCATGGCTATGCCAGGGCGACTGGATTCTACACAGCGTAGTAGTACCGTCCAAGTCGTGATCGCCGTCCTCTACGACGCGCCGCTCCCCCCGCTGCGGGGTTCCGAATTCACTTCCACCCAGTTCGACTTCGTTCCGGTGGCCATGATCCTCGTCGCGCTCACTCTCTACCTGTGGGGGGTACGGCGCAACAACGCCCTGCATCCTCGTCATCAGTGGTCGGTCGGCAAGATGGTGGCCTTCTTCGGCGCGCTGTTCACGACGGGAGTAGCCATCTTCAGCTTCGTCGGCGTCTACGACGGAGAGCTCTTCTGGGACCACATGGTCCAGCACCTGCTCCTCATCATGGTGGCCGCCCCCCTCTACGCCATCGCCTCTCCCTTGGACCTGGCCTGGCGCTCGACCACCGGTACCGCCCACATCGCGGTGACCGAGGTGCTCCGCTCGAAGGTAGCCAAGTTCCTCGGCCATCCAATTGTCGCCTTCGTGCTCTACGCCGTGCTGATCCCGATCACGCACCTGACGGTTTGGTACAACTACACACTCACCCACGAGAGCGTGCACAACGCCGAGCACCTGGTCTTCCTGGTCGTCGGCTACCTGTTCTGGCGCCAGATCTTCGGCTCGGACCCCAACTGCTACCGCCTGCACCCGGCCCTCCAGTTCTTCTACCTGTTCCTGGCCATCCCCATCGACACCTTTACGGGGTTGTCACTAGCTGGAGCCTCGCATGAGATGTTCCCGGCCTACTTCGCCACCCACCGCACCTGGGGACCCTCCTACGTCGTGGACCTCCATGTGGGCGGCGACATCATGTGGGTCGTCGGCGACACCCTGATGCTCTGGCCCATGATCCCGGTGGCTCTGCGCTGGATGCACATGGATGAGCGCAAGGCCGTGCGCATCGACCGCGAGCTCGATGCCTCGGGCACCTTCCAGCTCGTAGGGGACGGCGAGACAGCATTGTGAACCGCCGTCTGTGGCCGAGAGCCTGCGACAGCAGCCGCGTCAGGGCCCCCCGCACAGGGCATCTGATGCGGGTGTCGCACGGTATACGCCTGGAGAGAAATGACTGACCTGGACTCAGAAGTGGAGCCGAGAGCCATGGATGATGTCACCGAAGCCCCAGCCGAAAAGCGACGCCGAGACTTCCGTCTCGTGCGAACCCAGCGAGTCCTCCAGATCATCGTGGGCTTGTTCTGGCTCCTCGACGCCGGCTTGCAGTTCCAGCCCTACATGTTCGGCAGTGGCTTCACCACGACCTACCTCCTGAACAACGCGCACAACCAGCCCGACATCGTTCGGTGGATCATCACCAACGTGGGCAACTTCGTGGGGCCCCACGTCGCTGTCTGGAACACCTTGTTTGCGCTCATCCAAGTCGCCATCGGGCTGGGACTGCTGTTCCGGCGGACCGTGCGACCGGCCCTCGTCGTGTCGTTCTTCTGGGCCTTCGGCGTCTGGTTCTTCGGGGAAGGCCTCGGGCAGATCTTCACCGGATCGGCCTCCGCCCTCACCGGAGCACCGGGGTCGGTGTTGCTCTACGGACTCATCGGCCTGATGGCCTGGCCACGGTCAGCTCCCAGCGAAGAGGAGCAGGAGACGAAACCCAGCGTCGGCATCGCATCCTCGGCCGCCGGACGAGGGATCGGCGGGGCCACGACTGCGCTCTTGGTGTGGTCGGGGTACTGGTCGCTGGCCGCGATCTTGTTCCTGTTGCCCAACAACCGGACCTCGACGTCGGTGTCGAGCGCGATCACGGGCATGTCACCAGGCGAGCCGAGCGCCTATTCGCACTTTCTCGACAGCTTCGGCAACCACTTCGGCAGTGGCGGCGTGGGGACCACATGGCTACTGGCCATCGGCTCGCTGGTGGTCGGGTTCGGACCCCTGCTGTTCCGCCGTCCGCTCCGTTCCTCGCCGCAGGAGGCCTGTTGGCGACCTTCTTTTGGATCAGCGGCCAGGGTCTGGGAGGCATCTTCACCGGCTCGGGGACCGACCCGAACTCTGGGCCTCTCGTCGTGCTGCTGGCGCTGGCCATGGTGCCGGCCGCGCTCCCGGATCTGGCGACCTGGCGCTCCCCGTTCTCGAGGGCGCTCTTTCGCTATCCGGTGGCGGTCCTCGGGGCGTTGGTGGCACTTGTCGTTGGCCTGTTCCTCAGTGCCGCCTATCCGGTGGTCGCTCAGGAGTCGACCGGCACAGCGATGTCCGGCATGACCGGTATGTCCGGGGCGATGACGGGCTCGGGCGGGGGGACGGCAGCAACGGCCACCTGTACGAGCGGGAACAACGGGGCTCAGCGGACCGGGCTGGACGTCCAGAATACGCCGAACATGGTCATGGCTGGGCCCGGCACCAACATGAACCTGAACGGCGCCGACGCCAGTGCGGCGGCTGGGCTGAACACCACGAAGGAGAACTGGCACTACACCGGTCCTGCACTGCCGACGGCCACTGCACGTGAGCTCTTGGCCCAAGGCGCCAACGGACCCACCGACATCCACATGGCTGCGACCGGATGCGCGTCGGAGCCCACATTCTCCCAGCAGATCAACGCCACCCAGTACGTGCAGAAGACCACCCAGGCCGTTGCCCGCTATGCCGATCCTTCCGAGGCGATGGCGGCGGGCTACGTCGCAGTGTCGCCGACGGACTATCCCGTCGTGTACTACGTGAACCCGACCATCGTGGCGGCAAACGCAGCAGCGAAGAAAACACTCGATCCTCAGTCGATCGACGGGCTCGTCTATGCCCAGACCCCGGCGGGGAACGAGGTACTCGCCGCGGCGATGTACATTTTGCCGATCACCCTGAGCACCCCACCGATGCCCTACGGCCCCCTCGTCCAGTGGCATCAGCGGACCGATGTGTGCGTTCCGTCCTCCTCTGCGACTGATGCCGCCCTCCAGATCACCGGTGTGGCGCCGTGCGCCCCAGGCACAGTGCGGAAGCCCACGCCATATGTGACGATGGTCTGGCAGATCCCCGTGGCGGGGGGTCCCCTGGCCATACAACCCCCGGACATCCAGATCGTCGAGGCTTCGGTCATGGCTTCCTCAAATGGCTGATGCCTTGTCACTGCCATGCCGTATCGGTTCGGGTGCGGATGTCGCTGACGCCGGGACAGCGCGACCCGGCCTTCCCCGACAGACCAATGGGGTGAACCGTCCGAAGGGAGAGGAGATCAAGCCGCCATGCCGGGGATGAATGCCGGTCTCAACACGAACGACCCAACTGTCGTCTCGACGTTCAACTCGACCCTCCTGCACCAGGGGATCTTGGTGTTCCTCCTCCTCGCTCTCCTAGCGGTGGTATGGAACGTGCTCCGAACAGTGCAGTACCGAAGAGCCGTGTCACTCGAAGGGACATCTGCTCGGCCGCCCCGGCCACCCTGGCCCCACCCCGAGCCCATCGGCCGCCGGACAATTCGGATTGGCTTCGGTCTGCTCTGGATCTTCGACGGAGTTCTCCAAGGTCAGTCCTCGATGCCGCTGGGCATGACGACGCAAGTGATCCAACCCACCGCCGCGAACTCGCCGACTTGGGTGCAGCACGTCGTCAACGTCGGTGGGACGATTTGGAGCAACCATCCCATCGCGGCGCCGGCCTCGGCCGTATGGATTCAAGTCGGCATCGGAGTTTGGCTGTTGGCCGGACCACGCGGGAACTGGTCACGAGCGGCCGGTTTGGTCAGCGCAGGCTGGGGCGTCGTCGTCTGGATCTTCGGAGAGAGCTTTGGGGGAATTTTCGCCCCCGGACTCACCTGGGCGTTCGGCGCTCCCGGCGCCGTCCTCTTCTACTCGTTTGCCGGACTGCTGCTGGCGGTCCCGGAGCGATCGTGGACGACCCCGCGGCTCGGACGCGTCGTCCTCGCCGTGATGGGGCTCTTCTTCATCGGGATGGCGGTCCTCCAGGCGTGGCCCGGCCGAGGCTTCTGGCAGGGTCATATCGGGCACAGCGCCACGCCGGGGACGCTCACCGGGATGGTGCGCGTGATGTCCCAAACCCCCCAGCCGGGCTTCCTGTCGTCCTGGCTGGGCAGTTTCGCGGCCTTCGATTCGGCACACGGCTGGGGCGTCAACCTGTTCCTGGTCGTAAGCCTCGGGGCCATCGGGTTGTGCTTCGTGTCCGGCCGGGCCCGGCCCGCTCGGGTCGGAGTGGTCGCCGGTATCGTGCTCTGCCTTGCGGACTGGGTGCTTATCGAAGACCTCGGGTTCCTCGGCGGCGTGGGTACCGATCCGAACAGCATGATTCCCATGGCGCTCATCTTCGTGGGGGGCTACCTAGCCATGACGAGAGTGCCTCCGGCCGACGTTCCGATTGCGGCGGAGGAAGCTGCTGAACCAAGACCCTCGTGGGCCGAGGGTGACATGACAAGTCCGGTCCTCTCGTTCCGACTGCTCGCTGCACTCGGCGCCATTGCGATCGTCCTCGTTGGCGCTGTGCCCATGGCGGCGGCGTCCACTAACCCCAATGCTGATCCGATCGTCGCCCAAGCGGTCGACGGCACGCCGAATGTCACCGACACGCCGACCCCACCGTTCCAGCTGGTCGACCAGCGCGGCGAAGTCGTCTCTTTGCACGACCTTCACGGGAAGACTGTGGTTCTCGCGTTCCTCGACCCCGTGTGTGTCTCGGACTGTCCGATCATCGCCCAAGAACTCCGCCGCGCCGACGGCCTCCTCGGAGGGGTACAGAGCCACGTCGAATTCGTGGCGGTAAATCTCAACCCCCTGTACACGGCTCCTCAGTACCTGGTCGCATTTGATCGCCAGGAGTCTCTGAATCAGTTGGGGAACTGGCTGTACTTGACCGGGCCAACGGCACAATTGAGGCGCGTTTGGGCTGCCTTCGGGGTGCTGGACGATTACTCGCCGGCCGGGGCGATGATCGCGCACAGCGACGTCGCGTACGTGATCGACGCCACCGGGCACACCAGGGCGATACTCAACACCGACCCGGGACCAGGGACGTCCACGACCGAGTCCTCCTTCGCCGCAACCATCGTGAACGAGGTCGACACCGTCCGGACATCCTCATGAACAATGCGGCCAGAACCAGATCATTTTCGCGGGGCACGTGGTGGTATCGGGCCGTTGGCTCGGCGTTGTCCTTGATGACCCTGACCGCCATATCGTTCGCCGAGCCAGTTGGAGCCACACCGCTCGGGATCGAGTCCGAATTACCTTCGGCGCTCGCCACTTCGGTTCAGACATCGGCCGGAACCTGGGCGACCGTTCCCATGGGTCATCTGGACCAGCCGCTCAACACGTTCTGGCAGCTGTTCTTTCGGGCCAGTGGTTCATCGAGGTGGTCCAACGCCACCTCGACACTGGCCACGGCCACCAACGGGGGTCTGATCATTGCCACCCCCGATGGCCACTCGGTCGAGGTCGGCATCCGGCCCGCCAATCGCTTGACGTTCTCACCGCTCCTCACCGCCTCACCGACGCAGTCATCGTGGACCACTGGGGTGCTCCCGGCTGGCCTGGCCGCTGACAACAGCGCCCTAGCCACAGACTCCCTCAGCGGAAGCTCGGCGGCCCTCGTGAACGACGGCGACGGGGTGCGCGCTGTGTCGAGCGCACGGGGCCTTTCCACCTGGCAGACGCTGACAACCGAGACCGTGTTGGCCTCCTCGTCGGCTGGACGTCAATGTGGTCTCCACTTCATTACCGCTGTTGGCTACAACGCGACCCAAGCGTTGATCGGCGGTGGATGCCGGCATGCCGGCACGGTCGGCATTTTTTCCCGAAGCGCAGACCGATGGCGCCTTGTCGGACCCACCCTTCCACGACAACTCGACCATGGCAGCGTCGACGTGATCAGCCTGAGACAGACGAGCGAGGGAATCTCGACGATTCTCGCTGTGACCTCCGTCCACTGGGGCGCGAGTCTGGTGGCGGCCTGGGCCGGAAGCGGGGGTGAGTGGAGCGTTTCTCGAGCTTTGCGACTGCGTTCGTCACAGCGTGTGCTGTCCGTCGGACCGGCCGGCGGCGTCGGGATGTTCGCCCTGCTGACCGAGTCTGGGGGACGGGAGGAGGGGGCCGTCGTGGGGGGTCCGGGTGTTTCCTGGCAAATGCTGCCAGCCTTGCCAAAGGGAACGAGCACACTGGCCTTCGGCCCGGCGAATTCGGTCGATGCCCTGGCCGTCAACGACACGGAGTTCGCCGACTGGCTCCTCTCGACCGGTTCAAGCCACTGGGCGAAGGGCCAAGCGATCAGCGTGCCCATCGAATTCGGTTCATCCGGTTAGTCGTCCTTGACCACGCACAGTTCATGGATGAACCCTCACAACGAGTCCCCCTTCGGAGAGCGTCGGTGCCTGTCATCGCGTCGGGCGTCCACCTCGTGAGGCTCCCGATCGGCGGTTGCGGCACTTGTAGTGTCGAGCAGATCGGGGGGCCATGCGGAGTGGCGAAGTCGACGGCGTCGATGATCCGGTCGGGGAAGCAGGTGCCGGCGTTGCGACATTGGGAAGCGCTTGCTGCCCTGGCGGTCCCACACTCTGCTGCCTGAATGTGCAGTCGCCATAGGCTGATTGTCTGAGCTGGAGGGCTCGGTATCCGGGTCATGGACGGGGCATTGATCCAAGAGCCGCTCGGCGCTGGCCCGCTGGCGTGACGCCAGCCGTTGGTCGTTGGAGGCCTCCTTCCAGTAAGTGGCTGCCGGACAATCGATGTATTGCTACTGTGCCAACCAGAACAGCCAAGTCGTGGCTGGCGTCCGGGCCGGGGGTGAATGTGACCGACGAGCGAGCGCACAGCAGACCACTACGCACTGTTCTCTTCGTGCCCGGGAGCGAATCGGAACAAATCGAGAGAGCCCGGTTCCACGGTGCCGATGCCGTGGTCATCGACCTGGAGGAACCTCGGACGCCGTGCTCCGAGGCTGACCGAGAGCGGGCTCGCTCCATCGTCTCGGAGTTCTTCTCTCGGCTGCCCGATGACCCAGCACCGCTCTGGTTCGCCCGGGTACAGGCAGTCGACACCGGCCAAACCCTCAAGGACCTGCGGGCGGTCATGCACGAGACGCTGGCGGGGATCCTTTTGCCGAAGGTGCAGGGGCCACGGGACGTACACGGGGCCGACGCTCTCCTCAACTGCATGGAGGTCGAAGCAGGCCTGCCGCTGAAGTCCAAGATCATCTACCCCATCCTTGAGACGGCCCAGGCGCTCCGCCTGGCCTATGACATCGCCATGGCCTCCGAACGGGTCCTCTACATGGGTGGTGCCATCTCCCGGTTCGGCGACATTCACCAGGCGCTGGGCTTCCGGTGGTCGGCTGAGGGCAGAGAGACCCTCTTCCTCCGCTCCAAGGTCCTGCTCGACGCCAAGGCGGCCGGGATCCGCTACCCCATCAGCGGCATGTGGGGTGGCGACAGCGACGATCTCGATGGGCTGCGAAAGTGGGCCACTGAGCTGCGCGACCTCGGCTACTACGGGATGATGATTGGGAATCCTGACCACATCCCCCTGGTGCACGAGGTCTTCTCGCCCACCGACGACGAGCTCGCCTACTGGCGCGAGCTTGATCATCTGGCCACCGAAGCCGAAGGGCGCGACACCGGTCGCATCGAACACGGCGACCCGAACCAGGGCGAGGGCTTTGTCGTGCACATCGCCCATGTGGGGTCAGCCCGGAAGAACCTGGCCTGGGCACGCGACCTGGGCTGCATCGACTAGCAGGAGAGTCGGGACTCACCTATGGCGACGACCAGGAACATGACGGCCGCTGATGTCCGGTCCGAGGTCGGGCATCCGATCATGGACGCCGATGGGCACTTCATGGAATTCATGCCCCTGTTGAACGACGAGGTGCTGACCTATCTCGAAGAGGTGGGCGGGGCCGCACTCCGGGACCGCTTTCGGGCTCATGCCCTGAAGGAACTGGACACTGCCGTGTTCGAGGCCGACCGGTCGGTCCCCGCCGTCGTAGATGGGTGGCGATCCATGCCCTCGTGGTGGGGGAACCCGGTGGCGGACCCCAGGGACCGGGCCACAGCCCATCTCCCCGGCCTGATGTACGACCGCCTGGAGGAGCTGGGCATCGACTTCATGCTGATCTATCCCTCATGGACCCTGGGCTTTCTCATGAGCACCGACGACGATCTCCGCGCCCCCACCTGCCGAGCCACCAACCGGTACTTCGCCACGTTGTTCGCCCCCTACCGCGATCGGCTGGAGCCGGGTGCGCTCATTCCCATGCAGAACCCGGACGAGGCCGTGGCCGAGATCGACTTCGCCGTACAGGAACTGGGCTTCAAGTCGGTGGTGCTGGCCGGTCATGCATTTCGGCCGGTGGGATCGAAGGAAGGACCCGCGGCGGGTTCGCGTCTCGATGTGTTCGGCCTCGACAGCCCCTACGACTACGACCCGGTCTGGGAGGCCTGCGTGCGGAACAAGGTCGCTCCCGCATTCCACAGCTCCTTGCAGCAGGTGCATCCGGCCCGATCGATCACCAACTACGTGTTCAACCACGTGAACGGGATCGCCGGGGCCCATGAGGTCCTGTGCAAGGCCCTCTTCCTCGGCGGTGTGTACCGGCGGTTTGCCGAGCTGCGCATCGGCTTCCTGGAGGGCGGCGTCACCTGGGGATGCGCGCTACTGGCCGACCTCATCGGCCACTGGGACAAACGGGGCGGCCACGCCATCAACGATCTCGATCCCGCCAACCTCGACGTGGCCGCAGTGCTGGCCTTGGTGGAGCGCTACGGAAGCACGGACATGACGAACAATTTGAGCGAGCTCGGTGAACACCTGTCCCGACGTCCCGGCCGGCCCGCGGTGCTCGACGAGTTCGCGGCGGCCTCGGTCACCACGGTTGAGGACATCATCGAGCCCTTCGAGACCCGCCTCTACTTCGGCTGCGAGGCTGACGATCCTTTGATCTCGTTCGGTTTCCACCTCAATTTCGAAGGACGCCACGTCGCGCTCGAGTCCCATGCTGGGCAGCGACGTCTCCCACTGGGACGCACCGGTGATGAGCAACGTCATGGTCGAGGCCTACGAGCTGCTTGAACGGGGATCGCTCACTCTCGAGGAGTTCGAGCAGTTCACCTTCACCAATCCGGTCCGGCTCCATGCTGGAGCGAACCCCCGGTTCTTCGAAGGGACGGCGTGCGAGCGTGAGGCCGCCGCGGCGCTCTGAGGCGGACTCGATGAAGGTTCGAGTCCCGCAGCGCCCACCACCGCGCGCCCACCAGTCAGAATCGGGAGAGAGGAGCCTGCGCACACGCACGACCCCAAAACCGCTGCGCAACGGCCGCCGCGGTACGCCGGCGGCGCCGGCCGCCACCCGAGACGGGGAGGGGAGAGAGAAGGGCGGGGCTTTGGCCCGGGACGAATTTCCAACGGTCAGGAGCCGTGCACCCGTCGACCGTCGGCGTGAGTCTCACAGGACCACACCGGCTTCCAGGCCCCTGCGGTACCCCACCGGCCGCGCCACGTCTCCGGCTTCTCGCAGTGCCCCGCCTGGCCTGATCTGCCTGATCTGTTCTTGTACACGATCGCGTAAGCGGGTTTAGGGGGTAGCCGAGACCTCGGACGACAGGGGTGACGTGCCCACGCCGGGGACCACGGCCTTGACCACGTAGGAGTAGGTGGTGCCGTGGGTCAGGCCGTTGTTGGGCCACGAGGTCGCCGAAAGGACGGCTTGGAGCGTGTAGGGACCACCAGAGGTCGTCGCCCGGTAGACGTCATAGGTGGTCGGCCCCGTCGAACCGGTGGCCGTCACCGCACTCCAGGCCACGTGGACCGATTTGGTACTGGCCACCGTCGCGGTGGCTACGGGGGCCACGGGCCGGGCCAGGGTGGTGGCCGTCGCCTCCGTTGAATTGGCCGAGGTGCCGATACTCGTGGTGGCCGTGACCACGTAGTAGTAAGTGGCGCCTCCGGCCAGGCCGTTATTGGCGTAGGTCGTACCGCTCTGACGGGACAGGACGCTGTAGGGACCGCCCGAGGTGGTGGCACGGGAGACGGTGTAGCTCGTCGCCCCCATGACCGGATTCCACGAGACCTTGATCTGGGCATCGGACCCCGCGGTGGCGCTGACCCCGGTCGGTGCGAGCGGCACGGCCCTGGAGGTCACAGAGACCGGGTTCGTAAAGGCCGACGTCTGATCGTAGGTCGAGCCCACCACCGTGGAGACCTCGTAGAAGTAGGTCGTGTTCCCCGTCCCGCCAAAAGTATTGGTCCAGCTCGTGCCCGTGGTGTTGAAGGCGTAGCTGTAACTGCCCGCCATCCCCGTGCTCGAGCGGAAGATGTTGTAGCGCAGCGCATTGGGCACCGCGATCCACGTCAGCTTGATGGAGTTGGCCGTGTTGGACAACCCGGTCAACCCCGCCGGCGTCGAGGTGACGATCAGCGTCTCGGCCTGGGTGGCATTTTCGACAGGCGAGCTCGAGTCGGTGACGACGATGTTGAAGGTGTAGGTGCCCCGCGTCGTCGGCGTCCCCGACAAGGTGCTGCCGCTGAGGGTGACACCGGGGGGCAAGCCCGTCTGGCCAGCCGTCGTGGTGCTCGACCAGGCGTAGGGCGTGGTGCCGCCGGTCGCCGTCAGGCCCTGGCTGTACGCGCTCCCCGTGGTGCCAGCCGGAAGGTGGCCGGCGAGGTGATGGCCACGGCCGGCGCGACCTCTACCGCACCGACGGTGCAGGCGGACCCACCTGCAGGCTGGGGGCGGGCTACGCCGCGTTGGTCGGTACCTGGGCAGACTGCCAACCCGTTCAATGTCGTTCCGAGTGGAATCACTCCGGCCGCCGGGCTCGTCGCCGCCGGGAGCAGGGTCTGCGTTGGTCCGCCGTTGTCGGCCAACGAACCGAGCCGAGGGTTGGCCCCGATAACGTCGGTTGTCCCGGTGAATCCGCAGGTGGAACCGGAGGGATCGTCGGTCAGGTTGTAGCCGACACTCGTGACGATCACACGGCAGTTGCCCCCGGTGTTGGCAGCCACGATGGTTGCCCCGACCGTCCATGTCTCCCCGAAGCTCTCGATGCCGCCACCGTCGCCACTGGTAGCCGAATTGTTCGAGATCGTGCTGGCGGTGATCGTGGGGGTGCCCCCACCGCTGTTGTTGATCCCACCACCGCCGTCGGGAGCCGTGTTGTTGGAGATGGTGCTGTCGGTGACTGTGAGCGGCCCGCCGTAGTTGTAGATCCCACCGCCACCGTCACCGCCGCTGTTCGCCGTGTTGTAGGAGATCGTGCTGTCGGTGACTGTCAGGGTGCCGCTGGCGTTGTAGATGCCTCCACCACCGACGAGGTCGGCCGTGTTGCCGGTGATGGTGCTGTCGGTGACCGTCAGGGTGCCGTCGTTGTGGATGCCGCCACCGGCATAGCCTTCGCCATTCTCGACGGTGAGCTGATCCAAGCTCACCGTGGCACCCGACTCGATCGTGAAGGGGGTTCCACTATTGCTCCCGTTCACCACGGCCGCCGCTTGACCCGACCACTGGCTGATGGTGAGCGACGTGCTCACATCGACATGGTCAGCGATCGTGCCCGCGACCTCGATCGTGTCGCCCGAGACGGCCTGGGTCACCGCGTGGGAGATGGTGGCACATGGGCTGGCAGAGGAGGTGCAGGTATTGGAGGAGTCGCTGCCGCCTTGAGCCACGTACAACGTCGTCATGGCCACGGCCGGCGCGACCTCTACCGCACCGACGGTGCAGGCGGACCCACCTGCAGGCTGGGGGCGGGCTACGCCGCGTTGGTCGGTACCTGGGCAGACTGCCAACCCGTTCAATGTCGTTCCGAGTGGAATCACTCCGGCCGCCGGGCTCGTCGCCGCCGGGAGCAGGGTCTGCGTTGGTCCGCCGTTGTCGGCCAACGAACCGAGCCGAGGGTTGGCCCCGATAACGTCGGTTGTCCCGGTGAATCCGCAGGTGGAACCGGAGGGATCGTCGGTCAGGTTGTAGCCGACACTCGTGACGATCACACGGCAGTTGCCCCCGGTGTTGGCAGCCACGATGGTTGCCCCGACCGTCCATGTCTCCCCGAAGCTCTCGATGCCGCCACCGTCGCCACTGGTAGCCGAATTGTTCGAGATCGTGCTGGCGGTGATCGTGGGGGTGCCCCCACCGCTGTTGTTGATCCCACCACCGCCGTCGGGAGCCGTGTTGTTGGAGATGGTGCTGTCGGTGACTGTGAGCGGCCCGCCGTAGTTGTAGATCCCACCGCCACCGTCACCGCCGCTGTTCGCCGTGTTGTAGGAGATCGTGCTGTCGGTGACTGTCAGGGTGCCGCTGGCGTTGTAGATGCCTCCACCACCGACGAGGTCGGCCGTGTTGCCGGTGATGGTGCTGTCGGTGACCGTCAGGGTGCCGTCGTTGTGGATGCCGCCACCGGCATAGCCTTCGCCATTCTCGACGGTGAGCTGATCCAAGCTCACCGTGGCACCCGACTCGATCGTGAAGGGGGTTCCACTATTGCTCCCGTTCACCACGGCCGCCGCTTGACCCGACCACTGGCTGATGGTGAGCGACGTGCTCACATCGACATGGTCAGCGATCGTGCCCGCGACCTCGATCGTGTCGCCCGAGACGGCCTGGGTCACCGCGTGGGAGATGGTGGCACATGGGCTGGCAGAGGAGGTGCAGGTATTGGAGGAGTCGCTGCCGCCTTGAGCCACGTACAACGTCGTCATGGGCGCCTGGGCGTCAGCCGGTGCTGCGAGGAGAAGCTCGCCGCCTACAATTCCGAGCACCGCGACGACAAGGCATAGCAGGCCTTGCCCCAGCCCCCCAACGCAATGCCTGACGCCATCTATCTTCCATCCCGGCGGGGTTCGCGGCACAGGTTCCTCCCTCCAAATTGAGGAGATCAAGACCCTTCACCCCTCGACTGAGAGGCTATCCCACCGCCTCTGGCCATGCTCATCAGGCCGCGTTCGGCAGCACCAAATGGAACCAACCCACGATCCTGATAGTGGACCTGGCGGACGTTGCCCCGCCCCGGCCAAAGGCCCCTCCCTACGTCTCGCCCTGTCTCCCGTCTCGGGTGGTGGCCGGCCGCCGCCGGCGTGCCGCGGTGGCGTTGCGCGGCGGTTTGGGGTCGTTCGCGTGCGCAGGCTCCTCTCTCCCCACCAATCAGAATTCACCAGAGAATGGAAGGCCCCGGGAACGGCCGGAAGCCGGACACGGTGAGCGCCGGGCCCCAAGCCCGCGGCGAGCGCCGGCAACCTTGGAAATGTGCAATCTCTTCACATCTGCGCACGCAAGGCTGCACGGCAACCGGCTGCGATGACAAGATCCTCACGCGAATGTATGACAAGGGTCCTTACTTTCGCACGATCTTGGCTGATGTCGACGTCGTCGGGACCAACCGCAGAATTCGCATCGGGGTCCACAGAGAGACCGAGCCATTCGAGATGGTCGCACGCATCGGCCCGTATCTCGCTCGCGTTCTCGCCAACGCCAGCGGTAAATACGATGACGTCGGTCCCATCCGTGGCGGCTGCCATCGCTGCGATCTTGGCCCGGAGACGATGGGCATAGACGTCCACCGCCAGATTGGCTGCCGGATCCCCACGCGCCCGCCGCTGAAGCAGCTCTCGCATATCGCCCGTAGCACCGTTCGAGAGTCCAAGGAGACCGCTACGTCGCTCAAGGGCATCGGACAGTTCGTGGGGTGCGACGCCATGAGCGGCGACCCAGGCGATGACTCCTGGATCGACATCACCCGGGCGGGTTGCCATCACGAGCCCTTCGGTCGGGGTGAATCCCATTGTGGTGTCGACCGAGCGACCGCCTGCAGTGGCAGTCACTGAAGCGCCGCCACCGAGGTGACAAATCACAAGTCTGAGGGAACTCGCGGGACGGTCCAACAGCACCGCAGCTCGACGTGCGGACCACTCGCAGCTGAGGCCGTGGAAACCGTAGCGGCGCAGACCCCACGTCTCGACCCACGCGGTCGGGATCGCGTAGCTCGAAGCAGCTGGTTTGAGTGACGCGTGGAAGGCAGTGTCGAAGCAAGCAACCTCCGGTGCATCTGGCAAGAGATCATGCACGGCATCGATTGCCGCCAGGGCCGGAGGGTTATGGAGCGGCGCCAGATCACTCAGCTCGCCGAGCTGGGCGCGTACCGTGGCATCGACCACGACGGGACGGGTAAACCGTGACCCTCCGTGGACTACTCGGTGGCCGACGGCGTCGACCGGTCCGACGAAAGCCAAGAAGCTACGCAGGTCATCTTCCAGTGCGTCGCCAGGTGGGCCGAAGTCAACGGTTTCATTGACACGATCGTCACGGTCAACGACTCGGAGCTTGAGACTGGTCGATCCAGCGTTCACGACAAGTATCCGCACCCACATGGTTCTAGCGCTTGTTGGGCACCTAGGCTTCGTACCGTCGTCCGTTTCACTGAAGGAGCTTGCATGAACGTTCCTGCCACGGCCTCCACCGACACCTCCCCCGACGACGAGTCGGACGGAAATGGGAAGACTGTCGCTCCGACTGGATATGACCTGGACGAGGTCGAAGGGCCGCTCACCTCCGAGGAGATTCGTTGGCTCGATGCGTGGTGGAGAGCCGCGAACTACCTGTCGGTGGGCCAGATCTACCTGATGGATAACCCACTCCTCCGTCGGCCGCTCACCGCCGAGGATGTCAAGCCGAGATTGCTCGGACATTGGGGCACGACCCCCGGGTTGAATCTCGTGTACGCCCACGCGAACCGCGTGATTCGGCTGCGTGATCTGAATGCGTGTTACGTGATGGGTCCCGGGCACGGCGGTCCCGGACCCAATGCCTGCGCCTGGCTCGAAGGCACCTACTCGGATCGTTATTCCTCGATCCGTCGAGACGAAGTTGGCATGCAGCGTCTGTTCCGGCAATTTTCCTTTCCGGGTGGAGTTCCCTCACACGTCGCACCTAATACACCTGGCTCATTTCACGAGGGTGGGGAGCTCGGGTACTCACTCCTCCATGCCTACGGAGCAGCCCTTGACCACCCCGACCTCACGGTCTTTTGTGTCGTCGGCGACGGCGAAGCCGAGACTGGAGCGCTGGCGGCGAGTTGGCATGTGAACAAGTTCATCAATCCCGATCGTGACGGCACGGTCCTTCCAATTCTGCACCTCAACGGCTACAAGATCGCGAATCCGACCATCCTTGCTCGGATCCCAGCAGGGGATCTCCACCAACTCCTTCGTGGCTACGGCTACGACCCCCGTGACGTAACCATTGACCTCACCACGAACCCGGCCGAAGCCCATCAGTCGTTTGCGAGTGTGTTGGAACAATGCCTCGATGACATCGATCACATTCACGGGATGGATGGCCCCCGCGGTGAGCGACTTCCACGATGGCCGATGATCGTGCTGCGCTCACCAAAAGGCTGGACAGGACCGCCGATGGTTGACGGTAAGCAGGTCGAAGGTACCTTCCGAGCTCACCAGGTTCCCATTCCATCCGCCCGGACCAACGCCGCCCACAGAGAAGCGCTGGAGGGCTGGATGAGGTCCTACGGGCCGGAAGAGCTGTTCGACGATAACGGGAGTCCGGTCGAGCAACTGATTGCACTGCCGCCAAAGGGTGAGCGCCGCATGAGCGACAATCCAGTCGCCAATGGAGGTCTACTGGTTGTGGACCTCGATCTTCCCGACTTTCGCGATTACGCAGTCAACGTCCACCAGCCCGGGAAAACCCAGAACGAAGCGACCCGAATTCTCGGTACCTGGCTGCGCGACGTGATCGCCGCGAATCCTAGAAATTTCTTGCTGTTCGGACCCGACGAGGTGGTCTCGAACCGATTGAGCGCTGTCTTCGATGTCACCAATCGAAAGTGGATGGCCGAGACCCTGCCCACCGACGATCACCTGAGTCAGAACGGGCGCGTGATAGAGGTGCTCTCCGAACACCTCTGTGAGGGTCTTCTCGAGGGCTATCTGCTTACCGGACGCCACGGTCTCTTTACCTGTTACGAGGCGTTCATCCACATCATCGATTCGATGTTCAACCAGCATGCAAAGTGGTTGGAGACGGCATCGAAGATTCCGTGGCGACCATCCGTTCCCTCACTCAACTACTTACTGAGCTCGCACGTGTGGCGCCAAGACAACAATGGCCTGACGCACCAAGATCCGGGGTTTCTGAGCGTTGTGATCAACAAGAAGCCGGATGTCGTACGCGTGTATCTCCCTCCGGACGCAAACTGCCTTCTTTCTGTTACCGATCACTGCCTGCGCAGTCGCCAGTACGTCAACGTCATCGTCTCGGGCAAACAGCCTGCGCCGAATTACCTCAGAATTGACGAGGCGATCGCACACTGCACCCGTGGCATCGGCGTGTGGAACTGGGCGTCCACCGAGACACAGGACGAGGAACCCGACGTCGTGCTCGTGTGTGCCGGTGACGTGCCGACCCTGGAATCGCTTGCCGCGGCGGACCTCATTCGGCAACACCTTCCTGAGATTAAGGTCCGCTTCGTCAACGTCGTTGACATGATGCGCTTGCTACCTGACTCGGTCCACCCGCATGGCCTTCCCGACGCCGAGTTCAATGCTCTCTTCACCGCCGATCGTCCAGTGATCTTTGCGTGGCACGGCTACCCGGCAACGATCCATCGGTTGACCTATCGGCGTGACAACCATACAAATATCCACGTTCGGGGATATAGGGAAGAGGGCACCACGACGACACCGTTCGACATGGTGATGATGAACAACCTCGATCGCTACCATCTCACCTGTGACGTCATCGATCGGGTGCCAGGGCTGGCCGCGAAGGCCGCGAGCACTCGACAGGTCATGATCGACAAACGCAACGAAGCAAAGCGATGGACGCGCACTCATGGCGACGATCTACCCGAAGTGGCCGAATGGGTCTGGCCCTACGGACGGGGATGAGCAGCGGTGGTTACCTTGCTGACCGGACGGTCAGGGCGGGTTCCCACGAATGGGTGAACGTACGAAGTTCACACCGATGAATGAATTTGCGGGGCCTGCAACGTCCAACTGTATGCACTGCTGCGGTGCGCTCGGAAGGGCAGGCGCGGAGCGACAAAGAGGACTGAAGCATGAAAGAGGAAAGCAAGCCGGTTGAAGTGTCACGCCGGATCGAGGCGCCAGCGGCCTCCATCTTCGAGATCCTGGCCAATCCGCAACGTCACATGGATTTCGACGGGTCCGACATGCTCCGGGGGGCCGTCCTCGACCGTCCTCTCTCCGACGTGGGCGACACTTTCACCATGAAGATGCATCGGCTCGGAGACGACTATCTCATGCTCAACTATGTGGTGGAGTTCGAGCCAGATAGGCGTATCTTTTGGGAACCCGCCCCAGGAGACCCTTCTCGAGCTGAGGGTGATGATCCATCCAAAGTCGGCATCCCTGCGGGCTATCGCTGGGGCTACATCCTCACTCCGGACGGTGACGATGCCACCGTCGTCACGGAGGCATTTGACTATGGCACGGTGGCGGAGGAGATCCGCCAATCCCTGTTGCGAGATGGCGGGGCGTGGATCAACGGGAACAATTCCATGCTCGAGTCCATGAAGGCCAGCCTGGAGAGGCTCGAGAAGATCAGTACCGAGTAGGACCGCTGGCCTTCAGAGCGTTCTGATCGCCGCACCCTGTCCCACTACCCCGGCCCCCGGCGCACCACAGCCTTCGATGAGGGCAGCTCTTGAAGTGAGAGACTCTTCCAGTGAACGACGAGGGACTCCTCGCCGAGCAGCGCGGGTACTACCGAGCTCGTGCGCCCGAGTACGACGAGTGGTGGCAGCGCCGCGGCCGCTACGACCGAGGTCCGGACTCGGCCGAGGAATGGGACAGGCAGGTCGCGCGGGTCGTAGCTGCGCTTGACACGTTCGGCGCTACCGGTGACGTATTGGAAATGGCGGGGGGCACCGGATGGTGGACGGAGCGTCTCGCCCGCACTGCCGGGCATCTGACCGTCATTGACTCGTCACCCGAGACCTTGGACCTCAACCGCGAACGAGTAGGGCGACCCGATGTGGACTACCTCGCTGCCGACCTGTTCATGTGGCAGCCGAACAGGACCTATGACGTGGTGTTCTTCTCCTTCTGGCTCTCGCACGTGCCGCGGTCACGATTCTCCGCATTCTGGTCTCTGGTGCGGTCCTGCCTTGCACCGGGAGGTCGCGTGTTCCTGATCGACAACCGCATCGACCCGCAGCAAACTGGCGAGATCAAGGACCCGTATGTCGTCCATCGCGGTCCGGATCTGGACCTGCGCCGCTTGCACGACGGAACCAGGTACCAGGTCGTCGAGGTCTTCTACGAGCCCAAGGAGTTGCAGTCACTTCTTGGCCACCAAGGTTGGACGGCAAGGCTCGATGCCACCCGCTGGTTCATCTTCGGAGAAGCGCTGGCCTGAGGTTCTCGGGCACCACGACCCGGACGCGTCGCAGAATACCGGTAAGAACATCCCAGGATTGGCGGCCCAGGAGTGTCCCGGACCGCCGCGACTGTGTGGCGCCAATTGGCGACTCAGATCGACTTGGTGAGTGCACGGGCCCATGCATCTGCCCTCGCATGGAGAAGGTCGATGGACAAGCGTGCTCCGAACGAATTGAACGCCATCACGCCGTCGAAATCGCTCTCAAAGGAGAGTAGATCGGCAATGTCCCACCAGGGATCGTGATCGTAGGAGGGCACAATCTCGCGGTAGACGCGCAGAAATTGCTCGGCCGCGCCTGCTCCATCCACGAGCGCGAGATTTCCTCGAGCGTGAGCCACGTCTATTCCTCGTGGACCGCGGCATGACGACGGCCAGTCCACGATCCCGCTCAACGTCCCATTTTCCCAGAGGAGGTTTCCTGGGTGGTAGTCACGATGTAAGAGCACGTGCGTTGCGCGTGGTTCTCCGCCACGAACGGCATCGATCAGTTCTGCCCATGTCTCAGGCCTCTTCGTCCACTGTGGAATGGCGACGCGGTCAGCGTCGAACCAATGGTGGTATCGAGGGAACTCCTTCGGTGCCGCGTGGCCATGAAGAAATGCCAATGGCTCTACGATCTGTCGTGGGTCGAGGTCATGTATCACCGCCCTGCCTGGAAGGAACGTCATGATCAGGCTTGGACGCCCTGCACGAGCACCGGTCACATCGTGAGCAACCGGCTGTGGCACCAGATCGCCCAGAACCGCACGAGCCGCCTTCAGGGCTTGCGCCTCGTATGCGACAACCATCGGAAGCTGCGTCACGATCTCGTTGGTCACGTAGCATCGCAGTACCAGTGGGATGCCATCAACCTCAATCAACCGCACATCAGAGGAAATCCCAAATGTGAGCGTTCGCACTTCACGCACATCATCGGCTCCGAGCGCTTCCAAGATCCAGCTGCGCATCTCCTGGTCCATCGCTCCAGGCTATGCAGGCGCCGTGACTCCATTCCCGCCTGCAGAGGGACTATCCCATGCCGTCGGCGACGGTGGGCACTTCGGCACTCCAGGGGAGGGCCAGAGCGTCTGCGCATGGTCTCGGGCCGTTCATCCCGAGCGACCTGACGGTGACGCAGATCGGCAGCCGGAGGGCGGTGCCGGATCGGCCGAGATGGCCCAGTGGGCCGAGAGGATTCCCTTGGGCGGGTGTGTGCCCTCAGGACCCGTGCCGGAGCGTATGTTCTCGTTCCGTGGAGCAGCCTTTGGCCGACCTAGCCGGTCCGTCTCTGCGTGTCCTCTTCTGCGGGATCAATCCCGGGACGCTCTCGGGTGACCTCGGCCTGCATTTCGCCCGGCCGGGGAACCGATTCTGGAAGTTGCTCTGTGCCGGTGGATTCACCGAGTCCGTTCTCTTACCTGCCGAGCAGCACGCTCTGCCTGGGCTGGGCATAGGCATAACGAACCTGGTGGGGCGCGTGACGGCCGCCGCCAGCGAACTCAGTACGGCCGAACTGCGTGAAGGTGCAACGCAGCTCGAGGCCAAGGTGGGGATGCTGCGGCCTCGCTGCGTCGCGGTGCTGGGGCTGCAGGCGTACCGGACGGCTTTTCTTAGACCCGAAGCCGCCATCGGCCGCCAGCCCGAACTCTTCGGCGGTGCCCTGCTTTGGCTCCTCCCCAACCCGAGCGGCCTTCAGGCCCACTACCAGCTGCCTGAAATGAGTGAAATGTTCAAATCCCTCTTCGTCGCCACTGAGACAGCCTGACGGGATTGACGCATCCTCTATGGCCGACGAGAAATCTGCCGACTCCTTCGACTCCGCGGCATGACCCCGTTGAGCTTCGCTCGCATAAACCCAGCCGGCGAAGGCGCATCGACCGGCGTCACTCGTAGGCTGTGATCTCCAGGTCCTGGCGGAAATGGTGGAACGCCGAGCCCGGTCGGTAGTCCTCGGGGACGTCGTCGATGCTGTCGTAGTTGGCCACATCAAAGATGTTGGACGAACGGACGTCCTCTTCAACGGCGACTCCGCACAGTCCCATCTCGGTGGCCGTGTCGAAGCAGTTGACAAGGAGCACCACCTCGTCGCGCAGTTCCTCGTAGCGCGGGCGTGAGATGCGGCCGAGCAACGTGTACTCGCAGCCGCTCGGTGAGGCACCGACTCGGCGGCCGATCATGGCATGGTGACGCCCGTCGTCGATGCAGTACAGGGTGTAGTCGTCGGCCTCGAGGCACTCGCGGATTCGCTCGTGGCGTTCGTGGGCCGGAAGGAGGTGCCACTGGGTGTGGCGCCGGTCCTTCATGGCCCACAGCGGGCCCGGCGGGATGGTGTGCTCGGGTTCGTCCTCTTCGAGCGGGGTCGACACGTCGTGGCCGACGAGGGGACCAGGGGTCATGGCCAGGCCGGACTCCGTGATGATGTCCCCCGGCTTGGGCCGGCCGGAGGTGGCCGGCACGGCCACTCCCCACTGGTGGACCTGCTCACTCTGCTGCCCGTCACCCTGGTCAGTCATCAAAGCCCTCCCGTGGTCCGCCGCTCGCTGCGCCGCTCGCTCCTGGACCCTACCGGCGCCAGCCGGCCTGGGTGCAACGCCGGCGCGAGCTGGCAGGCGCTGCGTGCGAAGGCAGAGCCCGCGACCGCCCGCTGCTGCCACCGTCGTTTCAACTGTTCTGGGCGATCGTGGCGGCCGGCGAGGGTCGGCGCAGCGTGAGCACAGAGTTCGCCTGAACGATGTCGAACGAACTCCAGCTACCGTCGAAGACCATCGTGCACCGTGCACTGTGCCTGAATCGCCGAACGAGACTATTTTCCAGACGATGGCCCGGCCGACGGAAGTGCTGCTCATCATGAGGTAGGAGGACGAAATGACCGGAACTGGCTCACGAGCGGTGCGCTTCGACAGCTACGGCGGGAGGGACGTTCTCTACATCGCGGATGTACCGATGCCGAGAGCTGCTGCGGGCGAAGTTCTGGTCGAGGTCAAGGCAGCTGGTATCAATCCGGGCGAGATCGCGATCCGATCGGGCGCGCTCCAGGAACGATTTCCGGCCACCTTTCCCTCCGGGGAGGGCAGCGACCTCGCAGGGCTCGTCGTTGCCCTCGGTGACGAAGTCACGGACTTCGCGGTGGGGGACGCCGTCTTGGGCTACTCGTGGAGCCGTTCGAGCCATGCCACCCACGTCGCCGTTCCGACATCACAGCTGATCCGCAAACCCCCAACGCTCAGTTGGGAGGTTGCTGGCTGTCTCTACGTCGTTGGGTGCACCGCCTATGCCGCCGTTCGTGCCGTCGGGGTCAAGGAGGGGGACGCGGTTGCCGTCTCGGCCGCCGCAGGCGGGGTGGGGACTCTCGTCGTCCAGCTCTTGGCCCTGCGTGGCGCGCGCGTCCTCGCGATTGCTTCGCCCTCGAACGCCGACTGGCTCCGGTCCCATGGCGCCGTGGCTATCCCCTATGGCGATGGACTGGCCGAGCGGCTGCGGGCGGAAGCGCAGGAGATCGACGCCTTCATCGATCTCTTCGGCCCCGAGTATGTCGAGCTCGCCGTCGAACTCGGGATCCCACGCGATCGCATCGAGACGATCACTGCATTCGAAAAAGCCCAGGAGCTCGGAATCAAGGCTGAAGGCAGCGGTACCGCATCAACCCCAGAGGTCCTTACCGAAATGGCGGAACTTGTCGCGTCGGGAGCGATTGAGGTTCCGATCGCGGCGACGTATCCACTCGAACAGGTGGCCGATGCTTTCGAAGAACTCGAACATCGCCACACTCGCGGCAAGATCGTGCTCATCCCCTGAACGGAGCCACGGAGGTCGAAATATGCGATGCGCGACGAACTCCGCATCTTCACGGCGAGTCGGTCAGGCGGGTGTGCGATAGTCACCTCATGGCTATGGAGCAGTATCAGGCGAAGTTCAAGACCCGTGAACAGATCCGACTGGGCGGAGCAGTTGGGAATTTGCAGGATGGGCCAACAATCTCCGTGCACGGACTGCCGAGTCGACTGGTTGCCTGGCCGGGGAACGGATTCCAGACCGAGTCGGTCCATGTTCTCACCGTGGCTCCCGGGACCGAGTCCGACCAGTACGCCTACACCATGGCCGAAGAAGCGATGCTCTGTCTTTCGGGAGAGGGAGAGGTATTTCTTCGTGGGTCGTGGCGATCGCTGCGCCCCGGGGACATCGGCTACTTCCCTGAAGGTTGTCCCCACGCCGTCCGGTGTCCAGCTGGGGCGAGCGAGGATCTCATTGTGGTGACCCAGATCACGCCGCCTCAGTTCGACCTCTACGAGCAAGCGGGATTCTACGATCGAATTCAAGGCACTTTGAATTTGACGACGATCTTCAAAGCCACCCTCAACGCGCGTCGTGTCGATTTGGCACCCAGCCAAATGGCTCCCCAGGAGAGTGAGCCCGACGTGCGCGTCCAGAACCTCCCGTTCGACGAGGTACGGAAAGAGGGCGCACTCTTCAACGTCTACCTCGGCACTCCCTTCCCCGGCCTCGGGCTCCCGGCTCAGCTCGTTCTCTGGCCCGGCGCAGGCACGCGGACGGCCGGCTTCAACTATGCGATGGCTCCTGCCTGGGCTACGGACAACATGCACGTCCATCCGGTGTCGGACGAATGCCTCGTGCTGTGGGAGGGGGAATGCGAGGGATACGTAGCACCTGGCTACAGCGGAGCCGAGTTCTTCGAACTCGCGACGTACGACGTCATCTTGGCTCCTTGTGGCGTCTTGCATGGCCACAGGAGCACGGCTGGGCCAAGTGTGTTGGGTGGATTCGCCTCACCACCCCAGCTCGACCTGCTCATCGACGGCGGCTTCTACGACAACGGTCAGTTCTCCCAGGGGACGTTCGAGCCATTGGACACGAACTCGGTCCCCGGTCTCGCCGCACTTCGAAACGTGACCTGAACCTCTGACACACCGCGTGTCCTTGACCCACTGATGGAGCCAGCCGGCCTGGATCGCCAAGGTGGGCCTGCGGGCAATACGATCCGACCATGCTGACTGCGGCTCCATTTATGGCGTTCATTCCGGTAAGTGACCTCACCTTGGCCCGCTCTTTCTACGAGGAGATTCTCGGTCTTCAAGTGACAGACGAGAACCCATTTGCGGTGAGCTTGAACTCGGGCGGGACAATGTTGCGGCTCACCCAAGTCGACCATCACCGGCCGCAGCCGTTCACCATCGCGGGATGGGAGGTCCAGGATATCGACCTTGCCGTCGACGCCCTGGTGGACCAAGGGATCACGTTCACTCGCTACGAGGGAATGGAGCAGGACAATCGAGCCATCTGGACGACACCCAGTGGTGATCGAGTCGCTTGGTTCAAGGACCTCGACGGCAACACTCTGTCGCTCACGAACTTCAGTTGAGGGTGCCGCGATCGCTCAAATATGATCGATGCGGAAATTCGCCCACGTCGCCACGAACCCGGGGCCGTGTCTCAGGAATGTACGGTCGCTGGCCGTCCGGACGTAGCGTGAAGCCATGCGCTTTGCTTTTAAGACCTCGCCGCAGGATACGACCTGGACCGACATGCTCGCCGTGTGGCAGGCGGCCGACGACATCGAGCTGTTCGAGTCGGGCTGGACCTTCGATCATTTCTATCCGATCTTTTCCGACAGCACCGGCCCTTGCATGGAGGGTTGGATCACCCTGACGGCGCTGGCCCAGGCGACGACCCGCTTGCGCATGGGAACCCTGGTGACCGGTATCCATTATCGCCACCCGGCGATCCTGGCCAACATGGCGACCACCCTCGACATTGTGTCCGGGGGCCGTCTGGAGCTTGGCATCGGGGCCGGGTGGAACGAGGAGGAGTCGGGGGCGTACGGGATCGAGTTGGGCACGCCGGGTCAGCGCAGCGACCGCTTCGAGGAAGCCTGCGAGGTGATCGTCGGGCTCCTCACGCAGGAGACGACCACCTTCAAGGGCCGGTACTACCAGCTCACCGATGCACGCAACGAGCCCAAGCCGGTTCAGCGCCCCCATCCACCGATCTGCATTGGTGGGAGCGGCGAGAGGAGGACCCTCCGCACCGCAGCCCGGTTCGCCCAGCACTGGAACTTTGTGGGCGGCACCCCCGAGGAGTTCGCCCGCAAGCGCGACATCCTGCATCAGCACTGCGGCGACATCGGCCGCGACCCTACCGAGATTCTCCTCTCGAGCCACGTCCGATTCGCCGGGGACGCGGAGGCGACCGCCGAGCAGGCCGCCGCATTGGCTGAGGTCGGCGCCGAGCTGGGCATCGTCACCCTCCCGCCGCCCCTGGATCCCGGCGTCCTCGAACCGCTCGCCATTGCCTTGAGTGAGTTCTGAAGAAACGAGGACTCCCCCTCAAGACGGAACTGGCCTGCGCCGTCGAGGCCTCCGGGTCCTTGGGCCGTAGGGCTACGAGGACGCCTCGCGGCCAGTGTTGCCTGGAGGTGGATCGGTGCCCGGGACACCACCGTCTGAAACGTGCTCCGTCCATTCAGACCCAGACCAATACCGCCGTTCATGCCGGCCCGAAGGGTCCACGAGCCAACCGGGAGCGATCCCGGTGAATGTGACCTCGCCGGACGATCCGTCGAGGTCACTGGATCCTTGACTCGTCCTCGTGGGATCGGTGAAGGAGCTCGCGGGGGGTGCGCTCCTTTGTCGACCCCGACCATGTCGCTGCGAGGAGAACACCCGCAGGGCGATCAGCCCGAAGAAGACCACCAGGGCGATCGAGGAACCGTGACCGTAGAACGTGTGGACACTCTAGTCTCGCCAGACCGAGGAACCGGTCGGCCGTTTTGGCACGTCCCGATACCCTGAGGCCGTGGACCTTCCAGAGCTCCTGGTCACTGATGTGGCGGCATGGCGCAGCTGGTTGAGTGGCGAGCACTCCACGTCACCTGGTGTTCGGCTGGTTTTGGCCAAGAAAGGCACGACTCATCCGACAGCGCTCTCGTACGACGAGGCACTCGACGAGGCACTCTGTTTTGGCTGGGTCGATGGGCAGCTCGAGCGTCGTGACGAGGCAACGTTCCGGCGACGCTTCACACCTCGAAAGTCGCGGAGCCTTTGGTCGCAACGGAACGTCGCCATCGCCGAAAGGTTGAGCACGTCCGGCCGGATGCATCGATCAGGGGACAAGGAGGTTCGGCAGGCGAAAGCGGATGGCCGATGGGATGCGGCGTACGCCGGGCAAGCCAGCATCGAGGTTCCAGAGGACCTGGCCGACGCCCTGACGGCAAATCCTCGCGCGCAGGCAGCGTTTCGGACGCTCACAAGCGCCAACCGGTACTCCATCCTCTATCGGATCGGCAGCGCAAAGAAGATCGAGACCCGAGCCAGGCGCATCGAGCAGTTCGTGGAGATGCTGGCCCGAGGCGAGATCATCCACCCGCAAGGCCCACGGTCTGCGTAGATGCACTGGATTGTTGCAAACAGGGAGTTGCCCCAATTCGCGAACCACACCGTAGGATTGAGCGATGCGCTCGAGGTCGCTGATCTCTGACGTGGCCTGCTGTCGTCCCACCAGGAGTTGCCATGCCCTTCCTTTCAACTGATTCGCTCGCGGCTGCCTTCGGAGCTGCCAGAGGTGAATTGAACAGGGTTGACACGGAGCGGCTCGACGCTGCGACGCCCTGCCACTCGTGGGATGTCCGAGCCCTGGTCAACCATGTCGTTGGTGCTCCTCGATTCGCGGCATCGCGGGTCGGAGGCAGGGAGACCTCCGTCGACGTGGATTTCGCCGCCGGCGACTTCGTTGCTGCACACGACGAGACGTCCAAAGTGGCGCTCGAGGCCTTTGGGTCACCGGGGGCATTGGAGAGACTGGTCGAGTTTCCATTTGGAGAGCGACCAGGGGGTTTCCTCATGTTCTTCGTGGCGAGCGATCAACTCGCCCACGCGTGGGACCTGGCCCATGCCACCGGGGGTTCCACCGATATCGCCCCCGGACTCGCCGCCGAGCTGCTCGAGGAGGCGAAGGCGACGGTGACCTCGGAGATGCGGGGCCCGGACGGCGAGGCCGCATTCGGCCCAGAGGGAGTGGTCCCAAGGGGTGCGTGCGCAGCTGACCGCTTGGCCGCATTCCTCGGTCGATCCGTGTAGTTCGCTTGGCGAATTTCGCAGCAACGACATTGCTATAGGGGTTCAACCGCGAGTCCATCACGATCTTCGTGAGGTTCAGGCGGTACACCCTCTCTGACCCCGTGGCCCGCCAGCATGTGGCAGAGGGGGTCAACGAAGCGCAGCCGCTCGAGAACGGACCCTCACGACGGTGCGAGTTATGCTGCCAACGCTCAAAGGTGGTGCCCCTCATGCCTTGGCACAGCAGTAGTCGCGATTCCGACGGACCAGAAGTCGCTGGCGCACTCGCTGATTCCTCTCGCCAGTCGGTCGGCCGCCCGAAGCCGCCGGCCTCCACCCTGCGGCGCTGGCTGGAACCCGAGGGCCTTTCTCCGCGAGCAGAGCGGCTCATCAGGATCTCAGCGAACCTCATCGGCGCGGGCGGCGCCGTGCTCTTCGCGTGGGCCACATTGCAGGCCTATCTGCAGACGCACCGCTTGATCGGCGTGGTGTTCTTTGCCGAGCAGATGTGGGTCGTGGTTGCCTACCTTGTCCGGCGCCCGGCGCTGACGGTGAGTCGCCGGTTGCGCGATTGGCTCCTTGCCTTCGGCGGAACATTTGCCGGTGTCTTGTTGCGGCCGGTCGGCGCTCATCCGCAGTGGGGCATCAATGCTGGGCTCGTCTTCCAGCTTCTCGGCCTCGCGATCGGAATCATGTCCTTCCTGGCCCTCGGCCGTTCCTTCGGCTTTGTCGCCGCGGACAGGGGGTTGGTGCGACGGGGCCCCTACGCCGTCGTCCGGCATCCCATCTACGCCTCGTACCTCTTTCTCCAATCCGGGTATCTCCTGCAGAGCCTGTCGGTGCGAAACGCCCTCGTGATGCTGTTCGCGTCGAGTTGCAACGTTGGCCGGGCTCTGGTCGAGGAACGCGTGCTCGGTGCCAGCGAGCAGTACGACGCCTATTGCCGCAGGGTCCGTTGGAGGTTGATCCCCGGCATCTGGTAGTCCGGGCCCGAGGAGACCAAGTGCGCGCTCCTGACGTTCAGTGGATATGCGGTTCGCCGGCGTGGCTCCCTCGGCCACAGCCGATACGCAGGACAAATGGCAAGAACTTTTCTGCAGATCGATCTTTTCGCCGAGCTCGTCCGTAGTGCATGCTAATCGGAAGCGAACACAGGACGAGGAGACGAAGGACATGGAGCACACGAAGCAAGCCCGAGGATCACATCGCAGGATCCAAAGAGCAGGAATGGCGGGCGCCATCTTGGCCGTGGGTGGACTCTCCGCTTCGGCCGCCGCCGCCGGGCCCGCGGGGGCTGCGGCGAGCGTGGTGGTCTCAACCACCAAGAATGCCCAACTCGGAACGATCCTCGTGAGCGGCAAGACGCTCTACACCCTGAAGGCGAGCAAGACAGCCTGTGCGGCCCAGTGCTTGAAGATCTGGCCCGCGCTCGTGCTGCCCGGGGGCGTGTCGAAGGCGAAGGCCGGAACCGGTGTGAACGCAGCGAAGCTTGGCACAGTGAAGCGGAGCGGCGGCACCCTTCAGGTGACCTATGCGGGTAAGCCGCTCTATTACTTCGCCGGAGACTCTGCGGCCGGTCAAGTGCATGGAAATCTGACGGACGCGTGGGGCAAGTGGTCGACCGTCGTCACCGCAAAGGCGGCCTCATCCAGCTCGACCTCGAACTCAGGCTCCGGTGGGGCAACTGCTGGCTCGGGAGGAGCATCGTTCTAGTGGCGGGGTACGGGTCTGCACCGTTGTCATGTCCCTTGTCGTAACCGCGCCGCCGCCTCGTGCTCCGGTGGAAGGGGCGCGCACCCCGGTGGAAGGGGCGCGCACTCAGGTGGAAGTGCCCGGCGGTTCGGTGGAAATGGAGTCAAGGAGTCGGGAAGCCACACGGCCACGGTCCATGCGGTCAGCGCTCTCATCGCGGGCCTACCTCCCGGCGTGCTGGATTGCGGCTGTGGCCGCCATCCTGGTGGCGATCGGTTGGTCCACGCACTGGGGCGGGGGTGCCTTCGCCGGGTCGGTGACCAGTCTGCGCGTCGTCGTGGTCGGTCCGCTGGCTCTGGCGATCGTCGGTGCCTTTCTCGTGGTGGAGCGGATTTGGCCGGCGCAACCGCGACCGCTCTTCGCCCGGGGTTACCGTCAGGACCTGCTCTACACCGTGTTGAACGCGACGATTGTGGTTCCGCTGGTGACTGCACTCACCCTCTCGTTCATGGAGGTTGTGCGCACCGCGCTCCCTTGGATCGTCCTGCCGAGGATGGGCACGTTGCCGCGCTGGGGTGCGATTGCCGTGATCTTCGTCGCGATGGACTTTTGCAACTGGTTTGTCCATCTCGCGAATCACCGCGTCCGAATGCTGTGGCGCTTCCATGAGCTACACCACTCGCAAGAGGACATGAGCGTGCTCACCGTTTTCCGCACCCATCCACTCATTCATGTGTCCTATCTCCTCGCGCTGGTTCCAGGGTTGGTACTCCTGGCCAACGGTACGCTGTCGATAACGTTGCTCGTCATCTACGGTGGGATCGTGGCGTTCGCGCACTCGAACACCCGCCTGGGTTTCGGGCTACTGGGACGGATCATGGTCAGTCCGAACTATCACCGCCAGCACCACAAGTTGGACGGACCACAGGATGTGAACCTGGGCTTCGCATTGACGATCTGGGACCAGCTCTTCCACCGGGCCGTGTTCCCGACGGCAGACACGATCAGGACCGACACCGGACTGCCGGGTCGACCCCTGATCGTCGAACAGGCGGGACCGCGACCGCGGCATCTCTCGGTCTTGGCCGCGCAACTCGTCGCGCCATTTCGCCCGATGCCCGGGCACACGGAGCTTTCTTCGATCTCGCCACGAACTCGTCTCCCAACAGGTCACGCGGACGCACCGTCGCCAGGCAGCCCACCTTGTGTGAGACTCTCACCGAGAGACGCTGCGGAGGAATGCGAGGTGGCTTGATGGTGACGACATCGCTGCAGACGCCCGGACGCAACGGTCGGACACTGTTGGCGGCCGTTGTCAGCTCTCGCACCGCGGCGCTCCCGGCCGACTGTGTCCTGCTGGCCGCGCGTATCGCGCTCGCCTGGATCTTCATCTACTACGGCGCCGGGAAGCTCTTCGGGTCGTTCAACGGCCCGGGTATTCACGGGACGGCTCTCTATTTTTCGGAAACTGCCCATCTGCATCCGGGTGGACTGTTCGCCGTCCTGGGTGGCGTGATCGAATTCGGCGGGGGCGTGGCGCTCGGCCTCGGCCTCGCCTCGCGTCTCGCCGGTGTAGCCCTGTTCGGGGACATGGTGATGGCGATGATCACCGTGACGTGGGCGACCGGGATCAACTCGAGGACGGACCCTCCTGGCTATCAGTTGAACCTGGCGCTCGCCGCCCTTGCGCTGATGGTTGCGGTGTTCGGTTCTGGCCGATTCAGCATCGACGCGTTGCTGGAGCGACGCCTTGTGGCGGTGGAGACGGCTCCCAGCTGACAACGCTTCGGACCTCACACGGCGTGGCGCGCGATGGGCGGCGGCTTGTGCTGCAGGTGCTCGGGGCCGGATTGCTCTTCGCAACCGGGGCGATACACCTTGACCTCTACCTGACCGGTTACCGGACTCTCCCGACGATCGGTTGGCTGTTCCTGCTGCAGGTGATAGCCGCGTTCGGACTCGGCGCGATCGTGCTCGTCACTGGAAGCCGCCTGGTCGCAGCGCTGGGCGCCGGGTTCGCCCTCTCGACGCTCGCCGGTTACCTGCTGTCGCTCTGGGTCGGCCTCTTCGGGTTCCGGGAGGTTCGCACGACTGCGGGAATCGTGGCCGCGCTGGTCGAGATAGGGGCCTTTGCGGCGCTGGCAACGATCGCGCTTGGCTCAGGCGAGCCGCGCCGGGCGGCGGGGCCGGACCCCGACGGGAGGCACCTGGCCGACCGGCTCCGGGCCGGGATCCCCGGAGCCCGGTGGGTGGTCGCGACGTGCTCGCTGCTGGCAGCCGTGCTGTTGGCCATCAGCCTGGCGGCCAGCGGACCGACCTCGATGAGCACCGGCTCGACGAGAGCGCTTCTGAAGATCACGAAGATCCACGGTGTGGCGGTGTTGACCGATGCCCGGGGGTACACGCTCTACTGGTTTGCCCCCGATACGCCGACCAGGTCGACCTGCTACGGGACGTGCGCCGCCTACTGGCCACCGGTCACCGGGAGCCCAATGGCCGATCCGGATGTCAAGGGCAAGGTGGGCGTCATTACGCGGTCAGATGGTCAGATGCAGGTCACCTACGAGAGGCATCCGCTCTACACCTATGTCGGAGATGCTGCTCCGGGCCAGGCCAGCGGCAATGACATCAATTTGAATGGTGGGTTGTGGTTCGAAATGAAAGCATCGAACTGACAGAACCCGCGCCACCCCGGATCGATGTTGCGGCAGGTGCGGGGTGGGGCAGAGGAGACCGGGGGCACGATGAACCGGATCGGCGACTACGGGATGATCGGCGACTGTCATTCGTTGGCTCTCGTCGGTCGGGACGGTTCCATCGACTGGCTCTGCTTCCCCCGCTTCGATTCACCCTCGGTGTTTGCCAGAATGCTCGACCGGGACGCCGGATACTTCTGCGTGGCGCCGGCGGGCGACGTCCAGTCAGTGCGCCGCACCTACCTGCCTTCGACGAACGTCTTGGCAACGACCTTTGTGACCAGCCATGGAGAGCTTGAACTCACCGACTGCATGCCAGTCGGTCCATTCGACGCGGGCAGGCCAACTGCGGTCGAGCATCGTGGCTCTGTGTTGCGGCGGGCTCGTTGCCGCTCGGGTCGGCTCGAGGTGATGGTCGATCTTCGGCCTCGTTTCGAGTACGGCATCGTTCTGCCCAGGTTCACCGCCACGACGTCGAGGACGGGGGCGATCGTGGGTGGTCCCGATGCGTTGTGGGTGCGGGCGAGCAGTGACCTGCACGTTGACCGGCAGCACGTCACGGCCCGATGGGAACTTGCGGCCGGCGACGAGGCATGGATCGAGGTGGAGTGGACACCGGCCGTCAATCACTCGCCCCATGACAGCGCGGGTGATCACGCGGCCGATATGGCAAGGAGATTGACCGAAACGATCGGCTTCTGGGAAGCCTGGCTGGACCGATGCAGCTACGCCGGTGACCACGAACGCCGGGTGCACCGATCAGCCCTGGTTCTCAAGGCTCTGACGTACGCCCCGACCGGGGCCGTTGTCGCAGCGGGGACGACGTCCTTGCCCGAATGGATCGGCGGTGGGCGCAATTGGGACTACCGCTTCACCTGGATCCGTGATGCCACCCTGACCTTGGCCTCCTTGGCCCTCCTCGGATATCTCGGTGAGGCCGCCGCCTTCAAGGGTTGGTTGGAGCGAACCTGTGCCGGCCGACCCGAGGACCTCCAGATCATGTACCGAGTCACCGGGGAGCGCCTTCTCCCCGAGCTCACCCTCGGTCACCTCGGGGGTCATCGGGACTCCGCTCCGGTGCGGATCGGAAACGGTGCTGCGGGGCAGCTGCAACTTGATTCGCTCGGTCAGTTGCTCGAAGCGGGCTATCTCTTTGGGCGCGCCGGTGGTGAGCTCACGGTGGAGAACGCCAACTTCCTCCGCCGCGTCGCCGAACTGGCGGTGCGCGATTGGCGGCGACCCGATCAGGGCATCTGGGAGATTCGGGACACGGCGCGCCACTTCGTGCACTCGAAGCTCAATTGTTGGATGGCACTGGACCGCGCCGTCCGCTTGGCCGAAGCGGGGCAACTCGAAGGTGATCTTGATCTCTGGCGGGCCGAACGCGACGCCGTTGCCGCATGGCTGCACGCGGAGGGCTCGCCCGACGGGTGGTACGTCCAGGCCGCCGGCCATCCCTTGGCCGATGCCGCTGCCCTTCTCATCCCGGCGCTCGGCTTCCTCCCACCGGGCCATCCGCGCGTCCTGTCCACCATTGACGTGGTCCAGCGTGACCTGAGCGCTGGCGGGTACGTCCATCGTTATCGCTCACCTGACGGCTTGCCGGGCGACGAAGGGGCCTTCCTCATGTGCTCGTTCTGGCTGCTCGATGCGCTGACCCACGCCGGACGGCTCGATGAAGCCGAAGTGCTGCTCGACCGCCTCTTCGGGCTGGCCAACGACGTGGGTCTCTATGCCGAGATGGTTGATCCTTCGACGGGCGAGCAGCTGGGCAACACGCCGCAGGCCTTCACCCACATGGCTGTGGTCACCTCGTGCAGCGCGATTTCAGCCGCCCGCCGAGGCCAGCTGCCCCCGTCCGACCAGGCCTTCTCATTCGTCGAAGCTGCTCTCCTGCGTCGGTTGGCGGCCACTGGCTCCTGAGCTGCATGTGACCGTCGAACACGGACGTCAGCCGGCCCGCCGTTGCTGGAACGTTCGTCGATAGGCCTGGGGACTGGTGTGCAGGACCCGGCCGAAGTGCTGGCGGAGGTTGGCCGCCGTGGAGAACCCGCTGCGGTCGGCCACGGTTTCCACCGGCAGATCGGTCACTTCGAGAAGCCGCTGGGCCAGCTGGATCCGCTGCCGTAGGAGCCACTGGTAGGGCGTGGTACCTGTCCCAGCGCGGAAACGGCGGGCGAATGTCCGGGGGCTCATGGCGGCACGGGCCGCCAGGTCCTCGACCGAAATCGGTTCGTTGAGGTGTTCCTGCGACCAGGCCACGGTTTCGGCGAACAGGTTGGAGCTCTCGAGTTGCGGCATCGGCGCGTCGATGTACTGCGCTTGCCCTCCGTCGCGTTGCGGCGGGACCACCAGCTGGCGGGCGAGTTGGGTCGCGACGTCGCTGCCGTAGTCCCGGCGGACGAGGTGCAGGCAGAGATCGATGCTGGCCGCACTGCCGGCCGACGTCAGGATGTCTCCCTCGTCGACGTAGAGCACTGAGGGATCAACCGACACGCGAGGGTAGAGACGGGCCAGGTCGTCACATTCCGACCAATGGGTGGTGGCGCGTCTCCCGTCGAGCAGGCCGGCGCCAGCCAGAACGAATGCCCCGGTGCACAGGGAGAGGATGCGCGCCCCGCGGGCGTGGGCGTGTCGCAACGCCGAGGCGAGCGCGGCGGGCACCTGCTCGAGGCGTTCGGTGGGTGGCACGATCACCGTGTCGGCCCGTTGGAGCAACTCCAACCCGTGGGGCGCGTGCATCGTGAAGCCGCCGTCCACCGTCACTTCGCCCGGAGTGGGTGCGCAGATGAAGAGGCGATACCAGGGGACCCCGAATTCCGCGGATCGGTCGACGCCGAAGATCTCGCAGGCCGCTCCGAACTCGAATGGCGAGAGACCGTCGTAGACGACGATGGCCACGTCTTGCGGGGCGGGCCTCGACCCGGGCCCGGGCCCGGGTCCGGAGGCGCTCGGGTCGTCCGTTCCGAGGGGTGACACGTTGGCAGGTTTGTCGCGCACCGAGTCAATCATGCCACTTTCGGGGGTTCAGTTGGAGGCGCAGCATCAAGACATGCAGAAATCCAGCCTGACGGAGCCTCTGGTGGCGGCGCAGCCAGCCCGGGGCGAGACGGTCCTCCTTCTCGGCGAACCGGGGGATCCACAGCGATATCTCACCCGTCCTGTCAGACGATGGGATCGCGTCTGCGCCCATCTGTTCGCGCGCTCCCTGGATCGACAGCTCGCCCAAGGGAAGTCCCCGGAGTCGAATCGACGCTTGGCCACTCGAGCGAGCGAACTCGTCGCGCCGGCCACCCGTCGGGAACTTGTCGAGAATTGGGAGCACCTCGTGGAGGTCTCCCGGCGCCCCCGGACGGTCCGCACCGGGCGGGCCCCCATCAGTCGTGCCCGCATCGCGGAGGTGGAGTCCGAACTGCGAGAGATGCTCACGCTTCTCTCGAGCCCGCGGCCGACGCCGGTGCGCGGCGTGGCCATGGCCAACCTGCTTCTCGGCGACGGCGCCGGACCGTTGTGGAATCATCATTGTCCTGCTGACCTGCGCACCACCGTTCGGGAGGCCATCGCCAGGTTGGATCCAGCGGTCTCCCTGGCGGATTCCTCGTGACCGAGTCCTGCTGCCCGTTTCGTCCTCATCCCTCGAGGCTCATCGACCTCGGGGCTCATCGACCCTGAGGCGGGGCGGACCACCCGGCCCGATCGGAGCGTCCGGCCCCTGTCTCGGACGCCGACGGTCCGCGTGCGATGCGCCCCAGCCGGCCGACCCTCCCCAGGTAGCATGCGGCCGTGCGACTGAGAAGCAAGGGTAGGGCGGCCAAAGCGCAGGCAGAAGCGCAAAGCAGAAGCGGAGGCAGAAGCGCAAGCCTCGGCGCGGGCAGCTCTGCAGGCATCCGTCGACAGCGTGCCGTTCTGGTGGCACTCAATTGATCTGGGACTCGGGGTGGTGACACCCGGTCGCAAGGGTGCCGACCAGCTGGCAAGCGAGTTGGCGAACATGCAACTACCCGACCTCCACGGCAAGACCGTGCTCGATATCGGCGCATGGGACGGCTACTTCTCGTTCGCCGCGGAGCGACTCGGTGGGAACGTCACGTCCCTCGACTACTTCGAGTGGTCGACCGATACCGACGCCAAGATGCGGTACTGGCAGCAGTGCCGGGACTTGGGGCACGAACCAAAACCGTACCGTCAGGTGCCGGGCCTGTGGGCTCCCGACACCCTGCCCGGAAAGGGCGGGTTCAACACGGTCAAGGCGGCGTTGGGAAGTCAGGTCAGCGAGGTCGTGGCGGATATCACGACAGTCGATCTCGATGACCTCGGACGGTTCGACGTGGTGTTCTTCCTCGGCGTGCTCTACCACCTGCGCGAACCGCTGACCGCTCTGGAGCGGTTGGCCGAGATCACTCGAGAGGTTGCCATCATCGAGACAGCGGCACTCGCCGCACCCGAGTTCGCCCGGGATCGCTGCCTCTTCGAATTCTTCCCGGGGGCCGAGCTGAATGACGATCCCACCAACTGGTGGGCCCCGAACCAGGCGGCGCTGATCGGCGCCTGTCGGGCGGCTGGCTTTACCCGGATGGTGCCGACCGTGCCCGAGTCGGAGACAGCAGGTCACTACCGATTGACGATCCAAGCCTGGAAGTAGACGATCCAAGCCTGGAAGTAGCCGATCCAAGCCTGGTAGGTGCCGTCAGGCTCGGTCACCTCCAACCATGCCCCCACCCTCGGCCACCAGGGACAGCGAGCGGGTTCGGGCTTCATAGGAGTGCGCTCTGGTCGAAACCATGAGTTCGTCGGCGTCGGTCCGGCGCTGCAGATCCTCCAGACCCCGGCGCACAGTCTCGGGGTCCCCGATCAGGTGGGTCGCCATCGTCGCCTCAACCAGCGCGGTCTCCGCCGGAGAGAACGGGTACGCCTCGGCTTCCTCCGGTGAAGGAAGCAGCCCCAGGCGCCCGGTCCGCAGTTGCAGGGTGCTCAGGGCCGAGGAGCCGGACAGCCACTGCGCCTCCGCCGTGTCGGGGGCACAGAGCACCGACACGGCCACCATGACCCTGGGCTGGCTGAGCAGAAATGAGGGTCGGAACGCCGCTCGATAAGCGGCGAGTGCCGTCTCGAGGAGCCGCGGGCTGAAGTGGTAGGCGAAGGAGAAGGGCAAGCCGAGGAGGCCGGCCAGCTGGGCGCTGAAGTCCGAGGAGCCGAGCAGCCACACCTCAGGGAGATAGCCGCGACCCGGCGTGACGGACGGATGCGGCGCCGGGCCTTCGCTGGCCGCGAGGTAGTTGATCAACTCGACGACGTCGTCGGGAAAGCCGTCTGCTCCGACGTCGCGTGTGCGTCGGAGCGCCCGGGCAGTGGCCTGGTCCGTCCCGGGAGCGCGGCCCAGGCCGAGGTCGATCCGGCCCGGGTGCAGGGCCTCGAGTGTGCCGAACTGTTCGGCCACCACCAGCGGGGAATGGTTGGGGAGCATGACACCCCCGGAGCCGACGCGGAGCGTGGTGGTGGCATTGGCCAGGTGCGCGATGAGCACGGCCGGCGCCGAGCTGGCCACCGCTGGCATTCCGTGGTGCTCGGCCACCCACAGCCGCTTGTAGCCCAACTGCTCTGCGACCGTGGCCGCTCTCGTCGTCTCCTCGAGGGCCTGCGCCGGCGTCGATCCGGTCGCCACCGTGGCGAGCTCGAGCACTGAGAGGGGAACCACGCTGATTGCAACACCGGAAGGTATCGTGTGCTTCCCCGGCGGTGCCGGACCATCCGGTACTCCGACAGAGCCGGTCTGCTACTAGGGTGGCAGGCAGAGGCTCGGTCAGAAACCGAGCTCGGGTGCGCTGGGCCCAGTCCCCGTTGAGCGTCTCCCCACCGAGGAGGCCCCCGATGGGACGTCGAAACCCCACGAAGTGCGAGGGTGTCCAGACCGGGCTCCGCGCCGGGAGACGTCGACGCTGATGCCCAGTGAACGGCTCCTACGAGCTCTGTCCCAGCTGCGATCCGATCCCGACAGGCAATCCGGACCGGAGCGGCTGTGCGAGGTTGCCGCCGAATTCGTCGGTACGTCCGGCGCCGGGATCATGTTGATCTCGGGTGCGTCACCGAGCGGCACGATCTGCGCGTCGGACCAGGTGAGCGCGACGATCGAGGAGCTGCAGATCACGTTGGGGGAGGGACCGTGTCTCGATGCGTACGAGCTCGCGCTCCCGGTGCTCGAGCCCGATCTGGCCCAGCCCGATGCCGTCCGCTGGTCCGCCTTTGCCCCGGCCGCGGTCGCCGTGGGGGCCCGAGCCATCTTCGGCTTCCCCTTGCAAGTGGGAGCGATGTGCGTGGGCGCTCTCACCCTCTATCGGAATGTACCCGGAGCGCTCGATGCCGACGAACTGGCCGACGCCGTGGTCATGGCGGGCGTGGCGGCCCGTTCGGTCCTGACCATGCAGTCCGACGCTCTCTCCGACACATTGGCCATGGGTATTGAAGAGAGTTCGAATCTTCGTTTCGTCGTGCACCAGGCATCCGGCATGGTGACGATCCAACTGGGCGTGCCCCTCGGCGAGGCGCTCGTACGACTCCGGGCGTATGCCTTCGCCCACGATCGATCCGTCACTGACGTTGCAAGGGATGTCGTCGCCCGCCGCATTCGTTTCGATGACACCTCCGGTGCCTCCGGCGTGTCCGGCGCATCGGGCGTGTCCGACGAGTAGTCCGTGAGGCCCCCGAGTAGGGAATCGGTCGAGCGGTTCTCACTCTGCTCTATCGGACTCGCCACAAGGGCTGTAGCCTCAGTTGAAGTCCACCACTCAACTCGGTGGAGCCAAGGAGAGTTGGATGCCCAGAGTGTCGTTGCTGGCACAGACCCTGGTGGAGTTGGCCGACTCGCTCGTCGATGACTTCGATGTGGTGGAGCTCCTCACCCTCCTCACCGACCGGTGTGTCGAAGTCGTGGGTGCCTCCGCGGCGGGGATTCTGCTCATGTCGGCCGACGGGGAACTCGGCGTGATGGCTTCGTCGAACGAGGCCACCAGAATTCTCGAGCTCTTCGAGCTGCAATGCCAGGAGGGCCCGTGCTACGACTGCTACCGGACCGGTGCGCTCATCGTCGCTTCGGACCTCACGGGGGCCGACGGCCGGTGGCCGCACTTCGCCGCCGAGAGCCTCGCCGCCGGGTTCCGCTCGGTGCACGCCGTGCCGATGCGCCTCCGTGGAACGACCATCGGCGCACTGAACGTGTTCCGTCAGGAGACCGGGGCGTTGGACGAAGCCGATGCCCAGGCCGCCCAGGCCCTGGCCGACGTCGCCACCATCGCCATCCTGCAGAACCGGGCGCTGCTGGCGGCTCAGGTTGTCAACGAGGAACTCCAGAACGCGCTCCACAGCCGCATCGTGATTGAACAAGCGAAGGGTGTGGTGGCCGAACGGGCAGGCATCGATGTCGAGAAAGCCTTCACCCTGCTCCGCGCCTATGCCCGCAACCACGGCCGTCGACTGGCCGACGTCGCGCACGACGTCATCGACCGAAAATTCGGCGCGGCCGACCTCCTGGGACCGGAGGACAAGGGCTAGGGACGGGCCGGGGTACCCGCCAGGGATGGGCTCGGCTCCCCGAGAGGGCCTGGCGCCGCCAACGCCGCCATGCCTGCCAACCTCGCCATCCCACCAACTCCTCCCCGGATCCATCAGACGGAGGCGCCCGACGTAGCGCCCGCGGCCTTCCGGAATGCCGCTTGCTACGCTATCTACGTGGTTACGCAGATAGCGGAGGTTCCCACGGTCGACGAGTTCCAGTCCGCCGTGGGCATGCTCAAGTTGCTGGGGGACGAAACCCGCCTGCGCATCATCTGGGAGCTGCTGAATGCGGAACACTCCGTGAGCGAGTTGGCCCGACTGGTCGGGGCCCAGCCGGCCGGCGTGTCCCAGCATCTGGCCAAACTGCGATTGGCCCGACTGGTCCGGACCCGGCGCGACGGCACGCGGATCTTCTATGTGGTCGACGATGCCCACGTGCGCCGATTGGTGGAGGAAGTCGTCACCCACGCCGGTCATGCCACCCATGCCGTCCATGCCGCCCATGCCGGTCACGCCGCCCACGCCGAACCCGGGGCATCCTGACCATGACGGGACGTAGCCACGACGTTCCGGCCGGGCAGCCGACGCGCGACCCGGCAGCCCTCGATGCCGACCAGCGCTACCTCGTCATCACGCTGGTCCTGCTGGCCGCGTTCATGGTCTTCGAAGTGGTCACGGCCTTCGCCGCCAATTCACTGTCGTTGCTGGCCGACGCCGGGCACATGCTGGCTGACGTGGGGGCCGTCGTCGGGTCCCTGGTGGCCATCCGACTGGCGGCTCGACCGGCGACCGAGGCCCACACCTACGGGCTCAAGCGTGCCGAGATCCTGGCCGCCGCCGGGAACGGGATCACCCTGTTGCTGGTCTCGGTCCTCATCGCCTTCGAAGCGATCCAGCGGTTGATCCACCCGGCCAGCGTGCGCGGCGGCCTGCTCATCATCGTGGCCGGAGTCGGCGTGGCGGTGAACCTGGCCGCCACCGTGACCTTGTCCAAGGCCGACCGCACGTCTCTCAACATGGAGAGCTCCTACCGGCACATCCTCACCGACCTCTACGGCTTCATCGGTACGGTGATCGCCGGCATCGTGATCGTGGCCACCGGGTTCTCCCGCGCCGACTCGATCGCCTCGCTCGTCGTGGTGGGACTCATGGTCAAGGCATCAGTGGAGCTCCTGCGGCCCGCTCTGCGCATTCTGCTGGAGGGAACGCCCGAGGGGATCGACCTCGACGAAGTCCGTCGCCACCTGCTCGATCTCCCTGAAGTGGCATCCGTGCACGACCTCCACGCCTGGACGCTGACCTCGTCGTTGCCGATCCTGACGGCACATGTCGTGGTGACCGACGACTGCATCAGCGGGGGCGAGATAGGGCGGGTGCTCGATCACCTGCAGAGCTGCCTGGCCGGACACTTCGATGTGGCCCACTCCACCCTGCAACTCGAGGCGATCGGCCACGTGGACCACGAAGTGGGGGGTGGCCACGCCTGACCGACACCTCGTCGGCGCGGTGGCCCACGTCGTCCGCCCACGCCCAAGACCACTGATCCGGGACGGTGTATCGGGGTATCCGGGACGGCCGAAGCTGACGGTCACCCGGGAGGGTCGAAGCCGGCCACCAACTCGACCTGCTCGGTCATGGGGAACAGGTCGTAGGCGCGGAGCGACGCCAGGGTCCAACCGGCGGCGAGGAGCACCGCTGCGTCTCGACCAAACGAGGTGGGATCGCACGAGACGTAGACCATGCGACGCAGGGTGTCGGCATGCGCCGCCAACGCCGCCATCGCTGCGGTGCCCGCACCTTCCCGGGCCGGATCGAGCACCAGAAGGTCGGGACGACCGATGCCGGACGCAATGAGCTGAGGAGTGACGGAGGCTTTCTTGACCACCAATTGCGGATAGGCCCGACCGTTGTGCGCCGCATCGGCACAGGCCTTGCGGTCGCGTTCGACGGCCAACACCGAACCGAGGTCTCCGACTTCGTGGGCCAACACCACCGAGAACAACCCGGCCCCGGCGAACAGGTCGACGACGGAGTCGCCGGTGACCGCACCGAGATCGGCCCGCACGGCACTGGCCAACGCCTCGGCCGCCCCGACGTGGACCTGCCAGAAGACGCCCGCCGAGACGCGAAAAGTGTGGGTCGCCACCTGCGTGTGGACATCACCGGGCTGTCGGCGCACGCGGCCGTCCACAACGAGGCCGCCCCCCAGCGTGGGGGGTTCGGGCGTCGCACCGCGGGCGGTCGAGATGGAGACCACACTCTGACGACGATCCGGGGCGACCGCGATCTCCACCTCGTCGACGTCGGGCCACCGAGCTTCGAAGGCCCCGGTCTCCACCACCGTCTTGTGCGCAATGGGGCAGGTCGTGACCAGTTCGAGCTCATGGGAGCGGTGTTTGCGGAAACCGACCCGCCCTTCGTGGTCGACGCCCAGGCGGACCCTGGTCCGCCAACCGAGGCCGTCCACGTCGCCCTCGACCGCCTCGATGTCGACCGCCCGATCCAGGCCCGCCAGGTGATCCAGCTGTTCCATCAGCCGGGAAGCCTTGAGTCGACGCTGCCCCTCGAGGCTCACATGTTGGAAGTCGCACCCGCCGCAGCGGCCGGGACCGGCCGAGGGGCACGGGGGAGCGACGCGGTCGGCCGACGGCCTCAGAATCTCCACGGCGTCCGCCCGCAGGAACGACGACGTGGTGGACGTGACCTGGGCCATCACCCGCTCGCCGGGGAGGGAGTGTCGCACGAAGACCACGCGCCCGTCGGGGGCCCGGGCGACGCAACCGCCGCCACCGGCCACCTTGCCGGTCTCGAGTTCGAGCAGCCCGGAGTTCTCGGTGCCGGTCACCGAAGGCACACTAGACATCTGGTGGGGCCCGAACCGAGGGATATCCGAACCGGGGGCTACCGGAACCGGGGGCTACCGGAACCGGGGGCTACCGGAACCGGGGGACACCAGAGCCGGGATACTCGAACCGAGGGATAATCGGCAAACATCGCCACAGGTGGTCGATTTTCCGCCAGGCCGTTCGTCGTTGTCCGAGAGAGCACCCCAACCAGGAGGACCTATGCGATACCTGATGATGATCTGTTCCGACGAGAGCGCCGTGCAGGACATGACGCCCGCCGCTGGCGAAGCCATGATGGGCGAGTACTTCGCCTTCCAGGAGGAGATGGCCTCGCGGGGCGTCCTGCAGGGGGGCGAGCGCCTGCAGCCAACCTCCGATGCCACCACCGTGCGGTCACGCGACGGCGAAGTCCTGACCACGGACGGCCCTTTTGCCGAGACCAAGGAGCAAATCGGCGGCTACTACATGGTTGACTGCAAAGACCTGGACGAGGCCATAGAGGTGGCCGCCAAGATCCCCGCGGCCCGTCTGGGCTCAATCGAAGTGAGGCCGATCTGGGAGATGTGACGACCGGGGTCGAGTCCGAGGCCGAGGCCGAGGTCGAGGTCGCTGTCGCCGCTGCCTTCCGCCACGAATGGGGGCGGGTCGTCTCCACCTTGATTCGACGCACCGGCGATTGGGACTTGGCCGAGGAGTGCGCGCAGGAGGCTTTCACGTCGGCGCTCGAGCGCTGGCCCCGTGACGGCATCCCGCGCCAGCCCGGCGCGTGGCTCACCACGGTGGCCGGTCACAAGGCCATCGACCGGCAGCGCCGGGCCGCGGTGGGGACGGCGAAACTTGAGGAGGTGGCCCGGTTGCAACCCGCCGACGAACCCGAAGCGGAAGAGGGCACCGGCCAGGTGCCTGACGACCTGTTGCGGCTCATGTTCACCTGCTGCCATCCAGCCCTCTCGCTCGACGCCCAGGTCGCCCTCACCTTGCGCACACTGGCCGGGATGACGACCGTCGAGATCGCGCGGGCGTTTCTGGTGGCGGAACCGACGATGGCGCAGCGGCTGGTGCGCGCCAAGCGCAAGATACGTCATGCCGGCATCCCGTTCCGGGTCCCGCCGGCCCACCAGCTGTTGGAGCGCACCGGGGCGGTGCTCTCGGTGCTGTACCTCCTCTTCAACGAGGGGTATTCGGCCACCGCCGGCGTGGACCTCGTGCGCCAGGGGCTGTGCGGCGAAGCCATCCGGCTGACCCGTACTCTCACCGTCCTGATGCCCGATGAGGCCGAGGCCCTGGGCCTGCTCGCCCTGATGTTGCTGCACCACGCCCGGAGATCGGGGCGGGTCGATGCCCAGGGCGATCTGGTCCTGCTGGAGGACCAGGACCGCTCCCTGTGGGACGGCGAGGCCATTGCCGAGGCGACCGACGTGCTCGACGCCGCCCTTCGGCTGGGCCGGCCGGGCGCCTACCAGCTCCAAGCCGCCGTCGCCGCCTGTCACGCCCAGGCGCCGAGCGCGGCGGACACCGATTGGACGGAGATCGCCGCGCTGTACAGCCGCCTCTGCGTCGTCGTGCCTTCGCCCGTCGTGGCCTTGAACCGGGCCGTTGCCGTCTCCATGGCCGAGGGCCCCGAGGCGGGATTGGCGATTGTGCGCGAGCTCGAGTCATCTGGTGTGCTCGCCGGCTACCACCTGCTTCCCGCCACCCGAGCCGATCTGCTCCGCCGGCTCGACCGGCTTTCGGAGGCCGCGGAGGCCTATCAACAGGCGCTGGACCTGGTCACGGCCGATACCGAGCGCCGCTACCTGGAAGGCCGGTTGCGTGAGGTCGCGCAGCCCACCTGAGGTGACCCGTTCAGGGGACCTGAGCCCCTCACGGTGGGCCCGGTGTCATCGATCTATGCTCACCGGGCGCGGTGACGTTGACGCAAGAGTCGACCGGGCGTCCGTTGACGTAAAACCATTTCGGCCTCGATTGCTCTGCCGTCGGGACCATTGAGCGAAAGGACCGCAGCCTCATGCTCCAGGACAGGGTGGCCATCATCACCGGGGGTGGGCGTGGCATCGGCCGCGAGCACGCCCTTCTGTTCGCTTCGCTCGGCGCCAAGGTCGTGGTCAACGATCTCGGCGGCGCCATCGATGGTTCCGGAGCCGATGTCTCGGCCGCCCAGTCCGTGGCGGACGAGATCACCGCGGCCGGCGGTCAGGCCGTGGCCAGCACCGACAGCGTGACCTCATTCGAGGGGGCCAAGGCCATGGTCGACCTGGCGGTGGCCACCTTCGGTGACCTGCACGTGGTCGTGAACAACGCGGGCATCCTGCGCGACCGGATGCTCGTGTCGATGAGTGAGCAGGAGTTCGACGACGTGATCTCCGTCCACCTGAAGGGCACCTTCAACGTCACCCGTCACGCGGCCGAAGTGTGGCGGGAGCGGGCCAAGACGGGCGACATCGTCGATCGGGCCATCGTCAACACGAGTTCTGGAGCGGGGTTGCACGGCAACGTGGGCCAGACCAACTACTCGGCGGCCAAGGCCGGCATCGCCGCCATGACGGTGGTGAACGGGATGGAGCTCAATCGCTACGGCGTTCGCGCCAACTGCATCGCGCCGGTGGCCCGAACCAGGCTGACCCTGCAGACTCCGGGGATGGGCGACGCCATGGGCAAGCATGTCTTCGACCCCGAGAACATCTCTCCCCTGGTGGCCGTACTGGCTTCGGCCACCTGTCCCTTCAACGGACAGGTCTTCAGCGTGTACGGCGGTTCGGTGGGCATCTACGCGGGCTGGTCCATCTCCGAAGAGGTGACGACCGATGACCGCTGGACGGCGGAGTCGTTGGCCTCGGCCATGGACGCACTGCCCCGCACGGTCGAGGTCAACAGTCAGATGACGGCCCTGGTAAAAGCCATGCAGGACTGATCTGGTCCACCACGTGGAACAGGGGCGCCCGACGCCGACCGAGGAGGAATTGCGCGAGATCGTGGCGACGGCCGACGTGCACCCTCTGCTGTGCGCCGTGGCCCACCTGACGGGGGATTTCAGCCTGCTGCGGGACGATCTGGCGCCCGACCAGTCGCAGTTGCTGGTGCCCGGGCGGGGTTTGGGGCCGGAGCGGGAGGACGAGGCCCGGGCGCTGGCCGCCCACACGCTGGCGCGCCACGCCGTGCCAACCGGACCGGCTCCCCTGCTCGAGCCCGAGCACCTGCATCGGCTCTTCGATTTCATGGTCGGCCCGTCCTCGACCGAGACGTGGGCTGATTTCCTCAACGAGGAACTGGCCCTGGTGGGCACCGATCCCCGGGCCCCGAGCTGGAGTGTGGCTGACGTGGCCCCATCCCGGCCCTTCACGTGTGCGGTGATCGGGGCCGGTTTCTCGGGCCTGGCGGCGGCCTATCGGCTGCGGCAGGCCGGTGTTGCGGTCACCATCTTCGAGAAGAACGACGTTGTCGGGGGCACCTGGTTCGAGAACGTCTATCCCGGGTGCCGGGTCGACGTGCCGAACAATCTCTACAGCCTCTCGTTTGCCCAGACGGACGCCTGGGTCGGCCGTTTTTCGGCCCAGCCCGATCTCCTGGCCTATTTGCAGAGAGTGGCCGATGATTGTGGCCTCTCCTCGGAGGTTCGTTTCTCGACCGAGGTGACCGAGGCCCGATTCCTCGCTCAGGACGAACAACGGGACGAGCAATGGGAGGTCGTCGTCCGGCAGCCCGACGGTTCGACGGTCACGGAGCGCTTCGACGCGTTGGTGAGCGCGGTGGGCCAACTCAACCGGCCCTCGTTTCCCGCCATCGAGGGGCGGGAGCGCTTCGGCGGTCCCTCATTCCACTCCGCCCAGTGGGACCACTCCGTACCGTTGCGGGGCAAACGCGTGGCCGTGATCGGGACGGGAGCCAGCGCGGCGCAGTTCGTCCCGTTGGTGGCCGAGGAAGCGGCGCACGTCGATCTGTACCAACGGACGCCGCCGTGGCTCCTGACCACCGAGAACTACCGGGACCCGTTTCCGCCGGCCTATCACTCCCTGCTCAGGCTCCTTCCGACCTATGGCCGGTGGGACCGCCTCTGGCAATTCTGGATCCTGCATGAAGCCCTCCTGCCGGCGGCGAAGGTCGATCCCGATTGGCCCGAGCACGGCCTCTCGGTGAGCGCCGGCAATGACCTGGTACGAACCATGTTGGCGGAGATGCTGCGAGCACAGGTCCCCGACGACGAGCTCTACGCCAAGATGCTGCCGCGCTTCCCACCCTTCGCCAAGCGCGCCCTCCGCGACGACGGGATCTGGGCCGAGACCCTGCAGCGGGACCACGTGGAGTTCGTGACCGAGACCATCGACGAGGTCACCGACACGGGGATCCGCACCACCGACGGTCGGCATCGCCCGGCCGACGTGGTGATCTACGCCACCGGTTTCACCGCCTCGAGGTTCCTGACGCCGATGCGCCTCTTCGGCCGCGACGGTCTCGATCTCAACCAGCACTGGTGCGGCGATGCGCAGGCCTACCTCGGTGTCACGGTGCCGACCTTCCCCAACTTCTTCATGTTGTACGGGCCCAACACCAACCTGGTGATCAACGGCAGCATCATCGTGATGGTGGAGTGCCAGGTGCGCTACATCGTCGAATCGCTGGGGCTGCTGCTCCAAGGTGGCCACCGCACCATGAGCTGCCGCCCCGAGGTGTATGACACCTACAACGCGGAGATCGAAGCCGGGAACAAGCAGATGGTCTGGGGTGTCGCCGACGTACCGAGCTGGTACCGCAATGCGCGCGGTCGGGTCACGCAGAACTGGCCCTTCGATCTCCTCGACTACTGGCGACGCACCAGCCAGCCCACGTTGGCGGACTACGAGTTGAGGTAGGCCGTCATGCCGAGCCAGGAGCTCAGCGACCTACTCGCCCTCGTCCCCGCGGACTTCGCCGATCCCGAGGCTGACTACCGGGCCGCTCGCGCCATGCTCGGACCGTTCCACGGTCACCCCGTGCCGCCGCACATCACGGTCACCGAGACGGCGCTCCGGGGCGTACGCGCCGCCTGGTACGACGCTGCCCGGCCGCGGGTCGACGGCGTGGCCTTTCATTGTCACGGCGGTGGCTTCGTCGCCTGCCCGCTCGATTCGTACCATTTCTATGGGGCCATGCTGGTCGAGCAATTGGGACTCCGGGTCGTGCTGCCCGACTATCGCCTGGCCCCTGAGCACCCGTACCCGGCCGCGCACGACGACTGCCTCGAGGCCTACCGAGGACTGCTCGAGAGAGGGGTGGACCCGCGCCGCCTGGTGGTCATGGGCGATTCATGCGGGGGAGGCCTGGCCTTGAGCACATTGCTCTCCGCCCGCGACCTCGGGCTGCCCATGCCCGCCTGCTTCGTGTCGATCTCGGGGTGGTTCGACCTCTCGGTGGCCGAGCCGGGCGACGGCGCACCGGATCCCTTCCTGACCGCGGCGTGGGTGCGCAATCGCGGCCGTGACTACACCGCCGGTGTGCGGTCCCTCGATGATCCCTCGGTCTCCCCGGCCTACGGGGAGCTCGGTGGTCTCCCGCCTCTCTATCTGCCCCTGGCCCAGCACGACACCGTCCGCGAAGGCACGCTCCGGCTGGCCACGGCGGCGGCCCGTGCCGGCGTGGCGGTGACGCTCGAGTCCTGGCCGGGCATGGTGCACGGCTGGCACGGTCTGGCCACCATGGGTGTGCCCGAGGCGAGAGCGGCGTGGACCCGGGCCGCCCAGTTCATCGACGCCGCTCTGGCCGGGTAGCGGCCGGTGCCTCTGACCGGTGGGGAGCTCCGAGCCGGGTTGGCTCGGGACTGGGCTCGCCGGGATTACCGGAAACGGTACGGCCTCGACTCTGTCCGCGGCCACGTCTTCCAGTGTGCGCCCGGCTGGCTGGGGATGGCCAACGTCACGAAGCACATGGCCATGACCGAGAAGCCGATGAGCTGAAGGCGCCGATGCCCGAGAAACCACGCTCCGGCGGTACCCAAAGGTGAACGTTGCGCGAAAAACACGCGAATTCTTCGTTATCTTCCCAGCTAGCCTACGTGGCCATGAACCCCAGCCCCTCGGAGTTCGAGCTCATCGAGATCCGGGTGACCCAGCTCTTCGCTCTGGTCTCCGAGGCCTTGGCCGGAGCAACCGAAGCTCTCTTGAGCAACGATGCCGCCACCGGGCTGTCCGTCGTCGAAGGTGACCAATCGGTGGACGACCTCACCGCTGAAGTGGAGCTGTTGGTGTGGCGCCAGCTCGAGAGCGAGGGGACCCCGAGCCCTACCTTGCGGCATCTGGTGGGGGTGCTCCTCATCCTGCCCGAGTTGGAGCGCAGCGGCGACCTGGCCGAGCACATTGCCCAGCGGGCGGTCACCAACCTCGGTACCGAGATGAGCTCACTCAGCCGGGGCATCGTGCAGCGGATGTCCGAAGTTGCCCTCGAGATGTGGCGTGACGCCGCGGACGCCTATGTCGATCGGTCGGACCGGGCCGGGTCGCTGGCCGAAGACGACGAGGAGATGGACATTCTCCACCAACGGCTGACGGGGGAGATCGCGGCGGAGACGATGCCCACCGCCATCGGCGCCCAGGTCACCCTCTTGGCTCGCTTCTACGAACGCCTCGGTGATCACGCCGTCAACCTGGCTCGCCGAATCGAGATGTTGCACGGTCCCGACTCGTAGGAGGGTGGGGCCGCGGGAGCCCTTGGCCCTCGTCGCTGAGGAAATGGTCGAGAAACGTCCTAGGCTGGGCGAAGTGGGGAACTGGAACTTCCTGACGAACCATGGGCGTGCGCTGCTCTGTATCGCCCAGGATCCCGAGATGCGCCTTCGGGACATTGCCGTGTTTCTCAACATCACGGAACGGCGCGCCCACGGGATCGTGACCGACCTCACGGAGGCCGGGTATGTGGTCAAGATCAAGGACGGCCGCCGCAACCGTTACCGGATACAGGCCCACCTCCCCCTGCGGGAGCCCACCGGGCGCCGGCAGGCCATCGGCGAGGTCCTCCAGCTCCTGAGCGATACCGATGCCATACCAGGGGCGTTACCGACCCGTCGTCACGACATGATCACGGACGGGACTTCGGCCTAGCCGGCCGTCAGAGGTGGCCACCGGCCCACAGGCGGCCACGCGCCGCCCGCCGGCTGTTCGGTACAGGCCGCGTTCAGTTCCTCTGGCCCTCGTCCGGTCGGTTTCCCGAGAGCATGGTGCCCAGCTGATCGGCCAGCGCCACCGCCACGACACACCGCTCCTGGCTGATGGGCACGGCGGGCGTCGGGGTCAGGATGAAGGTACCCAGGTTCCGGCCGGCCCCCCGCACGGGGAGCTCGACTTGACGGGTCGGGAGGCCGGCCGACGCGGTCGGCCATTGCAAGGGGTTGAGGTGCACAGAACCGTCCGGGTCGATCCGCGCCCCCTTTTCCGATGGCGGGTCCCACACGAAGCGGCAGTCCTGCAGCGACAGCAACTCGCGCAGCTCGGTGGCCACGGCCATCAACACGAAATCGGGTTCCTCCCCACCGGCGATCCGCTCCGCCAGGTCGTGCATGCGACCAATCTCATGGCGTCCTTCGACGGCGGCACGACGGTGTTGCTGGCCGCGGACCGCCAATTCGCCGACCAGCAGACCGACCACCAGGAAGAGGATCTCCGTGGTCAGATCACGGCTCCCGCTGATGCGAAACGACTGGTAGGGGACAGTGAGGAAGAAGTCGAACGAGACGGCCGAGACGAGGGCACACAGCGCGGCAGCCGCCCGGTTCCCCATGGAGGCGACGGCGACCGTGACGACCACGAGAACCAGCGCGTCGTCAGCCGAATCGAGATGGCCCCGACCGGGAATGAGGAGCAACGCCGCCGCGATCGGGGCCAGCACCGGCACCAGCCACACCACCACCCGGTGCTCGAGCCATCGGTTGAGCATGCCCACGTGGCCCGGCCCGTGGCGCATCGCCGGGGTCATGCCGGCTCACCTGGCTCGGTGACGGAGAGAATCTCGTAGAGCGGATTGATCATGGCCAGGCGGCCATGATGCTTTCCCACCCTGGCCTCGACCGACATGAGCGTCCCGCTCCGAACGCCCGGAATCGACCGACGACCCAGGAACACCAGCGTGATGGCTTCGCCGCTGCTGTCCGACAGCACGCACTCGAGCGTGGGCACCCCCGACCAGGGCTGGACCCGCAAGGTGGTGACCCGGCCGGCAATCCGGGCGGACCGTCGCCACTGCAGGGCCGAAATCGGCGTCATCCCGTCCAGGGTGGGCAAGGGAATGGTCGAGGGTTCGGGCGATGCGGATCGCGTCGGGCGCCCCTCCCGCCGGGCGGAGGGGCCGAGGGCGGACACGATGGCCTCCTGCCGTTCGATCCCGGGGGCGACCAGGAAGGGGACGATCGTGGCATTGACATGGGAGAGCTGGCTGACGAAATCGACGATGTAGTCGGCCGTCTGGTCGTGGAGTATCCGTCGTAGCGCCTTGCCGTACGACCGCCGGGGGAGCAGCATGCTGACCTCGGTCTCACCGTCGGCGAGTTCGGCCGCGAGTTCCAGCGCGGCCCGGCCCAGGCGACGGTCCGGACAGTCGATGACATCGAGGGGCAGCTGTGAGAGTCCCACTCGCTGCCAGCGCTCGATCAGGTTTTCCGCCCGCAGATGGTCGATGTTGAAATGGACGGCGCGCAGGTCGTCGGGCGTGAGCGTCCGCGCGTACTGGATGGCCCGGGCTGCGGCGAGGTCGATCCGGTCAATCAGGATCACCACGACGTGGCGGCGCAGAATGCGGTCCTCGCACGCTTGCACCGCTGCCCCCTCCTCGAGGACCGTGTCCTCGGCACGGTACTGACGGTTGGTGCGGATGAGGGCGTAGATCAGCACCGGCATCACGACCACCACGACCCAGGCCCCCTGGGTGAATTCGGCCACGGCGAAGACGACCACGACCACGGCACAGACCACCGCCGCGACGCTGTTGACCACCACGCGGGCTTTCCAGTGGGGCTCCCGATGGGTGTGGTGATGCTTGGCCATGCCGGTGGCGGCCAGGGTGAAGCCGGTGAAGACCCCGATGGCGTACATGGGAATGAGGGCCGACACCTTGGCATCGGTGGCGGCAAGCAGGGCAATGGAGACACCGGCCAGAAGCAGGATGCCGTTGGAGAACACCAGTCGATGTCCCCGCACGGTCAGCTTCCGCGGCAGGAACGAGTCCTCCGCCACGAAGCTGACCAGGAACGGGAAGCCGGTGAAACTCGTGTTGGCGGCCAAGATCAAGATCAGCGCGGTGGCCGCTTGGAGCAGATAGAAGAAGAAGTGCCCGGTGGTGCTCGGGCCGTAGACCAACTTGCCGATCTCTGAGATGACGGTGGGGGTTCCGGAGAGAAAGGGGACCGAGTGGGTGAGCGCGGCGAGCGACGACACCCCGAGGAACATGGTGCCCAAGATGGTGCTCATCAGCACCAGGGTGGTTCGGGCGTTCTTGGCCTGAGGATCCCGGAAGATACTGACCCCGTTGGAGATCGCTTCGGTTCCGGTCATGGCCGAGCTTCCGTTGGCGAAGGCGCGCAAGAGGTAGAAGGCACTCACGCCGAGGATCAGCCCACCGGTGGCATGGCCGAGCGGCATGGATTGGTTGGTGACGGGCGCGTCGTGCAACGTCCCCATCGCCTCCTTGACGAATCCCAACACGATCAGCAGGGACATGTTGGCGATGAAGAAGTACGTGGGGAGCGCGAAGACCTTCCCCGCTTCGCGGATGCCGCGTAGGTTCCCGAAGGCCAGCAGGACGACAAAGGCGATCGAGAGCGGCAACGCGTCGTGGCCCACGGCCGGGATGGCCGAGATGATGGCGTCCGCGCCGGCGGCCACCGACACGGCCACGGTGATGGTGTAACTGATCAGCAAGGCGGCACCGGCGACCTGGGCCACGTTGGGGCCGAAATTGTCGCGACTCACCACATAGGAGCCGCCTGCCTTGGGATAGGAGCGAACGACGTCGCGGTAGACGATGGTGACGAGGGCCAGTACAGCCAAGATGCACCCGGTGATCGGCGTGACGAGGGAGAAGGCCACGAGCCCGCCGATGGGTATGAGGATGCGGAGAATTTCCTCGGTGGCGTAGGCCGACGAGGACATGACGTCGGAAGAGAGGACGGCCAGCGCGGTGGGCTTGCCCAGGCGTTGCCCCCCCAGCTCTTCGTTGACCAGGGGAGGCCCGAGGAGAAATCGCTTGATCCGGTAGCTCGTGGCTTCCGGCAGCTGCGCCGTCTTGATGGTCGAGGTCCGAGCCGGGGCATTGGTCAGGGCCGGCTGGGAAGGGAGGGGCCGCGTCGTCGCCCTGTCTTCCGTGGATATGCCGTCAGAGGCCATCGGCGACTGTCTACCCCGGTTTCGTGGACCCATGCGACCGAAGTCGATGGGAGGGCATGCGCACGGCCGGCTCGGGGGCTCGTGGAAACGTGGCGCCCGAGTGAACTCGAGATCTGAGCGATCTCGGGAGATGGCCTCGTTGGCGTTCGTCTGCGAGAGTGTGAGCCGGTGATCGGCTCGGAGTCTCAGCTCAAGCGGGGAGAAGGCCCAGCCGCTGACCCGTCACCACGGAGGGACCACGCCGGGCCTCCCAGGCCGGAGCGAGCCCCTTCCGGGCCGCTCGATCCGAGGTTGCTCCACTACACCCGCAGCACGCGGCGTTACCTGGTGACGACGGTGCTCCTGGGGGGCTGTACCGCGTTCCTGGTGGTGGCCCAGGCGTGGCTTCTGGCGACCGCCGTGTCCGGAGCCTTCATCGAGCACGAGGGACTGGCGCGGCTCGACGTGCCGGTGACGCTCTTGTTGCTGGTGATCGTCGGACGGGCCGGGGTGGGCTGGCTCTCCGAGCGGGCAGCGGATCGCGCCTCGGCGAGGGCCAAATCTGACCTCCGAGGAGCGTTGGTGGAACGGGTCGCCCGATTGGGCCCGACCGGGCTCGACCGCGAGCAGTCGGGACGGCTGACGGTCCTGGCCACCAGCGGCATCGATGCCCTCGACAGCTACTTCGCCCGCTACCTGCCCCAGGTGTTCCTCTCGGTGGTCGTGCCGGTCACCGTCGTCGTCGTCGTCCTCCGGGCGGACCTCATATCGGCCTTGATCATTGCCCTGACCGTGCCCTTGATACCTCTGTTCATGGCGCTCGTCGGCTCGTCGGCCAGGCAGAAGATGGCGCGGCAGGCCCTCCTCCTGCAACGGCTGGCCGGACACTTCCTCGACGTGGTCGCCGGCCTGCCCACCCTCAAAGTGTTCGGGCGGGCCAAGGCCCAGGCGGCGGCGATTCAGGACATCACCGACCAGTACCGGACGGCCACCATGGCCACGTTGCGGATTGCCTTCCTGTCGTCGCTCATTCTCGAGCTTCTGGCCACCATTTCGGTGGCGCTGGTCGCGGTGGCGGTCGGACTCCGCCTGCTCGGTGGTCATCTCAGCTTGGCCACAGCGCTGTTCGTTCTCATTCTGGCGCCCGAGGCGTATCTGCCGCTCCGGCTCCTCGGTACCAACTTCCACGCCAGCGCCGAGGGCATGAAGGCGGCCGACGAGGTCTTCGCCGTCCTGGAGCGGCCGGTCCCACCGCGGGGCACCGGCAGCGTGGTGCCGGATCTTTCGCGCTCGGCCCTTCGTGTCGAGAACTTGGCGGTCGTCTACCCCGGCCGCCGGCAACCGGCGCTCGAGGTCTCCTCCCTGTCCGTCGAACCGGGCGAGGTCCTGGCCGTGACCGGACCGAGCGGATGCGGCAAGTCGACGCTGCTCAGCGTGCTGCTCTGCCTCACGCCGTCGACGTCGGGATCCGTGCGCGTCGGGGGCGTCGACCTGGCCGACCTGGATCCCGACACCTGGCGCGCCCAGCTGTCCTGGGTGCCCCAGCGTCCCCACCTCTTCGCTCGGACGATCGCCGAGAACGTCCGTCTGAGCCGACCCGGCGCCAGTGACGCCGAGCTCAGTTCGGTCATCGCGCGCGCCGGTCTGGAGCAGGTGGTGGCTCGCCTTCCCGATGGCCTGGCCACCCCCCTCGGCCCCGCGGGGGCCGGCCTCTCCGCCGGCGAGCGCCAACGGGTGGCTCTGGCCCGGGCCTTCCTGCGCGATACGCCGCTCCTCCTCCTTGATGAGCCGACCGCCAATCTCGATGGGGAGACCGAAGAGGCGGTTCTCCTCGCGGTGCGGAGCCTCATGGCCGAACGCACGGTGATCATGGTGGCCCACCGCCCCTCGTTGCTCGACGTGGCTGACCGCGTGATCTCGCTCGGGTCCACCGTCGAGGGTGTGCGATGAAGGCAGACTCGACGGAGATGGCACCGGAGACCGACAAGGCACCGATCATCCGCACCCTGGGGGTGGCGCAGCCAGCGGGCCGGATCGCTCTGGCGTCCCTACTCGGAGCCGGCGCCATCGCGGCCGACATCGGTTTGATGGGTACCGCGGCGTGGTTGATCTCGAGAGCGGCCCAGCACCCCAGTGAATCGGCGCTGGCCGTCGCCATCGTGGGCGTCCAGTTCTTTGGCTTGACGCGGGGCTTCCTCCGTTACGGCGAGCGCCTGGTGGGTCACGACGCGGCGTTCCGTGTCCTGTCCGGCCTGCGGGTGCGGGTCTACCGACAGCTCGAGCGTCTGGCTCCGGCCGGCCTACCCGGATTCGGCCAGGGCGATCTGTTGGCGCGGATGGTGCGCGACGTCGATTCGCTCCAGGACGTGATCATCCGGGTCATCCCGCCGTTCGCCATCGCCCTCATGGTGGGCGTGGGAACCGTCGCCCTGCTGTGGTGGATGCTCCCGGCGGCGGCCCTGGTGCTGGCGGCAGCGCTCCTCCTGGCTTCCACCGTCGTACCGTGGCTCACCGGCTTCCTGGCGCGGCGCCGGGAAGCGAGATTCGCGCATGTGCGCGGGGAGCTCGGCACCTCCGTGGTCGATCTCATCGAGGGCGCTCCTGAGCTGGTCGCCTTCGGCGCCACGGGACCCCAACTGGCGGCCGTGCGGCGCCACGACGCCGAGATGGCCGCCATCGCCGCCTCTTCAGCGGGGACCGCCGGCATCGGGCTGGCCCTGACCACCCTGCTGGCGGGACTGGCCTGCTGGGGCTGCCTCATGGTGGGGATCCCGGCTGTTGGATCCGGCCGGCTCAGCGGGGTCCTGTTGGCGGTGATCGTCCTGATCCCTCTCGCCGCCTTCGAGCTGGTGGTCGGCCTGCCCGTGGCCACCCAGGCCCTGCAGAAATCGCGACAGGCCGCGGCACGGGTCTTCGCGGTCACGGATGCGCCGGCTCCGGTCGTCGAGCCCGACCACCCCGCCGAGCTGCCACGGCGATTGACCTCCGTGGAGCTCTCCGGGGTGTGGGCCGGGTACCCGGACACCCGGGTCTCCGCCCTGCGCGGGGTCGATCTACGGCTCTCGCCCGGTCGCCGGGTCGCCCTCGTGGGCCCCAGCGGGTCGGGCAAGTCGACCGTGGCCGCCGTCCTCGTGGGCTTCCTGTCGCCGAGCTCGGGCGTGGCCACGCTGAACGGCACGCCCTTCGAGCGATGTGACGGTGACGACCAACGCCGCATCATCGGCCTGGTGGGCCAGGATGCCCACCTCTTCGAGACGACCATCGCCGAGAACCTGCGCATCGGACGCCGCGATGCGTCCGATGACGAGCTTCGCCACGTGCTCGAACGGGTCGGCCTGGGCCAGTGGCTCGCGGAGCTCCCGCTGGGGCTCTCCACTGCGGTGGGTCGCCACGGTGCCCGCCTCTCGGGCGGCCAGCGCCAACGGGTCGCCGTGGCCCGCGCCCTCCTCGCCGACTTCCCCGTGCTGGTGCTCGATGAGCCCACCGAGCACCTCGACACCGGTGCGGCCGACGCGCTCACCGCCGACCTCTTGCGGATGACGGCCGGTCGTTCCGTGCTCTTCATCACCCATCGCATGGCCGGCCTCGAGACCGTCGATGAGATCGTCGTCATGGACGGGGGCCGGGTGGTCGAACGAGGCACCCACCAGGCGCTGCACGAGGCGGGCGGTCGCTACTCGAAGCTGTACCAGGAGGAAGTGAGGACCGATATGTATCCGGACCCCTACGCGCACGGCGAGGATGGCCCGGGGCGGGAGCCAGGGCAGGAGCACGAGGAGCTCGCCGTGCTGTCGGCGCAGCCGTCGAGCGACTGGGGGGTCGAACCGTGAACGTCGATCTCGCCCGGTGGCAGTTCGCCACCACCAGCATCTACCACTTCTTGTTCGTACCGGTCACCATCGGTCTGGCCTTCCTCGTCGCGCTGCTCCAGACCAGCTGGTACCGCAAGGAGAACCCGGTGTTCAAGCGGCTCACCAAGTTCTTCGGGACCCTCCTCCTTATCAACGTCGCCATCGGGGTGGTCACCGGACTGGTGCAGGAGTTCGAATTCGGCATGAACTGGTCGACCTACTCCCGCTACGTCGGCAACGTGTTCGGTGGGCCCTTGGCCATGGAGGGCCTGGCCGCCTTCTTTCTCGAGTCCACCTTCCTCGGCATCTGGATCTTCGGATGGGACCGGCTGTCGAGGAAGCTGCACCTGGCCTGTATCTGGATCGTGTCCGGCGCCACCCTGCTCTCGGGGGCCTTCATCATGGCGGCCAACTCGTGGATGCAGCACCCGGTCGGCTACGTCCTCGACTCCCACCACAATCCCCAGCTCAACAACATCTGGGCGCTGTTCACCAACCCGGTGTTCCTGTGGGGTTACAGCCACGTCGTCCTGGCCTCACTGGTGACCGGCTCCTTGATCATGCTGGCCTTCTCGGCGTGGCACCTGCGGCGCAAGAGCTCGGTCGACGCCTTCCGGCGCACCGCCATCATCTCGGTGGTCGTCCTGGTCCCCGCCATCTTCTTGAACCTCTTCGTGGGCAGCGAGTTGGGGGTGCAGGAAGGCAAGTACCAGCCCATGAAGATCGCGGCCGCCGAGGCGCTGTGGAACACCTGCGATTCCCACTGCCCGTTCTCGCTCTTCCAGATCGGCGGTGGGCCCAATGACGAGACGCCCACCCAGATACTCGAAGTGCCGGACCTGCTGTCCATTCTGGCCACCAACCACGTCGACGGGGAAGTGCAGGGCATGAACCAGCTCCAGGCCCAGTACACCAAGGAATACGGGCCCGGGAACTACGTTCCGAACGTGTTCATCCAGTACTGGTCGATGCGCGTCATGGCCTACTTCGGCGCACTCATCATGCTGTTCGCCCTGTGGGGAGCCTGGCTGTTGCGGCGAAAGAGGCTCGAGAAGGCCAAGTGGTTCCTGCTCGTCGCCCCCTGGCTGGCCATCGTTCCCTTCCTGATGAACACCGCCGGGTGGCTTCTCACCGAGAGCGGGCGCCAGCCCTGGATCGTCCAGGGTCTGATGAAGACGTCCAGCGCGGCGTCACCGTCGGTCACCACCACCGACGTCACCATCAGCCTCATCGTCTTCGTGCTCTTGTACGTCGCGCTGGGGGTCGCCGATGCCTACCTGATGATCCGCTACGGGCGGAGGACGCTCGACGCCGATTCCCCACCCGACGGAGACGGCCCGTCGGACCTCGGCGGGGATGTCCCGTCCGATGACCCCGCGCACGATCGCGTCCCGGCCCTCGTCTACTAGGAGCATCGCATGCACCTGAACAACCTGTGGTTCTTCATCATCGCCGTGCTGTGGGTGGGCTTCTTCGTGCTGGAGGGATTCGACTTCGGGGTGGGGATGCTGCACTCGTTCGTGGGCCGGACCGACGTCGAGCGCCGGATGGCCGTCAATTCCATCGGGCCGTTCTGGGACGGGAACGAGGTCTGGCTCATCGTGGCCGGAGCGGCCATCTTCGCGGCCTTTCCTTCCTGGTACGCCACGATGTTCTCCACCTTCTACCTGGTGCTGCTGCTGGTCCTGGTGGCCCTCATCGTCCGTGGGCTCTCCTTCGAGTACGGCCGCAAAGTCGACGACCCGCGCTGGCGCAACCTGTGGAAATGGTCTCTGACCATCGGCAGCCTTGTGATCCCCCTGCTGTTGGGGACGGCCCTGGGCGACCTCCTCCACGGCCTGCCGATCGACAAGGACCACAACTACACCGGGACCTTCGTCGGGCTCCTGCAGCCGTTCGCCCTCTTCACCGGCCTCACGCTGACCGTGCTCTCGCTCCTCGTCGGGGCTTCCTTCTTGACGCTCAAGACCGATGGCGACCTCCACGCCCGGTGCAAGCGCCTGGCCGGCCGGTGGATCGGCTGGCTCGCCATTGTCGCCACCGTCGGCTTCGTCATCTGGAGCCACGCCACCCTGGGAGGAGGGTTCGTGCCGAACCCGCTCGACGCACTGGCCGTGGTGGCGGTGGTGGGCGCCGCCGGGGCCGCGGAGTACGGGCACGAAGGGCTGTCGTTCGGTGCCGCCGCCATCGCCATCGCCGCCGTGGTCGGGTCCCTCTTCTTCGACCTCGCTCCCCGCGTCATGGTGTCGTCCACCCAGGCCGCCTACAACCTGACGATAAGCAACTCGGCCAGCAACTCCTACTCACTCCAGGTCATGACCGTGGTCACCGCGATCACCTTCCCGCTGGTGCTGCTGTACCAGGCGTGGAACTTCCACGTCTTCCGGGCCCGGCTCACCTCGGGTCCGCCCCGCGAGCAGGTCCCCGTCGAGGCCGATCCGGGTCCGGCCACCAGCGGGAGCGGAGGGGAGACCCCCTCGCTGGGGGCGCCGCGGTAGCGCCGCGGTGGGCCGCGGTGGGCGCCGGTGGCGCCGCGGTAGGCCGCGGTGGGCGCCGGTAGGCCGCGTCGATCCTCACTCGCCGGAGGGCGATCCCCGCTCACCGGAGGCAAGGACGGATGAACCGTTCGCGCGGATGATCACTCAGCGCAGGATGTTCACCGCCCGAGCGATCACCAGGCCCAGGAGCCCGAGCGACGCCGCGGCCTGGGCCGCCATGGCCAGCTTGGCCCAGTGCCGGAGCGGCATCACATCGGTCGGGCTGAAGGCGGTGGCGTTGGTGAAGCCCAGGTAGAGATAGTCGAAGAATTCGGGTCGCCACCCGGCCGGGGCCACGTCGGGGTTGTGGTGCTGGGGAAAGGCCAGATCCGGGAATTGGCGGGGCGCCACGGCGCGCGCTTCGGGACCGCCGCCGTCGAAGACCCAGTACAGAAACGTGAAGCTGATGATGGAGTAGAGCCAGACCAGCGCGCCGACGCGGAGGAGCCCGGCCGCCGAATTGGTCTCGGGTCCGCCGGTGATGAGGTCGGCGATAAGGCGCGCCGTTGCTCCGGTTGAACCGGCGACCAGAATCACCACCAGCCCGACGGAGATGACCCGGACGACCGTCGTCCGACGGTCGATGCGGCCGGGATCGGCGATGATGACCGCGACCAGCAGCATGGCTTCGACCACCGGGTAGAACCATATGGGCAGGTAGCTCGATTCCCCCGGGAGCAGGAAGGGCAGGCCCATGGCCACCACGAGCGTGATGGCCATGGGCCACCGCTTCTCTCCTTGGACGGGACTTCTCACGGTGTCAATGGTCCGCATCGTAGGTGCTCACGTAAATGTCACGCGGGGGGAATGGTCGAGCGGAGCGGGCGAGTCCCCGGTTGAGATGCGCGGCATCCCGTGTAAGAGTGGGCCCAGTGAGCGAGGGTGTTGGCACAGCGGTCGGTCGGGGCCAGCAGTCGTGTATCGGAGGCCAGCAGTCGTGCATTCAGTAGCCCTGTATCCAGCAGTTGTGTGTAGCGGCGCGCGCTCGTGAGCACGTTCCCCGCCATCGCCGACTACGGGTTCATCTCGGACTGCGAGAACAGTTGTCTGGTGGCTCCCGACGGCGCCATCGAATGGATGTGTCTACCCCGGCCCGACGCGCCCAGCATCTTCGGTGCGTTGCTCGACCGCACGGCGGGGGATTTCCGCTTCGGCCCGACCAACACGCACGTCCCGCACCAGCGGCGGTACCTCCCCGGGACGATGGTCCTCGAAACCACCTGGCACACCCCCACGGGTTGGCTCCTCGTCCAGGACTTCCTCTCCATCGGTCCGGTGCGCCCGGGAGGTCGGCGGCCGCAATATCGACGCGCACCCAGCGATGCGGCGGCGGTCGGCACGCTGGTGCGGCTGGCCACCTGCATCGGCGGACGAGTCGAGACGCTCGTGAACTGTGTGCCCCTCCTCAACTACGGAACCACCATGGTGAATTGGGAGTACGACGAGGCCGAGTACCAGTCGATGACCGCGCAGGCATCGCCGACCGACCCATCGCTGACGCTGACCAGTTCGATCATGCTGGGTACGGCCGGGGCCCGCTGCTACGGGCGCACCACCCTGGACGCCGGTGAGTCCTGCTTCGTGGCCCTTTCGTGGGAGGGCGACGGTCCGACCAGCCAGGAGCAGGCTGTCGGCGAGCTCGCCACGACCGTGGCGTTCTGGCGGGATTGGCTCAGCGCGGGCAAGTTCCCGGACCACCCGTGGCGGCCCTACCTCGAGCGCAGCGCGCTCACCCTGAAGGGGCTCAGCTACGCGCCGACGGGAGCCATCATGGCGGCGTCGACGACCTCGCTGCCCGAAACGCCGGGAGGGGCACGGAACTGGGACTACCGCTACACGTGGATCCGCGATTCCGCGTTCATGTTGCGATCGTTGTACCGGCTCGGCTTCGAATGGGAAGCCCTCGAATACTTCGCCTTCGTCCTTGAAGCGGTGGGAGGCACCCAACCCGCTCCGGGATGGGAGCTGCAGATCATGTACGGCATCGGTGGGGAAGGTGATCTCACCGAGCACACCCTCGACCACCTGACCGGATACGACGGGGCCACTCCCGTGCGGGTCGGCAACGGTGCGTGGAATCAGAAGCAGAATGATGTATGGGGAATGCTCCTCGACGCGGTCGACACGCACCTGCGCCAGGGCGCGGCGCAGATCGCACCGGTGGTCTGGGAAGGGCTGTCGAGCCTGGTCGAAGCCGCCATACGCCACCAGGGCGATCCCGACCAGGGCATCTGGGAGATCCGCGGCGATCCCGAGCACTTCACGGCTTCCAAGGTGCTGTGCTGGGTGGCCATGGCACGCGGGGCGGACCTGGCCGAGCAACGCGGCCACGACGATCGGGCGGCGAAGTGGCAGAAGGCGGCCGACGACATCAAGGCGGACATCCTCGAGAAGGGGGTGGACGAGCGGGGCCGGTTCCGGCAGCACTACGGGAATGCAGAGCTCGACGCGTCGTTGCTCCTGATTCCGATCCTCGGTTTCCTGCCTCCCGACGACGAGCGGGTACGGGCCACCGTTCTGGCCATCGCCGACGAGCTGACCGAGGACGGCCTCGTGCTGCGCTACAAAGTGGACAGCACCGACACGGGGTTCTCGGGCAAGGAGGGGACGTTCACGATCTGCTCGTTCTGGCTCGTCACCGCGCTGGCCATGATCGGGGAGGTCGATCGTGCCCGGGCGTTGTGCAAGAAGTTGTTGTCATTCGCCAGCCCTTTGCAGCTCTATGCCGAGGAGATCGATGCGACAACGGGTGAGCACCTCGGGAACTTCCCGCAGGCCTTCACCCATCTGGCCCTCATCGACGCGGTGTCCCGGCTGATCGACGCCGAGGAAGCGGACGAAGCGGCTCCATAAGAAGGGGCAGACGACCGACCTCGGTCAAGAGCGGACAAAGGAGGTGGCCCCGTGGCCACGGAGGCATTGCAGGGAAAGGTGGCCATCGTCACCGGCGGCAACAGCGGGATCGGCAAGGCCGTCGTCCTGGCGCTGGCCGGAGCGGGCGCGAATGTGGTCATCGACTACGTGAGCAATCCCGATGCGACCCAGGACCTCGAGCGACAGGTCCACGCCCTCGGCGAGCAGGCCATCGGCGTCGAAGCGGACGTCAGCAAGGTCGCCGACCTGCAGATGCTGGTGGACTCGGCCGTCAAGGCCTTCGGCCGGCTCGACATCATGGTGAACAACGCCGGCGTCGAAACTCGCACCTCGGTGCTCGACACCACCGAGAAGGAGTACGAGTTCGTGCTCGGGGTGAACCTCAAGAGCGCCTTTTTCGGCACCCAGGTGGCAGCCAAGCAGATGATCGCGCAGGGTGGTGGAGGACGGATCATCAACATGACGTCGGTGCACGAGGACTGGCCCATGCCCGGCAACACGGCGTACTGCCTCTCCAAGGGCGGCATGCGCATGCTGACTCGGACCGCGGGAGTTGAGCTGGCACCCCACGGGATCACGGTGACGGGGGTGGGGCCAGGCGCGGTCGACACTCCCATCAACGCTGAGACCGAAGCAGACCCGACCAAGCTGGCCAAGCTCGACGCGGCCATCCCGATTGGCCGCATGGCCGAGCCGTCGGAAATCGGCAGCGTCGTGGCCTTCCTGGCCGGTGACGGTGCGAGCTACGTCACCGCGACCACGATCTTCGCCGACGGGGGCATCATGCAGAGCAGCCCAGGGCTCTAGTCGGACGCGGAGCGATGCCGAGCGCCCGCGTCCTGCGTGCGCGCACGCTCCTCGTCGAGGGACGCCGGAGATACATGACCCGGGGTCCCCGCACGGGTGATTTCGGTGGATGGGGTCTGATTGCGGTGGACGCGGGTAGCTTCGCGCCGCGGCCCTCGTTGCGTTCTTCTGGATTCGGGTAAGGATGGCGGGCTGAAGCCACAAGGAGAGGCCCCGATGAGCAGGACGCTGCGATGATCCACTTCCGAGTTGTCAGCCCACCTGCGGTGACCTCCGAGCTCCTCGCTGCCTTGCGCGGCGAAAGCGCCGTGCTCAACCTGGTGGAGTTACCGGGTCGCTCGGAAGGCCCGGTCGGCGACCTGCTGGAGTTCGACGTGCTGCGGGGCGCGGCGAACAACGTGTTCAAGAATCTCCGCGCACTGGGCGTCATGGAACATGGATCCGTCGTGGCCCAACCGCTCGAAACCTGGCTCTCAGACGCGGCAGACGCCGCCGAGCGGCGGCAGTCACGATTCGAACGATTCACTCCGGTCTGGGAAGTGGTGGACGCACGCATCCGCTTCGACAGCATCTACCCGCCGAGCTGGTTCGGCCTTCTGGTGATCGCCGGCCTCATCGCCGCCATCGGCATACTGATCAATTTCTCAGATCCTGATCGTGGCGGCAATGGTGGTCGGGCCCGAATACGGGGCCATCACCAGCGTGGCCCGCGCCGGGACCAGGCGCGACGGTCGGACGGCGGGTCGGGGTCTGTTGGCTCTCCTGGTGGGATTCGGCGGGGCCGTCATCGCCTCGCTTTGTTTCGGCTTGATCATCCGCGGCGCCGGGCTGACGCCCCATGCCTTCGAGCGGGGTCTTCGACCCGTGTCGGACCTGATCAACTCACCCAACGTGTTCTCGGTCGTGGTGGCGGTGCTCGCCGGGATCGTGGGGATCCTGTCACTGACCGAGGCGAGAGCGAGCACCCTCATCGGGGTGTTCATTTCGGTCACCACGATCCCCGCAGCCGCCGATATCGGCCTGTCGATGAGCTACGCCTCGTGGAGCGAGGTCCGGGGTTCGTTCTTCCAGCTCATTCTCAACGTCTCGATCCTGATCGTCGTGGGGATGATCATGCTCGTGCTGCAACACCGAATCTGGGAGCGCGTCACGCCGATGAGGGGCGCGCTCCCACCGTCTCGGTGACGCCGGCGGAGCGATGAACGCCGTGCGGCGTGCCGCGGGTCCTCCACCTCCGCCGCGACCTCCACTCCACCTCCGCCTCGTGGACTGGCGTACTGTGAGTGAGCGGCACGAGACGAGCAAGGAAGAGACGGAGGCGTGGCAGTGACGGACGCAGCACGCCATCGGGTTGTCATCATCGGAGGTGGCTTCGGCGGCCTCCCCGCCACGCGGTTGCTGGCCAAGGAGCCGGTTGACGTCACATTGATCGACCGTCGCAATCACCACCTGTTCCAGCCCCTGCTCTACCAGGCGGCGACGGGGATGCTGTCTCCGGGTCAGATCGCCCCGGCCCTCCGGCACATCGTGCGCAAGTACGAGAACGTGCGGGTGAACCTGGCCGAGGTGACCGGGTTCGACTTCGAACGCCAGGTGGTGCAGGCCGAAGTTCTGGGCCGCATCGGCGTCGAGTACCCCTACGACAGCCTCATCGTGGCGGCGGGGGTGACCCAGTCGTACTTCGGGCACGACGAGTTCGCCCTGTTCGCACCGGGCATGAAGACCCTCGATGACGCGCTCGAGCTGCGGCGGCGCATCCTGGGCGCATTCGAGGTGGCGGAGATGGCCGCCGACCCCACCATGAAGAGCCAATGGCTCACCTTCGTGGTGGTCGGAGCCGGACCGACGGGAGTGGAGCTGGCCGGCCAGATCCGCGAGTTGGCCACCAGGAGCCTGCGCAAGGAGTTCCGCACCTTCGAAGCGTCGTCCATCCGGGTGATCCTGGTCGACGGGGGAGCGGAGCCCTTGGCCACGTTCGGGAACCAGCTCTCGACCAAGACGGCCCGGACGCTCGAGCATCTGGGCATCGAACTACGGATGAACGCCCGGGTGGTCGGGGTGGATGCCACCGGTGTGGACGTCCAGGGCCACGACGACATGTCACGTATCGACGCCCGCACCACCATCTGGGCCGCCGGCGTCCAGGCCTCACCGTTGGCGGAGCTGCTGGCCAAGGCGTCCGGGGCCGAGGTGGACCGGGCTGGACGGATCTGCGTCCTGCCCGACCTGACCCTGCCGGGGCACCCCGAGGTCTTCGCGGTGGGCGACATGACGAGTCTGAACAACCTGCCCGGAGTGGCCGAGGTGGCCATGCAGGGAGGTCTCCATTCGGCCAACACCATCTTGCGCCGGCTCAAGGGGAAGGACACGAAGGAGTTCACGTACCGGGACCTGGGCAGCGTGGCCTCCATCGGGCGCTTCCGGGCCATCGTCAGCGTCAAGGGCCTCCGACTGAGCGGATTTCCGGGCTGGGTGGTGTGGATGTTCGTCCACCTGGCCTTCCTCACTGGTTTTGGGAACCGCTTCACGACCTTGATGCGGTGGCTGCGCTCGATGGTCGGGCGGAGCCGGGTCGAACGGGACTTCAGCACGGCCCACACCGGCGGCGACCTGAGCCTCCCCGAATCGGCCCGACAGGTTATTGAGCCCACTCGGTTCCCGATGTCCGATGCCGCTGAGGCGGCCGGAGCGGCGACGGTCCAACCCGCACACGCCCCCGAGGAGCGGGCAGCGCCGCCGCCGTAGTCAGCTGGCGACGATGTCGACCGGCGTCCCGGCGGGAAGCACCGCCATCTGGGCCAGATCGGCGTCGTGGAGCCGGATGCACCCGTGGGAGATGGCCGCACCCGTGGTGCCGATGAGGGAGTCGTCGTAGGAGTCGATCGGTCCGTGAATGGCGATGATGGCATCGCCCGATTCCGACCAGTCGGTGATGGCATCGGAGTGGGCCGAGGTGACGAGCACGAACGGCCCGTACCCCGGATCGGGCGGCGGCACCTGCATGGTGATGAAGTAGTGGCCGGTGACCGTGGGATCGGTGGGCGTCCCGATGCCGGTCGGGAAATTCATGATCTCCTGGCCTGCCTTGTACACGGCCAGGTGCTCGGTGGTCAGGTTGAGCACGACTTTGTAGGGGGTTACCGCCAGCGACACGTCGCTCTGGGGGACCCAGGCCGTCGACTGGTTGGGCCGCTGGGCCAGCCGCACCTCGACCCAGTCGGGAGCCGCCGCGATGACCGGGAGGACGCTCGGGTAGCCGTACCAGCTGCCCGGCACCGTCTGCGTGGCCGGTGCGCCGGGGGCGGGGGAGCCCGGGGTGTCGCCGCCGAGCGTGGCCACGAGCGTCGTCTGGGCCGGCGCACTCACTGCCAGGTTCACCGTCGGTGCCGGGGGCAAGCGCAAGGTGATCGAGGTTTTGGCCAGCTCCCGTCCGGGTCCGAGCGTGGCCGCTCCACAGCCCGCTATGACCACGGCCAGCGCGGCTCCGGCCAGGAGCACCCCGGCCCGGCCCACGGCACTTCGACGCTTCCCCACGATGTCCACCGATGCTACCAATGATGGTTGTGAGGCGACTTGGGTGGGTCCACCGCCTGTCGGTCGGTCCTCAGTAAATTCAGGAGCGCTGGGCTGTTCGGTCTGACTCGAATGTTGTGAGCACGCGGTGCTCGTGGTCGTCGACCGGTGGTCCGGTTCGATAGGTGCAGCGGCGCGGCTCGCCCCGTTCCAGAGGGGTGATGGGCCGGTCTGTTCACAGCAGGCCAGCCCCCACCGTCACTCCTTCCCGGGACGGCCGTGCCACCCCTTGACCACTATGGAAGGAAGGGATGGCTATGAACATCGTAGAAGCAGCGCGTACTGTGACCGGTGGGGTCGATACCCATAGCGACCTCCACGTCGCGGCAGCACTTGATCCGCTGGGGGGTCTGCTCGGCACGGAGTCCTTCGATGTCACCCCGGCGGGATACCAGTCGCTCCTGTCGTGGCTCGAAGGCTTCGGCTCGGTCGGCAAAGTGGGCATCGAGGGCACCGGCGCCTATGGGGCTGGGCTCTCTCGGTTTCTGCGCCGAGCTGGCGTCGAGGTCGTCGAGGTCGACCGGCCCAATCGCCAGTCCCGACGCCAGCACGGCAAGTCCGACCCCCTCGACGCCACAGAAGCCGCTCGTGCCGCATTGTCGGGGAAGGCGAAGGGCGAGTCCAAGGCCCGTGACGGTGCCGTCGAGGCGATTCGGGTCCTCGTGGTGGCCAAACGCTCGGCCCGCTATGGCCGAGTGAGGGCCCTCACCCAAATGCGCCATCTCAGCTACACCGCTCCTGACCAGGTGCGGGCTCGGATCAAGGGCCTGCCGATCCCCGAACTGCTCATCGTGACCACAGGGTGGCGCCCGGCGGCTTCAGCTGACCCGGTGACCGCCGCCACCAGGGCCGCCCTCTCTTCGTTGGCCCACCGGGTCCAGGCCCTCGACGCGGAGATCTCCCGCCTCGACTCTCTGCTCATCCCGCTCGTGACAGCCACTGCACCCGAGCTCCTCGGGCTCGTCGGTGTCGGCGTCGACACTGCCGCCAGCTTGCTGGTCGCTGCCGGCGACAACTCCGGGCGGCTGCACTCCGAATCGGCCTGGGCCCACCTTTGCGGTGTCTCCCCGCTGTCCGCTTCCTCGGGCAAGGTCGTGCGCCACCGTCTTGACCGCGGTGGTGATCGCCAAGCCAACTCAGCCCTGTGGCGAATCGTGATGGTCCGGCTCACCTGTGATCCCGACACCAAGGCGTATGTGGAACGCAGACTCAAGGAGGGCCTGTCCAAGCGCGAAATCATTCGCATCTTGAAGCGCTACGTCGCCCGCGAGGTCTACCGCCACCTCCCTCGCGCCTGAGATCCCCGGAGCGTGGATCTGGCTCCGATGCTACCTGTCGCCCCTCGGGCTGACTTCAAGCCGATCTGCCGATCCTTGCCCCGGGCAACCCAAGTTTGCAAGACGCGTGGCTTGATAAGAGCCTGCCCTCGTCCACCGAGTGGCCCCTCATTGGTCCGCCCGCTGTCTTCAACTCCTGAAATCCCCTCCCAGCCCCTTGACGTCATCAATAGGAGCGTCGGGTGCTGTCCGTTTCCTTCCCGGCGTCGTTGGGCAGGGGGGAGCGCCGCGTCGAGGTGCCAGAATCTGGCCATGGGCGCACGACGGCACATCTCGTCGGGATCACCGTTCGAGCCGACCATCGGGTTCAGCCGGGCCGTCCGGGTGGGCGATCGAGTTCTGGTGTCGGGCACCGGTCCGATGTGGCCGGACGGTTCGTGCCCGGAGGACGCGGCCGCACAGGCCCGTCAGTGCCTCCGCATCATTGCTGCCGCCCTGGGTGAGGCCGGCGCCAGCCTCGATGATGTGGTCCGCACCCGCATGTACGTAATCTCGGCCGATCACGCCCAGGCCGTCGGCGCCGTGCATCAGGAGGTACTCGGCCACGTCCGCCCGGCGGCCACCATGGTGGTGGTGGCCGCGCTGCTTGATCCCCGCTGGAAGGTGGAGGTCGAAGCCGAGGCGGTCACGCCCAGTGGCGAAGGGTCGCGGTGAGCGAAGCGGCGCGGTGAGCACGGCCTGGCGCGGGACGGCAGCTCGGATCGGAGCAGCTACGGCCCGTTCGGGTACTCGATCCTCAAGTCCAGGGCGGGATCACCGGCCACAGTGGCAAGGGCGCCGTGACCGAGGTCGAGGTCGGTCAGTTGCAGCAGGAAGTTGGCGGGGGCTACCGGGACAGCGCGGGCCCGCACATCGACCAGGCCGGGATCGATGCCCGCACACAGGCAACCGGTCTTGAACACCGCTTCCTTGCGCACCCAGAACCTCAGGAAGGCCCGTGCCGTCTCCGACAGCGAGAGCGCCGCGAGGGCGGCGCGTTCTCCCGGTGAGAGGTGCCGCCGCAGCAGTGCGGGGGTCGGATCTGGCGCGGGCAGGGCCTCGACATCAACCCCTACCGGTCGCAGCGAGGCCGCGCCGAGAACCCAGTGACCGGAGTGGGCCAGGCTCAGTTGCAGGTCTCCACCGGACAGCCGAGGGGCCCGGTGACGAGGGTGTTCGATCACGGGCACCGGGGACGTCGGTCGGAGGCTCTGGACCAGTTCGGCCAGGACCAGCCGTGACACGGCGAGGCGGCGCCGGTCATCCTCGCCGCGAAGGGAGGCGGATCGGGCCCGGTCGGCCGGGCTGGCCCCGTCGGCCCGGTTGAGCGACCGCGTCGCCCGCACCCATCCGAACTCCCCATGGGGTTGGAGCCGCACCACCCAGACCGTCGTCGGGAGTATGCCGTCTTGTACACCGTCCCACGTGCCGTCCTGCACGCCGTCCCGCACGTCGTCCCGCGCCCCGTCCGTCACGCCGTGGTGCGGAACTGAATGGCGTGCAGGTCGGCATAGATGCCGCCGGCGCGCTGCAGTTGGTCGTGGGTCCCGGATTCGACGATCCGCCCGTGATCCATCACCAGGATGAGGTCGGCGGCACGGATCGTCGAGAGACGATGGGCGATGACCAGGGCCGTCCGCCCGCGGAACACTTCGGTCATGGCCCGTTGGATCAGTTGCTCGGACGCGCTGTCGAGGTGGGACGTGGCCTCGTCGAGAATGAGGATGGCCGGGTCCTTGAGGATGACGCGGGCGATCGCCACCCGCTGCTTCTCGCCCCCGCTCAGATGGAAGCCGCGTTCGCCGACCTGGGTCTCGTACCCGTCGGGGAGCCCGGCGATGACGTGGTCGAGGGCGGCGTTGCGCACCGCTCGCTCGAGCTCCCCCGGCGTGGCGTCGGGGCGCCCGTAGGTGAGGTTCTCCCGAATGGAACGGTTGAAGAGGTAGGTCTCCTGGAGGACCAGTCCGATGGCATTGCTGACCGAGGACAGCGTGAGGTCCCGCAGGTCGTGACCGTCGAACCGCACCCGACCCACCTGGGGATCGTAGAAGCGAGCCACCAGATTGCTGAAGGTCGTCTTGCCGGCGCCGCTCGGGCCGACCAGGGCGACGAGTTGGCCGGGTTCGATGCGCACCGAGACGTTACGCAACGCGGGAGTGGTCTGGCTGTCGTACGCGAACGTGACGTTCTCGAAGGCAATTGCTCCAGCGACCGGTGCCAGCACACGCGCCGAGGGACGCTCGACCACGTCGGGGACTTCATCGAGCAGGGAGAAGATGCGCTCCCACAAGGGCATGGAGCTGATCATCGCGGTGATGCCCGTGGCCAGCCCTCCGAGGCCGGCCCCGAATCCGGCGGCCGCGACGGCGGCAAAGGCGATCAGCGTCCCCAAGGTGATCACTCCGTGCTGGACCAGGTGAGCCCCGACCAGGAGCAGGACGACCGGGCCCGAAAGCTGGACCAGGTAGAGCACCAGGGTGAGCCACCGGCCAGCCATACCGGAGTCGACCTCGAGTTGGCGCATCTCGGCGTTGGCCCCCTCGAAGCGCTGTCGTTCGTGCTTCTCGCGACCGAGGGATTTGACGAGCGTGATACCCGAGGGCCCGAGGATCTCGTGGAGATACGACGTGATGCGTGCGAACTGCACCTGCACGGCTTGCCGGCGGTAGTAGATGGAATGGCGGGTCAGGCGAAGGACCACGGCCAGAATCGGGAACAGGACCAGGGTCAGAAGGCTCAGCTGCCAGGAGAGGATGAACATGAGGACCAACGAGGCCAGGACGGCACAGGTCGAGGTCACGAGGCTCAGCATCGTCGAACCGATCAACGCGTCGATCCCTTCGACGTCGTTGATGATCTTCGACATGAGGTCACCGGTTCGGGTGCGGGTATGGAAGCCCACCGACTGGCTCAGCAGGTGATCGAAGATCTGACCACGGAGGTCGGCGACCACGCCCTTGCTGATCCTCAAGGTGAGGTAGGTCTCGGCCACCCCGATGAACCCGCCCACGACGATGGCGGCCAGGCCCACCGCGATCAAGAGTGCGTTCTGCCCGACAGCGGCGCCGTGGTGCTCGAGATTGTCAACCAGGTCCCGCAGGATCAGCGCGGGGACAAGTGCGAACGCCGCCTGGGCGAACGCGGTGCCGATGGCCAGCGCGCCCTGGAGACGGTACCGATGGAATTGGGCCACGACCCTTCGCAGCTGACTATGCGGCGTGCTGAGAAGGCGCTTGATGGAGCCCGTGATTCCATTGGGTCCCGACGCCATCTCCAGAGCTTAAGTGTCGACGGCTCTCGCCAGACTGCCGATGCCGGCCACGATCCCCACCCCGACCACCCGGGACGCGTGCACGGAGGTGCCTGGTAGCTTCTGGGGCACGGCGTGGTCGTGGCAGTCGTGGCGGTCGTGTGGCGGTCGCGGCGGAGAGATACGCGGGGGCCTTGACCAGTGAGCGACGTCGATTCGGAACAAGCTCAGGTCGTCGCTGCGCCGGGGCCGTCGCCGTCCCCGCAGCCCGATGCGCTGGCCGAGCAGGCCCGCGCCATCCCCGACCGCGTCGTGCTCGAGAGCGGTTCGGACACCACCACCTACGGCGAGATGCATGCCCGGGTGGATCGTGTCGCCCAGTGGCTCCTCGAGGCTGCGGGAGGTCCCGGCCGGCGCATCGGGTTGCAGGCCTCAGGAACCGAGGCCCTGATGGTGGGCACCCTGGCCTTGCGCCGAGCCGGCATGGTGCCGATCCCCCTCGATCCGACCGCGCCCGCCCCGTGGGTCGGTCGGGCGCTCGACGATGCCGGGTCCACCCTGCTCCTCAGTGACGTCACCGGTGCGTCCGCCGATATCCATTGTGCGGTGGTGCACCCGTGTGCCGTCGGGACGGAGCCGCCCCCGGGCGGAGTGACGGCGCCCGCACCGGCGATCGGGTCGATCAGTTACACCTCGGGGTCCACCGGAAATCCGAAGGGCGTCGTTCTGCCGACCCCGAAGCCCTTTGGCGGTCCCTACGTTGCTCTGGCCGCGGCGGACCTCGAGCCCGATGAGGTGCGGATCGGATTCCTGGGCTACGGCTCCGTCGGGTTCATGCAGGAACTCGTCCACATGGGCGTCAGAAACGGGGCGACGATCGTGGCCTATGACATCCGATCCCGTGGCATTCACGGGCTCGGTTCGTGGCTGGCCGAGAATCGGATCTGGGGTGTGCTCGCCGTGCCGACGCTCCTGCGCCATTTCACGGCCACGACACCCCGACAACTCCAACTCCCCGCGCTGCGGGTGATCGTCCTCTACGGCGAGGCAACCACATGGGGGGATGTCACCGCACTGTGGCCCCACGTGGGTCCCCGGTGCTTCGTGCTCTCGCTCTTCGGTTGCACCGAGGCGGGGGCCATCTCGGTCATGCTGACCTCTCCCGACACGCCGGCGGGGACGGGTCGTCTGCCCGCCGGCTTCCTGCTCGAGGGAGTCGAGGTCACGATCGAGGACGACCACTACCGGCCTGTTCCCGAGGGCGACGTCGGCCAGATCGTGGCCTGGAACGAAACGGCAGGTCGGGGGTACTGGAACCGACCGGAGGAGAGCGCACGCATCTTCGGGACCAGCGACGACGGGCGGCACTACACCCGCACGGGCGACCTGGGTCGGCTGCGCCCAGACGGGTTGCTCGAGCACATCGGCCGGATGGACGACATGGTCAAGGTGAGTGGGCACCGGGTGGACCTGTCCGAGGTCGAGGAGACACTGCGCACCCTCCCCGGGGTGGTCGACGGCGCCGCGGTGGCGCGTCCCGACGCGGCGGGCAATGTGCGAATCACCACCTACGTCGTCCCGGAGGCGGGTACGGCGGCGGATGCCGCCGGGCTCCGGGCCGACCTGTCCAACCGGCTCCCCGCCGCCGCCGTCCCCGACCGTGTCGCGTTCTTGGACGAGCTGCCGCGATTGACCAATGGCAAAGTCGACCGGATCGCGCTGTCCGGCTGGCCCGGCCCTCCCGAGGCCTGAGCGAAGCCTGAGGGAGGCCTGAGCCCGGCCGTTTCCCGGCCGGGTCTGTGGGAATATCCTCGTAGATGGCGGACCACATCGAGCAACACAGCCGGGATCGCCCGACCGCGGGTGACCGACCGGCCGCGGTCGGCGACGCGCTGACCGAGGACGGCTCGGTGCCCATGTACGCCTCCTCCGACCTGCTCCGTCAACGAGCCCTGTCCGACCCCGAGCGGGTCTTCCTCGAGGTCGGGGACACCCGCCTCACCTACGGCGAGCTCGACGCCCGGGTCGACCGGCTGGCCCAGTGGCTCATCGACACCGTTGGCCCACCCGAGCAGCGGATCGGCCTGCACACGGCCGGGACCGAAGCCCTCGTCCTGGCGTCGCTCGGGCTCAGGCGCGCCGGCATGATCGCCGTCAGCCTGGACCCCACGGCTCCGGCACCGTGGGTGGGACGGGCCCTGGCCGACTGCGGCGCCGTGCTGCTCCTGAGCGACTCGGCGCCGGCCTCCCCGGACATCCCGTGCCCGGTCGTCCACCCGGGCGCCGTGGGCGCCCCACCCCCTCCGGGCGGGGTGCGGCGGGATATGGGACCGATCGGATCGATCGTGTACACCTCCGGATCGACCGGGGAGCCCAAGGGCGTCGTCAACGGCTCGGGGCAGAGGATGTCCCGCGACTTCTCGCTGGTTGGTTTGGCCGCGGACGCGGCGGGCCCGGGAGGAACCCGGATCGGCTTCCTCGGTTTCGGCTCGGTGGGCTTCATGGAGTCGGTGGTCCACCTCGGGATGGCCCTCGATGCCACGCTCGTCGGTTACGAGATCCGGACCGAGGGTGTGCACGGCCTCGGAAGGTGGCTGGCGGAGGAGCGCATCTGGGCGGTGGTGGCCGTCCCCACCCTCCTGCGGCACGTGCTGGCCACCCTGCCGCCCAGCCTCGAGTTGCCGGCACTGCGCTTCGTCGTCCTCTACGGGGAGGCGACCACGTGGGAGGACCTGGCGGCGCTGTGGCCGCACGTGGGGCCGGACACCATGGCCGTCTCGATCTACGGCTCGAGCGAGGCGCCGTCGATCGCCCTCATGGCCGTCACGGCTTCGACGCCGGCGGAGAAGGGACCGCTTCCAGCCGGATTCCTCACCAGCGAGGTGGCCGTCACCATTGAGGACGCGGATCATCGACCGCTCCCCGACGCCGCGGTCGCCGAGGTCGGCGAGCCCGCCGAGGTCGGCGAGATCGTGGCCTGGATGCGCAGACCGTCGCTGGGCTACTGGAACCGTCCCGAGGAGACGGCGCGGGTCTTCGGGAGCAGTGACGACGGGCGCTTCTACGTGCGGACCGGGGACCTCGGTCGCTTCCGGCCCGACGGGTTGCTCGAGTGCCTCGGTCGCATGGACGACATGGTCAAGGTCAGCGGACGGCGGATCATGCTCTCAGAAATCGAGACTCTCCTGGCCAGGGTCCCGGGCCTGGCGATGGCCGCCGTCGTGGCCCGGCCCGACAAGGAAGGCAACAGCAGGATCGTGGCCTTCGTGGTGCCCGAGCCGGGGGCGACGCTCGATCCGCTGTCCCTCCGGTCGGATCTGGCCGGCCAGCTTCCCGCCGCCGCCGTCCCCGATCGCGTCCACCTGGCGGCCCGGTTGCCGACGCTGCCCAACGGCAAGGTGGACCGGATGGCCTTGCGGGACGACTCGTTCCAGCCGTCGACCCCTGACCGGGCTCAGCCCGGAGAGGGCGAGGCCGCGGCCGCGGCTGAGATCAAGGGGGTCATCCTCGCCATGTGGGCGGACATCCTCGGGGTGGAGGCGGACGAGGACGACGATTTCTTCGACCTGGGTGGCGACTCCCTGCGGGCGGCCCGCCTCTTCGCCGAGATCGAGATGCAGCTCGGCACCGACCTCCCTCTGTCCCTGTTGGTCGAAGCCTCGACGCCTCGGACTTTGGCTGCGTCCATCGCGGCCGACACCGGTCACGACAATTTGGTGGTCCCGGTGCGGACTGCGGGTACCCGTCCGCCCCTGTTCATCGTGCACGACGCCTCGGGCAGCGTGCTCTTCGCCCGGGTCATGGCCGAAGAGCTCGATGAGGACCAACCGGTGTACGCCATCCGGGCCGACGCCCTGCTCGGCGTGGTCACCGGGGCCGAGAGCATCCAGGAGGTGGCCGCGCGCTACCTGCCCGGCGTGCTGGCGACGGCTCCCGGCTCCTGCCGCGCTGTACGGACCATCCGCCGGTGGCGTCATCGCGTTCGAGTTGGCGCTCCAGCTGGTCGACAAGGGGGTGGACGTCACGTTCCTCGGACTGGGCGATTCGGCGGGACCGGGATACGACATCTCGACGTTGACGCAGGGCCGTGACCCGCGGGTCCGCCGCCGCCGCCGCCTCAACGACGTGCGAGCCGCACCATGGTCGGCGCGGCCGGGCTTGGCGGCGGGCTTCCTCTGGCACCGGGCGGTTGCCGCCACCCGGCATCGACTGGGTGGCGGATCGGAGCTGCAGGCCGGCGACCCCGAGGTCCAGCGGGCTGCCGAACAGTCGCTCCGTGACCACACACCTCTGCCGCGTCAGTTCAGGGCCCCCTACGCCATCGCCCACTACGGCTGGCTGTCGGTCATCTATCGGCCGGCTCGATCGTTCGACGGCTCCGTCGCGCTGCTACGAACGGCCGACGAGGGCGCTGAGGACCGCGGATGGACGGACCACGTCACGGGACGCGTGCGCGTGTTTCCACTGCCCGACTACCACTACCAACTCTTGGAGGAGGCGACGGTCCGGCGGACCGGAGCCGTACTCGACCGGGCGCTCCGCGACGGCTGAGCGGTCCGGACCTCATCCCTCAAGCGCTCACTCCGTCAGCGCCCCGACCGCCTCGAGCATGATGGTGGCGCCGCGCAGGTCGCCCACGAGGCCCGACTCCATGCGGTTCATGACGTAGCAGACGGTCAGTTCGGCGTCCTGGTCCATCACGATGAGGGAGCCGCCGTAGCCGCCCCAAAAGCAGGCGGTGGGGCCGAGGGGCATGGTCTCGTTCCCCAACCCGTAGCCCATGCCGAAGCGGATGGGCGTGCCCAGCACGAGGTCGGTGCCATCGGCCTGCACCTCGAAGATGGGGTCGGTGCCCTCCGCCGAGAGCAACCGCACACCGCGGGCCTGGCCCCGCCCGGCGATGATCGACTGGATGGTGGCCACCGAGCGGGCATTGCCCTGGCCGTTGGCGGCGGGGATCTCCGCCCTGCGCCACCATTCGTTGGCCACCAGCGTGGCGTCAGCCGGTGGGTTGGTGAACGTCTTGATCACCAATTCCGAGGCGTCCATGGCGCTGGGATCGAGGGGTGGGGGCGGGATGACCAGGGAGACCCGGTGGTCCTCGCTCTCGGGCAGCCCGATGAAGAAATCGGCCCCCAGCGGCTTGGCCACCTCGTCGGCGAACCAGGCGCCGATGGACTTCCCGGTGATCCGGCGGACCACCTCACCGATCAGGTAGCCCTGGGTCACGGCGTGATAGCCCGAGGCGCTGCCGGGCTCCCACCACGGCTCCTGGGCGGCCAGCAGGGAGGTGCACCGCTCCCAGTCGGCCAGCTGCTCGGGCTTGATCTCCTGCTCCCAGCCGGACAGCCCGGCCGTGTGGCCCATCAGGTGGCGCACCTCGATGTGCTCCTTGCCGCCCTCGGCGAACTCGGGCCAGTAGGTGGCGACCGGGGCGTGGAAGTCGAGCTGCCGCCGATCGGCCAGCATCAGGGTGCACAGGAAGGTCATCGTCTTGGTGGTGGACCACACGTTGGTCAGGGTGTCGCGCTCCCAGGGGGCGCTCTTGGCCTCGTCCACCCAGCCGCCCCAGATGTCGACCACCGGCTCGCCGTGGAGGTAGACCGCCACCGAGGCGCCGACGTCGGCCCCGGAGTCGAGATTGGCGGCCAGCGCCTTGCGTACCCCTTCGAATCGGGCGTCGCAGCTTCCGTCCACTTCAGCCATGCCATCCTCCCCTTTTGATCGTCATCGCATCGTCAACCCGCTCATTGTGGTCGCAACCTATGCATCGTGCTCCGGTGACTGCCAGCGCGGGCCGTGACCAGGGCCCCTCACCGTTTCGGGGACGGGATCTCCGGGTGCTGGCGGCGGTGGCGGCCTTTTGAAGGGACCCCCCAGTTCAGTCGCCGACGGGAAGACGCGATCGGTCGGCGGCGCACTCCCCAGAGGATCCTTCTCCACCACGACCAGCCGGGCCAACGCGGCGTCGTCCTCGTAGTCGTCGACGAGCACTTCGCTCGGTGCGGGTACGAGATACCCGACCGCCCATCCGACCACGGTCGATGTCAGCAAGAGGGGGAGCCAATGCCCCACCGTGGGAGAGAGGACGGCGGACGCCGAGAGGAGGAAGATCAAGCTCAGACCGAAGCCGAATCCCGGAATGAGGAAGCGGAGACTGCGCCGCCAGCGGGAGGGGGGCAGCGTGTGCCGGACCAGTCCGATCAGGGCGAGAACGAGCGACGCGGCCGTCAAGAGGATGACGGCGAGGCCAAGGAGACCGTAGAGAGAGAACACGTCACCGTGCACCTGGGTGACCAGCGGGTGCGAAGCGATCGGGGAGCCGTCCGGGCCCAGGATGGAGATGGCGCCGGTGACCAGACCGGTGGCCTGATTCCCGGCACCGGTCATGTCGACGAAGAAGAGAAGGGTCTTGGTGGCCCGGGGTGGGACGACGAGCCCCACCGACGTGTTGTAGGCAAAGAGGGGGAGGCCCAACACCTGGCCTCCGAGCCGCACCGTCGCCACCCGCAAGGGCGAGCGATCCCCGTTTCTCACCGTGATGCGGATGGGTGTGGACCGGGTCGGGCTGATCTGGGCGGGATGCGAGTCGGTCGAGAGCTGGGCCGGCTGCCCACCGACCACCGCGCCGAAGGCGACATGGGGGGTGGCGGTTGAGGCCACATGGTGAGTGGTGGTTGAGGTCACGTGGGGTCTGGCGGGTGAGGTCACGTGGCGTCTGGCGGCAGAGGCGGGTGGTCCCAAGGCCAGCGCGACCAGCGTGCTGAGGGCGAAGACGAGACCGCCCAGTCTGCTCACGCGAGTCGCTCGAGCCATCCGATTCACTCGAGTCCCGTGCACGCGGCGCATGACGCTCAGACCCCGCTTCCGGCGGGCACCGGACCAGAGGTTCGGGTGTCGCTGCGCCGGGCCACGAGCATCAGGCGGGTCGGTTGGCGCCAGGCCCGATTCGTTTGTCCGACCTGTACGGCGGCCAGGCCACCGACGAAGCCCGCGAGGGCACCGAGGGCAGCGGGAACGGCGAAGCCCGAGAGGGTGGGCAGGGCCAACCCCAGCATCCAGCCCCAGAAGCCCCAGGCGACCCCGGCGAAGAGGCCGACGACCACGAGCCCAGCGATGAGCGGCCGTTGTCGGCGCCGGTGGCCTCCACAGAGGTCCCGCACCGAGGGAACGAGCAAAGGCCGCCACCAGGAGGAGGAGCACGAGGCCGAACAGTCCGAGAAAGGTGGCAAAGGGCGAGCGGGACACCGCCGCGGGGAACGCGTCGGTCACAACCCCGCGGCGGCCCGACAGCCGAAGTGAACCCACCACACTCCCGCCGACCACGTAACGGCCGTCGCCGGCGTCGACCCGACCCCGCCAGGCGCCGTCCCGATACACCAGGGGCACCACGGTGGAGTGCACGACGTCGACTCCCGCGAACGTCAGCACCACTTGAGCAGTCAGGTGGCCACCGACTCCGGGTGGGTGGTGGACGACGATCGGGATGTCACGTTCGAGATCGAGCGGCACCGAAGCGCCCGTCAGTGCGTGGCCATTGACGGTGACGTGCCCAGAGGGTGATGACGTGGTGGGCTGGGACGAGGTGAGGCCAAAGAGCCCGAACACCAGGGCGATGAGCGATGAGCCCGATCGAAGTCCAGAAGAGTCGCTTCGGGAAGTCCGGCACCGGCGTGGCGCCACGGCGCAGCGGCAGGAGGTCCCGTATCGACAATTCGGCCGCCGCATCCGTCACCGCATCGGCCACCACGTGCGTTCCGGCGTGGACAGCGGATGCCGGGCGGATGATCTGATCGCCGTTCGGATGTACCCCGTTGGTCGGTGCGCTCTGCACGCTGGCCCGGATGGGGCCGGTGTCCTGCAGGACGACGCCGGTGTCTTCAAGCCAGTCCGATCCCCAGGACGCGCTGGCCGCCGTTCCGATGGCGATGCCGAATGCCTCGGCAGTCTGGAAGCGGCTCTCCGGCGAGGGGGCCAGGGCCTGCATCACGGCCGCGGCGATCTCGGGCGGAACGGTCGGTGCGACCGCCGAGAGCGGCGTGGCGTCCTGGTTGATATGCCGCAGGATGACCGCGATCGGCGCAGTGTCGTCTCGATAGGGGAGATGCCCCGAGAGGAGCTCGTAGAGCATGACCCCCATGGCATAGATATCGACGGCCGGTCCGAGACCGTTCCCGTTGACTTGCTCGGGGGCCATGTAGGCCGGTGTACCGAGCAGGCTTCCTTCAGGCGTGGCCAACGCGTCGTCGCGCCCGACGACGCGCGACAGAGCGAAATCGGTGATCTTGAGGGAATGGCCGGCCCCGAAAAGGACGTTCTCGGGCTTGAGATCCAGATGCAAAAGGCCGTGCTGGTGGGCGGCGTGGAGTCCTGAGCAGACCGACAGGGCGATGGCGCACGCCGCGCGCTGGTCGAGCCCCCGCTCGGCAAATCGCTCCCGGAGCGTGCCGGCCGCCAGGAACTCGGTGACCAGAATGCAGCTGTCGTCGTGGACCACTGAGTCGTACACCGATACCACGTGAGGATGCTCGAACGAGGCGAGAAGGCGCGCCTCGGATATGAACCGCGCGCGGATCGCCTCGTCCGCCGTCAGGGAGGAGAAGAGGCGCTTGATCGCCACGGCGCGACGCATGTCGCGATTCCCGCCGGCGAGGACGACGCCGAAAGTCCCTCGGCCGAGTTCTGTCCCGATGCCGTACCCCGGGAGCGCGTCGTACAGGACCCTCGCGCTATCCACCTCGTTGCTCCTCGGTGTGCCTGCATGGCGCGGGGCGCACCATGGTGCCTGGCGGTCTCAAGGCGTCACGCCACGACCTGGTCGTCCTCGAGATCACCCTCTCCCGATCGCCGCCAGGGGCGCGGCCAACCTGATCCGTATTGGCCTTTGAGGAGGAGAACGCCCAGGATCACCAGCACCGCGAGAGCCACCGCGATCTGTTCGGCCGTGGAATTGCTCGACGTCACGACCATGGCCAGCGAAGCGGTCATCGTTGGACCGCAGGCTGCCTTCAGTTCATGCTCGCCCGGGTGCAGCGCCGATGGGTAGATGCGGGTCGAGAAGCTTCCATTGGTGTTGGCCCTGGCCGACCCCACCCGGGTCCGGTTGACCGTCAGCAGCACGGCCGACTGGGCGTCACATCCGCCACCGGTCGCACGAGCCTCCTGACCCGGGACCAACGTACTCGTCGGCTCCAGATTGAGCCACGCGGGGGAGTGCCGACCCTGTCCCGGCAAGGGTCCCGAATTGGCCGACGTCACGGGGCTTGGGGTCGCCGTGGGGGACCCCCCCAAACCAAGGTCCGGTAGCAGGGAGAGGAGGCCCGAGGACAGATCCGAGGGCAACGATGAGAAGTCCGGACCTGTTGATTGGGGCGTTGTGTCCGGAGTCGTGGTTGGCGTGGTTGTGGAGGATGCGGTCACAGTGAGCGTGACCGCATCCGAGACGCTCCCGTCCGTTGCAGTGATCACCGCTGTGCCTGCTGTTGTCCCCGTAGCCAGGCCGCCGGAATTGATGGTGGCGTTGGCCGGACTGCCGACGGCCGCCCAGGTCACTCCGGAGGTCAGCGGCTGCGTCGAGCCATCCGAGAAGGTCCCGGTGGCGGTGAACTGGAGGGTCGAGCCGATCTCCACGGAAGGACCCGAATCGTTCGGAGGGTGGGACGTGCCAGTGAGGTCAGTGGAGCGAGCGAGAGCTTGTCGACGTTGTTCCCGGGGTAGGCCGCAACGTAGGAAACACCAGTGAAGCTGAGGTTGGAGAACTGCCCATTAACCGTGCCGGCGCCAGTATTCATAACCGGCATGTAGGCGTGGGTGGCGGGGTGCGTGACCGAGTCATCCGTGGTGACGTCGAGCGTGCCGCCCAAGGATTCCTCGGTACCGGTCCCGCTACCGGTAATCATGCTTGGCTCGGGGTGAGGACGTCGTTGGTTACCTTGAGGTCTCCTGTGGCGCCTTGTTTGTACGTTGCGGTGTCGGACAGGGTCAGGTCGGCTCCTGGGGTCAGGTCCAACGTCCCAACATTGTCGGCGGGGTTGGAACTCTGTACGGGAGGGGCCGTGACACCGACTTCGACGGTTCCGGTGCCACTGACAGCGTTGGTGCCGTCACCGAGCGTGAGCACGGAACCATCGCTGGCGACGTCGAGCGTCTGCATTCCCTTGTGACTCGGCGCTCCCCCCGATACTCAGGGACCCTAGTTCCGGTGTGATTGTCGGCGTCGATGTGCCGTTCGTGGCCATCGTGGCGCTCAGCGTGACGGTGTAGTTCCCCGGTAGTCATGTCGCCGATGCACACGTCCGACCCGGCGACGGGCACTCCCCGCACTCCAGTTGCCGGCGGATGTCCATAATCCGTCTCCTCCGTGGCCCGTCCACGAATCCGTGCAGGTCGGAGCCGTCGCCGCGTGGGACGTCGAGACCGAGGCAAACGACAGGCTCAATGTGGCCAAGGTCGCTGCCAACAGGGTGCTCAACGTGAAGCTGACAACCAATTTCGGCGGGAGCGTCGCACGATTTCTATGACACTTCCCTCTCATCAACTCGACACCGTCGCCTGCAGGTCGCAAACGACTCCAATTTGAGGCACTCGCACGTCAGCTTCGCCCTCTTCAAGCCGAAACCCAGCCTAGTGCCCGTCGGGGCGCAATTTGAGACCGCCTCAGTCCCCCTCGGACCCGTCACCGGCCTGCCTGTGCCGGGTCCAACCGAGTGACGCCCGTGGGCCTCATGGAGGCACCACGATAGGCTCGAACACCTCTTTGTCCGCTCCTTACCTGGGTTGCCGTTAGGGTCGTGGGAGTTCCGGTGACCACCCGGCTGACTCGCCAGGCCCTGGTGAGCCCTTCGGGACACCCGGATGAAGAGGCTCCACCCAGTTGTCGCAACAAGCTTCCTGCCGACCTGCCTCACCGAACGTAAGGATCTTGTGTGCTTCTCTCCTGAGGGAGACCTGGTCGGTGGCCTCGTCGTGACGGCCATCGGCATCGATGCCTGTCGCCATGTACGCGGGCGCTTTGATCACCGACTCCTGGCTGCCTTCCCGTTGCTGCTCGGGGCGCATCAGCTCACTGAGACCTTCGTGTGGTGGGGCCTGCAGGGGGTCGTGCCGCTTGCGGTGGGACGGGTGGCCATGTGGATCTACCTCATCGTGGCGTTCGTGGTATTGCCCATCCTGGTGCCATTGGTGATATTGCTCCATGAGCCGACCACGCGCCGGCGGTGGAAGATCTTGCCGTTCCTGGCCATCGGCGTGATGGTCTCCGGCATCCTCCTCGAAGCGATCTTGCGGCAGCATCCAACCGTCCACCTGGGTGCCTACCACCTGTCCTACACGATCGGGCTCCAATACGGCATCGCCATCATCGGGCTGTACATCGTGGCGACCTGCGGGCCGCTCCTGGCCTCGGGGTTCCACGACTTCGTCGTTTTCGGCGCAGCAAATCTGGTGGCCGTCGTGATCCTGGCCCGGCTCAGCGCGGACGGCTTCACTTCGCTGTGGTGCTTCTACGCCGCGCTGGCCAGCGGGGCCATCACGCTGCACCTGCGCTATGGAAAGCCCGAACCGGCCTCGCCGAGGTCGCCGTATGACCGGAGGACGCCGACGAGGACCACGACCGCTCGACCCGCACCTGTTGACGGAGATTTCCGCTCCTGTTCACGGAGATTTCCGCTCCTCTTCACTGAGTGTTCCGCTCCACTTCACGGAATGTGCCGAGAACAATACGCTTCTCCCTGAAGATGTCACCCGACGGCCCCACCGCACCACCGGCCCGGACCCACCGGCCCCGGACCACCGCCATGTGGCACGTGCACGAACCGTTCACGACCGAGCGACTCGTCCTGCGTCCTTTCGAAGACGGAGACTTCGAGCTGCTCTACGACCTCCAATCACGGCCCGAGGTGGTCCGCTTCCTCTACTGGGAGCCCCGGTCCCGGGCTGAGGTCACCCAGTCGTTGGCCAAGAAGATGGCCTCGACCCGCATCGAGGCCGAAGGGGACACCCTCTCCCTGGCCGTGATCCGGAAATCGGGCGGCCCTCTCATCGGTGACCTCACGTTGATGTACCACAGTGCCGCCCATGGGACGGCCGAGTTCGGCTACGTCTTCCACCCCGACCACCACGGCCAGGGCTTCGCCACCGAAGCGACCCGCGCCCTGGTGGGGTTGGCCTTTTCCCACCTCGGCCTTCACCGCGTCTGGGCCGGGCTCGATGCCCGGAACACTCGATCGGCGGCCCTCCTCGAACGTCTCGGCCTGCGCCGTGAGGCCCACTTCAAGGAGAACGAGTGGGTCAAGGGCGAGTGGACCGACGAGGTGATCTATGCCGTGCTCGCTGACGAATGGCCCCTACCCGCATCCCCGACCATCGGTTCGTGAGGGCGATCAGCCGGCCATAACCTTCCCCGCTCCGACTTGGGACCGCGTGACCCAGTCCGTCTAATCTCGCAACGTCGGTTCGGGCCGCCGCTCGATATCGGACACCAGCCAACGCCAAGGGGGCCTCTACCAATGCCGATTGCCATCACCGACGAGCACCAGGAGTTGGCCTCCACGGTGCGAGGTGTGCTCACCGCGCACAAAGCGCTCCAGGCTGCCCGCACCTTGCTCGAATCCGAGGACGAGCCCCGTCCTTCCTACTGGGGTGAGATGGCGAACCTGGGCTGGCTGGGCCTTCACCTGCCCGAGGCCTATGGAGGGTCGGGCGCCGGACTGCTCGAGTTGGTGGTGGTCCTCGAGGAGCTGGGGCGCCAGGTGGCGCCCGGGCCCTTCCTGCCCACCGTTCTGGCCTCGGCCGTGATTGAGCAATGCGGCACCGACGGCCAGCGCCAACGCCTGCTGCCGGGCCTGGCCGACGGCACCACCACCGCCGCGCTCGGCCTGGGCACCCCGGCCCTCAGCCGTAACGCGCACACGCTCGAGGGCGACGCGGGCATCGTCCTGGGTGGGGCCGCGGCCGACCTGTTCCTGCTGCGCGTGGGCGATGACGTCGTCATCGTCGAGGCCGGCTCCACGGGCCTCGGCCTCACCGAAGATCGCAACCTCGATCCGACCCGGCGTTCCGTGGCGGCCCGCGCCGCCGGCCTGGCGCTGCACCCGGATAACGTCATCGTTGGCGCTGCCACCCGGGCTCTCGCCCTGGCTCGCACGCTCGGCGCCGCCGAGGCCGTGGGGGTGATGGCGGCCTGTGTGGACTCGGCCGTCGAGTACGCACAGGAGCGGGTGCAGTTCGGCCGCACCATCGGCACCTTCCAGGCCATCAAGCACCACTGCGCCAACATGCTGGTGGCCGCGGAACTGGCCACCGCCGTGGTCTGGGATGCGGCGAGGGCCGCGCACGAGGACGCGGATGAGTTCGTCCTCACCGCGGCCCAGGCCGCCTCGCTCGCTTTCGGCCCGTCCGTGCACAACGCCCAGATGAACATCCAGGTGCACGGGGGCATCGGCTTCACCTGGGAGCACGACGCCCACCTGTTCCTGCGCCGGGCCCTCGTCCTCAACGCCGTGCTGGGCTCGCCCAGCGACGTCGAGGATGTCACCGTCCTGGTGCAGCAGGGAGTCAGCCGAGGCGTCACCCTCGATCTGCCACCCGAGGCCGAGGTCATCCGGGCCGAGGTGCGTGCCGAAGCCGAACGCCTGGCCGCGCTCAGCGGAGACGAGCAGCGCAGGGCGCTCATCGAGTCGGGGCTCATGGTCCCGCACTGGCCCCGTCCCTGGGGGCGTGCCGCCGGTGCCGTGGAGCAGCTGGTCATCGATGAGGAGCTCAAGAGGGCCGGCGTCAGGATCCCGCCGCTGGGGATCACGGGGTGGAACATCATGACCGTGAACCAGTACGCCACCCCGGACCAGGTGGACCGCTGGGTCGAGAAGACGTTGATGGGGGAGTACGTCTGGTGTCAGCTCTTCAGCGAGCCCGACGCCGGGCTCCGACGCGGCCGCCGTGAAGACCAGGGGGACGCGCGTCGACGGCGGGTGGGTGGTCAACGGACAGAAAGTCTGGACCACGGACGCCCACAACAGCCATCTCGGGTTGGCCACGGTGCGCACGAACCCCGATGCGCCCAAGCACGCCGGCATCACCACCATGGTGATCGACATGCACGCCGAGGGAGTCGAAGTGCGACCGCTGCGGCAGACCACCGGCAACGCGGACTTCAACGAAGTGTTCTTCAACGATGTCTTCGTGCCCGACGACGATGTGGTCGGTACCCCAGATGACGGGTGGACGGTGGCCCGGTCGACGCTGGGCAACGAACGCGTCTCCATCGGCGGCGGCAGCGCCATCTTCCCCAGCATGAATCTCCTCGAGTTGCTGGGCCGCCACGGCGACCGCGTCCCCGGCGCGGCGGCGAGGGTCGGCGGGATGTTGACCACGGACCATGCGCTCAAGGTGCTCAACCTGCGCCGGGCCCAACGAGCTGTCATCGGAGCGGGACCGGGGCCCGAGGGCAATGTGACCAAGCTCGTGCTGGCCGAGCAGAGCCAGGTCCGCGCCGCCCTCCAGGCCGATCTGGTCGGACCCGACCTGGCGTTCGTGGTGGGTGAGGGCGCCTTCGCCGCCTTCTCCCAGCTGTCCACCCGGGCTATGTCGATTGCCGGTGGCACCTCCGAGATCACCCGCAATCAGATCGCAGAGCGGATCCTCGGGCTGCCCCGCGACCCGCTCATCCACTGACCGGGCACCGCAGTCGGGCGCCGCAGCCGGGGCCGGAACAACTGTCCTCCTTCGGCCCTGCGGCCGGCCTATTCGACGACGGAGCCGCCTATTCGACGACGGAGAGGGAGACCTCGATATTGCCTCTGGTGGCGTTGGAGTACGGGCATACCTCGTGGGCCGCTTCGGTGAGCGACAGCGCGGTGGCCTTGTCGAGCGCGGGGGCGTAGATCACCAGGGCGGCGTTGAGCCCGAAACCTCCATTGTCCAGAGGACCGATACCGATGCTGGCCGACACCTCGGTGCCTCGCACGTCGAGCTTGCGTTGCCCGGCCACCAGCTTCAGGGCCGAGTGGAAACAGGCGGCGTAGCCGGCCGCAAACAGCTCTTCGGGGTTGGTGGCCCCACCCTGGCCACCCATTTCCGTGGGAATGCGCAGGTCCAGATCGATGTATCCGTCATCACTGCGGGCGTGCCCGTTGCGCCCGTCCCCGGTGGCATGGGCGGTTGCGGTGTAGAGGGCGTTCATGTGGCCTCCGATCTCCGATGCGGTCAAGGCGCCTCGCGCCCACTAGGGCCAACGTCAGCCGCGGCTGGGCGATTCCCGCCCGCTTCCCACTCGAACGGTACCGGGCGGGGGATCCGATGGCAGGATGAGGAGATGACCAGCGAGCGAATTGAAGTCCAGCGCACCATCCCGGCCGAGCCGGCGGCGATCTTCCGGCTGTTGTCCGATCCGCGGGGGCACGTGGCCATCGACAGTTCCGGGATGCTGATGGACGCGACCGGAGACCCCGTCACGGCCGTGGGCGACAGCTTTGTGGTGCACATGGACCGAGAGGCCCTGAACGATTACCCCATGGGGCTCTACGACGTCACCGTGACCATCACCGAGTTCACCCAGGACCGGGAGATCGCCTGGACCATTCTGGGCCAGATCAAGCCGCAGATCGGCCACGTCTACGGCTACCTCCTCGAGCCCGCCGACGCTGGCTCGCTGGTCACCTCGTACTACGACTGGTCGTCCATCGACCCGACCTGGAAGGAGGCCAACATCTTCCCGGTGATATCCGAGGGGGCGCTACGGGCCACGCTGGGCATTCTGGCCCGAACCGTTGCCCCTGGTTCCGCACGGCCTTCGTCGTGAGTCCTCTTATCCGGGTACCAAGGTGATCGGGCAGCGGATACCTGGCGCGCCGCCGAGACGCGCATCGGCGGTGAGCAACGCACAGTCCAGGAGTTCGGCCAGCGCGACATACGAGGCGTCGTAGGCCGACAGCTGGTCTCGGAGTTCCCGACAGCGGCCGCGGTGAAGGTGACCGTGCATCTGCCCGGACAGTCTGTAACCTTCGGCGGGTACGACATGGATGTTCGGAGATCCTCGTGCGACCGCCCGACCGGATACTGGAGGATGACCCGATGTCGCCACACCCCTCCTCGACGGTTGCCCTGGGGCCGCGACCGTCGAGCCGTGGCCTCCGCCGTCTGGTGGGGCTGGGTGGTGTGGCGGCTGCAGGTGCGCTGGTCATCGGCGGGCTGCCGCTGGCGAAGCAGGCGGCGGCGAATCCCGCCACCACAACGTTCACCTTCAGCGGAACGGTCAACGGCACCTTGCACATGGCCGATGTCGCCTGTGGTGGCACCGGCGGGCAATTCAAGTTCGAGGGGAAATGGCTCAAGGGCTCCAAAGCGAGCACCTGGACCGTGAACGTGAATACCCCATCGACGAAGGGGGGGACCTGGGAGAGGTTCACGCCGAACGCCGCCGGTGTCATCGCGGTCTCGGTCGTGCTGCAGAGCCATTCGTCGTCGAGGGAATACGACTGGATCACCAAGAGCGGGAAGATCACCACGAGCTCGAGCGGAGGGGCCGTCGACGTCACGCTAGACCCCGACCACTCGCTCAGCGGGGCGCCCGGCAGCGGGACCGTCCATCTGAGCGGATCGTGGGGCTGCATCTCGAACTGAACCGGCCCTGCATCCCGGGTTCTCCGCCACGCACGTCTCGTCTTGCCACCGAAGCCCGAACGGGCTGTACTGAGCGACGGCCGCCCGACGGGCGTGCCCACAGAGTGCGAGGGTAGCCACTCTCGAACGGATGCGAACGCAGAAGGCAAATGCGGATGGGGGATCAGGGAGCAGTGTGCCAGCAGTAGCCGTGCGCAATCTGGCCAAGTCGTATGGCAGCACAGTGGCGGTGCGTGACGTCAGTTTCGAAGTCGAGAGGGGCGAGGTGTTCGCCCTGCTCGGTCCCAATGGTGCCGGCAAGACCACAACGATTGAGATCCTGGAGGGGTTCCGCGAGCGGAGTGGGGGGGAGGTGGAGACCCTCGGGGTGGACCCGGCCAGCCGCCCCACCCAGCGGTGGCTACGGTCCAACATTGGGGTGGTCCTGCAGGAGCTGGCAGTCGAGCCGTACTACACCGTGCGTCAGGTCCTGCTCCGCAATGCGGGGTACTACCCCTCGCCCCGTTCCATTGACGAAGTCATCGCCCTGGTCGGGTTGACGGAGAAGGCGGACGCACGCATCAAGACACTGTCTGGGGGCCAGCAGCGTCGCCTCGATGTCGGCCTGGGCGTCATCGGGAATCCCGAACTCCTCTTTCTCGATGAACCGACCACCGGGCTCGACCCTTCGGGTCGGCGCGACACCTGGAACCTCATCCGACAGTTGGCCGCCGACGGGACCACGGTCATGCTGACCACGCACTACATGGACGAGGTGGAGGCACTGGCCGACCGGGTGGCGGTGCTCTCCCGGTCCGAGATTGTGGCCGCCGGCACACCGACCTCAATCGGCGGGCGCGATTCTGGAACTGTCACCGTCCGTTTCTCTTTGCCCGACGGGATCAGCCCCACTGACCTCCCCGTGCCGGACGGCACGGTCGACGACCGGCAGGTCACGATCCACACGGAGGATGAATTGCCGCGTGCTGCACGACCTCACCGGATGGGCTCTCGAGCATGACGTCACCCTGCCCGGGCTCTCCGTCGCCCGCGTCACGCTCGAAGACGTCTACCTCCAACTGACCAAGGAAGACCGGGACGCCGACGAGGTCACGCCATGAGCGCCCTCACTCCCGCGTCCCAGCCCCGCGCCGGCACGTTCCAGGGAGCCCATGACGTGAAACTGGTGGGCCGCCAGGTGAAGTTCGAGCAGCTGTCGTTCTGGCTCAACCCGATCGGGGCGGCCTTCACCGTCGGGTTCTCGCTCGTCTTCCTTCTCCTCCTGGGAGCGTCGGCCGGGAATTCACGAATCACCTTCTACGGTGATATCAAGCTGATCCAGTACTACGTGCCGGGATTCGTGGCGTACGGGATCATGGCGGCCTGCTTCAACATTTTGGCCATCAACATGGTCAATCGGCGCGAGATGGGATTGCTCAAGCGGATCCGGCTGAGTCCGCTCCCGGCCTGGATCCTCCTCACGGCCATTGTCGTGAGCTCCATGATCATCGCCGCGGTGGAGGTGGTGGTTCTTCTCCTCGTGGGGCGGTTGGGCTTCGGTGTGCACGGACCGGCCAATGTGTGGGCCTTCTTGCTCGCCGTGGTCGTCGGCATGATCAGCTTCAGCGCCATGGGTCTCGCCATGAGCACGCTGGTGCCCAACCAGGACGCCGCCGGGCCCATCGTCTCCATCGTCTTTTTCGTCCTGCTCTTCCTGTCCGGTCTGTGGTTCCCGCTCAAGCCGGGTTCCGGCTTGGCCAAGTTCTCGTCGTGGTTTCCGGTCCACCACATGATCACCGCCGTCTTCGCCCCCTTCAACCTGCAAAAGGGGAGTTCACCGTGGGCCTGGCATGACCTCGGGGTGATCGCCATCTGGGGAGTGCTGGGCACCATCGTGGCCGTGCGCCGGTGGGAATGGTCACCGCGCCGCTCCTCGAACTGAGGCATCGGCGGTTCCCGCCCCGGCGCAGGGGCGCCCACGGAAAGGAGGAACGAGCGGGCTCTCGCCGCGCCCCTACCGTCCAGCGACTAGAAGAGGGACCGTGACCACCTCCCTGTCGCCCACGACCTACGCCGGGTCGAACCCCGACCGGCCCGCCGTGATCACCTCGTCCGGGCACACCGTGACCTTTGCCGAGCTCGAGGCCCGCTCGTGCCAGCTGGCCCAGGCCCTGCACGCCCACGGCCTCCGGTCGGGGGACCACGTAGCGGTCCTGTTGCCCAATGACCACCGCACCCATGAGGTCGTGTGGGGGCTGCAGCGCTCCGGCCTCTACTACACACTGGTCAACACCCACCTGGCGCCCGAGGAGGCGGCCTACATCGTCAACGACTGCGGCGCCCGAGTGCTCATCACCTCATCGGCGTTGGCCCCGTTGGCCGAGGACCTTCTCTCGTCGACACCGGGCGTCGATCTGCGTTTGGCCTTCGGCGACCGGATCCCCGACGGTCACCGGTCCTACGACGAGCAGGTTGGTCGGCATCCGACGACGCCCTTGCCCGACGAGCAGGAGGGGTCGGCGATGCTCTATTCCTCGGGCACGACCGGTCGGCCGAAGGGTGTGCGTCGTCCACTATCCGGTGACCCCTTCGGGTCCGCCGCGGTGTTGGCACCCATGCTGGGGGGCATCATGGGGTTCAGCGAGGGTGACGTCTACCTCAGCCCGGCCCCGCTGTATCACTCGGCGCCCCTGTTGTGGTCGATGACCGCGCAGGGCATGGGCGGCACCGCCGTCGTCATGGAACGCTTCGATCCCGACCTTTGCCTGGCTCTTATCGAGCAACACCGGGTGACGCACGCCCAGTTCGTCCCGACCATGTTCGTCCGGATGCTGAAACTAGGTGAGGCGGCCCGGGCGCGGCGTGATCTGTCCAGCCTGCGTTCGGTGGTCCATGCTGCCGCGCCCTGTGCGCCCGAGGTGAAGCGCCGCATGATCGACTGGTGGGGACCGGTGATCCACGAGTACTACTCGGGGACAGAGGGTGGAGGGATGACCTGGATCAGCTCCGAGGACTGGCTGACCCATCCCGGGTCGGTCGGACCGGCGGTGTGGGGTGCCCTGCACATCTGTGACGACGAGGGACGTGAACTGCCTGGCGGCGCCGATGGCGTCGTGTGGTTCGGCGGCCGGGGCAATGCCTTCGAATACAACAACGATCCGGAGAAGACCAAGCAGACATTCAACGAACGGGGTTGGAGCACCCTGTGGGATGTGGGGCATGTCGATGGCGACGGCTTCCTCTACCTCACCGATCGCAAGCAGTTCATGATCGTCTCGGGCGGTGTGAACATCTACCCCCAAGAGATTGAGGAGGTGCTGGTGTTGCACCCGGCTGTGGCCGACGTCGCCGTCTTCGGCGTGCCCGACCCGGAGATGGGGGAGCAGGCCAAGGCCGTGATCCAACCGGCGACCGGCGCCGTGGCCGGCGCGGCACTGGCCACGGAGATCATGGACTTCTGCCGGCAGAACCTCTCGCACTACAAGTGCCCGCGGTCGGTGGATTTCACGGACCGCATGCCGAGGGGGGAGAACGGAAAGCTCTACAAGAAGCCGTTGCGGGACGCCTATTGGGCCAAGGCCGGCCCGAAATCGCCCACCTGATCGACCGGCAGGCTCACATCGGCGTACCAGGCCAGCACCAGGGACACGCCGGCCCCGAAGAGGAGGACGTCGGTGATGCCGATGGCCGACACCACGGGCCCGATGAGCAGGTTGCCCAGCGCCACCGTGCCGCCGAAACCCATGATCCATAGGGCCATGACGCGGCCTCGCACCGCCTCCTGGAGGCGGCTCTGCATGGTGGTGTTGAGCGCGGTGATGAAGGCGAAATAGAACGCGCCGACAACGGCCACCACGAAGTAGGCCGGCACCGCCTCGCGCAGGAGGGCGAAGACGGTCAGCGTCAGCGCATAGCAAATGAGGCAGACGCGCACGATCTTCGGCTTCGAGGTCTTGGCGAACACGGTGCCGATGGAGATGGCCCCGAGCAGGGCGCCGGTGCCGAAGCAGGCGTAGAGAATCCCATAGCTGGTGGTCTTGAGATTGATGCCCAGATTGTCGGCGGCCACCACCGGCATCTGGCCCACGAAGGCCAGGGCCAACAGCGAGAAGAGGAAGACGGTGATGAGGCAGCGACCGACCACGCGGTCTTCTCGAGCCGTGGTGAGTCCGGCCGTCAGCTCGCGCCAGCGGCTGGCTGGCGCCGCGGCCTTCGGCAAGACGGGCAGGGTGACCATCATGAGCGCGGCCACCACGAACAGGTAGGTGACGGCGTTCCCGACGAAGACCCAGGACGGGCCGATGAAGTGGTAGGCCACACCGCCGATCACCGGACCGATGACGCGGGAGCCATTCATCTGGGCCGAGTTCAGCGAGATGGCGCCGGGCAGGTCCTTCCGTCCGACCAGCCCGGGCAAGATGGCTGAGTAGGCCGGAGCGAACATCGCGCTGCCCACACCGACCCCCACCACCATGAGGACCAACAGGACGTGCGAGGGCGACGGGCCGCGCACCACCCAGGCCAGCGCCAGCGAGAAGACCAACTGCTCGATGGAGAGGATGATGAGGAGCTTCTTGCGATCCACCTTGTCGGCGATGAGACCTCCCACCGGGGCCAGAAAGAGGGCCGGGCCGAGCTGGGCGAAGATGATGACCCCGACGAACGTGGCGGAGTGGGTGAGGTTGTAGGCATAGGCGCCGAGGACCACGTTCTGCATCCAGGTACCGATGTTGGACGCGAAGGCTCCGAGGTAGACGATGCGGAAGGTGCGGTGCCGCAGGGCCGCCAGGGCCGTGCCGGAGGAGATCGGCCGGTCCCCATCGACGACGGCGTCCTCGATTTCCTCGACCGACACGCTGGGCTGGTCCATCTCCCCCTCAGGATCGGCCGGCACGGCTTCATCGTACGGGACACGCACCGCGGCGCGTTCGCCCGCACGAGCGGGCCGGGCGCCACAAAGGCCTGTGATACCGTGCCCCCGCAACACAATTGCAGCACTGCCCGAGAGGGGAAGCCGGTGAAATTCCGGCGCTGGTCCGCAACCGTGAGAGGCACGCCCGAGGGCGAGGCCTTGGAGTCGGGATACCTCGAGGGGAGCAGAGTTCCCACCGTCGAGACACATGGATCGGGGCTCGGTGGGATTCCGCGAAGCGGGGTTTTCCGGGCCGACGTCCGGGAAAGCGAGCACCATGCGCACCTTCCGCCGCACACCCCGGAGTGCCGTTGAGCGCCTCGGGGAACAACGGCGTGGAGACACCCTCATCCTTCGTGGCACGGCGGGCCGCACCAATCGGTCATGAGGTCCCGCTCGTTGTGCCGAGCTCGCGTCGTGACCGGGGCGCTGCTGCTCGGGGCGGCGGGGGCCGCCCTCGCACCGGCCGGGCCCGACGCGCTGGTCCCGTTCAAGCTCCTGGCGGCGTCGGCCGCCCAAGTGGTCGGCATCGAGGTCGTCGTCCAATTCGGCGACGGCACCGTGACGTCGCACTGCGCGCATGTGGCGGCAGGATCGAGTGACGAACAAGCATTGGCCGCGGTCTATCCGGTGGTCACGAACAGCTCGGGCCTGATCTGCGACATCAACAACGACCCCACGAGCGACACCAGCCAATGCCTCAGAACGGGCGGCAACGGCAACTTCTACTACTGGTCCTACTTCGAGGGCGGTTCGGGGAACTGGCAGTACGCCAACGTGGGACCGGCCTCCTCGACCGATGACGTCGAGGGGTGGCGCTTCCAGAACCCCGGCCCGGACAATCCCTCGGCGCCCCCGCCGCAGGCACCCCCCAGTTACGCCGCCGTCTGCGGCACGGCGACGACCACCACGCAGCCTCCGCCCACCACCGAGCCCCCGCCTCCGCCCACCACCACCACCACCACAGCGCCAGCACCGGCGCCGTCGCCGGCAGCGGCAGGCGCACCGCACAATCCCGCCGCGCCAGCCACGACGGCCGTGAGCTCGACCAAGCCCAAGGGGACGGCGGGCGGGCACCAGACGTCGACCAGGTCGGGGCACACCACCACCACCGTGAAGGGTTCCGACCGATCCGGCTCGGCGACGACCACGTCGACCTCGACGAGCGGATCGGGCGACAAGAGCGGGACGGGATCCGGCGGATCGACCGATTCCAGGGGGAACGGCCGTCACGCCGGCCCAGTGAAGACGGCCCTGGCCAGCGCCTCGGTCCGCGGTCCGGGGACAGGTGGCGCGCCGATCCTGCCCATCGTGCTCATCGGCATTGTGATCGCGCTCCTGGCTGCCCTCGGCGCCTATCGATGGCGGCAACGACCGGCTGAGGAATGACGAGAGGCACGGCCCACAGGCCGCTGCACCCGCTGGCCTGGTGGATGTGGGCGGCCGGGCTGGCCGTGTGCGCCATGCGGACCTCGAACCCATTCCTTCTCCTCCTGATCGGCGCCGTGGCCTGTTTCGTGGTGGCCAACTGTCGGGGGAACGCGCCGTGGTCTCGCTCCCTGGCTTTCTTCCTGCGCCTCGGCGTCCTGGTCATCGTCATCCGGATCGTGATCGAGATCCTCTTCGGGCAACGCGGTCTGGCCGGCCACGTGCTCTTCACCCTGCCGCGCCTGCCGCTGCCGGCCTGGGCGGCTGGTGTGAGCGTGGGCGGCGCCGTCACCGCCGAATCGATTCTCCTGGCCTTTGTCGACGGGTTGCAGATCGCCGTCATCCTGTTGTGCTTCGGCGCAGCCAACTCCTTGGCCAGCCCGTATCGCCTGCTCCGCTGTCTGCCGGCGGTGCTCTACGAGACGGGGGTGGCCGTGACGGTGGCTCTGGCGTTCACCCCCGAGTTGGTGCAGTCCATCGCCCAGGTGCACCAGGCCCGTCGTCTGCGCGGCGTGCCGACCAAGGGACTGCGCGGCGTGCGCGGCATTGCCGTGCCCGTGCTCGAGGGTGCACTTGATCGGTCACTTCAGCTGGCGACGTCCATGGATGCTCGGGGCTACGGCCGTCGCGCCCCGACGGCCAGTGCGTCCCGCCGGTTGGCCACCGGGGCCACGGTGGGCGGACTGCTGCTCGCGGCCGTCGGCCTCTACGGCGTCATCGACTCGGGTTCGCTCTTCGGCCTCGGCCTCCCGCTCTTCGCCGTTGCGGTGGTCCTGTGCGCGACGGGTCTGGCGGTGGGCGGGCGCCGTACCACCCGTTCGCGTTACCGACCCGACTCGTGGGGCTGGACCGAGTGGTTGGTGTCGGCTTCGGGCATCGTTGCCCTCATCTCGCTGGTCCTCGCCAACGGCCTGCACACGTCCGGCCTCAACCCTTCGTTCTCCAACCTGGCCGTCCCTCCGCTTCCCCTGCTGCCCGTCGTCGGCATCCTGGTCGCCTTGCTCCCTGCGGCTCTGGTGGCCGCACCGACGTCGGCCCCGCCGGCGCGCCCGGGACGGGCGACCCCCGCGGCCCAGTTCGAGCCGAGCAGCGACCGGCACGGGGTCTCGGCATGATCCGGTTCTCGCGTGTGTCCTTCACCTACACCGACGCCACCCGGCCGACCCTGCGACAGGTCGACGTGGAGATTCCCGAGGGCGAGTTCTGCCTGGTGGTGGGCGAGACGGGAACGGGGAAGACCACACTGCTGCGAGCCATGAACGGGCTGGTCCCCCACTTCAGTGGGGGAACCCTCTCCGGAACCGTCGCCATCGACGGCCGTTCCACTCAGGACAACCGGCCGCGGGATCTCTCTGACGTCGTCGGGTTCGTGGGCCAGAACCCATTGGCCACCTTTGTGAGCGAGACGGTGGAAGACGAGCTGGCCTACACCATGGAGAACCTCGGAGTGCCCGTGGACGCCATGCGTCGTCGGGTGGAGGACACGATCGATCTTCTCGGCTTGCACGACCTGCGCCATCGGTCGCTCCGTGCTCTTTCCGGAGGGCAGCAACAGCGGGTGGCCATCGGCGCCGTCCTCACCGCGTCACCGCGGGTGCTGGTGCTCGACGAACCCACCTCCGCGCTCGATCCCGCCGCGGCCGAAGAGGTCCTGAGCACGCTGGCCCGTCTGGTCCACGATCTCGGATTGACCGTCGTGCTGGCCGAGCACCGCCTCGAGCGGGTCGTTCCGTTCGCGGACCGGATCGTCCTGGTGCCCGGCGACGGGGCGCCGTTGCAAGTGGGGACACCGGCCGAGATCATGGAGGCCTCGAGGGTGGCCCCACCCCTGGTCGAACTTGGTCGGCTCAACGGATGGCGCCCCCTGCCGCTGACCGTCCGCGACGCCCGGCGACAGGCGTCAACCTTGCGCGGGCGCATCGCTCCGTTCATCCCCACACCGAACGGCGACGGGACCCCGGCGCGGCGTGAAGTGGCCTCAGCTCGGCGCCTCCGGGTGGCCTACAACGAGGTGACGGCACTCGACGGGGTGGACCTCTCGTTCAGGGCGGGAGAGGTGCTGGCACTCATGGGGAGGAACGGCTCGGGCAAGTCCACCCTTCTGACGACCTTGTCCGGGGGCCGAGCGCCGACCCGGGGTGCCGTGCGCATCGGCGAGGACGACCCCAAGAAATTGGCGGCGAGCGCACTCATCCGCCAGGTGGGTTTGGTTCCCCAAGATCCTGGACTCCTCCTCTACGGGGAGAGCGTGGCGGCCGAGTGCGCCGCGGCCGACAAGGTCTCGGACCTTGCGGCGGGGACGACGGCGCGCACGCTCGACCGGGTCCTGCCCAACATGCCGCCGAGCCGCCACCCCCGCGACCTCTCGGAAGGTCAACGGCTCGCGCTGGCCCTGGCGATCGTCCTGGCCCCCTCACCGCTCCTCCTGCTGCTGGACGAACCGACCCGGGGCCTCGACTATCCCAGCAAGGACCGCCTCATCGTCGTCCTGCGGGAACTGGCGCAGGCCGGCCACGCCGTGGTCCTGGCCACCCACGACGTCGAGCTGGCGGCGCGGGTGGCCGACCGCGCCGTGGTCCTCGCCGATGGTCAGGTCATCGCCGACGGCCCGGCGCGTCAGGTGGTGTGTCACTCGCCCGTCTTCGCCCCGCAGGTGGCCAAGGTCCTGGCGCCTGACGAATGGCTCACCGTCGAAGAAGTGCACACCGCGCTGGACCAGGCGGTGCTGACGTGACCACGTCGCCGCCCACCGATTGGCGACGTCCCACTCCGGCCGTGCGCCTGGGGAGGAGATCGTCGCTGCTGCTGGTCATCACGACGATCTTTGGTCTGGTCGCCTTCGGATGGCCGTTGCTGATCCAGCAGCACGGCGCCCAGAACACGGCGCACAACGGAGATGCGCCCTGGATCCTCATGGGGTTCCTCCCGTTGCTCCTGGCCATTGTGATGGCCGAGCTCTCGGACGGATCGATGGACGCCAAGGCGGTGGCACTGCTGGGAATTCTGGCCGCCTGCTTCGCCGCACTGCGCGTGCCCAGCCCGGGCATCAGCGGATTCGAACCGGAGTGGTTCCTCCTGGTGCTCTCCGCTCGAGTGTTCGGTCGCGGTTTCGGCTTCGTCCTTGGTGCCGTCGGCCTTCTTCGCTTCGGCCCTCATTACCGGGGGAGTGGGGCCATGGCTCCCCTTCCAGATGCTGGCGGCGGCCTGGGTCGGCTTTGGTGCCGGCTGCCTGCCCCCGATGCGCGGTCGAAGCGAACGGTTGCTGTTGGCCGGCTACGGGGTGGTCTCGGCCCTGGCCTATGGCCTGCTCACCAACTTCTGGTTCTGGCCCTTCATCGGTTCGACCACGACGTACTCCTTCCGGGCGGGGGCGGGGACCATCGAGAACCTCCACCGCTTCATGTTCTTCGACCTGACGACGTCCTTGGGCTTCGACCTCACCCGGGCGGCCACCTGCGCCATCCTGATTCTCGTGCTGGGTCGACCCGTGCTGGCAGCCCTGCGTCGCGTGTCCCGTCGGGCCGTCTTCGCTCCGACATTCAGTTCACCGACCCTTAGCCCAACCCATCGATCACGACATTGGGCTTGCCCGCGCCCAGATTGAGGTCAGTGGGGGTAGACGGTGAGGGAGCCCGAAGCAGCGGGATTGCCACCGCGATGTTCAGCACGACATTTCGGCACCGTACCATCGGCCTGAGTGTGGAGGTGGAAGGGCCATTGCACCGTGGCGCGAGATCAGATGTGCATGTTGTAGGTTTACCGTCCTACTGAGGGCGTTCATGAGGGGGAGAGGAATGCGGCGCATCGGCACGTCCGATATTGGTTACCGATCGACCAAGCGTCGATCCGTCGTCACCACGGCGATGGCACTGGCCGGAGTTTCCCTGCTCTCTTTGGTGGGGGTCGGGGTCGCTGGCCCTGCAGTGGCGGGGGCGGACACGCAGGCCACCCCTTACACCGGGTTTACGAGCCCCTTTTCTGGAGCACCCCAATATGAGCACTTGGCGCCCACAGAGATCACCAACCACGGTCAACTCAATCAGCCAATTGGGCAACAAGCCGCAGATCAGATTGCGACAGGGTTGGGACTGAGCAAGGCACACACCTTCACCAAACAGCAGTACCTCGAGTTTGTGACCGGCAAGGGAGTCGGAGGCAACTTCGCTGACGCAAAGTTGGTGGATGAAAGCGTCCGGATCCTTACCAACACGATTGGACGGCCGCTGTATTCCAACGTCAACGGGCACATCACACCATCGGTTCTGGCCAGCTATGGGCTGTTCGTGAACACCAGTGGATTACTGGAAAGCCTGGCCAATACGGACGCTCCGACCAGACAAGCAAACGCAGTGATCGCCCCCGGCGGTTATCTGGGGACGTGGTGCAGGGCCAATGGTGCGACCGCATCCCTCGTCACGCTCTACAAGTCGGCCTACACGCTCGAAGCCCTCTATGGCACCGTATCCCAACAAATATCGGGTGTGGCTCAGCTGGTCACCAACACCAGGGGAGGCGTGAGCTCGGAGGTCGGGATGTCGATGGCCCCTTCGATCTGGCTCGTGAACTTCGCCCTCCTCTACACCTTGAACCCGGCCCTGGCGGCGGAGATGCCGGCCTACTGGGCTCCCATTCCTTCCTCCGTTGCCAACGCTATCTTGGCCAGCCCCACCGGCCAGGTTCCGTACAGCCAGTATGCGTCGGCTCTTCATTGACGCTGGGTCATGATGAGCGCTCAGGCTCCAGCAGAACCAGACCGCACCCCCGAACAACTGGCGTCGTCCCAGCTGAGCTTCTCGGACGCGACGTCGTCAGCCCTCGGCACTTCCTGTGGATCCCCCGGCGACCTCATACGACCAGAGCTCTGACGACACCGAGACCGGTCCGCCGTGCGGCGAAGGCCGGTCCGCACCGGCGTGCCCGTGCGCGAAGGCCGGTGAGCTGACCCAGCTCTGGAACGACACCTCGTCCCTCCATCGGGTGACCACCAGCCACTGGTGACGGTCGTCGGTGGGTCGCAGCAGTTCGAACCCTTCGAAGCCGTCCTGATTGTCCACCGCACCCGCTCGGGCGGCGAAGCGCTGGGCCAGCTCGTCGCCGGCGTCGTCAGGCACGGTGATGGCATTGATCTTGATCACGGTCATGGGGGAGATCTGATCAGACTGGGCGGAAGTCAGCCACCTCGAGGCGAGGCCGCCCCGGTCCACCGGCGCTCCGATTGGGATCCCGCCCATCCCTGATCGGCACGCAAGGTCGCCGCCCGGACCATGTTCCCCTCAATGGACGCGAGCGTCCACCAGTCCAGCGCGGGGGTCGGAAGAGGTCCTCGCCACCGACCACCAGGAGAGTTGCCATGCCTCGTCGTCTTGCCGGGTTCGCGGCCGTGTGTGCCATTTTCACGGCGCTCGTCTTCGGCGCGGGGAGCGCGGGGGCAGCCCGTGCCCGATCGCATCACGCGGGGTTCGTCGCGTCCTGGCATGGGCGGGGTGCTGGTCCGCTCCAACTCCCAGGGGGCCTTGCCGGTGCATGGAGGCACCGTCACGAGCCTCAACTGGTCGGGCTATGCCGTGACCCCCTCCGCTGGGGGCATCACCGCGGTCACGTCGACCTTCACCGTTCCATCAGCTGGGCTCATCCCTCCCGGTTTCGCCGCCACCTGGACCGGCATCGGCGGCTACAGCTCGACTGACCTCATTCAAGCCGGTGTCGGCGAGGACTCGCTGCCTACCCTGCCGGTGGTGGGCACCCAATACTTCGCCTGGTATGAACTGCTGCCGAACTCCGAGGTCCAGCTGACCGGCTGCGCGGGCGATGCCACCTGTGCCGTTTCGCCGGGGGATTCGGTCAACGTCCACATCTTCCAGGACGGCGGGAACCAGTGGACCATCTCGGTGGTTGACGCCAACCACTGGTCGTGGACGTCCAACGTGAACTACCAGTCCTCCAACTCTTCGGCGGAATGGATACTGGAGGCGCCGAGCATCGAGGGGCTCCAGTCGACCCTGGCCAATACCGGCACGACCTCGTTCGGCAACGTCTCGACCTACACCGCTGGCGGACAGACCTTCACGGTCGCCCAGGGTGCGCCCACCCAGATCGTCCTGTCGCCCGGCCTGATCAACGAGGCCACCCCATCGGCGTTGGCCGCCGACGGCCAGTCGTTCAACGTCTGCGCCTACGCGCAGAGTTGCGCCACCCCGTAACGGGTCCCCTCCGGTTCGGAGTTCCTCATCGGAGGCCAGCCACCAGCCGGCCCCTCCCCCCTATGGAGGGCGTGGCCCTCGCGGTCGGTTCTCAGTTCAACCCTGACACCGGCGTCAGGGTTGAACTACCCTCTAGGGCATGGCCTTGCCCAAAATCATCAGCGTTGACGATCACGTCGTGGAGCCACGCCACGTGTGGCAGACCTGGCTGCCCGAGAAGTACCGGGAGCGGGGGCCAAAGGTCGTCGACAAGAGGTGGGGGAGCTTCAAACACCTCTCCGGGGCCAAATACGACATGCGTGAGGACCCCGAGGGCGAATGGGGCAGCGCCTGGTACTACGACGACGAGTTGATCTACGTCCACAAGAAGTTCGTGGCCATTCCCAGGGCGTCGACCACGGTCGACGACAAGGGGGAGATCGTCTTCGACCGCACCCAGATGACCATGACGGCCATCACCTACGACGACATGCGCAAGGGGTGCTGGGACCGCGAAGAGCGGGTCAAGGACCTTGCGCTGAACTACACCGACGGCTCGTTGCCGTTCCCGACCTTCCCCCGGTTCTGCGGCCAGACGTTCTATGAAGCGAAGGACAAGGAACTGGCGTTGGCCTGTGTCAGAGCCAACAACGACTGGATGGTGGAGGAATGGTGCGCGCCGTCCGGCGGTGTGAACATTCCCCTCTGCATCATCCCGCTGTGGGATGTCGAGCTCGCCGCGGCGGAGACCAAGCGCAACGCCGAGCGGGGCGTGCGGGCCATCGCCTTCAGCGAGATCCCCACTCGCTTGGATCTGCCCAGCATCAACTGCGGCTACTGGGACCCGCTGTGGGAGGTCTGCAACGACTACGGCGTGACCGTGTGCATGCACGTCGGCTCCAGCAGCTCCAACCCGATCGCCTCACCGGACTCACATCCCGCCGTCGGCGGCACCCTGGGCTTCAACAACGCCATGGCCTCGCTGGCCGACTGGCTGTTCTCGGGCAACCTGCTGCGGTTCCCCAAGCTCAAGCTGGCGTACTCAGAGGGGCAGATCGGCTGGATCCCCTACGTGCTCGAGCGGGCCGACACCATCTGGGAGACCCATGACAGTTGGCTGCACGCCAAGGAACGCATCCCCGTGCTGCCGTCCAGCCAATACTACGGCCGCATCTACGGCTGCTTCACGGCTGACCGCCACGGGCTTCGCTCGCTGGAAGAGGTGGGCGAGGACAACATTTGTTTCGAGACCGACTACCCGCACACCGACACCACGTGGCCCTATTCGGAGGCCTACATCGAGAAGTTGTGTGTGGGCCTGACCGACGAGGTTGCCTATAAGGTCCTTCGTGGCAACGCGATCAGGATGTTGGAGCTCGACCGGGTATAGTTCCCCGGCGTCGCGGGTCGCCCGTACCTTGCGCGTCCAGAGGCCTGCCACCAATGAACACGATACGACGCCCCCGTACTACTCTCTCCTGGCCCCTCCTTTGCGCGGTCATGGCGTCGGCGACGGCGGCCGCGCTCGGGTGCTCTTCGTTGGCGTCAGCGGCGACCACGAAAGCGTCCCCGCGTGCTGGCGTCATTGCCGTCGAGGGCCCGATGACCGGTACGCAGTCGGCGACGGGGATCGACATGGCCCGGGGCGCTCGCCTCGCCGTCAATCAGATCAACTCGGCCGGTGGTGTGAACGGAGTGAAGTTGAGCATGGTGAGCGTGGATGACGCGGCCACCGCCAAAGGCGGGCTTCAGGCCGCCAAGAAGGCCATTGCCGCCCACGCGTTCGCGGTCGTGGGACCGTTCAACTCCTCGGTCGGCATTGTCAACTTGCCGGTCTACAAGAAGGCCGGCCTCCCTATTGTGCGCCTGACTTCGAGCGTCAAGACCGAGGGTTTCGGGGCCACGACCCAGCCCATGGACTCCCAGGTGGCCCCGGTCGAGGTCCACGAGATCACCCAGGTGCTCCATGCCACTCGGCCGGCCATCATCTATGACACCTCGACCTACACCTCGGGGATCGCCTCCGCCGTGGCGGCCGGGCTGAAGTCGGCCGGCGACCCGACCGTGGCCAAGGCGTCGGTCACCAGCACGCAGACCAACTTCGGACCGGCCCTCAGCAAGCTGGCCGCCGCTCATCCCGGGCTGCTGTACATCGCGGCCTATGGGGCCGAAGCCGGAGCGATCGCCCGGGCCGCCTCGCAGATGAGCCTGGGGACCTGCTTCGTGGATCTCGCCGCCCAGGGCCCTGACTTCGTGACGGCGGCCACCCAGCCCGTGGCCTCGAAATGCCTGTCCAGCGGGGTGCCGAGCGCCCAGCAGTTCGCTGGCGCCGCGCAGTACGTGAGCGACTACCAGACGGCGTTCAAGGCCACGCCCGGTACCTGGGGCACCTTCACCTACGACTCGGTCGAGATCCTGGCCAATGCCATCAAGAAGGCCGGCTGGCACCAGAAGGGCGTGGCCACGGCCCTGAACGCCACCTCGGGGTACCAGGGGATCACAGGGCCCATCACCATCGCGCCGGCCTCGGGCAACCGTGTCCAGAGCACGGTGGTCATCCTCGATGTCGATGCCACGGGCAACTACGTCATCGACCCGACGTGGGCTGCGGCCGCGAAGTTCCCCCTCCCTTCGGGCTCGTAGCCACCCCACAACCACGACCGGGCACCGACCCGGGGGACATCCGAAACTGCTCGGGGCTGGCCTGCCGGTGAACCTGCCCGCCGCCCCTCCACCACGCTGGGCGGTAGGAGCGGCTGACCGTCCGCGCTAGCGGCGGCGATCCCTCCCCCGCTTCGGGTCGGTCACCCCTCCCGGCACGGACCCACCCCGGTGCAGGGACTGGCGAGGCGAGCCGCTGCACTGGGCGCCGGCGGGGTTTCGGAGACTGATCCGTTCACGGTGGTGGTCCCGTCGGAGGTAACGCTGACCGGTGAAGACGTCGATTGGACATAGAAGCCGAAGTTGAAGTTGCCGTTTTGATCCGGACAGGCCCAATTGTTCGGCGAGAACACAATCTGGGCCCCGTCGGGAACGCCGCTGACGCTGTACGTCCCGTCGGTGCCCGCACACACGATCATGAACCCGGTCCCACCGGGAGAGTCGATGTTGTAGTTCGACGCACCCGGGATCTCCACGGCCACCGCGATCGGGTAGGCGGGCGTTCCCGCCGTGGTGTCCGTCACCGTGCCGTTCACGGTGCCCCCGAGCGGGATGCTGGACGTGCCGAGGTCGACGGTTGCGCCGTTCGTGACGGTGATGGTGGCGGCCCCGTTGGGCTGGAACGGGCCACCACTGCCCGGCCCGTAGAACACGGACTCGTAGTTGTAATCGGGTCCCGTGCCGCTGGTGTTGGCCCCGCAGTTCTCGAAGAGCCCGATGTAGGTCCCGTCGGGGACGTGGGCCTGTGTGAACGCACCGTTCGTCGGGTTCCCGCTGGCGGCGAACTGCACCAGGTCCTTGGTGTAGGTGGTGTTGAACAGGTGGAGGCACATACCGTTGAGGGCCAGCCCCCCTTGTGAGGTGACGTTCCCTTGCACCGTGCCGTACCCTGGCATCTTCGTCACCGCGGCCACCGTGACCCTGGCCGCCTTGGCGTTGACGGTGGTCGTGCCGGCCACGCCGCTCACGGCCAGATGGAAGGCGTAGGTCTTGGCCATCGTGCCGGTGTTGCCCGGAACCGAGACCACCTGGGAGACGGTCCCACTCGAGCACGGCACGGTGACCGGGAGGCCCGAGAGGGCGGGCGTGGACGAGAAGGCACAGCTGGTGGCGTTGGTGACCTGGGCCGAGAGGGTGACGCTGCCTCCCGAGGCGCCGAGCGACGTCGGGGCGGCGGCGAAGTTCGACACGGTGGGATTGGGCGGCAACCCGGCCTCGGTGACCGTGACCGCCTTGGCGTTGGCGGTGGTCGTGCCGGCCACGCCGCTCACGGCCAGATGGAAGTGGTAGGTCTTGGCCACGTGGGTCGTGTTGGCCGGCACGGTGATCCCTTGGGAGACGGTCCCACTCGAGCACGGCACGGTGACCGGGAGGCCCGAGAGGGCGGGCGTGGACGAGAAGGCACAGCTGGTGGCGTTGGTGACCTGGGCCGAGAGGGTGACGCTGCCTCCCGAGGCGCCGAGCGACGTCGGGGCGGCGGCGAAGTTCGACACGGTGGGATTGGGCGGCAACCCGGCCTCGGTGACCGTGACCGCCTTGGCGTTGGCGGTGGTCGTGCCGGCCACGCCGCTCACGGCCAGATGGAAGTGGTAGGTCTTGGCCACGTGGGTCGTGTTGGCCGGCACGGTGATCCCTTGGGAGACGGTCCCACTCGAGCACGGCACGGTGACCGGGAGGCCCGAGAGGGCGGGCGTGGACGAGAAGGCACAGCTGGTGGCGTTGGTGACCTGGGCCGAGAGGGTGACGCTGCCTCCCGAGGCGCCGAGCGACGTCGGGGCGGCGGCGAAGTTCGACACGGTGGGATTGGGCGGCAACCCGGCCTCGGTGACCGTGACCGCCTTGGCGTTGGCGGTGGTCGTGCCGGCCACGCCGCTCACGGCCAGATGGAAGTGGTAGGTCTTGGCCACGTGGGTCGTGTTGGCCGGCACGGTGATCCCTTGGGAGACGGTCCCACTCGAGCACGGCACGGTGACCGGGAGGCCCGAGAGGGCGGGCGTGGACGAGAAGGCACAGCTGGTGGCGTTGGTGACCTGGGCCGAGAGGGTGACGCTGCCTCCCGAGGCGCCGAGCGACGTCGGGGCGGCGGCGAAGTTCGACACGGTGGGATTGGGCGGCAACCCGGCCTCGGTGACCGTGACCGCCTTGGCGTTGGCGGTGGTCGTGCCGGCCACGCCGCTCACGGCCAGATGGAAGTGGTAGGTCTTGGCCACGTGGGTCGTGTTGGCCGGCACGGTGATCCCTTGGGAGACGGTCCCACTCGAGCACGGCACGGTGACCGGGAGGCCCGAGAGGGCGGGCGTGGACGAGAAGGCACAGCTGGTGGCGTTGGTGACCTGGGCCGAGAGGGTGACGCTGCCTCCCGAGGCGCCGAGCGACGTCGGGGCGGCGGCGAAGTTCGACACGGTGGGATTGGGCGATGCCGCTTGCGCTGTCGTGGGCGCCGCAATCAGGGCCGCTCCCGCCAGGGCGAGCACTATCGGGGCAGCCAGGATGCGCAGAACGCGCGACTTCTTCTCGGGCCTCAGGCTCATGGCAAGTAATCCCCCTCGCTGAGATGCAGCTGTTTCCGCCGATGTCAAACGGTCCGGACAACCATGTTCTCAGGATCGATCGACCCCGTCAATGGCGGCTGCCGGAACCACCCAGTCTGGGATTTTGGACACTGAGCCCAGCAGTTTCACTTCCAGGCACACGTCAAGGCAGATCTCGACGCAGAGATTCCTGGTCTACTCGGCGCCGGCCATTCGCGTGTCTCCCAGTTGGCCGTTGGGGCGAAGCGCGGCCACGACACCGGCTGCCGCGGCCACCCCCGCCAGCACCAGTGCGGTGACCGTTAAGGCGTGATCGGCACCCACGCTGCCGCCGGCATCACCGCCGCTCGCCGTGAAGACGACGCCGGTCAGGGCCAGGCCCAGTGCCGTTCCCATGCCGCGGCTCATGTTCAAGATCCCAGAGGCCATGCCCGCCTGGTTCTTGGGGACCGATCCCATGATGGCGGCATTATTGGGCGAAGTGAAGAGCCCGAGCCCGACCCCAATGAGGGCCAGCAGACCCACCATGCCCACCGCGCCCGGCCGGATCAAGCCGAGCAGGACAAGCCCGGTCGTCACCAGCGCCATCCCACTGGCCGTCAGCGGTCGCGCCCCGAGATGGTCGGCCAACTTGCCGGCCAGCGGAGCCACGAGGCCGAACATCAGGGGCAGGGCCATCAGTTCCAGACCCGCTCGGGCGACGCCATCACCGAGGCCGCGCTCGGCGAAGAACGGAATGAGCAGGAGAACGCCGAACATGACCAGGTACGAACCCACGCCGCTGATGATGCCGAACGAGAAGCGCCGGCGTGAGAACAACGCCAGGTCCATCATCGGGTGGCTGTCCCGGCGTTCGTGGCGCACGAACCAGGCGGTGAGTCCGGCGGCGGTCGCCAGCAGGCCGACGATCAGGGGCGAGCTCCAACCCAGCGCGACCCCAAAGGTAATGGCGGTCAGCAACCCGACAACGGCGGGGAAGAAGAGTCCGAGACCCTTGAAGTCGAAGGGCGCGTCGTGCAGGAGCTCCCGACTCCGAGGTACCAAGAGCAGCGCGGCGAGTGCGCCGATCAGGCCGATGGGGACATTGACGAAGAAGATCAGCCGCCAACCTCCCGCCGCCACCAACAGACCCCCGACGGTCGGCCCTAGGGCCAATCCGATCGCCTGCGCGGCACCCTGCACGCCAATGGCCCGGCCCAGCGAGCGAGCCGGCACCACCAGGACGATGATGGCCAGGCTGTTGGCCTGCAGCATGGCCGCGCCCAAGGCCTGGAGGGCGCGGAAGCCGCACAGCGCAGCCAGGTTGGGGGCCAGGCCGCACAGCACTGATGCCACGACGAAGACGAGAAACCCGTAGATGTAGAACAGCTTCCGACCGCGCATGTCGGACAGGCGACCGACCGCAGTGACGGTGGCCACCAGCACGACGAGGTAGCTGAGCCCCACCCAGGTGACCGAGCTGACGCCGGCTCCGAACGCGTGCCCGAGCGACGGCAGGGCCACGGTCACGATGCTGGCGTCGAGCTGGCTCATGAGTGCCCCAACGCAGACGGCCGCCACGGCCAACCAGTGCGCGTCGGGCCGTTCCCGGACCGAAACGGGGCGGCGGGGTTCCACCAGGAGCCGGTCCCACCCCCAGGGCGCCGCATTCTCCCCGTGCACGGTCATGAAGTCATGTTGGACTCCCTTCTGCTAGAAAACAAATACCGATTCCTCCTCAATACGATAAGATTTAACTATGGAGTCCGGACGCCTACGGCACTTTCTTGCGGTGGCCGACCATGGCGGGTTCACCGCTGCGGCCCAGGCGGTCTACGTCTCGCAGCCGGCCCTTTCAGTGGCCGTGAAGGAGCTCGAGGCGGAGCTGGGAGCGGCCCTCTTCACCCGCAACGGCCGAGTGGTACAGCTGACAGCGGCTGGTCGTGCCCTGCTCGGTCCAGCCCGGCAGGTGATGCGCGATCTGGAAACCGGGCAGGCCGCGGTGGCAGCTGTCGCCGGTCTGACCGCGGGCAACCTGACCATGGCCAGCCTTCCCACGCTGGTGGCGGATCCGCTGTCCCCTCTGGTGGGATCGTTCCGACGCCACTACCGAGACATCCGGATCGATCTGGCAGCCCCGGAAGACGCCAGCGAACTCACCGACATGGTCCTGTCGGGCTCATCGGAGCTGGGCGTGACCGAGGATCATGACATCCCCGCCGGGCTGGTGTCCCTACAACTGGGTCGACAAACGCTCGTCTTGATCCTCCCGCCTGAGAGCGGCCATACGAGCGGCGATCCGATCGGTCTGGACGATATCGGTGACACGCCGTTGGTCGTGGCTCCGCCCGGCACCTCAACCTCGCGCCTCCTGATGGAAGCTTTCGCCGCGGTCGAGCGTTCACCGGTGGTGGCGGTGGTGACCGCTCAGCGCGACGCCATCGTGCCCTTGGTGGTGGCCGGCGCGGGTGCGGCGCTGGTTCCAGAGTCGCTGGCGGAGACGGCGCGGGCCGCCGGTGCCGTGCTGGCCCGCCCGGACCCACCCATTGTGCGACAATTGGCCTTGATCCATCGGTCCGGAGCATTGTCACCAGCCGCAGCCCGCTTTGCCGAGATGGCATGTCCGTGAGACGTCCCGAGAGGGATGGGAAGGGCGCTCCGCATCGCGATCCCTTTGTCTTGCTCTGTGTCCTGCTCCGAAGGTCTTGAGGCTGGCCTTCTGCCCATGTGCCTGCTCATCGTCCTCTCGAGAGTGTTGCCCGACTGGCCCCTGGTTGTCGCGGCCAATCGTGACGAACGCTACGACCGGCCGGCCGAATCGCTCGTGCTCTTGCGATCGACCGCGCCCAGGACCCTCGGCGGACGGGACCTCCTGGCGGGCGGCACCTGGCTGGCCGCCAACGAGCGCGGCGTGGTGGCTGGCCTGACCAACAAGCCTGCTCCAGAAGGCCGCGACGTGGCGAAACGGTCACGGGGCGAGATCCCCTTGGCGTTGACCGAACACGACGACGCCCCGTCGGCCGCGACCGCGTTCGGGACGTCGGCGCCGCGGGACTTCAACCCCTGCTGGGTTCTGGTCGGCGACAGGACGTCACTGTTCTCTCTCGACATGACGCAAGGGGACGAAGTGCGCAGCATCGAGCTTCCGCCCGGAATCCACATCCTCGAGAACAAGCCGCTCGATCAGGCCAGCGCCAAGGTCGACTACGTCAGCGAAGCGCTGGCCGGCGTCGCAGGCCGGCCCGGCGACGAGGTTCTCGGCCTTCTCCAGCGTCTGCTCGCAGATCACACCATCACCAATCCGGCGCCCGACGACGGTGAGGACGCACAGCGCCGAGCCCAGGCCTCGGCCTGCTGCGTGCACGCCGACGGGTACGGCACCCGGTCGTCGATGCTCGTACGGCTCCACCACTCCGACGCGGTGCCCGAAGTGTGGGCCTCGGACGGACCGTCGTGCACCAACCCGATGCGCAGGGCCACGAGTGCCACCTGGGGTGGGCCGCTCCATCCCTATGACAGTTGACACTTACGAAAGTAATTGCTTACACTTAGGTCCGTGGACACCGCCTTCAAAGCCCTGGCCGAGCCCAGGCGCCGCGAGATCCTCCGTCTGGTCTGGTCCGCCGAGATGCCCGCAACCCACATCGCCGCCAGGTTCGGCGACATCACCAGGTCGGCCGTGTCCCAACATCTCGGCGTCCTCCGCGAGGCGGAGCTGATCCTCGAGCGACGCGATGGCACCCGCCGGCTCTACCGGACCAATCACGCCGAGATGGCCAGACTCCGGAGCTTCCTCGACGCGTATTGGACCGAGAGCCTGGAACGGCTGCGGGAGCTGGCCGAAGCCACCGAGCAGAGGTTGCCCGGGCCGCCGGCCATGCCGGACCTGCCGGACATGCCCGACATGCCGGAAAGCACGCAAAAGGATTCACAACAGAAACCAGAGAAAGGAAGTCCCAATGGCTGAGCTCACCCGAGAGGTCATGATCGTCGCCAGCCCGGCGACCATCTTCCCGTTCCTCGTCGATCCCGAGCAGCACGTCCGGTGGATGGGCACCGAGGCGGAGCTCGACGCCCGGGTCGGGGGCGCCCATCGGGTGCTGGTCAGGGGTCGCCACCCCTCGGTGGGTGAGTTCATCGAGGTCGTACCCGACGAGCGGGTCGTCTTCACGTTCGGGTGGGACGAGCCGGAGCATCCGATCCCCGCCCGCTCCACGCAGGTCGAGATCACCTTGATCCCGGATGGCGACAAGACGTGTGTCCGTCTCGTGCACAGCGGGCTGCCGGACGATGCTGTGTCCGACCATGCGGACGGTTGGGGCCACTATCTCGAACGCCTGGCGGCCGTCGTGGGTGGGGACGATCCCGGTCCCGACACCGCCCCGGACGCAGCCTGAACGGCGCTGTGGGTGTCGATGATGGCGGCGATGATGCTGCCTGGCGCGGATCGTCGGATTCGGCGTCCTGATCGTTCTCGCGCCGTCATGGGTTCCCGGGCTCCTGCCACCGGTGTGAATCGCCATCGCAAAGGGCGCGCACCCCAACTCGTTATAGCGAAAAAAGGAGAGAACCGATGACCGATCACAAGACCGGAACACGTGAGGACTGGCTAAAGGCCCGACTGGAGTTGCTCGAGGCCGAGAAGGCACTGGTGCGGCGAAGCGACGAACTGGCGCGGCAACGCCAGGACCTGCCCTGGGTCCGCCTCGACAAGGTGTACCGCTTCGAGACGGACGAGGGCACCGCCTCCCTGGCCGATCTCTTCCGAGGTCGCTCGCAGCTCCTCGTATATCACTTCATGTTCGGGCCTGACTACACGGCGGGGTGCCCGAGTTGTTCGGCGATCGCAGACGGCTTCGACGGCTCCGTCGTGCACCTCGCGCATCACGACGTCATGCTCTGCGCGGTCTCGCGGGCTCCGCTAGCGAAGCTGCAGGCGTACAAGCGGCGAATGGGCTGGAGCTTCCCGTGGGCCTCTTCGTTCGACAGCGACTTCAACTACGACTTCCAGGCCGCCATCACCAAGGAGCAGTGGCAGTCCGGAGCCGTCGAGTACAACTTCCGCGAGTCCGACTTTCGGCCGCCAGCCGGTCAGGATAGTTCGGAACTCGACGAATTCGCTTCGAGCATGGTTGGCACGAACTGGGAGACGTACCGGGAAGAAGGGCCGGGCGTGAGCGCGTTCGCGATGGAGGACGGAGTGATCTATCACACGTACTCCGCGTACGCGCGTGGGCTGGACGGCCTCTGGGGCATGTATCAGTGGCTCGACCGGGCGCCCCTGGGTCGCAACGAGGACGGCTTCTGGTGGTGCCGGCACGACGAGTACGACAGGCCGTGAGCCCTTGACCCGCTACGGAAGAGGCGCGCGCACCCCGGCGATCTGATGGCCGCCGTTCCCGACCGCCTACCGATACCGTCTCCCGATACCGTCTCCCGATACCACCTCCGATACCACCTACAGATTCGGGGTCGACCGCCGTAGGGACCGCGTCAGCTGTGGAGGGCCAAGGTGGTCGCCAGCCGATTGTGGATCCACTCGTAGGTGCGCTCGAGGCCGGATTCGAGGCTCGTGGCGGGGACCCATCCCAGGAGGTCGGTGACGAGCGCGTTGTCGCTGTTGCGCCCACGGACACCTTGGGGAGCGCTGAGGTCGTAGTGGCGGTTCAGCGTGACTCCGGCGATGTCCTCAGCGATGTCGACCAATTGATTGATGGTCACCAGCTGCTCGCTGCCGATGTTGAGGGGCACCCGCACATTGCTCGAGGTCAGGCGCAGGGTGCCCTCTACGCAGTCGTCGATGTAGGTGAAGCTCCGGGTCTGCTCCCCGTCGCCCCAGATCTCGATATCGAGATGGTTGGTGAGCTTGGCCATCGCCACCTTGCGGCAGATGGCGGCCGGCGCCTTCTCGCGCCCACCGTCGAACGTCCCCAACGGGCCGTAGACGTTGTGGTATCGGGCCACTCGGGTCTCGAGCCCGAAGTCCTCGTGGTAGTGCCGGGCCATCCGCTCGCTGAAGAGCTTCTCCCAGCCGTAGCCGTCCTCGGGCATGGCCGGGTACGCGTCGGCTTCCCGCAACGGTTCGACGTCGGGGCACTCCTGCTTTCCCGCGGCGTAGACGCACGCGGACGAGGAATAGAAGAAGCGTTGCACGCCCATCACTCGCGCGGCTTCGAGCATGTGGGTGGAGATCAACACCGAAAGCATGCACAGTGCCTTGTTGTTCTCGATGAACCCCATGCCACCCATGTCGGCGGCGAGGTTGTAGACCGTGTCCATTCCCTCGCAGACATACCGGCACGCCGAAGCCTCCTGCAGGTCGGCGCAGTGGTTGTCCACGTCGGAGAAGCGCTGATACCAGTCGTCCGGCGGAGTCTTGTCCACCGCCCTGATGTAGTCGACGCCCTGGCGTCGAAGCCGTGCCACCAGGTGTCCACCAATGAATCCGCCTGCACCCGTAACCAGGACCCTCGTCATGTTCTCCTTCTCTCTCAAGGGAGGGATGAACGTGATGGACGCTGTCTGCCATGCACGTCGTCGGGACTGCTGTTTCACCGCCAAGCAGCTGCAACTTCACGTCGATAACGCCTTGTGGCGACCGATATTGCGCGGACATCGGGCCCTCGACGCGGAAGAACCATCCACAGAACAAACGTTTGGTGGAGCACCCGAAGACGAGCGCACCCGGGGTGCATCACATCGTTTCCCGCCGCCGGTGACGCAGCACGATCTCCTCGAACTGCTCAGCGGCGCGGTCGGGAGAGAACTCCCGCTCGGCGTACGCTCGTCCGGCCTTGCCGAGCTGCCGCCGGTAGAGGTCGTCGTTGAGGAGCTCGGCGGCGGCCTCACCGATCTTCTCGCGCTCGGCCGGATCCGCCACCAGCCCGGCGCCGTTGCCCCAGAGGATCTCGGCCACCGAGTTGTCACGGGGTATCACACCGAGGATCGCCCGTCCCGAGCACAGGTAGGTGAGGACCTTTGAAGGGACCGAGTACTTGCTGGCATCGGGCTCGAGGATGGCCACCAGCACGTCGGCGCTCGCCATCATCATCGGGAGGTCCTCGTAGGCCTGGTAATTGAGCAGCAACAGATTCTCTGCACCGTGCTCCCGCTTCCACGCCTCGAGCCACTCACGGCCCTTGCCCTCGGAGACCACCACCACCCGCGCCTCGGGGTGCGTCTCCTTCAGGTGAAGAGCCAGCAGGCCCAGAATGCTCGGGTCGTGCTTGAGACCAAGGGTGCCCGAGTACATCACCACCGGCACCGACGACAGTCCCATCTGTTCGCTCCACGGATTCCGCCGCTCCTGCATCGGGAGTTCCTCGATGGGGGCCCAGTTGGGGATCACCGTGGTCTTCTCGGCCACGCCCCACGCCGACAATCGGTCGAGGAAGGTGGGCGAGATGGCCACGACGGCCACGCTGGCGCGCGCGATCGATCGCTCGAGACGCTCGGCCGCAAAGGCGAAGACGCCGCCGACCGAACCCAACTTCTGGCGCGCCGTGGCTCCGATGGCCGCGCTGTAGATGTCCTGCTGCCAGAAGATCATCGGGATCTTCCGGCGGTGCAGGCGGGCCGACAGCAGCCCGTGGGCCAGCAGCGGCACGTTGCTGAAGATGACCACGGCGGGGGAGTCTTCGGCGATCCGTCGTCCCACCTGCGTGGCGTACCGGATCTCTTGGACGACGCGGCGCACGATCGAGTAGCGGCTGAAGGCATTCCGCATCAGAAAGGGCTCGAAGCTGAGGTTGTCCGGATCGCCCGGGAGCCGCTCCACGGCCCCCTTTCCTGTGGTGTAGGAGGGGCAGTGCTGATGGGTGACGCGGTAGCCCCGGCGGGCCAGCGCACGGCTCAGCTGCACCTGCCCGGGATGGCCGGAGTAGTCGTGGACCACGAGTCGGCACTCTGAGGGATCTTCGATGTTCGTGCTTCGGCGCGTCGCGGGGCCTGCGACAGCGGGGACCGGCCTGCGTCGCATGGACATCGGTTCACGCTCCTCACAAGTGCGCCATTGACCGCCGGAGTAACGGCGATCCGTGAGACGAATCACGGAGGCGACCCGAATTGCGTGCCGGCGTGTGCCCGCGGCACAGATGAGGGTTTTGGAGTCTTTGGAGAGCGCGCCGCCAGGAACCCGCGTGCCGCACGTTGTACCTCGGCATGGACCCCAGCCACGCCGTCGCGGCCCGCCGTGAGGTGACCGATGTCTGATCAGTTTCGGACCGGTTCGCTCCAGATTCCCACGCGGGTACGGGATACGGCCTTTCGGATCGAGCGCCGGTACGCCAAGCGCTTCATCGACACCGAGCTTCGTCAGTTGCGGTCACTGCAGCGGGCCTACGGCGCAACGGACAGCCCGGAGCTCTTGATCTTCGGCGATTCCGCCATGTTCTGGACATCTCGCGATGACGCCGACCGCCGGCATCTCGCAGAGATCATCCGGGACGAGATCGACCCGGAGCTCAGGTTGGAGGCGCTGGTCGGGGCCAGCTACGGCGCCACGATCATCATGGCCTTTCTCTCGGCGCTCCAGCGTTGCCCGGGGCGACCCCGGGTGGTCATCGTCCCCACCTCCATCGTCGTGGCGACGGCCGGCTGGTTGTCCCATCCGCAATGGAGCTACACCAAGGCCGCCGAAGGACTTCGGGCCGCCGTCGAGGAGGGGACGAAGCCGACGCGCCTGGAGCGGCCCGACGAGGCGGAGTGGGAGGCCTACGATCAGGCTCCCGGCCCCCAGCCTGATCCGGGCGCGGCGGACGATGGGGGAGTTGCGGCTCATCACCAACGCCTCGCCGGCCACCCGTTGGCAGCACACCGTTCGCCTTCGCCACCTGATGGACTACCACAACGCCGAACAGCTGACTCCCGAGAGTCCCGGCATCAAATTGGTGGCGGAGATGGCCGGCTGCCTGACCGATCTTGGATTGCCCTCGGTGGCCTACATCTCGCCCATCAACTACCAGATGGCCGAAAAGCTCCTGGGTGCGGGCGCGCCTGCGCACATCGAACGTAACGCCGAGCTCATCGCCGATGCCTTCGGCACGGCGGCGGGGGACAACGGTTCGGTGGTCAACGCCGTCTTCGACTGCCCCAGTTCGGAGTTCAGCGATCCGCTGCACATCGCCGAACCCGGACGCCAACGTCTCGGGGCGAACATCGCGGCCGCCGTGCGCCCGTACCTGCAGGGTGAGCGGATGCACGCGGTGGAGGCGTGATGCACGCATTCGACGATGACTACGAGCCAGCCGCGCACTACGACCGGGTGACCGACGCCTGGCGGCTCCTGATGGGCGAGGACCTGCACTACGGGGTCTTCGACAGCGGGGACGAGACGCTGCCGGCGGCCACGGCCCGTCTTACGGCGCGCATGGTCGAAGTCGCCCGATTGCGGCCCGGTCTCGACGTGCTCGACGTGGGTTGCGGCAACGGGGCGCCGGCCTGCTTCCTGGCTTCGACGCTCGGCGTCGAGGTCCTGGGGATCACCACCAGTGAGGTCGGGGTCGCACTTTCCAACGACCGGGCGGTGGCGGCCGGCCTGGTCGGCCGCGCCACCTTCGCCCGGCGCGACGGTACGGCCAACGGGCTGGCGGATCAGAGTTTCGACCGCGTCTGGGTCCTGGAGTCCTCGCATCTGATGCGCGAGCGAAAGCTCCTCATTGACGAATGCGCCCGGGTCCTCCGCCCCGGCGGCCGACTGGCGCTCTGTGATGTGATCCGCCGGCGCGAGATCCCTTTTCGCGAGGTCAGGGATCGCCGGGCTGAGTTTCAGACCCTGCGCGAGGCGATGGGCGATGCGCACATGGAGTCTCTCGACGTCTACGCCGATCTGATGGACGGGGCCGGTCTCAGCGTCGACAGTCGCCAGGACCTCACCGACCTCACGCTCCCCACCTTTGCTCGCTGGCGCGCCAACGCGGAGACGCACCGGCAGGAAGTCACCGAGGCGATCGGATCCGATGGGCTGGAGTGCTTCGTGCGCTCCGCCGACATCCTCGAAGGGCTCTGGCGCGACGGGACCATGGGCTACGGGATCATCTCGGCGAGCAAGCCTTGGTGACGCCCCGATCGAGGAGGACGTTCTCACTCCCCAAACGACAAGGAGAAGGCAATGGCCGGTTCACAGAGTGATGTGACATCGACGGTTCGCTCGTTCATATCCAAGGTGAAGAAGCGCCACAAGGGCGTCGACCTCGACGCCTCCCTGTACTCGGAGGGCATTGGGCTCGATTCGCTCGACGTCGCTGAATTGTCGGCCGTCCTCGAGGACGAGTACGGGACGGACCCCTTCAGTGACGGAGAGATGCCCGAGACGGTGGGGGACATCGTGGCCTTCTACGACGACGGTTCGATGGCCACCGAGCCGTGATCGAGCTCCTGACGCCGTGGGCCCGTCGGGCCCCCGGCCGGACCGCCATCGTGGACAACGACGGGAGCAGCACCTACGGCGGCCTGGTCGCCGCAGCCGGATCTGTCGCGACCTACCTGGACCGACGGAGGATCAGACGCTTCGCCATCCTCGATCACCACGCGTCGACGGTGGTGGCTCTCCTGGCCGGCGCCTCGATCGCCGGCGCGGAGGCGTGCGTCTATCCACCCACCGAAGACGGCGCGGCGCTCGAGGCACTGGCCGGGCGATTCGACCACGAGGTCGTGGTGACCTCGCAAACGGATCTTTCCGGCACCTTGGACCTGGTCCATCCGGCCGACCTGCTGAGCGGTCCGGGCGACCTCCCCACCGACCAACCCACGATCGACTCACGGATCGGACCGGGCTCCAGCCACTGCTGGTCCTCACCACCGGGACCAGCGGCACACCGAAGGGAGCACAGCACGAGTGGTCGCGCCTGGTGCGGTCTACGGTGCGCATTCCGCCCGCCACCGATGAGCGCTGGCTCCTGGCCTACGGGCTGCACCAGTTCGGCGGGCTGCAGGTGCTGCTGCATGTCTTCGCCGCCGGGGCCACGCTCATAGCTCCCGCGCCTCGACGCCCCCTCGAAGGGCTGGCCGCCATGCGCCAGCAGGCCGTCACCCATGCCAGTGCCACCCCCACGTACTGGAGGTTCCTCCTGGCCGAGATGCGTGCCGACGGTGGCCCCGTCCCGGCGCTCCGGCAGATCACCCTGGGCGGGGAGGCCGTCCCCGACCTGCTCCTCGAGAACATCGCGGCCAGCTTCCCGCGCGCTGCCGTCACCCAGGTCTACGGGGCCACCGAGTTCGGCACCATGGCGGTGCGGGACGGCCGCGCCGGGCTGCCCGTGACGGTGCTCGACCGTCCCGAAGACGCAGACGTCCGGTACAGGATCGTCGACGGGGAGCTGTGGTTCACCTCGCGGATCGGCATGCTCGGCTACTACGGCGAGGACAGGCCGCAGCCCGAGGCGTGGCGCGCCACCGGCGATCTGGTGTCCATCGTCGACGATCGCATCGTGTTCGAGGGCCGGAACTCGGACATCGTCAACGTGGGCGGGGTCAAGGTGCACCCCCTGCCCATCGAGCAGCGCATCAGCAACCTTCCCGGGGTCAAGATGGCCCGGGTCTACGGCCGCCGGAGCCCGGTCACCGGGTTCATCGTGGCGGTCGAGATCATGGCCGAGGTCGGGGCCGACCACGACGAGTTGCAGGCTGCGGTGCGCGACTCGTGCGGCGACCTGGTGGCCGCGGCGCGTCCGCGCAGCATCCGCATCGTCGATGAGATCACCACCGCGGGGCACAAGATCGTGAGAGGAAACGTCGATGGTTGAGGGGTCGATGGTTGAGGGGTCGATGGTTGAGGGGAAGGCTCGGACCGTCCTGGTCACGGGCGGTAGCAGAGGGTTGGGCGCCGGCATCGTGCAGTCGTATCTGGAGTCGGGCGACAGCGTGGCCACCTGCGCCCGGTCCGCGACGCCCGAGATCGAGGCGTGGCAGAACGATCCCGAGTTCAAGGGCCGGTTCTTCTTCCAACCGGTCGACCTGGCCGATCGGCTCGCCACGGAGTCCTTCGTCAAGAGTGTCCTGGCGGAGTGGGACGCCATTGACGTCCTGGTCAACAACGCCGGTGTGGCGATGGACGGCATTCTGGGGCTGCAGTCCGACGACGACATCGACACGGTGATCGACCTGAACCTGAAGGGGACGATCCACGTCACGCGATTGGTCAGCCGGCACATGCTGGCCCGGCGCCGCGGCCGGATCATCAACATCTCGTCCATCGTCGGGCTCTCGGGGTACCGGGGCCTCGCGGTCTACGGCGCGACCAAGGCGGCCTTGGACGGCTTCACCCGGGCCCTGGCCCGCGAGCTTGGCTCGCGGGGCATCACGGTCAACTCGATCGCCCCCGGGTACCTGCGTACCGAGATGAGCCATGGCCTCGATGAGGGCCAACTCGAACAGATCGTCCGCCGCACGCCGGCCGGCCGGCTGGGGGAGCCCGAGGATGTCGCCCGGGCCGTGCAATTTCTCGCCGCACCCGAAAGCGACTACATCACCGGGCACGTCCTGGTGCTCGACGGTGGGCTCACCTGCTGAGCTTCAGAGCAACTCGTCGACGAGCCGCACCATCTGTCGGGGGTCGACCGTGACGTCCGAGGCCACCCCGAGCATCGGCCGGGGCTTCTTGGGCCAACCGTCGCCCACCAGATAGCGGTAGCGCAGGCCGCCCACGGCCCAGGCCAGGGACCAGTAGCAGACGTTGACGTAGTCGGGCGGGAACAGCTCGACCACGGCGGCGCCGGCCGGGCAGAACACCAGATTGGTCAGGGCCGCCCCGTGCGCCCCCACGACGATCTCGGCCTCGGCGAAGATGCGTACCTGTTCGGCCACCGACAGGGCGCCGGGGTCGACCGTCTCGAAGGCGTACGGGGAGAGTGCCGCGAGGACCTCGGCCTCGTTCTCCACGTGCCGGGTGTGCTTGCGCTGGCCCCGGGTGACATAGAGACGTCGGTGGGCCGGTGCCGGTGACGGATCGGTGGGGATGAACGCCTGGCGCAGCCAGGCGGCGACCCAGGGGGGTGTCCGCAGATGGCTGTCGGGCAACGACGACACCACCAGGTGATCGGCGCGTAGGTGCGGGTGGTTCGCGCTGGGCAGTGTGCGCTCCTCGGGGACGCCGACGGCGTCGAGGAGATCTCGTTGGAAGGCGGTGCTGCGGTTGACCACGTAGCGGTCCGGTTCGATTCCACCCCGGCGCAGCAGTTCCAGCCGGGGCAACACGTCGGTCAGGAAGTGGTAGTAGTTGTCGACTCCTCTGGTGGTGAGCACGCCGACCGTCCCGGCCACCTCCTCGACGGGGGGCAGGCGCGCACTGAGGAAGATCGGATGCTGCGAGGGGCGGAAGGCCCCGTAGTAGGGCGACAGGTCGAACAAGAGGGCGTCGTCGGCGCTCACCACCGCCCCGTAGTGGCCAACGGCCCGTCCGCCAGGGATCCGGGCCACGATGGCGGGCGGCACGGTGGCCCGCCGGTGGTGGGCGAAGGAGAAGTGGTCGGCGGGCAGCCCCACCGGCTCGTCGCGTGTGATCTCGACGCTCGGGAGGACCTCCACCACATCGATGCCGGCTTCGGGGTGGGCGGTCGCGTAGTCGGGCGTCGAGGCGGCCAGGTGCCGGGGTGGCCCGGGCCGATCCCCACCGGAGGGCAAGCGGCGGGTGAGTGGGCCGGCGATCTCGGTGGCCATCAGGACGCCCCGCTTGGCCAAGGGGAACAGCGGGCGGAGGGGGGTGGGGAGCCGGGTCATCAATACGGATTTCTGCCGGTCTCGATGAATCCGAGAACAGCCGGTCAACCTAGCGCGGCGATGGTCTCGGCACGTCCCGGTTCGATGCACGGACGCGCCGTGGACTAAACAGCGTGCGTGAGCATCTCCCGGGTCACTTCGCGGGCCGTCCACTGGGTGCCGGAGATCTGGCGGCATCCTGCGAACCGGGGGGCCCGTCCGGCCGCCGTGCGGCGCGCCGCCGAATGGCACTGGCGGACGCGGGGCGGGGCCGACATCGAGGCCCTGGTGGTGGTCGACGACCGCACCCGCCTGGTGGCGCAACCGGGGCAATTCAGCGCGGTATGGACCATCTACGACGGGATTCACGAGTGGGAGGAACTGCAGTTCTGCTTCCGCTATCTACGACCCGGCGATCACTTCGTCGATGTCGGCGCCAACGTCGGCGTCTTCAGCTCTCTGATCGGCACCCGCCTGCCTGGGGTGCAGATCACGGCCGTGGAGCCTTTCCCACCCATCCGCGCCTTCCTCGAGCGCAACCTGGCCCTGAACTTCCTCGAGGTCGAGGTCGTCGATGCCGCTGTCGGAGCCGAGTCGGGAGAGGCCACCTTCGAGATCCTCGAACGCGATGTGCTGAACCGCCTGGCTCCGGACGGCGCGGTGCTGCCCACCTCGAAGGGCATCCAGGTGGCCGTGCAGACGCTCGACGAGATCCTCGCCGGATCGTCGCCCGACTTGATCAAGATCGACGTCGAAGGCACGGAGCTCAACGTGCTGCGGGGAGCCCGGCAGTTGCTGGCCACTGTGGGCCCGGTCGTGCTCTTCGAGCACTGCGGGCACGGCAACAGCTTCGGCGTCACGCCGGCCGAGGTGCGCTCGTTCCTGGCCGAAGTGGGCTACCGGATCTATCTGCTGGACGGCCGTCTCACGCCGTGGGACTCCGACGACCTTCCTCCGGTGCCCAATGTGGTCGCAGCCAAGGACCTTGACGCGGTCCAGGAACGCCTGCGCTCGCCGGGGGGTGCCCCGGCCGTCGCCCCCGTGCGGGTCCGGCTCACCTACCAACCGGCAACGGCGCCGAACGCAAGTTAATCCCGCACAGGTCGTTGCCTCGGAACAGGGTCGGTACAACTGGCCGGGACCTGTGGACCCGTCGATCTGTCCGAGGAAGGCGACGATGACGAGCACGAGCACCGAGCACGCGCTGGGCCTGGGCGAGATTTTCGACGATCGCATCCTGGGTCTCGACAGCGCGCATGTCTTCCTGGTCAGCGCCCAAGCGCTGGCCGCCCGCTCCACGCTGGTGGCCGAGGTGGGCTGCGGTCGTGGTGCTCTGGTCGACCTCGAGCAGCCGGGCGGCCCCTGGCAGGATCTGCGGGGGCCGGGTCGCCGCGTGATCGGCCTCGACATCGAGCAGGCCGGTGCCGACAACCCGGTGATCGACGAGTTCCGCCTGATCGGTGCGGACGGCCGGTGGCCCCTCGACGACGCATCGGTGGACCTGGCGGTCAGCGATTTCGTGCTCGAGCACGTGACGGCGCCCGAAGCCTTCGTCGACGAGCTGGCCCGGGTCCTGCGGCCGGGCGGTGCCTTCGTGGCCCGGACCATTAGCCGGCATTCGGTCCTGGCCGCGTTCGCCCAGATGGTTCCGAACGACGCGCATCCCCGTGCCCTCAACCGTCTCCAACCCGGCCGCGAAGAGCGGGACGTCTTCCGGACGGCCTACAAGATGAACACTCGCCGTGACCTGGCCCGGCTGCTCGACGCCGATTTCGAGTGGGCCGCGGCGTCGCGCACCGGGCTCGAGCAGTACTGCAAGCCCTGGCCCCGGCTGCGGCGCTTCGTCGCCCCTCTCGAACGTCACCTGCCCCGGTCCATGTGGATGGCCCTTGTGGTCTTTGCCCGGCGGCGGCCCGATGCCGGCTGTCTGCAGGCCCACAAGCCGGCAGGCCCATAAGCCAGCAGGGCCCATCAGGAGGTCGGCGGCTTTCCTACGCCGGTGGCCTTCCCTCCAGCACGGTGTCCCCGCCCGTGATGCACAGGGTTGGGGTGGGGCAGGTGATGGCGGCCACCTTGGTCAGGGTGGAGTCCTTGTCCCTCGTCCAGGTCTGCCCACCGTCGTCGCTGGTGCCGAGCAAGGCGAACCCGCCGGCAACGCACACGGCCTCGGTGGCACAAGAGACGGTGAGCCAGTGGTCTGAGATCCCGGTGATCGTGACCGACCAGTTGGCGCCACTGTCGGTGGTGCGCGCCACCACACCCGCCGAGCCCATGGCGATGCAGGTGGTCGTGCTCGGACAGGTGATCGCCTCGAGAAGACTGCCGACCGGGGTGTCAGTGCTCTGCGGATCCCACGTCCAGTCGACGCTTCCCGCCGCCGGGCGCGTCCCCCGGTCCACCTCGCCGTTTCCGGCGGCGGCGTAGCACAGCGTGGTGGTTGGGCAACTCAGGGAGGTGAGCATGGGCCCCCCTGGGATGGAACCGAGCCACCACCTGGTTGCGCCGTCCACTGTGGTGAATACCGTGCCCGAGCCGACGCCAACACAACTGAGGGTCGTGAAACACGTCGTGGCGGCCGGACCCGTACCGGGGCCGGTGGCCGGTGAGCTCGCCAGTTGCCACGTCGTCCCGTAGTTCTCGGATCGGAGCGCCAATGACTTGCCGACGGCGATGCAGTCCGGCGCTTCGGGGCACGACACGGTCTGAAGATCGAGTTGGGCAACGCCGCTGAGGGGCTGCAACCAAAAACTGCCACCAGTGATGGACTTCCCGATGGCGTCCTTGCCTCCACTCATGCAGATGGGCGCGGCGGTCCCGGTGATCTGGCACGACAGGTTGGACACATCGGGCACGGCATTGGCGGTGGTCCACGAGGCACCGCTGTTCGCCGAAGTCATCACCAGAGCGGAGAGGCCGACAGCGCTACATGCCTCGGCAACGCACGAGAGAGCCGCAGCGCCCGCCTTGCCCGGAGATGGCAGCACATGGGTCTTCCAGATAGCACCGCCGTCGGTGGTGGTAAGCGACATCTTGACGTCATTGAGCCCGGTGCAATTGGTGCTCGTGGTGCACGACAGGGCGGAAACTGCGTGCGACCCGGGCGTAAGTCCGAGCCGAACAAAGGTCTTGCCTGCGTCGGTGGTCCGGTAGAAGAAGCTCAGTGAGTCGGCGGCCAGGCAGGTAGTGGGCGACAGGCAGGACAGCGAACCGAGGTTGCCCGCCCCGGCAATCGTGATGGGCGACACCGTGTTCCCGACGATGTGCGAGCCCTTACCGCCGTTGCCCAGGGCGATGCAGGTTGTCGTTGTTGGGCACGCGATGGTTGCGTAACCCACCGGCGGCTGAGTGGGCACGATGGCCGCCCACGTTTGACCTTCGTCGACCGAGCGCCAGATCCCCCCGTTCGCGCCGACGATCACGCAGTTCACCGCCGTGTCACACGCCAAGCTGCTTGCGACCTGCGTGCCACCGACTGCCTTGGGAAGCGGCCCGGTGTCGGACCACTTCGCACCGTCGTCCACGCTGCGGTACACGTGCGACACCACATTGGTCACGCCGCCCGACGAGACGGCCAGGCAAATCGCGCCCTGGCAGGAAACGGACGCCAGGGTTTCGTTCGCAACGGTTTGCGCGGGCAACCAGGGCACCTGCGACCAGCCCAGGGGCTTTCCGCCCGCGCCCGTTCGCAGGGCCCAGCCGGTCCCGCCGACCGCGACGCATGTGTCCACGGTGGCGCAGCTGACGCTGACGAGCTTCGGCCCTCTGTCGACCCAGTTCCACTTCGGAGCGGTGGTAACCGCCGGTGAAGTGGAAACGGCCGGTGGGGTGACGGCCGGTGAAGTCGAACCAGCCGGTGGGGTGACGGCCGGTGAGGTGGAAACAGCCGGTGGCGTCGTGGTGGCCGAGGGCGTCGTCGGGGCCGTGGAGAGTCGGAGTCGTGGTCGGAGTTGGGGTGGTGGAAGGTGTGGTCGTAGTCGACGTCGTGGTCGACCTGGTTGTTGGAGTCGTGGTCACCCGGGTCGCTACCCGTGGTCGACGGCGGGCGCGTGGTTGTCACCCCAGTCGTGGCGGGCACCGGCCGCTGCCGAGACTGGAGCCACGACGACCAGCGTGATCGGGGCGACACACAACGAGCCCGACAATGTGACGAAAGCGACGAGCCGTCGCTCCCACTGCGGTCGATTTCATCTGCGTGGAGCCGCCCCTCTTTATGGATTCGCGCGCCACCCTACCCAAAGGAGAAACGATCAACCGAGGGGTGGGTTAGCGTGGCCGCGTGCGCAAAGAAACGAAGACGTCCGGGCACAGGCTTCGGTGCCGTCGGCCCCTCACTCCAATCGTGTGCGGGCGCCCTGGTGGGGGCACTCGTGCTTACGTGTGTCGGCGCGGAAGTTGCCCTCGGAGCAGTTCCCGCTTCGGCCGCGACCACCCCCAGTTCGACGACCCGACCGCTCCGACCCCGACGAGCACCTCCACCTCGCCCTCATCGACTCCCACCGTTCCGTCCACGACCGGTCCACTATCGACGATCACCAATCCGACCGCTCCGACCCCGACGACCACCAGCGTTCCCACCCCGCCCTCATCGACTCCCACCACACCGAGCACGCCAGCGGCGATTTCCGGTACCTCGCTCGTGCAAGTGACCGAAGGCGCACTCCACGTGACCGCGACGAGCGCCACCATCACGGCCCAAGTGGCCTGGAACCAGGCAGGCCTTGCCAGCCGCATGACCATCGGAGATTTGCGAGTGGTGGCGGTCAATCAGTCGTCTCGCGTTCCCACGGTGGTCGCCAGGAGCACGGAGGATCCGATCAAGTCCTCGGCGCCGCAATCGATCAAATTCATGGTCACATCCTTGCCCTTGGTGCGCGCGCTGGGGGCAGGCAACCGGGTCGTGTTGACCGCAACCCAGCACGAACCGACGATCTCGCTTCTGACACCTCAAACCTTCGTGACCGTGCACCAGCTGCAGGCCGGCCCCAGCCGTGGTCCGGTCGGTCGGCTCGACTGCTCGGATAGGCCGCTGCAGGCGGGTGGATCGGACGGGGTGCCCAATTTCGACAACTGCGACTTCACGGGGGCGGTCCTCTCGTTCGCCTTGCTCAGTGCCGTCGGAACCCCCACGCACTACTGGCAGGCCGACTTCGCGGCCGCGGATATGAGAAGCGCAGGCCTGGACCAGGCTGCCCTCTGGTCCGCGTGGCTGCCTGGGGTCAATCTGACGGGAGCCGGTCTGAACAACGTGACGTTCTTCAATGTCTTTGCCCCCAACCTCACGGCGGTCAGGACGGGGATCTCCGGGAGCAACTTCTTCCATGCGGATCTCACCAGGGCGAATTTCTCGGGTTCGACGATCTCTGGGACCTCCTTTGGAGTCGTCGAAGCTTGTCCAGGCGTCGTTCCTGAGTGCAACGCTGACGGGTAACGACGACATGGCCTACAGCGATCAGACCGGCGCCGACCTACGCGACGCTGCAACTCCTGCCGGGAACGTCGTATTTCCTGGTCGATTGGACCGGTGCAAACCTCAAAGGTGCCACCATTGCGCCGATGCAAGGACTTCCCCCATTTGGGCTGGCGACGCTGTGCCACACGACGATGCCGACGGGCGAAGTGAACGATACGGACTGCTGAAAGGTCGTCGGCGAAGTTCGGGCCCGAGCATTCCGCCAGCGTTCCCCTTCGGCACTAGATCGTCTGAGCCGGTCCTCGAGCTGATCTGCCGGGCAGGGTTGCCCACCACGACGGCGTAGGCCGGCACGTCCTTGGTCACGACCGAACCGGCCCCGACCACTGCCCCGGTGCCGATCGTCACGCCGGGCAGCACGATGGCCGACGCGCCGATCCACACGTCGCCCTCGATCACCACAGGCGCCTGCACCTCCCCTTGGACTCGGATGAGCGACTCGGTGTCGTCGAACACGTGATTGGTGGTCCAGACAACGGTGTACGGCCCGATCTCGGTGTCATCCCCGATGGTGAGCCCACCCTCGGCATGGAGCAGGCAGCCGACATTCATGAACACATGGTCGCCGATCGTCAGGTTCCGCGGGCAGGTGAACTTGGCTCCACGCGAGATGCGCACCATGCGGCCCATGTGCCGCACCACGAGTCGGTAGCAGCCCGTCCGGACGGCGTCGGTGATGCGCTCCATCGTCGAAGCGGTGAACCTGAGGAGTTCTGACATTGGGCCCCTTCTCGGTACCTTGAGCTGGCGCGGTCCTGGCCTTCGAGCCGAGAAGCCGACGAGCCTATCGCCGGCCGAGAATGCGACCGTAGGCGGTCGCCGTCGACGCCGCGGTGCGCTGCCAGGAGAAATCGCGCGCCCGGATCCGGCCTGCGTCGACCATGCGACGGCGCAGTTCGGGATCGGCCAGGACGCGCTCGACCAAATCGGCCAGCGCGTTCACGTCATCGGGCTCGAAGGTCAGGGCGATGTCGCCCGCCACTTCGAGCAGGGCCGGGACGTCGGACATGATCACCGGGCATCCGCTGGCCATTGCCTCCACCACCGGGAGACCGAAGCCCTCGTAGCGGGAGGGAAAGACGAATGCCACGGCATGGGCGTATAACGCAGGCAGCTGGTCGTCGGCGACACGGACGCAGACCGTTCGTTTGGCGATGCCGAGGTCCTCGAGTCGGGCTTTCTCGGAGGCCAGGAAATTGCCACAGAGGACCAGGTGCAGGTCGGCGTGCCGGCCCATGAGGTGGGCGAAGGCACGGAAGAGCACATCGGTGTTCTTGTGGGCGTGGCGATTGCCGACGTGGAGGAGATACTGCGGGGGGATCCCCTTGGGGGGCGGGATGGCTTCGCAGAAGAACGAGTCAGCCACTCCGAGCGGGGTGATCTCGACCGGCACGTCGAGGTCGGGCCGGCACGCCTTGAGATCCTTGTAGGTCATCTCCGAGATGCACAGCAACCCGTCGCACCGGCTCAGGAAGTGGTCCTTCTCCCGGACCAGGCCTGCGATCTCCGTGTTTCCGGGGAACAGGTCGGCGTGGAGCTCGAAGGTGAAGTCGTACACGGTGCCCACGCGCGGGACTCCGGGGGCGTAGTCCAACGCGGCCCGCTCGTACAGGGTGTGGTGAATGAGGTCGATGGAGGTCGCGGCGCGCTCGGCCGCACGCCCGTTGACCCGGGAGAAGAACGGGGCCCGCCAGCGCGCCGGTACCGGCACCCGTCGGTACGAGTTCGGCATCGCCTCGGTGAGGTGCCGGTTGGCAACGAATCGGTACGGCGTCACCGGGTCGATCCCCAGTTCGGGTTGGCGCCGGTACGCGCTGATGAGCTCGGTGAAGTAGCGGGTGATGCCCGATCGGGAATGGCGGTAGAAGGCCTCACCGTCGAGCAAGACCCGCTCCTGCGCGAGTTTCATCGGGGGTCGCGGCCTCTGTTCATCGGAGGGCGTGGCCTGTCGTCGTTGGGTGGTGCGGGGCCACACAGCGTTCGAGCGTGTCCCGCACCGTGGCCGCCGTGCGTCTCCAGGTGAACCCGGCCGCGTGGTCCGTGGCTCGGGCCCGGGCTTCCGCCGGGACGTGCCGGGCCAGCGGGACCGCCCGGGCGAGCGCTGCGGCATCCCAGCCATCCATGACGGTGGCATGGCCGCCGGTCACCTCGAGCAGGGCCGGGTCGGGGGTGACGACCACCGGGATGCCGAGTCGCATGGCCTCGACGGCGGGGAGGCCGAAGCCCTCGTAGTCCGAGGGGAAGACGACGACGCTGGCCGAGGCGAAGCGCTGGCGGAACGACGGGGCGTCGAGCCAGGGCAGGATGGTGACCAGGTCGGCCAGCCCGAGCCGATTGACCTGGTCTTGTACCTGGACCCTCGCCGCTGCGGGCAGGCCGACGAGCACCAGGGGGAAAGCCTCCCCTCGGGCGTGCAGCAGCGACCAGGCCTCGACCACCAGGTCGACGTTCTTGTTGCCCCACTGCCCGAAGGCCAGGGCGTTCTCGGGACCCGCCAGCCTGGAGGGCCACTCGAGCACGTGGTCGGCGCCGAGGAGGGCCACTTCGACGAGGTGTCGTTGCAACCACGGATGGGCACGCAGGAGATCGCGGCGCGTCCGTTCGGAGATGCACATGATGGCGTCAGCCTGTCGGTATCCGACGGCGTAGCTGGCGCGGCGCATCAGGCGCGCCTGGGGTGAGAACTGTTCAGGACGCAGCTCGTGCCGGAGGTCCAGGGCGACGATGGCCCGGGGGCAGGGGAGCGGGGTGGTGGTGGTGGCCGGGATGACTCCGAGCATGGCGGTGGCCCCGAGCTGACGGCAGATCTTCGGCACGGTGACGTTCTGGGCCCGGAGCCGGCCGACGAAGGGTTGGCGACCGAGGTCAACGGTATGCACGGTCACCGACGCCGGGAGGTCGAGCTGCGCGTCCGGACCGGCCACGAGGTGGATGTCGTCGTCGCGGCCGAGCTGGTCCCATCCGCGTAGGAGGTTCTCGACGACAATGCCCAGGCTCGTCCCTCGGATGGGGACCCCGTCGATCACCACGCGCATCGGACGACCGTATACGACACGATTTCCGATCGCTCAACGAACGCTTGTGCAGACGACGTCGCGCGCTGCACCTTTAGCCTGATCGAGTGCCGGCCACCCCGGCCGCCGTGTGCGACCGGCTCATGCCCGAGCCCTACTCGGAGTTGGGGGCCTGGCGCTGAAGCCGTGGCGCTCCGCCGGTGGGTAGCGTCGATACCCCTGACCCGAAGTCCCGACCCACTTCGACCTCGCCCGCGTCGCTCACCCGGCCCGTCCGGCCCGTCTCGCCAAGCTCGACCGGTGGCGCCGCGGCCCCGGCCCTCCCGGCCTCCACTCCGGTGTCGCCCCGGCGGAACGTCATGGCCAGGATGAAGGGCAGCCAGAGCCACCGGTCGAACATCTCGGGCGACTGCATGGAGAAGAAGAGCACGGCGACGATGCCGGCGAAGATCATGTCCTTGGTCGGGTCCTTCCGGCCTGAACGCGTCACCCTGCGCCACGCCGTCACCATGTTGATGGCCACGCCGACCAGCATGAAGATCCCGCCGCCGTACCACAGGAGGAGCAGGAGGTTGTGGGTGGGATACCAGGTGGCGAGATACGGGTCGTAGTAGACGAGGAGGGACACCTGGTCGATGCCGTGGCCGAGAATCGGGCTCTGCTGTATGCCCGTCCAGGTGTTCTTGAGGGTGTTCACCCGTGGGGTCACCGTGTTGTAGCCGGTGCCGTTCCCGGTGGTCTGCTGCACCCTGGCGAACGGATTGAGGTTCTCCCCACCCTTGCCGCCGTTGCCTTCGAGGGCGGTGGCCACCGCGTAGATGCCGACCAGGAGGACTGCCGTGGCGATGATGGTGCGCGGCTTCATGCCCCGCTTGATGAGCAGGACGAACACCCCGACCAGCGCCGTGGCCATGCCCGAGACGCTGGCACTGAGGATGATGGCGATGGCGATCACCACCATGCAGATGACGCGGTACCAGCGCCGGCCCGCGCCCAGATGCAGGACGAGGCCGAGGGCGAAGGTCAGTCCCAACCCGAAGGTCACCGCGGCGATGTTGGGCTGGGTGGTGAGACCGAGCGCCCGGGCTCCTTCGGAACCTCCCGTGCTGCCGCGGTAGCCGAAGATGTGCAGTGTGGTCTGGAGGATGGCCACCACGCTCGAGAGTGACGCGCCCAGCACGAACGCGGTGATCGCCTTCTGCACCCGGTGGATGTCCGTCAGCACCGAGCGCGTGGTCCACTGCCACACGAAGAGCACATAGATCCCGTTGAAGACGACCACCATGCTGTTGGAGGCGCTGACGGCGAAGAACGACGCCGTAATGCCGCCGACGACGATGAGGAAGCTCCCGAAGTACCACATGGGGGTCGCCGGGACCACCGGCCGGCGACGGCTCATCAGGAGGACGATGGCGGCGAACGCGAAGATGGCGTCGCTCACATCGAGCCCCTTGGCCACGCGGAAGGTCAGCAGGGGGAGAAAGAACATCCCCACGTAGACGAGCCGGCGGGAGACGGTCAGCATGAAATCGGTATCCCGGCGGCGCAGCCCGGGGCGGCGCCGCTCGGGTCGGTACGCGTCGGGGCGGTACGCGCGGGGACGGTATGTGCTGGCCGACCGGCCGCTCACCTGGGTGGCCGGGCGGGCGTCGTGGCCAAAGCCAGGAAATCAGCAAGCTGATGACCGGTCACCCGTTGTCCTTCCATGAAGAGTGCAACTGGCCAGCCGCGCCTTCCTTGCGGTGGGAGTGGGGCGGTCGCGCCCGGTCCATGACCATTCTGGGGCGAGAGCCGGCCGCGCCGGGCGCTTCCGAGGCCGGGCCGGTGATCACATCGAAGAGGGCCACGGCGAGCGCCCGACGGGTGTTGATCCTCACCATCGTCGATCAGGGCGCATCGAGCATCTCGAATTTCGCACTGGCCATTCTGGTGGCCCACTACAGCGACGCCAGCGAGATCGGCGTCTTCGCCATCCTCACGACGACCTACGTGATCGCCCAGGGCCTGGTGCGCAGCCTCACCAGCGACTGCCTGCTGACCCGCTCCGAGACCGACGACGTGGTCATGGCGAAGTTCGAGCGGGCCGGCTACCTGGCGGCCCTGGTTGTCTCGACCGTCCTGGCCCTCCTCCTCCTTGCGCTCAGTGGCCTGCTGGGCAGTGAGTTCACCGTTCCCGTGCTGGTGTTCGCCCTGGCGTTCCCCCTCATGGCACTCCAGGACTACGCGCGCTTCGTCGGCATCAGTCGCCACGACCCGGCCTATGCGATCCGTCTCGACGTGGCGTGGCTGGTCCTTTTCCTCGTGGCCTACGGGGTGCTCCGTTCCATGGACCTGGTCTCGCTTCCATGGCTGTTCGGAGCGTGGAGCGGTGCCGGGGCGCTGGTCGGGCTGACCACCGTCCGGGGCCACCTGGCGCGCCAGGGCCGTCAGCTCCTCGACTTCTGGGTCAAGAGCGAGCGTGCGGTCGGGGTGCGCTTCGCCGGCCAGTTCATGCTGGTCACCTCGTGGACCTACTTCATCGTCTACCTGCTGGTCCTCGTCATCGCCCTGAGCGCCATCGGCCACTTCAAGCTGGCGCAACTCTCCCTCGGCCCCATCACGGTCATGGCGGCGGGCGTGCAGTCGGCCCTGGTCGCGCTGGCGGCCAAGAGGTTCCGGGTGGACACGCACCGGGCGACGCGCTTCCTCCTGCTGGTCGGCGCGGGGATGGCCCTGGTCACGTTGCTGTGGACCGCCCTGGTCTACGCCGCGCCCGTGCATGCCATGACCAGCGTGCTGGGGCCGTCGTGGCCCCAGGCCCGTTCCCTGGTGCCCTTCGTCGGGCTGGGCTTCGCCCTCAGCGCCTTCTCCGGTGCCGCCACCTCTGGCCTGCGGGCGGTGCGGGCGGCCAAGGAGAACCTCCAGTTGGCCCTGATCATGCTCCCTTTCCTGTTCGTCCCGTGCATGGGCGGGGCTGCTCTGTGGGGCGCCAAGGGCGCCGCCATCGGCCTGTGCTTTGCCTACGCCGTCTACGCCGTCCTGGGCTGGTTCCTGCTGGAGCGGGTCGTGCGGCGGCTCGGACCGGTCCCAGGGGAGGTCCTCGGACCGGACCCGGTGGAGGTCGCGGCAGAGGTCCCAGCGGTGCTCTCCCCGGAGGTCCTCCCAATGGCCGCGGCGGCGGTTCCGACGAGTTCTGCCCCAGCCATGAGGGTTTCATCCATTTGGATGAGCAAGTTGGGCGCGGGTGGGGCGTTGTCAGAGCATGGGAACGAAGAGGAAGCACCACCACAGCGGCGCGCCGCGGCGATCGGGCCCTTCGGCTCCTACGGAGCACCGCCCCCTAGACGTCGACCGCCGGCGCGCGCCAGGCACCTGAACATGGCGGCCACCGATGGTCTCGATGACGAGGCCCGGACGAATCTTCGCGAGTACCTCCACACCCTTCGACGCCGACGCTGGGTCATCATTGTCGTCACCGCGGCCTGCGTGGGCCTGAGCCTCGCCTACAGCGCGGTGACCAAGCCGGTCTATCAGGCCACGGCCAACCTCCTGTTGACCCCCCAGCTCTCATCGACGCTGCTCCAAGCCAACAATTCGAACATCATCACCGCCGTCGACGTCCCCACCGACATCCAGCTCGTCGAGAGCGACCCGGTGGCCTCGTTCGTGCGCAAGTCGATACCCGACGCACCGGCGGTCTCGGCCGCCGAGGTCGGAACGACCGACGTGGTCGCCGTGTCGGTCCAGTCCACCAATCCGAAGCTCGCCGCCTCGGCGGCGACGGCCTACGCCAAGGCGTACATCAGCGTCGGGCAGCAGCAGGCTGTCAACTCGCTGTCGAGCGCCGCGGCGATCGTGCAGAACAACGTGATCTCCGTGCAGAATCAGATCAACAGCGTGCAAGGTCAGATCGCGCATGCCGATCCGACGACGGACTCGGCGTTGACGACACAGCTGCAGTCGCTCGAAGCGCAACAATCGGAGCTCCAGAACGAGGCGTCCAACTACCGGTCCGCCTCATCGCTGGTCACCGGCGGACAGATCGTCAATGCAGCCACCGTGCCGTCCAAGCCGGTCAAGCCGAAGACCGTGGAGTACGCCATCCTGGCCGGGTTCCTGGGCCTCGCCCTCGGCGTGGGGTTGGCCCTGATGCTCGAATTCTTCGACGACGGGATACGCACCAAGGAGGACCTCGAGCTCGTGGCGCACAACGTCCCCGTGCTCAGCCTGATCCCCGAGATCGCCGACTGGCGCGACCCGCATGCGCAGTACCTGGTGAGCCGGTCCTCCCCGAGCTCGGTTCCCGCCGAGGCCTACCGGAGCCTGCGGACCTCACTGCAGTTCCTGGGGCTCGACCGCTCCATCAGGACCATCCAGTTCACCAGCCCCGGCGCCGCCGAGGGGAAGACGACGACACTGGCCAACGTCGCCGTCGCCATGGCGCAGGCCGGCCAACGGGTGGTCCTGGTGTGCTGCGATCTCCGCCGGCCCCGGCTGCACGAGTTCTTCAACATGTCCAACCAGGTCGGGTTCACCTCGGTCCTGCTCGGGGAGGCCGCCCTGCGCGAGGCCCTGCAGCCGGTTCCGGGGCTCGAGAATCTCCAGATCCTGGCCTCGGGACAGATCCCGCCCAACCCCTCCGAGCTGCTCTCGGGGGCCCGCACGGAGGACCTTCTGAGCTCCCTGGCCGAGTACGCCGACATCGTGCTCATCGACAGCCCGCCCGTGCTTCCGGTCACCGACGCCTCCGTGCTGGCCGGCCGGGTGGACGCGACCGTCATGGTGGTGGCCGCGGGGCGTTCGACCCGTACGCACCTGTCCCGGGCGCTCGAGACCCTGGGTCGGGTGGATGCGGCCATCGCCGGCACCGTGCTCAACCGGGCCTCCGAGTCGGTGACGTTCAGTTACTACCGCTATTCCGCCGGAGCCCCGGTGGAGCCCAGGGCGCCCAGGCGCAACGGCAAACATGGAAAATCGGTGCGGGTGCCCGAAGAAGTCGGGGTCGGATGACGGGGCGCGAGGCTGCCCGCGGGGTCCCGCCGCGGCCCCACTGAGGCCCCACTGAGGTCCCCGGGCAGGTACTAGTTCCACCTGGGGCGGTTACTTTGCCCGGGCCCGTTCTCCTATGATCCTCCGATCGTGCTCCGACCAAATCCTTTTTCGGTAGACGCCGGGCGCCATCGCATCCTCGGCATGCAGAGACCGAAACTGGGGCTCACCTGAGTCGTGCCGGCCTATCGACATCGCAAACAGCACTCGCTGCACACGCTGCGCTACGGCGTGCGGCACTTCTACCGCCACCACATTTCGAAGGCCGGGCACGCGCACCAGCGGACGCCCCCCGTCCCGAAGGCCTCCCGGAAGAAGCGAATTTGGATCGCCTCGGGCTTGTTCGTCGGATTGATCCTACTGGCGCTCGTGTTCCTGGGCGTCTCGGCCTACCGTTCCGTGTCGTCGGCCAAGAACAAGATGACATCGGCCCGGGTCCTGATCGCGCAGGACCTCGCCAACAAGCGGATCTTCCTCTCGAGTGCCGGACGCGCCCAGTTGGCCGAGAACATCGAGACGGTGGACGGCGAAGTCGCGTCGGCGTCGGCCACCCTCCATTCCTCCGTCGGCCTCAAGGTCCTGGGGGCGCTGCCCTACCTCGGTGATCAACGCGACGGGATCGAGAACCTGGTGCAGGACGCCGGGACGACCGCCGACACTGCATCGGAACTGTTGCAGAAGGTGAATGCCCTGGTGGCCCAGAGCAGCGGCACCACCGTGTCGCTCGAGCGCGCTGCAGAGCCTCGAGCAATCCGTCGTCTCGGCCCGTAGCACCATGGCCAAGATCGATCGACCGGTGGGCGACCTGTTCGGTCCTCTGGGCACGGCCCGGCTGGACTTCAACCAACAGGTGGGCAAGATCTCCGTCGATCTCGCTCGAGGGGATGAGACCCTCGGCTACGCCCTGCCCTTCCTCGGTGCCGACGGGCCCCGTACTTACCTGATCGCGGGGGAGAACAACGCCGAGATGCGGGACCAGGGCGACGTGTTGTCGGTGGGGGAGCTGACGGCCCAGGGCGGGACGTACACCATGAGCAACACGCAGTCGGTGGACAACATCGAGCCCACGACCCCGGTCCCGGTCCCCATCCCGCCCGGGACCCAGGAGGTGTTCGGGGGGTACCAACCCACGCTCCTGTGGCAGTCGGTGAACGCCACGGCGGACTTCCCCTTCAGCGGCCAGGTCATGCAGGCCATGTTCCAGCAGGTCCAGGGGGCGCACGTGAACGGCGTCATCGCACTCGATGTACCGACCCTCCAGAGCATCCTGGCCCTGACCGGGCCGGTCACGGTGCCCAACATCACGGGAAGCATCTCGGCGTCCAACGTGGCCGAGGTACTGCTCCACCAGGAGTACACGCAGTACTCGCTCTCCCTCTCGGCGCAGCGGCACGACAACATCTCAGCGGTGGCCAAGGCCGCGTTCGACAAGATGAAGACCGAACACGTCGACCTGGCGGCGCTGGCCAACGCCCTGGCGACCGACGTCGCGGGCCGGCACCTCATCGTCTGGGACGAGGTCCCCAAGTACGAATCGACCGTCGAGCGCGCTCGGCGCGTCAGGGTCGATCGACACCAACCAGGCCAACCGGACCTTCCATGTGGCCGTGGAGAACTCGACGGCCACCAAGCTCGACTACTACGTGCGCTCGGCCACCGATGCCCAGGTCCACATCACCCCCAACGGCGACGCCCTGGTCAACACGACGGTCACGGTCACCAACACCACGCCCGCCGGACTCGGTCCCACCTTCCAGACCGGGCCCGACGGCGTCAACTCGTTCACCCCGGGCCAGTACGTCTCGAGGGTGTTCCTCTGGTCCCCCCTCGGCTCGGTGGCCCCCGGGAGTGTGTCCGAGTCCGGCCTCGAGCTCAACCAGAACCAGGTCTCGGTCCTGCCCCAGCAGTCCCAATCGACCTCGTTCACCACGGTGATCCACCACGCGGTGGTGCACGGTGAACTGAACCTGCGCTTCATCCCGCAACCACGGCTCTACCCGCCGGACCTCAAGATCGAGATCTCCGCGCCCGGCTGGAAGCTCACCGGCCCGAGCCACATCGCCCAACCGCTGGCCAAGACGACCACCTACGGCTGGAGATTGGCCAGATAGCCGAGGCGAAACCTGCGTTCCACCTGCGACTCCAAAAAAACTTCGTAGGAGGGGGCCCTGCGGCGACGTTCTCCTTGAGGGTCGGAGCGACGACAGCGACGACAGCGACGGGAGCGAGATGCGGGTGCCGGCGGGCCTACTGCGAACGGGGAGCACGATCACGGCCGTGGTCATGTACGCAGCGCTCCTCCTCGCGGCCGCGCCGGCCGCACCGTCGGCCGCCGCCTCCGGCTACCCGCCTCCGACCGTTCCCAACACCAGCTGTTCGGCCAGTGAGGCTCTCGCGGTCGGTTCGTCGGTCACCATCAGGGTCACGTGCCTCTTCGCGGCCAATGCCAGCGTGACCGTGACGGCCAACGGCGGCGCGTACAACACGGGGACAGCCGACGGCTCCGGGGTCTTCACCGAGGTCATCGTGGTGAGCGATCCCCATGTCGCGCTCAATGGCGGGGCGGCGGTCGCCACTGCGGTCGGCGGGACCACCACGTTCGTCGCCACCGGACCCAACCCCTCGGGCGGGACGAACACCGCGACCACCTTGGTCACCGTTCCCGCCGCGGGCGGCACCGGGGCGAGCACCGCATCGGCGTCGGGCTCTGGCTCGGGCGCGGGCTCGGGCTCATTGGCCTTCACCGGGGCCGATCTGGCGGCAGCCGTCATCGGGGGGCTTTCACTCCTCGCCATGGGCACGCTGATCGTCCTATATGCCCGGCGACGCGCTCGTCGGAACCCCTCGGCCCTTCGACCCGGCTGACCTTCTGATGGCGGGAGCCAGGTTCGACGTGGTCCTCGGTGAGTGGGGGGGCGCCGCCATGCCCGATGCCACCGGGTACCCCACGGCGGCCGGCCCACCGCGCTCGAGCCTGGATCCAGCGGGCCCGGGGCCACCGGGCCCGCCCACCCCGCTCCGCTGGCGTTCCCTGGGCGACGGCCTCCTGGTCTCCTTCCTCATCGCCGGCCCCACGCTCCTGGCCGCCTTCATTTTGCGCGACCAGCGCTTGGGAGGCTGGATCGTCCTGCTGCCGATCGCCGTCGCCGGTGTCCTCGTCGGCGGTGCCATCGCCGGCCGGCATCGACGAGCGCGCCGAGGGGCAGTCCGGCAGGGGGTGGTCTGCGGCCTGCTGCCGGCCACGGCGATCGTCCTGGCCGACGGCATCCGAACCTCGGTCTTGGGGCAGGGGTTATCCACCCACACCGTGGCCCTGTGGGTGGGTGTCGAAGTGGGCTCCATGGTCGTCGCGGCGATCGGCGCGCTCATCGGTCGGCGCCTGCTCGTCCGGTCGAGAACCAGGAACCTCTCGCGCGCGGCATGAGCTCGAACACGGCCACCTTCACCAGCGGGGCCGAGCGTCCCGACTACGGACTGCACTCCATGCGTCCCAACCAGCCCGCGCCGCGCCGCGTGCCGGTCGACTGCCCGAACTGCCGGGTCAGTGAACCGGTCGACGCGCCGGCCATGGTGGCCGTCTGTGCCGCGTGCCGGCGGTCGATCCGGTGCATCATGTGCGCCGGTTGTGGCCATTGCTTCGCCACCTCGGAGCACAGGAAGCTCCAGTGCCCGCGCTGCCTGTACCGCCTGCGCACGTGGAAGGGGAGCGACGTCCCCTTCGAGGGGCTGGCCAGGCAACGCCAGGCGGCCGTGGCGCCGGCGGACGTCCACAGGGCGGCGGGCACCTCACACGGGTCCGCGTCCGGAGCCGCACCCGAGTCCGAGCCGGCCGAGTCCGAGCCGGACCCCTCGGCTCGTACCTGGCGAACCGTGGCCGCCGGGTGGGTGCTCGGGTTGGCCGTCGTCCTTGCGCTGGGCGCCGCGGGCATGGTCGTGGCGCGTACGGCCAGAGGATCGAACGCGGCGCCGTGCCCGCCGGCCCGGGCCAGGACCACCCTGACCTCCACCGTCACACGGGATGCCCGAGGCGACTATCACCTCACCGCTCTCGGGACCACGGTGAACGAGTCCTCCCAGGCCCTGCACGACGTGGTGGTGACGTGGGACGTCCGCTACGCCGACGGTTCCCTGGGCCGGCCGACGGCCACGTCCATCCCCGGCCTGGGCCATCTCGCCAAGGGCGGCGCGTCGTCGTGGAGCGCCAGCCCCTCCAGCGGTGACGGCCGGTTGCGGCCCACCGGCGTCAGGGTGCTGCAGACCTACACGAGCGGCCGCCCATCCGACCTGCCTGCTCTGACCAACCCACTCAACCCACTCAATCGACTCAACCCACCGCAACCGCCTCAACCCCGATTAACCCGCCGCAACCCAACCCAACCGCCCTCAACCCATCCAGAGGGGCTCGGGCACGGTGAAGCCGACGTCCTCGCCCCACGTGTTGCGGTACGAGACCTGGTCGACCGGTCGCCGGGGCGCCACGCCCCACGTCCCGGTGGGATAGCCGAAGCTGACGCAGCCGGTGAGGATCCACCCCTGATCGTCGGGCACCCCGAGGATCTCCAACGTCTCGGCCGGGTGGAAGAACTGCAGGAGGGCGGTCAGGCAACTCCCCACCCCTTCGGCCCGGGCGGCCAGCATGGCGCTCCACACGGCGGGGAAGATGGACCCGCCGCTCGGGTCGAACTGACAGAAGGGGAAGAGGAAGAGGGGCACGTCCTCGAAATGGTCGGCCAGCCACTGCGCCGAGCGCTGGACCGCGACGAACTGCTTGGACTCGGCCGAGTCGGGATCGGCGGCGGCCGCGTCGAGCTGGGACTTGTACACCGTCTCCCAGAGCTGCCCCATGGCGTGCTGGTAGAGCGGCGCCAGCGCCGCCTTCTTGGCCGGGTCGTCCAGGAGGAGGAACCGCCAATTCTGCTGATTCCCACCGCTGGGGGCGCGCACCGCCGCGTCGAGGATGCGGGCCTGGACCTCGGCGGGGACGGGGTCGGTCCGGACCCGTCGCATGGCTCGAGTCGTGTAGAGGGCTTCGTGCAGTTCCATGGGAGCACATTAGGACCGCTGGCCATCCCTGAGCCGGGAACCCGACACGGCATAGGGTTCGTCGGGATTACGTCGGAGCAGGAGCGAGGTGCGTCCCCATGGTTCCCGAAACCTTCACCGCCTTCTTCGCCGCCTCGGCCGGCGTCGCCGGCGCACTCATCGGCCTGCTCTTCGTGGCCATCTCGGTGGCCCCTGCGCTGAGCGACCCCCAACAGCGCCTGATCGTCGACGTCCGGGCGGGGGTGGCGTTCTCGGCCCTGACCGACGCCTTGGTGGTGTCGCTCGTCGCCCTGATCCCGAACGTCAGCCTGGGCGTCCCCGCGCTGATCGCGGCGACGGGGGGCTTCGCCTCGTGCGTGGCCCTCGGGATCGTCCTGGTTCGGGCCGACGGCGTCGACCACCGGGGCCGGCAGCTCCGCCTGCTCGGCGCCCAGAGCGTGGTCTTCGTCTACCAGTTCGTGACCGCGCTCCAGCTCTCGAACGATCCGCACGACCAGTCCGCCGTCCGGACCCTGGCCGTCCTCACCGTGGTCTTCTTCCTGGTGGGCATCGCGCGGGCGTGGCAGTTGATCGGGGCGCGCGACACCGGGCTCGTCCGCACCGTGCGGGCGGCGATCCACGAGCATTCGGTTCCACCGGTGTCGGCCGAACCGGAGCCCCCGGCACCGCACAACCCCACACCTGGGGGCTGATAGACCAAGTCCGTGACCAAATCCGTTGGTGTCCACGAAGCAAAGACGCACCTGTCGCGGTTGCTGGATTGTGTCGCTGCCGGCGAGGAGGTCCTCATCACCCGTCGCGGCGAACCTGCCGCTCGTCTGGTGGCTGTCCGCACGGGGACCTCACGTGCCTTCGGCATCGATCGCGGGCGTCTGGTCATCCGAGAGGATTTCGACGCGCCGCTCGATGACGATGTTCTCCGCTCCTTCGCGAGCTGAGCGCTTACCCCTTGCTACTCGACCAGCTGCACCCGCTCTACGGCCTCGATGTACTCCTCGACCATCCCCATGACCACGTCCCGGGTCCGCCGCACGGACTTGGCCATCCCGATGACCTGGCCGGCCGGGTTGAAGTTCACGTCGCGGGCCGCCTCGGGGAAGGCGTGGCCCCGGCTCACGCAGTCGATGGCCACCATCATCTGCAGGGGCATGCCGAGCGGCTTTGGGTTGCCGGGCGCCTCCCAGGCGTCGGTCCAGTCGTTCTTGAGCAGCCGGCAGGGCTTGCCGGTGAACGAGCGCGAGCGCACCGTGTCGCGCGAGGTTGCCGCCAGATAGCTCTCCATCTGCTTGGGCGGCACGGCGGCTTCTTCGACGGTGAGCCACAGCGACCCCGTCCACACGCCCGCCGCCCCCATGACCATGGCCGCCGCCATCTGCCTACCCGTGCCGATGCCACCGGCCGCCAGCACCGGAGTCGGGGACACCGCTTCGATCACCTCGGGCCACAACACGATCGACCCGACGTCGCCGGTGTGACCGCCGCCTTCGGACCCCTGGCAGATGACGATGTCGACGCCGGCCGCCTTGTGGTTCAGGGCGTGCTTGACCGACCCGGCCAGGGCGGCGATGAGCATGCCGTGGTCGTGTACCCGCGCGATGACGTCGTCGGGGGGCGTCCCCAGGGCGTTGGCCACCAGCTTGACCTTGTCGTGCCGGAGGATCACGTCGACCAGCGGCGCCGCCGTGGCCGCCGTCCAGCCCAGGAGCTCGCGCCGGGGGCCGCTCTCGAGCTCGGGCACCCCGTGGTCGGCCAGGATCTTCTTGGCGAAGACCCGGTGCTCGTCGGGGATCATGGCCTTGAGCTCGGCCTCGAGCTTGACCGGGTCGAGCTCGTCCATCCCTTCGTACTTGCCCGGGATCACGATGTCGACGCCGTAGGGGCGGTCTCCCACGTGCGCATCGAGCCACGTCAACTCCACTTCGAGCTCCTCGGCACTGAAGCCGACCGCGCCGAGCACGCCCATCCCGCCGGTGTTGGACACCGCGGCGGCCACGTCGCGGCAGTGGGTGAACGCGAAGATGGGGAATTCGATCCCGAGGCGCTCGCAAAGCTCGTTGTGCACGGTGGACCTCCCGGGACGGTGTCGCTGCCGGGCCCTCGCCCGGCAATTAGAACCGAATTCTCAGTTTGGGTGGGCCGGGTCTGCCCACCGGACGACTTCGGGGGCGGCAACCGTCGTCATTTGGCAGGCGGCAGCCGTCGTCATATCGGCCCGACGCTGCCCAGCCCCAGCGTCGGCACGGGCGCGTGCGCCAGCCCGCGCAGATGCCCTGGCCAACCCGGATCCGCCACCACGCCCCGGGTGACTCCCTAGCCTTGGCTCATGGCACAGGGCGATGTACCGAGTTCACCCGGCGGCCCGTTGCGGCGACGGCGCGAGAAGCGTCAGCTCGAGCACCTTGTCCACGAGTCGCGGCACGAGGTGAGCCCCATCGCGGCCCGGGCACATATCAAGGTCATCGAGGAGCAGGCCGCAGAGGGGGATCAGCCCGAGGCGGATGCATCGGAAGCGCCGGGCGAAGGCGAACGGCACGACGAGGGTCGCCCACCCGGTTTCCACGTGCGCGCCGTGCCCATCGACGAGCCGCTGGACGATTGACGGGGGAAACTCCCGAGACTCCTGCCCCAGGGTGCCTATCCGAGGGTGACGAGACCGGCCGTGCTGGCCCTCGCCGCCACCAGGCCGGCCAAGCGCCCGACCACCTGATCCCGCGGCGCCGCCAGGGCCGCGAGAGCGACGGGCGTCTCCTTCCTGATGCGCTCCGCCCCGCCTGGCTGGCCTTGGGCGTCCGAACCGAAGGCCAGAAGGAACCCCTCGACGGCTGCTTCGGTGACCTCGAGGTGGAACTGCACGCCCCACGCGGCGTCGCCGATCCGGAAAGCTTGATTGGCGTACTTCGAGCCGCCCATGAGGCGCCGCCCCCGTGGTGGGATCTCGAACGTGTCGCCGTGCCACTGCAAGACGGTGAGCACTCTCGGGAAGTTCGGCGAACAACCCGTCGTCGTCACAATCGGCCGACAGGCTGACCTGGTCCCAACCGATCTCGGGTCCGCCGACGCCCGCGGCGACCGAACCTCCACCGGCCAGGGCCAGGAGCTGCGCGCCGAGGCACACCCCCAGGGTCGGGATCCCCGCGGTGACGGCGTGGGCCAGCAACGCGATCTCGGCCCGCCTCGTGGGGAATCCCCTGTCCGAATTGGCCGACATGGGACCCCCCATCACGACCACTCCGTCGAGGCCGGACAGGTCGGAGGGAATGCTGTCGCCGGCAAAGACGCGGCGCGTGTCGACGTGCACCCTGGCCCCGCGGAGCGCGTCCTCAATGGCGAAGGCCGATTCCGGGACCACATGCTGGACCACCAGGCAGTTCGGCATTTCGTAGTCGAGGGCACGGGACGCTCCGGGAAGCGGTCCCTTGCCCCCCTCCTTCCGCGGGACGTGGGCTGGCACGTTGACGAGAGCCCCACATTAGGAGCCTGAGGGCGACGCCAGTGTCCATCTGAATTCTCAGTGGAGCCGCGTTAACATGCCGGAAACAATCAGCCCTCCCTCGAAGCATCGGATGCCCACATGTTCGAAAAGCTGCTGCTCGCCATTGATGCTTCGGCCGCCGGCGAGGTGGCCACCGACTTCGCCGCGGCGTACGCCCGCCGGTGTTCAGCCTCGGTCCACGTCCTCCACGTCAACGAGCACCAGATCGCCGGCAACGGCCTCACGCTGCTCTCGAAGGAAGAGGCCACGGCCCTCATCGGCGCGGCCCTGCTCCAGCTCCGAGAGGCCGGTGTCCGCGCCGGCGGCTCGGTCCAGGTGGCTCACTACCGGGAGGTGGCCACGCGCATCGCGGAAGCGGCCCAGTGCCGCGGTGTCGACGCCATCGTGCTTGGTTCGCAGCGACACCGCGGCTTGGCCCGGCTCTTCTCCGCACGGGTGCGGGACCGCACCACCCGGCTCAGCTCACTGCCCGTCCTCACCGCTCCCTCGCCCCTCAACCTCGAGCATCGGGCGCACCTGCGGATGGACGAGTGGGCGAACGCCAAGTTCGACAGCGACTGGGTGAGGTTTCCCTAAGCGGGCTCACGTTTCCTAGACGAGTAGGCCGCGGCGCCGCGCGCGCCGGGCTCTCACCCCATCAGTCGTCGGAGTCGCTGGTCGACAGCTCCAGCGGGGCGCCTTTCTCCCAGGGTCGGGCGTAGAACAGCCAGATGACGGCCGAACTCAACAGAATGATGCACAGGATCCAGCCCAGGGCGGTCGTGCCCACCCCCACGTACTTGAGGCCCGAGGCAAAGATGACAAAGGTGATCACGGGGCGGACATAGCGGTCGGGCGCCCGCGAGGAGATGAACGAGCCCACCAGGACGGCGGGCACGCTGCCGATGATGAGCGACGTCGTTACCGACAGCTCGATGTGGCCGAAGGCCAGGGCGCCCAGGGCGGCCGCGATGGTCAGGGGTACGGCCTGGGTGAGGTCGGTACCCACCAGTTGGTTGGCTCCGATGACGGGGTAGGCGAACAGGAGCAGGACGATCATGAGCGATCCCGAGCCCACCGAGGTCATGCCGACGATGAGGCCGCCGAGCATTCCGATCCCCACGGTGAGGACCGGTCGCACCTCGAGCCCGTGGATGGCCCCTCGCCGGGTATGTCCCTTGCGGCGGTCGAGGTAGAAGCGCAGCAGCATCGCCGCCGCTCCGACTAAGAGTGCGGCACCCAAGGCCCGCTCGATGTTGTCCTGGGCCGACGAGGAATGGCCCAACAGGTGGAGCAGGTAGGCACCCAGAAAGGCCATCGGGACCGAACCGAGCACCATCCACCCCACGAGCTTGAGGTTCACCGTCTTCTTGCGCAGGTGGACGAACGCCCCGATCGGGCGCATCACCACCGCGGCCACCAGGTCGCTCGAAATGGCCGTCGACGGCTTGACCCCGAAGATGAGGATCAACATCGGCGTCATCAGGGCACCGCCCCCCGCTCCGGTCATGCCCACGAGGAAACCGACGACGGCGCTCCCGAGCACGATGTACGGGTTGATCACACGGGCTCCTCTCGCTCAGGCACCAGATACCGCAGCGCCCACGGGCTGCGGGACGTCAATGTAGTGCGTGGGAGGAGCGCAGCCCCTATACCGCCGGGGGCGTGGGATCGAGGGTTTCCTGGTCGGCGAACTGGGTCCGGTAGAGCTCGGCATAGAGGCCGTCCTCGGCCAGCAGGCTGGCGTGGGTGCCCCGCTCCACGATGCGGCCGTCGTCGATCACCAGCAGCTCGTCGGCCTCACGCACCGTGGAGAGGCGGTGGGCGATGACCAGGGAAGTGCGACCGCTCAGCGTCTCGCGCAGGGCCCGCTGCACGGCCGCCTCGGACTCGGAGTCCAGGTGTGCCGTGGCCTCGTCGAGGACCACGATGTCGGGAGCCTTGAGCATCAGGCGGGCCAGGGCCACCCGCTGCTTCTCACCACCCGAGAGCCGGTAGCCCCTCTCGCCGATGACCGTGTCCAACCCGTCGGGCAGATCGGCCACGATGTGGCCGATCTGGGCCTGGTCCAGGGCGGCCAGGACCTCTTCCTCGGTCGCCTCCGGGCGGGCGTAGACCAGGTTGGCCCGGAGGGTGTCGTGGAACAGGTGCGGGTCCTGGCTGACCACGCCGACCACGTCGCGGACCGATTGCTTGGTGGCCTGGCGTACATCGATGCCGCTGAGCTTCACCGATCCGGCACTGACCTCGTAGAGGCGGGGGACCAGTGACGAGATGGTGGTCTTGCCGGCGCCGGAGGGACCGACCAGGGCCACCATGGCGCCTGAGGCCACGCTGAAGGACACGTCGTGCAGTACCTCGTGGCGCGCCCCGACTCGAGGGTGGCCACCGACTCGAGCGAGGCCAGGGAGACCTCCTCGGCGCTTGGGTAGGAGAAGCTCACGTGGTCGAACGCGATGGAGGCGCCGCCACGGGGGATGGCGACCGCGTCGGGGGCCTCGGCAATGGTGGGCACGATGTCGAGCACCTCGAAGAGCCGCTCGAAGGAGACCAGCGCGGTCATCACATCGAGGTTGCAGGCTCGAGAGCTGGGTCAGCGGTCCGTACAGCCTGGTCAGGTACTGGGTCAGGGCCACCACCGTCCCCACGGCCAGGGTGCCGTCGATGGCGGCCACGCCGCCGAAGCCATAGACGATGGCCGTGGCCAGAGAGGCGGTGAGGGTGAGGGCCACGAAGAAGACGCGGGCGTAGGTGGCCTGGGCGATGCCGATATCGCGCACCCGGGCGGCCTTGGCGTCGAAGGAACCCGCCTCGACCTCGGGCCGGCCCAACAGTTTCACCAGCATGGCGCCGCCGACCCCGAAGCGCTCCTGCATGACCATGTTCATCTCGGAGTTGAGGTTGTAGCCCTCGTGGGTCAGGGCCCCGACCCGGCGACCCACGATGCGGGCCGGGATCAGGAAGATGGGGAGGAGGATCAGGGCGGCCAAGGTGATCTGCCAGCTCAAGAAGAACATGGTCCCCAGCACGATGAACACGGTGACCAGGTTGCCCACCACGTTCGACAGCAGATCGGTGAAGGCCTGCTGGGCGCCGATCACGTCATTGTTCAAACGACTGACCAGCGCACCGGTCTGGGTGCGGGTGAAGAAGGCCAGCGGCATGCGTTGGATGTGGCGGAAGACCTTCGAGCGCATGTCGAAGATGAGCCCTTCACCGATGACGGCCGAGATGCGCCGCTCCACCAGGTTCAGGCCGGCATCGAAGATGGCCAGGCTCCCGGCCAGGACGGCCAGCCCGATGACCAGGTCCTTGTTCTTCAGCGCGATCCCGTTGTCGATGAGAGAGCGCAGGATGAGCGGGTTTACCGCCGCGATGGCGGCGTCGACCACCACCACCGGCAGGAAGACGGCCAGGATCTTGCGGTAGGGGACGGCGAAGGTGAGCATCCGCCGCGCCGTGCCCTTCTTGACCCGGTGCTGCAGGACACTGCGATCCTTGCGCAGGGAGCGCATCCCGGCCATGGCCCCGCCCCGCCCGCCGCCCATCCCGTGGCCGCCCATGCTCACCGGCCCCACCTCCCGGC
>CAWIKB010000014.1:0-587171 GCA_963836605.1 uncultured Acidimicrobiaceae bacterium | reverse complement strand
CAGGCATAGCCTTCACCGATGCCCTTCGGCTACCAGTGGCGTGGAGAGTTCCGCAGTCTCGAAGTCGAGCGACTGCATGCTCACGCGTTCCCGACGCGGTGGGGCCGGACCGACGATGGGCGGAACTGGCGCGATGTCGTGGCACGACACAGCCTGGGCTGGGTCGTGGCGAGAGACGGTCGGCGCCTGGTCGGATTCGTCAACGTCGCGTGGGATGGCTCCGCACACGCCTGGATTCAAGACACCGTGGTCACCGAGGAGGCGCGCCACCTGGGCATCGGGACGGAGATGATCAACGTGGCCCGAAGGGAATGCGGGAAGGCCGGCTGCGAGTGGCTGCATGTCGATTTCGCAGACGACCTCGAGGCGTTCTACGTGAAGTCCTGTGGCTTCACACCCACCGCGGCGGGACTCATCCACCTGGAGGCAACGTCACGTCACGGCGGTGTCGCCGAACCGATGATTTCGGGTCGGACCCCTCGTCGTAACGAATGAGTCGAGGCAGGAGGCAATCATGGGCAAGCTGGTGGTGACCGAGTTCGTATCGCTCGACGGGGTTTTCGAGGACCCCGGAGGAGCCGAGGACTATGAGTACGGCGGTTGGACCTTCGAGTACGACCGAGGGGACGAAGGCGACCAGTTCAAACTCGACGAGTTGACCGAGGCCGGCGCGCACTTGTTCGGCCGAGTCACCTACGAAGGCTTCGCCGCGGCCTGGCCCTCTCGCGAGGGCGCGTTCGCCGAGAGACTCAACAGCGACCCCAAGTACGTGGTCTCGACCACCCTCACGGACCCGTCATGGCAGAACACGACCGTGATTGCCCAAAATGTGCCAGCCGAGATCGCGAGGCTGAAGGATGAGACCAACGGAGTCGTCCTGGTGGCCGGGAGCGGGACGCTGTTCGAGACGCTGTTGGCCAACGACCTCGTCGACGAGTTACGGCTCATGATATTCCCGACGATTCTCGGTCGGGGCCAGCGTCTCTTTCCCGACGGGATCGAACGGGTCCGGTTCCGGCTGGCTGACACGAAGACGGTCGGGACCGACGGCGTTCAGGTCCAGACCTTCGTCCGCGCCTGATGGGATAATGCTGCACCTCGTCTCAGAGTCTCGCGGACACTGTCGCTGGGTGCCGTTTGAGAAATCTCGGGGTGCCGTTCGAGAGATCTCGGGGTGCCGTTTGAGAAATGTGGACGCTGCTGTCGATTCCACTGGCGGTCGTTCGTCGTGTCGGTGACAACAAGGCAAGACCTGAACTTCAAGGAGGCTCTCATGCCGCACCCCGTGATCCATGCCGAGATTCGCTCCCAAGACCCTGACGCCACCCGAGAGTTCTTTGCCGACCTCTTCGGTTGGAAGGTGGCGTCTGAAGGGGCGTTTCCCGGGTACACCTTCATCGACACCGGCGTTGAGGGCGGGACCTACGTGGCCATCAGCCCTCGCCAGGCCGCTGATGATGAGGTGTTGTTCTTCGTAGGCGTCGAAGACGTCGCGGCCACGCTGAAGAAGGCCGAGGAGCTCGGCGGCACGATCATCCAGCCCGCTCAGCAGGTGCCCGGGACCTCCTTCGGTGTCTTCGCCGACGCGCAAGGCCACAAGGTGGGCGTCGCCGCGAACGGGTAGGCCGGGGCGATCACTCTCAGAGGCGCACTCGCGCCAGCGTCGTGTACCGGGGGCCACCGGTCGAGAGCTGTGAGGCCACCAACTCGATGTACTCGACGTCAAAGGACGCCACGAAGCGAAGCCCCGCCAGCGTTGCTGGCGCCGATGCGCCGGGTCGACGACGATTCGAGCGGGCGATGGTGAGGTGCCCGGTGAAGGGCGGCTCGCCGTCGCCCGAGCCCGGCACGAAGGGAAGAGTGGCCGCACGCACCGCTTCAGCGGCCTGGTCGAGCCCGGCCACGGGAATGTGAAGGACCCGCTGGCGGCCGAACCAGGCCGTCTTCGGGCCGAGCTCACAGTGGACCGGCGGGGCCATGCTGGCGGCCGCGCCTTCCAATGCGCCAACGAGCGCCGGCACGAGCGACTCGTCGACATCACCGAAAAACCGGAGCGTGACGTGCCACTGTCCGCGCCTGACCAGCCTGAGGCCGGGGGCGTGCCCCAGATCAAAGAGGGAGAGGCGCTCCAGCGTGACCTCATCGGGCCACACCGCCACGAACATCCGCACAGCCAAGTGTGCCTGATGTTCCGGACGCGGCATCGCCGGCTCAACCGATGCGGGCCCTACACCGGATCGGAGACCGACACCTCTTTGATCCGGGTGGCGAACGCTTGCAGGCCCAAGCCCCACCCTTCGGGCGAGCTGACGGCACCGTGCATCTGCTCCCAGCCCTCACCGTGGCGGCGGAGGTTCCGGTGCTCGAGTTCGACACGGGTCTGTTCAGGGGTCTCCGCGACAGGGGTCTCCGCGACGAAGCGAACCTCCACCTCACTGGTCTTTCGGGGATCGGATTCGATCTGCCACTGCAGGTTGATGTCCCAGCTGATCACGACTCTGTGGGGAGGCTCGTAGGCGAGGACCCGCGCCCAACGACACTCGCTTCCGTCCACGCCGCGGTCGTAGACATCACCGCCCTCCCGGGGTTCGAAGACCATGTCGCCAAGCTCCGCTTCGATGAGGTGGTGCTCGGGCGGCCACCAACTGCCGATGTCCTGCGTGAACACGGTGAAGGCCCGATCGATCGGTGCGTCGACGACCACCGACGACCGGACCGGACACATCATGCGTGACTTCTCTGACGGCGAAAGCCGCCAGCTTCTTTTCAGGCAGTCCGTTGTGAGGATGCCAGAAGGGCCAGTCCAGCCCTGTGGATGTTGCAGGCGGCGTTCTCGTCGGCATGAGCGGAAAAGCCACAGCGCTGACAGATGAACACCGCCTGGTTGACGCGGTTGGCTCGCTCGACGTGACCACATTGGTGACACGTCGTCGAGGTGTGCTGGGGGTCCACGCTCACTACTTGGCGCCCAGCGTCTTCCGCTTTGGCGCCCAGGATCGAGCGGAACTGTGCCCAGCCCGCGTCGCAGATACTGCGATTGAGCCCGGTCTTGGCCCCTCCCCCGTTGGGGAGGAACTGACCGGGGCTGTTGTCGTCGGGGACGGGCCTTGCCCGCCTAACCATGTTGGTGACCTTGAGGTCCTCGATGCAGATGACGTCGAACTCTTTGATCAGATTCCGGGCCACCTTGTGATGGAAGTCCTCCGGTTATCCGACACCCTGATGTGGATCTTGACTAGGTGATGTGGATCTTGACTACTTGATGTGGATCCCCGAGATGGCCCGGCTGATGACCAGGCGCTGGATCTCGCTGGTGCCCTCGAAGATGGTGTAGATCTTCGAGTCGCGGTGCCAGCGCTCGACCGGGTACTCACGGACGTAGCCGTAGCCGCCCAGGATCTGAATGGCTTGCTCGGTGACCCACACCGCGGTCTCCCCGGCGTAGAGCTTGGACATGGAGCCTTCGCCGTTCTCGAATTTCTTGCCCGTGCTGGCCATCCACGCCGCTCGTTGGACGAGGAGGCGCGCCGCGTCGGTACGCACCTTCATGTCGGCCAGCTTGAAGGCGATGGACTGGTTCTCGATGATGGCCCGGCCGAACTGCTTGCGCTCCTTGGCGTAGTCGAGCGAATACTCGTAGGCCGCCCGGGAGATGCCCACGGCTTGTGCACCGACGATCGGGCGGGACGCCTCGAACGTGGCCATGGCGGCCTGGCTGGAGTTCTTCTTGCCCTCCTTGGCCCGAGCCAGGCGCTCGTCGAGCTTCTCCTTGCCGCCGAGCAGGCATCGGCCCGGTACCCGGCAGTCCTGCAACACGACCTCGGCGGTGTGCGAGGCCCTGATCCCCATCTTCTTGAACTTCTGGCCCTGGGAGATGCCCGGCGTGCCTTCGGGCACCACGAAGCTGGCCTGTCCCCGGCTGCCCAGCGTCGGGTCGACCGAGAGGACCAGGACATGGGTGTTGGCGATGCCGCCGTTGGTGATCCAGGTCTTGGTGCCGTTCAGCACCCACTCGTCCTTCGCTTCGTCGTAAACGGCGCGCGACTTGAGGGACGAGACGTCGGAACCGGCATCGGGCTCGGACACACCGAAGGCGGCCAATTTCACGTCATCGGGCGTGCCGAAACACTGCGGGATCCACTCGCCCAACTGCTCGGGCGTCCCGTTGGCGAAGATGCCCGCCACCGCGAGGGTGGAGCCGAAGATGGCCAGGGCGATACCGGCGTCCCCCCAGCTCATCTCCTCGTTGACCAGGCACATCAACTGCCCCGTGGGATCCCCGAAACACTGGGCGATGAAATCGAATGAGTAGAGGCCGTTGCGGGCCGCCTCTTCGATGATCGGCCACGGGGTCTCCTCGCGCTCGTCCCACTCGGCGCCGGCGGGGCGTACCACCGTCTCTGCGAACTCGTGCACCCATTTCTGAATCTGGAGTTGATCCTCATTCAGTTCAAACGAGAAGTCGGACATAGTGAGCCCTCCTTGGGCAGGGGCCCGACACCCGCCGGGTCTTTTCTAAAGGTTACTACGTGGTAACTACGAAGCTACCCTCACTCTGCGGCAATGAAGCCCATGGGGCTTGACCTGGACTTTCACGGCACATTGTGGCCCCGGGACTGCCCCATCGCCGTCTCTCAGCGCCCCATCCCGCCCTATCTCCGCACGGCGGTGCCGCCCGGGGAGTCCTCGACGGTCCAGCCCATCGAGGTCAACTCGTCCCGGAGCGCGTCGGCCCGGGCGAAGTCGCGCGCGCCGCGGGCCAGGTCGCGTTCGGCCACCAGGCGCGCCGTCTCGTCGTCGACCTCGGTCCCTTCGCCGCGGAGCGAGAGGCCCAGCGCCGCCGCCAGGGTGGCTGCGGTGAGGGCCAGGTGGTGGCCTCGAGCGTCGTCGCCTGCGTCCGCACTCGTGTGGGCGGCCGTCACCAGATCGAAGATGCCGGCCAAGGCGCCCGGCGTGTCGAGGTCGTCGTCCATGCAGGACCGGAAGGAGGCCAACGCGGTCGGGTCGGTGTCGTGGGCCGGAGCGGTGCCCTCGACGACGTATCCGGACGGCGTCTGGGACAGAAACTCGCCGACGGAGAAACGACGGGCCAAGGTGTCCAAACGCTCCAGGGCCTTCTCGGCGTCGGCCACGGTGTCAGGCGTGACCTCGAAGGGCGAGCGGTAGCGGGCCCGCAACACCAGCAACCGATAGGCCCGAGCGTCATGCCGGGCCAGGAAGTCCGGCAGCGTGGTGAAGTTGCCGAGCGACTTCGACATCTTGGCGCCATCGGCGGTGACCCAGCCGTTGTGCACCCAGAAACGGGAGAACGCACGACCCTCAGCCACAGCCTGGGCACGCTCATTCTCGTGGTGCGGGAAGATCAGGTCGATGCCCCCTCCGTGGAGGTCGAAGCCGTCCCCGAGCAGGTCGAGGGACATCACGACGCATTCGGTGTGCCAGCCCGGACGACCCGGGCCCCAGGGGGACTCCCACGTCGGCTCGCCCGGCTTCGCCTTCTTCCACAGCACGAAGTCCAACGGGGAGCGCTTCTCTTCGGTGCTCTCCACCCGGGCCCCGGATCGAAGTGAGTCCAGGCTCTGGCGGGCCAGGAGGCCGTACCCTTCGACCTGTTCGACGCTGAGGTAGACACCGTCGGAGGTCTCGTAGGCGACCCCCTTGCCGGTGAGGTCGCGCACCAGGGCGATCATGTCGTCGACGTAGGACGTCGCATGCGGCGTGTCGGTCGGCCGGAGCACTCCCAACCCGTCCATGGCTTCGAACCACGCACCCTCGTATTGCTCGACGACCTCCCGGGTGCTGCGCTTCTCCGCATTGGCCCTCGCGATGATCTTGTCGTCGATGTCGGTGACGTTGGACACATAGTGCACGTCGAGGCCGTTGAACAGCAGGTAGCGGCGCAGCACGTCGTAGGTGAGGCTCATCCGCCCGTGGCCGATGTGCGGCAGGTTGTCCACCGTCGGGCCGCACACGTACATCGACACCTGCTCCGGCGTGCGGGGCTCAAATGGACGGACGGTGCCGGTGGCGGTGTCGTGCAGGTGCAGCATCCGGGTACGGTAACCCGATCATGTCGACCGACGCGCCCGGCGCGCCCAGAATTCCCGAGAAGCCAACCATTGACGGCGTGGAAGCCACCTGGGCCGCCGCGTGGGAGGCCGATCAGACCTACCGGTTCGACGATTCGGCGCCGCGGGACCGGGTCTTCTCCATCGACACGCCACCACCGACCGTCTCCGGCTCGCTCCACATGGGCTCGGTCTTCGGGTATGTGCAGACCGACGCGCTGGCCCGCTACCGACGCATGAGCGGATGGGAGCTCTTCTACCCCATGGGGTGGGACGACAACGGCCTGCCCACCGAGCGCCGGGTGCAAACCTACTTCGGGGTGCGCTGTGACCCCTCACTCCCCTACGACCCGGACTTCCAACCACCCGACGAGCCCGGCCGGCACGACATCCCGGTGAGTCGGCCCAATTTCATCGCCTTGTGCCACCAACTGACCGCCGAGGACGAGCGGGCCTTCGAGGCCCTGTGGCGCCGCCTCGGTCTCTCGGTGGATTGGACGCGGGGCTACGCCACCATCGATGATCGGAGCCGGAGGGCCAGCCAGCGCATGTTCCTGCGCAACCTCGCCCGGGACGAGGCGTACTCGTCAGAAGCCCCGACCTTGTGGGACGTCGACTACCAGACCGCCGTGGCCCAGGCCGAGATGGAGGACCGGGAGCGGGCGGGCGCCTACCACCGCCTGCGCTTCGACGACATCGAGATCGAGACCACCCGGCCTGAGCTGGTGGCGGCCTGCGTCGCTCTCGTGGCCCATCCCGACGACGAACGCTTCTCGTCGCGTTTCGGCACCACGGTCCACACGCCGCTCTTCGGTGTGGAGGTGCCGATCGTGGCCCACGAACTGGCCGATCCCGAGAAGGGCTCGGGCATCGCCATGATCTGCACCTTCGGCGACGTGACCGACGTGGTCTGGTGGCGCGAACTGCACCTGCCCACCCGGTCCATCGTCACCCGGTCCGGGCGCATCGTCGAGACGCCCCCACCGGGCGTGCCCGACGGGGCCGCGTGGAGGGCCATCGCCGGCGCCACCGTCAAGGCCGCGCAACGCACCATGGTCGAGCTCCTCAGCGCCTCGGGTGACCTGGTCGGCGCGCCCCGGCCCATCACCCATCCGGTGAAGTTCTACGAGCGCGGCGACCGGCCGCTCGAGATCGTGACCAGCCGGCAGTGGTACCTGCGCAACGGTGGCCGCGACGTCCCCCTGCGCGAGGCCTTGCTCCGCCGCGGTCACGAGCTGCAGTGGCACCCCCCGTACATGGAGGTGCGCTACGAGAACTGGGTCAACGGGTTGAACAGCGACTGGTTGATCAGCCGCCAGCGCTACTTCGGCGTCCCGGTCCCGGTCTGGTACCCGCTCGATGCTCACGGCGAGCCCGACCACGCCGCCCCCATCGTCCCCGCCGAGGGGCGCCTCCCGATCGATCCGACGACCGACGTGCCCGAGGGGTACGAAGCGACCCAGCGTGGCCGGCCGGGCGGCTTCACCGGTGATCCGGACGTGATGGACACGTGGGCCACTTCCTCCCTGACACCCCAGATCGCCTGTGGCTGGGAGGACGACCCCGATCTCTTCGCCCAGACGTTTCCCATGGACCTGCGGCCCCAGGGCCACGAGATCATCCGGACGTGGCTCTTCGCCACCACGCTGCGCAGCCACCTCGAACACGGCAGCGTGCCGTGGCGCCACGCCACCATCAACGGCTGGGTGCTCGATCCGGACCACAAGAAGATGTCCAAGTCCAAGGGCAACGTGGTGACCCCGATGCCGCTGGTCGAGGAATTCGGCTCGGACGCGGTCCGGTACTGGGCCTGCAACGGCCGACCCGGCACGGACACCGCCGTGGACTCGGGCGTGATGAAGATCGGTCGCCGCCTCGCCATCAAGATCCTCAATGCGTCCAAATTCGCCCTGGGCCGCCTCGGTGAACAGGGAGCCCCGGGGGTCGAATGTGTGACCGAGACCATTGACCGGGCCCTGCTGGCCCAGTTGGCCGGCGTGGTGGCCACCGCAACCGCGGCCCTGGAGGGCTTCGACTACACCCGGGCGCTCGAGGCCACAGAGACCTCCTTCTGGTCCTTCTGCGATGACTATGTGGAGCTGGTCAAGAGCCGCGCCTACGGCGAGGCGGACAGCGGGGCGGCCGACTCGGCTCGGGCCACGCTCGCCCTGTCCTTGTCGGTTCAGCTCAGGCTCTTCGCCCCGTTCCTGCCCTTCGTCACCGAAGAGGTCTGGCGCTGGTGGCAACCCGGATCGGTCCACCGGTCCCCATGGCCCGCCCAAGAAGAGTTCGGCGGTCATGACAAGGGAGACCCACTCGTGCTGGCCGCGGCCGCGGGCGTCCTGGCCGAGGTGCGCCGGGCCAAGACGACGGCCAAGCGTTCCATGCGGGCCCGCGTGGCCGAACTGGTGGTGGCCGGGCCGGCCGCGACCCTGGCCTCGGTGGCGGCCGCCCGGGACGATCTCATCGACGCCGGCGGGATCGACGATCTGCAGCTGATCGAGTCCGCCGATTTCTCCGTAGTGGCCCGACTGGCTGAGGAGGGCTGAGGACGGCTGAGGAGGGCTGAGGAGGATTGAGGAGAATTCAGCTGAGTCGACGAGCGCCGGGTGAGGGCCGAGAAGTGCCGGGGCCTCAGAGGTAGGCGGCCAGGGCGGCGTCGGACATCTCGTCGGGGGTTCCGCAGTGGGCGATCCGCCCGTGCAGCATGATGGCGGCCCCGTCGGCGACCCCCAGGGCGGTGCTGACGAATTGTTCGACCAGCACCACGGTCACACCGCGCGCCGCGATCTCCGCCACCAGCTCGTAGAGCTCCCCGACGATGAGGGGCGCCAACCCCATCGACATCTCGTCCAGCAGCAGCACCTTGGTCTCTCCGGCCAGGGCCCGCGAGATGGCCAGCATCTGCTGTTCCCCGCCCGAGAGCGTCCCCGCCAGCTGTTTGCGCCGCTCCGCCAGGCGGGGGAACTGGGCATAGGTCTTTTCCTCCACCTCGGCCTGGTCCACGTCGCCCCGGTAGGTCCACATGCGGAGGTTGTCCCGCACCGTCAGGTTGGCGAAGATGCCTCGTCCCTCGGGGAGCGCCACCACGCCCGTGCGGGCGAGGGCTTCGGGGGTCCACTTGGCCGGCGTCACGCCCTCGACCGACACCGTCCCGCTGGTGGCGTCCAGGCGGCCGTTCATCACCTTGAGCAGGGTGCTCTTTCCCCCGCCGTTGGGGCCGAGCAACGCGAAGATGCCGCCGGGGATGGCCAGGTCGACCCCGTGCAGCACCTCGATCCGACCGTAGGCGGCGTGGATGTCGACGATGTCGATGCGAGGGGTACTCACGCGGCGCCTTCGTCATGGGGTTGCACCTGGCCCAGGTAGGCCTGCTGCACCACCGGGTCATGGCGGATCTGCTCGGGTGTCCCCGAGGCAATGACCTCGCCGAAGTCGAGCACGTAGACCACGGTGCACACGCGCAGTACCAACTCCGTATCGTGCTCGACCAGGACCACGGCCCGGCCTTCGGCGGCCACCGATGTGAGCAGCTCGCCGAGGACAATGGTCTCGCGCTCGTCCAGCCCCGAGCAGGGCTCGTCGAGGAGCAGCACCTTGGGGTCGATGGAAAGGGCGCGGGCCAGCTCGACCAGCCGGGCCGAACCGGTGGCGAGTGAGCTGACGTTCTGCCCGGCCTGTGGGCCCACACCCACCCGCTCCAGAATCGCCGTGGCGGCCTCCCTCGTCGACCCGCCGAACGACTCCATGGCGACGCGCACATTGTCGGCGGCGGTCAAAGTGCCGAAGAGCTCGAGCCGCTGAAAGGTGCGGGCGAGCCCCATACGGGCCCGGCGGTGCGGGCGCTTGCCGGTGATGTTCTGCCCGTCCAGGAAGATCTCCCCGTCGTCAGGGTGTTGCAGCCCGGTGATGACATTGAACAGCGTGGTCTTGCCCGCACCGTTGGGGCCGATCAGCCCGGTGACCTCCCCGGACTTGGCCGTGAGCGAGACCCCGGAGAGCGCGTTCACGCCACCGAAGTGCACGCTGACCCCGTGCACCTCCAGGCCCGGGTCGTCAGGCGGCACGGGCGATGTCCTGGCTGACAACGAGCTCCGGCGGATCGTCACCCTTGGCGGAGAAAGGCAGCCGGACACGCGCCACCAGCCAATCGAGCCCGAGGATCCCATCGGGGCTCCGTCCGAGCAGGAAGATCCCCGTGCCGGCCACGAAGCCGGTGAGGTAGGAGAGGTAGCCCGGCAGGTGCGACTCGAGCACCGGAAGAGCGGCCGCGGTCATGCCTCCGAGCAGCGCGCCGGTCAGCGAGCGCATGCCCCAGATGGCCACGAAGAGGAGCAGGGTCAGGCTGCTCAAGAACTGGACGTCGTTGGCGCCGATGGCCTCCGGCTGACCGGCATAGAGCACTCCGCCGAACCCGGCCATGGCGGCGGAGAGCGCGAAGACGAACACCTTCGTCCTGGCCGAGTTGAGCCCGACCGTGGCGAAGGCCGCGGGCGAGTCGTTCAGCGCCACGAGGCGGCGGCCGAACGCACTGCGCCTGATCACACCGACGAGCACGGCGCACAGGGCCGTCGCCACCAACGCCTCGATCATGAACGCCCGGTCACCCACCTGCCTCATGAAGGGCAGCGGTAAGCGACCGACGGGTATGAACGAGCCCTGCGGGATGATGGCGTTGTTGTCGAAAAAGGCGTAGAACGCAGCCTCCCCGAAGGCCAGGGTGGCCAGGGCCAGGTACAGGCCGCGGAGCCGCAGGGCGGGGAGGGCCACCAGGGCGCCGACGACCCCCGAGACGACGACGGCCACCACGAGACCCCACCAGGAGTCACCACCCGAGATCTTGCCCATGACGAAGGCCCCCACCCCCAGAAAAGTGAGCTGGCACAGGGAGATCTGCCCGGCGTACCCGGTGAGCAGGACGAGCGAGAGCCCGACAATGCCGAGCGCCAGTCCCTGGGTCAGCGGAGAGAGCGCGGCGCCGCCGACGGTCATGGCGGCGATCGATCCCCCGACGATCAGCACGACGCCACCGAGGAGCGATTGCTGCAAGGTCACCACCCTCGGCGGCAGGTGCACGGGCAGGCGCCCCGCGGCCGCCAAGCGGGCCGCCGGGATGACCAGCAGGACGACGAAGAGGAAGACGACCGGGATCAGCGTGGGCAGCACCGACACCACGTTCTGGTTGATGTGGCCCGGGAGATAGCCGATGCAGTACTCGGTGACCAGGCCCAGCGCCATGGCGCCGAGAAACGTCATGGGAAGGCTGCGCAGCCGGCCCACGACGGCGGCCGCGTAGCCGTTGATCACCAACAGGGTCAGCTGGGTGATGGAGAGTCCCGTCGTCTGCGTCGGGGCCAGCAGCACCCCCGCCAGTGCCGCCATGATGAAGCCCAGGGCCCAGCCCATCTGCGAGATGCGGTACGGCTTGGCCCCCGACATGGCCACCAGTTCGGGGTCGTCGACCACGGCGCGCATGGCCACGCCGAGCCGGAAGTTCCGGAAGAAGAGTCGCAGGCCGATGGCCACGGCGACCGCCACGGCCACGGTCAGGACCTGCTGATCCGAGATGGTCACGCCGTTGGCCCCGAACAGATGCACCGATCCGATGACGCCGGTGGTCGTGTTGTCGAAGAAGGGGGGGACGGACCGGATGACGGTCGGATTGCCCCAGAACAGGGTGGCCGTCCCGACCAGAATGACCAGGAGCCCCAGTGTGACCATGAGCTTGCGTTCTACCGAGGCCCCGTGCAGCCGTCGCATCAGCTGCGTCTCGACGTAAATCGCCAGCAGCGGCGCCTCGACGAGCAGGACCACGATCAGGGCCAGGGCCACCGGCCAGTGCCACCCCTGCCACAACTGCCAATAGGTGAAGGCGGCGATCATCCCCACCGCGCCCTGCGCGAAGTTGAAGATCCCGGTCGTGGTGTACGTCACCACCAATCCGCCGGCGGTGATGGCGTAGATGGCGCCGTAGACGATGCCCAGAACTGTGAAGGTGAGGAATTCGCTCACGACGTCACCTCGTGTTTCACCAAACGGCTCGTGCGAGAAACGACTCGGACTAGGACCCCGAACCCCCCGGGGCGTAGAAGTAGGTCGTGTTGCAACTGAAGCCCGAGCTCGAGGGCTGCGTCCGCACGTACTGTCCGTTCTTGATCTGGAGCATCACATAACAGCTGGCCGGCTTCTTCTGGGCCGGATTGGACGGCGCCAAGAGGCCACTCGCATTGAAGCTGGTGATCTTCTTGAGCTGGTCCAGGACACTGCCCCGCGTGGGATTCGCCCCGGCCGCCTGCAACGCCTGGACGAAGAGCTGGGCAGAGGTCCAGCCGTACAGGGTGAAGAGGTCGGGCGTCCACGAGGGCATGACCTTGTGCACGTACTGGAGGAAGAGCTTGTCGGCCGGCAGGTTCTTGGCGTCCTGGCCCAGGTACAGGGCCTGCGCCTGGCCGATCTGGATGCCGTTGGTGGCAGCCGGGCCTCCCGCATGGGCGATGAACTGGTCGGCGTAGATCGGTCCGCCCGAGAAGATCAGTCCCGGGTGCCAGCCCTGGGCGGCCGCGTTCTGCACGAACTCGGCCCCCACCTGCCAGTCGACCGCGGTCAGGTCGACCGCGTTGACGTGATCGTTGCGCATGCTGATGACGTCGGTGGTGAAGTCGCTCTCGGTCGGGCCTATGTCGCGTACGTAGGTGATGTGATAGCCCTCGTGCTCGAGCGCCGCCTTCTGTCCGGCCCACTGGGCCAGCGACGAGGCGACGTTCGACACGATGGTGCCGACGCTCATGTCCTTGGGAAAGTGCTTCTTGTAGTAGGTGAGGGGGCCGAGGGACTGCCCGACGGCCAGGGGCTGGGAGCTGAAGACGTTGGGCAGCGCATTGGTGGTCGGGTCGAGGGTCACCGAGACGTCGGGGACGGCCGGGTCCTGGGCCAACGGGGTGCAGCCGTAGGAGTCGAAGAGGGAGAAGTTCCCGACCATGCCGAAGTCGCTGGCCAACACCTGCTGGGTCTCGGTCTTGTTCTGCTCGCCGCTGAAGGCGTCGTCCTTGGCGTCAACCACGAGCTTGCGGCCGTTGACCCCACCCTTGGAGTTGATGTAGGAGAAGTAGGCCTTGACCCCGACCGGCGCCCCCTCGAACAATCCGGGGACGGGTCCCGACACGATGGAGACGTTGCCCACCGTGACCGAATTCTTGGTGACCCCCGTGTTCGACGACGATTCGGCCGACGTCACCTTCGACGGGGACACGCAGGTGGTCGACGTGTTGAGCGGGGCGGAAGCGCCAGCCGATGAGACCCCCACCAAGACCCCACCGCCGGCAATCAGGCTCCCGGCGATGAGCGTCCCGCCGAGGAATCCCCGCACCGTGCGCCCGCCGTGCTCGCGCCAGGTCAGGCGCCGCATGTCATTTTCTCCCACTGCTCTCCCCTTTGACTCCCGTTGTGACTGAACCCCTGGTCTCCCCCGAGGACTCAGGTCATGCCCTGGTTTCTGACACTATGTCAGAAACTTTGGACTCGGCGGTCGAGGCGGGTGATTGTCCGCTGGTGGTACGAGCCGCTTTGCTCTCGGCACCTGCTTCTTTGCTCGCCGCGCGGGCCGCCTTGCTCGCGGCGTGGGCCGCGGCCAGGAAGGACGCCACCCCTCCGGTCGTGGCCTGGCAGCGCAGCGAGGCCAACACGTCGAAGGCATGCTGGGCCAACGGGAGCTCCGCGTACGCCACCGGGGATGCGGATACATCCCGAAGCGCACCGACGAAGGTCCTCGCCACGTCCACGGGAACCAAGGTGTCGTTCCGGCCGTGCAGGACGAAGAACGGCGGCGCGTCGGGGCGCACGCGGTACGTGGGCGAGGCCCGGGCGAACACCTCGGGGTGCTCGGCGGCGGACGTCTTCATCACCCGCTTCTCGAGCAGCTCCAACAGGCCCGAGCCGTAGCGGCCCGATCCCTCCGCCGAACCGGTCAGGTCCATCACGCCGTAGAAGGGGACACAGGCGTCGACGCTGGTGTCGGCCGCTTCGAAGCCGGGCTGGAAGTCGGGGTCGCCCGCACTCAGGGCCAACAGCGCGCTCAAGTGGCCGCCGGCGGATCCGCCGCTCAGCGCCACGAAGGAAGGGTCGCCGCCGTACTCGGCGATGTGCTCCTTCACCCAGGCCACGGCCCGCTTCGCATCGACGATGTGGTCGGGCCACGTCGCCTTGGGACTGAGCCGGTAGTTGATGGCCACGCACACCCATCCCCGAGCCGCCAGCTCGTAGAGCATCGGCTTGCCCTGCTCGCGCTTCTCCCCGATGATCCAGGCCCCGCCGTGGATGTAGACCATGACCGGTGCCCGCTCGCCGGTCATCACCCGTGACCGGTAGATATCGAGGCGGTGGCGTTTGTGGCCGTCCCCCCAATAGTCGATGTTCTTGACCGCCTTCACCGCTCGCCCCTTGAGCGGGACGGCCTGGGTCACCCGCCACCAGTGGCCCCACGACGGCTCCACGGCTTCGGTCGGGACCGGGAAGGTGTCGCTGCGCACTTCGTCGAGGGCGGCGCTGACCACGGTGGAGGCGCGGCGACCGGAGACGACCAGGCCGACCAGGCCCGCCCAGCTGACCACGGCGATGGCCAAGCCGAGCCAACCGGCCCAACTCTCGAAGGCGCCGAAGAGCCCGAACACCACCGTGGCGGCCCCCTGCCAGACGATGTTCTGCAGGGCCGCCTCGCCGACGATCCAACCCACGAAGAAGCTGGGCACACTGAACGGCTCGCGTCGAATGGGGTGGTACGCCAACAGGACACCGATGGCTCCCACCACGGTCACAGCCAGATACACGAACGGCACGGCACCATCATCGCCCGTATCGGACCGTTTCGCCCGTCGTCCCCTCCGGCTCCTGCTCAGACAGTTGCCCGCGGGGGCGAGAAGATGCCACGTTATGGGGAGTCCCGCCCCAGCAAGGAGACGCGATGACCCCAGAGCGACTTTCCGGGCTCGATGCCAGCTTTCTCTACATGGAGACGCCGACCCTGCACATGCACGTGGCCATGGTGGCCGTCTTCGACCCCTCCACGGTGCCCGACGGCTACTCGTTCCGACGGATCCGCCAGATGATCGTCGACCGGATCCCCCAGGTCCCGGTGTTCCAGCGCCGCTTGGTCGAGGTCCCGTTGCGCCTGGGGCACCCGGTCTGGATCGATGACCCGGAGTTCGACATCGACAACCACCTCCGCCGGGCGGCCCTGCCCTCACCGGGAGGCATGCGCGAACTCGGTGACTTCGCGGCCGACGTCACCAGCCGCCAGTTGCACCGGGATCGACCGCTGTGGGAGATGTGGGTGGTCGAGGGGCTCGAGGACGGCAAGATCGCCCTGGTGGTCAAGATGCACCACAGCACCATTGACGGTGTCTCGGGCGCCGAGCTCCTGGGCGTGCTCTTCGATCTGGAGGCTGACCCGCCCGCGCCGGGGTCGGCGGTGGAACGTCATCTCGACACCCGTATCCCGTCCAACCTCGAGCTCGTCTCGCAGGCCCTGCTGACCAACATGGTCCGACCGATCGACCTGGGCCGCATGATCTGGCGAACCACCGGGGCCATCGCGGGGGTCCGTCGGGTCAGGCAGGGCGAGACCGCCAAGGCGGCGCTCCCCTTGACCGCCCCCCGGACCTCCATCAACGCGGCGGTCCACTCGCGCCGACGGGTGGCGTTCGCGGCCGCCAACCTGGCGGACGTGAAGAAGCTCAAGAACGCCATGGAGACCACCGTCAACGACGTGATCCTGGCCGTGTGCGCCGGCGCGCTGCGCACCTACCTGCAGGCCGGCGACGAGCTCCCCGACATCCCCCTGGTGGCGGTCGTCCCGGTGTCGGTCACGCCCGACGTGGCCCAGCTGAAGGGTTCCAACAAGGTGTCGGCCATGTTCGTGCAGCTGCCGTGCCAACTGGACGACCCGCTGGAACGGCTGCGGGCCATTCGCGAGGGGACCAAGGGCGCCAAGGAAGAGCACCGGGCGCTCGGTGCCTCGACCCTGCAGAACTGGGCCGAGCATGCCACGCCCAACGTGTTCGCCTTGGCCGCTCGCCTCTACACCGGGATGAAGCTGGCCGACCGGCACCGCCCGGTGGCCAACCTGGTCATCTCCAACGTGCCCGGCCCCGACTTTCCCCTCTACATGGGCGGCGCCGAATTGCTGGGCATGTTCCCCCTCGGACCGGTGATGGACGGCATGGGGCTTAACATCACCATCATGAGCTACCAGGGCGTCCTCTACTGGGGCATGGCGTCCGACGCCCGGGCCGTGCCGCGCCTGTGGGACATCGCCGCCGCCGTCCCGTCCGCCCTGGCCGAGCTGATGGAGGCGGCCGGGCTCGAGTCCGAACCCTTCGACGTCCCCATCCACCTTGGCCCCGGCATGCCACCCCAGGCGCATTGGATCCGGACCGCGCACGGGAGCGACGAGGAGGACGCGAGCGACGAGGGCCCGGCCGAGCAGAGCACGACCGAGCAGAGCACGGCCGAGCAGAACGCGGCCACGGCATGACGGTCCGCGAGCTGGGCCATCTGGTTCTCTACGTCCACGACGTGGAGCGCTCGGCCGCCTTCTACCGGGACGTGCTGGGGTGGCACCAGATCGTGCCCGAACCCGGAGAACGACCCGTCGGGGCCGCCGCGTTCTCGTCGGGCCGTACCCATCATGAGCTTCTCTTGATCGAGGTCGGGTCGGATGCGGCCGAAATCCCCCGGGGCCGGCGGGTCGGCATGTACCACTTCGGCCTCAACGTGGGCGAGTCCGACGACGATCTGCGCGCCATGGTGAACGCGCTCAAGGCGGCCGGCGCCACCATCGTCGGCGCATCGGACCACACCGTCACCCACAGCCTCTACATCGAGGACCCCGACGGTAACGAGATCGAGCTCTACGTCGACGTACCGGGCGTGGACTGGAAGGCCGACCCATCGCTCATCACGGCCCCTATCCGCCCGCTCAGGCTCTGAGACGGGCCACCAACTCGGCCAGCTCGGCGTCGGTGGGCGCGACGGGCGTGAAGAGGGCCACGCGATCGGCCACGTCGCCCACTTTCTCCCGAATCCGCTCGGCGCACTCACGCGGGGTCCCACAGACGGCCAGGGCATCGACCAGGTCGTCGGCGACGTGCGCGCCGAGCTCTCCCCAGTCCCCTCGCCGCACCACCTGGGCCAACTCGGACTGCACCTCGCCGCGCCCTTCGATCTCGAGGACGCGGCGGTAGGCCGGGGTCGATCCGTAGAAGCCGAGCAGGGCCCGGACCCCGTCCCGACAGCGGGCCAGGGTGGCCCGGTCCCCGCTCATCCCGACGATGACGCCGCACACGATCTCGAACGACCCTCGCGACCGGCCACTGCGATCCAGTCCCTGGTGCACCGCCGCCATGGTGAGCTCGGTCAGGGACCGGCGGCTGTTGAAGGGGAGGATCAGCAACCCGTCGGCGACTTCGGCCGCCATGCTGGTCATGGCCGGGCCGAGCGCACCGAGGAGTACCGGTGGCACCCCGAACTCGCTCGGGCCCGGGTTGAACATGGGGGTCATCAGGGTGTGGCGGTAGTACGTCCCCTCGTACCGCAGTGGAGCGGCGTCTTGCCAGGTGGCGAAGATGGCCCCCAGGGCGCCGACCAGCTCGCGCATCCTCTCCACGGGGGAGGACCATTCGAGCCCGAAACGGCGGGCGATGTGCGCCTGGACCTGGGGAGCCAGGCCCAGATGGAAACGCCCTCCCGAGAGCACATGGAGGTCGTAGGCCGCGTGGGCCAGGTGGATCGGATTGCGCGGCAGGGCCACCGCGGCATTGGTGGTGCAACTGAGCCCGCTCCCCGCGGCGGCGGCCAGGGTAAGCGGGACGAAGATGTCGTGCGGGCCCTCCGCGTTGTACACGCCGTCAACCCCGAGTGAGCGCAGCTCTCCGGTGCGCGCCGCCACCTGGTCCAGCGGCACTCCGGTCAGCCCGACGTCGACCCTCACCGGCCACGCCGCCGTTTCGTCCTCGAGGCCACCAGCGGCTCCCTTCCTCTTTCCTACGTTTTTTCTTTCCACGTTTTTCCCAGCGTTTTTCCCGACGTTCGCTCTCCCACCTAGCGCGATCACCGTAGGCCACGCCGGACTCCACCCTCCTGAGCGATACCCGTCACGGGTAAGAGCGGCACCCTTCATCGGCAATACTGCACCCGACCGGGAGACCTCATGCTGCACGTGGACGACGATGACGCGCTGGAGGCCACTGCGGCCGCCCTGCGCTCGGGACAGGTGGTGGTACTCCCCACCGACACCGTGTACGGGTTGGCGGCGCGGCCCGACGATGTCGAGGCCGTCGGCCAGATCTTCCGGGCCAAGGGGCGTCCCGACGGGATGCACCTGCCGGTACTGGCGGCGTCACCGGCGCAGGTGCGCGCACTCGGTGTCGAGGAGACCGCGGCCTCGAGGGCCCTGGGGGATCGATGGTGGCCCGGTCCCCTGACCCTGGTCTTCGGATTCGACCCCGAGGCCGGCCGTCCCTCGTGGCTCGTTGGACGTTGCGAGGTTGCCGTCCGCATCCCACAGCACGCCTTCCTGCTGGCGTTGCTCCAGCGAACCGGTGTCCTGCTGGTGACCAGTGCCAACCCTCACGGCAGCCCCACGCCGCCCTCGGCTTCCGAGGTGGCGGAGGTGCTGGGATCCGGGGTGGGCCCGGTGGTCGATGGGGGGCTCCTCGGCGGTGCGGTGTCGACCCTGGTCAACGTGGGGCACGGCGAGGCCGTCGTCGAACGCGAAGGGGCGATACCGGCGCGCTCGGTCCGGGACACCGTCGCCGCCGCTCGAGAAGCGCCGTGAAGGGACCCATCCTGGCGATCGAGACGTCGTGTGACGAGACGGCGGCGGCCGTCATCGACGCCACACTGGAGGTGCGCTCGTCGGTGGTGGCCAGCCAGATCGACCTCCACGCCCAGTTCGGCGGCGTGGTCCCCGAGCTGGCCAGCCGGGCCCATGTCGAGCTCATCACCACGATCGTCCAGCAGGCGCTGGCGGACGCCGGCGTCTCGGGGCCCGAGCTCAGCGCCATTGCGGTGACGTCGGGGCCCGGCCTCGTCGGCGCCCTGCTCGTCGGTATCTCGACGGCGAAGTCACTGGCCCTGGGCTGGGGCGTGCCGGTCGTCAGTGTGAACCATCTCGAAGGGCATCTGGCCAGCGTGTACCTGGCGAACCGGGAAGTCCCCTTCCCCCACACCGCCCTGCTGGTCTCCGGCGGCCACTGCCTGCTCACCCGCACGCTCGGCGCGGGTTCCCACACGCTGCTCGGCCAGACGGTGGACGACTCCATCGGCGAGGCCTACGACAAGATCGCCCGGTTCCTGGGGCTGGGTTACCCGGGCGGTCCGGTCCTCGATCGCCTGGCCGCCCAGGGAACGGACACCCTCGACTTCCCCCGCCCCATGCTGCAGGACGGCTACGACTTCTCCTTTTCCGGCTTGAAGACGGCGGTCGTCAACTACATCCGCAAGACACCTGACTTCGTCATGGACGACGTCGCGACCTCGTTCGTGGCCGCCTGTATGGACGTGCTCTGCGCCAAACTCCGTCGGGCGCTCGAGGAGTTCGGGGACCCGGCCTTTGCCGTCGTCGGGGGTGTGGCCGCCAGCCCGATCCTCCGGGCCCGGGCCCAGGCCCTCGGCGATGAGTTCGGCAGCACCCTGTTGATCCCACCGGCCGCGCTGGCCACCGACAACGCCGCCATGATCGGCATCGCCGGCTGGCAGAAATTCGAAGCACACGGTGGCTCGGACCCGCACTTCGGGCCCGAGCCCGACCTGCGCCTCATGACCTCGTAGCAAGTTCGGGACCGGGCCGCCCGGTGCCCGCATCCGTGGCCCATGTACCGTCGGCCTCGGGTCGACGGCACTCGGGCGGGCCTCAGTAGAGGCCGACGACGTTGCCCTCGTCATCGATGTCGATGCTCTCGGCCGCGGGATGCGACGACAGACCGGGCATCGTGCGCATGTCGCCGCTGAGCAGATAGACGAATCCGGCCCCGGCGTTGGCCCGGGCCTCCCGCACCGGGAGGCGCCAGCCGGTGGGCGCACCCTTGCGCGAAGGATCCGAGGAGATGGAGAGGTGGGTCTTGGCAATGCACACCGGCAGCGAGCCGAAGCCGGCCCGCTCATACGTGGCCAGCTGGCGCGCCGCGACGGGCAGGATGTCCACACCGTCGGCTCCATACACCTCAGTGGCGATCGTCTCGATCTTCTCTTGGAGCGCGAGACCCGATGCGTAGAGGACGTGGAACTGGCTGGGCTCGTCGGCTGCCTCGACGACGGCCTCGGCCAGTTCCATCGCGCCGAGTCCCCCATCGGTGAAGTGCGTGCAGACGGCGGCCTTGACGCCGACGGAGGCGGCGATCTGCACTATGGCGTCATGCTCGGAGGCGAAATCCCCGGGGAAGGCGTTGATGGCCACGACCGGGGTGACGCCGTGTCGGCGCACGATGGCGAGGTGCTTGAGCAGGTTGGCCGCCCCGAGGTGGACTTCCTCGGGGTTCTCGGTGAGCATTCCCAGGGGGAGCGGCCGACCGGCCGTCACCGTGTGCCGACCCGAGTGGAGCTTGAGTGCCCGCACGGTGGCCACCACCACGGCGGCGTCGGGGACCAGCCCCGAGGTCCGGCACTTGATGTTGAAGAACCGCTCAGCCCCCATGTCCGAACCGAACCCCGCTTCGGTCACCAGGTAATCCCCAGCATGGATGCCGATGAGGTCGGCCACGATCGATGAGTTGCCGTGCGCGATGTTCCCGAAGGGACCAGCGTGGACGAGGACGGGCGTGCGTTCAATGGTCTGGAGCAGGTTGGGCTTGATGGCGTCCCGCATGATCACCGTCATGGCCCCGGCCGCCTTGAGCTGCTCCGCCGTCACCGGCTCACCGGCCTTGGTGTAACCGACGACGATCCGGCCGAAGCGCGCCCGCAGGTCGTGGAGCGACGTGGCCAGCGCGAGAACGGCCATGACCTCCGAGGCGGCGGTGATATCGAACCCCGTCTCTCTCGGCGTGCCGTCCTCGCTCGCCCCCAGACCGGCCACGATGTTGCGGAGCGAGCGGTCGTTGACGTCGAGCACGCGGCGCCAGGTGATGCTCCGCGGGTCGATCCCCAGGGCGTTGCCCTGGTGGATGTGGTTGTCGACCATGGCCGCCAACAAGTTGTTGGCGGCCGTCACGGCGTGAAGATCGCCGGTCAGGTGCAGGTTGAGCGTTTCGAACGGCACCGCCTGGCTGTACCCGCCCCCGGCGGCCCCGCCCTTGATCCCGAAGGTCGGCCCCATGGAGGCCTGGCGTATGGCGACGGTCGCCTGCTTGCCGACGCGCCCGAGGGCCTGACCGAGGCCGATGGTCGTGGTCGTCTTCCCTTCGCCCAGCGGGGTCGGGGTCATCGCCGTCACCACGACGTACCGCGCCCGTGGCCGCTCGGCCAACGCACCCACCGCGTCGAGGCTTATCTTGGCCACGTTCGGCCCATAGTGCTCGAGCAGGTCCGGCGCCAGGCCCATCTGGGCCGCGATCTCCGTGATCGGGAGCAGCGAGGCTTGGCGGGCGATCTCGATGGCGGGGGGGAGGGCCTTCGCCTGGGAGGTGCCGGAAGACAGTTTCACGGGGGGCTGCGGCATGGCGTGCATCATGCCTCGTCCCTCCGCCGGCGCGGAACTGGCGAGGGCACACGCCCTGTCCTGCGGAGCATGCGGGCGGATGCGACGATAGGGACGAGGGAGGGGGACGGTGCTCCCCCGGGAAAGGGCAAGGACACCATGGCCTCCACCGTGCTGGCCGCCGAGGGCGGGGTCAACGGAGTCGCCGGCACACCGCCACCTCCCACGAGGTGGCGGGCCTGGCTGCTCGGGCTCACCCTCGTCGCGCTCCTGGCGACCGGGCTGGGGTACGTGGTGGCGAACGAGGTCCAGGCCAACACCCAGTTCGACCAGGCCCACGCCTCGCTCATCGTGACCCGGCACCGCGCCGACCGCGTCCTGCGCAACCTGAACTCGGTCCGCCGGGACCTCACCACGGTCAACCGGTGGGTCGGCGTCGACACGGTGGCGCTCGCCAAGGACACGGCGCGGCTCAAGGGAGTCCAGACCGTGCTCGCCCAAGCCCAGGCGAACGTGTCGCAACAGGGCGCGACCATCGGTGACCTCCAGACCTGTCTGGGCGGGATTGAGCAATCTCTCAACGCCCTCTCGGTCGGAGACCTGAATTCGGCCATCAGCGCGCTGCAGGATGTGTCGGGCGCGTGTCGGACCGTGGCGGCCTCGAGTGGGTAAGCCACGGCGCAGGCATCGGCTGGGTGCTCTCGCCGCACTGGTCGCCGTCGGTGTCCTGATCGCGTCCGTGGTGACCGACGTCCAGGCGCACACGCGGTCCCGCCAGGAGCATCAGCTCCTCGCGGCCGCCACGTCCGACCTGGTGCGGGCGCGGGGCGCGTTGGCGGCTGCGAACGGATCGCGCCAACTGGCCGTCAAGCATCGGAGCACGCTGCTGCTCGAAGACGGGTTCACCCTCCAGGTCCTCGCCGCCGCCAACACATCCCTGGCCGGCACCACCCAGGCGGCCTACCTCCAGGGGCTCGACATCGGGACCCTCCAGACGTGCCTGGGCGGGGTGAACGGCGCCCTCACGGACATCTCGAACCGCAACAACGGGCGGGTGGGCGGTGACCTCACCGCTGTCTCCGCCGCGTGCCTGACTCTGGCCGGCGGGAACACCAGCGGACTGGTCTACCCCTTCGACTTTCCGGACCCCTACGTCCTCCCGGTCGGAGGCACAACCTACGCCTACGCCACCAACTCCGCCGAAGGGAATATTCAGATCATCGCGTCCACCGATCTGGTGCACTGGAACCCGGTGGGCAATGCGTTGCCCCGTCTCCCCGCCTGGGCCGCGCCGAACGCGACCTGGGCGCCCTCGGTACTGCCCATCGGCGGGCAGTACGTCCTCTACTACTCGGCCGTCGTGCCCAACGGCGGGGAACAGTGCATTTCGGCGGCGACCGCCGCCCAACCCCAGGGACCCTTCGTCGACACGTCGACGGCCCCGATGGCCTGCCAGGCCAATCTGGGTGGCTCCATCGACCCGTCCCCGTTCGTCGACATCAACGGCACGCCGTATCTCGAGTGGAAGACGATCGGGGCGAACGGCCAACCCCCGACGATCTGGTCCCAGCAACTCGACCCGGCCGGTACCGGATTGGTCGGCAGCGGTGCCGTCCCGCTGCTCAGCCCCGGACAGAGCTGGGAAGGCGGGGTGGTCGAGGCGCCCGACCTCGTCGCGGTGGCCGGGCGCTATTTCCTCTTCTACTCGGGGAACAACTGGAACAGCGCCAACTACGCGGTGGGCGTGGCCACCTGCACCGGCCCGCTCGGCCCGTGCACCAAACCCCTGGCCCAACCGATCCTCGCCAGTGGCTCCGGCGTGGCCGGGCCGGGCGGCGCATCGGTCTTCGCCGACAGCTCCGGCACTCTCTGGATCGCCTTTCACGCCTGGGCCGCGGGCGCGGTGGCCTATCCGCACAGCCGGGACCTCTACCTCCGCCGATTGAGTTTCGCCGGACCCATGCCGAGCGTCGAACCGGCCGGGTGAGCACGGGGTCGGGCGGTTGGTTGACCCACGTGGGTGGGCGCCGCGCGTCCCGCGCCGCCTATCTCCTCGAGGTCCAGCTGGTGGCGCTCCTGGTGCTCGCGTTGACCTTCGGGGTGGCTCCCGAGTCCGGCGCAGCCAACCCCGCCCCCGGGACAACCTCCTTCGCCTGCACATTGGACCCGTCCATCGACGCTGTCGCCGGTGCGTACGGAACGGCATCGGCTATCGGCTGGGCCGGCAACTCGCAGGGGGTCACCACCTGCCTGGGGGGAAGCTTCTACGTGCAGGACGGCATCGACAAGTCGTTCGCCTTCGGCCTCTATTCGGGTGGTCCCACCAGGTGGGTGAACGCCGAGGGGTACCTTCCCGCCCAGATCACCACCTTCTACCACCAGGGTGCCTCCGTCGCCATCACCGAGTTCGCCGACAGGGTGACACTGGGAGCCACTCCCTATGTCGCCGTCTACGCCCGAGTGGCCGTGACCAATTCCAGCGACCGCACGATCGCGGCCGACCCGGATCCCTCGCCGGGCCTGGTCCCGCTGGCCACCGCACCGGCGACGCTCGGACCCCACCGAACCGCCACGCACGACTACGTCCTGGCGGTCGATCGATTCGGGAAGCTCTCCCCATGGCCGTCCGCCCACGCCTTGGAGTCCGCGGGCAGCTTTGATGAGCACTTCGCCCACATGCGCTCCTACTGGAACGGCCAACTGGCGCAGATCGCCGGCGTCGAGGTCCCCGACACCCAATTGAGCGACGCCTACCGGAGCGGATTCATCTACACCCAAATTGCCCGCAGCGGCAACGACTTGAACACCGGCGTCAACGGCTACGCCGCGGAATTCAGTCACGATGTGATCGGAATACTGGCCACTCTCTTTACGCAGGGCGATGATGGCGATGCTCACGCGCTGCTGCTCGAGGCGCGGCACGTGGTGGGCTCCCAGGGCCAGTACGAGGACGGCCTATGGACCTACTCGTGGCCCTGGGCCATCTACCTGCTCAAGACCGGGGACCTGGCCTTCGTCAAGGCCAACTTCGCCACACCGGGCCCGGCCGGCGCCACGGAGCCCAGCATCGAAGCGACCGCGCACCAAATCGCCGCCGACCGGACCGGACCCGATGGGATCATCGGCGCCACCGACGACATCGACTCCGACGGGTACTGGACCGTCGACGACTACGAGGCCTTGATGGGCCTCGCGGCCTATCGCTATGTGGCCCAGCGGGTCGGCGATACCGGCGAGGTCCAGTGGGCGACCGCGCAGTACGCCAGCCTCCTGACGGCGACGAATCGGGTCCTCACCGACACGATCCAGCGGGGCCATCTCTCGTACCTGCCCTGCTCGATGGTCCAACCCAACACGGCGAACCGGTGCAACAACCCCGAGGACGCCAACTGGGCCGCCCCCCTCCTCTTCGGTCGATGGGCCTGGGACGCGCCCCTCTTCGGCGCACCGGTCAAGGGACCGGGCCTCGACCTGATCGATGCGACGTACGCGTACGGCTTCGGCCGGCTCCGGGGCGACCTGCCGCCGGACACCTTCGGCGGCTACCCGACTGACTTCTACTCGACCGCCTACAACGCGGGGTACGGGAGCTGGGGACTGGCCAGCCGGAGCCATCGCGACCAGGGGATCTTGGCCTACGCGTTCATGATCACCCATACCCAGAGCGGTCCCTACTCGTGGTGGGAGAGTGCCTCGGCCCCCGCGCCCGCCTCACCATGGATCGGAAGCCATCCGGCGGGCGGACAGGGGGCCTCACCCCATGCGTGGGGCATCGCCAACGCCAACAAGGTCCTGCTCGACTCCCTGGCCGCACAGGAGTCCGACGGCGACCTGACCGTGGGCCGGGGCGTGCCGGGCCGCTGGCTGACCCCGGGTGCGACCATCTCGGTGACCCATTTCCCAACCACGGACGGCAAGCGGCTGGCGGTCACCATCAGGCCGGGCTCACATGCGGTGACCCTGGTGCTCAGTGGCGCGTCGCCGAGCGGCGCGGTCCTGTTCCAGCTGCCCTCGTTCGTCGAGAACATCGCAGGCACCAGCGCGGGCAGCATCGATGAGGGGACCGGCACGGTGCGGCTTTCCGGCAACGAGAAGCGAGTGACGGTCCGCTTCCGGCACGCTCCCTCACGAAGTCGGTGACGACCGCGGCGCGCGTGGGAGGGTAGGGAGCACCATGAGCGATCAGACCAACAAAGCCACGGTGCAGGAGTTCTGGAACGCGCTGTACCGGCGCGACTGGGACGCCATCGCCGCGTTCTTCACGCCGGACAGTGAGTACACCGACGTACCCTCGCCACCCGATGACGTGGCGCGGGGACCCGAGCTCATCGTGGCCCGCCTACGACTGGGCCTCGAGCGTCTCTCGGGGTACGACCACGAGCTGCGCCTCATGGTGGCCGAGGGTGACTCGGTCGTCACCGAACATGCCGAGACCTGGCATTGGCACACCGGCGAGCAGGTCACCCTGCCGTTCGTCTCGGTCCAAGAGTTGCAGGACGGTTCCATCATCCGATGGTGGGACTACTGGGACCTCCAGACGCTGATGAACGCCGCCCCCGCCTGGTGGATCGAGCACATCATGCAGGGCTACACGTAGGCGGGGCAGTCGAACCCTGGGCGGTGCTCAGGCCTCGGGCGGCGGCGGCGGCTCGGCGAGAGTATGGCCGGTCATCTCGTACATGGTCTCGTCATCCGATTGGCGCCACAGGTCGAGGAGCCCGATCGACAACGGATCGCACCCGTACCGCATCGGTCCCTGCTCGTCGAGGATGGCGTCGACGATGAGGGCGGCCGCGTCAGCCGGCGCCGACACGAGCGGGTCTGCCACTTCCTGGCGCACCCGGGCGGCATGCTCAGCCATGGCCCGGTAGATCTCGAACTGGGCCGCGACCGGCTCGCCCGTGCTGAGCTGGAACATGTCCGTGTCAATGGGACCCGGGACGATCTCGACCACGCGAATCCCCGAAGAGGCCACCTCGGCCCGGAGGCTGTCACCGAAGGCCGAGACGGCTGCCTTGGAGGCGCGATAGGTGGAGTAGAAGGGGACGCTGGCGAAGATCGACGATGACGTGATGTTGCAGATCACGGCCGGTCGGTTGATTCGAAGCCTGGGGATGGCCGGCATCGTGACGCCCACCACGCCGATCACGTTGGTCTCGAACACCGTGCGCCAATCATCGAGGTTGCTGTGTTCGACCGGCAGGTAGGCAGAGTCGACGCCGGCATTGTTCACCAGCACCCGCAGATCATCCGGCATGGCGTAGCTGCCGGGATCGGTGACGTCCAAGCTGCGCACGGTGAGCCGTCCGGTCGTCAGGCCCGGAAGCTCCGCGCCCTTCTGCGGGTTGCGCATGGTGGCCACCGTGTCGAAGCCACGGTCGGCGAGCTCGATGGCAACCGCTCGCCCGATACCCCGGCTGGCACCCGTGACGAGCGCACTCCCCCCAACGTCCATCGTCACAACTCCCTCACGCACTGTGTCGTTCCCCGATGCCATCGCGGGATACCAGTCACCTTTTCACACTGCGGCCCGTCCCATTGCGTGACCATCGTGCCACCGCGACGTCACGAGATGATCGGGCGGTCACCCTCGAGGACGAGGAATTGGCGCTCGGGCGCCGCGGCGGGCGCAGGCTGCGCATCGCCGCGGGACCGGCCCACCAGCACGGCGGCACCATCGGGCGCGTACTGGACGATGTAGGCCTTGCGCACGGTGTCGGTGCGGTTGGGCCCGGTGCTATGGGGGGTAAGCGAGGAGAAGACCACCATGCCGCCGGCCCCCACGGGCGCCGGAACCGCCTCGGCCGCCTCGTCGAAACAGACAAGCCCGGTGTCGGTGACGTGATGTCGCAGCGTGCCCAGTTTGTGCAGGCCGGGCACGACCCAGGGGCACCCGTTCTCCTCGGTGGCATCCGTCAAGGCGATCCAGCAGGTCAGGTACTGCTGGGGCTCGAGGAAGGCGTAGCCGTTGTCCTGGTGCCACGGGAACGACGCCGCCGTCCCCGGCTTCTTGTAGACCGCCTGGTCCCAGTACAAACGGACGTCGGGGCCGATGAGATCGGCACACAGGTCCGTCAGGGGCGGGCAGGCCACAAACCGGCGCAGGCGCTCCGATCGGGTGACGATGTGGGTGGTGAAGGTGATCTCGTCGGCTCGGGCGATGAAGGCCCTCGCACCGTCGGCCTGGCGCAGCCGGTCCTCGAACTCCCGCTCCACCGGGTCGATCTCCCCGACGACCTCAGCCAGTGTCGCTGGATCGAAGGCGTCCTCCATCACGAAGTAGCCGAGCTCGTCGTAGGCCGCCGCCTGCTCCGCGGTGACGGCGCGGAAGGGCGGTTGGCGCGCCACCCAAGTGAACCCCTCGTTGAGGGGGTGGGGCAGGACGTCGGTCATCACCCCGATGGTACCCAGTGATCCTCTCGGTCAGTGAGGCCGCCGGGAAGACGCGCGAGCGCACCGCCCGACGCGGCCACCACTCCGTTGGGGTTGCTACCCAGTAGTGACACGGGGCAGCTCGACGCGACAATGGCTGACCGGCATGATGAGGTTTCTTCCGGCGAGAGGAGCTCAATGACGCAGCGCACTGACGTGCATGTGCCGACGCCTGATGGCCTATGCCCTTCGATCTTGTTCGCACCGGAGGGCCGGGGCCCTTGGCCCGCGGTGATCATGTTCATGGATGCTGGAGGTGTGCGCCCAGCGATCATCGAAATGGCCGAGCACCTGGCGGGCATGGGCTACGTCGGCTTCCTGCCTGAGTTGTACTACCGACACGGCCCATACGAGCCGTTCCGGGTCGAAACTGCATTCACCGATCCCGGTGAACGCGCCCGGCTCGGGACGATGGCCGGCAGTCTCACCAAGGCGATGGCGGCGAGCGACGCCGGGGCGTTCTTGGAGTTCCTCTCGGAGCGGCCAGAGGTGGCGGGAACCAAGGTCGGGTCGACGGGCTACTGCATGGGTGGTGGGCTGTCGCTCACGGCCGCCGCGCGGCATCCCGACCGTATCGTCGCCGCGGCATCGTTCCACGGCGGGCACCTCGTCAGCGACGCGCCGGATAGCCCCCACCGAACCGTCGGGCGGATCACGGGACGGGTCTACGTGGCTGCGGCCGAGAAGGACAGTTCCTTCTCACCGGCGCAGGCGGCGCTCCTCGAGGTTGCGCTTACCGAGGCCGGTGTCGACCATTTGATCGAGACGTATCCCGCCCTTCACGGATTCGCCGTACCCGACAACCCAACCTACGACCCCGATGTGGCAGCACGACACTGGCGGGCCCTGAGCGAACTTTTCAGATCGATGCTGACGGGCTAATCGCTGCCTGTAGAGGCCGGAACCGGCCGAAGCCATTGCGGGCGCACGTCTCGCTCGAGCGCTTCGTGGGACTCCCGGACCATCCGGGAGTCCCACGCGCTCGGGCATGGAGCTGCTCAGGATCCGGAGGTCGACCCGGATCCCGGCGTGGGAGCAGAACCCGCGTTGGTCCCCATATTCGGGCAGTTCTTGGTGGACCCCGAAGGGGCGGACCCAGCCGGATGGCTCGACGGGGTGGTGGACCCCGATCCTGACGAGTTGTTGGTTGAGATGCCTCCCGGTGTCGCGGCTGTGCTCGATGTGTTCGGGGCGCTCGAGGTGCTCGAGGTGCTCGAGGTGCTCGGGACCGGGCTCGACGAGTTCGTCGCGGCGTTGGCGATCACGGCGCCTCCGGCGACGAGGCCGGCGGTGAGGGCGGAGGTGGCGAGCACGGTGCGAATGCGGAGTTTCATCTGTTGGTGTCCTTCTTTCGACATCGGCCAAACGCTGCCCCGATTTGGGGAGCGCTTGCATGCTGCAGGTTGGAACTGTGGCGAGAATGGTGAAGGGATCAATGCGAGATAGGAGTCGGACGTCCTTTCTGTGAAGGCGGCGAACCCTGCGGCCCTGAGCTGGGCTACCCGCTCGGCCGGTGATCGCGTCTGACTCAGAGGCCTGCACGGGGCATTGCGCCGGGTTGAGTCGGAGAGACCGCAAGGGCAGACTGGCCTCGGGACCAGCCAGGAACCCGCCGAGACCAGCCCACCGGGAGGATCATGATGGATCAAGAGTTGTTCCTTCCGGACCCCAGCCCCCGAGAGGTCCGCACGACGGTGATCTCGGTCGATGATCATGTGGTCGAACCGCCCGACACCTTCGAGGGCCGGGTCCCGACCGCGCTGGCCGAGCGGGCCCCCCGGATCGTCGAAACTCCGGCCGGGCACCAGGTCTGGGAGTTCGAGGGCAAGCAGTACACCCAGGTCGGGATGAATGCGGTGGCGGGACGCCGCCCCGAGACCTACGGGCTGGAGCCTTTCCGTTTCGATCAGATGCGACCGGGCTGCTACGACGTCGAGGCGCGCCTGCACGACATGGATCTCAACGGCGTCTGGGCCTCGGTGAATTTCCCGTCCCAGATCACCGGCTTCTGCGGCCGGGTGTTCTTCGACTCACCCGACCGTGACCTCGGACTGGCGTGCGTGCGGGCCTGGAACGACTGGCTCTTCGAGGTGTGGCACCAACCCCACCCCGAGCGCATCGTCCCGCTCGGGATCACCTATCTGGCCGATCCCCAGCTGGCCGCCGACGAGATCCGGCGCAACGCGTCGCGCGGCTTCACCTCGGTCACCCTCCCCGAACGGCCCCACGAGATCGGCCTGCCCTCGCTGTGGGACCGCCCGCACTGGAACCCCATCATCGAGGCGATCGTCGAGACCGACACGGTGGTCTCGCTGCACGTGGGCAGTTCGGGACTGACCCCGGCTCCCCCGGGATCTCCGGCCCTCCAACTCGGCGCCACCCTCTTCGGGCAACTGTCCCTCACCGCCTGTGCCGAGTGGCTGTGGTCGGGCTACCCGATGCGCAACCCCACCCTGAAAATCGCCATGAGCGAAGGTGGCATCGGCTGGGTGGCCATGCTCCTCGACCGCCTGGACAACATCGTGGACCGATCGGGGTACGGGCTGGGCTGGGAACTGCGGCCGTCCGAGGTGCTGCAACGCAATTTCTGGTTCTGCACGATCGACGACCCCTCGACCATCGACACCCGCCACCGCATCGGGGTCGGCAACATCATGGTCGAGGTCGACTACCCCCACGGCGACAGCACGTGGCCGGACACCCAGCGGGTGATCGCCGAGTGCTGGAGCCACCTCCCGCCCGACGAGCTGCGGGCCATCTGCAGCGAGAACGCCGCCGCCCTCTACCGTCACCCCCTGCCCGCCTCGGTCCTGCCCGCGCGAGAACCGGTCCTGGCCGAAAGATAGGAGCACCCTATGGAATTTTCGCCAACCACCGAGAAGCTGATCCCCGACCTGTCCCAGCGCGAGGAGCTCGTGGTGCTGGCCCGGGCCCTGTGGCGGGAGGGCTACAACGACCACCTGGCCGGCCACATCACCGTCAACCTGGGCGACGGCACCCTGCTCTGCAACCCGTGGTTGCTGACCTGGGCCGAGTTCACGCCCGGTCAGGTGTTGCGGATCGACCTCGACGGGCGGGCGGTCGAGGGCGACTGGCCGGTGCCGCCGGGCATCCCCTTGCACCTCGAGCTGCACAAGGCGCACTCGGACGTCGATTGGGCCATGCACCACCACCCCCTCTTCGGCACCGTGTGGTCCGACATGGGCGAGATCCCCCCGATCCTCGATCAGAGCTCGGCCCTCGGCGGCGGCCACCTCACGCTGGTGAACGAGTACACCGGTCCGGTCAACGACCCGGCCAGTGCCCGCCGGGCCATTGAGAGCATGGGGACGGCCAGTGCCGCGCTCCTGGCCGGTCACGGCGTCTTCGTCCTCGGTGGCTCGGCGCGAGCCGTGCACCAGCGGGCCGTCGCGCTCGAGCAGCGCTGCCACCGCGCCTGGTGTGCCCGCGCCGCCGGGAGCCACGCCGATTCGCCGCTTCCCGCGGCCTACCTGAAGGCCATGGCGGCCAGCGACGGCGAAGGCTTCATCGGCTTCTGGGAGGCGGCCGTCCGGGCCGAGCTCCGGGCCGACCCCGGCCTCCTCGGGTGAGCCTCGGGTGCGTCAGACGATGGTCCGGCGCCCCTCAGAAGACGTGCAGATCTTGGGCGGGGCCCAGCCGCCCCTCCTCACCGATCACCTTGACACCCTCGGCGTCCCACGAGCTGCGCTGGGTCACCCAGCGCACGAACGAGGGCGCATCCGAGACGATCTGACCCAGGAGGTCTCCCGAGCCGATGCGGATGGTGCGCGCCCCCGGACCGTGACAGACGATCTCCGCCGAGCCTCCCAACGCCGTGAGCACCGCCTGGTTCTGTTGCGGCAGCGCGGCCTCGATCCAATCGAGAGCGGGGACGAGCCGCAGCTCGTCCGAGGGTGGCGACTGCCCGGTCAGAGGGCCTCGGGGCGCGAACAGGTCGGCGCGGATGTGGACGTAGTGGTCGAAGCAGAACGCGGTCGGGAGCAGGGCCGCGGCGTAGGTCCCGAGGTCCCCGAGGGGGACTTCGAAATCCTGGCCTTCGAACCCGGCCAGGACGTCCAGGGCCGTGGCACTCACAATTTCGTAGTCGGCCAGCACGGCCGCCGGGCCCATCTCCCGGCGGGCCTCGACGTAGGCGTCTTGGGCCCGCTCGGAGGGCAGGCCCGTCACGTCGGGCAGGGTGCTCGGGTCGACCACCATCCAGTACAGCGCCCCCATGTGCGCGATCAGGTCCTGGACCGACCACCCCTCGCACCCACTGGCGGCTTCCCAGGTGGCGTCGTCCAGCCCGGCGCAGATGCCGAGCAACGCCGCCCGATCCGCCTTCAATGCCTCAATCGCTGCGGTCACCGTGCCCACTCCTTTAGATCGTCCTGACTGGATCGTCTTGAGGTAGATCGACTTGCAATAGTCTCACTATGTTGTATAGCGATACTATAACGAGTTGGAGGGGTACACGCAAGGGTGGAGTTGACCGACTACACAGATGACGTGCCCGATCCCACGTCCCCCGGCGACCAACCGCGCTCCCTGCGGGCCGAGCAGGTGGCGCAGACCAGGGCCGCCCTCGTCGCGGCCGGCCGTCACCTCTTCGGGCGGGACGGCTTCGCCTCGACCTCGGTGGAGGACGTGGCGCGCGAGGCGCGCGTGACCATCGGCGCGCTCTACCACCACTTCGCCACCAAGACGGAATTGTTCGAGACCGTGTTCGAAGCGGTGCACGCGGAGATGCTGGCGGCAGCGGCGCGGGCCGCCGAAGGGGCGGCCGACGAAGTCGCCTTCCTCGACCGGGGCTTCGAGGCCTTCCTCGATGCCGTGCTCGACCCGGAGACGCAACAGATCACCCTGGTCGACGCTCCGGCCGTCCTCGGACTGGCCCGCTTCACCGAACTCGACGAGCGCTTCGCCTTCGCCGTCATCGTCGACGCCATTGGGGCGGCGGTCCGGGCCGGGAAATTGCGGGTCGAGGACCCCGAGACCATGACCCGGCTCCTCCTGGGGGCCCTCACCCGCGGCGCCATGCTGATCGCCAACTCGTCCGAACCCGTCAAGACGCGCAACGCGGTGGCCAACTCGGTCCGCGAGCTGTTCGCCGGTCTCTCGACCACGGGCTCCGCATAGCCGACGTCCGCCGCGACCGGGCAAAGGCCAGGCCGGCGGGCATGATGATGGCAGAAGGCTACGCAGGCGCCTCGCGCTCAGATGTCCTCCTCGAGGATGAAACCCCGATGCTCAATCTCATCCTAAAGTCGCAGAGGATGAGAGCGGAGAGTCGCTGCCACCAGGAGAACCTCCCGGGGGCCCCGGGTCAACTGATGTGCCATCGGCCGCTGCAGGAGCGCTGATCATCCGTGTCGAACGCGGGCGAGGAGCGACTCGGGACTCGGCGGCGGCTTGGTCTGGTCGATCACGCGACCGTCCCGCAGGAACACCACCCGGTCGGCCCACGAGGCCAACTGGGCATCGTGGGTCACCACAACGGCGGCCACGCCGCGGTGGCAGGCGCCGCGGATGAGGCGCATCACCGCTTCCCCGTTGGTGGAGTCGAGGGCGCCGGACGGCTCGTCGGCCAACAACAGGTGACGCTCCCCCACCAGGGCGCGGGCGATCGACATCCGCTGGCGCTCACCGCCGGAGAGCTCGTCAGGGAAGCGCGACGCCCGATCGGCCAGGTCGAGCTCCTCGAGCACCCCCAAGGCAGCCGATCGCGCCTTTCTGGCCGAACGGCCGTCGAGTTCGAGCGGCAGGGCGACGTTCTCCACTGCGCTCAGCCCAGCCAACAGGTTGTAGTCCTGGAACACATAGCCGATGGAGCGGCGGCGCATCAGAGCCTGGCCGTGGCGCGACATCTTGGAGAGGGCGGCGCCGCCGACGAGGACGTCGCCACTCGTCGGTTCCTCCAGGCTTCCGGCAATGGTCAAAAGGGTGCTCTTGCCCGATCCGCTCGCCCCCATGACGGCCACCAGCGTCCCGGCATCGACCGACAGATCGACATGATGCAGGGCTTCGAATTCGTTTGCTCCCTCACCAAAGGTTTTCGACACCCGTCGCAACTCGAGCATGGTCATCGCTCCACCCCCGCTCTCCGCCTCGGCCCCGGCCCCGGACCCGAGGTGGGAGGGGTCTCCCGACGTCCCGGCTCGAGCCGGCGGCTAATGGCATCGCCCGGGGCACCGCTGGATCGCCGGGCGCTGGCGATCCATTGCATGACCGGATCGGCGTACGAAGACGGAGCCCCGGGGTCGTTGGTGACGATCGGTGCCTCGGCTCGGGAGGATCGACCGCCTCGCTGGAACAGCAGCCGCCGGCACGCATCGAGTAGAAATCCGAGCGGAAAACGATCACGCCGAGACACCCGGTGCCGTGCCATCTCCATGAACCAATCATCGAGGTCCACCGGACGCCTGACAATCGGGAATGACCCTGAGCAGACCCTTAAGGGTCCGACTCCTCCGGGAAAGTGGTCTCCGTGCCAGTCTTGGTCCGGGACCGATGATTCTCATCGGCCTACTGCGTCTCTGTAGCAACACATCCAAGGAGGCAGGCAATGGGAGAGATCCGAGTTCATGAGTTCATGACCCTCGATGGTGTCATCGACGCCCCGACGTGGACCGTCGACTATGGGTTCGACCCCAGAATGGGCGGGGCCATCGCCGGCGCCATGGGCGGCTGCCAGGGCATTCTGCTCGGGCACACGACGTACGAGATGTTCGAGCCTGCGTGGTCGGTGCGGACCAAGGAGGAGGACCCCGGTGCCCCCTTCATGAACGACACGACCAAATATGTCGTCTCGTCAACCCTGGAAACACCGACCTGGCGGAACTCCACCATCGTCGGTTCCTACGACCCTGCCACCATCAGAGGGATCAAGGACACCACTGATGGCGGCATCTACGTCAGCGGCAGCGGGACCCTTGTGCGGGCTCTCCTGGCCGATGGGCTGGTCGACGAGCTGCATCTCTTCGTCTATCCCTTGATGCGGGGATCTGGTCCCCGCCTCTTCGCCTCGGACACACTTCCCGGGAAATGGTCACTGGCCAAGAGTGAGGCCTACGACAATGGCGTCCTCTATGCGGGCTACAGGGCATTGGCGGAATAACCGATCCTCAACACCGGAACGGTGAGTGAGCTGTTACACGGCCCCGGCGACGCCGATGAGGGTGCCTTCGGGGTCCGTGAAATGCCCGACGACGAGTCCATTGGGTGACGTCGCCGGACCCATCACCCGCGTACCCCCGAGCTCTTCGGCGCGCTGCAACGCAGCCTCAACGTCTGGCACGCCAACGTAAAAGAGGGCGTGGCTCACGTGATCCGGGCCGCCTCCGACACCACCAGGAATGCCTGCCCCATCTTCGGAAGTGATCAGGTTCACAAACCCGTAGCTGCCCGGTGCCGATACTTCGGGGGCCACCGGCGAAGGGAGGTCGAATCGCCAGCCGAAGAGGTCGCCAAAGTACTGCCGCAGACGCGCCGGGTCCGTACCGATGATCTCGAAGTGCACGACCGGCTGCGGCATCCATGCACCTCCTGACTCGGCGGCAGGCGACGCGCCTGACATCGCCATCTGGGCTTCAGTCGCTACCGCACCATACCCACTTCGGTGGAAGCTCGTTCTCACATCTACAGTCCCATGTCGTGAACCACGTTCGGCTGGTGCCCAGCTCGATGCGGGTGGCTCGGCCCGTGCGGGATATCTCGGCGAGTCTCCACTTCTATGTCGACGCCCTGGGGCTAAATCATTTGGGTGGATTCGAAGGACACGAGGGCTATGACGGTGCCTTTGTCGGCTCAGCTGGGAGTGATTGGCACATTGAGCTCACCCGTCACAGCAGCGGTCTACCCGTACCCAGTCCGACCGAAGAAGATCTGCTCGTGCTGTATGTCACCGAGGACCAATTCGAGTCAGCCGGTCGGAGCCTGGCCGAATGCGGCCTCGCCCCGCTGCGGCACGAGAATCCCTACTGGGCCAACGCCGGAGCATCCGTCTATCGAGATCCGGACGGGTACCTCGTCGTCCTCTGTCCGTCCACGGCCTGAGATCCCCGCGTCGGGGCCTTCCATTCTGGGCTGACCTCGAAAAGCCGTCAGGTCCGGGCGATCACCGCAAGCCACGCGAGTGCGCCTTCGGGATCGATGGTGATCTCGATCCTGGAATCCTCGATCGACTCGATGCGCCACCCGTCGGTGAAGCTGGCCTCGATCTCAGCCCGGCTGACCCGTCGGGGGCCCCAGTCGCCCGGCTGCCGGTCGCTGAAACACAGCATGCAGTAGCGACCCCCAACCGCCACCACTTCTTGGAGGCTGCTGACATACCTCGCTCGGTCACCGTCATCGAATAGGTGGAACAGGCCGCAGTCCAACACGGTGTCGTATTCACCGTGAAATGAGCTCGGCTCTCGAGCGTCGCCGACGAGAAATCCTGGCGCCAGGTTTCGCTCTTCGGCCTTTCGCTGTGCGAGACGGATGGCCTTTGGCGATACATCGACCCCGGTGGCAACGAGGCCCAGATCGGCGGCCATGAGTGCATGTTCACCCGTGCCGCATCCGATGTCGAGGACCCGACCGGCCACCCCACCTGACCGCGCCAGAGCCGAGAAAGCTGGTTGGGGGTGCCCGATATCCCAAGGGGGCGTGCCGTCGTAGCTGGCATCGAAATCAACCGCTCGGCTCGGGCCGGTGGAGAGGTCGTCGTCGCCGTGGTGGGGAATGTCAGCCATTGGGCAACGCTATGCCGATTGTCGATCCTGAAGCCTCCAGAGGCACGGATTCTCCTGCCGCCGAGCGTCGGTCCGCCCCTCCCCTGGCTGCACAAGGTCGGTCATACTGTAGGAACGGAGCCGTGGGTTTCGGGCGAGGAGAACCGCTATGTCGCATGCTGTCGTCTTGCAGGTGAAGCTCTTGGACGGAAACGAAGAGGAGGCGGACCAAATGCTCAAGGAGCTGGTCGTTCCAAACGCGAAGTCTCAATCCGGGTTCGAGAAGGGCATCTGGATGCGGTCTGCCGAGAACGCCGGTCTCGGCGTCGTGGTGTTTGACACCGCGGCGAATGCCGAAGCGGCCGTAAAGGCTCTCCAGCCACCTCCCGGGGGCCCCGAGCTCATCTCCAGCACCGTCTACGAGGTTGGTGCCGAGGCCTGAACCAAATGCCCACCAACTCGACCACGGCCATTCTTGGCGCCGGGGCTCTGGGCGCGGCCATGGCCTCGCGTCTCGGCGAGACCACACACAACGTCCGGCTGTGGAACCGCACCGCGGCCAGGGCCCAAGCGGCGGCTGAGCAGGTAGCCGGCCTCACGGCGGTCATGGCTCTGGCTGATGCCGTCGCCGGTGCAGCAACCGTGATCACGGTACTCCGAGACGGCGACGCGGTCACCGAGGTGATGGCTGCCGCCATCGGCGAGTTGGATGAGAGCGCCGTGTGGATACAGGCCAGTACCGTCGGACCCAAGAGTGCTCGTGCACTCGCCGATCTGGCCAAAGAACACGGCGTGGCCTACCTGGATGCGCCGGTTTCGGGGAGCACCGGCCCGGCACGCCAGGGGAAGCTCGAGTGGCTGGTTGCGGGGGAGGGAGACGCCCTTGCGCGTGCGCGCCCGGTCCTCGATGCACTCGGCTCTTCGGTACTGCATGTGGGTACGGATGTGGAAGGTAGCGCGCTCAAGGTTGCGATCAACGCCTGGTTGACGGCGTCGGCGGTCGCCATGAGTGACATCCTCGCTCTGTGCGACACCCTGGGGATCGACCACGCCACTCTCGTCGAGGCGCTCGAGAGGGGTCCGCTGGCCATGCCCTATGCGTTGCAGAAGATAAGCCAGATGGACGAGGGATCCTATGCGCCCGGTTTCGCAGTCGCGCTGGCGTTGAAGGACCTGGACCTGGCGAAAGATGCCGCGGCGCTGAGCCCTCTACTCCAGAGTGTCCACGATCGCCTCGAGCGTACGGTCACGGCTGGACACGGGAGCGACGATCTCGCCGCCGTCGACTTTCTGAGAGGCAGTGGCTGAACCCCGGGTGGACCTTCCTACACCCGGCGGTACGCTGGCGTGCCCCGTGACCTTCGTCACTACTCCGGGAGGGAGACGACGTGACTGACGACCTGCGCCCAGCCGCTGAGACACCGACGCCGCAGCCGGTGCTCTCCCCGCTCACGGGCACTGCCATCTTCCTCGTGCTGACGATCGATGGCGGCGGGGAAGCAACCACGCGTGACCTGCTCGCGGATCTCCCGGGCCTGCAGCGAACGGTGGGCTTCCGCGTCCCCGAAGGTGGGCTCACGGTAGTCGCCGGTGTCGGGTCCGCAGCGTGGGATCGGCTGTATGCGGGTCCGCGCCCGGCCGGACTGCATGTGCTCCGGGAGCTCCGGGGCGAAAAGCACCACGCGGTGTCGACCCCGGGCGACCTCCTGTTCCACATCCGCGCCGAGGCGATGGACCTGTGCTTCGAATTGGCCTCCCAGGTCATGGACCGTCTCGGAAATTCGGTGACGGTCGTCGACGAGGTACACGGCTTCAAGTACTTCGAGGTACGGGATCTTCTCGGGTTCGTCGACGGAACGGAGAATCCTGTCGGAAGGGAAGCCGAGATGGCCGTGACGGTGGGCCCAGAGGATCCTGGCTTCGCGGGATCGAGCTACGTCATCGTGCAGAAGTACCTGCACGATCTCACGGCCTGGAATGCGCTCTCGGTCGAGGACCAGGAGCGCGCCATCGGCCGCACGAAGCTCTCGAACGTCGAGCTGGCGGAGGACGTCAAGCCCTCCAACTCCCACGTGGCCCTCAACACGATCGTCGGTCCTAACGGCGAGGAGCGCCAGATCCTCCGGGACAACATGCCCTTCGGAGAGCTGGGCCAGGCCGAGTTCGGTACCTACTTCATCGGCTACGCGAGCACACCCGAGGTCACCGAGGAGATGCTCGAGCACATGTTCCTCGGCAACCCGCCGGGCAACTACGACCGCGTCCTTGATTTCTCGACGGCGGTTACGGGCAGCTTGTTCTTCGTGCCGACCGCGGACTTCCTCGAGGACCCGCCTCCGCCGCCCCACTGATCCGGTCGGTCAACGGACCGACGCCGGGGCGGTGCTCCAGGCTCTCTCAACCGGGGCTGACTCCCGGCGTTGGCACGGCGGATTCGTCAATCGCACCATCGTGCCCGTCGCTCGCGTGCGGTTGTTGACCGTCGGGCCGAGTCGTGGCCACGAACGCCGTCGTGCGCAGCGGGATCTCCTTGATGAGCCAGCTCAAAATGAAGCCGAAGACGACAAAGGGCACAGCCACCAAGAAGGCCGTCTCGACCGAGTGGCTGAAGGCACCGACCACAAAGGCGCGCTGGGCGGCGGGAAGGTGCTCGATCTGGGCCGGGTTGGCTGTCACACTCGAGCCGCTGACCAACTTCAGCTCGGCCGACGTGGCATGCAGTTTGAGTTGTGAGATCAGGCGGTTGGCGAAGACGGCACCAAGCACGGCCACCCCGAAGGCTCCCCCGATGGTCCGGAAGAACGTCGACGTTGCCGTGGCCACTCCGAGCGCAGAGTACGGCACCGCGTTCTGCACGGCGACGACCAGCACCTGCATGACCAGGCCCAAACCGAGCCCGGTAATGAACATGAAGACGGCCACTTCCGCATAGGACGTATGGGGTCCAAGCTGGGTGAGCGAGAGCAAACCGAGAGAGAGGACGGCCGTGCCGACGATCGGGAACACCTTGTAGCGCCCGGTGCGGGTCACGATGCGCCCGCTCAAGATGAACGTGAGCAGCATGCCACCGATCAGGGGCAGGAGTTCGAGGCCCGAAAGGGTCGGCGAGGCTCCGTGAACGACCTGGAGATACAGGGGTAGGTAGATGATGGCCCCGAACATGGCGAAGCCGATGATGAACCCGACACCCGAGGTGGCGGTAAAGGTCCGGTTCTTGAAGAGCCAGAGCGGGATGATCGGCTCGGAGGCCCTCGTCTCGATGAAGCAGAAGATACCCAGGGACGCCAGGGCGACCAGCCCGACGCCGATGATCACGGACGAACCCCAGGCATATTCGGAGCCGGCCCAGGTGGTGAGCAAGATGATGCACGTAACGCCAACGGAGAGGAAGGCGGTTCCGGCCCAGTCGATCTTGTGCGGTACCCGTTTGACCGGTAGGTGGAGCACGGCGGCCACGACGAAGAGGGCGACGATGCCGAGCGGCACGTTGATATAGAAGATCCAGCGCCATGACAGGTGCTCGGTGAAGAAGCCACCGAGCAGCGGACCCGCCACGTTGGTCACCCCGAAGACGACGCCGAAGTAACCCATGTACTTGCCCCGCTGCCGTGCCGACACGACGTCACCCATGATGGCCTGGGACCCCACCATCAGCCCGCCGGCCCCGATCCCCTGGACCGCCCGGAAGGCGATCAGTTCGGCCATGGACTGGGACAGCCCGGACAGAACGGACCCGACCAGGAAGATCACGATGGCCAGCTGGTAGAGCGCTTTGCGGCCGTAGAGGTCGCCCAATTTTCCCCACAGCGGCGTGGAGATGCAGGTGGTCAGGAGGTAGGCCGTCACCACCCACGACAGGTGGTTGAGCCCGTGCAGGTCGCCGGCGATGGTGGGGAGTGCCGTGGCCACAATGGTCTGGTCGAGTGCAGCCAGGCCCATCCCCATCATGAGGGCGCCGAGGATCACCAGGATCCGCCGGTGCTCGGCCCCGGCCGCTTCTTCATCGACCGGGGCGGTCGTCAGCTCAGTCACGGGTGTCGTCCAGGTCTCGCTCGAGGTCCTCCGCGAAACGACTGAGCAGGTCGGCCAGGGCGGACAGGTCGTCGTCGTCCCAACCTTCCAAAAGCTGCTCGAGCCAGGCGCGGCGGGCCCGCCGCACCCGTTCGATGGTCCGCCGGCCGGCCGGGGTGAGGCGGATCCTCGAGGCTCGGCGGTCGTCGGGATCGGTCTGGCGAACGACCATCCCGTCGCGCTCGAGCTGCTGGACCTTACGGGTCACCGTGGGGGTGTCCACTCCCAGTATCTCGGCCAGGTCGGTGACTCGAAGCGAGTCGCCTTTCACGGACAGCTTGAAGAGCAGGGCGGCTCCGGCCCGGTCCAGCCGGACCCCCGCCAATCGCAGGAGCCGCTCATGCAGGCGGACCTGGGTGATCGACCGGGCGACGGTCTGCAACGCGTCGTTGAACCGGTCAACCGGACGGGCCGCCGGGCCCGACTCGGGATCAGTCCCGATAGTTGCTTTCAGCACGTAAATATCGTAGCAGTCGCCGTCGACGCTACTTTCCGTCTGCCTGCCCGCGTGCCACGTGCCACGTGCCACGTGACCTGACGCGTGATCAGCGCGGCGTAGGGTGAGCCCCGTGAGTGCGCCGTACTGGCGGGGCGCCGCCGAGGACGAAACCATGCAGGCCGAGCACGGATTCGTGTGGCGGGCCATGCTCGATACCGTGGGCATCGACCTCGCGGGCCAGCGGGTTCTCGACGCGGGCTGCAACCGGGGCGGGTTCCTGCGCCTTCTGGTCGACGACGCCGGGATCGCCGAAGGGTTCGGCTACGACCCAGCGCCCGGGACGATCGAGGACGCGAGGCGACTCGCCGGCGAGCGGCCGCTCAGGTTCGAGACGGCTGCGACGGTCCCCGCCGGCTGGGCCGATTTCGACGCAGCCTTCAGCCATGAGGTCCTGTACCTGCTGCACGACCTGACGTCCCATGCCGCGGCGCTGTTCGCTGCCCTCAGACCCGGCGCGGCATATTTCGCCGTGATGGGGATGCATGCCGACAGCCCGCTGATGTCCGAGTGGCACACGGCATCCGCTGACGAACTCGGGCTTCCCCCGCTCTTCCACCTGGACGAAGTGGCCAGGGTGTTCGAAGACGCCGGCTTCGAGGCAGCCGTCGCCCGGCTGCGTCTGAGATTCATCCCGGTCTCGGCCCACCGAAGCGGGCGCTCGGAACGGCGGGACCTGATCGACTGGCTCGACTACTACGCCCACGACAAGGTCATGTTCCAGTTTGCCCGTCCAGGGAAGTAGCGCGTCCGCCGCCATGCGATCTCAGAGCCGGAATGTGGATCGAACTCGAATCCCGGGAAGGGGCCCAATCGACTACGGACGGGTCAGCTCGAGGAGAGCCTCGAACAGTCCGTCGGGGTTGGCCAGAGCGAGGAGGTGGCCGCCAGGAACGACGGTGGCCTCCACGCCAACGCGGTCGCGCAGCACCTGCCGCTGAAAGGCAACGGGAAACAAACGGTCGTCTCGCCCTACCACCGCGGCGGTGGGTACGTCGGGCCACGTCGCGACAGCGCATGGTTGGCCAAACGCAATGTCCGCTTCGTCGCCCGGATTGGCCAGGACGGCGGCAGCATCCTCGGCGCCCAGATCGTGGAGAAAGTACGTTGCCAGGTCCATCTCGGTGTCGTATCCGCCGGCCTCGGCGGCGGCGATCCGTGCGTCGATCGCCCCGGTGGTCGTCCACCACTGTCCAGGGGTCTCTCCGGGCGCAGGCACCATGGCGTTGACCAGGATGAGCCCGCGGACTGGCACCCGATCGCAGGCCATCACCGCGCTGAACCCGCCCATCGATTGGGCGACGACGACCGGCTCAGCACAGCTCCCGATGGCATCCATGATGGTCGCCGCATACTCGGGAAGACCCAGGTCGCGGGACTCACCGGGCAAGTCCACGGGGAGAGCGCGGTGACCGGCCTTCTCGAGTTGGGCGCTGACAGGGCGCCAGAAAAGGGTTGCCAGGCCCCCTGCCCCGGGCACCAGGATGAAGTCGGTCATGATCCCTCCTCTGCTCTTTGTGAAGGAGACGGGCGTCGGGCGTCGAACTCATCGGGCTCGGGCCGCTCACGTGGTCGCGCTCCGAACCCAGGACCGGGACCACCTTCCTCCTTACGCACCCGAGACACGACGGCGGCCGGCTACAAGGCGTGAAACGGGATGCCGTCGGCCCGTGCGGCCGCCCGCAGGTTGGGACCGACGTCGTGCTTCGACACAGCGATGTCGGCGCCGAAACTATGGGCCGCGGCAAGAGCCTCAACCATTGCCGCGGACATGGCTCGCCCGGCGGACCGGTGTCGGTGCTGCAGCTCGGCCATCAGCCATGCGATCTTGCGCATCGGCACTACCTCGATGCCTTCAGGAGGTGACGCGATTTGAGAGCGAAAGCTCGCCAGCATCTCGGGCGGCTGCTCGGACATTACCCCTGAGAGTTGCCGGCACCAAGGGGTCTGCCAGTGAGGAGCACAACCGAAAAAGCCAAAGGCCGGTGGTCGCCACACCGTTCGGGGCAATCCCGTCAAGGTCAGGTGGACGCTCACCACTCAGGAGGTCGCGAAGAATGTGGTCGTCCACGACGATTGAGGCCACCTATCTGGTGGCCAGGTCCGGGTCATCGAGGTTCCGAACAAATCGGAGGTGATCTTCGGTGGAGAGCACCTCCGAGAGGATCTTCTGTGGTCCACCAGGAGGAAGAATGAGCACAGCGTCCCCGAGGTCGACGACGGTCACTCACCCTCCTTGATCGAGCTGGTGCTCTCCCTTTATGGGGTTGCTGATTCTCGTGGAACTCATCCGCTCCGCTTGATCTCCCGGAGCAGACCCGCAGGACTCTGGACCTGTCGCTCTCATTCGACAGAGGAAGGGATGCGGCCGCACTCGCGGGTCAGGCGTACCGCCAGCGTCGATCCGGCTCCATGCCTTCGGACCACTCCATGCACTGGATGTCGAACCAGATGGGAAGGAGATGCTTGACGTAGAAGGCGTGCACGTTCAGTCTTGGACCGCTGAGGTCCTCGTACTCCTTGATGCGAAGGCGCTCGTCCTTCTCCTGGAACCGGCGGCACTCCGCCAGGATGGAGTCGACCTCAGCGCGAGTCTCCATGAGGAGACCGAGGTGGTCGTAGCCAGGTGACGACATCGGCTCGCTGCCCTCTGCGAGCAAAATGAACTGACCGTCGTCGGGTCGGAGCAGATGACAGGATTGGCCGACCACCTCCGTGTCGAGCGCGTCCCACCCGAGTACATCGCAGTAGAACGCGTCCACGTCATTGCGAAACTCCTTGGTCAGTGTCCCCGATGGGAACGAGAGCTCCATGTGGTTGAACCGCATTCTTGTCATCGGGTCTCCTTCGCCTTGGGTGGCTCAGCTCAACACATACACCAGCTACCAGTAAACCAGGAATGCTCCTTACAGAGCACCCCGAACGTCGAGCCCACAGGTGCTGATCTCGATGGGGAGCACCTGGTAGTGAGCTTCCGACTCGGTGATGCGGCGCTCGAGCGATTCTTTGGCCTCCGTCGTGGCACTCAGGAGCGTGAGCGAGCCGCCATCTCCCCCGGCTCCGTTGACTTTCCATCCGCTCGCTCCCTGCGCCGCGGCAAGAGCGATCACCCGTCTGGCGTCCGCGCCGACAAGCTCGGGGTGTAGAGAGGCCTGCGCCTCGGTGTTGGCGATCATGGCCCGACCGAACGCGTCGAGATCCCGCTCGAGGACAGCGTCGCGAGCCGCCAGCGCCGCATCTCGAAGTCGCGACAACACACTCGACCGACGCCGCCCCGTGTCCTCGATGACCGTACGGTGCACGGCCGAAGAATCGTGAGCGCGACCCAGGGAGACGAGTGTGAGTCGGGAGCCGAGCTCCTCCCACGCCGGGAGGGGGAAGACGGCAGCTTCGGGGTATGCGTCGATTTCGAGGTAGTTGATCCCACCCAAGGCCACGCTCAACTGATCCTGGATCCCGCTCTCGGCGCCGAGGATCTCGACTTCGAGCCGATGCGCGCGGTAGGCGACCTCGCGCGCCGACAACTGTTCGGAGCGCACCGCGGCCAAGGCGCCCAGCAGGGCGACCGCCACTGCCGCGGACGTTCCGGTGCCACACCCGGGTGGGACGGCCGAACGGACGCTGACCTCAACGGCCACGTCCCCCGGTGGCGGGAAGGCGTTGACGGCGCCCTCCAGCAGAGGGTTGCTGGCCTTCCGGGATCCCCCCGGGACCGGGTTGCACCGCTCGCCGTAGGTCCCCGCGTCGAACACCACCGGGCCCGGCCCTCCTGTGGCGCGAATCGAGACGTCCACGCCCGGGGTCACGGCGATGTTCAGGACCCGTCCCGGCCCGCCGAACCAGGTGTCGGTCCACCCACCGTTGTCACAGATTCGTACCGGCGCCGATGCCTCGATCACCGCTCAGCACAAGCCCGTCAGGTTCACCCGCGAACATTCCCACCCGGCCACGATCAGATCGGCCCGGCCGAGCAAGAAGGCGAGAGGATCATCGCTTCATACTGCCGCACGCCGCGCCGATCCGGCCTCAGGTCGACGAAGCAGGGATACTGGAGCAATGAACCACGTCCTCTTCGCGCTCGGTCTGATCGTGGTCATCTTCACCGCGGCCAGCGTGCTGTTCACCATCGTGCTCCCCCGTGAACCCCGTGGCTTCGAGCGTCTCTCGTCCTTCGTCAACCGATCGGTCCGCCTTACCTTCATCGGTATTTCCCGCCTGGCCGGAACCTACGAAGGAAAGGATCGGCTCCTGGCGCCGACCGCGCCGGTAGCCCTGATCACCCAGCTGATCGTCTGGGCCGGCTGTTTCATCGTCGGCTATGCGCTGATGCTGGTAGGCACCACCCACAGCTTCGCGTCGGCGCTGGCCCAGGCCGCGGGCGCGGTCTTCACCGTCGGCACCATCAACCTGAGCGGGCAGGCGAACTCGGCGGTGGACATCGCCGCCGGGGCCACCTGGGTGGTCATCGTCGCCCTGCAAATTGCCTACCTGCCCGCCCTCTATCAGGCCTTCAACCGGAGGGAGAGCCTGGTGGCCATGCTCGAGAGCCGTGCCGGCACTCCGGCCTGGGGTCCCGAAGTGTTGGCCCGCCATCAGCTGGTGGGCATCATCGACACCTTGCCGGACTTCTACGCGTCATGGGAGGTGTGGGCCGCCGATCTGGCCGAGAGCCACACCACCTACCCTGTCATGCTGCTCTTCCGGTCACCCGACCCCTGGTTCTCCTGGCTGGTCGGCCTGCTGGCCGTGCTCGACGGTGCGGCGATGCACTTGGCCCTGGCCCCGAGCACCGCTTCATCGCAGTCGCGACTGTGCCTGCGCATGGGATTCACGTCCCTCAACCGGATTGCCCGGGTCCTGCGGTGGGAAGTCGACCCCGATCCCAACCCCGAAGGCCCCATCGATCTCACCTTCGACGAGTTCGCGGCGGCGGTGACGATGTTGGAGCACGTTGGCTTTCCGATGGAGCGGTCCGCCGAAGAGGCATGGCCCGACTTCCGGGGCTGGAGAGTCAACTACGAGAACGTGGCCTACCGCTTATGTGACCGCCTGACCGCCCCGCCTGCCCCGTGGTCGGGCAGCCGCCGGCATCTTCGTTCGGGTGTGGTTGCGCCCCGACGACCGCCCCAACGAGCACCCGGTGTCCTGGCCGCGCACCGCCCCGAGGTCATCATCCCTCCCACCACCCGTCGGCGGAGCGGGTCCCCGAGGACGTAGCGGACCAGCGCCGATCGACACCGAGGCAGCTAACATCACGGCCAGTTTCGGGTCACCGACATCGGACAGGGGAGAGGGAACCATGCGCAAGGTCGTACTGGGCGCGATCATCTCGGCCGGCGTGCTCCTGGGCGTGGCCCCGGCCGCCAGTGCGGCGACTCCGGTGGCACTCCTGCTACCGCAATCGACGGCGTTTTCCTACCTCGGGCATTCCTGCGGCGGCATCCAAGAGCAGGCGTTCGCGACGGGCTTCGACGGCACGGGAGGGTTCCCCGCGGGCTACGTCTCTCTCAAGACCGTCTGCGGGGGCAGTGGCCGCGGTGGTCGCAGCACGACCTACACCGCGTGGACCGACGAGACGTGGGATTTCACGGGCGCTGTGGTGTCCTCGGCCGTGCTCTCGACTGCTCCGACCAACATCGATCCGACGCTCGCCGCCTACGATGCGAGCGGCAACGAGGTCTACAACGCGTCATCGAGTGCGTTCCTGGTCCTCGCGCCCACCTTCACCCCAACGCCGAGGGTCACCGGCGTCGCGCCGAACGCTGGGGTGGCTGCGGGTGGCACCAGCGTGACGGTGTCCGGCACCGGCTTCACCGCCGCGACCGGGGTGAGCTTCGGCGGTGCGGCCGCCACGAGCTTGGCGGTCAACAGTGATACCTCCATCACCGCCGTGTCGCCGGCGGCCGGGGCGGGGACGGTGGACGTGACCGTGACGAGTGCGGGGGGTACCAGTGCGGCGGGTGCGAGTGACCAGTTCACCTTCATACCGGTCCCGTCGGTATCGAGCCTCAGCCCGAAGCGAGGCCCGATCGGTGGCGGTACGTCAGTGACGATCACCGGCACCGGGCTCTCCGGGGCCACGGAGGTCGCGTTCGGTGAGACCGCGACGGGATTCACCGTGAACGGGGCGACGTCGATCACGGCGGTGGCGCCCGCATATGACGCCGCGGACACGGTGACGGTGAAGGTCACGACGCCGGGTGGGACGAGCGCGGCCGGCACCGCCACTCGGTTCACGTATGTGCTGCCGCCCAAGATCACGAGCTTCACGCCCCTCTCCGGAACGGTCGGATCAACGGTCACCATCGCGGGTAGCCATCTGTCGGGAGCGACGAGGGTCACGTTCAACGGCACAGTGGCGGCGATCCGCTCCGACACGGGTACGACGATCACGACCACAGTGCCGGCGGGCGCCACCACCGGTCCGATCAGGGTGAGGACAGCGGGCGGCCTCGCCATCAGCTCGTCGCCCTTCACCGTGACCTGACCGCCACCGCCACCGCCCACCGCCCCCCCGCCACCGAAACCACGCCAGCCCCAACAGTCGGCGCCTAAGGTGCGAGGCGCGGCGAATCGCGCAGCCGCACCCTTCAGCACTCGATCGCAGGATCTCTCATGGTCCTACGATCACCAGGGCTATCCCGGTCGCATAGGCGAGCGCCAGGACCATGGAGATAATCCGGTCGGCGCCCACGAACTCCCCGGCGTTCCGCTTGTGGTGGAACACCTGCGTGGTCTCCCAAATGACCCGTATCAGGACAATCAGCACGACCAAGTAGCTCAACACGTAGAGCTCGTCCATCAGCACCAGTGGCGCGGTGGCCGGGAGGTCAGCCGAATAGCCCTGCTGGAGGAAGAACAGCGCCAGGAGTGCGGTACCCGAAAGCGCCATCCTCGAGATCTCATGTTCTGACTTCAACAACAGCGTCATGAGAGCGAATGTCATGACGACGACCAGGGGCAGCAACAGCTTCGCCACGAAGTGAGAGAGCGGGCGTGAAATGGTGATGGTGTAGGTTCCCAATGACCAGTTCGTGTACCCGACACCCAAGTCGGAATCACCGAAATCCGTGTGGTAGTGCTTCACGTAGGACGCATAGGCGATGCCACCGGTGTTCCAGTCGGGGACAGCGAACTTCTGGTCGAAGCTTCTTCCGGGATCCGGCAGGTAGACCATCTGATGGAAGTCGTAGGTCGTGTTCTCGAATTCGATCGAAAGCCCTTGCGTATCGAGGGGATAACGACTGAGGTCGAAGTTGTTCGAGAAGCCGGTTTGGATATAGAGCAGCTGGTATTCGTACCCGTTGGAGAGCCGAGTCGGCGTCTCAACACCCTTGGCGTTGGTATACGAGTATTTGATGGCGTAGTGGGTCGTTGCGTTCGTCGCATTGTCGAAGGCGGTCGTCGTCGACGGATCGTCGGGGCCCTTCCAGCGGAACCACATATAGAAGTTCAAGCTCCACGAGTCCGTGTTGGGCGAGACGTCATAGGCCTGCTCGGGTTCAATCCCGTAGTAGACCACTTCCGCGCCCTTGGGAACACGGTTGGTGCGATAAAACGTCCCGCGGGGCTCGATGTTCTGATGTGGTGCGGGGAGAGGGGTCAAGCCGATGGTCGGGCGGGTGGTCGGGCCGCTGCTACTCGCACCTGACGCCGTGGCGAACAGAAGTCCAACGGAACCCGCTGCCATCAGCCCGATCACCAAGGTTGCAGCCACCCTCCAGATCCGGGAGACGACGTGGTGGCGGCTGGCTGGCTTCACTGATCTCCCGGCGTTGGTTTGGGCTCGTCGCACGACATGACGAGCTCAGCGCGGAGGCCGAGCGGCGCCGATGAGGACCGACATCGCGAGAGCGTCGGCCGGTCGCGCGTCCTCGTCAGTCCGAGGAGGGCAGTGGCTTGGCGACCTTCGGGGCCAGAAGATCGTCACCGATCGACAGGGATCCGTCTCCGGCCTTCGTGCACAGCAACTCGACGGTCTCGGCCTCGTCCACGTACCGCTTCCCGATGGGCGTGCCACCGTCGAACCCGGCCGCGGGCGCACCGTGGATGCCGCTTGGGTCATCGAGAGCGACCATGGGGGCTCCGCCGCAGCGAAGATTGATCTCGTCGGCCGGCGCCCTCACCATGACCACTTCGGTCGTGCAGACGGTGCTGCGCAACCTCAATCCGGGCTTCGGTGCGATCACTACGATCCTCCTGTCATTCCGGTGCCCGTGAGGCGCCGTCGGCACTTTGTCGGTGACGAAGCGTACCGGCACCACCCGCACCCCCATGGCACCTCGCTGACCAGCCAGAATATATTGCCGCTCACACCCGGCCCGCCGGAGAAACCCGCACGCCCGGTCCAGGCCCGTGGTCAGAGAACGGCGCCCTCCTCCTTCAGTCGGATGATGTCGTCCCAGTCCAAGCCCAGGTCGAGAAGGATCGCTTCGGTGTGCTCACCGTGTTCGGGCGCGCGGGTCAGCTCGGCCGGGGCCTCGTCGAACTGCACCGGGTTGGCGACCAGCGTGAAGGCGTTGCCGTCGTCGGCGACGACCTCGGAGAGATACCCGTTCTCCTGCACCTGGGGGTCGTCGTGGAGCTCCCCCGGCTCCTGGTAGATCGCCCACACGCCGGTGGCGTCGGCCAGGGCCTCCTTCCACTCCTCCAGTGTCCGCGCCGCGAAGGCCTCGTCGAGGGCGTCGATACAGTCCCGGCGGTTCTCGAACCGTTGGGCCGCGCTGCCGAAGCGTGGATCATCGGCGAGCTCCGGCCGGCCGATCCGCCCACAGAGATCCGGCCAGTACTTGTCGGATTCGAGCATGGTGATGTTGATGAACCGCCCATCAGCCGTCTTGTAGGTGCCCACGAGGGGGTTGGGGGAATTCCTGCGGTCACCGGTGAGCGGCAGCTTCGGCATCCCAAAGAGCTTGGCCGCCACGATGTCCGGCGAGAGCGTCCACATGGCGCAGGACAAAAGCGAAACGTCGACCACAGAAGCCACGCCGTGCTTTTCCCGGCGGAACAGGGCGGCCGCAATCCCGCCGGCAATCGTCTGCCCGCCCGGAAGGTCGCCGTAGGCGGCTCGGGGGCTGATCGGGTAGTCCACCTCTGGAGGAGTCAAGGACATGGCGTGGCCGCCCCGGGCAAAGTAGGCCGCGGCGTCGTAGCCCCCGCGTTCCTTCTCCGGCCCACGTTGCCCCATGCCACTCCCCCGGACGTAGATGATGTTCGGGTTGCGGGCGCGGACGTGCTCGACGTCGATCTTCATGTTCTGGCGGGCCGCCGGAAGGAAGCTCGTGAGGAAGACGTCCGCCGTCTCGACCAGCCGGTAGAGCAGCTCGAGCCCCTCTGCCGAACGGAGGTCGATGCCGATGCTGCGCTTCCCGCGGTTGGGCTGCTCCATCATGAAGTTGACGTTGAGCGCTCCACCCGACATCAAACCCGAGGTCATCAGGCCACGTTGCGGATCGCCGGTGACGGGGTGCTCGACCTTGATGACGTCGGCCCCCCAATCGGCCAGGACGGCGCCAGCGGCAGGGACGAACGTCCACGTCGCCACCTCGAGCACCCGGACCCCTGCAAGTACGTCCTCCACTATTCCCCCTTCATCTCGAGAGCGATCGCAATGACCCGATCAGCGAGAACAGTACCGGGTACACCTCGGCGCGCTGCTCAAGGGGGTGTCCGCTTACCCAACCGGCCGCGGCGACCAGTCGCTCGAGGTCGGCCCTCAGCGCCTGCACCCGATTGCCTGGGCTGACACCCAAGGCGGACCTGTCGCACGCGCCGTTGAGATGCGTCCATCTTGGAAGGCGCATGGATCCGCCCTCGGGGAGTTCTATCCCGGCTCGATCCCGATCGGCCGCCCGCCGATCGACTGCTCTTCGATCGGCGCTACAGACGCCGGGGCACCCGTGACGCGGGCGCGGTCCATGCCGAACAACGCGACCAGGCACCCGACCCCGGCAAAGACGGCGCCAAACCAGAAGGCGATGGAGAAACCGTGATTGAGTGCCTCCGTCGACACCAGCGCTCCATGGCCGTGTGCACCGATGAATCTCGTGGTGGCTGAGACGGCGATTGTCGAGAGGATCGCAACCCCGAGCGCCCCGCCGATCTGCTGTGTCGTGGTGATCAGACCTGAGGCGACACCCGCCTCGTGGGGGGCGACTCCGCTCACCGCGCCGATGGTCACCGGTACGAACGAAAGACCGAGACCGACTCCGGCCAGGAGGAATCCGGGCAACAGGGTACCGACGTAGGTCCCTTGGGGCGAGATCTGCGCGAAGTAGACCAGCCCGCTAGCGGCCAGTGCCATACCGATGGCCATGACGAGTCGAATCCCGAGTTTGGCCACCAGCGACTGGGCCGCCCCGGCGGCCACGATGATCGCCCCGGCGATCGCCAGGTACCCGATACCGGTTTTGAGGGCCGAGTACCCCAGGACCTGTTGCATGTACAGGGACAGGAAGTAGAACATAGAGAAGATCGACGCCCCCAACATCAGCGAGACCAGGTTCGAAACGGTCAGGCTGCGATTGCGAAAGATCGACAAGGGGACCAGGGCGGATTCCGTCCGGCGTTCGATGGCGATGAACGCGGCAATCAGCACGAAGGCGGCCGCGAGCGTCCCCAGAGTCTTCGCCGAGGCCCAGCCCCAACTGGTGCTCTTGACCAACGCGAACACTGTCAGGACCAGGCCAGAGGTCAAGGTGATTGCGCCGGGGATGTCGAAACCACGGCGCTCGTCCTCCGCCAGGGACGGAGCGAGGATGAACAGGCTCGCCAGAACGACGGCCGAACCGATCGGCACGTTGACGTAGAAGATCCATTGCCAGCCGAACTCCTGGGTCAGGATGCCGCCGAGCAGGACCCCGAACGCGCCGCCCGCTCCGGCAATCGCCCCCCACACGCTCAGGGCCGTGTTCCGCTCCTTGCCCTCCTTGAAGGTGACGGTGAGAATGGAGAGGGCTGCGGGGGACAGGATCGCGGCCCCCAGTCCCTGCACGGCCCGGGCGGTAACCAACCAACCGGTCGAGGTCGCCAATCCACAGAACAGGGAGGCCGTGGTGAAGACGACCACGCCGGTGATGAACACCCTGCGCCGTCCCAGCTTGTCCGCCACACGGCCGCCGAGCATCAAGAAGCCGCCGAAAAACAGGGCGTACGCATTCAAGACCCACAACAGGTTCTGCTCGGAGAAGTGCAGGCCCCGCTGAATGGAGGGTAGCGCCACATTCACGATGGAGACATCGAGAATGACCATGAACTGCGCGACACAGATGACGGCAAGAGCGAACCATTTGCGCGAGTCAGATGTCATCGTTGTCGTTCCTCCTCTTGGTAGTGCCTCTTGTAGTGCCTCTTGGTAGGGCGTCGGACGCATTGCACGTGGGACGCCGGTGACGATGAGACGATGACCCGGCGGAACTGCGGCCTGTGGCAACTTGGCGGACAACTCCGAAAGGTTGAACTCGTTGAATTCGACGAACGGGCCGTCAGAAATTCGACCCTCCCAGAATAAATAGACTATAATCCAAACATGGACTTACGTCTAGATCCAACGTTGGGTTTCATGCGGTGAGCGAAAACATGGCACCCCAGGACGAGGGTCCGAAGGCGGCACCGGGACGCCGAGAGCGCCAAACGGCGGCGACGCGCCAGCGTCTGCTCGACGCGGCGCTCGCCGCGTTCGGGTGGAGTGGCTATCAGATCAGCACCATGGACGCGATCGCTGAAGCCGCCGATGTCTCCCGTGCGACCGCGTTCAACTACTTCCCCCGCAAGGAGGACCTCGTGTTGGGCCTCCTCCAACAGCGACGCGATTTCGCGACGGCGACCCTGCACAAGGACCTGGCGCGAGACGCCGACACCGCAACCACCCTCCACGACATGATGCGGAGTCTCGCCAGTCGGTACGAAACAGATCCTGTTGCCAGCCGAGCTTTCGTCAAGGCCGTACTGCAGGCCGGCTCGGCGCTCCTGCCCGGGTACTTCGAGACGGCCAAGATGTTCACCTTGGCTCTCTGCGCCGGTCAACGGCGTGGGGAGATCAGGGCCGACCTCGACCCCGACGGTGCCGGGCTTCTCCTCCTCGATGGTTACCTCGGTATCCTGTACCGGTGGGCCGCGGCCGACCCTTCCAACGACAGGCTGGGCACGAGGGCAAGCGACCTGGTCGATCTCTTCCTCTGTGGTGCGAGGGCAACCGCACGGCTCCGACGGGCACGACCAGCGGCAACCACGAAACGCACACGTGTGATGCCCGAGGCATCCACCTGAGATTCCATCTCGCACCTGCATCTTCCACCTGACGACTCTCAGAACCCTTCAGGCCGGTCCCCGCGGCCGCCCGCCTGCCGGGGGCGAGCCGGCAGGCGGCGAGCCGGCAGCGCCGATGTCTTGGTGCGCTCAGCGCCGGTACACGACCCGGCCCCCGATGAGCGTGGCGGCGACACGGTCGCGCGAGGGCCGGGCCAACACCACGTCGAGGGGCGCATCGAGGAGGCACAGGTCCGCCACCTCGCCCTCGCGCACCATACGCCGCGGCCCGCCGGGGTCATCGGGCGGGGTGAGGAAGAGCTCGAGCGCCCGCGCCGCCGGCACCCGCTCGTCGCCGTTGAGGAGCGCGCCCGAGGCGGTCCGGCGCTGTGCGGCCGCCGCCATGGCCTCCCAGGGGTCCAGCCTCCCGTAGGGGGCGTCGGTACTCCCCCCCACCCCGATGCCTCGGGCCAGGAGCGAGGCACACGGGTAGAGGTGAGGGACCAGCTCAGCCTCGACCTCTCGGAGGTAGAGGTCACCGCGCGAGGCGACGAAGCCGGGCTGGGTCACCACCACCAGCCCCAGTTCGGCCACCCGGGCCGCGGCCTCGGGGGTGATGACCGAGCCGTGCTCAATGCGGTCCCCGCGCCGCACGCCGGTCTCCTGCCACGCCGCCAGGGCCAGGGCGAGTGCGACCGGCGTGACGCAGTGGACGGCCACGGGCCGCGCCCCTTCGTGGGCCGCTCGATAGGCAGCGCACAGGTCATCGAGCGGCGGCAGGTCGTGATCGGTAATGACGACCTTGACCGGGCCCCAGCGGACACCGTCGACCGGCGGCGCGTCGGCCAGCAGCCAAGACCCGGTCACCGTCACTTCCTGGGGGAGGGCACCGTCGACCACGGCCCGCCCGAGGAGCTCTATCGACGACAGGTGATCGCTGGGGGTGGCATCGGTGACACCGGTGACGCCGAAGCGGGCCAGGCGTTCGCCGAGCGGGGCCAGGTCGGGCGGGGCCAGGTCGGGCGCGTGACTCGACTCCCGTCGCGTCCGCAGCCACTGGTCCTGCCCGTAGAAGCGGCCATCCGCGCTCGCCGCGCCGATCGACCGCAGGGCCGCGCTGTTGAGGATCCACAGCGCGCCGGTGGCGTGCTGCACGCGCACGGGTCGGTCGGGGACCGCGGCGTCGAGGGACCAGCGGTCGAGGTCGCCGGCCACGGAGTCGTGGTAGCCCACGCCGCGCACCCAGGCGTGGTCGGGCCGGGCCCGGGCGGCCCGCTGCAGGGCGCCGACGAACTGGTCCCGGTCCCGTACATCGGGCGGGCCCAGGTGCACCGAGCCGTCGGCCGCCGCCGCCGCCAGCAGGTGGAGATGGTGGTCATGGAGGCCCGGGATCAGTGCCCCTCGCCGTCCCCGAATCTCTGCGTCCCCGGGCTCCCGGCCCAGGCCGGGGCCCACCGCCACCACGGTGGCGCCATGGACACGGACATCGACGACGGCGCCATCGACCTCGACCTCCCTGAGCATGACGCCGCTCATGGCTTCGGGGTGAGCTCGGCCAGCACCGCGTCGGTATGCGCGCCCAGTTCGGGTCCCGGCCCCTCCGGCGCGCGGGCCACGGGGGGGACGGGCACGAGGCCGTCGGGAACGGCGAGCGTCGGCCCGCCGAAGTCGGCGGCCACCCGGGCCAGCGCCATATCGAGCAGAACGGGCTCGGGGCGTTGAAAGGCCTCGATCGCCGCCACGGCGGCCGTCATTCCCGTCAACGGGTCAGCGACGGCGTCGGCGCAGAAATAGGGCCGCTCCTGGTGCCAGGCCACGAGCCCCGCCGCCACCGCCGCATCGTCCCCGAAGGCGATCGATTCCCTTCCCGGATCCCGGCGGCCATAACCGGTGATCGATACCCACACTCCCCCTGAGCGCGACAGGACCTCAGGGGCGACGATACCCAGCTGTTCGAGGGCTCTCGGACGTGAGCCCTCGATGACGATGTCCGCCCGGTTGACGAGTTGCGCCAGGCGGCCGCGATCAGCTGGGGAGGTGAAGTCCAAGGCGACACTCTGCTTGCCGGCATTGAGCAGGTCGAAGAAGGCGGCCGATCCCTGGCGCGCGCCGTCGGGGCGGCCCACCGACTCGACTTTGATCACCCGCGCCCCGAAGGCCTGGAGGATGTTGGAACACAGCGGCCCGGCCCACAGGGAGGACAGATCCACCACGACCGCGCCGGCGAGACGGCGCGGGCGCGACCCTTGGGGGTCAGGGGCCCGACCGATGCCGCGGTGGTCGCCCGGTCCGGACGAGACCTCGCCCAGAGCCGAGACCGGCAGACCCACCAGTCGGCCCCGGTCCACCATCTCTGCGCTCGTCGACACCCGCGCCCGGGCGGTCACCTCGGTCCAGGGATCGTCACTCCGGGCATCGAGCCCCAGCCATGCCGCGACCGCGTCGACGTCCGGCTGCCGGGCCAGCGCCACCGCGATCCACCCGTCGTAGGCTCGAACGAGACGCGTCGATCCCCCGCAACTGACGTCGCCCTGCCGGGACAGACCGGACATCGCCGCGCGGTCGACCAGCAGTTGGAGGGTATCGACGGAGAGCTCGATCCCCTGCCGCTCGGCGTGGAGACGGAGCACCCCGGCCAGCCATCGCAGCCTGGGCACCAGGTGCGCCGGGGGGCCGAGGGGCGCGCTTTCGGCCGGACCGGTGAGCATCATCGCCCCACTCCCGGCCCACTCACGCACCGAGCCGAGGTCGAGGTCGAGGTCGAGTGGACTCTTCGACGCCCATGCAGAATTCACCCCTCCCAGTACGATCGATTGATGACCGAGATCACGGAATCGTCCGATTTCGTCGAGATGGTGCTGTCCCCGGCCGGGATGGAGAATTTACTGGCATCGGATCCCCCGCTGAAAATCATCGGGCTCGGCCCGGTGGACCCCGATGCGGCCCGGCGTGCCGTGGCATCGATGGCGGCGCTCCCGCTGGTCGTCGTGGGCGTCGCCCCCGCGGCAACGCCGGGTGAATCGGCACTGGCGGATCTCACACTCGAAGCGGGCTCGGCGGATCTGCGGCGAGTGGTGACGAACATCCACGCCAACCCGAGAGCGTCGGTCGCACTGGCACTGCTCCTCCGTGGTGCCGAGCGTCGTTCGCTCTCAGAAGGCCTGGTGGCGGAGTCGGCCACCTACTCGGCCTTGCAGGCCGGACCCGAATTCTCGGCCTGGCTGGCCCAGCGGTCGGGCTCGGGACGCGCCGCGGACCATCACCCTGTCGTGCGCATCGACCGGGACCGGGATGCGCTGCACATCACGTTGCACCGCCCCGAGGTGCACAACGCGCTCAACACCGAGATGCGCGACGCGCTCTATGAGGCCCTGTTGGTGGCGGCGTCCGATCCGTCCCTCCGGGTGGTGTTGGACGGGGACGGTCCTTCGTTCTGCGCCGGTGGAGATCTGAGCGAGTTCGGGTCGCTCCCCGACCCGGCCAACGCCCACCTGGTCCGCCTACGACGCAGCATCGGTCGATTGCTCTCGACCATGGCCGACCGGGTGGAGGTTGTCCTGCACGGCGCGTGCCTGGGAGCCGGTATTGAGCTTCCCGCCTTCGCCGGACACGTCGTCGCCCGGCCCGGCGCCCGGCTCGGCCTGCCCGAGATCGCGCTGGGCCTCGTTCCCGGAGCCGGGGGCACGGTGAGCGTGACCCGACGCATCGGGCGGCACCGCACCGCCCTCCTGGCCCTGTCCGGCGAGGCGGTCGATGCCCCGACCGCCCTGGCCTGGGGGCTGGTCGATGAGATCAGCGATGCGGTGGTGTCGCGGCCCGGGTGAGCCCACCGCAAATGTCATCAGGACTTCGGCTGCTCATCAGGCCTTCGGCTGCAATGCGGCGACGCCGGCACCGGCCAGGACCGGGCCCGCCGTGTGGAGGTGGCACCGGACCGTTGTCCCCGCCGGCGTGGTGAAGGGCTCGGGATCCACCGAGGCACACACGTCCATGGCGAACGGGCAGCGCTGGCGGAAGCGGCATCCCGACGTGGTGCTCTGCTCCAGTTCCACCTCTCCGGTCAGGACGATCTGCTCGCGGGCGCGTTGGCGCAGCGGGTCGGGAACGGGAATGGCTGACAGCAAGGCAGCCGTGTACGGGTGGGTCGGACGGTCGTAGATCTCGTTGGCCTCGCCCTCTTCGACGATCTGGCCCAGGTACATCACGGCGATCCGGTCACTCAGGTGACGGACCACCGACAGGTCGTGCGCGATGAAGAGGTAGGCCAGGCCGAGCCGGTCCTGGAGATCGCTCAAGAGGTTGATGACCTGGGACTGGGTCGAGACGTCGAGGGCCGAGACCGGCTCGTCGCAGACGAGCAGGCTGGGCTCGAGCGCCAGAGCCCGGGCGATGGCGATGCGTTGGCGCTGGCCGCCCGAGAACTCGTGGGGCTGGCGCCCGAGCACGTGGCGACCGATCCCGACCTGGCCCAGGAGCTCCACCACCTTCTGTTCCCGTTGCACTCGGTTCAGTGAGGTGTGGATCCGGAGAGGCTCACCCACGACTTCGAGGATGTTCTGGCGCGGGTCGAGCGAGGAGTACGGGTCCTGGAAGACCATCTGCATGCCCTGGCGCTCCCGTCGCAGCTTCGGACCGTGCAGGGCCGTGATGTCGGTGCCGTCGAGCACCACCGTGCCCGCGGACGGCTCGATGAGGCGGGTGATCAACCGAGCCAGGGTCGACTTGCCCGAGCCGCTCTCGCCGACCAGCCCGAGCGTCTTTCCGGGCCCGATGGTGAGGTCGACGCCGTCCACCGCGTTGACCGCGCCGGTCACGCGGCGCAGGACGCCGCTGCGCACGGGGAAGCGCTTGGCCAGCCCGCTGACCACCAGGAGCGGTGGACGGGCCGCGTCCGAGGGGTCGGCGGCCGTGATTGTCGCCTCGGCGACCTCGGTGCTCGCTCCGGCCAGGGTCAGCTCGTCCTGGCGGAGGCACCGGCTCAGGGTGACCGCCGTCCGGGTCCCGGCCGGGCCCGGGCCCCCGTCGGCCTCGACCCGCGCCGGGGGCCGGAGTTCCACCGGCGTGGCGACACACGCCTCGACGGCGTGGTCACAACGGGGTTCGAAGCGGCATCCTGGCGGGACCTGGTCCGGCCGCGGCACCACGCCCGGGATGTAGTGGAGGGATTCCCCGGCCGGGGTGAGCTGGGGGATCGAATGCAACAGGGCCTCGGTGTAGGGGTGGCGCGGCCGCGTGAAGAGCGCGGCCGCCTCGGTCTGCTCGACGATCTGGCCGGCGTACATGACCGCGACGTCGTCGGCCACGTCGGCGATGACCCCCAGGTCATGGGTGACGAAGATCATCGCCATGTCCTCCTCGCGCTGGAGCTTGTGGAGGAGCTCGACGATCTGGGCCTGGGTGGTCACGTCGAGGGCCGTCGTGGGCTCGTCGGCGATGAGCAGCTTGGGCGAGCACGAGAGGGCCATGGCGATCATCACCCGTTGGCGCATCCCCCCCGAGAAGGCGTGGGGATAGTCCCGGGCCCGCACGCCGGAGCCGGGAATCTCCACCCGATCGAGCATCTCGACGGCGACGTTCCACGCCTCTTTCTTGCCGAGTCCGAGGTGGGTCCGGACCTGCTCGGCGATCTGGTTCCCCACCGTGAACGCCGGGTTCAAGCTGGTCATCGGTTCCTGGAAGATCATCGCGATCTCGTTGCCCCGGATCTGGCGGAGGTCGGCCGGGCCCAGTCGCATCAGGTCGCGGCCCTCGAACCGGGCCGAGCCGCTGGACCGGCACCCCCGAGGTGGGAGGAGCCCCATCACGGCGAGGGCGGAGACCGTCTTGCCCGAACCGCTCTCGCCGACCAACCCGAGCGTCCGGCCCTTCTCCAGATCGAAGGTCGCACCCTCCATCACCGGGAGCCACTGGCCGTTGGTGAGGAACTCGATGCGCAGATCCCGCACCGCCAGCAACTTCTCGGGAGTCGAGGTGGCGGTCGCGGGCCCGGGCTGGGCCGGCTGGCGTGACACGCCGCGGAGCCGGTCCAGGCGGGACTTGCGAGCCGCGCTGTCGGAGCTGGCCAGGCTGCTGCTCTTGGGCCGTTCGCGGCCGAGCGAGTCGCGGAGTCCGTCGGCCACCAGATTGAAGGCCAGGACCGTGAACATGATGGCCAGGCCGGGGAAGATGAGGGCCCAGGGAGTACTGAAGATGAACTGGTACCCCTCGCTCAGCATGGAGCCCCAGCTGGGCGTCGGCGGCTGCTCGCCCAGGCCCAGGAAGCTCAGGCCGGCCTCGACGAGCAGGGCGAAACCCAACGCCAGCGACACCTGGATGATGATCGGTGAGGCCACGTTGGGCACGATGTGCCGTCGCATCAGGCGGTTGGAGGTGGCGCCAAGAGAGCGCGCCGATTCGATGAAGTTCTCCTCGCGCACGGCGATCACCTCGCCCCGCAACAGCCGCACGAAGCTCGGGACGAAGACGATGGAGATGGCGATCGCCGTGTCGTTGAGGCTGGCACCCAGCAGGGCGGCGACGGTCAGGGCCAACACCAGCGGAGGGAAGGAGAAGAGGGCATCCATGAACCGCATGATCACCGAGTCGACCGCGCCCCGGAAGAAGCCCGCCACCAGTCCGATGGGCACGGCGATGACCACGGCGATGCCGACGATCTCGAAGGTGGCCCGCAGCGAATCCCGTCCGCCCCAGATCAACCGGCTCAGGATGTCGCGGCCCAGGTCGTCGGTTCCCAACCAGTGCAGCGCCGACGGCCCGGCATTGGTGATGTTGAGGTTCTGCAGATCAGGTGGGTACGGCGCGATGAGCGGGGCGAAGATGGCGGCCACCGTGACAATGAGCAGGAAGACCAGTCCCCCGATGGCGTAGGGCTGGTGACGGAAACGGTGCCAGAAGCCCGCCTGACGCCGGCCGCCGCCTTCCTCCTCCGACTCGTCGGCGAGCGGGGGCGGTTCGGCCAGCCCGACGAACGGGTCGTCGTGCGAGGGGGGGACGGCCAGGCTCACCCGAGCCGGACCTTGGGGTTGAGATAGCCATAGATGATGTCGACGATCAGGTTGATGACGACGAAGCACACGGCGGTGACCAGCACGACGCCCTGGATCACCGGCAGATCCTTGACGCTGATCGCCTCGAGCATGTACTCGCCGATGCCCGGCAGCGAGAAGATCTGCTCGATGATGAAGGTGCCCCCCAGCAGGTACCCGAAGGAGATCCCGATGACCGTGATGGCCGGGCTCAGCGCGTTCTTCAGAGCGTGCTTGCCGATGACCGCCCGGGGCCCCAGACCCTTCGCCACGGCGGTCCGCATGTAGTCCTGGTCCAGGGTGTCGATGAGCGAGCCCCGGACCTGGCGGGCGATGGTGGCCGCGCCCCCGATGCCCAGAGCCAGCCACGGCAGGATCAGGTGTTGGAACCACAGCCAGGGCGAGGTCGTGTAGGACACGTAGCCGAGCGCCGGCAGGACGTGGAGCTCGACAGCGAAGACGATCACGAGGAGCAGGGCCAACCAGAAGTCCGGAATGGCCACGCCCAGGCTGCTCCCTACCGTCACCAGCCGGTCCGGCGCCGTGCCCTGGCGCACGCCCGAGATGATGCCCGCCGGGATGCCGATGATGATGGCGAGCAGCATCCCGCCGACCGCCAGGCTGAGGGTCACCGGGAACCGCGCCGCGATCCCCGACGCGACGCTCTGGCTCTGGAAGAGCGAGGTGCCGAGGTTGCCGTGGAGGACCTGGCCGAGCCAGCGCAGGTACTGCCTCCAGAAGGGCTCGTTCAGGTGCAGCTGCGCGGAGATCCTCGCCACTTCCGCCGGACTCGAATGGATGCCGCCGGCCAGGATCAGGGCCGGATTCCCGGGAAGGAGGAGGACGAGACTGAAGACGCCAAAGGAGATGAGGAGCAGGAGCGGAATGGTGATGAGCAGGCGGCGCCCGATGAACGAGAGGAGTGAACCCCCGGATCCCACTGAAGCTCAGCTCACTTCTTCGTAGGGCCGTGGAGCGCGGTCGAGGCAGCCGACCCGCGGGCACGGGGCGCGCCCGGAGCGACCGGTCCACACCTCGGGTACACCCATGTTGCGGACTCTACCGAACGCAACTTCGCTCGGGAATCCCATCCGGGACGACGTCGGTCCTCAGATCACTTCTTCACGTAGATACCGGCGAGGTTCGACCGGCACTGACCGATCGGGGCCACCACCTTGCCGCCGACGGTGGACTTGTTGTAGGCGACAATGGAGGGTTCGAATTCGATGGGCGTCTCGAGGCCCTGGGACATCACCGTGGCCCCGACCTTCTGCATCAGCGGGCCCTGGAGGCTCGGGCTCAGTGAGGCGTTGGCCGCCTCGATGTCCGGGGTGATGGCCGTGTCGAGCATGCCAAGGTACTTGGCAACGAAGCCCGAGGGCTCGAACTCGGACTCGAAGCTGTTCGAGATGTCCGGCCCGTTGGTCAGTTCCTCGCTCAACAGGGCATTGCCCTGCTTGTTGATGTAGACGTCGGTCAGGATGTCACTGCCCGGGATCAGCTGGAGGCTCACCTTGAAGCCTGCGGCGTCCATCTCGCTCTGCATGACGGTGGCCAGCCGTTGGAACGTGGTGTCACCCGAGGGCACGATCAGCTTGAACGGCACCCCGTGGGCGTAGCCCGCCGCCGCCAACATGGCCTTGGCCTTCGTGGGGTTGTAGACGTACTTGTTGCCGACTGTCTTGTTGTAACCCGGTGAGTTCGTCGGGAAGGGCTGGTAGGCCGGCCGGCCCACTCCGGCGTAGACCACCTTGTTGATGGCCGCCCGGTCGATGGAGTACTCCAGGGCGGCGCGCACCTTGGGATTGTTGAACGGAGCCTCGTTGTTGCGGGTCTGGAGCAGTGTGTAGTCGTAGGACGGGGAGATGGACACCCCGATGCTGGGGTTGTTCTTGACCTCGCTGTACTGCTCGGGGTCGAGCGACTCCATGTCGATCGCGCCCGAGGTCAGGGCACTGACGGCCTGCGGCCCGTTGGTCACCTCGGTGAAGTCCACCGCGCTGAGGGGGTAGGCCTTGGAGTTCCAATACTTGGGGTTCTTGACCAACTCCATGGACGACCCCACCTGATAGCTCTTCAGCATGAAGGGCCCGGCGCCGATCGGCTTGGTCGACGCCGTGGCGATACTGGACGACGGCATGACCATCCCGTCGATGTAGGACATGGCCCACAGGAAGTCGCCGGCGGTGGGCCGGTTGAGCTGGATCACCAGGGTGTCGGGGTTGGTGGCGGTCATCGATTGGATGGCCGAGAGCGACGAGCGCAGCGGGCTGATCCTGGTGTGGGTCAGGCTGTCGGCCACATCGGTCGCCGTCACCGGTTGGCCGTTCGAGAACACCATGTTGGGCCGGATGTGCAGCGTGACCGTCGAGGAGTTGTTGGAGACCGTCCAGCTCTGGGCCACGCCCCCGGTGATGGCCGTCTGCCCCGGCACGGTGACGGACTGGTAGATGTTGGCCAGCATGGTGAAGGAGCAGTCGTTGGTTCCCGTACCGGGATCGAAGGTGTTCGAGAACGTGTTGTTGAGGTCGATGCCGTACTTGAGGACTCCCTGGGTGTTGTCGTTGGCCGGCGCCGCGCCCGCCCCGGAGCTCCCCGCCGCCACCACGACCATCGGCACGAAGAAGACCGCCGCGACGGTCCCGGCCACGGCTGCTCTGGCCCGTCCCACCCGCCGGGATTTGCGGCCGGGCAATCGGCGAGCATCAGCTGGTAGCGGGTGCTCCTTCGTGCGGTCGTGGCGGCTCATCTCTGTACCCCTCCCCTACGCCGAGTCGAGAACAGATTCCCGCCCCAGGCGTCTCCCCCCGAGTATTGCATCGGCGATTGCAACAATCTGGGCACTATATGCGGGCCCTTCGGACTCCGGGGTTTTGTTGCAGCATCTGAAGAACCTCACGCCAAATTCTTCGGTTGAGTGTCCCCCGCACGGCCCGTCCGCCAGGACAAGGTCAACACGGGCAGCACCACGTTGCGCCACATGAGCATGCTCTAGCACGTGGGCGTCGGCCGCCGACACAGCACAGCTCACCACGGGGACGATGAATTTAGCGACTCTCGCTCGTCGTAACCGACGTGCCACATCCAGAGATTGGGACGATGGTCGAGCTCGTGCAGGGCGACCGCGTCCTCGCCCGGTGGCCGCTGGCGGAGACGCGTACTGATCTGTCCGTGATCGACGATCTGGCCCGCCTGCAACTCGTGGCCCGTCGGTGGGGCGGCTCCATCCGTCTGAGCGCTCCGCCGGATTCACTCCGTGAGCTGCTCCATCTGACCGGCCTTGAGGAGGTTCTGGTGACGGCCGAGGGCCTAGTCGTCGAGGTGGAGGGGCAGCCCGAAACCGTCGAAGAGGTCGACGTCGAGGAACGAGTGGATTTCGGAGACGAAACCACCTGAGAGATTGAGGACCACCAGCGCCCAGGCCGAGTGCCCACCCCGCGGATCAGCCTTGTAGTGCCCGAAGGCCGGCTGGCCATTGGCAGCCGTTGGCACGAGGCGGGAGTCCCGGCAGCCGATACCTGGACCGAGCATGAAGCGTCCGATGTCGGCGCTGCCCTCCAGCCACATCGCGAAAGGAGGCATGGATTGGATGGCGTCGTCACGCAAGAGCGTGACCAACCTCTCAACGTCGTAGCGTTCGAAGGCGTCCACGTAACGGTCCAAGAGTTGGCGCTGCTCATCATCGACGGCCGCGCTGGGTCCATACATCGATCGAGGCCAAGGTGGCCCGGGAGCGTTGGAGGGCGCTGTTGACCGCGGCGACGCTTGTGTCCAAGAGCTCAGCCGCCTCGGCGGACTGCCAGCGAAGAACTTCGCAGAGGATGAGCACCGCCCGCTGGCGGGCCGGGAGGTGTTGGAGCGCCGCCACGAAGGCCAGTCGGATGCTGTCCCGGGCCGCGGCGAGTTCGGCCGGGTCGGACTCTGAGGGCAGCACACGATCGTCGGCGATGGGCGAGATCCATGACCCCTCGGGCAGCATGGATTCGAGGGATGCCTCCACTGGTCGGCGTGAGGGGCCCATCTCCATCGGACGGGCCCGGCGCTGGCGACTCCGGAGGGAGTCGAGGCACACGTTGGTGGCGATCCGGTAGACCCACGACCGCACACTGGAGCGCCCTTCGAAGCTGTCGGCGGCCCGCCAGGCCCGCACCATCGTCTCCTGCACCGCATCCTCGGCATCGAAGCCCGACCCGAGCATCCGGTAGCAGTAACCCGTCAGCTCGCGGCGATATCGATCGAGGTCTTCCAGATCGAGCGCTCCCGGGAGGGCGCCTCCGCCTTCGATGTCGGATCGAGTAGCCACCGACGCACATCCTATGGTGCTGATCGCCACGGTCGCTCTCCTTCGGGTTCCACGTCGCACCGCCCACGGCGCTGCCATCACGACTATGACGTGTGAGCCAACGAGAACTCATCGCGGCTCGGCGGAAAGGTCGAGCAACTCACTTAGATCGGCACAAGGTGCTGGTTACACTGCCGTTTCAGTCGCGGCGTGGGCTGAACTGCCTAGGGCGTGAGTTTCGACCTTCTAGCGCCGGGGATCCATAATCCGCTGAACGGCCGCGTCGAATTCGGATTCGGTCAACTCGCCACGCTCAAGGCGCTGTCCGAGGGCCGACAGCTGATCCGATGTCGGCCCAACTGCTGCGTCCGGCGACCTGGGTGCACCCTCCTTCGCCGAGTCGAACCGATCGTCTTCTTCTTGCTTCGCGTCTTTGCCGGCACCCGAAGCGTGCTTCCACTTATCGTCGATCAACTTCGCTTTCTGCGACTTGGGTTGACAGAGGACTTTGATCTGCTGGCACTCGGTCGGGTGATCCATGGTGCCGCGGACATATGGATCGCCGAACGTCGTGCGGAACGGATCCGCACGGGCCTCACGAATCGCATCCGGACACCGGACCGGTCATTCCGTAGTCTTATGACCATGGATGAATCGCAACCGATCTCGAGACGGGCTGTTCTAGGCGGGGCCTTCGTCGGGGCTACAGCGTTCGTAACGACCGCAGCCAGTGCAGGTGTAAGTCCAAGTGCGGGGGCCGCGCCGCCGCGGTCAAGGTTCAGAGCCACGGTCCGGCCGGGCATGCTCCCGAATCCCAGAGCTGCCGCCGGTACCGACCAGCTTCCTCGTATCACCAACATCGTGGTGGTGATGATGGAGAACCACTCCTACGACAACATCCTGGGGATGCTGAAGGGGCGGGGGGACGGGTTCGCGAAGAACAGGCACGGAGTGCCCCTCGCCTCCAATCCCTGGCCCGAGACGAGCGCCGCCACTCCACCGTTCGAGAACGCAGTCGTACGGGCATTCCCCATGCCCAACCCATGCCAGGAGGCCCACTACCCCTTCAACACCTGGGACGCCTACTGGACGTCGTATGCCGGCGGGAAGATGGACGGTTTCGTAAAGAGCCCGAGCGGCCCGGTCTCCATGGGGTACTTCACGCCATCGGTGATGCCGTTCGTCAACTCGCTGGCCACCACGTTCCCGGTGTGCGACCGCTACTTCTGCTCGGTGGGTGCACAGACCTACCCCAACCGGCGCTTCCTGATGGCGGGTACGTCGCTGGGCCTTCTCACCGACACCTTTCCATCCGACCGCCCGCCGAACGGGACTGTGTTCGAGGCGCTGACGGCCCACGCCATCCCGTGGAAGAACTACTACTCGTCGTTGCCCTCCACTCTGATCTGGAGCTACCAAAATAGTCTGCCGGGCTTTTCCTCACACCTGGCCAAGATCGGTGAGTTCTTCTCTGATGCGTCGGCAGGGACCTTGCCCTCGTTCAGCCTGGTGGACCCCGATTTCAGCAACCAGTCCGAAGAGAACCCCCAGGACGTTCAGTACGGCGACCAGTTCATGTCCCAGGTGGTCAATGCCGTCATGTCCTCGCCACAGTGGCCCGGCACCCTGCTGGTGTGGTGCTACGACGAGTCGGGCGGTTACTACGACCACGTTCCTCCACCCAAGGCAGTCAAGCCGGACAACGTGGCCCCGATCACCGTCGCGGGGGACCAACAGGAAGGCTTCACCCGGTTGGGCTTTCGGGTTCCGGCCGGTGTGGTTTCTCCCTACGCTCGCCCGCATTACGTGTCCCACGTGGTGCACGACCACACCTCGGTGCTGAAGCTGGTCGAGACCAAATGGAACCTGCCCACCTTGACCTATCGGGACTCTGCCGCTGACAACCTTTTGGACTCTGTGGACCTGGCCAGACCCCCGGCTTTCCTGAAGCCCCCGAAACTGGCGGCTCCGATCGATCCGTCGAAGGCCGCTGGCTGTCTCACGACCGGCCCGGGCACCATTCCACCGGCCGGTTCGGTGACGAAGGGCTAGGCAACTATTCGTGAGATTGCGGCCACAGCCGTCGGTTATCCCGCAAATGGGTTCGATTGGACGCCGCCGCGACACTGCCGTCGCGATGTTGGCAATTTAGACGGGGAGGCGGCGGGCCGGCTTCGGGGGGTAGAGGGCGGCGAGCGTGCCGAGCAGCTTGGGGAGCAAGGGGCTGAAGCGGCCCTCTCCCCAGGGGAGACCCGGCTCGTTGGCCAACGCCTGTCCGACGACGCCACTGACGAGGACCGAGGTCACCCAGAGCGCCTCGTCGGAGTCGGCGCCTGGTCCGAGTTGCCTGGCTGCCGCCGCGTCGGCCAGTGCTTGGCGTTGGAGCCGGACCATCTCGACGCTCGGTTCCATGGCCTCGGGTGTGGGCTCGAAGCTGGGCACCGGGCGCCAGAACAGCAATTGTGCCGTCGCCGGGTGGGCCAGCGCCCAGCGACCGCTGGCCTCGAGGCCCGCCGCGAGAGCGGCGAGACCCGGCTCGGTCGGCGCCATCGCGGTGTCAATGGCCTCGAGGTGGTCGCGTTGGCCCCGTTCGAACAGGGCGTTGTAGATGGACATGAGCGAGTCGAAGTACTTGTAGATCGACGGCGGCTTCACGCCGAGCCGGCGGGCGACCTCGGAGAGACTGAGGCCGTTGACACCCTCCTCGGACATCACGTCGGAGGCGATGGCGAGGATCTCCTCAATGGTTTCCTGACGCCGGCGGGCCCGACGGTCTCCAGGTAGTGGGCCGATTGCATCGTCGGTTGACACCATTCACGACACCTTAGCAGAAGTTTCCCTTGACAGCGTTAGCTAAATACTTTAACTTGCCAGTGTCATTTGCGGCGGAGGAAGGGAGTGGATCATGGCACCGAAGAATCAGCGGTGGTGGTTGACCGAGGACAGCGTCGAGCTCGAGATCGAGGCCGACGCTACGACGCTCTACGGGTTGGTCTCCGACCTCCCACGCATCGGAGAGTGGAGCCCCGAGTGCGAGAGCGTCGAATGGGAGGGAGACGTCAGCGTGCCCGTGGTCGGCACGACGTTCGTTGGTCACAACGCGGTAGGCCCGGGCCGACGCATCCGCTATTCGCGTCACGGGACCGTGCTGGCGGCCGATCCGGGACGTGAGTTCACCTTCATCACCGACGAGGGTGGACGGCCGTCGACGGCGTGGCGTTACCGGTTCGAGTCGGCTGGCGACGGCCGCACTCGGGTCACCGAGTCCTACGAGGTGCGCTGGATCCCCACCTGGGCGCGCATCCTCGATGTCCCACTCAACCGCCACAAGGAGCTGCTCGAGGGCATGCGTACCACCCTCGAGCGCCTCAGGACCACGTCCGAGCCTGCCCATCGCAGCGCATCCGCACAAACCGAGTTGGACAAGGAGACGCGGTCGTGACGACCAGTTTCACGGCCACCCCCGGCGTCGACGTCATCGCGACGAACGCCGACATCCCGACGCTCGGCTCGCTCGCCATCAACGCGTTTGTGCTGCACGGCAAAGAGCCCATCCTCGTCGACACCGGCACCGTGGCCGGCGCCTCCGAGTTCATGGCCGAACTGACTTCTGTGATCGACCCCGCCGATCTGCGCTGGATCTGGCTCACCCACACCGACTTCGATCACATCGGTTCCCTGGCCACCCTGCTCGAGGCCAGTCCGAACCTGCGGATCATCACGTCGTTCCTCGGCATCGGCATCATGGGGTTGTCCTCGACGCCCCTTCCCATGGAACGTGTGCACTTCGTCAACCCCGGCCACACGCTGACCGTCGGCGACCGCCGGCTTACTGCGGTGAAGCCACCCGTCTACGACAACCCGATCACGACTGGCTTCGTCGACGATCGCACCGGGATCTTGTTCAGCTCTGACTGCTTCGGGGCGCTGCTCCCCGACGTCCCCCACAACGCCGCCGACCTCGACCCCGACGATCTCCGGTCGGGGCAGGTCCGCTGGGCGACGATCGACTCGTCGTGGGTGCATGACGTCGACCGCGACGCTTTCGGCAGAGCTCTCGAACGACTTCGTGCCATCGAGCCGACCATGGTGTGCAGCAGCCATCTCCCGCCCGCCCCCGGTGCCATGTTCGACTTCATCGTCGACTCGCTGGCGATGGTGCCCGCCGCCGATCGTTTCGATGCTCCGGACCAAGCTGCCCTCGAAGGAATGTTGGCGGCTATGGCGTCTACCCCCACCTGACCGGCGTCGTCGGTCTGGATCTCGGACTTCACCAGTTCCAGTCCTTCTGACGCGACTCCGGAAGAAAAACACAGCGGGGACAGTCGGGTTCAACCGTCCAAGGTTCTCGCAATCGACAATATGCCGACTCGTCCTGGCGTTGCCCGGGCTCGCCCGGCACGAGATCAAGGTTCAATACGCTGCCCCGCCAACCGTGCCAACCATTGGCGAATGCCGTCGTCAACCCGATCGGATTACCTGTTGGCCGCCGCGGAGAATGTCGACCCTCGCTGTCCCGAAGACAAGCCACGCTTTGCTCTTATCGGACGTGCAATACCAGGAGACCCGCCAAGAGCGGGGGGTAAAGGCGAAGTTGTTGACCGTGATGAACATGGACGTCACCGCCCGCGAACCGAAGGCATTCGCGGCGGTATTCCACGCGATGATTGGGCCCACAGAGATCTGGTCACCCTGGGTTTCCACATCGAGGCGCGGAACTGTTTGATCGGAGCCCCTCTCGACGTACCGCCGTCATTGACACAATTGACGTACTTTTTGGTGGGCGTCACGCCTGGTTGGGTAGCGCTGGCCGTTCCTGACGGCTCGCTGGCCGTTCCTGACGACTGGCCGCTTGGTGCTGCTGTGGCCGCCGCCCCTCCACCGCTCACCGCTCCAGCAAGTCCGAGCAGGGCGCCCGTCATCACCAAAGCACCAAGGGCTCTCTTAGTTCGTTCGTTGCACAGTCACCACCGTGTCCATCGGGTGCTCGCTTGTGACCAAATTTCATGGTCGATCGTACGACATTCGGAGAGCAAGATTCGCCCGACGACGGAATTAGCCACCAATCGGGTCGATCCTACCCAGATCGTCAGAAATCGCCCGCCACGTCAGCGGTGCAGGTACAACCGGTAGAAGGCAGATTTGACCGCCCCCAGCCGTGTCGGAAGGGTCCCCACCACCCCTGCGGAGGATGCACCTCGTTCCGGCTCCTAGAAGGGACCTGTCAGGTCGCCCAGGTCGGTCGTCAACCTGAGGTTCTCCGCGTAGTCCACCGGGCAGGCGATCACCGACACGGTGTCGGCGGCCAGCGCTTCGGTGAGCATGGGCAACAGGTCCTTCGCCGACCGCACCTGATAGCCGCGCGCGCCGAAGCTCTCGGCGTAGGCGACGAAATCGGGATTGGTGAAGCCGATGGCCACGTCGTGGCCGAGCTCGAGGTTCATCTTCCACTTGATCAACCCGTAGGCGTCGTCCTGCCAGATCAGCACGGTCAGCGGGATGCGTTCACGCACTGCGGTCTCGATCTCTTGCGAATTCATGAGGAACGCCCCGTCGCCGACCGCCGCCAGCACTCGTCGGTTCGGTTCGGCCAGCTTGGCCCCGATGGCGCCAGGCAGCGCGAAGGCCATGGTGGAAAGGCCGTTCGAGATGAGGCAGGTGTTGGGTTCGTAGGTCGGGTACAGCCGGGCCATCCACATCTTGACCGCCCCGGTGTCGGCCAGGACGATGTCGGTGCGATCGAGGGCGGCGCGGGTGTCGGCCACGATCCGCTGGGGCTTGAGCGGGAAACTGTCGTCGGCCGCCCCGCGGGCCAGGTCCGCGGACAGCAGTCGCCGAATCTTTTCACCGCTGGTTCCGAGTTCGAACCGGCACGTCGTCGCCGCGGCCAGCGCGTCCAGGGTGCGGCTCAGGTCGGCCTGCACACCCACCTCGACGTCGTAGTGGGCATCCACTTCGGCCGGAAAGCGGCTGAGGTGGATGATCCGCTTGTCCCCACCTGGGTTGATCCGGACCGGATCGAACTCCTGGAGCTCATAACCCACGCTGACGATCACGTCGGCCTCGTCGAAACCGAAGTTGACGTAGTCGTGGCTCATGAACCCCACGGCGCCCAGCGCGTGCGGGTGATCGTCGGGGAACACGCCCTTGCCGTGGAAGGTGGTGGCGACCGGGAGGCCGAGTTGCTCGGAGAACCGTCGAAGCGCCCCTGCCGCATCGCTCCGCGCGGCGCCGTGGCCGGCCAGCACGATGGGTCGGCTGGCTCCGTTGAGGACCGCGGCAGCGCGGCCGATCTGCGAGGGCGAAGGCTCGTCGGACCGGGGGACGTTGACGTCGAGGGGCACGAGGTCGTGCGCCGCCTCTTGGACCTCGATGTCCTCGGGCACGGCCAGGTAGACGGCGCCGGGACGTTCGCTCTGAGCCAGTTTGAAGGCCTTGCGGATCATCTCGGGAACGGCTCCCGGGGTGAGGACCGTATCCGCCCACTTGGTCACCGGTGAGAACATCGAGACGAGGTCGACGCTCTGGTGGGACTCCTTGTAGATGCGATTGAGCCCGACCTGCGCGGAAAGGGCCACGACCGGCGTGCTGTTGGTGTTGGCATCCGCCACGCCGAGGAGGAGGTTGATGGCCCCCGGTCCGAGCGTCGACGAACAGACACCCGCCCGCCCGGTCAGGCGGCCGAAGATCTCGGCCATGAACGAGGCGGCTTGCTCATGGCGGACCAGGACGTAGCGGATGGATGAGCGGCAGAGGGCATCGGTGAAGTAGATGTTCTCCTCACCGGGGATGCCGAACACGCACGTGACGCCCTCGTGTTCGAGACAGCGCACGAGCAGATCGGCAACACGTGGTCCGCCTTCGCTCACATCTGGATCGTACCGAACCGGCGTGGGGCCGCCTCCACCGGGCCAGCCCCTAACCTGGGTTCTCGCGGAGTACCTGCCTTCGAAGCTCCTCGAAGCTGGTTACTCCTGTTGCAGTGCCGAAGAGGTTGAGAGGAACCGAGCAGACTGTGTGCAAGGGAACCAGTCCACGCGACACGAGGGAGCCGTCCGATGACGCACATTGAACCCGAATGCTCCCCTTCGAGCGCTGACGGGGGACCCGAAGGCGAGCCTGCAGGGGAGGACCCGGTGCAAGTGGCGAGCGAGCAGTCATTTCCGGCGAGTGACCCACCCTCGACGTGGTCCGGCGAAGACTCACCTTGAATGGTGCGGTGAGCCGCACCAACTCGAGCCGCTGAGATTCGAGGACTCAGGCGTCAGCCCGAGTTGATGGCGGGTCCATCCGTCCGGGCGAAGGATCGACATGGAGCGATCTTGACGAGCGGCGCGACGACCGGACGAGGCCCGGGCGCCCCTGCGTCGCGGCGACCGGTCAATTCTGTTCGATCAGGCCGTCGTCCTCCCCGAATCCATTGGGACCGGACCCCGCGGCGGCGCAGAAGGTGGTCGACATACAGGCCACACCATTCAGACCGGTCGAGTAATCCCCGACGATGGTCGCACTCTTCACGGTGGACCAGTTCGTGAATCCCGAGACGACAAGGGTCGTGTCGCCGCTGCCGTTCTCTGCATAACCCGAAGCCTCACACGGTGCACCCTTCATACAGGCGACCCCGGACAGGACGGTGGAGTACGCCCCCGTCACATTCGGTGTGGTCTCAATGGCCCATACGCCCGTGGTCAGCCTCTCGGCCAGGCTCGATTCCTGGCCGGATCCGCTCTCGCTGTACCCGACGGCGACGCAGGTGGCGGTGCCGAGGCACGAGACACCCAGCAGATCGTTGGTGGCTGCTCCGGCGACGTCGGGACTCGACGTCACCGACCATGTGGTCCCGTTCCACTGCTCCACCAACGTCTCGGTGACGCCCGAGGAATCAACGAAGGAACCTACGGCCGTGCAGACTTTGGCCGTCGCACACGAGACGCCCTGGAGACTTGTCGCGGTGGCCCCTGGTGGGATCACGGGGCTTTGGAGGGTCCAGTTGGTTCCCACCATCCGCTCGGCCAGCGCCGTTCGGGGAGCTCCCGGGGTGGTCTCGCTGTACCCGACGGCGGTGCAGTTGGTCGGGCTCGAACACGAGACCGAGGTCAGGCTGACGTAGGTGGCGCCGGACGGGTCGGGCGTCGTCATGGTGGACCACGATGCCCCGTTCCAGCTCTCCGCGTAGGCGCTGGCCTGCCCTTCCTGACCGGCCGTCCCCATGCCGACGTCTCCGACGGCGAGGCAGAGGCCCGCAGAGGGACAGGCGGCGCCGTTCAGATCAGTCACTACCGCCCCGGTCGGCTCGGCGCTTGTCCCGAGCGTCCAGTCCGTCCCGTTCCACTGCTCAATGAAGCCGTTGCGATCGAAAGAATTCGTTGGGAAGGCGCTGCCGACCGCCGCGCACGTCGTGGTTGAACAGCCCACGCCTTGGAGGGAGCTCCGGGCCGGCGTGCTGGGTCCGGCCACCGCGGTCAATTTCCATGGTCCGGCCTGGTGCGCCAGGGCGAGCAGGCTGTCCTCGTCAGGCGTATAGCTCTGGCCCACGGCGACACACGAGTTCGAGCCGACCGGACAGCCGATGCCCGACAAAAGGCTCGTCGTGGTACCGGGCGCGTTCGGACTCGGTTCGACCGCCCATGCCCCCTGGGTGAGCCGTTCGACGAGCGTCTGCGAGTCGCCGCTGTTGTCCAGGTAACTCTCACCCGCCGCGACGCATCCGGCGGCGGCGTAGCACGAGACCGAGACCAGAAAGTCCCCGAGGACGCCCGTCGGGTTGGGAGTGGGCACGACGGACCACAGGGAGCCGTTCCAATGTTCGGCCAGTGCGGTGGCCGGCGACGAATTTGTCGCGTAGGTCCGACCGACCGCGACGCAGTTCGCCTTTCTCGTGCACGCCACTCCGGACAGTTCGTTGTCCGCTGATCCGGGAGGCAATGCCGCCGTCGCCATCGACCATGTGGTCCCGTTCCACTGCTCCACCACGGGTTGGGTGCCCGAGCCGGCCAGGCTGTAACCCACCGCCTCGCAATTGCTCGCCGTGGGACAGGAGACCGAGGTCAGCCACGTCTGCAGGGCTCCGGACACGTTTGGACTCGGATCGATGGACCACGTGGTTCCGTTCCATTGTTCGATGAGCGTCTGGACGTCGGGTGACGTCGTCACGCTCGTGCCGACCGCCATGCACAGGCTGAGCGACTGGCAGCTGACCCCGCTCAGCGTGTTGTTGGTCGCTCCCCCCACGTCGGGGCTCGGGATCACCGACCAGGAGGTGCCGTTGTAGCTCTCGACGATGGTGTTCGATCCGTTCGAGGTGGTGAGGTCGGTGCCGACGGCGGTACAGGCGGAGGCCGTGAGGCACGAGACGCCGTTCAGTTGGGGAAAGGCATCACCCGGATCGCTGGGGTTGGGGCTGGCCACCGGCGACCATCCGGTCCCGTCCCAGTGTTCGACCAGCGTGCCGATGGGCGAGCCGGTCGTTGAGCCCCATCCGACACCGACGCAGTCGGTCGGACTGTCGCACGAGGTCCCGAGCAGCTTGCCGCTGAACGTACCGAGCGGCTCGGGGATCGTGGCCCGGGACCACGTGGGGGCGGCGGCTGCGGCGGCGGGCGCGGCCGTGCTGGCCGCCGCATGCGTCGACGGGAGGGCCGCCAACATGGCGACCGGTGCGAGAAGGACGACCCACCCCGATCTCACCGTCCGGGATCTCCCCGCCGCGACCCCATGTCAGTCTCCTCTCTCGGTGGCCGACAGTGAGCGGCCCGTCCTACGACGGGCCACCCGAACGGCCCCGAATCCCTCGCATCCAGCCTTACAGGCCCAGGCGCCCCTGGCGAGGCCCATGGGTGGTGGGGGGTGGCGCGGGCGGGCCCAAGAACCCCAACAGTCATGTGTGCTCGCCAGAATCGCGGGAAGGGCAGTTTCCTCTCGCTCGACTGGCCGCTCCCGCGCCGTTGACGGTCCACGTCCGCCCATCTGGTGGACTCCGCTGCGCTCCCATCCACCAGGAGGATTCGCGCCGTCTATCGCTCACGAGTGCCATCGATCCCCTGACGATTGTCGGGGCTTGCGAGCCGGCGCTCATCTCAGTTCACATCCTTGGCCACCGTCGTGCTGTCCGGCGTCGTCTCGGCCGTTCGGCCTGGCTGCGGATACCATCGCCGAAGAGAGTTTCAGCGCGGGCATCTTTCCGGCTGCCGGGAGCGACAGCGGCGATCGATGGGGTACAGAAGGGCCACAGCAGGGAGCGCAGCAAAAGGGGGCAACCGTGACCGCAGCAGCCCGCACTCAGGTGCCGGTCGACCGGCCCGCGTGATGCCCGACCCCGACCCGGCCGTCGCGGCCGACACCGAGCAGATGCTCGGCTGGATCGAGCAGATCGTGGCCCAGGGCGTACGGCGGCCGGGGTACCCGGCCGACCTCTGGGCCGAGAGCTGGTGCGCGGAACGCTTCGACTCGTTCGGGCTCGAGGGGGTGTCGCTGGAGCCGGTGCCGCTCCCCTTGTGGGAGCCCCTCGATGAGGGGTTCGAGGTGTGGCCGACCGGTGCGGCCGACCGCTCGGTTCGCCTTCCGGGTTTCATCCTGCCCCACAGCGCGCCCGCTCCCGACGGGATCGAGGCGGACCTGGCCCCTCTGGCCTGGAGCGACGCGGCGATGGACCCGGTCGGGACCAGACGGGCGGTGGCGGGCAAGCTCGCCGTCTGCGAGCTCGATCTGCTCCAGCTCCCCCAAGCCGTCCTGCGTGATGGGGCCACGTACTGCTACGACCCCGATGGGGATTTCGACACTGAGGTGCAGACCCTGCCCTTCGGCGCTGCGTTCATGCACGTCATGGAGCCCTCCATCGATGCGGGCGCGGTCGGGTTCATCGGGGCCCTGGGGGGCATGCCCTGGGAGACCTGCAAGTACTACGTCCCCTACGACGCCCTGGCACGGCCCATCCCCGGCCTCTGGATCAGTCCGGACTCGTCGGCGCGGTTGCGGTCGCTGATGGAGGAGGGGCCGACACGTGGTCGGCTGTGCACGTCGAGCGAGCGTCGGGAAGTGACCTCGCACAACGTGCTCGCCACGTTGCCCGGAGCGTCGGACGACTGGGTGATCATCGCGTCCCACCACGATGCGCCATGGGCCTCGGCCGTAGAGGATGCCTCGGGCATGGCGCTGGTCCTGGGTCAGGCGCTGTACTGGTCCCGGGTGCCGCACCGGCTGCGACCCCACAATCTCCTCTTCCTCCTCACGTCGGGCCACATGACAGGTGGGGCCGGGACACGTAGCTTCATCGCCGCGCACCGCGAGTTGCTCCCGCGGGTCGTCGTCGAGATCCACCTCGAGCACGTGGCGCGCCGGTGCATCCCGGTCGACGGTCGGCTGGAGCCCACCGACGCCCCGGAGCCCCGCTGGTGGTTCACGAGCCAGCACCCCGAACTCGAGGCTCTGGTGGGATCGGCGATCCGGGACGAGGACCTGCGGCGCTCGTTCGTCCTTCGCCCCGACACCTTCTCGCCGGATCCGCCGACCGACGGGGCGTTCTTCCACCCCGAGGGTGTTCCCATCGTCCAGTTCCTGACGGCGCCGATGTACCTCTTCGACGCCGCCGACACGCTGGACAAGATCCACGCGCCCAGCCTCGAGCCCCTCACGCGGGCGGTGGCCCGGATCGTGCACGGCACCTCGGGCGCCACCTCGCCGACGTTTCGCTCGGAGCCCGCGGCGGCGCCGGCCGACGGCCCGATCCGACCCGATCGCTAGCGGCCGCGCCGGACGCCCGCCGCTAGTCGGGTACGGCGGTGCAGGGATGTCGGGCGACGAAGTCCTGGCACAGTGCGTCGAAGCGCGCCGGCTGATCGAGGTTGGCCAGATGCCCCGCGCCGGGGATGACGGCGAATTCGGCGCCGGGGATGGCATCAGCGAGCTCCCGCGCCCCATCCTCCCCGGCCAACACGTCGTGCTCTCCCCGGAGCACCAGCGTCGGCACCTGCAGGTGGCCGAGCCCCTCGAGCTCGGGGTGTTCGATCAGCGCCTGCAAGGAGCTGGCGTAGGCCAGGGGGTCGTTGCCCGATGATTCACGCAGGTTGTTGCGGCGGATCGTGGGGGACCCGCCCGAGAGGGCCTCGTCGGCCGCCATGGCGGATGCGGCAAACGCCTGCACGAGCGCCATGCCCTGCTCCCGAATGAGGGGGAGCGCGCCCCGGAGGGCGTCGGCGGCGTCGGCGCCGACATGGCTGGTCGTGTCGGCCAGCACCAGCCCGTCGACGAGACCGGGGTGCTCCACGGCCAGGGTCTGGGCCACCATCCCGCCCATCGAGAGCCCGACCACGTAGGCATGGGAGAGGCCGAGCTCACTGCAGAGCCCGGCCACGTCGTCCGCGAAGAGAGCGGTCGAGTACCGGCCCAGGGGGCGGTCCGATCGGCCGTGGCCGCGGAACTCGGGAACCACACATCGGAAGTTCGCCGTCAGCGTCTCGAGCTGGGGCTCCCAGTCGCGCCAGCACCCCCCCAACCCATGGAGAAACAGCACGGGATGTCCGGTCCCCTCGTCAATGACATTGATCCGGGTCCCCTCTACGTCGACGAGCATTCCGGCCTCCCTCCCCGCACGTGTGCGCGGTCCCGTACATCGATGCCCCCGACTCTTCCTCGTCGGACATGGCACCTTCGCCCCATGATCCGCCATGTGGCAGAAGGTGGCGGAGCGGGGGTGGCACTTCTCCGAGTCGGTTCGGCGGGCCGTGACGTTCGGGTCCGGGCGAATCCTACCGAGCCGAAGACGGTTGGCGACCGGTCGGCCCGAGAGCGCGGTCCCGTTAGCCTCGGCGCATGGCCTCGCTGTACGAACATGCCGGCGGTGAGGAGGCCCTCCACCGGTTGGAGGACACCTTCTACACCAGCGTGCTCAATGACCCGTTGCTGCAACCGCTCTTCGGCCACGGGCAGCCCCAGCACGTCGATCATCTGACGGCCTTCACCGCCGAATCGTTCGGTGGACCGGATCGCTTCAGTCGAGAGCTCGGCTTTGCGCATCTGATCGCCGTCCATCGTGGCCTCGACATAACCGAGGACCAGCGTCAACGCTTCGTCGAGTTGTACCTCGCCGCGGTCGAGGAAGCCGGCCTGCCCGACGACCACGAGTTCCGGGAGGCCATCCGTTCGCACGTCGAGTTCGGTTCGACGGTGGCCATGCAGAACTCCCACGCCAAGAACGACGACGAACTGCACCCGCTGCGGGAGGTTCCCCGTTGGACCTGGGCCGGGGACGATCACACCGCATCCGCCTGATCGCGCCGAGGTTCTGGGCGATGCTCCGGGTTGCTCGCTCGCCGTTCGAGGTGTCGCCGGATGGACGGGGCAGATGGGCGGCGACGGGTCGGGGGACGTCGTCTCAGACGGGCACAGCGGGGACGTTCTGGAGCCGCACCTCGCCGTGAGCGACCAACTTTCCTGATCCGTCGTTGACGTCGACGCGCCACAACTGTTGACTGCGACCCTGGTTGAGCGCCACGGCTTCCACCTCGACCCGGCCTGCCGTGACCGACCGCAGGAAGTGGGTCGTGTTGGTGATGCCGACCGCCACCATGCTCCGTTCCCTCACCGCTGCGCAGGCACCGATGCTGGCTGCGCTCTCGATGGCCGTGGTGTACACGCCGCCGTGGACGATGCCCCAGGGCGTGTGGTGCTCGGGACCCAGATTGATGTGCCCGCTGACCCGCCAACCGGCGATCTCGTCGAGAACGAGTCCGGCCGTCGTGACGAACGCACCGGCCTCCTCGAGCGAGGCCGCTTCGAGGGTGGGACCTCCGGGTGCGGTGGTCCTGGCGGGCTCGGCCCCGCCTCCCGGGCGCTCGTTCGCACTCGTCGGTTCGATCATGGAACTTACGCTAATGGATTGCGTTCTATGACGCAACCCACTAGATTGCGTCCGAGTGGAACGCAAGAGCTTCTCCGACATGCACTGCTCGGTGGCCCAGTGTCTCGAGGTCGTCGGGGAGTGGTGGTCGATGTTGATCGTCCGGGACGCCTTCCTCGGCGTGACCCGCTTCGACCAGTTCCAGGAGCGACTCGGAATCTCCCGCAACGTCCTGAACCAGCGGCTTTCCCATCTGGTGGAGGCCGGGGTGCTCGTCAGGGTCCCTTACCGCGAACATCCCCCCCGCCACGACTACCGGCTCACGGACAAGGGGCGGGATCTGTGGCCGGTCCTCACCACCATGCGCCAGTGGGGCGACGCGTACGCCGCTCCTGAGGGCCCGCCGCTCCAACTCATTCACCAGGCGTGCAACCAGACCTCCGAGGCGCGCCTGACCTGCTCGGCCTGCGGGGAACCCATGGGAGCCCGCGATGTCAGGGCGGTCGCCGGGTCGGGGGCGGTCGAGGATTTGGTGAGGGCAGGGGAAGGCCGGGCGCCCTCGTGACCACGTCCGTGCCGACCGGGGTGACGTTCCCCTTTGCCGACGTGAGCAGTCTGTCCGAGCGCGAACCGGGTCGCTTCGACGCACGGGTCAACCCGGAATGGACCATCGGGGGCAAGCCCAACGGCGGCTATCTCCTGGCCATGCTCGGGCGGGCCGCCGCTGCGGTGAGTGAGCATGATCACGTCATCGCGGCCAGCGCGCACTATCTGCACTCACCGGACCCCGGCCCCGTCACCATTTGGGCCGAGGTGCTCCGAACCGGGCGGTCGGCCAGTCAGATTCGGGCCCGGATGAGCCAGGGCGGCCAGGCCTGCGTCGAGTCGCTGTTCACGACCAGCCGCCTGGCGGGAGGGACGGTCCCCTACTGGGATGACGGGTTGCCCGAGGTGAGTGAGGTCTCCTACGAGGACTGCGCTCGTCTGGTCCCGCGCACGCCCGAGGGGACACCGGTGGCTCTCATGGGGCAGGCCGAGGTGCGTCTCGAGCCCACGTCCAGTGGTTTCACGACCGGCCATCCGAGCCACCGGGGCGAGCTGCGAGGCTGGCTGGCGCTCCCGGCAGACGAGTCCTTCGATCCGAACTCATTGCTGTTCGCCGTCGACGCCTTCCCGCCGGCCACCTTCGACATCGAGAGATCCGGCTGGGTACCGACCCTGGAGCTGACCGCCTACGTCCGGGCCCTGCCGGCACCCGGACCCGTACGCGTGTTGCAGCGGGCCCACCTCATTGACGCACAGCGGGTCGACCAATCATGCTTCATCTGGGACCGCGCTGGACGCCTGGTCGCCCAGGGCACCCAGCTGGCGGGCATCCGTCTCGGTTGAGGATTCCCCGCAACGAAGGCGGGAACGAAACAATCGTCTCTCCCAAAATGACGAGCGATGGACAGCGAGGAGGCCAGCATGCCGGCAAGAGGAAGTGCAGAGTGGACGGGCGATGTGCCGACGGGGACGGGCACGTTCACCGCGGGTGACACCATCAGCGGTGGCTACACCTACAAGTCCCGTTTCGAGGACGGTCCCGGATCCAACCCCGAGCAGTTGATCGCGGCAGCTCACGCCGCGTGCTTCTCTATGGCTCTTGCCAACCTCCTGGCCACGTCCGGTAGTCCACCCGACTCGGTGCACACCGACGCCACGGTCACCCTGCGGCCCGTCGATGGTGCCCCGACCATCACGAAGATCGCCCTCGTCACCGTGGGTCGGGTGTCCGGATTGGACGAGGCTGCCTTCGTGGAGAAGGCCCTCGCCGCCAAAGCCGGATGTCCGGTGAGTCGGGCGTTGGCCGGTGTGCCCGAGATCACCCTCGAGGCATCCCTGGTGCCGTAGGAGGAGCCGAGCGATGGCGGACGCATTCATCCTTGGGGGCGTGCGAACGCCGGTCGGACGCTACGGTGGCTCGCTGTCGCACCTGCGCACCGACGACCTCCTGGGGCAGACCATGGTGGCCGCCTGCGCGCGCGTCGGCGTCCCCCTCGAGCGGATTGAGGACATCACGGCGGGGTGCGTGAACAGCGCGCATGAAGGCATGGGGGACATCGCCCGCTGGGGCGCGCTGGCCGCGGGCTTCCCGGACTCGGTTCCCGCCGTGACGGTCAATCGGTTCTGCGCCTCGTCGTTGACGGGCGCCATCTCCATAGCCCATGCCATCCGCAGTGAAGAGCTCGGCGTGGGACTCGCTGCCGGCGTCGAATCGATGTCACGCTCGGGCTGGGCCCAGATGAAGGGTGATGCTCCCTTCAGCCCGCGAGGCCCCGTCCTCCTGCTCGACACCATGTGGGCCGGCGCCGGTGGGCCGCCCAACCCAGTGCTGCTGGCCCGCAATGCGTACGTCGAGATGATCAAGACAGCGCAGAACGTGGCCGACCGCTACGGCCTGACCCGCGAGGAGATCGACACCTTCGTGTTGCGTTCACATCTGCGTGCGGCGGCGGCCCGTGATTCGGGACGGTTCGCCGCCGAGATCCACCCGGTCGAGATCCCCGGTACGCGCCGCGTCCCGGAGCGCACCTTCGAACACGACGAGATCATCCGGGGAGACACCTCGGCCGAACGGTTGGCCGCGCTCTCGCCCCAGCCCAATACCACCCAGATGACCGCCGGGAATTCCTCCCCCTTGAGCGACGGGGCCAGCGCCGTCGTCCTGGCCAGCGGGGCCGCGGCACGGGATCTGGGAATCGAACCGATGGCCCGAGTGGTGGCGTCCGCGACGTATGCGCTCGACCCCCAGTTCATGGGTATCGCTCCGGCCTTCGCCATCGCCACGGCCCTCGGGCGGGCTGGAGTGGCACCAGTCGACATCGATGTCTGGGAGGTCCACGAGGCCTTCGCCGCCCAGGCGCTCGGGGTGCTGCGGGAGTTACCCGCCCAGCTCGACGGTTTCGAAGTGCCCGACGAGCGACTGAACCCCAACGGGGGCGCCGTGGCGATCGGTCATCCCTTCGGGTCCTCGGGAACCCGCTACGTCCTCACGTTGGCCACCGAGCTTCGCCTGCGTCACGCCCGCTACGGCGTGCTCGGTGTCTGCGTCGGCTCCGGGCAGGGGGTCGCCCTGGTCCTCGAGAACCCGGACGTCGCCTGAGAGCTCCCGGGACACCACCCGCTCAAGGTGTGCCTCGATCGACTCCCCTCACCCGGCCCAGCGCGGTCTAGGGTCGGCGGCCGCACGGCGTTGTCCCTGGTGCAGGCGCAGCGTCTGCGGACGAGAGCTGGTCGCTGAGGAAGATCAACTTGGCCGGGTCGGCGATGACGTGGATCTCATGGATCAGCTCTCCGTCGAGCTCGAGGAGGATCACGGCGTAGAGTCGCTGGTCGACGAAGGCCATGACGACGGAACGGCCCCCGAGCGGGTTGGACACGAGAGTGGTCCACGGACCGAAGTAGCGCAGCAGCGTGCGCGCCATGGTCCCCGGTCCGTGGACGACCTGGCCGGTGCGTGGGTCAGCCGGTCCAAGGTCCACCCCGCCCGAGGCGTCAGGATCGAGGAGCGCGAGCAGCGCGGCAATATCCCCGCTCGAGCACGCCTGAATGAACCGTTCGGTCACGAGCCGGTGCTCGGCCGTGTCGACTTCCATACTCTCGTGCGCGTTCTCCGACTTGATCTTCAGGCGAGCCCGTCGCGCCAGCTGGCGGCAGCTTGCAGTCGATCGGCCGGTGGATTCGGAGATGGTCTCGAACGGCAGTCTGAAGATGTCGTGGAGCACGAACACAACCCGTTCAGCCGGCTTCAGTTGCTGAAGCACGACCAGGAGGGCCAGCTTGACCTCGTCGTCGAGGGTGACGCGATCGGCGGGGTCGACTGGCAACACGGACGACGCGGGCGTGCCGGCAAACTCAATGGTGGACGTTTCGTGGACTTGCTCACGTCGAGAGCGGGCTGAGTTGATCTGATCGAGGCAGATGCGACTGGTGACGACGATCAACCACCCTCGCCGGTCCTCGATGCGTTCGAAGTCCGCCACGGCGAGCCGGGCGAACGCCTCCTGGACGGCGTCCTCGGCGGCGCCGATGTCCCGGAGCATGGCAAAGGCCAGGTCGACCAGGTACGGACGATTAGTGAGCCACGCGTCGGAGAGCTGCGCCTCTGTCGCTCTGTCGGTTCCGCCCATCGCCTTCCAATCGTACGTGTCGTTCCAGCAAGCGCCGGTGTGGACCGTGTGCTCTTTGTAGGACGAGAGACGCGGGCGGAATGTGACAACGCGCTGAGCAGTACGACCAGGTTCGCCGCCAGATGCGACCGCCCTACGCCGATGCGGCCGAACGCTCGAACGCCCCTGCGCCGGCTCGCCAGGTGCTCTCCAGGTCGGAGCCCGGAGGATAGCGATCGTCGAGGCACAGGATCACCATCCCGTGAGCAAACGACCAGAGCGCCTGGGCCAACGAAGGGTCACCGGTGACGACGAACCATGGATTGCCGGCCCAATCCTCCAGCCCGGGCGGCAGGCTCTCCCGTGGCAGTTGTCCTCCGGTCGCCAACCGGTAGAGGTTCGGGTGCGCCAGACAGTAGCTGCGGTATGCCATGAGGAGATTCGTCAACGGGCCGGCCGGTCCGGGCTCGTGCAATGCACTGTGCGAGACCTCGCCGATGGCAGACATCGCGTCCTCGATGAGCGCTGCTTCGACCGCCGCTTTGCCGGAGAAGTGCTTGTAGAGCGAGGGTGCCCGGATGCCCAGCTCGTCGGCCAGCCGCCGCATGGTGAGCGCCTCCGCCCCTTCGGCTTCCAGCACGCACTGGGCCGCGGCGACGGTCTCGGCTACACGTCTCGAACGCGGCGCCGGCGGGCTGGGGCGCTCCACCTCACCGGGGAGCAGGTCCGGGCCGGCGAGCAGGTCCGGGCCGGCGACGGTACGGGGACCGCTGGCGTCCACGTCAGCTCCCTTGCTTCGAGAGCGCGAACACCGGATGGTCCGGAGCGATCCGCTGTACCTCTTCCTCCGCCGAGTCGGCCGTCACGCCGTCGAAGAAGACGCCGACCTCCATCTTCCATCTGCGAAGGTAGGCACGAAGAACTGGTGATTTCTCACTGTCGGGAAGCTCACGGGCGATCCGCTCGTCTCGCTTGCGACCAAGGAGCAGTGCGACTCGTCCGCCGTCGGCCCGAACGTTGCGGACCCACTGGCCCTCACCCCTTGGAGAGACCAAGTACGCACGTCCGTCGATTTCGAGCAGGTTGACCGGGGTCCGGCGGGGTGTTCCGCTCTTGCGTCCGCGGACCTCGAGGACCCGGCTTCCCCAGATGCTGATACCCGCACGCATCATGATGAGCACGAACGGGTTCATGATCTTCCTGGTGAACCCTCCGGGCTCCTGGTAGTGCGCCGATTCTTCCATTTCTCGCTCCTGTCACTCGGGCCTCGTTCGGCTAACGATGTTAGCCATTGTGGCTTACACCGTTAGCCGTGTCAACCCTGAGTGGCCGGTCGTCCAGAATTCAGTCCCTCCTCACTCCGGCCCGCCGATTCAGCTCGTGCCGGCCTTGGTGAAGAGTCGAAGGGCGCCCAGGGAGATGACCACGGCGTACAGCCCGACGACCAGGAGCGAGAGGCAGGCCATCATCGTCACGTTGCTCATGCCCCAGATGTTGCGGAGAGACGCCACGCCGCTGTGCGCGGTCAGCCCGTAGCGGAACAGGGCCAGGGCATGGGTCAGTGGGAGGACCTTGGCGATGGCATCGAGCCAGTGGGGCAGAGCCGTGATGGGGAAGAGTGATCCGGCGAAGAAGAACGGCACGATGGCAATGACCGGGACCGCCCCGATGTACTCCTCGGGACTTGGAAGTCTCGTGGCCAGGATCTCCGCCATGCCGTACATGAGGATCGCAAAGAGCAACGCCGCGGCGACGAACCAGAAGACGTGCAGCGACGTCACGAAGGCGGCTCCCCGCAACGCCGACGCGGCAATGAGGACCACGAGCTGCAGGGTGGTGATGGCCAGAGCGGCCACCAGATTGCCGATCACGATCGAGGAGCGGCGGACCGGGGCTGCGAGCAGCTCGCGCATGGCTCCCTGCTGACGGTCGACGATCACGCCGAGTCCGGAGAACATGCAGTTGAGCGGGATCAACAGACCTGCGGTGGCCAGGGCCACGTACGTCATGTAGGCCGTACGGACCGACGCGGACGCAATGGTGTTGGCGAGGGCCGGCGCGATCACCAAGGCGAACAGCAGCGGCGTGAGCACGGGGATCGCGATCGACCTGGGGCTCCGCACCGTCAGGGTGAGTCGCCGCATCGTCAAGGTGGGCACGGCGCGCACCCCTCGAGAGTTCGCCTCCCGCGAACGGGCGGCGACGGCTATCGGTGGCTGTGCGGTGATGGTCATGAGTGGTCCTTTCAACGAGGAGGTGCGGTGATCCGGTCGCCGGTGAGGCGGAGGTAGACATCGTCAAGACTGGGACTTCGGGTGGTGGCGGAACGAACCTGGACCGCGTCCCCGGCCAGGAGTTGGAGCGCCCGGGTGCCCGGCATGGCACGGAGGGACGCGGTGACCGTTCCGCCGATGACCACGATGTCCTCCGAGAGGATCCCGTGTGCGCGGAGAATCTGCACCACCCGGTGCGTGTCGTCCACTCGGACCTCGATGATCTCTGGGCCCATGGAGGCCAAGAAGTTGGATGGACTGTCGCAGGCCACGATCGAGCCGTCGTCGACGACGGCAATGCGGTCGCAGAGACGCTCCGCCTCGTCCAGGTAGTGCGTGGTCATGATGATCGTGACCGCCGTCTGATCGCGGAGCGTGGCGATGATGTCAAAGAGGTCATGGCGGATGCGGGTGTCCAACCCGACCGTCGGTTCGTCCAGGAAGAGCACCTCGGGACGGGAGAGGAGGGCACGGACGATCTCCAATCGCCGGAGTTCCCCACCGCTGTAGGTGGCCACCGGTCGGTCGATGAGATCGGCCAGGCCCACGGTCCTGGTGAGCTCACGGAGTCGGGCCCGGCCTTCCACGGGACCCACACCCCAGAGTTTGAGATGCAGCTCGAGATTTTGGCGACCGGTCAACGGACGATCGACGACGGTGTCCTGGAAGACGACGCTGCTGATCGCCCGCGTCCCGAGGGGATCTTGGGCGACGTCGCGGCCGCCCAGGCGGGCGCGGCCCGAGGTGGGGGCAACGGACGAATTGAGCATGCCGATGGTCGTGGTCTTGCCCGCCCCGTTGGGTCCGAGGAGGCCGAAGGCTTCCCCCGCTTCGACGGTGAAGCTGATGCCCTTGACAGCCTGGACACCCCCGTCGTAGGTCTTGACCAGATCCTCGGCCTCGACCGCGGGCGAGCCGGCCCTCATCGGTGCGCTCGGGCTTGGATCGTGTGGGTGGGGGTCTGACGCATGCCTTCTCCAGTTCCGGTGGTGCCTCCAGCGGTCAACGGTGCCGCTTCATTGAGAAAGGACGAGATCGGCCCGGAGAAAGTGACAATTCCCTGGCCACAGAGATTGCCGACGACTCATGGTCCGCATACGGGCGACGGCACAAATGGAGCGAACGACTTGGCGTGATGGGCATGAGGGTCCGGCCGACCCGGTGGGTGGTCGCCGTCAGATGGCCGGGAGGAGGACGTTCGGGTTCAAGATGCCCGCCGGATCGAGCGCGTGCTTGATGTCGCGGAAGGCCGCGATCTCCGCGTCGCTCCGGTTGAGGTGGAGCCACGGTCGCTTTGCCGTTCCGATGCCGTGCTCGGCGCTGATGCTGCCGCCCAGCCCGGCCGCCAACACCAGCACCCGGTCGTCCACCGTCAAGTCGTCGGGACGCACTCCGGTGATGTTCACGTGGACGTTGCCGTCTGCGGCGTGGCCGAACAACCAGGTGGTGGCGGCGGGGTTGGCTTCGCCGACGACACGAGGGACCTGGTCGACGAACGCGGCCAAGGACGCCGTCGGGAGCGTCACATCCAACTTGTGCGGCGCCCCCAGCGTGTTGATCGCTTCGGTATGGCCCTCGCGGTAGTGCCACAGTTGGGCGCTCCGGATCGCATCGGTGGCTACCGCCACGTCCTCGACCCCAGGAATTGCATCGAGAACGCCGGCCATGGTTGGCATGGGATCTCGACGGCCGGCCACCTCGGCGAGCAGGTACGCCGGGTGGGGATCGGTGAATGGTCGGGCCACGCCGGTGACGCGACAGACCAGCGCCAACCCGGGATCGACGAAGAACTCGAGCGACTGCAGATCTGGGAGTTCGCGACGCAGGAACGCCGCCGCGTGCACGGCGGCGGTGGTGGAGGAGAAGGCGAGAAGCGCCACAATCCGTTCGGGGTTGGGTGGCACCAGTCGAACCCGGGCCGCGGTGATCACACCGAGCGTTCCCTCGCTGCCGCACAGCAGCCCGGCCAGGTCGTACCCCGTGTTGTCCTTGATGAGGCCGCCCAGGTGCGAGATGGTCACGCCCGTCCCCAGCACCGCCTCGACCCCGAGCAACTGGGCCCGTGTCGGGCCATGGCGGAGTACCTGAAGCCCTCCGGCATTGGTGGCGATGGTGCCCCCGAGGGTCGCACTGCCTCGACTGCCGAGATCGACGCCGTAGTCCCACCCTGCGGCGGCCGCGGCGGATTGGATTTCGCCAATCGTCGTTCCGGCGCCGGCCGTGAGTTGACCTCCCTGTTGATCGATGTCGGCCACCCAGGAGAGCCGGCGCAGGCTGAGCAGAACCTCACCGGCGAGCGGCACACTGCCCCCGACCAGCCCGGTGTTGCCCCCTTGGGGCACGAGGGCGATTCCGGCGTCTCTGCACTGAGCCATCACTGCCGCCACCTCGACCGTGTCACCGGGACGGACGACTGCCATGGGCGTCCCCTCGAAGCGTCCTGTCCAGTCACGGCCGTAGGATGCCGTGACGTCCGGTTCGCCCAGCACGTGTCCCGTCCCCACGATCTCGCGCAGGCTCTCGATGAGACGCGGGTCACCCGCGTTGTTGGAACCTCGGCCCGGAGTGACCATCAGTTGCCCATTAGATCGGATCCCACCGGACGAGGGCTCGCACCTCACCTTCGGGTGGCAGCGCCCAGGCCGGGAGACCGGGCGGTTCGGAGCTCCGTCCCACCTCGACGGCGGGGAACCCATCGACGTGGGTGCCGGCCGGGAAGCGGGAGCGCTGCTTGACGACCGCTCCGGCCCCCACGACGCAGCCGGATCCGAGCACACTGTGGTCGCAGACGATGGCGCCCGGTTCGACGACGGAGTGTGCGCCGATGTGGCAGCCGTGGATCATGGCGCCGGGGCCGACGACCACGCCGTCTTCGAGGATGAGGTCGTTGTCGGGGAGCAGATGCAGCACCGTGTTCTCGAGGATCTGGACGTCACTCCCGATGCGCACGGGGCCGTGGGAGTCCCCGATGATCTTGACGCCCGCGCCGATGATCGTGCGCGCACCGACCACGACGTCGCCGGTGATCTCGGCCGTCGGAAAGAGGACGGCGGATGCGGCGATCGTCGGCAACTGACCTCGGTAGGCGTAGAGCTGGCCCATGGTGGTGGCCTCCTGGGTGGATTCGACGACGACCGAGGTCGCCGGCGGGACGGACAGGTCGCCTTCGCGCAAGCCGCGGAGGCGATCGAGGTCGGCGGCCGAGACGCGTCGGATCACCCGCGCCGGCCGGCCGACCGCGACGACGTCGCTGGGCAACGTCATCTGCGCCGGGACGAGGGTGCCCTCACCGAGGAACACGCGGTCCCCGAGGCGGGAGCCGGGCAGGAGGATCGAGGCGTTGCCGATCTCGCAGAGGTCGCCCACGGCTGCGCCGATGACCAGGCAGCGGTGACCGAAGAGGCTGCGCCGCCCGACGGCCGTGGGGATCCCGGTCTGGCCGACGACGACCGAGTTCTCGAGCACGGCCGATGCCGTGCCGATCTCCACCCCCGCACCGTGGGAGCGGACGACCGCCCCCTGGGCGAGCAGCGAACCCTCACCGAAGTGCGCGGTGCCGTGCACCACGGCGGAGCCTGCGATCCGCGGTACACCGACCTTCCGGTCGCCCAGCGCGCTCGCAGGTCCTGCACTCATGGATGGGTGAAGGACGGTCCGTCCTCGACCGTGAAGGCCAGCTCATCCACGTAGCAGAACCACCAGTCCTCACCTGGTTCGTAGGACTGGATGATCGGGTGATGCTGCGTCGTGAAGTGCGCGGTCGCGTGTCGGTTCGGCGAGTTGTCGCAGCAGCCCGCGTGTCCGCAACTCATGCACACCCGTAGGTGCACCCATTGGCCACCGATACGAAGGCAGTCCTCGCACCCGTCACTGCTCGGCGTGACCTCGGCCACCTGGTCGAGGTGACCGCAGGATTGGCTCACCGTGTGCTCCTCTCTTCCTTAGGACCCCATCCGGAGCCGTCTCAATTCCAGCACATCGGGGGCCCGTCCACTCGGGGTCGCCGGGCGGTGCACCGCACGCCGCCGGCAACTGCGGTGTCGGTTCTGGTGTCGAAGTCGGTGTCGGTGTTGGTGTCGCCACCATGGTGCTCATGGCACCTGCTCGGTCAACACCATGCGAATTCATCACGCGAAGTTCCGGGGACCGAGCTGGTCGGCGGGGATGATGCCGAGCCGGCCGGCCTGGTAGTCGTCGACCGCCTGTTGGAGCTCGTCGCGGGTGTTCATCACGAAGGGGCCGTAGTGGGCGATCGGCGCGCCGATCGGCAGCCCGCCCAGCAGGAGCACGTCGAGCGGCTCGGCCTGCCCGCCCGCTGCCCTGACCACGAGGTGGTCCCCGGGACCGAAGACGACAAGCTGGCCGTCCTCGATCGGGCGCCCTTCGGGTCCGGCCGCGCCGCGGCCGGTCAGGACGTAGGCCAGCGCGGAGAACGCCGGGTTCCATGGGACGGACACCTCGGCGTCAGGGGCCACGGTGACGTGGGCGTACGTGATCGGGGTGTGGGTGACGCCGGGCCCGGCGAACCCGGCGATGTCGCCGGCGATGAGGCGGATCAGCGCTCCCCCGTCCTCGGAGGTGAGCAGCCGCAGGGCGTCCCGGGTGATCGACTGGTAACGCGGCGGCGTCATCTTCAAGGCCGGGGGCAGGTTGACCCACAGTTGGACCCCGTGGGACGGGCCACCGCTGCGGTACACCTTCTCGGTCGGCAACTCGTCGTGCAGGATGCCGCCACCGGCCGTCATCCACTGGGTGTCGCCTTCGCCGATCACGCCCCCGCCGCCATTGGTGTCGTGGTGGGCGATCTCGCCGTCGAGGATGTAGCTCACGGTTTCAAAGCCACGGTGCGGGTGCCACGGTGCCCCCTTCCCCTCCCCGGGGCCGTTGACCTGGGGTCCCACGTGGTCCAGCAGCAGGAACGGATCGGCCTCGGCCATCGACATTCCACCCGGGAAGGGGCGTCGCACGACGAAGCCAGCCCCCTCGGCCTGCCGGTGCGCGGTGACGACCTTCGCCACCGGTCGTGCCCTCGAGAGAGCCGGGTCGGGTCGGGCGATTCGGGGGAGAACGAGCGTGTCTGCTACTGCGATGGCCGGCATGGCGATCAGCTCCTCGACTGGACTTAGTTGACCCGTCAACAATACGCCCGGATTGATGATGTGTCAACAAAGTTGCTACAGTGCCGGCAGTGCCCACACCGCGATGGCTCGATGAGCGCCAGGCCCACGTCTGGCGGGCCTACCTCGACCTCAACCGGGAGCTGACGGGCGCCCTCGAAGACCAGCTCCTCCGCGACGCCGGCTTGTCGGGAGCGGACTACACCATCCTGGTGCCCCTCTCCGAGGCGCCCACCGGCCTGCTCCGGGCGCGTGAGCTCTGTACCGAGATCGGCTGGGATCGCAGCCGGCTCTCACATCAGGTCAGCCGGATGGAGAAACGCGGGCTGGTCGCCCGCCAGGAATGCCTCGAGGACGGGCGGGGCTCGATGGTGCAGCTGACCGGCGCCGGGCGGGCGGCCATCGAAGGCGCCGCCCCGGATCATGCGGAGACCACGCGTCGGTATTTCTTCGACCTGCTCTCAACCGACGAGCTGGAGACCCTGGCTGATGTGATCGACCGTCTCCTCGACAACCTGGCGGAGCACAAGGCCTGATCAACCGGCCCCGGCGGCGCGGGCCAGGTTGGGACGTCGCCGGAATTCGTGCCACTGTGCTGCTGCAGTGCGATGGACCCGGTACGACCGAACGACCAAGGGGAAATGAAATGGATTTGGGGCTCGCGGGCGCCAGCGCGGTGGTGCAGGGTGGCACACAGGGCATGGGCCGGGCGGCCGCCGAGTGCTTCGCGGTCGACGGCGCCCGGGTCGGCGTGCTCGCCCGGACACAGGCCGACCTCGACGCCACCGTGGCGCGACTCCTGGCGCTCGGCGCCGAGGACGCCGTTGGACTGCGGGCGGACGTCACCAAGCCCGACGAGGTGGTCGCCGCCTTCGCCCAGGTGCGCGAGAGGTGGGGCGGTCGCCTCAACATCCTCGTCAACGCGACCGGCCCGACCGGTATCGGCGGCTTCGAGCAGCTGAGCGACGACGAATGGGTCGAGACCCTCGACATCGGTGCCATGGGCATGGTGCGCTGCGTGCGCGAGGCACTCCCGCTGCTGCGCGCGGCCGACTGGGCGCGCATCGTGAACGTGTCGGCCCATTCCACCAAGCGCCAGAGCACCAGCCTCGTCGCCTACACCGCGGCCAAGGCCGTGGTCACCAGCGTCACCAAGAACCTGTCGCTCCTGCTGGCCCGGGACGAGATCCTCGTCAACACCGTGTCGCCCGGCAGCTTCGCGACGGAATCCCTCAAGGGTTGGGCCGAGGGCATCGGCATCGACCCCGACGACCTCTACGGGATCATGGGCGGCATCGCGGAGCACTTCGGGCACCCGGCCCACCTCCCGCGGGCGGGCGACCCGAGCGAGATCGGTCCGGTCATCGCCTTCGCGGCGTCGAGGCGCAACAGCTACATGACTGGCGCGAACATCAATGTCGACGGCGGGTCCGACTTCACCTGACCTCGCCCGGCGCGTGCACCGGCCGATAGGGTTTGGGCTGGTGAGCGGCGACGACGAACGGCTGGTGGAGATCGCGGGCCGAGAGGTGAGGATCTCGAGCCCCGACAAGATCTACTTTCCCGAATTGGGCGCGACCAAATTCGAGCTCGTCTCGTACTACCTCCAGGTGGCCGACGCGTTGCTCAACACCGCAGGTGGTCGTCCCGCCCTGCTCCAACGCTTCCCACACGGCGCCACCGGCAAGTCCTTCTTCCAGAAGCGTGTGCCCTCCGGCGCCCCGTCGTGGCTGCGGACAACCACCGTCACCACTCCGAACGGAACGACCTCCAACGCGTTGGTGGTGGCCGACATCAGCCATGTCGCCTGGGCCGTCAACCTCGGTTGCCTCGGCCTGCACCTGTGGCCGTACCTCGCCGAGAGCCCCGCCTTTGCCGACGAGCTACGGATCGATCTCGACCCCCAGCCGGGCGTCGGGTTCGACGAGGTGCGCGCCGTGGCGTTCCACTGCCGCGATCTGCTCACCGAGCTCGGCCTGTTCGGCTACCCCAAGACGACCGGCAACCGAGGTCTGCACATCTACCTGCGTCTCGAAGCGCGCTGGGACGCCACCGCCGTGCGCGCCGCCGCGGTGGCGTTGGCCCGAGAGCTGGAACGTCGACATCCCGCACTCATCAGCGCCAACTGGTGGAAGGAGGAGCGGGGAAAGCGGGTCTTTGTCGACTTCAACCAGAATGCCCCGCACAAGACCGTGTTCGGTGCCTGGTTCGCGCGCCCCAGAACCGGCGGACAGGTTTCGACGCCCCTGTCGTGGGACGAAGTGACCGACGTCGTGCCCGACGACCTGACCATCCGGACCGTCCCCGAGCTGTTGGAGCGTCGAGGCGATCCCTGGTCAGAAATCGGCGCCGTGCCGCAATCGCTCCAGCCGCTCCTCGACCTGGCCGAACGCGACAGGGCAGCGGGACTCCACGATGCCCCCTGGCCCCCCGAGTACCCGAAGGGCGCCGACGAGCCGACGCGCGTCGCGCCCAGCCGAGCCAAGAAGTCCTAGCCGTGGATCCCCTGACCGCCCTCCGACGGATCTCCTATCTCCTGGAGCGAAATGGGGCCGATACCTACAAGGTCCGCGCCTTTCGGCACGCCGCGGTCGCGCTGGAACCGATAGCCGAACGCGACCTGGCCGAGCTGGCCGCCGCCGGGCGCCTGCAGAGCGTTCCGGGCGTGGGAAAGTCAACGGCACAGGCCATCACCGAGGCGCTGGCCGGAGACGTCCCCACCTATCTGGCCAAGCTCGAGACGGAGCCGCCGCCGATTTCGCTCGATGCACCGGCACGAGCGCTGCTGGCCGGCCTCCAGGGAGACTGCCATTCCCACTCCGACTGGTCGGACGGAGGCAGCCCCATCCGGGACATGGCGGAGGCGGCCCGAGCTCTCGGCCACGGTTACCTGGTCCTGACCGACCACAGCGCCCGCTTGACGGTGGCGCACGGGCTCGATGCCCAACGCCTGCGGAACCAGCTCGAGGTGGTCGGCGCGTTGAACGAGGAGCTGGCCCCGTTCCGGATCCTGACCGGGATCGAGGTGGACATCCTCGAGGACGGGACCCTCGATCAGGATGAGGACCTGCTCGCCCAGCTTGACGTCGTGGTGGCCAGCGTTCACTCCAAGCTGCGGATGGCCGCGCCGGCGATGACCGCACGGATGCTGGCGGCCGTCGAGAGCCCCCACACTGACATTCTCGGACACTGCACCGGTCGCCTCATCACCGGCAAGGGGCGCCCGCAGTCCGCCTTCGACGCCCACGCCGTCTTCGGCGCCTGTGCCCGCACCGGCACCGCGGTGGAGATCAACTCCCGTCCCGAGCGGCAGGATCCGCCCGACGACCTCCTGCGCCTGGCCATCGAGCTCGGGTGCCTCGTCTCCATCGACACCGACGCGCACGCGCCGGGACAGCTGGAATGGCTCGGTCGGGGATGCGCCAACGCCATTCGGGCCGAGGTGCCCGAGGATCGGGTGGTGAATCGAAAGTCCGCCGACGACCTCCTGACCTGGACGGCCACTCGAGCAGCCTGAGGGTCGCCGCCGATCCTGGGTACGATCAGCGGGTGACCCTTCCCGTTCAGCCGCCGGTGTCACCGATGCTGGCCAAACTGACCCGGGAGCTCCCGCGGGCCGAGGGCATGTACTACGAACCCAAGTGGGACGGCTTCCGTTGCATCGTCTTCCGCGACGGTGACGAGGTGGAGCTGGGCAGCCGGAACGAGAAGCCGCTGACCCGGTACTTCCCCGAGCTCATTGGGCCCCTCACGCGCGATCTGCCCGATCAATGCGTCCTCGACGGAGAGATCGTGATCGCCGGGCCCTCCGGCCTGGACTTCGATGCCCTGTCACAACGGATCCATCCGGCGGAGTCCCGGATCACCCTGCTCGCCTCGACCACCCCGGCGTCGTTCGTGGCCTTCGACATCCTCGCCGTGGGGGATCGGGACCTGTGCGACGTCCCCTATGTCGAGCGACGCAGGCTCCTCGAGGAGACGCTCACCTCGTCGAGCCCGCCCGTGCACGTGACGCCGGCCACGGACGACCCCGACGTGGCCACTGACTGGTTCTCCCGGTTCGAGGGGGCCGGGCTCGACGGCGTGGTGGCCAAGCCCGGAGATCTGCGGTACCTCCCCGACAAGAGGGCGATGCTGAAGGTCAAGCACGAGCGCACCGCCGACTGCGTGGTGGCGGGCTTTCGGTGGCACAAGGAAGGAGGCATCATCGGGTCGCTCCTGCTCGGGCTGTACGACGGAGAGGGGATCCTGCACCACGTCGGGGTGGCCTCGGGGTTCACCGCGGTCCGCCGCCGGGAGCTCGTCGCAGAGCTGGAGCCGTTCCGGGCCGACGCCATGGAGAGTCATCCCTGGTTGAAGTCCGCGACCGGATCGACGCGCGTGCCGGGGGGCACCAGCCGCTGGAGCGCGGGAAAGGACATGAGTTGGGAACCGCTCCGGCCCGAGCTCGTGTGCGAGGTCGGCTACGACCACCTCCAAGAACAGCGCTTCCGACACGGCACGTCGTTTCGTCGGTGGCGGCCGGACCGGCTGCCCGGATCGTGCACCTACGCCCAGCTGGAAACGCCGGTGCCGACCGAGCTCTCCCTGGTGTTCGCGGCGCTCACGTAGCAGCGAGGGCGGCAGCCCGCTCGGCGAGGGCCGGGGAGCGCAGTCGTCGGCAGATGCCCTCGAACGCCGGCGTGGGCCCGTGCCACTCGAGGTCGGCCACGCGCGGCAGCAGGCCCCGGTCGATCCGGAGCGTGGCCAGTGTCCGAAACAGTTCGACCAGCCGCCGCTCGCCGGCCAGCGTGGTGGCCAGCCTGTCGGCACCTCGCACTGCTTTGCGCACGGAAGGCTCCCAGCGCCCGACGTCGTCAGGAATGGCATCGAGGTGCTGGTAGTGGGCCAGGACCAGCGCGGCCGAGCGCTTGCCCCAACCAGGCAGCCCGGGGAAGCCGTCGGCGGCATCGCCCACCAGGGCCAGCCAGTCGGGGATGGAACCCGGGGACACGCCGAATTTGGCCCGTACGCCGTCCTCGTCCGTGATCACGTCCTTGCGTCGATCGAGCTGGACCACTCGGGTGCCCACCACACATTGGGCGAGATCCTTGTCAGGTGTGCAGATGACCACCTGGTCGACGCTCCCGTCGTCGGCGGCGACCGACGCCGCCGAGGCGAGCGCATCGTCGGCCTCGACCTCGACCATCGGCCAGACCACGACACCGAGCGCCGTGAGCGCGCTCTCGAGCGTGTCGAACTGGGATCTCAGGGCGTCCGGGATCTCAGCGCCCGTCTTGTAGTCGGCCCACAAGTCATTCCGGAACGATTCGATGACGTGGTCGGTGGCCACCCCGAGGTGGGTGACGCCGCCGCCGAGCATTTGCAGGACCGAGGTGACCACACCGTAGGTGGCGCCTATCTCGGTCCCGTCGTCCGCCGCCCTCGGGGGCTGCCCGAAGTAGTGACGGAACAGCTCGTAGGTCCCGTCGAGAAGATGCACACGTCCACCCGCACCGGGCGGCCGGTTCATGCGGATCCCCCTTCGGGCAAGAGGCGGTACCACAGGCGCCACGGCGTCGTGTGCTTTCTCCACACGTCGGGCCCACGCGAATAGCCACCGCCGATGTGCCTCGTGACCGCCGCCGCCTTCTCGTCGACCTCGTAGAGGGCCACGAACCGGGGGGTTCCTTCGGCCGGGCTGAGGAGCGTGCGGGACAGCTCGTACCGGACGGCCCGCAACCCCCGTCTCCGCCGGACGACCTCTGGAACGTGCACGTTGGTGTAGAACTCGTTGAACTCATCCAGCCCGGCGGCATCGATGCCCGCCGGCGGATCGACGCCCACCAGGTAGATCCCAAAGGGGCGGACCAACGCCGGCCCGGTCTCGGTGACGTACCGGTACATCAGGGACCAATCGGTCCGCACGCCGGAATGCCAGGCGGGTGGCGCCGACGGGACGGCGAGCAGGTCCGCGCGCTCGGCGCACTTCTCGGCCACCCGCTCGTCGGGCAGGTCGAAGGCGGTCAAGAACCGGGAGCCGAATCCTCGATGCCGGTCGGGAGCGAGGAGCTCGTACCGACGTCCCCCCGCCAGCTCCGGGCTCGCCGACCCGACGTCGCCCAGGTAGTCATCCCGATAGAACCGGTCGATGTCGATGAGGTCCGTGGGGCTGTCGGTGTGGACACTCATCCCCGACCACAGCGTCACGGGATTGGGAAGCGGCATGCCTAGCGTGCACCGCGCTCAGAACGAGCTCGCGGCAGCGGGGTATCCATCAGGGTGACTATAGAACGACGCGACTACGCAACCAGGAGTGCGAGGAGCGGATGTACTGGTGGCCGATTGCGACCGGGTCCGTGACCGCTAAAGGCTGGCCGCTGCTCGCCACCCCGGAGGCCCGTGTGACCGAGGTCGTGCCCAGGTCACAGAGGCCGTCTGACCCGATGTTCAGCCCGATGTTGCTCATGTTGTAGAGGTGCTCGCTTGCGACGAGCCACACGATGTCGCAGATCTCACGCTCGCCGTAGTAGCGCGCCAGTCGGGCGAACGTATCGGGGTCGACCTTCTTGTCCGTCATGAGTTCCGTCGCATAGTCCAACGCCGCTCGCTCCGCGTCGCTGAACAGCGAACTCGTTCGATACTCCGCCAGTGCATCAAGGCGCTTCGCGTTCTCCGGCGACTCCTTCATGGCGTACCAGCGGGCGGCGTCCATGCAAAAGAGGCAGGTGTTGATGCTTGCGACACGCTCCCGGATGAGAAGTGAGGCCTGCGACGGCAACTGGAGCTTCTTGTCTAATTTGGAAACCTTCCCGTAGAACAACATGAAGGCCAGTGGCATACGGCTGGAACACGGAGATCGGCGTCATCACCTTGCCGAACTGGCGGCGCATGACGAAGTACATCACCTTCAGGAAGATGCTCCGCGGCCTCTCTATGGGAGGGAGGTAGGTGGCCATTCGTTTGGCTCCTCTCTGCTCGTCCGACGCCCGCGCGTTGCAGGTACCTCTATGACCCCTGGGCGACGGAAGAACGTGACCGGGAACGCATGCCCACCATCGAGTGTCCTCCTCTAAATGCCTTGACGGATATATGCTTGAGACGGCATACTCAAAAGGTGACGACCCTCACCACGCTCCAGGTGCTCAGCGAGCCCAGCCGGTACGCCATCCTTGACCTTCTCCGGGACGGTGAGCGCCCGGTGGGAGAACTGGTGGAGCACCTCGGACTGGGCCAACCAGCAGTGTCGAAACACCTGCGCGTGCTGAAAGAGGCGGGAGTGGTCAAAGTCCGCATCGATGCCCAACGCCGCCTCTATCGCATCCGGCCCGAACCATTGGCCGAACTCGAAAGCTGGCTGGCGACCTACCGCCAACTCTGGACGACGCATCTCGATCGACTTGAAGACCACCTTGACAACCGGAGGCAGAAATGAGTGACGGCACACTTCTCACCGGTGGCGCCCGGCCCGCTGTGCGCCTCGAGCGGCATCTGGCGGACCCTCCGCCCGTCGTGTGGCAGGCCCTCACCGATCGGGAGCAGCTGCGGTCGTGGTTTCCCTGCGACGTCGCGGTGGCCGGTGGGCAGTGGGTCGTCGGCGCTCCCATCACCTTCCGCTTCCCGCCCGAGGTCATCGACATGACCTTGACCGGCGAGGTCCTGGCCTGCGATGAACCGACCACCCTGGCCTTCACCTGGGGTGAGGACCACATTCGATTCGAACTGTCCCCTGAGAACGACGGGACCCGCTTGGTCCTCGTCGACGAACTCCCGGCGGACAGCGCGGCGCGTAACGCTGCCGGCTGGGAGAGCTGCCTCGATTCCCTGGCCGGGCTCCATCCCGAACCGGACGCCTGGCAACAGCGCTTTGCGGCCTACTCGGCCGCGTTCGAGCCGACCCTTGGCCATCAGGAGGGCCCGCCGGCCGACTACAAGGGCGGCTGATTGTCAGCCGCCCGAGTTGCCAGGTGTCGAACAGGCGACTGGTACCCGCGCCGAAAGTCGTTTCTGCCGAATGAGTAACACCTACTCAGGTGATTTCCGCCCGTTGCGGCGACACTGAGGCCTGCCGATCAACCGATTGGCCAGGCCGAAAGGTTGATCATGACGTTTGTCAGGGGTTCCAAGGACTCGACGCGCACGGGGACGGAGCGTTGCCCACGATCCGTCGCGACGATAGGAGGGTTGTGGCGCGCCGCGCTCTACCTGCTCGGGAGCGGCGCGGCCGTCCTGATAGCCCTGTCCCTGGGCAATACGGCCGCATCGGCCAGCCCGACGACCACCGGCTACACCCTGTGTGCCGCCGGCTCGGGTGCCGTCAGCTTCACCACCTCGACTGCCTGCCCAACCGGCAGCACGAAATTGGTGGTCGGTGAGCAGAGCGATGTGGTGAAGCTGAATTCGGAGGTCACGACCCTGCAGACCCAGGTCACGACCCTGCAGACCCAGGTGACGACCCTCCAGCATCTCCTCACCGGGGTGACCCGCGCCCCGGTCAACGGTACCCAGACACTGCAGTTCTCGGGCGAGAACGTCCAGGTCGTGAACGGATCCGGAATCGAGTCGACCGACAACGGCCTGGGAAACCTGATCGTCGGGTACAACGGGGCTCCGGGCAAGCAGACCGGCTCGCACAACCTGCTCCTCGGCAATGGACAGTCCTTCACCAGTTACGGGGGCATCGTGGCGGGACACGGCAACAAGACCAGCGCGCCCTTCGCCTCGGTGGTCGGTGGCGAGTACAACGTCGCCAACGACCTCGGTTCGGCGGTCAACGGCGGCTGCGACAACCTCACCGGCAGCGGCACGGTGCCTACGGGTCCCTGCCCGAGCACGGGTGACGAGGCCGTGGGCGGCGGGCTCAGCAACGCCGCGACGGGCATCGCCACCGCCATCGACGGCGGGCAGTCCAACCACGCCTCGGGACCGGTCGCCGCGGTTTCGGGTGGGTTGAACAACGCGGCCGACGGACTGGAGTCATGGATCGGCGGTGGCTATGCCAACACGTCGGGCAACAACGAGTCAGCCATCGTCGGGGGCGGCGAGAACACCGCCACTGGTGAGGTCTCGACCGTGACCGGCGGCTACTACAACACCGCCACCAACGATGAGGGCGTCGTGGTCGGGGGCTGCTCCAACGTGTCCGGTGCCGGTAACGTCTCCATCGTTCCCGGGTGCACGCAGTTCGGCAACTCCTTCACGGCGATCCTGGGTGGCATTGGCAACCAGGCCGTCTCGTTGGGTGCGACCGTCGCCGGAGGCCAGGCGAACGTCGCCAATGGCGGCCAGTCCCTTGCCATCGCCGGCGGGTTCGGGGAGAACCTCCTCTCCCCCTCCAACTACCTGTCCCGTATCGGCAACACAGGATTCAATCCCTAGAGGCCACGATCTCCAGGAGGGTTCCGCCGGATCTGTCAAGGTCCGATCGCCAGAGCCGAGATGGAGATGTCAGATCCCAACCCGCCGATCTTTGATCGGACCGCCGCAGAGGGCACGCCCTCTACAGTCCCTCGCGGCGGTCCGATTCGGCAGGCCCGCCGCCACGTGGGTACCGAGCCGGAGGTCTACCCCAACTGCCTCAGCACGTTCCGAGTGATCTGTTCGATCTGCGGATCTCGCCCCGCCAGCCCGTGAGCCCAGTCGGTCGACCCCGACGTGAGCACGGTCGCGCCCGCCTCGTTCGTGTAGACACCCAGCACCGCGTGGCCGTGACGGATACGTTCCATCGCCTCGGCCTCACGCGTCCCGAACAGACGTGACGCGATGTACTCCAACTCGCTGGGCTCGCCCGGTTTGGGTGGACGAGGCGCCGTCTCACGCGTGAAGTGCTGCGTCGGGCACGTGCCGAGGATCTCGAAGGTCGGCGGCGTGCCGTCCTCGCCGGTGGGGTAGGGCAGCCCGTCGTGGTAGGTGAACGTGCACCCGTCGCACTCGTAGCCGACGACGGTCGCTCCGGCACCGAGCACGTCGCCGTAGCCGAGCCCGGTGCCCTCGAAGATCCAGTGACCGGCCCGGTGCACGGTGTAGCCACCGAGGCCGCCCGTCACATTGCGACCGATCCTGTGGTAGCCGCCGCGGGTGAACGACACGCCGGTCATCTGATTCTCGGGGCGACCGACGACGACGTCGGACCAGAACGTCGTCACCTCCGCCTCACGCCCGGTTCCCATGAGCGGGTCGTCCTTGAAGAAGCCCTTGTACCCGACCATCACGTCGTGATCGTCACCCTCGATGCGCACCTGCCACAACGACGTATTGCCCGAGAAGAACGTTGCATTGCCACCCCGCGCGATGAAGGCTTCGACCGTGTCGCGCATGCCGTGCGACCAGTACTCGTCGTGGCCGACGGATAGATACAGACTGGCGCCGTCCAGCACCTCAGGGTGGTCTTCAAGATCGGCATTCGTGCACACACCGATCTCGAACCCTTCGCGTTCGGCCCACTCGATGAACGGCAGTTCCCAGTCGGGCCAACCCGCCGACCCGGCATAGCCCGATAGATGGTTGATCTGGATGTAGCCGACGTGCGCAGCGTTCTGGGGATCGGGCGCGCCCGTCCCCGTCACGCGCCGGCCCTTGCCCGGCGGCTTGTAGAGATAGCCCGCCGCCATCGGCCGCTGCATGGCAACGTGGGTGCCGCCGGTATAGAGGTTCGGTCCGCCAAAATCGTTGTAGGCATGCCACGTATTGGTGGCCAGCGTGACCACGATGCGTGTGCCAGAAGACGGGCGTACGACGAAGAAGGCATGGTCGCGCCGCACCTTCTCGCCGACGACGATCTCCATGACGACCTCGTAGTAGCCCGACCGCCACGCCGGGTCGACTTCGAGCGTAAGGGCGACGGGCCAACCGCACCCCTTCGAGGAGGCGTTCTTCGGCGTCTCGTGCTCGTGGGCCGCGATGGCATCAGAACGGAACACGACCTCCCGTTGTGCGCCGACCCGTGCCACCTCGACGCGCACCGGCCGCCCCGCGGACGACGACAGGTGCAGACCTACCTGCTCACCCGGGCTCGCGGATTGTGGCCAGCAGTACCCCCTCACCACCTCGCGCGACATCTCTCGACCCTACTGGCCTTCGCTCGCCGCGTCCGAAAGGATCGGTGCAGTGAGCTCCCGGGACTTTCGGGGCGTCCCGAGCCGTCCGCCTCGAACGAGAGGCGTGACCGGTCGGGTAGCGTCCCTGCCATGACGCCCGAGGAGATCGCCGATCTCGGTCATCTGCGGCGGGCCCGCGACCTGGTCAACCGCGACTACGCCCTGCCCCTCGACGTCCCGGCCATGGCGCGTACCGCGCTCATGTCGCCCGCGCACTTCTCCCGTAAGTTCCGGGCGGCGTATGGCGAGACCCCCTACTCCTATCTCATGACGCGCCGCATCGAGCGTGCGAAGGCACTGCTGCGCCAGGGGAGGTCGGTCTCCGACACCTGTGTCACCGTCGGCTGTACGTCGCTCGGCTCGTTCAGCTCACGCTTCACCGAGATCGTCGGCGTGACGCCGTCGCAGTACCGCCAGCGCGACCACCGCGAGTTCGAGCTCGTTCCGTCGTGCGTGAGTATGTTCGCGACGCGACCGCGGCGTACCCCGGTCGCGGTCTGAGCGCAGCCGAGCTGCGGCGCCAGCGGCCGCGGACCGGTGCTGTACCGGCGCCAGTCGCTCGAACCCTGGCACTGAGCAGGATCGGAGAAGCACCCGCCGGTTCGGTCTCCCTATCATGGCCCCATGGCCGTCTCCCTCTCCGCAATGTTCATCCCCGTCCACGACCCCGACGCGGCGCTGGGCTTCTACCGTGACGCGCTCGGTCTCGAGGTCCGAAACGATGTCGCGTCCGAGGGCTTCCGCTGGGTCACCGTGGGCGCCCCGGGCCAGGACGTCGACCTCGTGCTCTTCCAGCCCCACGGCGGTCGTTCCCAGGCCGAGGGCGACGCCCTCTTGTCCCTGGTGACCCAGGGGTCCTTGCAGGCGGCGATCTTCCGCGCCGAGGACCTCGACACCACCTTCGAGAAGGTCCGGGCCGCGGGCGCCGAGGTGCTCCAGGAGCCGGCGACCCAGCCCTGGGGCGCCCGCGACTGCGCCCTGCGCGACCCCTCGGGGAACCTCGTCCGCATCGCACAGGCCTGACCACCCGGGGTGGTGGACCTGGGCAGAGTTCGACACACCAGATGAGCAAGGCCGCGGGGAGGGAGACGCAGTCGCCGGCGCTCCACGCGGCCGACAGCCACGATCGGATCCGGGTCCACGGGGCGCGGGTGAACAACCTCAAGGACGTCAGCATCCAGATCCCGAAGCGCCGGCTCACCGTGTTCACCGGCGTCTCCGGCTCGGGCAAAAGCTCTCTGGCGTTCGATACGATCGCCGCGGAGTCCCAGCGGCTGATCAACGAGACCTACAGCGCCTTCGTGCAGGGCTTCATGCCCTCGGTGGCACGGCCCGAGGTCGACGTACTCGAAGGGCTGACCACGGCGATCGTCGTCGACCAGCAGCGGATGGGCACGGGCGCCCGCTCCACGGTCGGCACGGCGACCGACGCCAACGCGATGTTGCGCATTCTCTTCAGTCGGCTCGGGCAGCCGCAGGTCGGTCCCCCGAACGCGTTCTCCTTCAACGTCCCCTCGGTCCGGGCCAGCGGTGCCATCACGATCGAACGCGGTGCCGGCAAGACCGTGAGAACGACCTTCACCCGGACCGGCGGCATGTGTCCGCGCTGCGAAGGCCTGGGAACGGTCTCCGATATCGACCTGACCCAGCTCTTCGACGACTCCAAGTCGCTCGCCGAAGGCGCGATCACCATCCCCGGCTACACCGTGGACAACTTCTTCGCCGTACGGCCCTACCTCGAGTCGGACCTGCTTGACCCGGACAAGCCGATCCGCAAGTACACCAAGAGGGAGCGGCACGACTTCCTCCACCACGAGCCGATCAAGGTGAAGGTCAACGGCGTCAGCGTCACCTACGAGGGGCTGATCCCGAAGATCCAGAGATCCTTCCTCTCCAGGGACCGTGACGCGCTCCAGCCGCACATCAGGGCGTTCGTGGACCGGGCGGTTACTTTCACCACGTGCCCCGATTGCGAGGGAACCCGGCTCAGCGAGGCGGCCCGGTCGGCGCGGATCGGCGGGATGAACATCGCCGATGCCGACGCGATGCAGATCAGCGACCTGGCGGAGTGGGTCCGCGGCATCGACGAGTCGTCGGTGGCGCCGCTCCTCACCACGCTCGAACGGACGCTCGACTCCTTCGTGAACATCGGGCTGGGCTACCTCTCGCTCGACCGGCCGTCGGGCACGCTGTCGGGCGGTGAGGCGCAGCGCGTCAAGATTCTCCACCTCGGGTCCTCGCTCACCGACGTCATCTACGTCCTCGACGAGCCCACCACGGGTCTGCACCCTCATGACATCCAGCGGATGAACGACCTGTTGCTGGGGCTGCGGGACAAGGGCAACACGGTGCTGGTCGTGGAGCACGACCCGGCGACGATCGCCATCGCCGACCACGTCGTCGACCTGGGCCCCGGCGCCGGTACCGCGGGCGGTACCGTCTGCTTCGAGGGCACCGTCGACGGGCTGCGGGCCAGCGGCACCATGACCGGGCGGCACCTGGACGACCGGGCCTCGGTGGGGCCGTCGGCGCGGACACCGTCGGGCGTGCTGGAGGTGCGCGGTGCCAGCGCCCACAACCTGCGGGACGTCGATGTCGACGTCCCGCTGGGTGTGCTCGTGGTGGTGACCGGCGTGGCCGGGTCGGGAAAGAGCTCACTGATCAACGGCTCGGTGACGGGGCGCGACGGTGTGGTCTCGGTCGACCAGAGCCCGATCCGTGGCTCGCGGCGGAGCAACCCGGCCACGTACACCGGCCTGCTGGACCCGATCCGCAAGGCGTTCGCCAAGGAGAACGGCGTGAAGCCGGCGCTCTTCAGCGCCAACTCCGAGGGTGCCTGCCCCAACTGCAACGGCACGGGTGTCATCTACACCGACCTGGCCATGATGGCCGGCGTCAGCTCGGTCTGCGAGGAGTGCGAGGGCCGACGGTTCCAGGCGGCGGTACTGGACTACCGGCTCGGCGGACGCAACATCGCCGAAGTCCTCGACCTGCCCGTCGACGACGCGGTGGCCTTCTTTGGCACCGGTGCGGCGCGGACACCGGCCGCGCACGCCATCCTCGGGCGTCTCGCCGACGTCGGGCTCGGCTACCTCAGCCTCGGCCAGCCGCTCACCACGCTGTCCGGCGGCGAACGTCAGAGGCTCAAGCTGGCCACCCACCTCGCCGACAAGGGCGGCGTGTACGTCCTCGACGAGCCGACCACCGGACTCCACCTCGCCGACGTCGACCAGCTGCTCGGCCTGCTCGACCGGCTGGTCGACTCCGGCAAGTCGGTGATCGTCATCGAGCACCACCAGGCCGTCCTGGCGCACGCCGACTGGATCATCGATCTCGGTCCCGGGGCCGGCCACGACGGCGGCCGGATCGTCTTCGAGGGCACACCCGCCGACCTCGTCGCCGCCCGCTCCACCCTCACCGGCGAGCACCTCGCGACCTACGTCGGCACCTGACCCCGGCCTGGCCGTGATCACACGGCTGCCTTGATGATGACCGCGATCTCCCGCGCCGCCGAACACCTCGTCCCGAACTACGTCTGACGGTAGTAGTGGTCCTGCTCAAGATCCTCGAGCAGGCTCGGCCCGGTGGGCTCCCATGGGAGCAGCGCCCGGGTCACGGCGGCGGTGGCGGGGCTGTCCAGGGCCACGAAGTGGCCGAGAGGGCCGAAGTGCTCGACGGCGTCGGCGGGAGCCAGCGATTTCGTCGGAAGGCCGAGGTGACGGCCCAACGCCTCGGCGATCTCGCGGAACGGGACGCTCTCGTCGCCAACGGCGTGCAAGACCGAGCCGGCGGGGGCGGCCTCGACGGCCAGTCGGGCCAGCCGGGCGGCGTCGGAGCGGTGCACAGCGGTCCAGCGATTGGCGCCATCACCCACATATCCCGACACGCCCCGCTGGCGCGCAATGGCGACGAAGGTGGCCACGAACCCATGGTCGCCGTCGCCATGGACCGTCGGGGGGAAGCGCAGCACCGACGAGCGGACGCCCGTGCCGCGCAGGGACAGTGTGAGTAGGGCGGTGGCGGCCCGCTGTCCGGCCGGATTAGCCCGAGTCTCGGCGCTGGGCACCAACCCGTCGTTCTCGGTCGCCACGTGACCGACCGTCAGCCCGACCATGCCCGAGGCGAGGACGAACGGCCGATCGGAATCGGCCAGGGCCGCTCCCATCGCCTCCACGGCCCGTCGGTCAGCCGCCGAGGCGGCGGCGAAGTTGCCGCCGAAGGCGACCTCGTGCTGGAACGCCAGGTGGATGACCCCGTCGGAGTCGTTGGCCGCCTTGGCCAGGCCGTCCGGGTCGTCGACATCGCCTCGCTGCACCAGGGCGCCGGCCGCTTCCAACCGCTGCGCCGATGCCTCGGAGCGGGCCAGGCCGACTACCTCGTGGCCAGCGTTGAGCAGTTCGGGCACGACAGCCGAGCCGATCCAGCCCGATGCGCCGGTGAGAAAGATCCTCATGATGTACCTCCCGCAGTATGATGATGTCAGTTACTGCCATCATCATATAACCGATGTCAGTGACTGTCAACGATTAGGATCGAAGGCATGGGTCGATGGGAGCCGGACAGTCGCGGACGGCTACAGGAAGCGGCTCTCGCTCTCTACGCGGAGCGGGGATTCGACCAGACCACGGCCGCCCAGATCGCCGATCAAGCCGGATTGACCGAGCGCACCTTCTTCCGACACTTCGCCGACAAGCGGGAGGTGCTCTTCGGTGGGTCTGCCATCCTCGAGGAGCGGATCTTGGCCGGCGTGGCGGGCGCGCCGGCATCCGACGGCCCATTCGACGCCGTGTCCCGGGGCCTGGACGCGGCCGCCGGCATGCTGGGCGAATTTCGCCGTGACCTATCCCGGCAACGCCTCGCCGTGATCGCCGCAAACCCCGAACTGCACGAGCGTGAACTCGCCAAGCTCTCCGACTACGCCGCCGCGATCGCGGCCGCCCTCCGCGAGCGTGGTGTGGGCGATCTGCAAGCCACCCTGGCCGCCGAGACCGGCATGACGGTGCTGCGTGTGGCTATCCAGCGGTGGGCCAACGGCGACGACGACCGGGACCTCGCCGGCATCATGCGTGACGCAGTGGCCGAGCTGCGCGCGGTGGCGGCCAGCGGCTGAACCAGTTCGTCGGGGAGGCGGGCGGTGGCTCGTCCAGCTCGATCCGACGCGACGCACGCGGACTTCGTCGAGCTCGCGGTCCAACTCATCCTTCGTCGCAACGCAACGGGACCTTAGTCCCAACATCTACGCTGTGCGCATGGCTCGATGGCAACCGGACGCTCGGCAGCGTCTGGTGCGCGCCGCGCTCGACCTTTTCACCGAGCAGGGCTACGACAAGACCACCGTTGTGCAGATTGCCGAGCGAGCGGGACTCACGAGGAGCACGTTCTTCCGGCACTTCTCCGACAAGCGGGAGGTGTTGGTCGCCGGCCAGGACACGCTGTGTCGGCTCCTCGCGGAGGGGATCGCCAACGCCCCGAAAGAGGCCACGCCGCTGGAGGCGGTCGCGGCAGCCCTCGCGGCCGCCGCGGTGGCCTTCACGCCTGAGCGGCGAGATCTCGGACCCCAGCTCCAAGCGGTCATCGCCGCCAGCAGCGAGCTGCAGGCGCGCGACGCGCTCAAGCAGACCAGCCTCGCGGCGGCCATGACAGAAGCACTCCGGCGGCATGGCGTAGCCGATCCGGCCGCGAGCCTCGCGGCCGAACTCGGAGTCCTCGCGATCAAGCGCGCCCATACTCGCTGGGCCGACCCGACCAACCATCAGGAGTTCAGCGAACTCGCCCGTCAATCATTGCAAGAGCTACAAACTGCCAGCGCTGCACTCACCTGACAACCCCGCCCTTCCGGAAGGAGTCGGGTTCGGTCGCAAAGCTCTCCACCCTCGCCGAACGCGGGAAGCCCTCCACTCCCGCTCGACGAGATGGGCGCTGATTCGACGGTCTCAATGTGATTGAGCAGTCTGATCGAGCTGTCCTCGTAGCTTCGCCAGGTTTTCGGGCATCTCTTTGCGGGCCCCGGGCACGACCACGAGTGGGACGAGGATACGCCCGATACCGTGGCCTTTGAAGTCGATGATGATCGTGAGTCGGGATCGGCTGTCGGCCAGGGGTTCGACCGTCACGTCCACCTGGGCTCGGATGGGTCCTTCACGCCCTTTTGCCATTCATGGAATCTGCTTGGATCGGTGGCGTAGGCGAACACATCGCCGGCGGGCCGGTCGACCTCGATGCTCGTGGAAAGCGGAACCATCAGTGCGCCTCGGCGAACAGCGAGGCGTAGCGCTCGAGGTAGAGCGGCCAGCCCTGGTCGTCAGCGACTCCGTCGCGCATCGACTGCCAGCCAGGGCCGTGACGGTCGAGATGGCGGTGCTCGAGCTCGAGCCGCGTCCGGTCCGCTGACTCGGCGACGAACCGGACCTCGACCTCGCTGGTGTTGGCCGGGTTGGTCTCGAGCTGCCACGTCGGCCCGATGTCCCAGCTGAAGATCACCCGCGTCGGCGGGTCGAAGGCGAGGATGCGCGCCCAGCGACACTCGCTGCCGTCGGCGCCGCGATCGACGATCGCTCCCCCGACGTGAGCTTCGAACACGGTCTCGGCGATCGGTACCCCGAGCAGGTTGTGCTCCGGTGGTTTGAAATCACCGAATCTCGTGGTGAAGCCGGCAAAGGCCTCCTCGATCGGCACGGGCACGACGACCTCGCGCCGTACGGTCGGAACGGGTTCGGTCACGGGTCCTCCTCATCGGTCGTCGCGCCGAGTGGCGGCGGGGTCGTCACAGTTTCCTGGAAGCCGGCCAGTGCCCGATTCCAGAAGGTGTCGAGCTGGTCCCGCAGCGCCAGCACTGCGGCGTGGTCGAGGTGGTAGACGCGCCGGGTGCCCACTACCTCGTCGGTGACCAAGCCAGCGCTCTTCAGGACGCGCAGGTGTTGTGAAACCGCAGGTCGGCTGATCGGCAGATCCTTGGCGAGTTCGCCTACCGGACGCGGCTTCTCGGCCAGCTGCATGCAGATCGCTCGCCGCGACGGTTCAGCCAGGACGCCCCAGCCCTCGTTGTTCGCTCCGTCGACTACCACGAACCGTAAGCCTTCACGAACGGTTATTCTGTACTAACCGATAGCAGCCGTCAAGCCCTGAAGTGGCCCGACGCTCAGCCGCTTCCCGGATCAAATCAGAAGGATCAGGCGAGCCCGGGCCGAAGCTTCTATCTCAGTGGACACCTTCGGCGAACTCGATGATCTGCAGGTAGCTGCCATCCGGATCGAGGAAGCTGGCGAACCAAGCTGGCGGACGCCGCTCCAGTTCGGCGACCCACGTCACCACGCCACCACGCCACCACGCCACTCCAGTGATGGGAGCGGTCTCATGGACGCGGGCCGAGCGGGCGCGTTCGAGGCTCAGTTGATGCGTCGGCTTACCACCCAACGGTGCTTGCCGATCTTCCGACCACGCTCGAAGCCATGGCGCTCAAACATGGCCAAGGTGGCGTTGTGGAGGAACGATCCCGAGATTTTCCGCCCGGCTGCATCTTCGGGATAGCTCTCGACCAATCCGCCACCGAGCCGTGCGATCTCGTCGAGCGCGCCGGCACGAGCAACCTCTGCCACCCCCTCATGTCGGTGCTCCCGCCCCACGAAGAAGCACGTGATGCGCCAGTCCGGCAATCGTTCAAGATCAGACGCGGTACGCCTTCTGGTGCTTGATTCGAGGAAGCTCCTCGGTCGGCCCGAATTGGCACCGGCCAATGCAGTCTTCGCCGCGATAGGTGAGTGCGGCATGCGCCCCGCCTCCGGCCACGCGCTCCTTCTTGAGCGCCCGACGCTGTTCTGGGGTGTGCGTGCCCGAGACCCCTTCTTCATGGAAGCCGAGGCACCAGCACCCGTTCCACACCCCGTGGTGATCCTCCACCAAGCGCTCGAAATCGGGCCACGTCTGCTGGTCCAGCGGCTTCGTAACAAGTTCCACGTTGGACGGCCGCGTTCGCACGAGGGCCTATCCCTCAGCGAACGCCTGGGTCATTCGCACCCTGATGAGTCCCTCGACGAGGGATTTCGGTAGGGGCGAATCGACCGGGAACTGGAGTGAGCCCTTGGAGGTGCTGTAGCCCGCCACCTCGTCTCCGAGACTCGAGATCACGGAGCCGCTGTGCGGAAGATAGCTCAGGTGGTTCTTGAAAGCAGCAAATCCGGCGATGACCTTCCCCTCGACTCTGAACGCCGGGAGTCGATATGAGATCCCCTCCTCGGCCTCGGGGACGACTTCAAGGATCGTCTGGCGCAACTGCTGCAGAGTAGATCGTTTCGGCTCCTCGAGGTCCGTCAAATACTGATCGATCTCAGCGCTGGACACGCCTTCGATTCTGGTCATACCTTTGCTGACGGTCGAGAGGCGGGGAGAGCCCCGCCCGTCGTCGGCCCGATCTTGGCACTGTGAAAAAGGGGACAATCCCGGCGTGGTCCGAAGCACTTCGGGGTCATAACCAGTAGAGGCATACGGCCTGGTTCTCAGAGGCGATGGGAGGAGCGATATGCGGAAGTTGGGCGTGGTGGAGTTCGTCACACTCGACGGTGTGACGCAGAGCTTGGGCGGACCGGACGAGGACCGCGAAGGCGGGTTCGAGTACGGCGGTTGGAGCGCTCCGTACGGCGACGAGGTGCTGGCGAGCCAGGCCGGAGCCGGGATGGGTCAGACCTCGGCCTACCTGTTCGGCCGCAAGACCTACGAGCACATGGCCGCACACTGGCCGCACGAGCCGGTCGAGAACCCCATGGCGGCCAGCCTCAACGCCACGCCGAAGTATGTCGCGACGAGGACGTTGCGTCGGCTCGATTGGGCCAACTCCCACATCCTCGACGGTGAGGTCGTCACGTCAGTCCGGAACTTGAAGGCGGACGGCGAGGGCTTCATCACGGTTCTCGGAAGCGGAGTTCTCGCCCAGACGCTCTTCACCAACGATCTGGTCGACACGTACCGGATCATGTTGCATCCACTCGTGCTGGGCACCGGCAAGCGGCTGTTCGGGGAATTGGCCCGCCCACTCCGGTTGCGGCTCGTCGACTGCATACCCACGACCACGGGTGTCTTGCTGCTCACCTACGAGCGCGAGGCGGAGCCGGCGTAGGCGCACCGTCTCGACGCTTACGGGCTCGGGAACGATCGCGGTAACCCGGGCGCGGTGGGTCCGATGGGGCTCCTACCGCTGCGGGAATGCCGCGGCAAGGAGACTGCGCCACCATTCAGCGAAGCGGAGTTGGAACGTTGCGAGGGGGAAGCCGTGACGGGCCGCGTGGTCGGCGGGGATGGTCTCCCATCCATAGTGCTCGATGGTGACGCGGGTCTGTCCGGGCCCGGTCGGCTCGAAGGTGACGTGGAGTTCGGTGCTGAGGTCGGGAGAGAAGCTGGCCTGGCGCCAGGAGAGCACGAGCAGCCGGGGCGGCGCCCAGGTGCTGATGACCCCGACCACGAAGGCGGACCCGTCGTCATAAGTCTCGATCAGCCGGCCGCCCTCGCCCGTCTCGAAGGCCAGCCTGCCGTTGCGCCCGTCGCTGAACTGGAAAAGCCCGTTGGGCTGCCACCACTGGCCGATCTCCGCGGTGAAACGGGTAAAGGCCTCGGCCGGCTCGCAGGGCACCCGTGAGGCCACGAGGACCCGGGACCGGTCAGGGCTCACTGGAATCGCGGATGTGGGCGGCGAACGCCTCGAGTTGCTCGGTCCATCCTCGCTCGGCGACCTCGAGCCATCGGCGCAGTTCGCTGAACCGACCTTGGCGCAGCTGGTAGACGCGGACCCGGGTGTCGAAGGAGGGCTGGGTGTCGGTGACCAGACCCCCGTGGCGCAGGATCCGCAGGTGCTTGCTCATCGTGGGCGGGGTCACGCCGAGCGCGCCGGCGAGTTCTCCGGCCCGGTGGGGGCGCAATGCGAGCAACTCGATGGTGCGACGACGGAGCGGGTCGGCCAGCGCGGCCAGCGCGGCATCGACCGGAGCCGCGTCGGCGGCGCTCACGTCCAGGTGGTGGCGGTGATCGGTTGACCGAGCGAGGCTTCGGCTTCGGCGCGGCTCACGTCGCGCACGTGCTGGCCGAAGGTCCACATGTGGCCTTCGATGTCGACGGCGCGGTAGGTCCGATCGCCGTAGAACTGCTCGCTGGGCTCCTGGGTGATGGTTGCCCCCGCCGCGCGGGCGCGCGTACAGTGCGCGTCGAGCCCCTCGGCCAGTTGCACATGCACGGCCTGAGTGTTGACGCCGTCCAATGTGCGGGGACTGCGGATCGCCGCCGTCCACTGCCCGCCGACCATCACGCGGCCCTTGCCCTCGAGAGCCATCTCGTAGTGGCACATCTCCGGTGACTCCGGCGGTCCGTCAATCGCCATGGTGATCTCGAAGCCGAAGGCGTCTACCAGCCAGGCCAGCGCGGCCTTCGGATCCTCGTAGTGCACGCTGGCGGTGAACGTCGTGTCATCCATACAGATAGTTTCCATATTTTGCAACTATGTGTCAAGTACACCAGTAGTTAGCAGCTCTTGACCCATTGGACAGACTGGTCTATCTTACAGAAAGGTCAGACAGACCGGTCTACTCAAGGAGACATCGTGAGTGCTGTGGCCGCGACTACCGACACGGGATTGGGCAGCGCCCTCGTGACCGGGGCGACCTCGGGCATCGGCCGGGCGACCGCCCTGCGACTCGCCCGCGACGGCTGGAACGTCGTCGTCCACGGCCGCAACGCCGAACGGGGGGCCGAGGTGGTCGCGGAGATCAAGGCGCAGGGCGGTCGCGCCCGTTTCGTGGCCGCTGACCTCAACGACGTGGCCGCGGTGCGGAGCCTGGTCGACGAAGTCGGGGGCGTCGATGTCCTCGTCAACAACGCCGGGGCTTCGTGGTTCGGCCCCACCGCCGAGCTTGACGAGGCCACGTTCGACGGCCTCTTCGACGGCAACGTGCGGTCGGCCTATTTCCTTGTCGCAGGGATCGCACCGGGCATGGCCGAACGGTCCTCGGGGAGCATCATCAGCCTGGCCAGCATGGCCGGTCAGATCGGTCTCGCCGGCGGGGCCGCCTACGGCGCCACCAAGGCCGCGCTCAGTTCCATGACCCGATCGTGGGCGGCCGAGTTCAGCCCACGAGGCGTCCGGGTCAACGCCGTCGCGGCCGGGCCGGTGCTCAGCACGCCCGAGAAGGCGCCGTTCATCGAACAACTCGGCAAGACCACATTGCTCGGACGCGCGGCCGAGGTCGAGGAGATCGCCGAGGTCATCGCGTTCCTGGCCTCGGACAAGGCCAGCTACCTGACCGGAGCCACCCTGGCCGCAGACGGCGGCCGAGCGGCCGTATGACTGGCATGCGCCAGCGACGAATGCCGTCCGGCCGTGATCGTCCTCGCGCTGTTGCCACCTTCAACCTGATCCGTCTCCGTACCCATAACCAGCCATCGACCGAGGAGGTCTCCCGATGACCGATGCCCGTCCCCGCAAGACGCCCGGACCCGACCACCCCATCACCCTGGAACGGTCGTCGTCGCACGTGATCGTCCGCAGCTGCACCGTCGCGATCGCCGACACGAGCCGGGCCCTCGAGATGCGAGAGGCGTCCTACCCCGCCGTTCTCTACGTCCCGATCGACGACGTCGACCAGCGCCTGTTGCGATCCAACGCCCGCCACACCTGGTGTCCCTACAAGGGCGAAGCCTCCTACTACGACGTCGTCGACGACCTCGTCGACGGCCACGTCGACGTCCCCGACCTGACCGACGTCGCCTGGTACTACGCCGACCCCTTCCCGGCCGTCGCCGACATCAAGGGCCACGTGGCCTTCTACGCCGACCGGGTCACCATCACCGCCACCTCCAGCGCATCGACCCTACGATAGACGGGCCTGTCTGAAAGGAGGCGAACCCTTGAGCACCGCAGCGGCTCCGACCGAGCATCGATCCTCGGCGAGGGAGCGACTCCTGGGCGCAGCCAACGAGCTCTTCTACGCCGAGGGCGTCCAGACCGTCGGCATCGACCGGGTCATCGAGCGCGCCGGGGTCGCCAAAGCCTCGCTCTACAACCTCTTCGGGAGCAAGGAAGGGCTGGTGGCCGCCTATCTGGCCTCGCGGCACGACCTGACGACCAGCAGGCTCACCGAGGCGATCATGCACTTCGACGAGCCGCGACAGAAGATCCTGGCCGTGTTCGATGCCCAAGCGCACCAGTACGAGCAACCCGACTTCAATGGCTGCGCCTTCATGGCCGCTTCGACCGAGGCACCCCAGGGCGGCCTGGTCGAGCACGCCGCCGACCAGTTCAGGGCGTGGATCCGGGCCATGTTCACCGACCTGGCTGATCAAGCCGGCGCCCGCGACCCGGTGATCCTCGGACGCCAACTCCACCTCGTGTACGACGGTGCCGGCATGGCGGGCCGGATGGATCACCATGACCCGGCAATCGCCCCTTCCGCCCGCGACGCCGTGCGGGCCCTGCTCGACGCCGCGTTGACGCCCCAGGACCCGACGCAGGCGAAACGCTGAGGTCCCCTTCCTCGCCTGGGCCCCACGTCGGGGAGACCCTCATGTGCGACCGGCCCCGTCTCCGAGAACGCCCTTCACGAATTCTCCGACCCGCCGGTAGACATCCCTGCTTTCTTGGGCCCACGGGAGAAGAAATGGGAACACGTGGAACATGCCTTCGACCTCTGAGATGTCATGGTGGATGTGCGCGGCACGGAGGTTCTCGGCCAGCTGGCGAATGGCGTCCCGGAACATCTCGTCTGCTCCGTAGGCCAGAAAGGTCGGGGGCCAGTTCGAAAGGTCATCCAGCAACACGTCGACACGCTGATCGTACGGATCGATGCCATGCAGATACGAGTTCACCGGGATGTTCCACGGCAGGACATCAAGCGGTGCGTTCTCGGTGATCGAATCTTCACTGAGAGTGAGGCTGACCTCGGGCGAGAAGAGCAGAACCGCGCCGGGTCGGCCCAGGTTGCTCTCCGTGATCTTCTGGAGGACGGTGCCCACCAACCCTCCCCCGCCCGAATCTCCCGCGATGATCAGCCGGTCCGGGGCCAGCCCGCCCCGGAGAAGGTGGCTCGTCACGGAAATCACGTCGTGCACGGCGGCGGGGAATGGAAACTCGGGAGCCAACCGGTAGTCGGCGACGAAGACCGCGCATCCGGTCACTCGGGCCAGGTGCGCCATGAAGAGGGCGTACATGCGCGGAGAGGTGCCGATGTACCCACCACCGTGCAGGTAGATGATCGTTCCCGGCCATCCCTGGCCATCAACCGGACCCGCCGGTTCTCCAACGGAGCGGCGGGGACGGAACCAGACACCTGGAACACCGCCGATCACCTCCGGAAGGCTCACGACACCCTGCAGTGCGACGAAGGGTGGCAGAACCTGGCCGGCGATCTCGTCCAGGACCCGCTCCAAAGAGCGGAACTCATCGACCGGTAGCGAAGAGGCGTAGCCGAGCAGTGAACGGACCAACTCCCGGGTGGCGGACACGGCCAGGTTTCGGGGCGGCCCACCGGGTCCCCGCCAGGGGTCACGGAACGGGAGTCGGCCGATCGCGCCGACGAAGCTGGAAGCGAGGCCGGCGATGTCCACCGCGGCAATCGGCCAGGAGGCCGTGCGCACCTCTGGCCGGTCGGACATCACCATGGGCACGGGGTCCTGGGCCGCAGACCCTGTCGCTGCATGGTGCTCAGGTTACGGCGAGCCGGTCTGCTCAAAGGCGGCGGCGGTCAGCGTGCTGGCGGTCTTCTCCGCGCTGGCGATGGCGTCTTCGGTGGACAGGCCGCAGAGGTCGATGAGGCAGAACAGCGCTTCCGCGCTGACGACGACGGCGAGATTGAGCCGCATCTGAGCTCATACCTTCGGGATGGCGCGATTCGAGGGCGTCGAAAAGGGGGGCCAGTGCACATTCGATCAGGCCGAAGCGGATCCCGGGCCGGGCCCTGCCCGAGAGAGATCAGGTCCGGCCATGGCCGACCCGACGCTGCTCGGCCGCCTCAGCGGCATCGCCATCCCGACCATGGTGCTGTGGGGCGACAGCGATCGCATTGTCGAGCCCGCCTACGGCGCGGCGTATGCCGGCGCCATCCACGGGGCGCGCTTCGAGGTGCTGGCCGACACCGGACACATGCCCCAGACGGAGACGCCCGATGTGGTGCTGCGCGCCGCTACTCGATGGGCTGGCGGCTCACCAGGGACGGCTGGCGCCCCGAGAAGATGAAGCCGCCGACGATGGCCAACAGCGGCAGGCCGACCACGATGATCAGCAGGTTGGGCAGCGGCACGTGGCTGAGATTGCCGAAGACGGACTCCCCGAACTTGCCACCCTGGAAGTAGCCGGCGCAGGCCAGGTACCCACCGGCGGTACCGAGCAGCATCCCGAGGGTGGCGAGCCCTCCGGCGGTCGCCGCGGTGATCGACCGCCGGCTCCAGCTGCTGGCCCCGGTGGCGGCCAGCGTGCGCAGGTCGCTGGCCGTCTCGGCCCGGATGAGACCCACGGTCATGGCCAAGATGGCCAGGGCCAGGGCGACGCCGAAGACGGTGGCCCAGTTGACGACCTCCCACGAGCTGGGCTCGTCGTTCTTGCTCTCGATCGTCATCTGCGTCGTCGCGGCCGTGGCCCGGGACTGACTGATCTGGGCTGCCGTGAGGGGTCCGGCGGAGGAGATCAGCCATCCGGAAACGGAGGCCTGGCTCTGGAGATGGACCTGCGAGAGGGCGCGCTCGGTGACGAGGGTGTTGGGAGCCGAAGTGCCCGAGGGCAGCTGCGGCAGGTACTGAATAACGGGGTCGGACAGGCACGAGCCGCGCGGGCAGGGCAGCGTCGACCCGTTGTCCGTCGGAGGACCGTTCAGCGGGCCGTCATTCGGGTTGCCGGGATTGCCCCAGACCATCTGCATGTGGCCCAGCGTGTCGAGCCCGGCGCGCATGGTGAGGAAGTCTGCCTGGGGGTTGATCTGGTTCTGCGCAATGCCGAGCGCCCGCAACAGCTGGGGCGTGGCCACGTAGATCTGCCCGTTGAAGGAGAGATTGTCGCCGATGACGCCGTATTGCAGCCCGACCGGGGCCAGCTCGAGGGGGACGGCGCCGTGGGCCGCGCCGAGGGAGCGGGCGATGCCGTCGGCCACGCTGGTCTGCGTCGTCATCGGGGGGTACTTCGTGTTCGGCGACGGACAGGCCCCTTTCGGACCGAAACACTGTGAACCGGGGGGCGGCGGCGTGTCGGCGGTGATCACCATCTGATTGCTGGCCAGGTTGGGCCCGGCGTAGTCGAGCACGTTGCTGTAGCGGGCGCTGGCGGCCACACAGATGACCACGGCGATGAGCACGCCGAGGCTGATGGCGGCCAGCGCCGAGGCGGAGCGGGCGCGGTAGCGGGCCAGGTCGCGCAGGGCCAGGCGGGAAGTCACGGGCAGGCGACGGGCCACGGGGCCGAGGAGGCCGACGGTGACGGGGGCGAGCAGGATGATGGCCGCAATGAGGCAGACGAAGCCGAGCAGCAGCGGGAGGGTGCCGCCACCACCGTGGCTGGCGCCGGCCAGGCCGAGCAGGGCGAAGGTGGCGACGAGCAGTACCACACCGGGAATGGCAGAACGATGCGACGGCGCGGGCGGAGCCGGGCGGCCCGAGAGGGCCTTGACGATGGGCACCTTGGTGATGGTGCGGGCCGGGCGGCCGGCGGCCAGGAACGGCGTCACCATGGCGATGACCACGGCGATGAGCAGCACGGTCCAGGGCAGCTGGAACAGCCCGATGACGTGGTGCGAGCTCGACTCGAGGTGGGGCCGGTAGGCGGCCCACAGGGCGAAGCCGAGCACGGCGCCGAGCAGCGCACCGACGATGCCGACCACGGCGCCGTTGGCCCGCACGACCAGGCGGACGTGGCGATCGGTGCCGCCGAGGGACTGCAGCATGCCGATGGAACGCAGGCGACGCTGGGCCAGCACCGTAAAGCCGGCGATGGCCACCAGGCCGATCAGCATCATGCCGACCACGGCCAGCAGGAGGGTGATGGTGGCCGGGGACACCAGGTTCTGGGTGGAGGCGGCGTTGGCGCTGGCCGCCGAGATGATGTCGCTCCCCGAGGGCTTCGCGCCGGTGTGGCCGTCGAAGAGGGCGGTGATCCTGGTGCCCGACGTCAGCGGGAGCTGGCCGTGCGCCACCAGGGCGAACTCGTCGAGCAGGCTCTGGGGGTTCTGCACGGTCCCCTCGACCAGCCAGGTCTTGCCCCCGAAGTGCCAGGTGCTCCCGACCCTCAGGTGGAAGTCCTGGGCCACGCCCCGGGTGACGGCAACCTGGCCGGGCCGCGTCGGGTAGTGGCCCGACAGGAGCTGGAGCATGGGTTTTCCGAAGGCGCCGTCGGGGTTCTGCGAGCGGACGTCGAACGTGAGCAGCGAGCCGGGGACCGATGTGGCGTCGTTCTCGATGACGTCGAGGGTCCCGAAGGAGCGCGACAGGGAGGAGAGGCGGCTCAGATCGTGGGCGGGGGTACCCGAGATGTTGGCCTGGAACTGCGCGGTGCCGAAGCCGGCGTTGACCGGCGCGGGCGAGTTCGTCGACACGGCCGCGCCGACGACGAGGGCGGCCACGGCGAGGACGATGAGGGAGAGGACCAGCAGCTGCTGGCGCCATTCACGCCGGAAGAGGCGCCAGGCCCAACGGGTGACCGCCCGGCGGGCGGCGATGCCACCTTCGCCGCGGCTGACGTCGACCGTGACGTTCGGCCTTTCGAGGACGCTGGTCATTGGCTGGCGCGGGCCAGGAGGGACTCTGGGCTCAGCGGCTTGCTGGTCTGATCGACCATGTGCCCGTCCCGGATGAACATGACGCGGTCGGCCCACGAGGCCAGCTGCGCATCGTGGGTGACGACCACGGCGGCAACGCCCTCACGGCAGGCCGCCAGCACCATGCGCATGACGGCCTCGCCGTTGGTGGAGTCGAGGGCGCCCGAAGGCTCGTCGGCCAGCAGGAGCCGGCGTTCGCCGACGATGGCGCGGGCGATGGACACCCGCTGGCGCTCGCCGCCCGAGAGCTCGTCGGGGAAGGCGCCGCCCCGGTCGGCCAGGCCGAGCCCGTCGAGCATCTGCAGCGCCGTGGCCTGGGCCCTGCCGGCGCGGGTGCCGTCGAGCTCGAGGGGCAACGAGACATTTTCCGCCGCGGTGAGGCCGGGCAGGAGGTTGAAGTCCTGGAACACGAAGCCGATGGAGCGGCGGCGCAGGCGCGCCTTGTCGTCGCGCGACATGTGCGACAGCGCGGCGCCGCCGATGATCACCTCCCCGCGGCTCGGGTCCTCGAGGCTGCCGGCAATGGTGAGCAGGGTGCTCTTGCCCGAACCGCTCGGGCCCATGACGGCCACCAGGCTGCCCGCCTCCACTTCGAGGTTCACGTGTTCGAGGGCGTGGACCTCGGAGGGGCCCTCCCCGTAGGTCTTGGACACGTCCTGCATTTCGAGGAAGCTCATCGGGGGACTCCTATTCTCCGTCGCATCTTGGGCAGGCCGGGCGCCGGCTGCGATCCGGCGGTCCCGGGGAACGACTTGTCGAATTCGGCCCGCTTGAGCCGTCCGTCTGCTGAGTCGAGCCAGCGCACCACCGAGTCGAGCCGGAACAGCTCGGCGTCGACCACGAGGGCGAAACTGAGGTCGAAGTCGGTCTCGTCCTCCTTGAGCCGGGTCCACTGCTGCATCAGCTCGACGATGTAGCGCCGGTGGGTCTGGATGACCTCGCCCACGTCGACGCCGGGGATGCGCAGCGCGATGAGCACCTTGATGACGAGCTCGTCCCGGGGCGGCTGGCTGAGGTCGGGCGGCGTGTGGAGCCACTGGTCGAGCTCCTCCCCGCCCTGCCCCGTGATGCGGAAGCTCTTCTGGGGCCCGTCGTCGCCGGCGTCGCCGGCGTCGGATTCGATCAATCCGTCGCGCTCGAGGCGCTGCAGGGTCGTGTACACCTGCCCGACGTTGAGGGGCCAGACCTCCCCGGTGCCGGCCTCGAATTCCTGGCGCAGCTGGAGGCCGTACTTCGGACCCTCGCTGAGGAGAGCGAGGAGGGCGTGTTTGATGCTCATCTCGGTAGCCAATCCAGTAACATACTCAGTATTCTACCGGATTAGGCCAGGTCTGTCCATGCTTTCTGAGCTGGGATTCCTCCGGACCGGAAGCACCCCGGCGACGGCCCGCTCAGCCGTCGGCGGGGGCGTGGCGCGGCCGGCAACGTGCTGAGGGCGGCACGGGGCACGCGCTCCACGGGCCGGGTCAGTCAGCCCAGGGCGCGGTCGAGGTTGAAGGCAGCGCTCACCAAGGCCAGGTGGGTGAGGGCCTTCGGGAAGTTGCCCTGTTGCTCTCCGGTCTGGCCGATCTGTTCTGCGTACAGCCCGACGTGATTGGCATAGGTGAGCATCTTCTCGAAGGCGATCCGGGCCTCGTCGAGCCGGCCCGCTCGCGTCAGTGCCTCGACGTACCAGAACGAACACACCGTGAAGGTTCCCTCCTGACCGCGGAGCCCGTCCGGGCTGGCCTCGGGGTCGTAGCGGTAGACCAGAAAGTCCGAGACCAACGTCGTGCTGAGCTCGTCCAGCGTGGACAGCCACTTCGGATCGGTGGGAGAGACGAATTTGGCGAGGGGCAACATCAGGACCGCGGCATCGAGGACCGTGCTCCCTTCGTGCTGGACGAATGCTCCACGCTCGGCGGACCAGCCCGCCTGCATGATGCGGGCGTAGATCTCGTCTCGCACCCGGGACCACTGGACCTGGTTGGCGGGCAAGCCCCGATGCACAGACAGACGGATGGCCCGCTCGACCGCCACCCAGCACATCAGGCGGGAATACAGGAACCTCTGGCGGCCCCCCCGGGTCTCCCAGATTCCTTCATCGGGCTGATCCCAATTGTCGCAGACCCAATCGGTTCTCGCCCGGACCGCCTCCCACTGGTCCGAGGAGATCGGTTGGGCCCATTTGTCGTAGAGGTAGATCGAGTCCATGAGCTCGCCATAGATGTCGAGCTGGAGCTGACGAGCCGCGCCGTTCCCCACGCGCACCGGGCCGAGCCGCAATAGCCCTCGAGATCCGGCAGCTCGCGCTCCGCCAGATCGATCCGGACGTTGACCCGTACATGACCTGCAGGGGACCAGATGGGCTCCCGTCGGGAGCCGCGCACCGGGTCAGGAATTCCATGAAGGCGGTCGCCTCGTCCTCGAATCCGAGCCGCAGGAGCGCGTAGACGCAGAATGCAGCGTCCCGGACCCACACGTAGCGGTAATCCCAGTTCCGCTCCCCTCCGATCATCTCGGGAAGGCTCGTCGTGGGCGCGGCGATGATCGCCCCGGTGGGGGCGTACGTCAACAGCTTGAGGGTCAGGGCGGACCGATGCACGACCTCCCGCCAACGCCCGCGATAGCGCGAGGCGGAGAGCCAGCTCCACCAGAAGTGCACCGTCGACATCATTTGATCGAGCGACTCCTCCGCCCGGGACACCCCGAATTCGGTCGAGGGACCGACCTGCTCCAAGGAGAAGACGGCCACTCCCCCCTCCTCCAGGGTGAACTCGGTGACCGCGTCGCGCTCGTCGACCGCGAGGGGTTCGGTGGAACCAAGGTAGAGGGAGAGCTCGGGCGAAGTGAAGAGCACACCGTCGGGCACCGCCGAGACGTCGTGGGGGTCGGAGCCGTAGTTGAACCGGGGAGCCGCCCGCATGCGGAAGGGCATCGTGCCCCGTATGTCGAACCGCACGGCCGACCCCGAGATCGCCGCTCTGGCCGACGAGGTCTCGGCCTACCCTTCGGTCAGGGCGCTGGGTGACTGGCGCCAGCGGCCGGTCCCCGACGAGCCGGCACTGCTCGTTCCCTGGCGGCTCGAGGTCGACGGCCGGAGCCTCTCCTTCTTCACGACGGTCACCAGCTTCGGTACGCCGGCAGACATCACCCTGTCCGAACTGGGCGTCGAACTGTTCTATCCCGCCGACCGGGCGACGGAAGCGGCACTGGCGGACGCCTGGTGACCGGTTTCTGACCTGCGGTCAGCACGCGTGGGCCGGAGTTGCCACGGCCCACGGCGGCCCACCGCTCTGCGAGGTTGGAGCACGACACGCCCTCGCCAACTGGCCCGGTTGGCCCCGTATCCTTGTCGTCGCTGGCCGAGCGGTATTCCGACCTGGAGGCGCGCGATGGGACACAAGGCAAGAGTAGAACTCGTGCTCGATTGTGCCGAACCCAAGAGGCTCGCGAAGTTCTGGCGCCAGGCGCTCAACTATCGCGACTACTACGCGGATACCAATCTGGCCGTGCTCGTCCCCAAGGAAGGGAACGCTTCACCGCTCCTCCTTCAGGGCGTGCCCGAACCCAAAGCCGCCAAGAACCGCATGCACCTCGACATCGTGGTCGACGACATCGAAGCCGAGATTCACCGGTTGCAGACACTCGGCGCTCATCGCATCGATGAAGGCGTCCAGAGCTTCGGGGGAACCCGATGGGTCAGGATGTCGGACCCGGAGCAGAATGAGTTCTGCGTCTCTACCGGCGTCGAGTGGTGAGGGCCGACCCCGGTCAACTCGGACCTTTGCGTCCCACGAGATGAAAGACGCGACTGAGTTGGCGGTAGGGGTCTCGTCGGCTCGCTTCGAGCTCGACCGCGGCCGTGGCCGCTACCTGCTCGGCATCGCCGGGGTCCAACTCGGCTCCACTGAATTCGAGCCAATCGACGAACAGCCACACCCCGTACCAGCGCAGCGGCTCGACGCCCTGGGCCTGCATAAGCTCGCTGAGGTCCTCCACCGTGTCGGCCCGGCCCGGCACTCCCAGCACCCCGATCTCGGTTCTGGCGTCGAACGCCGCCAGGGCGTCGTCCCACCGCCGCTCCAAGGCCGGGCGCACCGCGATCGTCTTGGCGTTGCCCGTCATGATCGAGACCACGGCCCCCGCTGCGGCGCACCGGCACAGCTGGTTGACCAACGGCTCCGGTTGCTCGAGGTACCCGAGCACGCCGTGGCACAACACAGCCGCGAAGCGTCGACCATGCACCGCCTCGACGGCGCGCTCACCCTCGGCCTGCAAGAGCGTCACCCGTCCCTGGGCCTCAACAGGCAGCCGCTGGAGTCGCTGCCGAGCTTTGCCCAGCATCGCCGAGGAGGGATCGAGGAGTGTCACCTCGTAGCCGGCTCGGGCCAGCGGAAACGATTGATGGCCGGCGCCGCCACCGACGTCGAGCACAGGCACCGGCGGCTCCGGTAGGTGCTCGAGCAGCTGCTGGTGCAGCACATAGGTGCGCACGTACCCCTTCACCGAGGCGTACGCGTCATCGGCAAATTTGTCGGCCAAACCGGCCCAGGTGTCATCGCCATCGCTCACCACGCCAAGATACAAGTTGGTTCCTCGACCTCCCCGGACGCAGCGCCCAACGCTGCACTAGCTCGACTCTCGCGGGGAGACGTCGCGAAAGCCATCGAGCGCGGTCTGGAGTATCGGCTCGAGGTAGCCGGGAGTGCCGTGGATCTTGGCGATGGCGACAACCATGTCGAGTATCTGTTCGAGCGTGAGGTTGTCGCGGACCTCGTGGGTGCGCTGTGCGCCGACGAGGAGCGGCCGGCCCGCGGCGAGCACCCGGGCCCGGCTTTCTCCGAAGACGGGGTTGCTGCTGTCCACGTGCGTGAGCAGCTCGGACGCGATGTGGCGCTTGCTGCTCGAGAAGGCGAAGAACCGGTGCAGCCAGGCGATGAGCACCGCACCGGGCGTCGTGCCGTGGACCGTCTCGGCGGCCTCGCAGACTGCGTTGACCTCATCGGTGTAGAGCGCCTCGAGGAGCTCTCGACGACCGGGGAAGTTGCGGTACAACGTGGCCATCCCGACGCCGGCGCGCCGCGAGACCTCGGCCATCGACACCTCAGCCTCGGGATCGCCGAAGGCGGACCGGGCGGCCGCCAGGATCTTGGCGCGGTTGCGCTCGGCGTCGGCCCGTCTGACGGGTGATGGGTGCGGTTCGGTGGTCATGGGGAATCTAAGTGGACAGGGTATCCGATATCCGTTAGAGTTAAACGGACAGGCTCTCCGCCTGGCTCATTCCAACCCTCTCTACCTGCCGCGAACGGTTCGCGGCCACACAAGGAGCTCTCCATGGACCACCGAACCCTCGGACGCAGCGGCATCTCGGTCAGCCGGCAGTGTCTGGGCGCCATGATGTTCGGCGCCTTTGGCAACCCCGATCACGACGACTCGATCCGGATCATCCATCGCGCCCTCGACGCCGGCATCAACTTCATCGACACCGCCGATGGCTACTCCGCCGGCGAGTCGGAGCTGATCGTCGGCAAAGCGCTGGCCGGGGGGCAACGCGAGAGCGTGGTACTCGCCGTCAAGTTCGGCGTTCCCTTCGGGGACGAGGACCCCAACCACCGCGGCGCCTCGCGGCGGTGGATCACCGAGGCGGTCGAGGGATCGCTGCGTCGGCTCCAGACCGACTGGATCGACCTCTACCAAGTAGGCGTTCCCGATCCGAACACCGATATCGACGAGACCCTCGGCGCTCTCTCCGACCTCGTGCGCGCCGGCAAGATCCGCGCCTTCGGCGCGTCGAAGGTTCCCGCCTCCCAGATCGTCGAAGCCCAATGGACCGCCGGGCTCCGAGGCCATGGACGGTTTCGTAGCGAGCAGCCCCCTTACTCTCTCCTGACCCGGGCCATCGAGTACGACGTGCTGCCGACCTGCCTGCGCCACGGAATGGGCGTCATGACCTACAGCCCACTGGCCGGGGGTTGGCTCTCGGGCAAGTACCGCAAGGGCCGGGAGGTCAGCGGTCCCGGCTCCGCCGCTCGCACACGACGCTGGCCCGGAGCGTTCGACGCCACCAACCCGGCCAACGCCGTCAAGCTCGATGCCGCCGACGCCTTCGGCGCACTGGCGGACGAGGCCGGGATCACTCTCATCCAGCTGGCCCTCGCCTTCGTCACGCGGCACCCAGCGGTCACCTCCGCCATCATCGGCCCGCGCACCATGGAGCACCTGGACACCTATCTCGCCGCTGACGGGGTTGAGCTGTCCACCGATCTGCTCGATCGCATCGACCAGATCGTTCCCCCCGGAGTCACGATCAGTGTCGCCGACAACATGTGGAACGTCGGCACGACCGCGCTGGACGCCGGATTCCGCCGCCGGTAGACCATCCTGGCCGGGCCATCCACGACCGTTCCGACCCCTCCCGGTCTCGGCTGATGACCTGGGCACCGTGCTGCGAGACAACTCAGGTTGCCCCGTCGTCGTACCTCGTTGCCCGGTCGTCGTTCTTCGTACCCGGAGTGCCCCGAGTCCTTGCAGATCGCCAGGAAAAGGTCGTGGTCGGATGTCGAGAACCCGCGGGCTGCTTCGTCCCCGGGGTGAACACGGCCACAATGGGCCGTACGACTCAAAGGAGAACATGATGAAGTACCTGCTGCTCAAGCACTACCGGGGGGCGCCGGCACCGGTCAACGACGTGCCGATGGACCAGTGGACGCCGGAGGAGGTTTCGGCCCACGTGCAGTACATGCAGGACTTGGCCGCTCGGCTCGAGGGCACCGGCGAGTTCGTCGACGCTCAAGCGCTCTCCCCGGAAGGCACGTTCGTCCGTTACGACGGCGAGGGGCGGCCGCCGGTCGTCGACGGACCGTTCGCGGAGACCAAGGACCTGATCGCCGGCTGGATGGTGGTCGACGTCGAGACCCACGAGCGGGCGCTCGATCTGGCCGGCGAGCTGTCCGCGGCTCCGGGCGCGGGTGGGCAGCCTATCTACGAGTGGCTCGAGATGCGGCCGTTCCTGGCTGCGCCCCCGACCATCACGGAGTGACGGGCGGTGGACGAGGCCCTGCTCCGGACCCTCACCCCCGCGGTGATCGGCATCCTCGTCCGCCGCGGCGCCGACTTCGCAGCGGCCGAGGATGCCGTGCAGGACGCCCTGGTCGAGGCCGTGCGCCTGTGGCCCGACGACCCGCCGCGGGACCCCAAGGGCTGGCTGGTCGCGGTGGCCTGGCGGAAGTTCCTCGACGCCGCCCGCGCCGCTACCTCCCGACGGCACCGCGAGGTACGCGTCGAGGAGGAGCCCCGGCCCGTCCCGGCCGAGGCGGTGGACGACACGCTCCAGCTGTACTTCCTGTGCGCACATCCGTCTCTGACGCCGGCTTCGGCCGTCGCGCTCACGCTGCGCGCGGTCGGCGGCCTGACCACGCGTCAGATCGCGCAGGCCTACCTCGTGCCGGAGGCGACCATGGCCCAGCGGATCAGCCGGGCCAAGCGGGCCGTCTCGGACGTGCGGTTCGACCAGACCGGTGATGTCGCCACCGTGCTGCGCGTGCTCTACCTGGTCTTCAACGAGGGCTACTCCGGCGACGTCGACCTCGCCGGCGAGGCGATCCGGCTCACTCGCCAGCTGACGGCCAAGACCAACCATGAGGAGGTCGCGGGCCTGCTCGCACTCATGCTGCTCCACCACGCACGGCGCCCGGCACGGACCGGCCCCGACGGCAGGCTCGTGTCTCTCGTGGACCAGGACCGCAGCCGGTGGAAGACCCGCCTGATCGCCGAGGGCGTCGACGTGCTCCAGACAGCCCTCAGCCGCGACCGCCTGGGCGAGTACCAGGCGCAGGCCGCCATCGCCGCGCTCCACGCCGACGCCCGGACGGCCGAAGAGACCGACTGGGTGCAGATCGTCGAGTGGTACGACGAACTGGTGCGCCTCACCGACAGCCCGGTGGGCCGCCTCAACCGGGCCGTCGCCGTCGGAGAGGCCGACGGCCCGCGGGCCGGTCTGGCCGCCCTGGCGGGGCTCGACCCCGCCCTGCCCCGCCATACCGCGGTCGGGGCGTACCTCCACGAGCGTGACGGTGACCCAGTCACTGCAGCACGGCTCTACGCCGAAGCCGCCCGGTCAGCGGCCAACCTCCCCGAGCGCGATCACCTCACACGACAGGCCGCACGGCTCAACGTGGAGCTGCGCCGTCGAGCTACCGGCGGCCAGCATTCACCGACTCATAAGACGGTCTGGTCACCCCTGTGGCCGGCCTGACCGCTGCCATCCCGCCTACAAGCAGTCCCTAGCGGAGCGCTTCCCACCCGGCGAATCCGGCGAGGGCTACCAGGACCACCGCGGTGACGATGCGCAAGGTCCTGATGTTGATGAACCGCAGGAGTCCTTGCCCCCCGACCACCGCGATGGCCGCCACCGACCACAGGGCCAGCACCGAACCGACCCCCACCGAGAGCGGCGAATGGTAATGGGCGGCCAGGTTGGCGGTGAGGATTTGGGTCAGGTCTCCCCACTCGGCCAAGAAGATGACGATGAACGCCGTCGTGACGACCCGTCGACCTGACTTCGCTTCGCGCTGTACCAGGGCTTCCTGCTCTTCGGCCTTGCGGGCTTCGCGGATGGCCAATCCGGCGCCCACCAGGAACATGACAGCCACTATGGCGTCGAGTGCCCGGGAGGGCACCAGATGGAAGAGGGCGACACCAATAGTCGTGGCGATGACGACGTGGACGACGAAGGCTCCGGCCGCGCCGAACCACACGAAGAGGGGCTTGCCCCGAGTCGACATGACGAGCGACGCGAACATCGTCTTGTCGGGCAACTCCCCGAGGAAGATGATCGGGAAAACGGCGACGACGACGGCGAAGTTCACGGCGACCTCTCACGCCCGAACCCGGGTACTTCCTGTTCGCCCGGTGCGTCAATCAGCCCGCTCTCCACGCGTGGCGGCATGGCTCTTGACGGTAGACGCGATGGGCCTCGCTTCACGCGTGAAGGAGCAGGTGCAGAGCTGCTCGGCGCCACCCTCTGCCTGGTCGACCGTTTCTGGGATCTCACGGGTGAAGCGGCAGCCATCAGCCCGACGCGTGGACGTGGCTGGACGAGGACCATCCGACCGACCGGTCACCCATGGTGAACGATCGGGCTCCTCATGTTGGCTCGGCTGCCCGGCGCCGGTTGTAGAGGCGGACGGCCCAGAGGTACGCGGCGAGAGCGATACCGACGCTCCACGCAACGGCCTCCAGAGCGTGGTCGCCAACGGCAGCGTTGGTGAGCAGTCCGCGCACGGTGTCGACGACAGGGGAGAAGGGCTGGTACTCAGCGAACTGACGCAGCCCGCCGGGCATCGTCTGGGTCCGCACGAACCCGCTGCTGAGGAACACAAGCAGGAAGAGGATCATGGGTGTGTTGCTGGCGGTCTCGACGCTCTTGGCGGCCAAGCCGAGTGCGACGGCGAGCCAGATCAGCGCGAACGCGAACAGGGTCAGCACGCCGATCGTAGCCAGCCACGCCAGAGGCCCCGCGGTGGTGCGGAATCCGAGACCGAAGGCGACCCCGATCAGGACGGCCAGAGCGGCCAGCGTTTGGATCAGGCTGCCCAGCACGTGGCCCGTGAGGACCGAGGCGCGGGCAATGGCCATGGTCCGGAACCGGTCGATGATGCCTCCGGTCATGTCCATGGCGACCATGATCGAAGTGCCCTGAATGGCCGCGGCCACGGTGACCAGCAGGAGTCCCGGTACGACGTAGTCGAGGTAGGCGCCGCGTCCCCCGTGCGCGCCGAGGCCGACACCGAGTTGGCCGCCCAATACGTAGACGAACAGCAGCAGGAGCACGACAGGCAGGCCGACGAGCATCAGGGTCACCGACGGATAGCGGAGTTGGTGCTTGAGGTTGCGACGTACCATGACCCGCGAGTCACTGAGCGTGTAGGCGAGGGTGGTCATCGTTGTCCGGTCCCCGGTGGCGTCGGGTCCTCGTCGGGCCGGCCGCTGACATGACTGCCGGTGACGGCGAGGAACACGTCATCGAGGTCCGGGGTGTGGATCGAAAGCCGCTCGACGGCGACGTGGGCCTCGTGCAATTGGTCGAACAGCGCACGGAGAGAGTCCACGGTGCCGTCTGCGGGGACCTGCAGGACCAACTGGTCCTGGTCAGGAGCAGCCGCCGGAAGGAGCCCGGCCGCCGAGCGCAGCAGGTCGGGACCGGCGAAATGGAGCCGGACGTGCCCGCCGGGCATCCGGCTCTTCAGCTCCGCCGGGGTTCCTTCGGCGACGATCCGGCCCTGGTCGAGCACCGCGATCCGGTCAGCCAGCTGGTCGGCCTCGTCGAGGTTCTGGGTGGTCAACAAGATGGTGACTCCGGCTGCGGCGAGCTCCCGGACTATCTCCCACATGGTGAGTCGGCTGCGCGGGTCCAAACCGGTGGTCGGCTCGTCCAGGAAGATGACCCGGGGCTCACCGACGAGGGTCATCGCCAGGTCGAGCCGCCGTCGCATCCCGCCCGAGTAGGTCGAGAGCGGCTTGTCGGCGGCGTCGGTGAGGTCGAACTGCTCCAACAGCTCGGTTACCCGTCGTTGCCCGGCCTCGCGGCCGAGATGGCGCAGGTCGGCCATCAATCGCAGGTTCTCGGTTCCGGTGAGCAGACCGTCCACGGCCGAGAACTGGCCGGTGACCCCGATGAGCGCCCGCACCCCATCGGGGTCGGTGACCACGTCGTGACCGGCGATGTGCATGCAGCCGGAGTCGGCCGGGATCAGAGTGGAGAGGATACGGACGATCGTGGTCTTGCCGGCCCCGTTCGGACCGAGCAGCGCGAGGATCGTGCCCTCATCCGCGGCGAGGTGCACCTGGTCGAGCACCAAATGGCTGCCGAACGACTTGCACACGTCCCTGGCCTCGATCCCCGGCGCCCCGGACCGGCCTGTCATCTCGCTCTGCCCTCTCGGTGGGAACCCGGTGCCTCGGGGAGTTCGTCGGCGGCTCGCAGCTTCTCCCGCCGCTCCTTCCACTCCTGCTCCAGCACGGGAAGCCGCTCCACCAGGAAATCGGCGAACGCCGCCCACTCCAACACGATCGCTCGCCGTTCAAGTGGGGCGTCGGCCAACAGGCGCAGTCCTTCTTGGGCCAGCTCGCCCTGCTCCTGGTACTCGGAGAGGTCGAAGCCCATCGCCCGGGGCGACGACAGGTCGATGTACACCCGGTCCATCCGCTCGCCCGCCGCCCGGGATCGTCGAATGAGCCCGAGGCTCTCCAGCGTGTTGACCGCGCCGGCGATGGCGCTTCGGCTTGCCAACAGGGCGTCAGCCAGATCGGTGAGGCTCTGCTCCCGTGGATCGCAGACCGCCAGGTAGCCCAGAAGGCGGCCCACCATCGGGGCCATCCCGTAGCGGCGGGCATAGAACCGGCCGGCATGGTCGGCAAACGTGATCTCGCCGTCACTTGGCACGCCTGCCACCCTATAGAATTATCCTGAGATTACGCAAATCTGTGTTATCTCAGCAATTCCCTCTCACGTGTCACGACCGCGAGCCAGAAGCCCTCCCCCGACTGGCTCCAGACGTTCCTCTGGGTGGGCGGCCCGCTTCCTTCCGAGGTGCGTCCGCCCAACCTGATCCGCCTGGCGGACGATGGTGGGACGCCGGTTCGTATCCGGTGGGCGTCGCCGCACGGACTGCTCCACGAGACGCGAAGCGCGTCCTGGTCGGTCGTGGGTGTCGCGGTCGCCGGAGGCCCCGGGTCCAATGGGATTCCCGGCTCGTGTGCCGCCAGGAAGGCGGTTCGTCCTCCCCCGCCATTACCAAGGTACACCAGGGTGGGGGTCTTGCCGCAAGGAGCTGAGGTGTGTTGACAATGCACGCCACAAGCAGGGCCAGGGGCGTCCGGTGACCGACAGTAGGAATGAGAGAGGGCCGGAACTGAAGGGAGAGGGGGACGGATGGGCGACCACGTGCTGAGATTCGAGGAGATCGACCAGACGCAGGTCTCCGTCGTTGGCGGGAAGGGCGCGCTTCTCGGGCAGCTTTCGCGGATCGAAGGCATCCGCGTACCGGCGGGCTTCTGTGTAACGACGGACGCCTTCCGGCGGATGATGGCGGAGGCGCCGTCGATCGACAATCGGCTCGATCGGCTGTCGCACCTCAACCCGGATGACCGCGAGGCGATCCGCACGCTCAGCGCGGACATCCGCCGGATCATCGAAGGGATCGCCATCCCCGACGATCTGGCGGAGGCGATCTCTGCGGAGATCAGCCGACTCGGCGGCGACGTGGCCTGCGCGGTCAGATCCAGCGCGACGGCAGAGGACTCGCCGACGGCGTCCTTTGCCGGCCAGCAGGACACGTACCTGAACGTCGTGGGGTCGGCGGCGATCCTCGAGCACATCACCCGGTGCTGGGCCTCGCTGTTCACTGAGCGGGCCGTGACCTACCGCCTGCGGAACGGCTTCGACCACCAGATCATCCACATGGGGGTGGTCGTGCAGCAGATGGTCTTCCCGGACGCGTCCGGCGTCCTGTTCACGGCCGACCCCGTCACGTCGAACCGGAAGGTCGCCTCCGTGGAGGCAACCTTCGGCCTCGGCGAGGCCCTGGTCTCCGGTCTGGTGAACCCGGACGTCTACAAGGTGCGGGGCGGCGAGGTCATGGCCAAGACGGTCGGCACCAAAGAGATCGTCATCCACGCTTCGCCGACAGGTGGGACGCTGGAAGAAGCGATCGACCCGGATCGGCAGGCGCAGCCAGCACTGTCGGATACGCAGGTCGTGGCGCTCGCACAGCTTGGCCGGCGGATCGAAGCCCACTTCGGCCTCCCACAGGACATCGAGTGGTGTCTGGTCGACGACGAGTTCCAGATCGTCCAGAGCCGGCCGATCACCACGCTGTTCCCCGTTCCCGCCACGGACGACGGAGGGAACCACGTCTTCGTCTCCGTCGGTCACAACCAGATGATGACCGACGCCATGAAGCCCCTGGGGCTCTCCCTCTGGCAGCTGACCACCCCTCGGCCGATGTACGTGGCCGGTGGGAGGTTGTTCGTCGATGTCGCTCCGGACCTGGCGTCGCCCGCGCGCCGTGCCGGCCTCCTGGAGGTCATGGGGAGAGGTGATCCGCTGATCGGGGACGCGCTGGCGAACATCCTCGAACGCGGCGACTTCATCCCGGCTCTACCGGACGAGGGCCCGAGCAGGGCGTCAACCGGGGACCCGCCCGCCCCGATCGAGACCGATCCGGCCATCGTCGAAAAGCTGATCGAACGCAGCCAGGAATCCATCGCCACCTTGAAGATCGACATCCGAACCAAGTCCGGACCGGCGCTGCTCGACTTCATCCTGGCGGACATCGAGGAGCTGCGGCGGATCCTGTTCGATCCACAGAGCCATCAAGTGTTCATGTCGGCGATGGAAGCCACGTGGTGGCTCAACGAGCACATAGAGGCGTGGCTGGGAGAGAAGAACGTGGCCGACACGCTCACGCAGTCCGTGCCCCACAACATCACGTCGGAGATGGGGCTGGCGCTCCTGGACGTCGCGGACGTGATCCGTCCGCATTCGGACGTGGTGAGGTTCCTGCAGCACGTCGACGACGAGGGGTTCGTGGACGAGCTGCTCTCGCTCGAGGGCGGACTCGAAGCACGAGACGCCATCTTGGCCTATCTCGACAAGTACGGCATGCGCTGTGTCGGAGAGATCGACATCACGAGACCACGTTGGAGCGAACGCCCCACCACACTCGTGCCCATGATCCTCGGCAACGTCGAAAACTTCGAGCCGGGCGCCGGAGGGCGGCGCTTCGAGCAGGGCCGGCTGGAGGCGCGGACGAAGGAACAGGAAGTGCTGGAGCGCCTGCGGGCCATGCCGGGCGGAGAGCAGGAGGCCGATGAAACCAAGCGGAGGATCGATCGGGTCCGAACCTTCATCGGGTACCGGGAGTATCCAAAGTACGGCATGGTCAGCCGCTACTTCGTGTACAAGCAGGCCGTGCTCGAAGAGGCCGGGCGCCTCATGCAGGCCCACGTGCTTCATGAGAAGGACGACGTCTTCTACCTCACGTTCCAGGAGCTCCGCGACGTCGTGCGCACGAGCCACGTGGACGATCAGCTCGTCTCCCAGCGCAAGGACGCCTTCAGGACGTATCAAGCGCTCGCGCCGCCCCGGGTGCTGACGTCGGATGGCGAGGTCGTTGCCGGGACGTACCGACGTGCCGACGTACCGAGCGGTGCGCTGGTCGGCGTACCCGTCTCCGCCGGGACCATCGAGGGGCGGGCCCGCGTCATCCTGGACATGGCGGAGGCCGATCTCGAGCCGGGCGACATCCTGGTGACGGCCTACACGGACCCCAGCTGGTCGCCGCTGTTCGTCGCCATCACGGGCCTGGTGACGGAGGTTGGTGGCCTGATGACCCATGGCGCAGTCATCGCGCGGGAGTACGGCTTGCCGGCAGTCGTGGGAGTGGAGCACGCCACCCAGCTCATCCGAAGTGGGCAGCGGATCCGCGTGCATGGAACGGACGGCTACGTCGAGATCCTGTCGTAAGGGGATTGCGAAGCGACGATCGAGTCAGCGGCGGACACGGTAACGGATGTGCGTGGCCTTTGGAGTGTCGATCACTCGAACGATCTCGAGTTCGATTCTCGCGGGCAACACCTCGAAGAGTCGGCGCCCGCCTCCGAACAGAACCGGCACTTGGTGAATCTGCAATTCATCGAGCACACCAGCGTCGAGCGCTCTCTGTGCCGTATACGCGCCGTGGACCAGCACATTGCGCCCACCTGCAGCGGCCTTCGCGTGTGCCATCGCGCTGGCGATCCCGTCTGTCACGTACGTCACCAACGGATACCTCACGGCCGACGGACCCGGCGGCCGATGACTGGGCACGAAAATCGGGACACCGTGGTGGTGATCACCGCCCCAGTGATCGACCTGTTCGACGGTATTGCGCCCGGAGAGAACGGCACCGGTCGTGTTGATCTCGTCGAGAAATTGCTTGCCAATTCCTGATGGATCAGTGGACTCCATGTTCGGCCCGGGGTCCGAAGCAAACCCGTACCACTCATGCAGCCGCATGAAGTCGTCGCCACCGGGGTTGTCCGGTCCGTCATTCGGACCAGCGATGTACCCGTCAAGTGACATGGACATGTAGAGCACTGACGCAGACACTGCGACCTCCTGTCGTCCCATAATCGTTGCAATTGTTCGATCAATTGCTTGCTGATGGGACGGCTCGGCCCGCCAAATCTCATCGGCACGCGCACGGCCGTCCCGTCTCTCCTTGGGGAAGATCACCGATGCCGGGTCCGACAGCTAGACGAGCGAGCTCTCTCCCGCCGGCACTAACGCGATCTCGCCGATCGAACGCCCTGGCGAGGAGCAGGTATTTCGGCATCCACCTCGTCGGCAGGTTCACATGGGCTGTCGGGCGGGTCGAGAGCATCGAGCTGGGTGGCGAGCAACCGAACCTGAGCACGGAACGGAACACTGGCCCCGGTGCCGAGCGGGGCCAGAAGGTGGGCTTCCGCTGCCCGAAGGCGGTCATCGAGGCTGGTGAGAAGTTCGTTGCCCTTTTGGGTGGCGACGATTCTGCGGGCGCGCCGATCGGCCGGATCGGGTCGTCGCTCGATCAGGCTGGCGGCTTCGAGGTCATCGAGGAGATACGTCATGACCGTACGGTCGACTCCCAGGTGCTGGGCCAGGGCGAGCTGGCTGCCGACCGTGCCCTGAGCCGCGGCTGAAAGGATCTGGAAACCCCGTGGCCCACCAGGAAGGTCGGCCACGGCGGCGTGGGCTGCCTTGACATAGGCCCGAAAGATCATGCCCAGGCCCCACCCGAGGTCGTCGGCAAGCGCGTCTTCGCAGCCCGAGGCCTCAAGAGCTTCATCACGTGGGCCAGCCATGTCGTCCTCCACTACTCCATCATACGAGCTGAGCCCAGAAGCGTTGTGGATAAGATGCTCTGTAGACATGATGATCTGTATAGAATATCATTGTCACTCGCGATTGCACGAGAACAGGAAGCGAGGCAGAGAAAATGACCACCAAGGACATCGAGTTCGGACTGGATTCGTTCGTTCCCCTCAGCGTGGACGAGTCGGGTCACGAGCTCAGCGGCGACGTCGTCATCCGCAACACCGTCGAGGAGGCAGTTCTCGCCGATGCCGTCGGGATCGATTCGTTCAACATCGCCGAGCACTACCGCTCGGACATGATGGACTCGGCCGGCCATGTGATCCTGGCCGCGATTGCCGGTCGAACCGAGCGCATCCGGCTCGGCACAGCCGTGACCGTCCTGAGCACCCAAGACCCGGTGCGGGTGTACACCGAATTTGCCACCCTCGACGCGGTGTCCAACGGCCGCGCGCAACTCATCGTCGGACGCGGTTCGCTCACCGAGTCCTTCCCGCTGTTCGGGTACGACCTCGCCGACTACGAGGACATCTTCGAGGAAAAGCTCGAGTTGGTCACCCGGTTGCTGCGGGAGCAACCCGTCACCTGGTCGGGCAAGTTCCGGTCTCCCCTGACCAATCAGTCCCTCAGTCCTCCGCTGCCCGAAGGGCATCTGCCGACGTGGGTGGGCATGGGGGGTAGCCCTCAGTCGGTGGTCCGTGCCGCTCGCTACGGGCTACCCCTGATGCTGGCCGTGATCGGTGGCCCGCCAATCCGATTCGCACCCCTGGTCGACCTCTACAGGCGAGCACTCGACAAGTTCGGGTATCCGGAGCTGCGCATCGGTATGCACTCGCATGGGTATGTGGCCCGGACCGACCAGGAGGCAGCAGAAGTCCAGTGGCCGCATTGGGCTCACGTCTACGAGGGCGCGGCTGCCGAGCGAGGATGGGCCCGTCCCACGAGAGATCGATTTCAAGCAGAGATCGACGAAGGTTCGCTCTATCTCGGGTCGCCGGAGACGGTTGCCACGAAAATCGCATGGGTCATTCGTCTGCTCGGGCTCAGTCGATTCGACCTGGCCTACGCCACCGGGCGCGTCCCGCACGAACAGAAAATGGCAACCATTGAGCTCTACGGACGAGAGGTGATTCCGCGGGTGAGGGAACTTCTGGCTGAACCTCCGGTTGACGACCCGACCCCCGTCGGAACGCACGCCGTGGCGGGGACCTGAGGACCCTCCCATGTCGAGCGACGAGGCCGCCGACTTGCGGCTGGGCATTGTCGGCGCTGGAAAGATCGGTGCCGCCATCGCCCGCGCCGCCGTTGCGGGCGGCTATGACGTCGCCATCTCCGGATCGGGTGCGGTCGAGCGCATCGAGCTCATTGTCGAGGTGCTTGCCCCCGGCGCTCACCCCGCCACAACCGCCGACGTCATCCAACACGCCGAGTTGATCGTCCTGGCGGTGCCCATGCACCGCTTCCGGGACCTTCCAGGCGATCTCTTTGACGGCAAGATCCTCGTCGACGCCATGAACTACTGGGAGGAGATAGACGGCATTGACGAAGGCCTGGCGACAGCGCCGATGGGCACCAGTCTCGTGGTGCAGCAACATTTTCCGCTGGCCCGTGTGGTCAAGAGCCTCAACCATCTTGGATACTTCAAGTTTGACCAAGGACGGCGACCACGGGGCGCAGAGGACCGTCTCGCCATCGCTGCGGCAGGCAGTGATTCAGACGCGGTCGCCGCGGTGCTGCGCCTGATCGATCGGCTTGGCTTCGACGCGGTGAACGCCGGACCGCTCAATGCCGGCGTCGCCCTACAGCCAGGCGGGTCGGTATTCGGTATCGGTCTGAATGCCGACAGACTGACGAAACTTCTCTCTCCCGAACCGTCCCACGCGCGACGGATCGAGGTTGCGACAAGGAGCGCTCGTGACTGACACTTTCGACGAACAGGTCATTTCGGAGGTTCGCGCCCGCGGTGGGGTGGTCAGCGGGCTCCAAGATCTGTCGTTGCTGTTGCTGCATCACTTCGGCGCCAACTCAGGGAGCCCACCCGACAACCACGGTGGAAATGGGGTCACAGATGTGGTCGGTTCGGGCTCGCGTGGCGGCTCCCGAGGAACGCCGCAAGGTGACCGAGCAATTGGTGGCGGAGTCCCCGTCCGTCGCGTCCGCCGTGCGTCGAACCTCTCGCCAGATTCCCGTCGTCATCCTCGAGCTCATCGCCAAGGTTGATCGTCCGCCTGGCGGTGATCTTCGGCGCTGATCGTCAAACGCTGATCGTCGACCGCTGATCGTCGCAAGTAAGTGGTCCTTCTGGCGTTATGGGTGAATCGATATCACGACAGAAGCCTTGTCGGCTCTTTCCGGACGGCAGCTCACAGGGGCCCGAATGCATCATTCGTCTGGGGGTCGGACGCCGCATGCCGGTGAGAACACATGAGTCGCTACCTGGGTAAAGGACCCCGATGACCACTGCCCGCACCCAGCTCAGGAAAGGCACCGCCGCAGGGCGCACGGCGCTCATAGTGGCAATGACAATCAGTGTCTGGGTTGTCGTGAGCGTGGTTCCGGTCGCCCGCACTGCGGCGTCGACTCCGGCGTTCAACGCTGTCGGCAGTGCCAAGCAGGTGTACGTGACCGGTCTGGCATCCTCGGCACAGGCATCGCTCATCACGCCCGGCGGAAAGACCCTCTCCACGCAGACAGCAGATCCGCTCGGTGGCCTTCTGTTTCGCAACGTTCCGCCAGGGAACGGGTACCGGGTGCACGTGAGCGCAAACGGAGCTGCGTCGGCGCCGCTCACGGTGCATTCCGATGCCGCAGCGCCTTGGGATCCGGGTATCTACAACCAAACCATCTCCGACAACGGGTACCAGTACCTCACTACCCGCGACGGGACGCAGCTCGCCATCGATGTACATCCGCCGACTGACCCAGCCGGCCTATCTGGATTGCCTCCCGGTACTCCCCTGCCGAATGGCCCCACTGACTACCTTCCTCCATACCCGACGCTTATCGAATATTCGGGCTACGGGTACGCGGATCCTGCCGGACCCGAGAACGGTATTGCCGTACTGGCGAATCTCATGGGCTTCGCGGTCGTCGACGTGAACATGCGCGGCACCGGCTGCTCGGGCGGGGCCTACGACTTCTTCGAGTCCCTGCAGAATCTCGACGGGTATGACGTCATTGAGACGATCGCCCACCAGCCGTGGGTTCTCAACCACAAGGTCGGGATGATAGGCATCTCATATGGCGCGATCAGTCAGCTCTTCGTGTCGCAACTCGATCCGCCCGACCTCGCGGCCATCGCGCCGCTCTCGACAATCGATGCGACAGCGTCGACGCTGTTTCCCGGTGGCATCTTGAACACAGGCTTCGCAGTCGCCTGGGCCAAGCAGCGCCAAGTGGACGCCGAACCGGCTGGACCCAACAGCGGACAGCCTTGGGCGTATCAGCAGATCCAAAACGGCGACGCGACGTGTGCGGCGAACCAAGACCTTCATGGTGAAGCAACCAACCTCATGTCCGAGATCACCTCCAACTCGTATTACAACCCAGCAGTCGCGGACCCCTTGGACCCGGACACCTTCGTCAACAAGATCAACGTGCCGGTCTTCATGGCTTGCCAATGGGAAGACGAGCAGACGGGTGGACACTGTCCGGAATTGGCCTCGCGGTTCACCGGGACGAGCCAGAAGTGGTTCACCTTCACCAATGGTGCCCACATCGACTCGCTCGATCCGGCCACCTTCAACCGATGGTACGACTTCCTCGAGTTGTTCGTCGCGCACCAAGCACCCGTCGTTGAATCGGGGGTCATCCGAGCCGCCGCGCCGGTCATCTACGAGCAGGCCATGGGCATTCCTGCGACGGATCCAATCACGCTGCCGCTCGACCCGATCCAGGTGATCCCGACGTACGATGCCGCTCTCGCCTCCTTCGAGAAGCTGCCTGAGATCCGGGTGCTCTTCGACAACGGCGCCGGGTCCTCGCTCACCAGAACCTCGAGCGCGGGCGACCCCTATCCTGGCTTCGAGGAGGACTTCTCGTCGTTCCCCATTCCAGGAACGATCGCCCAGACCTGGTACCTCGGGACAAATGGGACGCTCGCCAACCAGCCACCCGCGGTTGGGGGCATCGACTGGTACACCTCGAACCCACGCACACTCCCACTCACCGACTACGGAAGCAACACTGGTGGTGGCGGCTTGTGGGGCAACGCATCGCAGTGGCAATGGAATTGGCAACAGTACCCGCCGGGCTCCGCGGTCTCCTTTGTGTCGGCCCCGTTGACGACGAACACAACAGTGATCGGTGGCGGCGCCGTGTACGTCTGGGTGCGTTCATCGACCTCCGATGTCGACCTTCAAGCAACCGTCAGCGAGGTCCGGCCGGACGGGAACGAGACGTTCGTCCAGAACGGCTGGATACGAGCGAGCGAGCGCAAGCTGTCCACCGGTTCCCACAACGAATTCGATACGCCGAGCACAGTGGTCGACCCGATCCCCAGTTTTACGAAGGCCGACGTTGCGCCCATGCCGGCGGGCAAGTTCGTCGAGATCGCCATTCCTCTGTACTACGAGGGGCACGTCTACCGTGCGGGATCGCGCGTGCGTGTGACGATTTCTGCGCCCAACGGTACCCAGCCCGTGTGGTCCTTCGGGCAGACGGTTCCCAATGGGGCGGCGACCGTATCGATCGCCTTCTCCACCTCGATGCCGTCGAGCCTCACCCTGCCGGTCGTTCCGGATGTGCAGGTACCCACGTCTCTCCCAGCGTGCCCGAGCCTGCGGAACGAGCCCTGCAGGCCGTACCAACCGATCGTGAATAACGGAGCCACTCAATAGAGTGAGCTGACAACGGACACACGACAACTCGAGCTCGATCGGGTGGCCCGCCGACGGCTGTCTGGATCTTCGGTTGGCGTCAGGCCGTCCTCTCGCTGGTTCGGGGCCAGGACGCGCTGCACCACGACGCCGGACGGCCCCCATCAGAAGCGCAGTATGAGCACGCGGCTTCCCGAACATTTGCTGGGCCTGAACTCAACGGCCTCTCCTCCCGGGAGGCAGCGCCGATTGGCAAATCGTTCAACCAGACGGCACTGCGCTCGGAGATATCCGCGTCACACTGCAAACTGATCACGGTGACCTGCTCTACGTTCGTTCGCAAGGCGTGCGCCACGGCAGCGTGGAGGTTCTCGCCCGTCTCGGTCGCGGTGAGGAGGTCGACGCGAGCGAATACGTGTTCCGCACGTCAGCGCAGATCGAGACAGCGGCAACGGAGCTGGACTGGCTGAACAAGGGGGTATTCATCAGCGTCGCTGGACGCCAACCTGGAGGGGTGATCTACGAGGTCTACCTCGTCGCGTGAACTCTTCAACGACGTGGCCGACCAGATCCTCGGTGGATGGACGAACTGGCGGGTGAGTCGATTCTCTCGGGAGGGCGTGCATGAGCAAGACTTTGGGGGACGTGAGTCTGCCGAGCCAATTGCCAATCGTCCAAGCGCCGATGGCGGGTGGACCCTCCACTCCGGCCCTGACGGCCGCCGTCTCGAACGCCGGCGGGTACGGCTTTGTCGCCGCTGGATACTTGTCGGTGGACGCCCTACACGACGCCATCGCGAAGACGCGCACGTTGACCGCCGCCGGCTTTGGGGTGAATCTGTTCGTTCCCTCCACACCGGGAGATCCGAACGAGGTCGCCGCGTATGCGACGACGTTGCAGCCCGAAGCAGAAGGACTGGGGGTCGCTCTGGGAGAAGCTCGCTGGGAGGACGACGCGTATGAATTGAAACTGGAGGTAGTTGCATCAACTCACGTACATCTCGTCAGTTTCACGTTCGGCTGCCCGACCGCGGAGATCGTCGACCGGCTGCACCGTGCAGATATCCGGGTCGGGGTGACCGTCACGTCGGTGTTCGAGGCCCGCCTCGCCGCAGAGGTAGGTACGGATGTACTCATCGTGCAAGGCACCGAGGCGGGCGGCCACCAGGGCGGCTTCGCTGATCTCTCCGCCAACCGCACACCCCTTTTGTCGCTCCTCGCCGAGATCTGCGAGACGACCGATGTGCCGGCGATTGGCAGTGGGGGGATCATGAACGGAAGCGGCGTTGCGGCGGTGCTGGGAGCAGGAGCGATCGCGGTCCAGCTGGGCACCGCGTTTCTCTGTACGCCCGAGGCAGGGACCTCTGTTCCGTACCGGCAGGCACTCCTCGAGGCCCTCTACCCTGAGACAGTCCTCACGCGCGCCTACAGCGGGCGCTTCGCCCGCGGGCTGGCGAACCGATTCGCTCTGGAACATGGCGGGCGTGCCCCACAGGCGTATCCCGAGGTGCACCACCTCACTCGCCCGCTTCGCGTTGCCGCCATCTCGGCGGGCGACACCAACGTCCCCAATCTCTGGGCCGGTACCGGGTGGCGCCAACTGAGTAGCGCGCCGGCGGCAACGATTGTTCGTCGCATCGCCGCAGATGCTCGGGCAGCCGACTCTTGACTTCCGAGACCTCTGCGTCAGGCCGGATAGCTCCCCGCCTCGAGGTCTTCGAGCAGGCTCGGATGGGTGGGGTTCCAGCTGAACTTCTCTCGCGTCAGTGCGCTCGAAGATGGTTGGTCGGTGGCGAAGATGTGGCTGAGGAACCCGAAGTTCTCCATTGGGACGGCAGCGACCGGTAGATCGAGCTGGCGGCCGATGACTTCGGCGATGGAGCGCATGGTGTCACCCTCGTCAGCGACGGCGTGGGCCACCGTTCCGGGCGGGGCTTGCTCGAGGACCACCCGGAAGAGTTGGGCGGCGTCGAGGCGGTGCACGGCTGGCCAGCGTTGGGTGCCGTCGCCGACATAGCCGGAGACCCCGGCGCTCCGGGCGCTCTCAATGAGCACCGAGGCGAATCCACAGCGCTCGCCCGCGGCATGGACCGACCGGGGCAGACGGACGACCGCGGAACGGACGCCACGCTCGGCCAGGTCAAGGACTGCTTGGGCATTGCGGCCGCGGCCGCCCACGGGTCCGCCGGTGGGGAAGGCATCCGCCTCGGTCGATGTGTGCCCGGGCACGGCGGGCGTGCCCGATGCGATGACCAGTGGCTTGCCGCTCTCCTCGAGGGCGGCGCCGAACGTTTCGACTGCCAGTGACTCCCGCGCCACCGACTTCTCGAAGTCGTTGAAGTCGGCGCCGAAGGCCAGGTGGATCACCCCGTCGGACTGTGCGGCGCCCGCGCGCAGACTCTCGGGGTCGTTGAGATCCCCGCGCATCACCGAGGCTCCGGCGGCGGTGAGGGCCCGCGCCGAGGCGTCGGATCGGGCCAGGCCCAGAACCTCATGGCGTGCGGTCATCAGCTCAGGGACGAGCACGGAACCGATCCCTCCGGTGGCCCCGGTCACGAAAACACGCATGTCTGAACCTCCAGCGAGATGAGCGGCCTTGCCGGCCGACCCAGTGATAAGACTCTTATCCCGTCACTGTAGCAGGGTGACGGGACGACAGTCTCGTCACTGTCCATCGTTGGCATGTGTCCTCTCGTGACGGGCTTGTCCGTCCATGAGACGGGTGGTGATCGCCACTCCGAGGAGCGAAACGAGGAGATCAATGACCAGCAAGACTTCCCCAGCGGAAGAATCCCTGTGGCGAGCGCTCATGGTCATCGTCAAGGCCCTCCCTCGATGCCTTGACTCCGATCTGGTCCAGGGAAGCGGTCTGACGGTCAGCGAATACACCACGATCATGCATCTTTGTCCAGAGGTATGGCGAAGTTGAGGGCAGCGTGGCCAGTACACCTGGAAAGCGTTCGGACGCGGTTTTTTGATCACCTGGACGCGACGTGTATCGAGGTGGTCGCTCGGGCAATGTCCGTGGTAGCCGATCAGCTCGAGGACAGCTCGCCCGGAGGGACCCGTCAGAAGTAGGACAGGCTGTGGCTGCTCGAAGCTGACACCTGGTGCAAGCCAGTGGTGCTCAACTACGTGATGGGAAAATCAAAATAGGTGTGTGGATACGGTTCGTGTTTCAGCGTGTAGTGCCACCACTCGCAATCGTATGGGCTAAACCCGCAGTCCTCCATGATGGAACGGAGATATTGACGGTTTCTCGCTTCGACTCCCGTGATTCCTCTTGCGCCATGATGGGAGATCGGATCCATTACATCATGGTCCCCGCCCATTGGAGCGAGTTCTCCGGTGGCCAAATGATAAAGCGTCAAGTCAACGGTGCTGCCCCGACTGTGGCCCGACTTCGCGGCCACGTATCCCTGAGCGACGATCTCGGACCGGTCGATGTTCGGATAGTGCCCTCGTTTCGTCCGGCCATCTTCCGGCTGTTTCGACCAGCGCAGAAAACAATCCACCGCGCGCTGAGGGCGGTACCCATCCCAAAGAAGCAGGCCGAAGCCCAGGGTTCCTGCCCTCTCGCGCGCTCTTCTCAGAGCACCGCACAACGTCCGCGAACCGACGATTCGATTTGCAAGATATCCGTCCACCGGCTTGCCGGTGAAATTGTCCCACGTGGCGTACTTCGCATCCCAACGTATTCCCGATACGAACTCGTCGACAAAGACAAAGTCCTCGTGCACCGTCACTTGCCGCTCAATGCCGACGACACGATCCGGTCGATCACATCGGCGAGCGACAGTCCCGCGGCTGCCATCATTCTCGGATAGCGACTGTACGAGGTCATACCGGGCAGCGTGTTGACCTCGTTCAGGACTACGGTTCCATCTTCTCTTAGGAACATGTCCACCCTCGACAGTCCCCTGCATCCCAAGGCGCAATGGAGGGTTTTTGCTGTCGCCTGAACGAGCTCGCGCGCCTCAGCGGAAATGTCGGCGGGAACGATGCATGTGGAGTTTTCAGAACCGCGTTCAGGCTGATTCTCCTGATGGATCCTGAAGAACCCACGAGAGAGCGAAATCCGATCTGGCTCGCCCGCGATCAATGACGAGCCGATCCCCAAGATCGCGCATCCCACCTCGCTGCCGACGACAGCCTCTTCAATCAACACCTTCGAGTCATACTGCCTGGCGGCTTCCACGGCACTCGGCAGCTGTTGCTTCTGACGTACACGACTGACGCCGAACGATGAACCTGAACGGGCCGGCTTCACGAAGACGGGATAGGTAAGCCGGTCGGGATCCATATCCTCGCTCGCGGTAAGGGTGCAGAACTTGGGCGTCGCGATTCCGGCGTTTCTCGCAACGACATAGGCCAGGGACTTGTCCATGCACAGAACAGAACTCTGGACATCGCAACCTACGTAGGGGATACCGGAAAGCTCCAACAAACCTTGTATCGCCCCGTCCTCACCAAGTCTGCCATGGAGAACGGGAAACACCAGGTCCACACGGATCATTTCGTAGTGTCCCTGCCCCAGAACAAGCAGTCCGTGCACGCTTCTGTCCGGTGACAGCATTGCCGGACGGCACGTGCCGTTGTCCCACACAGCGTCTGGGCCGTCGCACAGCTTCCACGCACCACCTTTGGTGATCCCGATGTAGAACGGCTCATACTTTTCGAGGTCGAGGTTCGTTGCGACCTCGCACGCGGATTTCACGGAGATGGCATGCTCTTCGGAACAACCGCCGAAGAGGATGGCGACTTTCAACCTCTCCACGTTGCTCTACTTTCAAAACGCAGGCAATTGTGGAGAGTACTTTCGACGGTATCGCTCAGGGCACGACCTGTGTAGTAGGCGGTGTGCGGAGTGATCAGCACATTCGGTAACTGTTGTAACCGCAACAACAGTTGGTTCTCCATGGGCCTCTGGCTGTGGTCGGCGTAGAAGACTCCTTCCTCGCCTTCGAGGACATCCAACGCAGCGCCCCCGAGTCGGCCGCTTTCCAACGCGGGGAGAAGAGCCTCGGTATCGAGAAGTGAGCCGCGTCCCGTGTTGACAATGAACGCGCCGTGCCTCATCTGCTCAATACGTTGACGGTTCAGGAGATGGTGGGTGTCGGGTTTGAGTGGCGTGTGGAGCGTCACCACATCGCACTGCCGGAGCAGCTCATCCAGAGGCAGGTAGTCGGCAGAGGTTTTGGGGAAACGGTCAGAGGCCAGTACGTGGCAGCCGAAGCCCTCCAGCCTGTCCATCACCGCGACGCCGATGCGTCCCGTTCCTATGACCCCAACGGTCATGTCGCGGAGTTCTCTCCCGCGTGCATTATGCAATCGATAATCGTGAACCTGCGCACGGCTGAGAACGGTTTTGGCATTTCGCAGTGCCATCAGGATCAGCATCAGCGTGTAATCAGCCACGCTGTCGGGCGAATAGGCCACATTCTCAACGGAGATACCCAGGCTCTCCGCACTGGTCACGTCGATATGGTTGCATCCGACGCTTCTTGTGGAGACGTATCTCACGCCGGCTTGCCGGAGCGCGAAAAGAATGGGCGCTGAGATGTGAGTCTTGTGACCGACGCTTATGCAGCGATTTCCAAGGGCCAGTTCGACATTTGCATTTGATACCGCGGCTTCGGTGACCGTCGGCACAACGCCAAAGTGAGGCGCCATCTCTCGGAACAAGAGGGCCTCGTCCTGCTCGCACCCGTAGATGGTGATTCCCATCTTTGGAGCAGCGCGATCTGCTTCGCCAGGCACACCAGGGTGGTCCCATGCGGCCGAGGACGACGAGAACGCCAGCCATCGGGTACACCAGACTGACGTTGCTCCCGGTGCGCTGTAGGTCACGCCCCCAGTCAAGCCAGCCTGGTGTTGCGAGCACGTATGTGGCTTTCGATACGCCGACGATATGCTCCGACACGTAGAATCATCTGAATGTGCGTGTGTTGATCGTCGAGGACGAACCCTACCTGGCGGAAGCCATCCGCGATGGCCTGCGACTGGAAGCAATCGCGGCCGACATCGCCGGTGACGGTGACACCGCAGTGGAATTGCTGGGCCTCAACATCTACGACATCGCCGTCCTCGATCGCGACATCCCCGGACCCTCCGGCGACGAGATCGCCCGACGCATCGTCGCCACCGGCAACGGCACCCCCATCCTCATGCTCACCGCTGCCGACCGGCTCGACGACAAGGCCACCGGGTTCGGACTCGGCGCCGACGACTACCTCACGAAGCCGTTCGAGCTCCGAGAACTCGTGCTCCGTCTCAGAGCACTCGACCGCAGGCGCGCCCACAGCAGGCCACCCGTGCGTGAGATCGCAGGTCTGCGTCTCGATCCGTTCCGTCGCGAGGTCTACCGCGACGATCGCTACATCGCGCTCACCCGGAAGCAGTTCGCCGTGCTCGAAGTTCTCGTCTCTGCCGAAGGCGGAGTCGTCAGCGCCGAAGAACTACTCGAACGGGCGTGGGATGAGCACGCAGACCCGTTCACCAATGCCGTGCGCATCACCGTCTCGGCACTGCGCAAGCGCCTCGGCGAACCCTGGATCATCGCCACCGTGGCCGGCGTCGGCTACCGCATCAGCACTCACGCAGACACCGTACGTGAGGGAGGAGACCGTGGATAGAGCCCCGGGATTGAGCGTTCGCCTCAAACTCACCCTCAGCTACGCAGGGTTCCTCATGCTCGCCGGCGTCTTGCTGCTTGCCGCCGTCTGGGTGTTCCTCCTGCGTTACGTCCCCGACCGTCTGCTCACTCGCAGCACCATTGGTGGCGTCTTTCCCATCCGGTCCAACCTTCTGCACGTTTTCGCTCCGAGGGCAGCCGCAGTGTTGGTGATCCTGCTGCTCTTCGGTCTCCTCGGAGGGTGGCTGCTCGCAGGCCGGATGCTCGCCCCCCTCACTCGCATCACGGCCGCCACACGCACGGCCACAACCGGATCGCTCTCCCACCGAATCGGGCTACCGGGCCGCACAGACGAGTTCCGCGAACTGGCCGACGCCTTCGACACCATGCTCGCCCGTCTCGAAGCGCAATCCGCCGAACAGCAGAGATTTGCAGCCAACGCCTCCCACGAACTGCGCACCCCACTGGCCATCACGCAGACATTGCTCGAGGTGGCCCGCAACGATCCGAACCACGACACCGGCGAACTCGTCGACCGCCTCCACGCCGTCAACACCCGAGCGATCGACCTCACAGAAGCATTGCTCCTGCTCAGCCGCGCCGACCGGCCGTCCTTCACCCCAGTACGCGTCGACCTGTCCCTCCTCGCGGAAGAAGCCACTGAGGCACTCCTCCCCTTCGCAGAAGGGCAAGGCGTCACCATCGAGACCTCCGGCGACATGACCCCCACCATCGGCTCAGAGACGCTGCTCCTGCAGTTGATTACGAACCTCGTGCACAACGCGATCGTCCACAATCTGCCTGCACAGGGCACGGTATGGGTCACGACCAGCGCGCACCCCAAGACTGTGGTGCTCACTGTCGAGAACACCGGGGAGAAGCTCACCCCACCGGTAGTTGCCACGCTTGTCGAGCCGTTTCGAGCGCGGCACCGAACGCAGACGCTCCGACCACGCTGGCGTCGGCCTCGGCCTGGCGATCGTCAAAAGCATCACCCAAGCCCACGACGGAACCCTCACCCTCACCCCTCGGGCCGCAGGCGGTCTCGGCGCCACCGTGCAACTACCCGCCGCGCCACCCGACAGTGGGGGATGACGATCTGGGGAATTGCCCCACGGCCCGTCCTCGCTGCCGCACGTCGCACGCTGGCGATCAAGAGCCAGACAGTCCGGTCGGACCCCCCATGGAGCACCTGCCGAGATCGCGTCCTCGCCCTGGTCAACTGGCACGTGCGACGCCCCCGCCGTCACCATGTCCTTCCCGTTCGTCCGATAGGTTCCGGTATTGGGGAACCGGTGTCAGCCGCATGGGAGTGGCGCTCCCGAAGGCCCTCGGGCGCCATTTTGGGCCGCCCCTGTCCAAGTGAAAGGGAGAAAGCCAGCGATGAGCCTCGCGGGGAACGCCCAGTTGCCGGTCGGTGTGGTCACCCGAGTGACGCCCGTCGCCAACCCTGCCGACGTCGTGCCGGTCACCCAAGACCGAGCCCGTATCGTCGGTGCCGTCTACCAGGACATTTGAGGGTCTGGTGCGGATCGCCTCCCGTTGTCTCGCTGCGGTGCTGACGGGCACGGTGCTCATCGTGGCTGCCACAGGCTCGGCGATCGCAGAAACCGCCGCGACCAACTCGACAACGAGTGTCCCGCCAGCCTTCGTCCCCGGACCGGGCGCTCGAGCCGGGATGGTGGCCCTCAGTTCGAATCGCAAGATGTACCTCGAATGCCGAGGGAGCGGCTCACCAACGGTGGTACTCGTCCCCGGTCTCATCGCCGCTTCGGACGCCTGGAGCTATGCGATCGATGCCGCGGGTGCGAATCGATCGAGTCGTACCGCGGTCTACCCCGGGGTTGGCACCTTCACCAGAGTGTGCTCTTACGACCGCCCCGGCACAGTGAGAGAGAATGGTACGTTCACTCCTTCCACTGGCGTCGCACAGCCGACCACGCTGACGAGCGACGCTGCGGACCTCCACGTCCTGCTGTCCGCGGCCAGGGTCACCGGTCCCTACGTGCTGGTCGGATGGTCCTTCGGCGGGCCGATTGCCCGCTTTTACGCCAGCTCGTATCCCCAGGATGTGGCGGGCCTCGTCCTCGTCGACGGCACGTCTGAGTATCTCCAAAGTGCCCTGTCACCTGCCGACTTCACCGATTTCCTGAAGCTGACCCAGCGTGACGATGCCCAGAGGGTCGCGCAGTGGAAGGACGTGGAGCAGTTCGACCCTGCGGCCACCTTCGCGCAGCTCCGCGCCACGCCTCCGCTTCCCACGGTGCCGGTCGTCGTTCTCAGCGCGGACAAGTTCGACCCCGATGCCTTCGGTGCTCGCCTGCCTCCTGGCGTGCCATCGAACTACCCTCAACTCTTCTGGCGCGCACAACTCAACTCCCAGAACAGTCTCGCCAGGTTGTTTCCTGGGTCCATCCATATCGCCGACACGAACAGCAGCCACAACATTCAGAATGAGCAGCCTCAGCTGGTCGTCAAGTGGGTCCACTACGTAGTCGACAAGATCCGTCGGAACCAATAACGACCAAAATATCCAGCCAAAAGGGCCCGCGTGCCCTGTCCGCCTGATGGTGGCCGGGGTCCGAATCAGTCACCGTATTCGCCTTTGGCCAGGTCACCCTATGCGGATCCCGATCCCGGGGTACTCGAGAACGAGACCGGCCCGGTCGTAGATGAGCCGGCACCGGAAGTCGAACGCTGGTGCCTGATAGTCGAAGCTCGGGCGATCGTCTTGGTCATCCAGCCGGGCGTAGAACTGATCGAGGCGTTCGATCTTCCGTTTCGCGAGACGCACGTATGCCGCGGGCGCAGCCGCACTCTCACCCGCGGTGAGGCCGAGACGGTGCACTGGCAGAGCATTCGTCATCGCAGAACCCTCGAGGTCGATGTCGAGCCACCCTTCGAGCTCGAGGGCCTCGTCGCCCCCGATCAGCCAGTGGCCCTTACCATCAGACTCGGCCCGTTGATCGATCGATCCCAGTGCGGTCTTTGATGTGATCTGGACCCGGCGGGTCTTCCAGGCTTGATCCAACTCGATGTCGTAATTCACCACCCAGGCGGCACCGTCTTGGAACCCCGTGGTGGTTCCCTCGATCCGGAGTCCGTGTGGATCAGGGGTGAAGTACGAGACCTCGAAGCCGGAGCGGAGACCCTGGTGTAGCCAGCAAGCGGCTGGGGGCAAGTCGGCGAAAGTCACGGGCTGAGTCTGCCCGCCCTCGTGCCCCCGGGCCGGACGCCACCACCGGAGAGGCACTGCGCCGATAGCTCGACTTCGACGACTGCGGCCTGCCCGCGAGGAACTGGTCACCACGCAACGGCTGAACGAGCGGACTGGTGGCCCTCAGCGTGTGGCGTTGATATATATCGATATCGACATATAATGGCCCTCGTGGCTCGCACTCCGACGACGACCGACGCATTCAACGCCGTTGCCGAAGGCAGCCGCCGGGAGCTCCTCGACGCCCTGGGCAACGGGGAGACCACCGTGAACGACCTCGTCCATCGACTGGGTTTGAGCCAACCCCAGGTCTCCAGGCACCTCGCAGTGCTCCGGACCGTGCGCTTGGTCTCGGTCCGGGCCGAAGGTCGGCGCCGCTGGTACCGCGTCAACGGGCCGGCACTGCAACCTGTCTACGAATGGGTCCGCAGCTTCGAGTCCACCTGGAACACCCGACTGGACCACCTCGACGACGTGCTCGCCGAGCTACAGACAAAGGAGAACAAGCCATGAACAGCACCATCGGCAATCGGCACGGCTCCGCCGTCGTCACCCTGCCTTCAGACAACGAGATCCTGATCACTCGGGCATTCGACGCTCCGGCGGAACTCGTGTTCGACGCTTGGACCACGCCCGACATCGTGAGGCGCTGGTGGGGCGGAGACCGTGGGGAGGTCACCGAGGCCCAGATCGACCTGCGGATCGGAGGCCGCTGGCGGTGGATCATGATCGCCAACGGCGGCCTCGAGGTGGCCTTCAGCGGCGAATACCGCGAAATCGACCGTCCACACCGCCTGGTCAAGACCGAGGTGTTCGAGGCCGTGCCGGACGCGGAAGGCGTCAGCACCACCTCCTTCGAGGAGGCTGACGGCGTCACTACCATGACGATCCTCACCCGATACCCCAGTCAGCAGTATCGGGATGCTGCGATCGCTTCGGGGATGGAAGGCGGCCTCCAGGTCGCCCTGAACCACCTCGAGGAGCTCGTCCGCCCGGCATAACCTTGCCGGCAAATACATTCCCCCCTCCACGGAACGGGGCAGATCGCAAGAGGGGGGCGTGCTACTCCCCTGGAAAGCGAACATACGTTCGACTAGCGTGCCGTTAGTGGAATTACCGCCGACCGGGCGGGCGACGATCCTGCACGCCGATCTCGATGCGTTCTACGCGTCCGTTGAGCAACTGTTGGACCCTTCACTGCGGAATCGTCCTATCGCCGTGGGCGGCGGCGTGGTGCTCGCGGCATCGTATGAAGCCAGGAGTTACGGCGTCCGCGGCGGCATGCCGGGATGGCGGGCGCGCCAGCTCTGCGGTGATCTTCTTTTCGTCGGTGGCCACTTTGGCCGCTACCAACAGTTCGGCGACGACGTCGTATCCGTCTTTCACGATTTCACCCCTCGAGTCGAGCGGGTCTCGATTGATGAGGCCTTCCTCGATGTTGCCGGCACCGTTCATCTCTTCGGAGCGCCGAGTGAGATAGCGGCTGCCATCCGCCGACGCGTACGCGACGAGATCGGTCTCCCCTTGTCGGTCGGCGTGGCCCGCACGAAGCACCTCGCCAAGGTGGCCTCACAGGTGGCCAAGCCTGACGGCCTCGTCGCCGTCGCGCCGGACCGTGAGCGCGACTTTCTCGACCCCCTTCCCATCGGACTGATATGGGGCGTCGGACCGACGACGGAACGGCGTCTCCACGAGGCCGGGATCTCTACCATCGGGCAACTGGCCAGAGTCGGCAGCCCGATCCTGGGCAGCCTGCTCGGCCAGGCAACCGGGTCAAAACTGGCCGCTCTCTCGTCCAACGTCGACGAGCGGGCCGTGGCGACACCGGCCCGGTCGAAGTCCATGGGTGCCCAGGCCGCCCTCGGAAAGCGCGAAGCAACGCCAGAGCTCATCCGAGAGACGCTCGGCTACCTGTCTGACAGAGTTGCCGGGCGCCTGCGAAAGGCGACCCTGGCCGGTCGGACAGTGACCGTACGGGTCCGTTTCTCTCATATGCGCTCGGTGACCCGGTCAGTCACGTTGTCAGCGGCGATCTCGACCACGCTGACGCTCACCGAGGTGGCTGAAGGGCTCGCCCACGCAGCCGTCCACGACAACGAGCGAGAACGCGAAATCACGCTCATCGCCGTTTCGGTCTCCAACTTGCGCCCAGAACATTCCTTGCAGCTCGAACTACCCCTCGATTCCGCCAATTTGCGACAAGATGCAGTACGCCGACCCGGGTCCGTCGTTGAAGCCTCCAGGTGGGGGGTGGATCGGTCCGTCGACGCAATCCGGGACAAGTTCGGCCGGACCGCTGTTGGCTATGCCACTGTCACACTTTCTGGCGCCGAACGAGTTCCAGAGGAGTTCCGCGAACTGGCCGAGCGAGGACCAGGCGGTAGCAAGGCGTGAAGTGATCCGTCTTATGGATGGGCTCACCAGCGGTCGGAGCCCACAGTCGCGATCATCGGCTGGGCCGAAGGCCTGACTGCCGAGCGGCATCTGGTCATTCCTCTGCCCGGTTGTCGGCGGCAATTCGACGAGTTCAAACGCCCAAGCTCGACGCGGATGCAGCCTCAAAGACTCTGTAGGGAAGCAGGCGCTTGGCCATCGGCCCAATGCGCTCCCCTGCCGGCCCGACCGATCTCCTTCGAGGTCCGCGATTCGAGGCAAGGACTTTTGCCACCAGCTTTGCAATTGAAGAAGGGTCAGCTCCGGCGAGTTCATCCTTCTCCATGACGTCGATGGCTTTTGCGCGGGCCACGGCGTAGGGATCGTTCCCACTCACGGTCACAATTTTCGGCTTCCAGTGAAGCCGGTGTGGAAGTTGCCGGGCTGTATGAGGGTCACCCTGACTCCGTGAGGTTTGACCTCCCGAGCCAGTGCCTCAGCCCAACCTTCGAGAGCAAACTTGCTCGCCGAGTAATAGCCCTGGAATGGAATACCTATGGTCCCTCCAATCGAACTCATGAGGATGACGTTCCCATTTCGCTCCCGGAGAGATGGGAGGGCGGCCACCACGGCCCGAACGGTTCCAAAGAAGTTCGTTTCAAGCTGGGCCCGGGCCTCGTTGATCGGAGTCTGCTCGATTGCACCGGCCAGCCCCCACCCGGCGCACGTCACGATGGCGTCGAGCCCTCCGAACTGGCCGATGGTGCGCTCGACGCCAGCAGTCACTGATTGGCTGTCGTCAACATCCATTTCGATCGAGGTCCATGCGTCTCCTACCGCAGGTCGGCGGCTCGCGCCGATGACGTTGTGATTGAGGTGGGAGAGGTGCTGTGCACAGGCCCGTCCAATTCCAGACGACGCACCAGTAATGAGGACGACCTTCTTGCTCACCGTGCGTTCTCCTTGTCGGTAGTGCCCTGGGCGACAACACTCATGTCGACGACCATATGCGAAGTGGGTGGTCGTCAGACGGCTTCCGGGGAGAGCCCGAATCGAGAGCGAGTTCGACGCCTCGTTGTCCGTCATACGGACCACAACGCCTCAGTGGGTGACAAGCGCGCGGCACCTAAGCTTGCGATTAAACCTCAGGCACTGGCTCATGCCGCCTTCTTGACCGCCGGGTAGCGCTTTCTGGGCGGTTTTCGTGTCCCTTTGGGTCGTCCCGGTCCGGGCGTCGTCGATTTCGGTGGACTGGCCGGTGTGCCGATCGTTGGGCGAAGTCGTCGAAAGCCCCGCCGCACCCGCGTCGGCGTGAGCTTCGCTGGACCAAGCGGCCGCTCCCATGGCAGGCGGAGGTCGTCGACCAGGCCGCGGGCGAGCCGCAGTTGCTCCGTCGCGCTCGATTCCGCGGCTGCCCGGCGGCGTGGTGCAAAATGCGGTCCATGCACACCACCGGCGGTCCGCTGCTCCGGGGACCGGGGAGGCCCAACTGATGGGTGTCAGCAAGGAAGTGGGCCGACTGGCGCACGACCGCCTCGACCGCCGGACCGGGCTGCCTCGCACGCTCGACGACCTCACCGCGCCTGTCGTGGGCGAGCTGCTGGGCCGACCGGTCCGACGTGTCGAACGCCTCGCGGAGACGGCTGGCACCACGGCCCGGGCGCGGCTCGGGGTCGAGGGCGACGGCACGCCGGCGTCGGTGTTCGTCAAATTGGCCCCCCGGCCCGCCGCCGTCCGGCTCTTCGTCGGCCTGGCCCGTCTCGGGCCGACCGAGGTGTCCTTCTACGAGCGCCTGGCGCCGGCGCTGCCCATCGCCGTGCCACGGGCACTCGCGGCGCGCTACGACGGGCGCACCGGTCGCTTCGCGCTGGTGCTCGAGGATCTGGGTGCCCGGGGCTGCCGATTCGCCGACGTCCGCGGCGCCCCTTCTCCGGCCGAGGCCGAGGCCGTGGTGCACGCGCTGGCCAACCTCCACGGCACCTACGCCGCCCCCGCGGGGTCCGGTGCGTTGTCGTGGGTGATGACCAACGCCGCCGACCCGGCGGCGCCATTGACGGCCCGGCTGCTGCGTCTGGTGGTCGGGAGGTTGCGTCGCACCAACCCCGCTCTCCTTCCGGCCGATTCCGCGCTGCTTATCGAGAGCCAGCGCCAGTTCGAGGCCCGGCTGCCCCGTGACGGTTTTACCCTGCTGCACGGGGACCCCCACTTCGGCAACGTCTACTTCGACGGCGACGTGCCGGGCTTCGTGGACTGGCAGGTGCTCCGGCGCGGCCTCGGACTGCGCGACCTTGCATACTTCCTCACGCTGAGCCTGCCCACCGAACGACGGCGGGCCGAGGAGCGCCACCTCCTGGACCTCTACCTCGACGTGCTCCCCCGCCACGGAGGACCCCGGCTCGATCGCGCCGAGAGCTGGAACCGCTACCGCCTCCTCGTCGCCTACCCCTTCGTGGCCGCCGCCTTCACCAGGGCGGCCGGGGGACTGCAGGCGGAGGAGATCGCCGGCTCGGGACTACAGCGCGCCGGCGCCGCCATGGACGACCTGGACACCATGAAACAGGTGCGGCAGCTGCTCCGCTGAACGAGCCGGTCGGTGGTCAGCCCGAGCTGCTGAACGTTGGGGAAGGAAAAGAGGTTTCGAACCTGCTCACCCCATCGACATTCTCAGCATAGCTTTAGTAGGGCAGGGTGTAAGTGTTCTCGAACTCATCTTGGAGCACTGTTGCCACTGAATGCGAGGTGTCGACAATCAACTCCTCCGGGAGAACACGCGTTCGAAAGCTCCAGCCTCTTGGGAGCGCGAGGCGCTGGCCCAGATGGCCGAGACTGCTCTCATTGAGAGTGGCGTCGATCCCAGTGCAGTACGCCTGCATGACATAGGAGAGACCCTGGGGGTCGATCAGCTCGTAGACCGCGGAACCGGCGTCGAAGTACATGGAGACTCGCCGGTCGACATTGCGTACCGTGTAGGGGACCTGGGCAGGATTCGTGCCGAGCGCGAGAACTGCAATCCGACGCATGGGAAGCCCATTGAACTCACGCACGACGGGCTCGATAGGCGCGCTCTTTGATCCAAGACCGTCCAGCACCCAATACCGGGGACCATTGAGCTTGACGATGAGAGCGCCGAGTTCCTCAGCAATGGCCGCCGGGACGAGGGTCTCCCAGAGTTCCTGAGGACAATCATTGAGAAGCTGAGTGCCGTAGACATGGGCGGTGAATTGGTCTCCGTCAGAAAAGACAGCGAACAGCTCGCCGTATCGAATGCCTCGTTGGTTGGTGACGATTTTGGTTTGAGCATCGGGGGTCATTTCGTGGGTCTCCGTTGATGAAGAAATCGGACTGCGACAAGCTTTTCGGTTTGCGAGAAAGGTTCTTGTCGATCCTCCTCAGGTCGCTGCTGAAGCCGAGAGGGGCACTTGGCTGATGATGCCGTCCGCCAGCATTGCCATGATGGAGGCCGCCCCATCTGCGCCGATCTCCCTGTCGTCGACCAACTCAGCCAGGCTCAGGTATGCCGCGGTCATGACCCATACGAGTGCGTGGCTCGATTGATCGTCCAAGCCCAGTGCGCGAAACCACTTAGACCACCTCTGGCCAATAGTGGCCCGAAACTGCTCTCGGACTCCGGCGAGCTCGACCGGAATTGCACCACCAATCAGCGCACGAACGACCCGGCGGGTCTCGGGCCCCAAGGCGAGGACATGCTCGAAGAGCTGCCTCGCCAACGTTGAGGCATCGTCGGCACCGAGGGCGGAAACCTCATTCAAGCCGAGTGCGTACTGCCGGGCCTGCTCCGCGAATGCAGCTTCGAACAACGTAGGAAGGTCAGGGAAGTGGTCGTAGACCAACTGTCTGCTTACCCCCGCCTCCTTCGCCACCGCCACCATCGTGAGCCCATTCAGCCCGTCTCGAGAGATCAGCCGTGATGCCGCTGCGACGATAAGAGACCGCCGGACGCCTGCGGACAGATACCCGCGCTTGGTCACACTGACCCTCCCTCCACCAGTCACCGGTCGGTCTTTCCGCACTAATATTTACAGAGTGTACACTTATGGATGAGCGATCGGAGCAGAACGTGAGCATCACCTCGGTGGACTTCCACTTCGACATCATGTGTCCATACGCCTTCCAGACCTCACTTTGGATGCGAGACGTGCGCGACCAACTCGACCTGGATGTCCGATGGCGGTTTTTCAGTCTCGAAGAGGTCAACCGAAGGGACGGGCAGAAACACCCCTGGGAGCGCCAATGGTCCTATGGGTGGTCCATGATGCGAGTGGCCGCGACGCTCCGCCGGATGGATCCGGACCTGGTCGATCGGTGGTACGAAGTGGCTGGGACCGCGCTGCACGTCGAGGGCCTCAAGCCTCATCGCCGCGAGGTGGCTGAGCATCTCGTGGCCGAGATGGGGTTGAAACCCACGCTGGTCGGGCAGGCGATCGAGGATCCCACGACCAACCATGAGGTGAAAGCAGAACATGACCGGGTTGTTGAACTAGGAGGATGGGGTGTGCCCACCTTGGTCTTCGATAACGCCCATGCTCTTTTTGGACCGGTCCTCATCGATCCGCCCACCGGCCCGGCCGCACTACGCCTCTGGGAACTGGTGACCGGTTGGCTCGAGTTCCCCAATCTCTACGAGATCAAGCACCCCAAGAAGCGTGAGGATCTGCGGGCAATCGAGACAGCGTTTCGGCCCTACCTCGAAGCTCGGGACTGGGAAAGCATCCAGAGGGAAACTCCATGACGGACGCACCGACGATCCGGGCGGCGCTGGAGGAGTCCTTCGACACCCTCGAGGCATTGGGAGCAGACCTCACTGCCGCGGAATGGAAGACGCCGTCTCTCTGTCCTGATTGGACCGTTCGTGATGTCTTCGAACATGTGGTGGGCATCGAGAACGCCCTCGTGTCCTGGATGCCCAACACAGCCGAAACGCCTCCACCGTTTAGTCTTGCCGGAACCTTTGCGAAGGAGGTGGCCGAGTTGGACGCCCCCGCCTTCATGGAACGAGTGGGCGGCGTGCTCGCCCGACGGCGCGAGGACCTGAGCGTCCTCCGCCCCTCTGATCTGGCGCAGCCATCGTGGACACCCGTCGGCCCGGGAAGTTACGGCCGGTTCATGGAAATTCGGGTCTTCGACTTCTGGGTGCACGAAAGAGACATCAGCACCCCTCTTGGTCGCCCGACGGACGGCACGGGAGCGCGGGCGGAGCTCGCACTGGCAGAAGTTGAGGGATCACTTGGCTACATCATCGGCAAGAAGGTGGGACTGCCCGACGGTCGAAGTATTGTGTTCCACCTCAGCGGCCCACTCCCCCGCGACATCGCAGTCGTCGTAGACGGAAGAGCCAGGGTGGTCGAAATGGTCACCGTGGCCGACGTTGAGATCTGGACGGACACGCTCACCTTCATCCAGTTGGCCTGCGGTCGCATCGACCCCCAGGAACCCATCGATCTCGGTACCATTTATTGGCGCGGCGACACCGAACTCGGGGAACGGGCGGCGCGCAATCTCAGATTCACCATGTGAGGCAAACTCCTTTAATTCGTTGCCTGACTTCTGAGGGACGTCTTCCCCCCGGGTCTCCCGATCCGGGTCTCTACCCCGAGTTGCTGCCGCTATTGGAAAGGGAATCTACCCACCTGTGGTCTTGAGTCGGAGCACGTGGAATACCTGGCCCTGCGGCGCCGATTCCCCGCCGAGAAGGGGTTCCCGCCGGATAGCGGTCCGATGCCCGCTGATTGACTTCTTACAAGGCCAGCTGGCACCGGTGCGACAAAATAGTGGCGAAAACCCGCAAGGAAGACTCGAGGTGACCGGTTGGGCACAGTGATGATGCACAACGTGATGTCGGTGGACGGCTTCATCGCCGACCAGAACGACGATGTCGGGCCACTCCACGACTGGTATTTCAGCCGGGACACCCCGATCACCGAAGGAGGTGACCAAGGGTTCGATCATTCCGGAGTTGGAAGTGGTTTCAGGGTCTCAGCTGCATCCGCCGAGTACGTCCGTTCGATGTGGGATGCGATCGGCGTGATCGTGATGGGCCGGCATCTGTTCGATCTGGTAAACGGCTGGGAGGGTCAGCCGCCTACGGGCGACCACGTGGTCGTGGTGTCCCACCGGCCCAAGCCCGAGGGCTGGCACCCCGAGGCGTCGTACTTCTTTGTCGATAGCGTGACGGCTGCGCTGGACAAGGCTCAGGAGCTCGCCGGAGAGCGGACCGTCGCGGTGAACGCTGGCAAAGTGGGTGGCCAAATCCTCGCGGCCGGCCTCGTGGACGAGGTGGCGATGGACGTGGTGCCAATGGTGTTCGGGTCGGGCAAACGCTACTTTGGCAGCATCGATGGGCAGCATCTCCTGGAGGATCCCCACGTGGTGAACCAGGGCGATCGGGTGCTCCACCTGAGGTTCGAGGTATGTCGCTAGACCCCGATGGGGCGCCACCACAAGCGCTCCGCAATTTCCGAGCGGTCGTCCATTGATATCGGCGCCGACGACGAGGACCGGCACGTCGGGTTCGAAACCCGACGTTACTGCTGTTCACAGGACTTGCCCTTGTGCAGCCGCCCAAGTGCTTTCACCCTTCCGTAATAACTTGCACTCAGACTTCGGTTTCAGGCGCTGCCGGGGCCAAAGGCGGTACCGCGTGATGGCCCACGGCGGAGCTGGACAAAAAACGTGTCAGGCTCGCCACGACCGCGGTGCCAGCGGCTCTCGACGGAGCCCACCGCTGGACTCGAGGATCCGCCGCGGGTGCTGCCCGTCGACGTAGCCGACGAACGGCGGCAGGATGCTGTAGCCAAGCAGCTCCTGTACCCGCTCGGGCAACGTGGCGACGACGTCGGGCGGGACGGCGAGCGCCATGTTCTCGATCTGCCGCATCCACGGCTGGCAGTACTGCGGCGTGAGCCCGAGCCGAACGCCATCGCTGCGGTTCGCTCCACCGCGATGCAGCGTGGTGCCAAGGAAGACGACCACCGACCCGGGCGACATCTCGATCGGACGGATCCGTGGGTCGGTGACGGCGATCGGTTCACCACCGAACAGGTGGCTGCCAGGGACCACCTCCGTCGCGCCGTTCTCGGCGGTGAATTCGTCGATCGCCCAGACCGCCGACACGCCGAACGGGCGGCGGGGGCGGGGCACGTCGCAATAGCCGTCGTCGGGATGAAGTGACTGCGCTGTCTCGCCCGGGTGGACGTTGATCGCTATGTTGGCCGACAATAGGCACGGTGCGTCGAGGACCGCGTCGACGAGTTCGAGCACCGCAGGATGAGCCACCAGCGCGGAGGCCGCCGGGGCTTTAGTGAGCAGCGCGTACAACCGTTGGCTGCGGAAACCCTCGAAGTCGTTGCGGCCGAACGGCGCGGTGGCGAGGTACGGCGCGAGCTCCTCCCGAAACCGGCGCACGAGTTCCGGCCCGGCCACGTCGCGCAGCACGACAAAGCCCTCCGACTGCAGTTGCTCTAACGCGGAAGTCATCCTAGAATATTCTTCTAGAATTATTCCGTAGTCAAGGCCGCGGATCGAGGAGCCTTAGCGCCGATGTCGGCTGTCGTCACCGAAACCCATCCCCGCCGCCGGGCGATCCTCGAGGCCGCCTTGCAGTGCTTCCTCGCCAACACCGTCTCGGCCACCAAGATCGACGCGATCCGCGATCGGTCAGGGGCGAGCGTCGGCAGCATCTACCACTTCTTCGGCAGCAAGGAGGGACTCGCCACCCAGCTGTACGTCGAGGTGCTCGCCGACCACCACGCCAACTACCTCGACGCCTTGCGTACCAGCCGCTCCGCCAGGGTCGGCGTCACGGGAGCGGTGCACGCCCACCTCGGGTGGGTCGCCGCCAACCGCGACCGAGCTCGATACGTCTTCAACTGGCGTGAGCTGGAGGTTATCGACCGGGGCGAACCCGCGGTGGCGGCGCTGAACGAGGAGCTGTACCGCGTCGCGTCGGAATGGCTCGCCGGACACGTTCGTGCGGGCCGGATCAGGTCGCTGTCACCACGGATGTTCCAGGCGCTCTGGATGGGCGCAACGCTCGAGTACGCCCGGCTGTGGATGGCGCACCCGACGAGCGCGGCCGATCTCGTCGACGCGGGCGACGCCCTCGCCGATGCCGCCTGGCAGGCGGTGCAAGGTCGCCGGCGCGTGATCTGCCAGTAGACCGGCGTGATTTCGCCGATGGTGAATTGGTGTAGCTCGGTGGTCATACGCCCCTTAGGGCTTCTGCTTCCGGCCCGACAACTCGGCCATTTGTGCTTTGACCGCCGCCACCAGTTCTTACGGTCCGAGATATCTACCACGTCGGCCCCCGAGACACCGAAGAAGCTTCTACCTGGTGCACCGAGATCGGCTGGCCCATCTTCCGAACGGCGGCCGAAAAGGTCTGAACGATCATCCTGGCGCCTCGACCTTCGGGTCCAAAGCCCGAGGGTCACGTCCGGTAATCCTCTCGGTGGCCGCTCTCACTGCCCTTGACGCTCGGGGCACAAACCGCGGCATCCCACGTCCGGTGCCAGTGCCCGATGAGGGGCTCGCCAACTCCGCCGACCAGAGACCGGGCGCCGCTGTCGTAGCCGCGTTGGCAGGCTTCGGTGGCGGCGTAGTCCTCCTGATCGAGGATGCTCAGATTCACCCCCATTACCTCCTCGCAGGCGGCCCGCGCCTCGGCGTCCATCACGCCGGGGCGTCCTTCGATGAGGTGGACGAGGCTCTCGCCCGGGTGGGCGCCCGGGGAGACACGGTGCATGGAACCGCCTTCCATGTGATCGACCAGAACGGTGGAGGGGTAGATGCAGGTGACCATGATCGTGTCGATCCGTTCGGGCCAGTCCGCTTCGGGCACGTCGGCGAACTTCTCGATGCCCTTGAAGGGCACACACATCCGACTGTGTGGTCCGAAAGTGTCGACCGCGCAGTTGTCGGAGAGGAACGGGAGCAGGCTGTCGCGGTGAAGGGACGGCACGTGATAGGCCTCGTTGTTCAGGTCGATCATCAGTTTCCAGTTGGCAGCCTTGCGGAGCACCCGCTCGGAGCCGCTGCGATAGCGGTCGTAGCCGAGCCACGCATACTCATCGACCAAAGGGTCGAGGAACCCGTCGATCTCCACATCGGGTCGGAGACCCACCACGACCAGGCCAGCCTGGACCGCCACGGGCAGTCGCAACAGCCCGCGCTCGTCAATGTCGAGTTCCGGAAAGCGATCCCGGTTGGGGATGCCGACCAGGTTGCCCCCTAGGTCGTAGTTCCATCCGTGATAGGGGCAGGTGAGGCGACGGCGATTGTCGATGCCCTCGCAGAGCGTCATGCCGCGATGCGAGCAGGCGTTCAGGAACGCAGAGAGCTGGCCGTCGTGATGACGGGCGACTACCACCGGCACTCCGGCGACCTCCCGGGCGACGATGTCCCCGGGTTCTGAGACGTCGCCCGCCCACGCGATGACTTGGGGCGTTCGACGAAAGAGCACCTCTCGGTCTCGCTCGAAGCGGTCGGGATCGGTGAAGACAGAGCCGTCACCGACAAAGGTCGAGGCTCCCAGGTCGGTCGTGTCGGCCAGGATGTTGGCGATCATGCGACGTCCGATATCGATCATCTGCGGCGACGCCGAGGGCGGTGATGTGGCGGTGTCCTGCATCGAGCCCGTCACCGCGGACCTCGGACCAAGCGCCCGGGACGGGCACCGGTGTCCACGCCGTCGCGGAATGTGACGACGCCGGACTTGATCGTGGCCGCATAACCCCGAGATCGCTGCACCAGCCGTGACCCACCCGCAGGCAGGTCGGACACCACGACCGGCGGCTCGAGCTGGAGCGCTTCGTAGTCGATGATGTTGACGTCAGCGAGCATCCCGACTTCGAGCGTGCCGCGATCGTGGAGGCCGTAGAGCCGGGCCGTGTCGCGGGTCTGCTTGCGGATTACCCACTCGAGCGCGAGCAGTTGGCCCCGTTGGCGATCACGAGTCCAGTGCGTCAGCATGAAGGTGGGGATGGACGCGTCACAGATGACGCCGCAGTGCGCCCCGCCGTCGCCGAGGCCGTTGGCTGAGCGTGGATGCAAGAGCATCTCTCGCGCCGGTTCGAGGCTGCCGTCCGCATAGTTGAGGATCGGCAGGTACAACAACCCGGTTCCCTCATCGGCCAGCAGGGCGTCGTAGGCGACCTCGAGTGGTGGGCGTCCCGACGCCGTAGCCAGCGTAGAGAGGGAGCGCTCGGGACCGGGCTCGTACTGTGGTGGGTCCCCGAGAACAAACGTGCGGTCACAGGCGCTGGCGATACGGGCTGCCGTGTCGTCGTCGGGTCGCCAGTCGAGGATGGCGCGACGTACCTCGGCGCTCCGTAGCGCGCTCGACGAACGCGGAGGGGGCCAGCTTTTTCGCCTTGAGCTCTTGGTAGGCCGGGACGACGTCGAAGATGCAATAGGTAGTGAAGTGCCCAGACAAGAGCCCGGTGGCCCGCCCCGCGACCTGCGGCCACAGGTCGGCGCCGTCCTCCACGGCCGCCGTCGTCATCTCCATAAGCTCTCGCCAGAGCTCAGGTGCCGCATCAACTTGGACGAGCGCAAAGGTGACGGGCCGTTTGATTTTGGCGGACAGCCGGCGCATCCAGTCCACCTCCTTCGCCGGGCTGAGCACGTCCTCTCCAGCGACACCGGCGGGAGCGAGCTCGAAGACACCGGCTCCCAGGTCGCCCAGCGCCTCCCCGATACCGAACAGCTCGTCCTCGGCTGCATACGTGCCCGGAACCGGTTCCCCGTCGATAGCTCGATGAGCGATGGTCCGCGAGGTCGAGAACCCGAGCGCTCCGGCAGCGATGGCGTTGCGGACGATCTCTCGCATGGCTTCGATGTCACCAGGATTGGCCGGCTCATTCCGAGCTCCGCGATCACCCATCACATATGTCCGGACCGCCCCATGGGCGACCTGAGCACCGACGTCCATCACCCACCGGCGTCGATCGAGTGCGTCGAGGTACTCAGGGAACGACTCCCACTGCCAATCGATCCCTTCGGCGAGGGCAGTGCCGGGAATGTCCTCCACACCTTCCATGAGCCCGATGAGCCACTCGCGTCGGTCGGGGCGCGCTGGAGCGAAGCCGACACCGCAGTTGCCCATGACAACGGTGGTGACGCCGTGCACGGCCGAGGGTGCGAGCAGGTCGTCCCAGGTGGCCTGGCCGTCGTAGTGGGTGTGAATGTCGACCCATCCCGGCGTCACCAAGAGTCCGGCGGCATCGATGACCGGGCTTCCTGTCTCTGGGAGATCGGACCCGACCGCGACGATGCGGTCCCCCGCTATGGCGACATCTCCTTGCACCGACGGCGAACCCGTCCCGTCGACGATCGTTCCGTTTCGAATCAACAGATCGGTCACGCGCTGCTCCTTGGCCTCTGGCGGCGACAAGACAGATCTGGCATCTGACCCGTCAACGACTTCTAAGACAATTTCACTTTTTGTCTCAGTAGACGGTAACATCTGCCCGTGGCAGTGACAACATCCGAAATCGACCTACGCCAGCGCCTGGTGGCGGCCACGGCGGCGGTGATCGATGAGGAGGGGCCCTTGGCTGTGCGGGTGGAGAAGATCGCGCGGCGCGCTGGGTGCTCACGGGCCACCGTGTACCGCTATGTCACCGACAAAGACGAACTCGTCCGCGAGGTGCTCGTCTCACGCTCAGCCGAGATCGCCGCACAGCTTGAAGCTGAGATCGACGAAGACGGCGACCCAGCCGACTGGATCGTCAACGGGCTGCTCGCCCACGCAGAAGCGATACGCGCCGAGCCGTGGTTCCAAGCCCTCGATCGTCAAGGAGCGACCGCTGCCATCGCCCGGGTCGGTGGCGGACCGCAAGCGGTCGCCGGCCTCGCAGCCCCAATGGTGGCAAGGTTCCTGAACCGCGTCGCCGAACGAGGCGCGCTTCGCCCCGACATCACTCTTGCGGAAGCGACTGAATGGCTCGTTGACGTCCATATCACGCTGCTCAGTCCGCTCTTTGCCGACCGCTCTCCAGACCAACGTGCCCGGGCGCTCTACAAATTCGTGGCTTATCCGCTTCTCGTCCATCCCCAGCCTTCCCAGCCTGGTTGACCGAGGTCATGACGGCTGCGAAAGCCAAGCAGTGCGCTCTCGTATCGCCTTTCGCAAAACCTCACCCCTCCGCTGCTGGCCAGCTCCGAGACCGAATACCCGATCTACCGATTCAGCGGGCGGACCGTTACGTACCGAGGTACGCCAGCACCGCCAGGACGCGGCGATTGTCGTCTTCGGACGGTTGCAGTCCCAGGCGAAGGAAGATCGACGCCGTGTGCTTGGCAACGGCGCCCTCACTGATCACGAGCCGCTGGGCGATGGCGGCGTTGGACCGGCCTTCCGCCATGAGGCCGAGCACCTCGCGTTCGCGCGGGCTCAACGCACTCACGGTATCGTTTTCGGTGTTGCGGGCAAGCAGGCGAGCGATCACCTCGGGGTCCATGGCCGTTCCCCCGGCGGCAACCCGGCGTATGGCCTCGACGAATTGGGCACTGTCGAGCACCCTGTCCTTCAAGAGGTAACCGATACCACCGGTGCCGTCGGCCATCAGCTCGCGGGCGTAGAGCTGCTCCACGTACTGCGACAGCACCAAGATGGGCAGTCCTGGCACCTTCTTGCGTGCCGCCAGCGCGGCTCGGATGCCCTCGTCGGTGAAGGTGGGTGGGAGCCGGACGTCGATTATCGCAACGTCGGGGGGATCAGCGGTCACCGCGGCGACTAGGTCGTCTCCATTGTCGACGGCCGCACCGATCTCGATGCCGTGGGCCCCGAGCATGCGAGTGAGACCGTCTCTCAGTAAGAACTGGTCTTCGGCGATCACAATTCGCATGGGATCTCCAGTTTGACGACCGTCGGCCCTCCAGGTGGGCTGCTGAGCGCCATCGCGGCGTCGAAGGCCGCGAGTCGACGTTGGATCCCACGCAGCCCGGTGCCAAGTCCAGCATCGGCCCCACCCCGACCGTCGTCGGTGACACAGATCGCAAGCTCCCCTTCCTGATAGCGAATGTCGATCCATACACGGTGGGCCTCGGCATGCTTGGTCACGTTGGCCAGCAACTCGGACACCGCAAAGTACGCAGCCGACTCGATCGGAGCCGGCGGGCGCTGGATCGGATCGGCCGTCACCTCCACTCGCGGCACCGAGTCCAGAGCCAGAGCGCGGATGGCGTCGACCAGGCCCCGGTCGGCGAGGACCGGTGGGTGGATGCCACTGACGAGGGCGCGCAACTCGGCCAGCGCCGTGCCCGACGCCTGACGAGCCTCAGCCAACAGCTTTCGGGTCGCCTCGGGGTCGGTATCGAGGAGATCCTCCGCGGCGCCGAGCGTCATGCCCATCGCCACCAGTCGGGCCTGCGCCCCGTCGTGGAGATCCCGTTCGATGCGACGTATCTCGGCCGCACTGGCGTCGATGGTCTCAGCACGCGTCTCGGCCAGGTGCAGGACGCGCTGGGCCAACTCCGGGTCTTGGCGTGGACCGAGGACGGCGCGAGCCAAGGCGCCGTAGGCATGCAACAGAAGCGGCGCCGACCACACCGCCAAGACCGTCACGGCTCCGCCCACCAGCCCGAGCACGACGCGGCCGAGGACCGACACATCGAACATGCCGACGATTCCGTAGCCGACGCAGCCGATCAGTCCCGCCACCGCCAGGACGAGTGGCGTCACTGCGAGGAGCCACCCGAACGAGGCGTTGACGACCATCCAGAGTATGTCCCACCAGGTGGCAGAGTCCGAGAGCATCCACCGCAGTCGGGGAAGGCTGAGCCCCGCCACGTCTTGGTTGGTCGCCCGCACGTAGGAGTCGCGGATCGGAATCTGCAGCCATTCGTCCGAGAGCCGCCGGGTGATTTGGGCCAGTCGGCGAGACCCCACGAGCGCGCCGAGGAGCCCATAGCGCACCACCAGGACATCGCCGGACCAGAACAACACGGCAAGCATGAGACCCAGGCGGGGACCGAAGCTGTGCAGCGCCAGCAACCCCAGCACGGCCATAGCCGGGACGAGCACGGGAACGAGGAGGAGGGCGATACCGGCCAGAGCCAGGCAGAAAAAGGCTGGTCCGCGGGCAAGCGCGAGGGAGCAGGCCCGCAGGTTCCGACGAGAGCTGCTGCGCCGCATCTCCATCACCTCTCATCACCCATGGCCCATCACGTCCCTCGTCCTGTATCCCAGTGTGCCGGACCCGACGCCTCTTGGCAGTAGGGCTAGGACCCCAATTGGGGTGTACCTACGTCCACCCAGAAGACGCCGTCTAGCCGTATTTCCTGCTGACGACTCTCTCACCACACTGAAGACATCCACCCACGGGCCGAATTCATGGAGGAAGAAGTGAGTCACACAACGAACACGAATCGAAACCGCCAAGCGAGACGGCGGCCATGAATGTCATCGAGACGCGCGACCTCGGGAAATCCTATGGGCAGACGAGAGCGCTCCACGACTGCAATCTGGCGATTCCGGATCGGCACGTGGTCGCGCTTGTCGGTCCAAACGGGGCCGGCAAGACGACTCTCTTGAACCTCACGGTCGGGCTCGCACTCCCGACGGCAGGCGGGATCACGGTGCTCGGTGGACGTCGCGCCGGTTCGCTGGCCGCACTCGATGGCATCGCCTTCGTTGCCCAGAACGCGCCGCTCTACAGGAACCTCTCGGCTGCCGATCTCATCCACGAGACGCGCAACTTGAACCGTCGCTTCGACCAGCGCTATGCGAACCAGCGGCTCGACGAGCTCGCAATCCCGCTGAAGCGCAAGGCAGGGACGCTGTCGGGCGGCCAGCAGGCGCAGCTCGCGTTGACGCTGGCACTCGCCCGACGGCCGCACCTCCTCGTCCTCGACGAGCCGATGGCCGCCCTCGATCCGATCGCCCGGGACGACTTCATGACGACGGTGATGCGGTCCGTCGCCGAGGACGGCGTCTCGGTCGTGCTGTCGTCGCACGTCCTCGCCGAGCTCGAGCGGGTCGCCGACTACCTCGTCGTCGTCTCGCACGGCGGCATCCAAGTGGCCGGCGAGGTCGAGGAGCTGCTCGCGACCCATCGCTTGCTCACCGGCCCGCCGTCCGGGTCAGAGCAGCACGCGCGGGAGTGGGGCGTCGTCCACGCGACAAACGCAGGATCGCAGGCGCGTCTGCTCGTGCGAACCGAGAGCCGTTCCGAGCCGGTGCCACCGGGATGGGAGGCCCGCGCCGTGACGCTCGAAGAGCTGACGATGGCCTACCTGCGCGAGCCGGGCGCCGCCGCGTTTCCCCGCTCGGCAAGCGGGTGGGGCGAGGCACCGGAGGTGACCAGATGACGTCATTGGCTCCAACCATCGCTCCCGCTGGGGAAACGCGCCTGCGGCCATTGCCGTGGCGGCGGATGCTCTGGGTCACGTGGCGACATCATTGCATCGCGCTCGGTGGTGTGGCGGCGTTTCTCGGCGTGCTCGCGGTCTGGCTGTGGACGACTGGGCTGTTGGTGCACCACGCGTTCGCCGCCGCGGTGGCCTGTCGGCCTGTGGGCTCGGCAAATTGCACCAACCTCACCATCGACTTCGAGAGCACGAACTCCTTCCTAAAAGGTGGCTTCGTCCTCCAGCCCATCCCCGCGCTGATCGGGGCGTTTATCGGGCCAGTCGTGCTTGCGCGTGAGTTCGAGACCGGAACGTTCCGCTACGCCTGGACCCAGGCCTTCGGCCGCTGGCGATGGGCGCTCGGCAAGCTGGTGCTGCTCGGGGTTGCCGTGGCGAGCCTCGCCGCAGCCTTCAGTGTGCTGCTGTCCTGGTACTACCAGCCCTACGTCGCCGCGCAGAATGCCCCCAACGTCGCCGGGGCGAGCCCTTTCTCTGCAGGGCTGTTCGACCTCCGTGGCCCCGCGTTCATCGGATGGACGCTCGCGGCGTTTGCGATCGGCGCCCTCGCCGGGATGCTCATCCGCCGGATCGTGCCCGCGATCGTCGCCACCCTCGCCACCTACACCGCACTTGCTCTGCTGACGGCGAACGTCTTCCGTGAGCACTACCTGACGCCGCTCGTCGCGAAGAATCTGCGAATCCCGAACTCGGCGTGGATCGTGAGCGAGTGGTGGACCAAGGGCGGGAAGTATGCGTTCGGGAGCCGGATCCAGCTCGGCCTGCTCCCCCAGCTCTGCCCATCCTCTTTCGCGGCGGGCCCACAGGGCGGCGTCAGCTCCTCGGGGCCGATGACCGCGACGCAGTGCCTCATGCAGCACGGGTACGTCGAGTGGGCGAAGTACCAGCCAATCAGTCGCTTCTGGCCGTTCCAGTGGATCGAGGGTGGGTGCCTGTTCGCGTTGTCGGCGCTCCTCGTCGCCGCCACGGTCTGGCTCGTCCGGCGGAGGGCGGCGTGACCACCACTCGGACACGCCAGCTGCGCGGACGGGGACACCTCCTCCGGCGAGTTCTGTTGATCGTGCTCGCGCTCGTGGTGATCGGGATCGTCGCCGACCGAGCGATCACCTCCCTCACGCCGCGGTCGTTGAGCCGTGGGGCCCTGACCGGCACGCTCGGGGCCGCAGGTGGTCCCGCGGGCAACGGCCCGAGGCCCCTCAGCGGGACGATCACCGCCACGACGGCAAATCGGGGGGTGTTGACTCTTTCCGTCGGCACCAGCGGTCGATTCACGATGCACCCCGTCGTCGGCAGCTACACCTTCACAGCAACGAGTCCGCAGTACGAGGGTGGCAAGGGGACGTGTCGGGCCTCAGGTCCGGTCACCGTGCGCGAAGGCGTGAAAACCACCGTCACGGTCGAATGTCAGGAGAAGTAATTGCCGGCCTGGAAGCTGGAACGACTGCAATGAGTTCGCTGAATCCTGGTGGCTCACCCAAGCGTGGCACCGCCCTCCAACACGAGTATGGGATCGTCAGGCGCTCGACCGAGATGGCAGTTGACCGGTTCTGGGCGACCGACGTTGCTTCGCAGTCGCGGCCGAACGGTAGCCGAAGCGCTTCTGGGTGCACTCGAGGTCGAACAAGCCGTCGATGCGGTCGAAGATTGCCAAGCGCGACAGGTCCCGGGGTCTCGAACCCCGGCCCGGAACGGTGCGGCTCTCGCCCTGACAGCGACGGGACCTTGAGTAGTGCCTCTGCATGGGGCTACCCCGGGGCGGCCCCATGCAGCCCGTCAAGAGAGGAGCCCGGCACCGCGAAGCCCCAGCCTACGGGCCGTTTCGATGGTGGCGGGGGTGGGATTTGAACCCACGACCTTCGGGTTATGAGCCCGACGAGCTACCAGACTGCTCCACCCCGCGGCGAAGGAGAGCAGTGTACACGTCTCCAAATGGTCCGACCAGGTCCGCAGGCCCGAGCGCATCCCGAGGTTCTCGGTGAGGCACCGATTCGCTCTTCCCGGAGAAATTGCCGCGGGGCAATGGGGAACGACGAACGACCAGGCCCGGGCTACAGGGTTTGCGCGGTGGGGGGCGGTGGAGGCGGCGAAGTGGGATCGGCCGCAGCCGGCGGGGGCGGGGGCGGGGGGGCAGCTGCGGCCGCGGGCGCCGGCGGGGGTGGTGTGGAGGGGTCGGTGGCCATGGCCGGCTCGGACGGTGCTGCGGTCGGCGCGGCGGCGGCTGACTCGGGGGCGAGGGTCAGAGTGCCGTGCTCGCGTTCGTGGTCTTGGAGGGCGGCGACCAGACGCTCGATATCGGCGTCCGTGGTCGGGGTCTCCCGTCCCGTCTTGGTGGCGTAGAAGGCGGCCCCGAGGTCGCGGAACATGCCGTCGGCGGCCTTCTTGGCCTGGCCCTCCTCGATCTTGGCTTGGCCCTTCTGGGCCGCGTCCTTGGCCATTTCGGTGGCTGCGGTGGCTTGAGCCTTCACCTTGTCCAGAAGTCCCATGACACTTTTCCTTTCGTACCCGGATTCGTACCCGAATTGGTATCAGCATCCCACGTGCCGGCGGGGATTTCCTACTTCTTCCCCGCTCCCGCCCCCGCTCCCGCCCCCGCTCCCGCACCTGCTCCGGCGGCCGCCGCCAACGTGGTCGACGTGGTCGATGCCTTCGGTTCAGTGGTCGTGGGGGCCGTGGGGGCCGTGCTCGTTGATGTGGCGTTCGCCTTCTTGGCCGTAGACGACGGCGCCTTGTTTGTGGTCGTGGTCGGAGCAGTGGTGGTCGTGGTGGCCGAAGGGGTCGCGCTCTGTGCCTTGCCGAGGACCGTCGACGCCTGCTGCAGCAGCTGCTCCATCGCTTGAATGTCGCTCTGGTAATTACCCAGAGAGCCCGCCGCCAGGGCGGCCAGGGCCTGCGTGTAGTCCGCCTGCGCCTGCTGAAGAATCTGTGCCACCTGAGCGGGCACGGTGCCCGAGGTGCTCGATCCGCTCCCGTTCGCGCTGGCCGACCCCCCCGACGACGTGCTGATCGTGGTCTTCAGCAGGTCGCTCAACGTCGAGGACAGATTTGAATCGATCACCACGCGTTTGCCCACCACGCCGATGACGTACGTCAGCTGCGGCAGGGGATTGGTGGACGAGGCGACGTAGAGAGGCCGCAGGTAGACCATGGCGTCACCGATCGGCACCATGAGGGTATTGCCGAGCAGGACCTCGGAGCCCTTCTGGTCCAGCAGGGTGATGTCCTTCGATACGGTGCCGTCGGATTGGATGTACGAATCAGCGTTCGCTGGACCGGTCGTGCCCTGGGGAGTCTGGTACACCGTGAGTTTGCCGTATCGGCCCGGGTCCGAGTTCCCCATCATGAAGGCCCGGAGGTTCAGGTTGCCCGACGCCGACGTGTTGTTCTGGGTCGCCGGGACGAAGGCCTCCGTGATGGTGAAAGCCTGCGACTGCGAGTTCGGGAACGCGGTCACCTGATAGAGGGGTGCCATGCGGGCCGGATTCGTGGACACCAGCTGGCCCTGCGAGTTGTAGGTGTTCACCACCGACAGGGCCTGGGACTGCGGCCCGGCGCCCGCCGTCGGGGAGAGCTGCCAGGCCCCGTTGTCGCTGTAGAACGCCGGCGGCGAGGTCAGGTGGTAGCGGCCGTAAATCGCCGACTGAATGGAGAAGATGTCCTCGGGGTAGCGCAGGTGTGCCTGCAGGCCGGGGCTCATCTTCGACAACGGGGTGAACATGTGTGGGAAGGCCGACTCGTACGCCTTCAAAATGGGATCGTTGGGGTTGGCGTTGTAGAAGGTCATCTTGCCCGAGTAGGCGTCGATGACGACCTTCACCGAGTTGCGCACGTAGTTGTAGCTCCCGGGCAGGCTGCTCCCGATCGCCACCTGCTGCGTGCTGGCGTTCTGCGAGTAGGGGTACTGGTTCGTGGTCGTGTACCCGTCGACCACCCAGTCGATGTGCCCGTTGTTGACCACGGCGTAGGGATCATGGTCGAAGCTCAGGAAGGGCGCCGCCTTCTGTGCCATCTGCACGGGGTCACGCACGAACATGATGCGCGATTTCGAGGTGATCTGATCGGAGATGAGCAGTTGATAGTCACCCAACCGGAGGGCGAATGCGGCCCGCTTGAGCAGTGAGGTCAGCTGCACGCCACCCGTTCCGGCGTAGTGGCTCGTCACGTTGTTGTTGTTCGCGTTCTGGTAGTTCACCTCAGGTTCCTTGGAGTTCGCTATCACGTACCCGTTGTCCCCGAGGGCGAAGTAGACGCCCGGTTGGGCGATGTTGGGAAGTCCCTTGGTCGAGCTCGGAGGGACGTCGCTGATCCCGTAGACCGGGCCGCCATTCGACTGGGTCTGATTGGCCAGTGCCACGACCGCGCCGTTGCCGTGGGTGTAGATGAGATGCGTGTTCGTCCAGGTCGAGGAGGGCAGCCCGGAGTCCACGACCTGCCGGACTCCGATCAGGACCGGAGTGAGCTTTCCGTCGATGGTGTAGCGATCCACGCCCAATTGTTGGAAGGTGTAGTAGGACGTGATGTCCTGCGTCTGCCGAAACGTCTGCAGCGAGATGGAATTGTCGGGGTCCCACAACCTGATGTTGTTCAGCGTGGCCGTGGACTGACCGACCTGCGCTCCGGTGACGCTCGTGGAGGCGGCGAACGGCTTCACCGCCACCTTCTGGATGGCGTAGGCGGCCCGGGTCGCATTGATGTTCCGCTGTATGTAGGGCGCCTCGAGCGACGCCTGCGCGGGGTTGACCTTCAGGGTCTGCAGGAGCGCCGGGTAGATGACGCCGACCACCAGGGCCACGAAGGCCCAGATGCCCACGGCGAGGATGGGCAGCGTCCAGCCCTGCCGCCGGATGTTGAAGAGCAGGATGGCCGCCGCGAAGATAGAGATGATGACCAGGAGGGTCAGCGCGGGCAGCCGGGCGTGCACATCGGTGTAGCCGGCGCCGTTGACGTAGCCGTCCTGCGCATTCACCAGTGACCACCGCTGCAGGATGTACCCGGCCGCTTTGGTCAGCGCGATCAGGGCCAGGAGCACCGAGAGATGTGCCTTGACCGACGGACGGACCCGGGGCACACCCCGCTGGGGCCGGATGCCACCGTTGAGGTAGTGGAAGACGGCGGACACGATCAGTGTCACGATCAGAATGGCCAGGGTCCAGTCCACCACGAAGTTCATGAAGGGCAGCTTGAACACGTAGAAGCCGATGTCCTTGTGGAACTGCGGGTCGTTGACGCCGAAGCTGCCTCCGTGACGGAAGAGGATCCAATTCTGCCATTCGCCGATCGTCCCGGAGGCGGCGATGAGCGCCATGATGAAGGCCAGCACGATGTAGACCCGTCCCGAATAGGGGCGAACGATCTGTTGATACCGGCGTACCAACTCGTCCTCGTGGGCGGCGGAGATGTCGTCGGCGGCCAAACGGTCGCAGACGACGAGATTGACCCACAAGACGACGAAGAAGATGGCGCCGAAGGTGCCGAAGAGTCCGACTTTCACCCAGAGCAGCGTGGAGAAGACCTCGTGGTACTGGACCGAGGAGAACCAGAGGCTGTCGGTGTAGATGTTGGCCAGCGAGCTGAGCGAGAGGAAGAGCACCACCAGGACGATGGCGATGGCGATCAACCAACGGCGGAGGCGGCGGCGCGAGTGGGGCGGCCGCGATGACACGAGATGGTCAGGGGTGCGCACGAAGGGAGCCTAACGTCCCGCAACCTGCCCCGATGGGCGGCGTCGATGAGCGGAGAAGGGCTCCGTGAGCCGGTTCAGGCTGGTGACAGTGTCACCAGACACCGGCAGCCCGAATGGGCCGGAGGCGCGGCGTGACCGGTCGGGAACCCCTCGGTCACCGACACCGCTCCCGCCAACGCATTGTCGTCGCAGTCCGAGCATCCATCAGTCGACGTCAACACCCAGCGCACCGCCCCCTTCTTGGGTGCCGCCGCGAGTACGCCGGCCGAGAAGGACTGGAGGGCGCAATCACCGACCAACCGTTCGATCCGCTCGCCCCGCCAATCCCGGTACGCGGCCCCCACGCGGGCACTCATGTCTTCGCCGCCGCCGGTGCCGTCCTCGATCCGCCGCCGCAGCACCGTCACCACGGTGCGCGCCAGGGCGGCCGCCGATTGCTCGGCTCCCGCCTTGGCCGGGCCCGGGGCCGCTTTTCCCCCGGCGAATTTCGCTCCGGCACCGAAGGCGTCTTCCAGGTGCCCGAGCGCGGCGGTGGTGAACGTGGCCAGGTGGACGTCCTCGGGCCCCAACAAAGCGTCGACGTGTGTCGACGGAGCGCTGCGCAGGACGTCGAGCAATCGATTCTGATCGTCGCCCAGCGTCCGCTTGATGTGTCGTGCGAGCTGCGAGGCCACCGGGGACAGCAGCTCGTCGCGCTGGACGACCAGCGCGTGATCGGGGCCCTCGTCGGCGCTATCGGCTTCGGGCACGCCGCCGTTCTGCGCCGCGCCGTCGGCTTCCGGCACGATCACGGTCACGGCGTCGGTGACGGTCACGGCGTCGGTCGCGGCCTCGGCTTCGCTCACGGCGTCGGCTTCCGGCACGGTCACCGTCACGGCGTCGGTCCCGGCCTCGGGTACCGGCCCTCCTTCGTCGCTGCCGGCCCGGATGCGGGCGAACAATTCGTCGACCGAGGGAGCGTCCCCGGACGAAGTCAGTTCCGCCGTGCCACCCGAAGTGTCCCCTCCCCCTCCCCCGGCCGTTCCCGACCCCGTCCCCCGGCCCGGTGCCTGTTCGCCGGTCTCGCCATGGTCAGAGGCACGTCGGGGCGGCGCGCCTTCGAGATGGTCCTCGCCGGTGGGCGACTCGTCGGCCGGAGCCCGGTCCCCCGCGTCGCCCACCGCTTCCTCGCCTCCCGGCTCCGCGTCAATCCGCAGCCGGGCTTCATCGGCGGCGGCGGAGGCGGCGGCACGGGCGTCTTCGTCGCTGCGCTGGAGGTCCACCAATATCCCGTCCACCGAATCGCGGACGCCATGGATGGACGCGGCCATCTCGTCGCGGGCCGCCCGCAGTTGCTCGATCTGAATGGAGAAGGCGCGGCGCCGGTTGGCCAGGTCGGCCAATGCCCGCTTGCGGGCCACCTGGACGTGCTCGAGCAGTGCCCTCCCCTCGTCCTTGGCGCGGGCGATGATGGCATCGCCCTCGGCCGAGGCTTGGGCCCGCGACCGTGTCGCCTCGGCCGTGGCGTCGGCCCGCAGCCCGGCCGACTCGACCCGGGCCTCTTCTTCGGCCGTGGCCACCATGAGCTCGGTCTCGGCCACGCGTTCGGCCGAGGCCGCCTCGCTGCGCGTTTGAATCTCGTCAGCTTGGCTCTGCGCCTCGCGCAACAGCGTCGAGGCACCTTCCTGGGCCTGGACGACGATCCGGGCCGCCTCCTCGTGCGCATGGCGGAGGATCTGCGCGCTGTGCTGCCCCAGCGACGCCGTCAGGGTCGCTTCGTCTATGACCGGGTGGGCCGCCCGCTCCTCAGCCTCGGCCGTGCTCGCCCGCAGTTCTTCCTCGAGTTGCTCGAGTGCCTCGAGGCTGCGGGCCACCGACTGGAGATAGGAGCGAACCTCGTCGGGATCAAAGCCCCGGCGGACGATGGTGAATGCATGTTTGGCGATGTCCCCGGTGGCCACACGGGACGAGGAAATGGTTGGTCGGCCTTCAGACATGGGTCAAGACTACGGCGCGGCCTGGGCCGAAACATGACTTGTCGACATTGTGCCCCCCAGGCGCTTGAGGATCCGCAGCGCCTGATCGAGGGAGGAGACGGCGTAGACGTGCAGCTGTGGGGTGGCCTTGGAGCGCGCCGCCTGCAATTCCTGGGGCGGCACGAAGAAGACGGTGGCGCCCGCCTGTTCGACGGCAACGGTCTTCTCGGCCACTCCCCCCACGTCGCCCACCGCGCCGGTGGGGTCGATGGTCCCGGTGGCCGCCACGATGTGCCGTCCCGTCAGGCGACCCCCCGAGAGCTTGTCGATGATGCCCAGCGTCATGGAGAGCCCGGCGGACGGCCCGCCGATATCGGCCGTGTGCACTTCGACCTTCACCGGGAATCTCCAGGCCACCTGGTCCTGGGTCTCGACGCCCAGATAGGCGGTGGGGGTGACGGGTGTGGCGCTGCATCCGGTCTCGCTCAGGCCGGCCGGTGGCGTGCCCAGCCTCACGACCTTGGGCACGACGGGGCCCGCCTCGAAGGTGCCGGAGCCATTGATGGTCGCCTTCTCGACGCTGAGCGTGACCGCGGTACCGGGTCGGAGTCCCTGCAGTGCGGTGGCCATGGCGCAGGCCGTCGGGGTCGACTTCCCGTCGACCGCGGTGATCACCTGGGCCACCTTGAGGGTCGACGCGGCCGGGGAGCCGGGGGCGATGCCGTAGATCAGCGAGCCGCTCGGGTGCGAGCTGACCTTGTAACCGAGGTGCGTCAGCGCCGCTGCCGTGGCGTAGGACTGGGCCTGGGTCATCTGGAGGTAGCCCTGGGCCACGAACTGATCCGGTGGCGTCGAAGGTCCCAACAGATCGCTCGATGACAGGATCTCATTGTCCGAGGACAGGAAGCGCTCCTGCAGGTAGGTCCGCGCGTTCAACTGCTCGACGAAGACGTCGGTGAGCAGAATGGTGCCGCTCAGCGGGTGGTTCAGGTCGGCCGGGACGCTGATGAACGGGGCGACCGGCGTGGCATCGCCCGGGGTGATGGCGTAGAAGTTGACCGTCCAGAACCCGAGGCCCCACCACACCAGGGCGACGGTGAGTACCACGACGCCCACGACCACCGGCCACCGCTTCCGCCGCCGCGTCGGCGCGCCCGGGCCTGCGTGGGGGGGGATGGTTGCAGCGTCCCCAGCGGTGGTGGTGTCAACGTCGGCCATACTCGATTCGATGACCGAGGATCCTCCCACGGAACCCGACCGCCGGCGCCGCGGCACCGCCCGGCGGCGGCGACAGGTCATCGTGGCCGGTCACACCGGTCAGGTCGAGCGGGCCCGTCGGGGATTGTCCGACAGCAGTTCGCAGGTGCAGGCCGCAGCCGTCAGCGCCCTCGCCCGTGCCGGGGCGCTCACCGTGGCCGACGTCGGCCACGCCCTGCGGAGCGGGTCGGTCCCGGTGCGGCGCCGAGCCGTGGAGTGCGCGCTCTCGGTGCGGGGCCCGGGCTCCCGGTCCACGCTCTGGCAGGTCGTGCGCGACGCGCTGGGCGACCCCGATCCCCTGGTCGCCGTGGGGGCCGCGTGGTTCCTGGCCGAGCGACGGGTGATCGCGGCCGTCGGCCCGCTCGCCTCGGTCGCCACCGGTCATGAGGACGTTCGGTGTCGCGAAGCGGCCGTCGCCGCGCTGGGTGCGATCGGCGCACCGGCGGGCCTGCCGGCCGTGCTCTCCGCGCTCGACGACAAGGCCACCATCCGGCGGCGGGCCACCGTGGCGCTGGCCGGCTTCGATGACCCGCGTGTCGAGGACGCCCTGCGCCGTGCTGCCACCGACCGTGACTGGCAGGTCCGTCAGGCCGCCGATGAGCTCCTCGAGGGCGCCGAAGACGTCGGGGACTGAGCGGCTCGCCGGTCAGTCGTCGTCGGCGAACAGGCGCTTGAGCCGATCGAAGGACTCGAGGCACTGCCCCGCACCCTGGACCACGCATTCGAGCGGCGCGTCCACCAGGTGCACCGGCACCGAGGTGGCGTCGGCCAGGCGCTGGGTCATCCCCCGGAGCAGCGCGCCCCCGCCGGTGAGGTGGATGCCTTGGAAGATGACGTCCTGGGCCAGCTCGGGCGGAGCTTCACCGAGACAGTTGACCGCGGCCGTGATCACCTGGTTCACGTTCTCCGCCAAGGCCGCCCGCACCGACTCGGGGGAGAGGACCACCGCCTTGGGCCGACCGGTGGCCACTTCTCGTCCCTTGATCTCGGCCTGTTGCTCGCCCGGGTACTCGTGCGCGGAGCCGATGGCGTGTTTGACCGCCTCGGCCGTGCGCTCACCGATGGCCACCCCGTGCTCATGGCGCACGTAGGCCTGAATGGACGCGTCGAAGTCGAAGCCCCCGCAGCGGATGGCCCGGACGGCCACCACGCCGCCCAACGAGATGACCGCCGTCTCCGAGGTGCCCCCGCCGACATCGACCACCATGGAGCCCACCGGTTCGTGGATGGCCAGGCCGGCGCCGATGGCGGCCGCCATGGGCTGTTCGATGAGGAAGCTGGCTGAGGCTCCGGCGCGTCGCGTCGCCTCCTTGACCGCCCGGCGCTCGACCGCCGTGATGGCAGACGGGACGCAGATCAGCACCTTGGGCCGGTTCAGCCGGCTCACACCCACGCGGTGCAGCAGCACGCTGAGCATCCGCTCGGTCACTTCGAAGTCGGTGATGGCGCCACCCCGGAGGGGGCGTTCGGCCACGATGTAGCCCGGCGTGCGGCCGATCATCTGCCACGCGTCGGTGCCGATGGCCAGCACCTCGCGTGTCCGCGAATCGAGGGCGACCACCGTCGGTTCGTTGAGTACGAGGCCCTTGCCCTTGGCGTACACCAGGGTGTTGGCGGTCCCGAGGTCGATGGCCAGGTCGCGCGACATTGCGCATCATGGTACGGCTCAGGGGCTGAGCGACCGCATTTTGCCCTGGTCCGTCGGTAGCCTCACCATGTGACCCCCACCCCCGAGGAGCCACCGAACGGAGGGCCGAACGAGGACGATGCGGCCCCGGGTGGGTGGATTGACCCCGATGATCGCCTGTGGCGGCACCCGAGTGAGGTGGCCGGCGGGCCGGTCTCCGGGCCTCCCTCCGGGCCGGTCGGTGGGCCGCTCGCCGGGACGGCCACCCCAGCCCGTGACGCCCGCCGCACCAAGATCATGGTCCTGGTCGCCGCAGCCGCGGTCGTGGCGGCGGTGGTGTGGACGGGCATCCTCCTCTTGCCCGACTCGTCGCCCCCGGCCCCCACCTCACTCAAGGACACCGTTGCCGACGCCCCCCTGACCACCATGGCCGGATCGGCCACCGCCCTCCCCGTGGTGGCCACCGCGGCGGGTCACGCCATGGTGCAACTACGGGCGGAGACCACCCGGGGGACGGTCGACCTGGTCGGGGTGGCGGAGGCTGAAGGCGGCCTGGTGGTCACCCTGGCCGCGGACCTCTCGGGCCTGCGCAGCCTGGCCATGGTCGGGCCGGGCGGGCAGCTCCTCCCCGCCCGGTTGAAGGGGGTCGACCAGAAATCCGACATCGCTCTGGTCCAGGTGCCCGACGATCTCCCGGTCGCTCCGTTCAACGATGACGTGACGCTGGCCAATGGCAGCGCTGATCTGACCTTGAGCGTGGCCGGGGTCACCGGCACCGCGGCCACGCTCCGCAGCACCCCCGGTTCGGTCACCGGCATCGGCGGGGCCATTGCCAGCGGCCCGGCCGCCGGCATGCCCGGCATCACCTCCACCGCCGTCGGGGTCCCCGTGGCGGCCGGTGATCTCCTGCTCGACTCGTCCGGCGCCGTGCTCGGCATCTACTACGACGGAGGTTCGGCCGGTGCCTCGACGGGGCCGACCTTTCTCCCCACCGAGCTGGTCCTGGGCGTGGCCGACGACCTGCGCTCGAGTGGCCGGGTGACCCAGGGTTGGCTGGGCATCAAGGGCAGCGACGGGGGACAGGGCGGCGCCGCGGTGGCCACCGTGGCTCCCGGCAGCCCGGCGGCCGGGCACCTGGCTTCGGGGGACGTCATTGCCGCGGTCGACTCCGTCCCGATCCGCACCATGGCCGACCTGCGGGGCCGCCTCTATGTCCTGCCGCCCTCGACCCGCGTGTCGCTCGGGGTGGACCACGGCACCAGGAGCGGTGTCGTGGATGTGACGCTGAGCGCGTCCCCTTAGCATGCAGGGGTGAGCATGTTCGGTTCCAACGACCCCAACAACCCCATGGGTGGCCTCCTGGGTGACCTGCTCAAGGTCATCGGCTCGGCCCCCGGTGGCGGCGACACCTGGTTCGAGGCGGCTCGCACCATGGCCCACGGGGTGGCCACCGACGGGGGGTCGGACGAGAACGTCGACCCGCTGGTCCGTATGACCTTCGAGGAACTGGGACGGGTGGCCGAGCTCCACGTGGCCAATGCCACGGGCATCTCCCTTTCGGGCGGGGGCTCGCAGGTCTCGTTCGACACCGTCGGGCGCGGACAGTGGTCCTTCCGGGTCCTCGAGGCCTACCGCCCCACGCTCCAGCTCATGGTCGAGGCGCAGCAACAGAGTGCCGCCGGCGTACCGAGCGCCTCGATGGACCTCGATCCGCTCGATGATCCCTCCGATGGCCTCCAGGGCCTCCTGAGCCAGTTTGCCGTGACGCTCGGCCCGGTGTTGCTCGGGATGCAATTCGGATCGGCGGCCGGCCACCTGGCCCGCACCGCCTTCGGTCAGTACGCCCTTCCGCTCCCCTGGCCCGAGTCCAACGCATTGGTGCTGGTCCCCAGCAATGTGGCCCAGTTCGCCGAGGACTGGAGCCTGCCCATCCAAGAGGTCCAGCTCTGGGTCTGCGTGCGCGAACTGACCATGCACGCGGTCGTGACCCGTCCGGGTGTGCGGTCGACCCTGCTCAGGCTGTTGGGCGACGCGTCGGCCCACGCCGCCGCCTCACAGCGCTCGATGATGGAGCGGATGGGCGACGGCCTCGGCGATCCGACGACTCTCGAGAACGTGTTGGGCGATCCCGAGGCCCTTCTGGCCGACCTCATCAGCCCCGAGCAGCGCCACATCTCCAACACGCTGACCGCGCTGACCACCGCCATGGGCGCCTACGTCGATCACATCACCACGCAGATCTCGTCCACCCTTACCTCGGCTCCGGCAGCCATCGGCGAGGCCTGGTACCGCTACCGGGCCGAGGACGCCAAGGGGGAGCAGGCCTTCACGGGCCTCTTCGGCCTCGATGTGGGTCAGGCCGAGGTCGACCGCGGCGCCGCCTTCATCAGCGGGGTGGTGGAGCGGGCCGGTGAAGAATCCCTGGCGCGCTTGTGGGCCGACGAGATGGATCTCCCGACGCCGGCCGAGGTCGACGCCCCCGGGCTCTGGCTGGCCCGCATCGGCCTGCTCGACTGACCCTCCCCGGTTGAACCCCTCCCCGGTTTTACCTTTCTGACGAACGCCTTCCCGAACGCCTACTCGACCGTGTCCTCGGGGAAACCGAGATCCCACTCGAGGGAGAGGTTCTCGCGTTCGGCGTCGCGCACCACGCGCTCGCGGTTGCGGCGGAATTGGGGATCGTGCGGGGGGAGGAGCACCAGCCGGGCCAGGACGCGCTCCCGGAACGAATCGATGACGTCGGCCGGGCCGAAGTCGGATTGGACGTCCCAGTGGGGGGCCACCGGGCCCAGGTACACCACCCGGACGTGGCCGATCGGCTCAATTGGCTCCTCCGTCTCGGTCACTGCTTCCTCAACGTCTGGGGACATGGCACCTCCTGGGTCAGCGTCGGCGGCGAACGGCCGTCAGCGTACCGGAGCGTCGGTGGTGCCCCGGCGCCGTGCCTGGGCCCTCATTTTCTTACGAACTTCCTATGCTCAGAATTATGGTTTGACCTCGACCTTTCACGTAGAATGATGCGTGAAAAGGGAGATGTGAGATGAATACCGAATGGATGGCCCGGGGGAAGTGCAAGGAAGTTGCACCGGACATCTTCTTCCCCAGTGACGGGATGGGAGTCCAAGTGGCCCAGCGCATCTGCGCTGAGTGCCCAGTCGCCGCGGCGTGCCTCGAGTACGCGCTCGAGCACCACATTGACCACGGTGTGTGGGGTGGGTGTTCGGAGCGTGAGCGCCGCCGCATCCTGCGCCGCCGCCGCCTCTCGACCGCCGTCACCGTAGGCTGAGCTTCGGGAAACCCCGGGGGCGCTGAGCCCCCGACCGGCATGCCACAATCCGGCGTGCCCAGTTCCGAGGAGCCCGGTTCCCGCAAGCCCAGTTCCGCCAAGCCCCGATCGGGCAAGCCCGCTTCCGGCCAGATCGTCGAGTGCGTGATCAACGTCAGCGAGGGCCGCGACCAGGCCGTCCTGGCCACCTTGGCCGGCACGGCGGGACCGTTGCTGCTCGATACGCACTGCGACCCCGACCACCATCGCTCCGTCTTCACTCTGGCCGGCCCCGCTGACGATGTGACCGCGGCGGCGCGGCGGCTGGCCGAGGCCACCGTGGCCCGGGTCGAGCTGACCGGACACCTCGGCGCCCACCCACGGCTGGGTGTGCTCGACGTCGTGCCCTTCGTCCCCTACGTGCCTGGCGCCATCCCACCGCAATCCCTGGTCGAGGCCTCCGCCCTGCGGGACGACTTCGCGCGCTGGCTGGGCACCGAGTTGGGCGTACCGAGTTTCCGCTACGGACCTCTCCCCGGCGGCACCGATCGCACATTGCCCGAGGTCAGACGGCATGCTTTCGGCTCGTTGCCGCCTGATTTCGGCCCGGACCGGCCCCACCGCACCGCCGGGGTCACCGCCGTCGGCGCCCGCCGGGTCCTGGTGGCCTACAACGTCTGGGTCTCCTCGACCGAGGTGGCCAAACGGGTGGCGCCACGGCTCAGGAGCGACCGGGTCCGGGCCCTCGGTCTGGCCGTGGGCGATGGAGCCCAGGTCTCGTGCAACCTCATTGACCCTGCCTCGTTCGGACCCGAACAGATCTTCGATGCCACCACCGCCCTGGTCAAGGAGTCAGGGGGCGCGGTGGTCGGCGCCGAACTGGTGGGGCTGGTGCCCCGGGCCATCCTGGAAGGGATCCCGGCGGCCCGCTGGACCGAGCTCGGGCTCTCCGAGGGGGCCACGGTCGAGGCGCGGCTCGAACAACAGCGGCCCTAGCGCCGACTGCGTTGGTACTGACCGGCTTGGTATTGACTGCGTTGGTGCGGACGACTCAGGACGCGCTGGCGACGTCGCGACGCTGCAACGCTCGGGCCCGGCGCACCCGGCGGCGCTCCCGTTCGCTCATGCCGCCCCAGATGCCGAACTTCTCGCCGTTGGCCAAGGCGTACTCGAGGCAGTCCTCACGGACGACACACCCCCGGCACACTTCCTTGGCTTCACGAGTCGATGCCCCCCGCTCCGGAAAGAACAGATCCGGATCGACGCCCATGCAGTTTGCCTGCAGCTGCCAGCTGCGCTCCTGGCGACCGTAGAGCGTTGCCACGATGTCCATCGGTTCGCCTCCCCTCGCCACCGGAGTGGCATTCATGTAGTTACAACGATGTCATCTTTCACCACACCGTCACGAAACGCAAGGGGGAGATTCGAGATCCTCGTGCCTGGCCCGGCACGATGCGTGCCTGATGCAGCCCTGGTCAGCCCCGATGGGTCCCGGCACGATGCGTGCCTGAGGCAACCCGGGACCGGTACGGGCCGTGGCTGGCTCAGCCGGCGGGCCGGAGGACGCGCCGGTGCTTGAGGAAGTCCACCAGCACGTAGCCACCCAGGGCATCGGGGGTGGTGTAGAAGGTGCGCCCCCCGTTGACCCGGGCAATCTGCTCGACGAAGGGGTAGTGCGTGCGTTGGAGATCGAGGGCGAAGGCGTTGATCACAATGCCGGCCCTGGTGCACCGGATGACCTCGGCCATGGTGCGGTGCAGCGTCTCGGCCACCGGCGGGTAGTTGAAGAACACCTCGCCGTAGTCGTCGATGTGGGCCGTCGGTTCGCCGTCGGTCACCACGATGATCTGCTTGGTCCCGTGCTGGTGCGCCAGCATGCGACGGGCCAGGGCCAGCGCGTGCTGGAGGTTGGTGCCGTAGACGTAGTCCCACATGGCGGTGGGCAGCTCCTCGGCGCGGATCTCGCGCGCCACTTCGGAGAACCCGACGATGCCGAGATAGTCCCGCGGGAACCGGCTGGAGATGAGGGTCTGCAGCGCCATGGCCATCCGCTTGGCCGGGACGAAGTTGTCCCGCATGGGCATCGACATCGAGAGGTCGACCAGCAGCACCGTGGCCGAACGGGCCAGGGCTTCCATCTCCACCACTTCGAAGTCCTCGAGCGAGAGCCGCACGGGTACCCCCGAGCCGCTGCGCCGCACCGCGTTGTGCACGGTGGTGGGGAGATGGAGGTTCAAGGGGTCGCCGTACTCGTAGGCCTTGGTCGTCTCCTCCCGGTCGTGGCCCGACCCGGCCCACACGGCGCTGTGGTCACCGATGCGGTCCTTGTTGATCTGGTTGAAGAGGTCGTTGAGTGCCTTCTGCCCCAGCCGGCGCACCCCACGTGGCGTCAGCTCGGTCCGGCCACCCTGCTGCTCAATGAGCCCCTCGTCGGCCAGTGACTTGGTCAACCGGGCCAGGCGGTCCAGGGCCCGGGCCGCGTCCTCGCCCATGTGGGCCCGGACCTGGTCCAGGTCGATCTCGCCCAGCGCCGCCGGCGTGGAGGCCGACTGCAGGAGCTCCTCCATCCGGTCGAGCTGCCCCATCTGCGAAGCCAGGTCGGTGGCCCGCGAGATGCTCATGGGGCCCTCGCCGTCGAAGTCGTACGACCGCTCCCACCCGGCGTCGGGCACCGCCCGCTGCAGGTTGCGGGCCAGGCGGTCCACCTGCCAGCGCAGGTCCATGTCCTCGAGGACCGCTTCCATGAGGCCCCGCAACTGCGCCTGCTGCTCGGGCGACATGGAGTTCCACACCGCTTGCGCCGCCGCCATGCGCTCGGCCAGCTGGGCCAGCAGTTCGTCCAGGCTCTGGGGATTGCCGGGGAACATGTCGCCGTATTGCTCCATGAACTGCTCGAAGCTCGGGTTGAGCTCTTCTCCGGCCTCGCGCTGCTCGAGCATCTGGTTGAGGGCGTCGTAGGCGTCGCGCATGCGCGCCATCTGCTCGGGGGTCATCGACGACAGCGCGTCGGACGCTCCCTCGAAGAACGTGTCGGCCATCTCCCGGCGCAATTCCTCGACCAGTTCCTCGAAGCGCTCACGCGCCTCGGAGGAGACGAAGTCGTAGTGCTGGAGGGACTGGATCCGGCCGGCCACGTCCCCCGGTTGGAGGTCCAGCGCCATGCGGCGCTCGGTGGCCACGTCACCGGTGACCTCGGCCCGCCGATCGTCCCCCGAGGAGCGGGCCTCCTCCTCCAGCTCGTCGATGGCGGCGCGCTCGTCGGACTCGATCTCGTCGAGCTGGGCCCCCAGTTCGGCCATGCGGCCGTCGGGGTCGCCCTCGGCCTGCATCTCGGCCCGGCGGCGGCGCAGCTGGTCCAGCAGGTCGCGGAGCCCGGGGATCTGCTCCCCGTCGGCGGTGCGCATGCCCGAGCGCAGCAGCCGTCGGAGCGCGTCGTCGAGGTCACCCCCGGCCAGCAGGTCGTCGGTCAGGCCGGCCAGCAGGTCGTCGGGGTCGAGCTCGAGGAACTCCTGGGTGCCGTCCCACTCGGAGTAGTCGTACCGGGCGCTCACCAGGTGGCCTACTTTCGCCCCCGGTACAGGGCGCGTGCGCCCGAGGCGTCCTTGTTCAACCGTTTGGTCAGGTGCAGGCCCTCGAGCAGGAACTCGAGGGCGCTGGCCATGAGGGCGGGCGACTCGGCCGCCGCCGGTCCGGCCAGCGCGCGGGTCGGGGGCTCGAGCTCGGGGATGTCGGCCAGGACAGCCAGGTAGGCCGCCGAGGGCAGGTCGTCGCCGGCATGGACCACCACCTGCTCGGTGAAGGCCCCCACGATGCCGGCCGGATTTTCGAGCGTCACCCGGCGGCGGAAGACCGAGAGCACGGCTGCGGCGACCAGTTGGGCCACCACCTCCTCCTCGCGCCCCTCTTCCATGGCCTCGACCTCCACCTTGCCCTGGGTGGAAGGGACCAGCGCGGCCAGGTCGCTGATGCGGGGGACGGCCACCGGCTCCCCGGTGCGCAATGCCCGCCGCACGGCGTTGGCCGCCAGGGTCTCGTAGTTGGCGATGGAGAGCCGTACCGAGACGCCGCTGCGCTGGTTGAGGTGGGAGGAGCGGCGGGCCAGCTGCGAGGTCTCGGCCACCACCTCCTTGAGGTACGAGGGGACCGTGACCGGCACGCCCGCGGTGGGGAGCTCGGCCTCGGACTCCATGATCTTGACCTCGGTCATGGTCTCGTAGGGGTAGTGCGTGCGGATCTGGGCCCCGAACCGGTCCTTGAGCGGGGTGATGATGCGCCCCCGGTTGGTGTAGTCCTCGGGGTTGGCCGTGGCCACCAGAGTGATGTCGAGCGGCAACCGGATGCGGTGACCGCGGATCTGCACGTCGCGCTCCTCGAGCACGTTGAGCAGCCCCACCTGGATCCGCTCGGACAGGTCGGGTAACTCGTTGATGGCGAAGATGCCCCGGTTGACCCGTGGGATCAGCCCGTAGTGCAGGGCCAGCTCGTCGCTCAAATAGCGGCCCTCGGCGATCTTGATCGGGTCGACCTCACCGATCAGGTCGGCAATGGAGGTGTCGGGGGTGGCCAACTTCTCGCCGTAGCGATCGGACCGGTGCACCCACGCAATGGGCGTGTCGGGCCCGCCTTCGGCCACCGCGATGATGGCCGCCAGGGAGACCGGATTGTACGGATCGTCGTTGATCTCGGATCCTTCGACAATGGGGAGCCACTCGTCGAGCAGGCCCACCAGGGCCCGGATGACCCGGGTCTTGGCCTGGCCCCGCTCGCCCAGCAGGATCACGTCGTGGCCGGCCAGGATGGCGTTCTCGAGCTGGGGGACCACGGTCTCTTCGAAGCCCAGCACGCCGGGCACCAGCGCCTCGCCCGAGGCGATCCGCTCCGCCGTGTTGCGTCGCATCTCCTCGGCCACCGGGACCGATTTCCAGCCCGAGGCCCGCAGGTCACCGAGGGTGCGGGCGAGCTCAGCGGGCGCGTGGAGCTTGCCTGGCCCTGGATGTACGGATGGGTCAGTGGGTGCGGGGCCGTCCATGGGGGAAGCCTAAACCCCAGAATCGACCCGTGATTCGGCGGCCGCCCTCTCTACCGGTTCGGCGCTCCCCGTACAGTCGGCGCTCTCCATCCGATCGGGAGGTCCGTCGCGGTGGAGACCGGCCAGCTCCGTCGCCAGCGCCCGCGCCGGCCGGGGCAGCGGCCGGTCGTTCCGGTGCGCCAGGGCGACGGTGCGGCTCAACCCGGGGCGGGTGAACGCGATGCCGGTCAGCGTGCCGTCCGACGGCATGGCGATGGCGGGCACCACGGCGGCACCCAGTCCGGCCGCCACCAGGGCGAGGACGCCGTCCATCTCGCCGCCCTCGCTGACCAGGTGCGGTTCGAACCCGGCGTCATGGCACACGGCCAGGGTCACGGCGCGTAGGTCGTAGCCCTCCCGGAACATGACGAGCGACGTCCCCTCGAGGTCGGCCACCCGCACCTGACGGCGCGTCGCCAGCGGGTGGTCGGGCGCGACGGCCAGGACGAGGGGGTCGTCGAAGAGCGGGGTGGCGGCGACCAACGGGTGCGGCACCGGCTGGACGACCAGGGCGACGTCGACCTCCCCGCTGGCCAGTTGGAGCACCAGCTGGCGGGATCCGGCCTCGACCACCAGCAGCTCGATCCCGGGGTGGCTGGCGTGGAATTCGACCAGGGCCGGAGCGAGCACCCGGGTGATCAGGCTCGGCGTGGCGCCGATCGAGAGCCGGCCCCGGGCCATCCCCGTCAGGGCCCTCGCCTCGGCGCCGGTGGCCTCGACATCGGCCAGGACGCGGCGGATGAACGGAAGGAGCGCTTCCCCGTCGGCGGTGAGCGTCACCAGGCCCTGTCCGGGCCCCCGGTTGAACAGGAGGACGCCCAGCTCCCGCTCGAGCAGGCGGACCTGGCGGCTCAGCGATGGCTGCGCCAGGTGAAGGCGGGAGGCGGCCCGGGTGAAATGCCGCTCTTCGGCCACCGCGAGCACGTAGGCGAGCTGGTGCAACTGCATCGAGTCAGAGCTTATCGCTATTAATCCGATACCTTCTATGTCTTGGACGTCTTGATCGGGGGTGTCTATGGTCAGGGCCGTGACCGCCCGAGCAGCGCGCCCGGGCCGTTCGCCGAGAGTTTGCGTGCGGGCGAGCCCGGGATGGAATGATTGGCCCGCCACGACCTGCCAGGCGCGGGCACTGAGGAGGTTTGGGTGACGACGACGGTGGAGAGCGCAACAGCGACACCGGTGGCCATCGGCGGGCCCAGAGGCGGCCCGGACAAGCCCACCCTGCGTCAGGACAACTGGTGGGTCGAGCCGGTGGTCACCGTCGTCGTCCTCACCGCGTTCGTCGTCTACTCGACGTGGGCCGCCTTCATCAACAAGAACTACTACGTCGGCCCGGCCCTGCACCGCAACCTGATCTCGCCGTTCTACTCCCCCTGCCTGGCCGGCAGCTGCGTGCCCGGCAGCCACCCCTTCGGGATCTGGTTCACGTTCTGGGAGCTCTCGCCCGCCCTCCTGATCCTGATCTTCCCGCTGGGGTTCCGCCTCACCTGCTACTACTACCGCAAGGCCTACTACCGCTCGTTCTGGTGGTCGCCGCCGGCCTGCGCCGTGGCCGATGCCCACGGCAGCTACAGCGGCGAGACCAAGCTGCCGCTGATCCTCCAGAACGTGCACCGCTACTTCTTCTGGATCCTGCTGCTGTTCAACGCCGTCCTGACCTACGACGCCGTCGAGGCGTTCCGCCAACCGGGGTACGGCATCGGGATCAGCGTGGGCACGGTGGTCCTGTGTGCCAACGCCGCCTTCCTGTGGCTCTACAGCATCTCGTGCCACGCCTGCCGCCACTTCTGCGGTGGCCAGGTGAAGTCCTTCGCCCAACATCCCCTCCGCCACAAGATGTGGAAGTTCGTGTCGCCGCTGAACGCGCACCACATGCGCTTCGCCTGGATCAGCCTCTTCGGCGTCGCGCTGTGCGACCTCTATGTGCGCCTGGTGGCCAGCGGCACCATCCATGACGCCGGCTTCCACTTTTAGCCCGCGCCACCAGCAGATCTCTCCCGGACCCTAAGGACAGCTTGCCCATGGCCGAATACGAAACCCATGACTACGACGTCATCATCATCGGGGCCGGCGGCTCCGGGCTGCGCGCCGCCATCGAGGCCAAGGAGCGAGGCTTGCGGGTGGCGCTGGTCTGCAAGTCGCTGCTGGGCAAGGCCCACACCGTCATGGCCGAGGGCGGCATGGCCGCCGCCATGGGCCATGTCTGGCCCGAGGACAACTGGAAGGTGCATTTCCGCGACACCATGCGCGGCGGCAAGATGCTCAACAACTGGCGCATGGCACAGATCCACGCCATGGAGGCACCCGACCGGGTCTTCGAACTCGAGCGCTGGGGGGCCCTCTTCGACCGCACCCAGGACGGCCGCATCACCCAGCGCGACTTCGGCGGCCACCGCTACGCCCGCCTGGCCCACGTGGGCGACCGCACCGGGCTGGAACTGATCCGGACGCTGCAGCAGAAGGTGGTCTCCATGGGGACCGACGTCTTCATGGAGTGCAAGATCCTGAAGTTGCTGCCCGACGCCGAGGGCCGCATCTCGGGCGCGGTGGGCTACATGCGCCCGACCGGCGAGATGGTGCTCTTCACCGCCAAGTCCTTCATCCTGGCCACCGGGTCCATCGGCAAGTCGTGGAAGTACACCTCCAACTCCTGGGAATCGGTGGGCGACGGCCACGCCATGGCCATCTGGGCCGGGGCCGACGTCATCGACATGGAGTGCGTGCAGTTCCACCCCACCGGCATGGTGTGGCCGCTCAGCGTGCGCGGGATTTTGGTCACCGAAGGCGTGCGCGGCGACGGCGGCGTGCTGCGCAACTCCGAGGGCACGCGCTTCATGTTCGACTACATCGCCGACATGTTCGCGGCCGAGACGGCAAAGACCGAGGAGGAGGCGGACCGCTGGTACGACGACCACATCAACAACGGCCGCACCCCCGACCTCCTGCCCCGCGACGAAGTGGCCCGGGCCATCAACTCCGAGGTCAAGGCCGGGCGGGGCACACCGCACGGCGGGGTGTATCTCGATATCGCCTCCCGCCGCACGCCCGAGTACATCCGGCGGCGCCTCCCGTCCATGTACCACCAGTTCATGGAGCTGGCCGGGGTGGACATCACGGCCGGCCCGATGGAGGTGGGCCCCACCTGCCACTACATGATGGGCGGGGTGCGGGTCGACGCCGAGACGCAGGCCGCCACCGTCCCCGGCCTGTTCGCCATCGGCGAGGTGTCGGGTGGCATGCACGGGGCGAACCGCCTGGGCGGCAACTCGCTCTCGGACCTCATCGTCTTCGGCCGCCGGGCCGGTATCGGGGCGGCCGACTTCGCCGAGGGCCGAGCCGGCTCGCCCGGTGTCGACGCGGCGGAGGTGCAGTCGGTGATCGACGACGCCTTCGCCCCCTTCGGGCGGGAGGGCGGGGACAACCCGTACGACATCCACTCCGAACTGCAGGAGACCATGCAGGCGCTGGTCGGGATCATCCGCACCGGGCCCGAGCTGCAGGAGGCCCTGATCAAGCTCGAGGAGTTCAAGGACCGGGTGTCCACGCTCTCCGTCACCGGCGGCCGGGCCTACAACCCGGGCTGGAACCTGGCCACCGACCTTCCCTCCATGGTCACCACGTCCATCGCCGTGACCCAGGGCGCGCTGAACCGCACCGAGTCCCGCGGCGGGCACACCCGCGAGGACTACCCGGGCCCCGACCCGGAGATGGGCAAGGTCAACTTCGTGCAGCACCAGACGGGCCAGGGGGGCTACCTGGCCCCCATCGCCATCGCACCGGAGCCCCTGCCCGAAATGCCGCCAGAACTCCGCGAACTGTTTGAGGAGGGACACTGATGACCGTGGCCGATGACGTGACCAGCCCCGCCCCGGCAGCCGAACCCGAGCCGGCGAACGCCCCCGACGACGTGACCATGACCATCTGGCGGGGCGATGCCGAGGGCGGCGCGTTCACCGACTACGTCCTGCCCGCCGTGGAGGGCGAGGTCGTGCTCGACGTCATCCACCGGATCCAGGCCACCGACGCACCGGACCTGGCCTGCCGCTGGAACTGCAAGGCGGGCAAGTGCGGCTCGTGCTCGGCCGAGATCAACGGCCACCCCCGGCTGCTGTGCATGACCCGGATGGACACCCTCCCCGACGGGGACCCGGTCACCGTCGCCCCCATGAAGACGTTCCCGATCATCCGGGACCTGGTCACCGACGTCAGCTTCAACTACGAGGTGGCCCAGACCATCCCCGCCTTCGAGCCCGGCCCCGAGCCCGAGGACGGCTACCGCATGGCCCAGATCGACGTCGAGCGGGGCCAGGAGTTCCGCAAGTGCATCGAGTGCTTCATGTGCCAGGACGTCTGCCACGTGATCCGCGACCACGAGGAGAACAAACCCAAGTACGCCGGGCCTCGCTTCTTCATCCGCCTGGCCGAGCTCGAGATGCACCCGCTCGACGTCGGGGACCGTCGAGACCTGGCCCGTAAGGGAGCTGGCATCGGCATGTGCAACATCACCAAGTGCTGCACCGAGGTGTGCCCCGAGCACATCAAGATCACCGACAACGCCATCATCCCCATGAAGGAGCGGGTGGTCGACGCGCACTACGACCCGGTGGCGTGGCTGGGCCGCAAGATCCTCCGGCGCTCCAAGAAGACCGGACCAGAGGCGTCCGCCGGCTGAGCCGGGGACCTCTCCGCGGCTCGGCCATGCCCCGCTACCTCTCACCCGAGTGGGTGCAGGCGTTCAATGACGCCCTCTCCGGAGTCGACCTGACGGCGGCCGTCGAAGCCGCCGGTGCCGGGTCGCTCACCGCGGCGGGGGGCACCTTCGCCGTGGCCCAAGAGGTCACCGGCGCGCCCGGGGGCACCGGCGTCCCGGGGCGGAGTGTGCGCACCGTCCTCGCGGTCGAGGGCGGGCGGGTCTCGCTGGCCCTGGACCCGACGGCGGGCCGGCGGGCCGACGTCACGATCATGCTGGCCTACGACGATGCCCACGCCATCGCCCGGGGCGAGCTCGACCCCGCCGACGCCCTGGCCACCGGGCGGGTGCGCGTGCGCGGCGAACTGGCCGTGTTGGTGGCCGCGCAATCCGTGCTCGGCGAGGCCGCCACCCAGGTCGGACCGGCTTTGGCCGCACTCACTGATTGCGGCCCCGCGACGGAGTGACCGCGGCACCGGACCGGGCCGGGCGGCGGCCACCGAGATTCGGTGATCGCTACCGGGGCCAGGTGGCGGTCGTCACCGGTGCCTCGGCCGGTCTGGGGGCCCAGCTCTGCCTCGATCTGGCCCGGGCCGGTGCGACCGTGGTCGGCCTGGCCCGCACCACGGCCCGGCTCGATGCGTTGGCCGCCGACCTCGGTGTGCTCTCCCCCGGTTCGCGCACCATCACCTGTGACGTCGCCGACGCCGATGCCCTGCGCGCCGCGCTCGGCGTCCGTCGCCGCGGCGTCGGGCCCGATCGACCTCCTCATCAACAACGCGGCCCAGGATCCCGGCGTGCGGCTGGTCGACATCACCGAGGCCGACTTCCGCCACACCTTCGACGTGAACTTCTTCGCACCGGTCGTCGCCACCTTGGCCGTCCTGCCGGACATGGTGGCCCGCGGCCGGGGCACCGTGGTCAACGTGTCGTCCGATGGCGGGCGCCTGCCCTCACCGGGACCGGGGGCCTACCCCTCCTCCAAGGCGGCCCTGTCGGCCTTCAGCGAGTCCACCTCCTTTCGTCTCGCCCCCAAGGGCGTGCATGTCCACGTGGTCTATCCCGCGTTCATGGCCACGGAGTTGGGGCTGGGCGCCCTCGAACGCGGGCTCCGCAAGCCACCCCGTCTCACCACGCGCCGGGTGACCTCGGTGTCCCGGGCCGTCCTCAGCCGGGCCGGGGGCCCGTCGCTCGAGATCAGCGTGTCGGGCTTGATCGACGCGGCCATGGTGTTCCGCTCTCTCATGCCCCGGACCTACCACCGGTTCCGAAAGGGCTGGTAGATCGGCCTCCGAGCGCTCGCCAAACCGGGAAGATATCGTTTCGGGATCGGCTCGCAACGAGCGGGGCGAGGTAGGGAGGACGACGTGCATCAGCCGATCGACGACCACTTCCTGTTGAAGTACCGAGTTCTGCTCGACGCCGAAGACGAGGCGTTCGACGAGCTCGAACATGCGTGCGAGGAGGGCGACCGGGCCCAATTCGACAAGGACATGGTCGATTGGCACACCGCTCTCGAACGCAAGATGGTCTTCCTGCAGCACGCCGGCGTCGAGTTGCGGCTCCCCGTTCCCACCTGATCCGGCCGGCGTGCAGCCGGCCCCCGCGTCTTCGCCTCGGAACCAGCGGCCCATCCTCGTCGCCGAGGTGGACGTCATGGTGGCGACCGGACGGGGCATCATGGCGTATGCCCGATCACCAGTCCCGGCCGCCTGACGAGGCCGGGCTCGCCTACGCCAACCTGCTCGCCTACAGCCGGGCGAACACGAGGTGGTGTCGACGAGGATCCTACGAGGACCGCGACGGCGTCCTCGCCTACGCCGGAGGCTCGTGGATCCCGGTCAACTGTAACGGCGCGTTCCGAAGCGACGGGTCCGTGCCGGCGGCCGACCTGATCGCCCGGGCCGACGCCTTCTTCACCGGGCGAAAACGGGGCTACACCGTCAAGGTCCGCGACACCGGGCAGGACGCGGACCTCGAGTCGGCCTGCACCGCCTCGGGTCTGGTCGCCTTCGGCGAGTCGTTCCCCGAGATGATCTGCCGGGGCGCCTTCGATGGCCTCACCCCGCCCGAGGGCGTGGAGGTGCGCCTGGTCGTCGACGAGCCCGGGCTGGCCGACTTCGTCACCGTCAACGCGGACGCCTATGCCACCTACGGCATGCCGGCGGAAGTGTTCACCGACAGCTTCGATCAGCCGGCCAACCTCCTGGGCGACGATGACGCCGCCGTGGTCGTGGCCTACCGGGGCGAACGGCCGGTGGCCGCCGCCCTCACCTACCTGAGCCACGGCAGCGCCAGCCTGCAGTGGGTGGGCACGGTGGCCGCGACCCGTCAGCGGGGACTCGGCCGCCACATCACCCAATGCGCGACCAATGTGGCGTTCGAGCGGGGCGCCACCACCTGCACCCTGCAGGCCTCCGAGATGGGCGAGCCGGTCTACGCCAAGCTCGGCTACGAGACGTTGTACCGCTACCAGAACTACCTGCGGTGGGAGGCCCTGCCCGCCTGAGCGCGCTCAGGGCAACCGGACCGGCCGCCCGCCGTCGGCGGCCGACCGGTAGGCCGCGTCGACCAGACGGTGCGCGACCAGGGCCTCGCCGAGCGACGGCTCAGGGGTGCGGCCCGCCCGGACCGCGTCGAGAAAGGCTCGATCCGCTTCGACATAGGCCCGCACCGCCAGGCCCACCTCGTCGTCGCCGAGTGGGAGCGCGTCGACCCAGGCCGGCGACGCACAGTGCCGGACATCGGTGGCGTCGCTCGTCTGCACGTGCAGCGGGCCGCGGAAGTCGTCGTCGAGCCACACCATGCCGTCCTCGCAGAAGAGCTCCACGCGGCGGGTCGAGCCCCGGCTGAGCACGTTGTGCCAGACACTGGTCAGATGGGCCGTGCAGCCCGAGGTGAACTCCATCGCCACCATGGCCGCGTCCTCGATGCCCGGGTGACCCGAGAAGTTCGACGTCCGGCCCGACACCGCATCCACCTCGCCGAAGCAGAAGCGCAGGATGTCGAGGTCATGGATGGAATGCTCAATCAGGCAGCCCCCACCGGCCTGGGCCACGTCGGCCCGCCACTTCGAGCCATAGGTTCCCTGAATAGGGAAGTACTGGTCGTCGCGGAACGTGACCGCCATGGGCCGGCCCAGCTGGCCTGAGCGCACCAGGTCACGGAGGGCCCGGAAGACCGGTGCAGACCGGAGCACCAGGCCCGACTGGGCCGGCACTCCGGCCTGGGCGACCGCATCGACCAGCGCCCGGACCTGGCCGAGGTCGGTGGCCAGCGGCTTCTCGCAGAAGACGGCCCGGCCCGCCGAAGCGGCTGCGTCCACCGCCTCGCGGTGCGCGACGGTCGGGGTGCACACCCAGACTGCGTCACAGTCCGCTACCACCTCGGCCGCGTCGTCCTCGGTGGTGGCGCCGAAGACGCCGGCAAACCCCTCGGCCCGCTCCTGGCTGCGGTCGTGAACGAGGCTGATGGAGGCATCGATCACCCCGCCGTCGATCATCGCCCGGAGGCTCAGCGCGTGGGCCCAGGCGATCAGTCCGGTGCCGATGAATCCGAGACGGAGCATCCCCGGACCCTACGCGAGGGTCCCGAGGTGGCAACCTCCGGGTCGATGCGGGTCCCACCATCGGGACCGGACCGGTGCGCTATCGGGACAGCTCCCGCCGGCCCAGGGCGTCGATGAACCGAGCGGTGACTTGGACCAACATGGCGATCTCGTGGCGCTCGCGGCGCCGGAGGGCGGCCGTGCGTCCCCCGCAGGCGGTGAACTCGGTCTCGGGAATGGGCTCGACGAAGACGCCCGACCCAATGGTGTCGTTGGCCGGGTCGGCCCCGCTGCGGGCCCCCACGGCGAAGGCGGCCACCCATTGCACCGAGGGCACGTCCCCGTGGAACTCGACGAACTGCTCACGGTCCAGATCGGCCAGCACCATCCAATGGAGATCGAAGAGAACCAGGAGCTGGCCCAGCATGGCATTGAGAGCGGCGGTGGAGGTGGCGGCCTGCAGGATCGCCGCGGCGGCGCCGAGCACCGTGTTCTCGCGGTCGGGGGCCACAGACGGGAGGGCGCGCACCTCTTCGACGCCGGCGCCGTGCACGTTGCGGATCCCCTTGCACACCGCATCGACGGCGCCGGGTTGATCGGGCAGCTCGACCACCAGGTCGTCGATGGCCACCCCGGCGTCCCGTTCAAGCACCTCGAGGCCGATGACGTTCCCCTCGACGGCGCCGATCTCCGCCGCCACCGCGCCCAGCACGCCGGGGGCGTCGGGCAACCAGATCCGCATGCGCGCCAACACGACTCAGTGCGTCCTCGTGATGCGGACGCCGACGTGCATGGTGTTCTCGGCGTTGCCGGCGTAGATGCCCTTGACCGGCGGCACGTCGGAGTAGTCACGCCCGCGGCCGATGGCCACATGTCGCTCACCGACGGGGCAGTCGTTCGTCGGGTCGTAGCCCCACCATCCCCCGGTCCACACCTCCACCCAGGCGTGGCTCTCGCCCGAGATCTCCTCGCCTACGGTGGCGTCCGCCTCGGGGTGGAAGTAGCCCGACACATAGCGTGACGGCAGGCCGACCGACTTGGTCAGCGCCAGCGCCAGGTGGGCGAAGTCCTGACAGACGCCGGCGCCGTCGACGAAGGCCTCGTGGGCCGACGTGTGGACGTCGGTGACGCCGCGGACGTAGCGCAGGGCCTGGTGCGTGTGGTCCAGTATCTGTCGGGCCGTGTCGAGGGGTCGGGACGAGCGCAGGCTGGTGGCCAGCTCGACCAGCTCGGGGCCCGGCTCGGTGTAGAGGTTGTGCGAGAGATAGTCGGCCATGGTGAGGGACGCGTCGGCCACGTCGTCCCACCCTGCCGCCTCGGGTGCCTCGGCCCGCTGGGTGTCGATCAGCGCGTTGCCGACGATGGAGAGGGCCTCGTGCCCGCGGTCGATGTTGAAGGACACCACCTGCGTGCCCCAGTAGTCGACGTAGGAGTACTGGGCGGCCGCGGGCACGGTCACGACCTTGGCCTCCAGGGCGGTCTGGCGTCGCTCGGTGCGCGGGGTCAGTCGGAGCTCGTTGTACGACGCCCGCGCCGGGGCGTCGTAGTCGAAGCGCGTCTCGTGCGTCACCCGGAGGCGCCACCCTTCGAACCGGCTCACCCGCCACCTCCCTGGCGCCACTGGGTGGGCGTGTCCTGGGCGAAGTAGCGCCGGGTCACCGCGTCGCTGACCGATGAGATGGCGCCCTGCAACCGCTCGAGGCGGACCTCCAGACCGCGCGAGAGCGAGGCCGGCGCCGAGTACTCCAGCTCGGCCCGGGCCAGCCCGACCAGGCCGCGCGCGTCTTCCCAGGTGCCGTCGCGGCCCGCGTTGATCTCGTCCAGGCACTCCTCGGCCAACGTGAGGGACGCAAAGGCCGAGCGCGGGAAGAGGCGGTCGCGCAACAGGAAGTCCAGCACCCGTCCTGGTTCGACCACGCCCTGGAACAGGCGCAAATAGGGCTCGTACCCGCCGCACGACCGCAACAACATGACCAGACCGGTGTCGTAGACCTCGTCGAACTGCACCGTGGCCAGTTGGCGGGCCACCACGTCGGTCCGCTCCAGGCACCGCCCGAGGGTGAAGAAGAGCCACGTCTGGTCCCGGCTCATCATGGTGTCGGCCAGGCCGGTCATCCCGGCCACCTGGGTCTTGACGAACGACAGGTACGGCGCCGGCCCGGCCCGGCGGGTGGACTGCCACTGCAGGGGCAGGGCCGCCCAGGTCGCGTTGACGTGCTCCCAGAATTCGACCGGGACGACATGGCGGACACCGCGGGTGTTCTCTCGTGCCGCGCCCAGCGCGCCGGCGATGGAGGACCGGCTCGCCGGATCGGTGGCCAGGCGCTCGGTGGCCCGCCACAGGGTCTCGTCCTCCACATCGGGCAGGCCCATCACCGCCAGCAGGCGCCGCGCCGCGTGCGCACCCTCGACGTCACTCTGCTCGAGCGCTTGGAAGACCGACACGTCGAGGATCCGCGCCGTTCCCTCGGCGCGCTCGACGTAGCGGCCCACCCAGAAGATGGACTCGGCCACCCGGCTCAGGAGGGCCCGGCTCATTGTCGCTGTCGCTGTCGCTGCTGCGGCCATTCCGGTTGCTGCTGCTGTTGCTGGTGCTGCCGCGGTTGCTGCCGGTGCTGTTGCTGTTGTTGCTGCTGCTGCTGTCGGCCGTTTTCAGATTCACGCGCCGGCCCGGCGTCCATGGGCGGCCCCGCGCTGAGAGGGGCCGGTTGGCGGGAGGGCAGGATCGGTGCCGGGGCCCCGCCCCCGACCACCCAGGTGTCCTTGGACCCGCCCCCCTGGCTGGAATTGACCACCAGGCCGCCCTCCTGCAACGCCACGCGGGACAACCCGCCGGGGAGGACCCAGACGTTCTCGCCGTCGTTCACCGCGAACGGGCGCAGGTCGACGTGCCGTCGAGCCATGGCGTTGTCCACCCAGGTCGGGGCGGTCGAGAGGGCCACCACGCGTTGGGCGATCCAGTGGCGGGGATCGCATTGCACGGCCACGGCCAAGGCGTCCAGTTCGGACCCCGAGGCGGCCGGTCCGATGACCAGCCCCTTCCCACCGGACCCGTCCACCCTCTTGAACACCAACTCGTCCCGGCGGGCCAGCGCGTCGGCCCGGACCGCCGCGTCCTGCAGGTGCATCGTCTCGACGTTGCGCAGGAGGGGGTCTTCGCCCAGGTAGTACTTGATCATCGCCGGGACGTAGGCGTAGACGAGCTTGTCGTCGGCCACCCCGTTGCCCACCGCGTTGGTGATGCTGACCCGCCCGGCGCGCGCCGCGTTGAGGACACCGGGGCAACCGACCAACGAGTCGGGGCGGAACTGGAGGGGGTCGAGGTAGTCATCGTCGATCCGGCGGTAGATGACGTGCACCGGCACCTCGCCCTCGGTCGTGCGCAGGAAGACCTCGGTGCCGTGGCACACCAGATCACGCCCCTCGACCAGGTGCACGCCCATGAGCCGCGCCAGCAACGCGTGCTCGTAGAAGGCCGAGTTGTGCACACCCGGGGTGAGCACGACCACGGTCGGATCGTGGACGCCGGCCGGCGCGGCCCGGCGCAGGGCGTGAATGAGACGGGCCGGATAGTCCGTCACCATCTGGATGGGCTGGCCCCAGAAGAGCTCGGGGAGGACCCTCGCCATGGCGGCCCGGTTGGCCAGGACATAGCTCACGCCCGAGGGACTGCGGACATTGTCCTCGAGGACGCGGAACTCACCCTCCTCGTCCCTGATCACGTCGATGCCGGCCACATGGATCCGCACCCCGTTGGGGGGCGCCAATCCGTGGGCGGCCCGCACGAAGCCGGGGGAGCTGGTGACGACCTCATGGGGGATGACACCGTCACTGACAATGCGCGCCGTCGAGTACACGTCGGCCAGGAACGACTCCAGGGCGCGCACGCGCTGAGCCACGCCGTCGGACACCTCGCGCCACTCCGGGGCCGTGAAGATGCGCGGCACGACGTCGAGGGGGAACGGGCGCTCCTCGCCATCGAGGTCGAAGGTGACGCCCTGGTCCATGAAGGCGCGCGCCAACCGGGTGCCCCGGGCCGACACGTCGTCGGGCCCCATCTGGGAGAGGGACGAAGTCACCCCGGCGTAGGGGGACCGGGTATCCCCACCCCGGCCCACCATCTCGTCGAACGCGGCCTCGGTCAGCCCGCGCGCACCTTCCCCGTAGCCGTCGAAGAGATCGCCCACCTTGTCGAGCCTGACAGCGCCGTGTTTCGCGGGCGTTTCAGGCTCGCGAACACTCGTGACAATCCGGCTGCAAACCGGCTTCCCGACCCAGGGCCGCGAGGCCGTGCGGATCAGGCGATGAGCCCGAGTCCCCGGACGTCGGCTCGCTCGCCCTCGAGCTCCTCGGTGGTCACCTTGATGCGACCCTGGGCGAATTCGTCGTGTTCGAATCCTTGGGCCACCGTCCAGCCACCCCGGCCGTCGGCGAGGACAGGGAGGCCGAACTGGAGGCCCTCGGGGGTGCCGTACTGCCCCGAGCTGGCCACGGCCACCGAGAGACAGTCACCTGGGGCGGTCTTGGTGCGCAGGCCCACCACCGTGTCGATGGCGGCCGAGGCGGCCGAGGCGGCCGAGGACAGGCCACGGGCGTCGATGATGGCGGCGCCGCGCTTCTGCACGGTGGAGATGAAATCGCCCTGCAGCCACGCGTGATCCGAGATCACCTCGCCGACCGGCCGGCCGTCGATGGTGGCATTGGCGAAGTCGGGGAATTGGGTCGCCGAATGGTTGCCCCAGATGGCCAGGTTGCGCACGGAGGCAACCGGCGCGCCGGCCTTGTGGGCCAGCTGGGCCTTGGCCCGGTTCTCGTCGAGTCGGGTCATGGCGAACCAGCGTTCGGCCGGGACCTCGGGCGCATTGGAACGCGCGATCAGGCAGTTCGTGTTGCAGGGATTGCCGACGACCAGGACACGGACGTCGGAGGCCGCGTGCTCGGCGATGGCCCGACCCTGCGGCTTGAAGATGCCCCCGTTGACGCTCAGCAGGTCGCCGCGTTCCATCCCGGCCTTGCGCGGCACCGAGCCGACCAGCAGCGCCCAGGAGGCGCCGTCGAAGGCCGTCTTGAGATCCGAGGTGGCCACGATGTCGGTCACCAGCGGGAAGGCGCCGTCATCGAGCTCCATGACCACGCCGTCGAGCACGCGCCGGGCCGGCTCGATCTCGAGGAGCCGCAGCACGATGGGCTGATCCGGTCCCAGCAGCTGTCCCGACGCGATGCGGAACAGCAGGGAATAGCCGATCTGGCCGGCTGCGCCGGTGACGGTGACGTGGAGGGGGGGTTTCGTAGCCATGGGCGCCACGTTATGCGGCAGCGGGCCGCTCTCGAAATCGACGCCGTCCGAGGCGGCGGCACTGCCCGACCCGCGGTCGCTCCGGCGGCTCAGAGCCGGTCGACGATGGCGGCTGCGAACTCCGAGCACTTGACCTCGGTCGCCCCGTCCATGAGCCGGGCGAAGTCGTAGGTGACGATCTTGTCGGCGATGGTGGCCTCCAGCGCCCGCACGATGTCGGTGGCGGCGTCGGTCCACCCGATGTGCTCGAACATCAGGACGCCGGAGAGCAGGACCGAGCCCGGGTTGACCTTGTCCTGGCCGGCGTACTTGGGCGCCGTGCCGTGGGTGGCCTCGAAGATGCCGTGACCGGTGACGTAGTTGATGTTGGCGCCCGGCGCGATGCCGATGCCGCCGACCTGGGCGGCCAGGGCGTCGGAAAGGTAGTCGCCGTTGAGGTTGGTGGTGGCGATCACATCGAACTCGGCCGGACGGGTCAGCACCTGCTGCAGCGTGATGTCGGCGATGGAGTCCTTGACCAGCAGCTTGTCGCCCGGGTCGCCGCCGCAGTCGTTCCAGCCCACGGCCACGTCGGCGAACTCCTCGCGCACCAGCTCGTAGCCCCACTCCTGGAAGGCCCCCTCGGTGAACTTCTGGATGTTGCCCTTGTGCACGAGGGTGACCGACTTGCGGCCGTGCTCCAGGCTGTAGTTGATGGCGGCCCGCACCAGCCGCTTGGAGCCCATTTCCGAGATCGGCTTGATCCCGATGCCCGATCCGTCGCGGATGGGCCAGCCCATCTCCTCGCGCAGGTAGGTGATCAATTTGAGCGCCTCGGGGGTGCCCTCCTGCACCTCGTAGCCGGCGTAGACGTCCTCGGTGTTCTCGCGGAAGATGACCATGTCGACCTGCTCGGGGTGGAGCACCGGCGAGGGGACGCCGGTGAACCAGCGCACCGGGCGCAGGCACACGTAGAGGTCGAGGATCTGGCGCAGTGCCACGTTCAGGGAGCGGATGCCTCCGCCGATGGGCGTGGTCAGCGGGCCCTTGATCCCGATCAGGTGCTCCCGGAACCCTTCCACCGTCTCGTCGGGGAGCCAGCTGCCCGTCTCGTCGAACGCCTTCTGTCCGGCCAGCACCTCCTTCCAGGAGATGGAGCGGCCGTGCTTGGCCGCGGCGGCATCGAGGACGAGCTTGGCCGCGGGCCAGATGTCGACTCCCGTGCCGTCGCCCTCGATGAAGGGAATGATGGGCTCGTCGGGGACGACGAGCGCGCCGTCGGCTCCCATAGTGATGCGTTCTGACATGATCGGGATGCTACGGGGCGGCGCCGCGGCGTCCCAATTGACCCCCCCGTGACCTCAGGCGCGAGGGGGGCCCGCCGCCCCGGCGGAAAGCAACTCGGCCAGGCGGGTGTACTCCCCGGCGTCCGGGCCGAGGATCTCGCCCACCCACCAGAGCGTCCGCGCCGCGTCGACCTCGGTGCCCCAGCGGAGGATCTCCGCGATGTCGAGCCAGTCCTTGGGCCGGTCGAAGATGGCCTTGCAGGCGATCAGGTGCTCGGGAGCGAGGATCGGGATGTCGACGGGGCCGAAGCGGACCAGGCGGGCGCGCTCGGCCATCTCGAGGTGCAGGTCCATGGTGGCGAAGAACACGTCGAGGTAGGAGCCCCCCCAGTCGAGCCTCGCTTGCCCGTCGCGGGCGATGGCGGCCCGATCTTCGGTGGTCACCGTCACGCCGAGTCCACCCAGCAGCCCGAGGACGGGCTCGGCGGCCTCGGGGGGCAGGGTCAGGTTGATGTCGATGTCGGTCGTCGCCCGTGGATTCCGGTACCAGGCCAGGGCGATGGCCCCCCCGAATTGGTGCGGCACACCGGCGGAATCGAGGGTCTCGTGGAGTGAGACGATCATGGGGGCCAGGTCACGCAGCTCCTCGGTACTGCTCAACGGGGACCCGCCCGGGAGATTCACCGGGGGCCCGCCCGGGCGATCCGTTCCGCCCGAAGACGGGCCAGCGGTGGGAACCGAAGCGGCGCCGGGGTCCGGGCGGGACCGAACGGCTTGATCCCTGCCACGAAACCGAGGAGGCCGATCAGGGCGTCGCCGGGATCCCGACGGTCGGCGGGCGTGCGGACCCGCTCCAGCGAACGGGCCATCCGGCGCGAGGCCTCGACGAAGTGCCGCGTCTCCGGACGCTGGTGGCGCGCGGGCGACGCGCGCGGCGGCCCGTGCGGCGGCAGCCCGTACCGCCTCGGTGTCGAAGGGACGGCTCGCCCGCCGACGGGCCCGGTCCAGCACCTCGTCGTCGAGCTGGGCGAAGTTGGCCAGAGAACGGGCGCGGGGGCCCTTCGGGGTGTGCACCGACTCCCGGATCTCGAAACGCCCTTTGGGACGGGCGACCACGTAGGCCATACCCACTATGTTACCCACTACCCGTACCCACTAGACTGGCGCTGACGGCGGCGGGTCGCTCGCCGTCGGTGGGTTCGGTCGCCGTCGGCCCTGACCAGGGGCGAGGCCGCCAGCCGGGTCAGCCGGCGCCCGGCCCCAGGCCGAGCGCGGCGTAGATCTCCCGCGTGGCGCTCGAGGTGTTGAACGTATAGAAGTGCAGCCCCGGCACGCCGGCCTCGAGAAGGTGGGCGCAGAGCTCGGTGGCCAGCTCCACCCCCTCCTTGCGCACTGCTTCGGCGCCACCCCGCTCGTCGGCGGCGCGCAGGCGATCCTGCATCCAGGCCGGAGCCGCTGCCCCCATGGCGCCCAGGCGCCCCATCGTCGACAGTGAGGTCACCGGCAGGATCCCGGGCAGCACGGGCGTGTCGACGCCTCGCGCCCGCAGGTCGGCGACGAGGCTCGCGTACTCGGAGGCCTCGAAGAAGAACTGGGTGACACCGAAGTCGGCCAGGGCGAGCTTGGCCGCCAGGTAGTCACGGTCGCCCGGCAGGTCCGGCGAGCGTGGGTGGCCCGCCGGGTGGGCCGCCACCCCGACCGAGAAGCCACCGATGGCCCGGGCCAGCTCCACCAGCTCCGTCGCGAAGGCAAGCTCCCCCGGACCGGCGGACGGGTCCTCGGGCGGGTCGCCCCCGAGGGCCATCAGGTTCTCCACCCCGGCCTTGCGCAGCGTCACGAGGATGTCCGCCAGCTCGAGCCTGGTGTGGGCCACGCAGATGATGTGGGCCATCGGGTTGAGCTTGGTCGTGTGCAGCAGGCCCGACACCAGGTCGAGGGTCCGCTGGCGGGACGCGGCGCCGCCACGGTAGGTCACCGAGACGAAGGAGGGCTCGAGGGGCTGCAGCTCGGCGATGCTGCGGGCGAGGGTGGCCAGCTCCCGATCGTTCTTGGGCGGGAAGAACTCGAAGGAGTAGGTGGGCCCGGCCGCCAGCAGCTCCGCGATGCGCGTCACGTCGGCACGCGCCCATAGTCGTCCTCGAGCCGCACGATGTCGTCCTCGCCGAAGTAGGAGCCGTGCTGGACCTCGATGAAGACGACGTTGTCGTCCCCGGCATTGGCGATGCGGTGCGCCGCGCCGGTGGGGATGTCGATGGCCTGGCCCGGGCCCAGCTCGGTCACGGCGCCGTCCAGGGTGACCTGCGCCGTGCCCGACACGATGAACCAGTGCTCGGCCCGCCGGGCGTGGCGCTGGTAGCTCAGCCGCCTGCCCGGGTGGACCACGAGGCGCTTGACCTTGTGATCGGAGGCGCCGTCGTCAATGACCGTGTAGCTGCCCCACGGCCGCTCCGAGTATTCCCGCTCGCTCATCCGCTCATCGCCTCCCTGCTCCGGCCGCCGTTGGGGGCCGGGACGGCACCGGGACCGTCACCGGGGCCCCTCACCGGGCCGACATCTCCGCGGCCCGCAGCGCATTGCGTAACAGCATGGCACGGGTCATGGGGCCCACCCCGCCCAGGCGGGGCGTGATGAAGCCGGCCACCTCGGCCACATCGGGATGCGCGTCGGGGATGACCTTCCTCCCCTCGAAGCTCGTACCGGCGGAGACGACGGCGGCTCCCGGCCTGACCATGTCGGGTGTGAGCAGGTGGGGCCGCCCGGCCGCGGCCACCACGATGTCCGCCGTGCGCACGATCGCCGCCATGTCGGCGGGATCCACGCCGGTGTGGACGACGGTGACCGCGGCGTTGCAACCCGGTCGCTTGAGCGAGAGGAGGTTGGCCAGCGGCCGGCCGATCGTCACCCCGCGCCCGATGATGGCGACGTGGCGGCCTTCGACCGGGACGTCGTAGGCGTGGAGCAGTTCGACGATCCCGGCCGGCGTGCACGGCAGTGGTCCCGGCGTGCCCAGCACCAGGCGCCCGAGGTTGACGGGGTGCAAGCCGTCGACGTCCTTGGCCGGGTCGACGGCCAGCAGCGCCTGCTCCTCGTCGAGGCCAGGCGGGAGCGGCAGCTGCACCAGGAACGCGCTCACCGCCGGATCGGCGTTGAAGCGGGCGATCACGTCCATCACGTCCTGCTGGCTCGCGGTGGCGGGCAGGCGCTCGCCCACCGAGTACATGCCGATGGCCGCGCAGTCCTCGTGTTTCAGCGCGACGTAGCGCTGGCTGGGCACGTCGTCGCCCACGAGCACGGTGCCCAGTCCGACCGTGAGGCCCTCGGTGCGGAGCCCTTGGACGCGGTCGGCCACCTCGGCCCGTATGCGGGCCGCCACCGGCTCGCCGTCGAGGAGGACGGCGGTCATCAGTGCCGGAAGTGTCGTTCGCCGGTCAGGGCCATGGTCACTCCGGCGTCGTCGGCCGCCGCGATCACCTCGGGGTCCTTGACCGATCCGCCCGGCTGGACCACGGCGGTTACGCCGGCGTTGGCCAGGACGAGCAATCCGTCGGGGAACGGGAAGAACGCGTCGCTCGCCCCGGCGCCGCCCTTGGCCCGTTCACCGGCCTTGGCCACGGCAATTTCTGCGGCCACCACCCGCGATTGCTGGCCCGCGCCGACCCCCACCGCCTGACCGTTGTTGACGATGGCAATGGCATTGGAGGTGGTGCGCCCGCCCACCCGCCAGGCCAGCACCAGATCGCGCCATTCGTCGTCGGTGGGCTGACGCGAGGTGACGACCTGCCACTGGGCGCGCCGGGAGACGAATTCGTCGATGTCCTGGACCAGCACACTCGAGCCGAGGCTGCGGAGTTGGCGTGTCGCCCGTTCGGGGGCGGGCCCGGCCAGCAGGCGCGTCGCCTTGCGGCGGCTGGTCAGCTTCTCCAAGGCCGCCGGCTCGTAGGAAGTAGCGATGATGACATCGGCCTGCGGGCCGGCCGCCACGGCGTCGGCCACCTCCGCCGTCACGGTTCCCCCGATGGCCACCACGCCGCCGAAGGCGGACTGGACATCGCACTCGAGGGCACGCTCGTACGCCGTCACCAGGCTGGCCGCCACGGCCGCACCGCACGGGTTGGCGTGCTTGATGATGGCCACGGCCGGTTGCCCGGCGTCGGCGGCGAGCTCATGGACCAGTCGCCACGCCGCGTCCCCGTCGAAGAGGTTCAGGTACGACAACTCCTTGCCGCCGTGCTGGACCACCTCGTCCCACCAGCTCGAGTCTCCGGCGGTGCGGTACCGCGAGCCCCGCTGGTGCGGGTTCTCGCCGTAGCGGAGGACGGCGGTGCGCTCCAGGGTGAGGTGCAGCGTCTGGGGCAACACGGCACCGAGCGACTCCTCCACGGCGTCGGCCCCGTCGACCGGGAACGGTCCGCCTGCATCGAGCCATGCCACGATCGCCGCGTCGTAGGCCGCGGTGTGGGCGAATGCGGCCCGAGCCAGGCGACGGCGGGTGGCGTCGGAGAGCGAGCCCGAACGCCGCAGCTCCTCGAGCACCATCGGGTAGTCGGCCGGGGAGGTCACGATGCCCACATGGGCGTGGTTCTTGGCCGCGCCACGCACCATGGACGGCCCGCCGATGTCGATGAGCTCAATGGAGGGGTCCGACGAGAAGGGGTACAGGTTGCTGACGACCAGGTCGATGGCGGCGATGTCATTGGCGTCCAGGTCGACCTGATGCGCCGGCTCGTCCCGGTCGGCCAGGATCCCGCCGTGGATCTTCGGATGGAGCGTCTTGACCCGGCCGCCGAGCATCTCGGGGGACCCGGTCACTTCGGCCACCTGGAGATGGGCGATGCCGGCCCCGGACAACGCGGCCGAGGTGTTCCCGCTGGCCACCAGTTCCCAGCCCAGGTCCGAGAGGCCCTGTGCCAGCTCGACCAGCCCTTCCTTGTCGTAGACCGACAGCAGCGCTCTCACGTCGTCATCTCCTCAGTCACGTTCTCCTCGGTCACATCCGTCTTCTCCTGCGGGGTTGGGGCAATCGCTCTTCCCGCCTCCAGCTGGCCCAGCGCCCAGGCCACCGTCTCGGGATACAGCGCGCGCTCGGCCACCTTGATCCGCTCGTGCAAGGTCGCCTCGGTGTCACCGGCGTGCACCGGGACGACCCGTTGGGCCAGTATCGGCCCGGCATCCATCTCGAGCGTGGCCAGGTGCACCGTACATCCCGATTCCGGTACGCCGGCGGCCAGGGCGTCCCGGACCCCGTGCCACCCCGGGAAGGCCGGGAGCAGCGCCGGATGGGTGTTCAAGATCCGGTCGGGAAAGGCGTCGTGCACCCGCTGGGTCATCACGGTGCCGAAGCCCGCCATGGCGACCAGGTCCACCTGGTGGGCCACCAGGGTGGCGGCCACCGTGGCGGTGAACCCCTCGCGATCGAAGCTCTGACCGAAGCCACCGTAGGCCTGGCGGTCGATCAACTCGGCGGCCGCGCCGTGCTGCTCGGCCAACGCCAACGCCGCGCACGGGCGATCCGAGAGGACGGTGGTCACCGGGATACCCGAAGCGAACATCGCGCCCAGGATCGTCCCGCCTCCCGAGACCAGGACGGCAACGCGCATGGCACTCACGCTAACCATCGATCACCGCGATGCGAAGCCGAGGATCGAGGCGCCGAAGTTCAGCCGGGTCGCTGGTGACCACCAGGTCGTCGTGGAGGCGCGCGCAGACGACGACCGATGCATCGACGACGTCAGAGGCCCCGACCCGGCCGCACAGCACGCCGGCCGCGCGTGCGGCCGGCTCGTCAAGGGGCACCACCTCGACGTTCGGGAGGCGCAAGAACCGGGCCAGCCGCGCCTCGCGAGATGTTCCCCGCCAGGCCTGACCGAGAACTCCCGCCGGGATGGAGAAGGAAAGCCCCGCGGCCGATGCTTCGTCGACCAGGGCCTGCATGCGCCGCTCACCGCGCTCGATCCCGATGAGAGCGCCGGTGTCGAGGGTCGCTCCGGCCACCGATTCAGTCGAGTCCGAGAGCGTCGCGGGCCCACCTGCGGTCCCCGTCGTCGGCAGGACCGGACTCGGCCGCCATGTCGGCCAGCAGTGTTGCGACCTCGTCGAATCGCGTCTTGTCGGCCACCGCCGAGGCAATGAACGCAGACACCGAGGAGGCATGGCCCTGGGAGACCGCCTGACGGGCCGCGGCCACCAACTCGTCGGGCAGGCTCACCGCGATCTTCGTGGTCATACCGCAATCATACCGGCGCCGATTCGGGGGCGACGCGTCGGGGGTGGCCCGAGTCGGCCCAACCCGAGCGCGGCGCCTCCCTCGCTCAGCCCAGCCCCTGCACGATCGCCACCATCTTCTCGCCGCACTCTGTCGGGTTCTGGGTCACGTGCACGCCGGCCGCGGACAGGGCCTCCATCTTGGCCTGGGCCGTGCCCTGGGAGCCCGAGATGATGGCTCCGGCATGTCCCATCTTGCGCCCGGGCGGGGCGGTGACCCCGGCCACGTAGGCCGCCACGGGCTTGGTCACATGGTCGGCGATGAACTCGGCTGCCCGCTCTTCCTCGGACCCGCCGATCTCGCCGATCATCATGACCGCTTTGGTCTCGGGATCGGCCTCGAACGCGGCCAGGCAGTCGATGAAGTTGGTGCCGGGGACCGGGTCGCCGCCGATGCCCACGCAGGTGGTCTGGCCGATGCCCTGTTGGGACAGCTCGTGCAGCGCCTGATAGGTCAGCGTGCCCGAACGGCTGACGATGCCCACCGGGCCACCGGCCAGGGCGATGTCGCCCGAGGTGATGCCGATGTTGCACTTGCCCGGGGAGATGATCCCGGGGCAGTTGGGGCCGAGCAGGCGCGTGGCGGGGAACTCCTGCACCAGCCGGTTGTAGGCCAGCGCCTCGTCCTGGGCCGGGATGCCCTCGGTGATGCAGACGATGAAGGTGATGCCCGCCTCCGCGGCCTCCATGATGGCGGCGGCCGCGCGGGGCGGGGGCACGGAGATGAACGAGGCCGTGGCGCCGGTCTCCTTGACCGCCTCGGCGACGGAGGCGAAGACGTCGATCCCCTCGATCTGCTCACCGCCCCGCTTGGGGTTGGTCCCGCCCACGATCTTGGTGCCGTAGGCCCTGTTCCGTAGGCCGTGGTACAGCCCCTGGCTGGTGGGGCTGATGCCCTGAATGACGACCTTGGTCGTTTCGTCCACAAAAATGCTCATGACGTTCCTTACGTTCCTTCCGGCCCTAGGCCTGAGCCAGGGCGACAGCGTGACGGGCGGCGTCGAGCATGGTGGGCTCGGCCATCAACCGATCGGACAGGTGGGAGGCCAGGAGGGCCCGGCCCGCTTCGGCGTTGGTGCCGTCGAGTCGCATGACCACCGGCGAGCTCAGATGCACCCGGCTCATGGCCTCGATGATGCCGTTGGCCACATCGTCGACCCGGGTGATGCCGCCGAAGATGTTGACGAAGATGGCGCGCACGGCCGGGTCCTGGTTGATGACCTCCAGCGCGGCGGCCATGACGTCGGCGTTGGCGCCGCCGCCGATGTCGAGGAAGTTGGCGGCCTCGCCGCCGGCCTGGGTCACCACGTCGAGCGTGCTCATGGCCAACCCGGCGCCGTTGGCGATGATGCCCACCGAACCCGAGAGGCCGATGTAGTTGAGGCCCCGGTCCTTGGCCATCTTCTCCCGCGGGTCGATGTCGGAGTCGTCGGCGTATTCCTCCCACTCGGGGTGCCGGAAGGTGGCGTTCTCGTCCAGGGTGACCTTGGCATCGAGCGCGTGCACCTTGCCCTCGGGAGTGAGGATCAGCGGGTTGATCTCGGCCAGATCGCAGTCGCCCTCGACGTAACACTGGTAGAGGTGCACCAGCAGGGCGGCCGCCTGCTCCCGGGCCTCGGGGTCCAGGTTGGCCCGGTCCACCCACTCCCGGGCCGTGGCCTCGTCGAGGCCGACGATGGGGTCGACGTGGATCATGGCGATGGCGTCGGGGTTGGTCACCGCCACCTCTTCGATCTCCACCCCGCCCTCGGCCGAGAGCATCCCGAGGTGGGTCTTGTTGGGCCGGTCCAAGGTGAAGCTGGCGTAGTACTCCTTGGCGATGTCCGACGCGTGTTCGACCCACAGGCGCTTGACCACGTGGCCCTTGATGTCGAGTCCCAGGATGTTGCCGGCGTGCAGGCGGACCTCGTCCGCGTTGTCGGCCAACTTCACGCCGCCGGCCTTGCCGCGGCCACCCACCTTGACCTGCGCCTTGACCACGACCGGGTAGCCGGCTGCGTCGGCCTGGGTGACCGCTTCGTCAACCGTGTCGGCCACCCCTCCGGCTGACGTCGGGATGCCGAACCGGGCGAAGTACTGCTTGCCCTGGTACTCGTAAAGGTCCACTGCGGTGTCTTCTCCTTGTGTCGATCTGTCGCTGCGTCGGGCTGTGGTTGCGTCGTGCTGTCGTTGCTGTGTCGTGCTGTGGCTTGTGTCGTGTTGGTGTCGTGCCGGCGGGAACGGTGGGTGGAGCGAAGTGAGAGGCCGCCGCCGAAAGGCGCGGCGGGGCGGGGCGGCTCAGCCTTCGAGTGCCTCCTCGCGGGCATCGAGCGCTCCGGCCAACCAATGGCCGATCGACTCGAGGGAGGCCCCCGGAGTGAAGACGGCGGCCACCCCTTGGTCCTTCAAGGTGGGGATGTCCGCTTCGGGGATGGTGCCGCCCACGATGACGAGCACGTCGTCGCGCCCCTTGTCGGCCAGGAGCCCGACCACCTTGGGCACCAGCGTCAGGTGGGCCCCCGAGAGCAGGGACAGGCCGACCGCATCGGCATCCTCCTGCACCACGGCCTGGACCACCTGTTCGGGCGTCTGGTGCAACCCGGTGTAGACCACTTCGAAGCCGCTGTCCCGAAGGGCGCGCGCGATGACCTTGGCCCCTCGGTCGTGGCCGTCGAGCCCGGGTTTGGCTACGACCACCCTGTAGGGACGCTTCATGAAGCCTCGATGATACGGACGGCCTGGCGAAGGCGCCAGACCGGGGTCACGCCCGGCGCAGCGGCGTGGCCGAGAGCAGCAGGCTCTTCTTCCCCACCGACGCGAAGTCCACCGTGGCCTGGGCCCTCGGACCTTCGCCCTTGGTGTCGATGACCACGCCCTCGCCCCAGTGGTCGTGCACCACCCGGTCCCCCGCCACCAGTCCCAGATCCTCGGCCCCCGAGCGGGCGCGCGGCTGCGCCCGGCGTGCCGCGGCGGGGACGGCCGGAGCGAACATGACGTCGGGCCGGTGCTCGTCGGCCGATTCGTAGCCGCGGCGACGACTGGCCAGGCCCACGTCTTCGACCAGGTGGGAGGGGATCTCGGTCAGGAAGCGGCTCGGCATGGCGGGCTGGGTCCGGCCCCAGGTGGTGCGCGACCAGGCATGCGACACGGCCAGGTGCCGCCGGGCCCGGGTGATGCCCACGTAGAAGAGGCGGCGCTCCTCCTCCAGCTCGACCGGCTCGGACAGGGACCGGAAGTGGGGGAAGATCCCCTCCTCGAGGCCGACCACGAAGACGGCCGGGAACTCCAGGCCCTTGGCCGTGTGCAGCGTCATGAGGGAGACCCGGGTGCCGTCGCTGTCGAGCTCGTCGGAATCCGCCACCAGGGCCACCGTCTCGAGGAAGCCGATCACGTCGTCGAACTCGCCCGCCTGCGAGCCCAGCTCGGCCAGGTTCTCGAGCCGCCCGTCGGCTTCGTGGGTGTGCTCGGCCACCAGCTCGGCCAGGTACCCGGTGCGGTCGGCCACCAACTGCACGAAATCGGCCGGGTTGACCGTGTGCACCAGGGGCCGGAGCTGGGCCAGGGTCCGGGCCAGCTGCTCCGCCCCCTTGAGCGCTTTGCCACCGAGGCCGACCTCGGCCGCCCGGTCGATGGCATCGCTGAAGGACACGCCGTTGACCTTGGCCCAGGCGGCCAATCGGGCCACCGAGGTCTCCCCGATGCCGCGCTTGGGCACGTTGACGATGCGGCGGGCCGACACCTCGTCGTCGGGGTTGGCCAGCACCCGGACGTAGGCGAGGATGTCCTTGATCTCCTTGCGGTCGTAGAACTTGGCCCCGCCGATCACCTTGTAGGGGATGCCGGTGAACTTGAGCGACGTCTCGAGCGCGAGGCTCTGGGCGTTGGTCCGGTAGAAGACGGCGAAGTCGCCCCAGGTCAGACCCTCGGACGCGTGCAGCCGCAGGATCTCGCTCGAGACCCATGAGGCCTCGTCGCGCTCGTCCTCGGCCCGGTAGCGCACAATCGGCCCGCCGGCGTCACCGGCGGTGAACAGCTCCTTGGGCTGGCGGCCGATGTTGTTGGCGATGACCGCGTTGGCGGCGTCGAGGATGGTCTGGGTCGAACGGAAGTTCTGCTCCAACATGATGGTGGTGGCGTTGGGGAAGGCCCGCTCGAATTCCAAGATGTTGCGGATGTCGGCACCGCGCCACCGGTAGACCGACTGGTCCGAGTCGCCGACCACGCAGACGTTGCCGTGCGCCTGCCCGAGCAGCTTGACGATCTCGTTCTGGGCGTGGTTGGTGTCCTGGAACTCGTCGACCAGGATGTGCCGGAAGCGCTCCTGGTAGGCCGCCCGCACGTCGTCACAGGCCTGGAGCAGGTTGGCCGTGACCATCAGCAGGTCGTCGAAGTCCAGGGCGTTGGCCGCCAACAACCGCTGCTGGTACTGCGTGTACACGTCGGCGATGCGGCGCCGGAAAGGGTCGGGACCACTCCCGGCCTCGTCGCGGAACGTCTCGAAATCGACCAGCTCGGACTTGGCCTGGCTGATGACGGCCTGCACGGCGCGGGGCGGGAGGCGCTTGGCGTCGAACCCGAGCTCGGCGCTGATCATCTCGATCAGGCGACGCGAGTCGGTGTCGTCGTAGACGGTGAAGGCCGACCGGTACCCCAACCGGTCGGCGTTGGTGCGCAAGATGCGCAGGCAGGCCGAATGGAAGGTCGAGACCCACATCTTGTCCGCCGGGGGGCCGACCAGGTCAGCCACCCGGGTCCGCATCTCGCCCGCCGCCTTGTTGGTGAACGTGATGGCCAGAATGCCCCAGGGCGGCGCGTCCCCGGTGGCCAGCAGGTGGGCGATGCGCCGGGTCAGCACGCGCGTCTTGCCCGAACCGGCCCCGGCCACGATCAATAACGGCCCGCCGCGGTGCTCGACGGCGGCGCGCTGGGGCAGGGTCAGGTCATCGAGGAGCGCGGCCGGCCGGCCCGAGAAGGCGCCCGCGGCCGTGGCGGAGGCTGGGGATGGGGCCGTGGACGGGCGCGACCCGGGCTCGCGTCGTCGGCGAAGTCCGCCTCGTCCGACTCGGCGGCCGCGGCCGCCGCGCCCACCCCCTCGTCCGAGGTGTCGAAGAGCCGGGCGGCCTCGCTGTCCGTCGGCGCCACCCTCACTCCCATTCGATGGTGCCGGGCGGCTTCGACGTCACGTCGAGAGCCACCCGGTTGACGCCTTCGACTTCGTTGATGATGCGCGAGGCCATCCGCTCGACCAGGTCGTACGGCAGCCGGGCCCAATCCGCGGTCATGGCGTCGTCGCTGGTGACGGCCCGGATGACGATGGGGTAGGCGTAGGTGCGCCCGTCGCCCATGACACCGACCGTCCGCACGGCCGGCAGCACGGCAAAGCTCTGCCACAACTCACGGTACAGACCGGCCCGCCGTATCTCCTCGACCACGACGGCGTCGGCGTTGCGCAGGATCTCCGCCCGTTCGGGCGTGACCTCCCCGATGATGCGCACCCCGAGACCGGGCCCGGGAAACGGCTGGCGCCAGACGATGTCATGGGGCAGTCCCAGTTCCTCCCCGACGGCCCGAACTTCGTCCTTGAAGAGGAGCCGGAGGGGCTCGACCAGGTCGAAGGCGAGATCGTCGGGCAGGCCGCCGACGTTGTGGTGCGACTTGATGTTGGCCGCCGTGTCGCTGCCCGACTCGATCACGTCGGGGTAGAGCGTGCCCTGGACGAGGAATTTCGGGCCGGCGTCACCGGAGCCCAGATCCCGCGCCACCTCCTCGAAGATGCGGATGAACAGCTCGCCGATGATCTTGCGCTTCCTCTCGGGATCGGTCACGCCGGCCAACGCGGCGAAGTAACGATCAGCCGCCTTGGCGTGGACGAGGTCGATGTTGAACTGGCGTCGGAACGTGTCCTCGACCTGATCCGCTTCGCCGGACCGCATGAGGCCGGTGTCCACGAAGACACAGGTCAGCTGGGCCCCGATGGCCTTGTGCACGAGCGCGGCGGCCACGGCCGAATCGACACCACCGCTCAGGGCACACAGGACCCGCTCGTCGCCCACCTGGGCCCGCACCGCCGCCACCTGTTGCTCGATGATCGACACGTGGGTCCACGAAGGGAGACAGCCGCAGGCATCGAGGAGGAAGCGCTCGAACACCTCGCCGCCCCGCTCGGTGTGCACCACCTCGGGATGGAATTGGAGGGCGAAGATCCGCCGGGCGGCGTCGTGCATGGCGGCCACCGGGGCGTCGGGGCTGGTGGCGGTGGCCACGAAGCCCGGAGGGGGCTCGGTGATGGCATCGCCGTGGCTCATCCAGACCTCCGACGACACCGGCCAGTCGACACAGAGGGGCGACGGCGCGTTCAGGGTGAGCTGCGTGCGGCCGTACTCTCCTCGACCGGTCTTGGCGACCGTCCCACCGAGTTGCGACGCGATGAGCTGGGCGCCGTAGCAGAGCCCGAGGATGGGGATCCCGAGTTCGTAGAGGCCGGGATCGATGGAGGGCGCCGGGGTCTCGTGGACCGACTTCGGGCCGCCGGAGAGGATGATGCCCTTGGGCTGGCGGGACCTGATCTCCTCGACGCTGATGGTCGAGGGCACGATCTCGGAGTAGACGTGCGCCTCGCGCACCCGGCGGGCGATGAGCCGGGCGTACTGGGCCCCGAAGTCGACGACAAGGACGGTATCTGTCAATGACCCATGCCCACGCCCTGTGACCGCTGGAAGTACTTCCCTTCGGTCTGCAGGGAGGGAGCAACCATCACCTCCGCCTTTTGGAATTCCTTGACCGTCTCGTAGCCGCAGGTGGCCATCGCGGTGCGGAGCGCACCGAAGAGATTCATCCGACCGTCGTTCTCGTGGGCCGGGCCGAGCAGGATCTCGCGCAGGCTCCCCCGCACCGAGGTGCGGACGCGGGCCCCCCGGGGCAGGGTCGGGTGAAAGGTGGCCATGCCCCAGTGAAACCCGCGGGCGGGCGCTTCGAAGGCGGAGGACAGCGGCGAGCCGAGCATGACCGCGTCGGCGCCGCAGGTGATGGCCTTGGCGATGTCCCCGCCCTTGGACATGCCCCCGTCGGCGATCACGTGGACGTACACGCCGGTCTCGTCGAGGTGGCGCATCCGGGCTCCGGCCACGTCGGCGATCGCCGTGGCCTGGGGCACCCCGAGCCCGAGGACCCCCCGCGTCGTGCAGGCATTGCCCGGTCCGACCCCTACCAGCACGCCCACCGCCCCGGTCCGCATGAGATGGAGGCCCGCCTGGTACGAGGCGCAGCCACCGACGATGACCGGGATGTCGAACTCGCGGATGAAGCGCTTCAGGTTGAGCGGCTCCGACGTCTTGGACACGTGCTCGGCCGACACGACGGTGCCCTGAATGACCAGCAGGTCCAGCTCGGCCGCCACGCAGGCCTGGGCCAGCGATTGGGTGCGCTGGGGCGTGACCGACGCCGCCGTGGTGATGCCCGCCTCCTTCATCTGGCGGATCCGGGCCGTGACCAGTTCGGGGATGATCGGCTCGCTGTACATCTGCTGCATACGGGCCGTGGCCTTCTCGTCATCGAGCTCGCGGATCTCGTCGAAGAGGTTCGTGGGGTCCTCGTAGCGGGTCCAGAGCCCTTCGAGGTTGAGGACGCCCAACCCGCCCAACTTGCCCAGCTCAATGGCGGTGTGCGGGCTCATGACGCCGTCCATCGCCGCGCCCAGCACCGGGAGCTCGAACTGGTACGCATCGATCTCCCAGGAGATGTCCACGTCCTCGGGGTCCCGGGTGCGGCGGCTCGGGACGATGGCGATGTCGTCAAACCCGTAGGCCTGTCGTCCGGATTTGAAAATACCGATCTCGATCTCAGCCACTTGTCCGCCCTCCGGCATTCGTGGGGCCGGTACGGTTCACGGTCCACACCGGCATGGCAACAGCGAACGCCGGGCCGACACGCCGACGATCCACCACTTTACTCGCTGGAGCCGCCGGCCCGGGCCACCCGAGTGGATCGAATTCCGCCCGGAGATGACCCTACGCCCCGCCGGCGGCGTACGGGCGCGAGACTGCGCCGGTGACGGTCGATCCACCCCCGGCCGACGTGACCGGGGCCATGCGGACCCTCCTGGCCCGGCGCGACGCCGAACTCCGCGCGGGGGCCACCGCCCTGGGGTGGAAGGTGGGCTTCAACGCGCCGGCCCTCCAGGAGCACTTCGGGCTCAGTGGCCCGGTCGTGGGCTACCTCACCGACGCCACCGCCGTCGAACCCCGTCGGCCGGTCGACCTCGCGGGGTGGAGCCAGCCCATGCTCGAGGTGGAGCTGGCCATCCGCATGGGCGAGGGCGGTGCCATCGCCGCGGTGGCTCCGGCCCTCGAGTTGGTGGACCTCGACCTGCCGTTCGACCGGCTCGAGCCGATCCTGGCCGGGAACGTCTTCCACCGTGGCGTGTTCTTCGGAGCCGACGTGCCCGGCGCCGACGTGACGGATCTGGCGGTGGCGGTGACGAGGGCGGGGGCGGTGGTGGCCGATGGCCGCCTGGCGGAGCGGCCCGAGGTCACTGTCGCCTGGGTCACCAGGTTTCTGGCGGCCCACGGCGCCGCGTTGGGACCCGGCGAGCAGATCATTGCCGGCTCCATCACTCCCGCGCTACCCGTGGCGCCGGGGGAGGTCGTCGACGCCTCCTTCGGGTCCCTGGGCTCCCTCAGGCTCGCTTTCAACCCGCGGGGAGCAGCACCACGCTGAGCAGTTCATGGATCATCCGGGCCGTGGCCCCCCAGATCATCTCCCCTTCGACCTCGAAGAACCAGACCGCGAACGAGTTGTCCAGGCTCCCCGGGATCTCGCGGCCCGGGATGCTCCAACGCTCCTCGTGGAAGTTGGCCGGGTCGGCCAGATCGCGCAGAGCGACATCGAAGACCCGCTCGACTTCGGCCGGGCTGGCCACCAGGTGGGGGCGGACGGGCACGCTGCCCACGATCGGCATGATGAGCGAGCCCGTGACCATGGTCAGGACGGGATGGATCCACCCGGCCGTCGTCACCGTTGTCGGGTCGAGACCCACCTCCTCGTAGGCCTCCCGCAACGCCGCCGCCGGAGCATCCTCGCCGGGGTCGAGCCGCCCCCCGGGGAGGCTGACTTCGCCCCGATGGGACCGCAGTGACGACGAACGGCGGGTGAAGACGAGGCGGGCCTCACCGGATTCCTCGAAGAGGAGCGCCAGCACGGCGGCGTTGACGAACCGCACGGCCGGCGCCGCCGTCTCGTTCACCATGATCGAAGGTCCGAGAACCCGATCCGCGCCGATGTCGGGCGGCAACGGGCCGGCCTGGCCCTGTGCCGCCAGCGCCCCGCCCACCCGATCGACACTGATGCCGGTGCGCCCGTCGAGCGGCACGCCCGCCCACGGGGCCGGCTCACCGGGTCGCCAGGTCTTCGGGCGGGGGATCACCTGGGGTGGGACGGGACGAGGCACATCGGTCACGTTAGAGCGCAGTGGCCGGGTCCGAAGACCCGGCCACGCACACAACACACACAACCATTCGCTAGCGAACGGCGGAGTTACATCATCCCGCCCATGCCACCCATACCGCCCATGCCACCCATGGCGGCAGCAGCGGCGGCGGCGTCGGCACCGGCGCCGGCCTTCTCGGGCTTGTCGGCCACCAGCGCTTCGGTGGTCAGCAGCAGGGCCGCGATGGACGCCGCATTCTGCAGCGCCGACCGGGTCACCTTGGCCGGGTCGATGATCCCGGCCTTGACCAGGTCCTCGATCTCCCCGGTGGCGGCGTTGAGCCCGACGTTGCCCTTGGCGTCTTCGACGGTGCGCACCAGCACGGCACCTTCGAGGCCGGCGTTGAAGGCGATCCAGCGCAGCGGCTCCTCCAGCGAGCGGGCGACGATCCGCGCCCCCGTGGCCTCATCACCCTCGAGCGTGGCGGCCAACGCGGTGACGGCCTTGCGACTGCGGATCAGAGCCGTTCCCCCGCCGGCCACGATGCCTTCGTCGATGGCGGCGCGGGTGGCGGACAGTGCGTCCTCGATCCGGTGCTTCTTCTCCTTGAGCTCGACCTCGGTGGCCGCGCCGACCTTGACCACGGCCACGCCGCCGGCCAGCTTGGCCAGCCGCTCCTGCAGCTTCTCGCGGTCCCAGTCGGAGTCGGTGTCCTCGATCTCACGCTTGATCTGGTTGACCCGGCCCTTGACGTCGTCGGACTTCCCGCCGCCCTCGACGATGGTCGTGTCGTCCTTGTTGACGATGACCCGCCGGGCGGTGCCCAGGAGATCGAGCGTGGCGTTCTCGAGCTTGAGCCCGATCTCCTCGCTGATGACCTGCGCGCCGGTGAGGACCGCCATGTCCTCGAGCATGGCCTTGCGGCGCTCGCCGAAGCCCGGTGCCTTGACCGCCACCGAGGTGAACGTGCCCCGGATCTTGTTGACCACCAGGGTGGCCAGCGCCTCGCCGTCCACGTCCTCGGCGATGATCAGCAGCGGCTTGCCGGCCTGCATGACCTTCTCGAGCACCGGGACCAGGTCGTGCACCGCACTGACCTTGCCGTTGTAGAAGAGGATGAGCGGGTCGTCGACCACCGCTTCCTGGCGCTCGGCGTCGGTGACGAAGTACGGCGAGAGGAAGCCCTTGTCGAACTGCATGCCCTCGGTGAGCTCGAGCTCGATGCCGAAGGTGTTGGACTCCTCGACCGTGACGGTCCCGTCCTTGCCCACCTTGTCGATGGCCTCGGCCAGGACGTCTCCGATGGCCGGGTCGGCGGCCGAAATGGAGGCCACCTGGGCGATCTCGGTCTTGCCGCCAACTTCCTTGGCCTGCTTGGCCAGGGCGTCGACCGCGGCCGCGACCGCCTTCTCAATCCCCTTCTTCAGGCCGGTCGGGCTGGCGCCCGCCGCCACGTTGCGCAGCCCTTCGCTGATCAGGGCCTGGGCCAGGACGGTCGCCGTCGTCGTGCCGTCCCCGGCTACGTCGTTGGTCTTGGTGGCGACTTCCTTGACCAGCTGGGCCCCCATGTTCTCGAAGGCGTCGTCCAGCTCGACTTCGCGAGCGATGGACACACCGTCGTTGGTGATGGTGGGAGCACCGAACTTCTTCTCGATCACCACGTTGCGACCTTTCGGTCCAAGGGTGACCTTGACGGTGTCGGCCAACTTGTTGACACCGGCTTCGAGACCACGGCGGGCCGCTTCGTCGAATTTCAAAATCTTGGGCATGACTGTGTCGAACTCCTCTCGAGTCCTGTTACTTCATGGATGTGGTGACGGGCCGGCAGCCGCCCTCTGGGGCGGGCCGGCCGTGGTCGGGGTGCCTAGGCCAGCTTGGCCAGGACGTCCCGGCTGGAGAGAATGAGGAGATCCTCGCCCTCGACGGTGATCTCGGTGCCTCCGTACTTGGAGTACACCACGGTGTCGCCCTCGGCGACGTCAGTCGGGATCAGTTCTCCGGTGTCTTCCGAACGGCGACCCGGACCGACGGCGAGAACTTCACCCTGCTGGGGCTTCTCTTTGGCGGTGTCGGGGATCACCAGACCGGACGCGGTTGTCTCTTCAGACTCGCCGGGCCGGACGACGATCCGGTCTTCGAGCGGGTGCAGCTTCATCTGCGCGGGCCTCCTTGGCACTCATTAGCACTCTCGGGTTGAGAGTGCCAAAGATAGCGGTCCTGCGCGGAGGTGGCAAGAGCAACCCGGCAAATCGTTCCCTCCTGAGGGGCCGAGCGACGATCTGTACGCTCATCATGCGTTCACGCCCCTCCGGGGCCACTGTCCCGAAGGGAACCACTTCATGGCGCCACCACGCAGAACGACCCCGGCCGCTCCCCGGACCACCAAGCGGCCCCGGACCTCTCCCCGGACCGGGAACCGGACGCCCACCTCGACGTCGGCCTCCCGCCGGGCCCCCAGGGCGGCGCGACGGCGCAGCCACGCCGACGGATCGTCCTCTCCGGGGACGGGCGTGGTCATCACCGGAGGAGCATCGGGCATCGGCCTGGCCACCGCCCTCGCCCTGGCCGAAGCGGGACGGTCGGTGGCCATCTGGGACCGGAACGGCCCGGCCGCCCGCTCGGTGGCGCGGCGCTGTACCGACGAATTCGGCGTCCCGGCAACCGGTCTCAAGGTCGACGTCACGGTGACGGCCTCGCTGCGGGCGGCCGTGAGGAAATCCCGGACCGAGCTGGGCCCCATCGGCGGGCTGGTCCACGCCGCGGGTATCGGCGGCCCGATGCCGGTGACCATGATCGACGACGCGTCGTGGGACGAGGTGCTCGACGTCAACCTGCGCGCCGGGGCCACCCTGACCCGGGAACTGCACGCGTCGCTCCTCGAGGCCAATCCCGGCTCGGCCATCGTCTACGTGTCCTCCATCGAGGCGTACGTCGGCAACGTGTTCCTCCCGGCCTACTGTGCCTCGAAGGCGGGGCTCCTGGGCCTGACCCGATCGGCCTGCGCCACGTTGGGACCCGACGGGATCAGGGTCAACGCCATCTGCCCGGGTGCGGTCGACACGCCGCTCCTGGCGCCGCTCCTCGAACTGCCCGGGGCCCGCGAGCAGCTGATCACCCGTACCCCGCTCGGTCGGCTGGCCCAACCCGAGGACATCGCGGCGGTGATCCGGTTCCTGCTCTCCGACGAGGCCGCGTACATCAGCGGGACCAGCCTGGTCGTCGATGGGGGTATGACCGCCGTGGGGTCGGTCTGATGGCGCACCGTCGACGCCGATCGCTGGTGGCACGGCGGCGTCTTCTACCAGATCTACCCCCGCTCGTTCGCGGACTCGAACAACGACGGCGTCGGTGACCTTCGGGGCATCATCGCCAAGCTGGACTACCTGGCCGAGCTCGGCATCGCGGGCATCTGGCTCTCGCCCGTCACCGTGTCGCCCGATCGCGACTGGGGCTACGACGTGGCCGACTACCGCGACATCGATCCCGACTTCGGGACCCTCGAGGACCTGGACGCCCTGGTGGAGCAGGCCGGACGGCGGGGCATCCGGATCCTGCTCGACCTGGTGCCCAACCACACCAGCGACCAGCACGCGTGGTTCGTCGACGCCCGCACGCGGGCGCGACGCTCCCCACCGGGACTGGTACGTCTGGGCCGACCCCAAGCCCGACGGCGGCCCACCCAACAACTGGGTCAGCATCTTCGGGGGATCGGCCTGGGAGCTCGACGAGGCCAGCGGCCAGTACTACCTGCACAACTTCGAGGCCGAGCAGCCGGATCTGAACTGGTGGAGCGAGGACGTGCGCGGCGCGTTCGACGACATCGTGCGGTTCTGGTGGGACCGCGGCGTCTCGGGCTTCCGGATCGACGTCTGCAACATGATGATCAAGGACGCCGAGCTGCGGGACAACCCCCCGGCCACCGAGGACGACCCCCTGGACCAACAGGTCATGGGGGTCAAGGCCGTCTACAACAGCGACCGCCCCGAGGCCCACGACATCCTGCGGCGTTGGCGGGTGATCTCCGAGGGCTACCCCACACCCGCGCTGCTCATCGGGGAGACCAACGTGGAGCAGCTCACCACCCTGGCCGAGTTCTACGGGGACGGCCACAACGAGCTGCACGGCGGCTTCAACTTCGTCTTCATCAACGCCGCGCTCGAGGCCGGGGCGATGCGTGCGGTCGTCGAAGAGACCGAGGCGCTGCTCCCCGCGGGGGCCTGGCCCATCTGGACCGGCTCCAACCACGACGTCTCGCGACTGGCCACGCGCTGGGCCGAGGGCGACCCGGCCAAGGTGCGCTGCGCCCTGCTGATCCTGCTTGACGCTGCGGGTACCCCGTTCCTCTACCAGGGCGACGAGATCGGGTTGACCGACGGACCCATTGCCCGTTCGGACGTGCGCGATGCCGTCGGCATCCGCTACTGGCCGTACTACAAAGGCCGTGACCCCGAGCGGACCCCCATGCCGTGGTCGAACGTCCCCGGCGGCGGATTCACCGCGCCCGGCGTGACCCCGTGGCTGCCCCTGAGCGACCCGGCCCGGTGCAACGTGGCCGACCAGTCGGCCGAGACCGACTCCGTCCTCGCCTTCACCCGGCGGGCCATCGCCTGTCGGACCAGCCGGGACGACCTGGCCGTCGGCTCCTACCGCTCGGTGGCCTCACCCGAGGGGACCTGGGTCTTCGAGCGGGGGGAGCACACGGTGGTGGCGCTCAACATGTCGGCGACCGTGCGCACCCTCGACACCGCCTCCGGGTCGGGGTCCGGGTCGACCGTCCGGGTCCGGGTCCGGGTCCGGGTCCGGGTCGATCATTCTCAGCACCGATCGGGCCCGCGAGGGCACCCCGGTCGAGGGAGGGCTCACTGTGGCCGCGTGGACGGGCGTGGTCATCTCGTCGTGACGGGGCGGCGGTTCCTCCTCTGCACGACGCCGGCGCAGGGGCATACCGCACCGCTACTGGCCGTGTCCCGGCGTCTGGTCGAGTGCGGTCACGAGGTGGTGTTCTTCACCACCGAGCACTACCGGGACCCGGTGACGGCCACCGGAGCGGTCTTCGTCCCCTTCGCCGCCGAGTACGACGCTCACGACCTCATGGTGGCCAATCCGGACCGGGAAGCGTCGTCGGCCCGGGGGGTGCGGGGCGTGAAGGATGATCTGCGCCGGATCTTCGTCGGCCCGCTGCTCGGGCAGTACACCGGCCTGGTGGCGATCCTGTCCGACTTTGCCGCCGAGGTGCTGGTGGCCGACTCCATGTTCTTCGGCGCGCTCCCGTTCGCGCTCGGCCCGCGGGCGGCGCGTCCGGCCCTGGCCTGCGTCGGCGTCATGCCGCTGGTCGTCGGAAGCCGGGACACCGCGCCGTTCGGCACGGCCCTCCAGCCCGGCACCGGCCCGCTGCGCCGACTGCGCAATGTCACCCTGAATTGGGCGGCCGAACATGTGGCGCTGCGCGACATCCAGCGCCTGGCCCGGACGCGCCTGGCCGAGGCCGGCGCACCATCCTTTGCCGGCTCCTTCATCGACCTGCCGCCCAAGGTGGTGGACGTCTTCCTGCAGGAGACCGTGCCCGGCTTCGAGTACCCGCGGGCCGACCTCCCGCGGTCGATCCGCTTTGTCGGGCCGATCCTCGCCCCGCCCGCGACGGGCTTCGATCCCCCGGACTGGTGGGCCGAGCTCGGACAGCCGCGGCCCGTGGTCCACGTCACCCAGGGCACGCTCGACAACGCCGACCTGAACCGGCTCCTCAGGCCCGCCATAGCGGGTCTGGCCGTCCACGACGTGCTCGTGGTGGTCACCACCGGCGGGCCGGACCCCGCGCCACTGCGGCCCGGGCTCCCGGCCAATGTCCGGCTGGAGCGGTTCATCCCCCATGACCGGTTGTTGCCCCACGTCGACGTCATGGTGACCAACGGCGGCTACGGCGGGGTGCAACAGGCGCTGGCCCACGGCGTTCCCCTGGTCGTGGCCGGCGACAGCGAGGACAAGCCCGAAGTCGCGGCCCGCGTCCGATGGTCGGGGACCGGCATCGACCTGCGCACCGGCAAGCCGTCCCCTTCCAAGCTGGACGCGGCGGTGCGTCGGGTGCTGGCCGAGCCGTCCTACCGGGCCCGGGCGGGTGCCCTGGCGGCCGAGATCGCCGCGACCGACCCCCTGGGCACCATCACCGACGTTCTGGTCGAACTGGCCCGGTCCGGCGGGACCCGACCGGGCAACCCGCGGTAGAATTCGCGCCAGCAACGAAGTGAGGTGGTGCTCATGTGGATCGTCACAGGAGTCCTACTCGGATTGGTCGGCCTGGCCGCGTTGTGTGGGTTCCATTTCGGGCCCCACGCCCGTGCGGTGGCCGCCGCCATAGGCCTCCTGGTCGCCGGATGGCTCACCTACGCGCTGCTCGACGCGGGACCCGGGCGCTCCCTGTGGTGGCTGCTGGGGGCCGACCTCTTGGTTTCGGCCGGCGTGGCTGCCCTGGCCTGGTTCGGCCTCGCCCGCAGCAGAGGGGCCACCGAGCGGTACCACCTCAGTTCCCTGGAGGGCTCGCTGGGCACCGTGGTGAGCGAACTGGCCCCCGAGGGCGTGATCAGGGTGGGCGGCGAGCAGTGGTCGGCGGTCTCCGTCAACGGGACGGCACCCGCGTCCAGCCGGGTCCAAGTCATCCGGGTGGCTCGGCGCAGACGCCAACCAATCAGAACGGATCCGCGGGCGAGAACGGTTCGGGTGCGGGCCCGAACGCCGGAGCCGAACTCGACCCTTGAGTCCCGGAGCCCGACCTCGGACCAATCGAGAGGTGCACTTCGACCGAGAGGGTGGCGGGCGATGGGGCGGCGGGCATGCTCACTGAACAATGAGCATGCCCATCAGAACAATTTGTCGATGCAAAAAGAGGTCAGTTACCGAGACTCGGTCTACGTCGTGGTGGCCGAGGCCTCGGTCGAGTTGACCGAGGAGCCGACGCCCGGCACCACAGCCTTGACCACGTAGTAGTAGGTGGTGCCGTGCATCAGGCCGTTGTTGGGCCACGAGGTTGTTGACTGTACGGCCTTCAATGTGTAGGGGCCACCGGCCGTCGTCGAGCTGTACACGTTATAGGTCGTCGGTCCCGTCGACCCCGTGGCCGTCACCGCGTTCCATGAGACGTGGATCGAGGTGCCCGACGCCGTGGCTGCATTCACGACGGGGGCCACGGGCTGCGGCCAGCGTGGTGGCCGAGGCCTCGACCGAGTTGGGCGAGGAGCCGACGCCCGGCACCACAGCCTTGACCACGTAGTAGTAGGTGGTGCCCGGGGTCAGGCCGTTGTTGGGCCATGACAAGGTCGAAAGCACGGCCTTCAATGTGTAGGGCCCACCGGCCGTCGTCGAGCTGTACACGTTATAGGTCGTCGGTCCCGTCGACCCCGTGGCCGTCACCGCGTTCCATGAGACCTGGATCGAGGTGCTCGACGCCGTGGCTGCATTCACAACGGGGGCCACTGGCGTGGACAGCGTGGTGGCCGAGGCCTCGGTCGAGTTGACCGAGGAACCGACGCCCGCCACGGTGGCCGCGACCACGTAGTAGTAGGTGGTGCCCGGGGTCAGGCCGCCGTTGACCATGCTGGTCGCGGGGACAACGGCGACCCTCGTGTAGGGGCCACCCGACGTGGTCGAGCGTAGGACGTTGTAACTGGTCGCCCCGGTGACCGGATTCCACGAGAGAGCATTCTTGGTGTTCGAGGAGCCCGGGGTGGCGCTCAGCCCGGTGGGCGCCGCGGGCCGTGCCATGATCACGCTGAAGTGCTGGGTGGCGTCGGGTGCCACCCCGTTGGACGCAGAGATGGTGATCGGGGAGGTGCCCAATGCGCTCGCGGAGCCGTCGTACGCGAGCGAGGCCGTCCCGTCACCGTTGTCGCTGAACGTGACGCCGGGGGGCAGGCCCTTGCCCCCGCTGAGTGATGGGAGGGGAAAGCCCGTGGTCGTGACGGTGAAGGTTCCCGGGGTGCCGGCGACGAACGTGGTGCTCGCCGCTGACGTGATGGCCGGGGCCGTCGGGACCTCCTGGTAGGTGATGGCGATCTGAGGCGCCTGTCCGGGGCTGCCGAGGCCGATGATCAACGTTGTTGCCGCTGGAGTAGCTGGAGCCGCCGCCGCCTCCTCCGGCGGGACTGTTGTCGCCACCGCCACCGCCGCCGTACAGGCCGCCGCCACCGCCGCCGCCGCCCACACCGTGAACCGATGCGGGTATGGGAAGCCCGCCGCCGGCGCCGCCGCCTCCGAGCGTGCCGTCACTCCCGCTATCCCCCTGACCGAAGCCGACCCCGACACCACCGGCGCCACCGGCGCCAGAGCCGCCGCCGGTGGATGTTCCGGCGCCGCCAGAGCCGCCGCCGGATCCGGGACTGCCGGCATCACCGCCGAAACCGGCGGTGCTAGATGTTTGACTGGAGCCGCTAAAGGAAGCGGCACCGCCGCCGCCGCCCGCGACCAGCAGCCGGGGATCGGGCGACAGCCCGTCCGATCTCGGTGAGGTGCGCACATCGGACGCGCCACCACCGCCGGCGCCGCTGTATCCCCCGCTCGCGTAGCCATATATTGTCTGCGTAATGCCGCCGGCAGCGCCGCCGTTGAAGCCGCCGGCACCGGTCACTCCGCCTGAGTAATCTTCGCCACCACCGTTGCCAGCGACCTCGACGTAGAGCGGCGCACCGGGGGTGACGGTCAGGTCAGAGGTCACGTCGGCGCCGCGGCTGTTGCCGGAGTTCCAGGACCCGAAAATTGGTAGCCGGTGAAGGCGCCGCCTGAGCCGCCCACGGCGTCGACGTGCACGGTCGTCACTCCGGCCGGCGCGGTGAAGGTGTCCTCGCCCGTGGATGCGTAGGTGCAGGTTACGGTCGTGGCAGTGCTCGAATACACCCCGGCGCTCCCACAGGGCCCGCCGGGGACGCTGGCCAGGGCGGGGGGGGCTGGCACAAGGGCCAACCCGAAGCCCCCCAGGGCTGTGCCCAGAGCGAGAAGCCCTGCAAGTGCCCCGACTCTGCGAGTGTGGACCTTGGAATCGCCCGCGACCCGCGCGTGCATGATCTGGCTGTGTCGACCCACCACTGTGTCCCCTCTCGCTCCATCGGCAGAGGAATGTTCCTCACCGCCAGGAGCCGCTCAGTGGTTGCAACCCTAATGCGAACGGGTCCGGTGCTGTCCGGTCGGTCCACGTGGCCGATTCGCAAAGACCGACAAAGGGGAATCCACCAGGACGCATGCCCTGACGAGAAGCTCGGTGCGCCCTCGGTGTCGGGGATTCGCGCTCGGAGGGACCCGAACCCGAAGTTTGAGAACCCGAAGCCTGAGGATCAATTAGCCGTTTACGGCGGACATGTCGGCGTAGCGGTCCCCTCGGGCCCGGCCCAGTCCGTTGAGTTGCGCCAGGTCGTCCTGACTGAGCTTGACGTCGAGCGCACCGACGTTGTCTTCGAGATAGGTGCGCCGCTTCGTTCCGGGGATGGGCGCCAGGTCGGTGCCCTGGGCGTGGACCCAGGCCAGCGCCACCTGGGCCGCCGTGCACCCCTTGGCGGCGGCCACGGCGTCGATCACTTCGACCATGGCGACATTGGCTTCGAGGTTGTCGCCCACGAAGCGCGGCTGGAACCGGCGGAAGTCGCTCTCGTCCAACGCATCCACCGAGCGCATGGTCCCGGTGAGGAACCCTCGTCCGAGCGGGCTGTAGGGGACGAAGCCGATACCGAGTTCCCGGATGGTCGGCAGGATCTCGCTCTCGGGGTCACGCGACCACAGTGAGTACTCGGTCTGCAGGGCCGAGATCGGGTGCACGGCATGGGCGCGGCGGATGGTGGCCGGCGCGGCCTCGGAGAGGCCGAGGAAGCGCACCTTGCCGGCGGCGACGAGCTCGCCCATGGCCCCGACGGTGTCCTCGATGGGCGTGGCAGGGTCCACCCGGTGCTGGTAGTAGAGGTCGATGTGGTCGGTGCCGAGGCGGGCCAGAGAGGCATCACACGCCTGCCGGACGTACTCGGGTCGGCCGTTCACCGCCCGCGTCGTGGGGTGGTCGGGATCCCGGACGATGCCGAACTTGGTGGCGACGACCGCTTCGCTGCGGCGTCCACCCAGGGCACGGCCGAGGAGGATCTCGTTCTTGTGGGGACCGTACATGTCGGCGGTGTCGAAGAAGGTCAGGCCCAGGTCCAGCGCACGGTTGATGGTGGACGCCGACTCGGCGTCGTCGGTGTTCCCGTAGAAGTCCGACATGCCCATGCAGCCCAGACCCTGGCGGGACACGGTGAGCCCCTGGCCCCCCAGTGCGATGTATTCCATCAGACGTTTCATCCTTTCCTTGCTGAGAGCGAATGCAGCCCACCCTAAGGAATTCGGGCGCGCTCGACGTCACGGGTCGTCCCCACGGGATCGGCCTGCCTCCCCCCGTCCGGCTCAGTGTCCGGGCTGACTCTCCTCGCCCTGGCGGGGCTGACCCAGAGCAACCAGGCGCTCGGCGTAGTCGGGGGTGTCGATGTCGTGGGCCCACATGATGATGGCGTCCTGCCCGGTGACCTGGTAGTAGTTCTTGCGGACGCCGGACGGGACGAATCCGAAACGGCGGTAGAGGGACTGGGCCGGCTCATTGTTGGCCGCCACCTCGAGCGAGAGGTGTTTGATCCCCGAGAGCAGCAGGGTGCGGATCCCGTCGATGATCAGCGCGCTGGCCACACCGGCCCGCTGGTGCGACGGGGCCACCGCGATGGTGGTGATGTGCGCTTCCTCGTCCACGAAGAGGAAGCCGATGTAGCCGGCCAGCTGGCGTCCGTCCCACGCGGCCCGGTAGAGGCGCCCGTGGCGCAGCGCCAACTCGGAGTTGAAGACGGCCACGCTCCACGGCTCCGGGAAGACGGCCGCCTCGATGGGAAGCACGTGGCGAAGATCCCTTCGCTTCAACTTTTCGATGCGGAGTTCCACGGCCGGCTCAGGGCGTCACCGCCGGGGACCGGGCCCCGGCGCGCGCGATCTGGGCGAAATTGCTCCGGGCGTCCGCCTCTCGCATGTAGAGCGGAACGACATCTTCGGCCGGAACCGGCGCAACCCCGGCGGCCAGCAGCCGCGATGCCATCGTCAGGAGGGTCGACGCCGGGGGCCAGCCCAGCGCGCCCATGAGGCACGAGACCCCGGGCACGGCGCCGAGCACGTCGGCATAGCGCTGGGCCCCGTCCCCCACGGCCAGGACCGGCATCCCGCCCAGTCCAGACACGACATCGGCCAGCTCGTCGGGCGCCGCCAGCATGGGAGGGAGGACCTCGGTCAGGCCCTCATCCGAACCGACCGCGGCCAGGTTGGCGAACACCTCGCCCCGCCGGGCATCGACCACCGCGAGCACGTGGCCGGGCCGGCCCAGGCCGGCCGCGGCGCCGAGGAGCACGTCCAGGCTGGACAGGCCTACGACGCCGAGTCCGAGCGCCTGCGCCAGGCCCTTGGCCGTCGACACACCGACCCGGAGCCCGGTGAAGAGGCCCGGACCCAGGTCGACCGCCACCGCATCGAGCGCGCCGGCCTCGATCCCCACCTGCTCGAAGAGGTGAGCCAGGGCCGGCACCAGCGACTCGACGTGGCGGCGCCGTCCGGCCAGTGAGAACTCGGCCTGCACGCCGCCTTCGGTGCGCACCGCCACCCCGACGGTCTCGGTGGCTGTCTCGATCGCCACGATGTTCACGATGTCGCCACGATGTTCACGATGACGGGGCCGTACCGGCCGTGGCGAGCACCTCGGCCACCTCGTCGGCCCGCCCGGTCCAGGCCCCCCGGCCCGTGAGGACGATGGTCCGCCCCTCATCCGCCGCATCCGGTCCCTCGGGCCGGTCCAGGGACACCACGAGGACGTCCCGCCCCAGGGCAGGTGCGGCCAGGTCCCCCCACTCGACCAGCGCCACCGCCCGCTCCTCCACCAGTTCGGTCAGAGCCAGATCGGCCACCTCGCTCAGGGACTCGGTGCGGTACACGTCGGCGTGGATCAGGTGCTCCACCGGGCTGGAACCGCCACAGCGGTACTGGCGCACCAGCGTGAAGGTGGGGCTGGTCACCGGACCCGGCACGCCGAGGGCGGCGGCGAAGCCCTGGGCAAAGGTGGTCTTGCCGGCCCCCAGGTCACCCACCAGGAGGATGATGTCGCCGGATCGGCAGCCGCGGGCGAGACGGGCCGCCACGTCCCTGGTCGCCGCCGGGGAATCGACCGCGATGGTCACCGGCCAGCTCACCGCGCGTCGCTCCGCCACCAGCCGCTTGGCCCGCACCAGGTCGGCCCGCATTTCGGCCAGGGCCTGGCCGCCGGCGCGCAGGACATAGGCCGGGTGATAGGTCGGCACCAGGTGGCCGGCGCCGTAGGGGTAGATCGAACCCCGCAGCTGGCGGATGCCCGCGGCGCTCTCGAGCAGGAGCCGGGTGGCGAAGTTGCCCAGGGTGACCACGACGGCCGGCTTGATGAGCGCGATCTGCTCCTCGAGGTAGGGGCGGCAGGAGGCGATCTCATCGGGGGCCGGGTCGCGATTGTTGGGCGGACGGCATTTGACCACGTTGGCGATGTAGCACTGGGCCCGGGTCACGCCGATCTCCTCGGCCATGAGCCGATCGAGCAGTTTGCCCGAGCGGCCGACGAACGGCTCACCGGCCAGATCCTCTTCGCGGCCCGGCCCTTCCCCCACGAAGAGCAGCTCGGCATCGGGATCGCCCACCCCGAAGACGACCTGGGTGCGCCCTTCGGCCAGGGCGCACCGCGTACAGGACAGCGCCGTCGCCCGCAGCTGCTCGAGCGTTCTCCGACCACTCTCAGCCACTCCCCGAGCGTACCGGGGCGCCCGCCCTCAGGGGGCGGGGGGTGAGATGTCCGGACCGTGGCGTTCGGGCCCACCGACCACCAGGCGGGGCACGCGGGCCCCGACGCCGCAGAGCACCTCGTAGTTGATGGTGCCGAGCAGGCGCGGCCCACTCGTCCGCCGTGATCTCCTCGTCACCCTGGCGCCCCAACAGGACGACCTCGTCGCCCGGTCGCACCGACGGGTCGTCCCCGCAGTCGACCATGATCTGGTCCATGGTGACCATGCCGGCCAACGGGCGCCGCCGGCCCCCGATCAGCACGCCGTAGCCCTCGCCGAAGAGGGCGCGCGGCACGCCGTCGGCGTAGCCGATGGGCACCGTGGCCACCACGGAGCGCGCGGGCAGCGGGCGCAGGCGACCGTAGGACACACGCTCGCCTTCGGGCAGTGTGCGCACCGAGACCACGCGGGCGCGCAGCGACATCACCGGGCGCAGGGCCTCACCGGGCGCCGCGGCTGCGAAGGCTTTCTCGACGGCCGGGCCGGGGAGGTAGCCGTAGAGGCCGATGCCGCACCGCACCATGTCGTAGCGCGCCGAGGGGAAGGCGATGGCCCCCGCCGTGTTGGCGGCGTGGACCACGTCGGCGTCGATGCCGATCGCATGGAGCTCGCCGGCCAGTCCGTCGAACGCGGCGAGCTGTCGCCGGGTGAAGTCGCGGTCGTCACCGCTCTCCCCGTCGGCTACGGCCAGATGCGTCCACAGACCCTCGAGGCGCAGCAGCGGGTCGTCGGCGATGGCCGCGATCAGCGCCGGCACTTCGTGGGGTTGCGCCCCCACCCGGTGCATGCCGGTGTCGACCTTGATGTGGACCGAGGTGCGCTGGCTCAGCTGACGGGCGGCGAGGCCGAACGCTTCGATGCCCTCGGGCGTGTAGAGGGTGGGGGTGAGGCCGTAGGCCAGCGCCGTCTCGACCGCCTCGGCCCCGCACTCGCTCAGGAGGAGGATCGGGCCGTACACATCGTGCTGGCGCAACTCGACACCCTCGTCGACGAGGGCCACGGCCAGGCCGGCGGCGCCCCCGGCCAGCGCGGCCCGGGCCACCGCTGGTCCCCCGTGCCCGTACCCGTGGGCCTTGACCACCGCGCAGAGGAAGGACGGTCGCACCAACCGGGTCAGCACCGCGGCGTTGTGGGTGACGGCGGCCAGATCGATCTCGGCCCAGGCCGGCCGCGAACGCCCCTGGGCCATCGTCACCTGCTCGTCCATATCGGCCCGGGTGGGCTTGGGCGTCGTGGGCCCCTGCATGCCCGCGCGCAGGCGCTTGAAGGTCCCCTCAGGCACCGGCCGCCACCTCGCTGAGGTAGGCGGCGAGTAGGGCGGGGAGCTGGCCGGCCACCAGCCCCTGGGGACGCCCGCGCCCGGCGGCCCGGCCGTGGGCATGGGCGGCCAGGGCGGTCGCTTCGTGCGGGGCGACGCCCCGGGCCAGGAAGGCCCCGATGATGCCCGACAGCACGTCGCCGGTCCCGGCGGTGGCCAGGGACGGGGCCCCCGCCGCCGCCAGCAGCACGTCGGGTCGCGCCGCGCCGGCGCGGGCGACCGCGGTCAGCGGGCCCTTGAGCAGGACGATGACACCCAACTCGGTGGCCAGGTGGCGAGCCGACGCCAGGCGGTCGGGACCCGGCGGCGTGCCGGCCAGCCGCGCGTACTCCCCGTCGTGGGGGGTGAGCACGGTCGGCGTGCCGCGGGCGGACCGTGCCGACAGCACGGCGCGGGCGGCGGAGAGGTCACCCAATGCGGTGAGCCCGTCGGCGTCGATCACCAGGGGCACCGTGGCGTCGGCCACCACGGTGCGGATCTCCTCCCGGGCGCGGGCCCCGGTGCCCAATCCGGGCCCGATGACCAGCGCCCGGCACTTCGCGGTGGCGGCCAGGAACGGGGCGGCCCAGCCTTCGGCCGGCAGCGCGATGCGCACCGCCTCGACGGGCCAGGGTCCGGCGGGGCCTCCCGGGGTCCCCAGCCGGATCATGCCGGCGCCGGCGGCCATGGCACCGCGGGTGCACAGCACCGCGGAGCCCTCCATGCCCACCGAGCCGGCGGCCACCCCCAGGGCGGTGGACCACTTGTGCGACTCCCGGGGGCGGGCCGGCAGCAGGTGGCGAACGTCGGCGTCCTCGACCAGGGCGGCCGCCCCAGGCACGGCGTCGACCCCGATGTCGGCCACCGTCACCTCCCCGCTCAGGCGTGGCCCGTCGCCCTGGAGGAGGCCGGGCTTGCGGGCGGCGAAGGTAACCGTCCGCGTGGCCTGCGTCGCGCCGGGCGACGCGGTCCCCGTGTCGGCCTCGAGGCCCGAGGGGATGTCGATGGAGAGGACGGGGGTCGCCGCGGGCACGACCGGCGCGTCGTAGGTGCCGTGGAAGCCGGTGCCGTACGCGCCGTCGATCAACAGGTCGCAGTCCGGGAGCTCGGGCGGGGGGTCGGCCGCCTCGATCACCTGCACCCGGACCCCGCGGCGGGCCAGCCCCGCGGCCGCCACCCGACCGTCGGCGCCGTTGCTGCCCTTGCCGGCCACCACGGTGACCCGGCGACCGTACGGGCCGCCCAGCATGCCCAGCGCAGCGGCGGCCACGGCCGTGCCGGCCCGGGTGACCAGGGTCTCGTGCGAGACCTCGGCCAGCGCGGCCGCGTCGGCGGCGCGCATCTCGGCCGCGGTCAGGACGGGCTGCACGAGGGGGAGCGTTCGGCCACCACGAACGCGATGGCCACATCGGCGGTGTGGGTGAGCGAGAGGTGGAAGGGCCCCGCCCGGTGCTGCCGGGCCAGGGCGGCCGCGCCACGGTGCAGGACAAGTGAGGGCGCGCCGGTGGCGGCACTGGTGGCGGCGCCAGGGCCAGCGCCGGTGGTGGTGGGGGTGGTGGTGGCAGCGCGGCGCACTTCGACGTCGGTGAGCGCGAAGCTCCCCAGGCCGGCGCCCAGAGCCTTCATCAGCGCCTCCTTGGCGGCGAAGCGCGCGGCCAGGGTCTGGGCCGGGTCGGTGGACCGACCGGCGTCCGCCTGTTCGGCGGCCGAGAAGTAGCGGGCGGCGAAGCCGGGTCGGCGGGCCAGCACGCCACGGAAGCGCGCCACGTCCACCGCGTCGACGCCCACCCCGGCCAGGGAGAGGCCGGCGGTCACGGTCACGGCTCCCCCGGCGTGCTCCCGGTCGGCCCACCGGCGGGCCACCGGGGACGGCCCCTCATTCACCGGCGGGCCACCCGTGGGCGGCCCCTCATTCAACGGTCACCGTCTTGGCCAGGTTGCGCGGGCGGTCCACGTCGTGGCCGTGCAACGTGGCCAGGCGGTAGGCCAGTTGCTGCAGGGGGATGACGCCGACCACCGGCGAGAGCAGCGGATCGGTCGGTGGGACCCACAGCACGTGGTCGGCCACCGTCGCCACGTCGTCGTCACCGTCGTCGGCCAGCAGCACCACGGTGGCGCCCCGGCTGTGCACTTCGGCGATATTGGAGAGCAACTTCTCCGAAAGCCGGTTGCGGGTGGCGATGCCCACCACCACGGTGCCCGGCTCGATGAGGGCGATCGGCCCGTGCTTGAGCTCGCCGGCCGGGTAGCCCTCGGCGCGCAGGTAGGCCAGCTCCTTGAGCTTGAGGGCGCCTTCGAGGGCCATGGGGAACCCGACATGACGCCCCAGGAAGAAGAAGTCGCGGGCGTCGGTCAGCTTGCCGGCCACGTCGTCGACGTCGGGGGCCCGCGAGAGGGTCTCGGTGAGCAGGCCGGGCAGCCGGTCCATCGTGTTGAGCGTGGCCGTGATCTCGGCCGGGGTGAGGGTGCCGTGCACCTGGGCCAGGGTCAGGCCGAGGATCTCGAGCGCCACGATCTGGGCCAGGTGGCACTTGGTCGAGGCCACGCCGACCTCGGGCCCGGCCCGGGTGTAGAGCACCCCGTCGGCCGCCCGGGCCATGGAGGAGTCCACCACGTTGGAGACGACCAGGACCTTGGCCCCGAGGCGGGAGGCCTCCCGCATGGCTTCGGACGTATCGAGCGTCTCGCCCGACTGGGAGACGCCCACGCACAGGGTGCGGTCGGTCAGCACCGGGTCCCGGTAGCGGAACTCGCTGGCGATGTCGACCTCGGTCGGCAGCTTGACCCACTGCTCAATGGCGTACTTGGCCACCAGGGCGGCGTGGTAGCTGCTGCCGCAGGCCACGATGAACACCTTGTCGAGCCGGGCCAGTTCGTCGGTGTCCAGGCGCATCTCATCGAGCACCAGCTCGCCCCCGGGGCCCCGGCGGTCGAGCAGCGTGTTGGCCACCGCCTCGGGCTGCTCGTGCATCTCCTTGGACATGAAGTCCTCGTAGCCGCCCTTCTGGGCCGCCTCGAGGTCCCAGCTGATCGTGAGCTGCTCGGGGGTCGACCGGGTCACCGCCGAGCGTGGTCACGGTGATCGCCCCGGGGGTGAGGACGGCGACCTCATCGTCGGCCAGGGCGAACAGGCGGCGGGTGTGGCCGAGGAGGGCCGGGATGTCCGAGGCCAAGAAGGCCACACCGTCGTCGAGTCCGAGCACCAGCGGGGTCAAACGTCGGGCCGCCACGATGGTGTCGGGCTCATCGGCATGGATGACCGCCACCGAGAAGGCACCCCGCACGATGCGCAGGGCGGCCCGGGTGGCCTCGGCGAGGGAGAGGCCGGTCGCCATGTGCCGCTCGATCAGGTGGGCCATGACCTCGGTGTCGGTGGCCGACGCCATGACGTGGCCCTCGGCCACCAGGTCGGCCCGCAGGGCGGCGTGGTTCTCGATGATGCCGTTGTGGATGAGGGCGAGGCGGCCGCTGCAATCGAGGTGAGGGTGGGCGTTCTCCGCCGTCGGGTGGCCATGGGTGGCCCAGCGGGTGTGCCCGATGGCGGCGGCGTGCCCGGTGGGTGCGGTCGTCGTCAGCTCGGCCAGCTCGGCCACCGACCGGGTGCCGTCGGCCGCCCGGACCCGCCAGATCTCCCCGGCGTCCACCAGGGCCACCCCGGCCGAGTCGTACCCTCGATACTCCAGCTGGTGCAGCGCCTCCAGGATCATCGGGAGGGCGTCGGGTTCGCCGGTGACGCCGATGATGCCGCACATGGGGACTCAGGCTACTGGCGGGCCCGGGGGTCCGATCCCGACCAATGCGCCCTTCAGCCCCCGACCTGCCCCAGGGCGGCCTCGACCAGCCCGGCCAGCTGGGCGGCCACCGCATTGGCCTGGGCCAACTCACGCGCTTCGACCATGACCCGGACCAGAGGCTCGGTCCCGCTCGGCCGCAGGAGCACCCGGCCTTCGTGGCCCAGCTCGGCCTCGGCCGCCGCCACTTCCTCCCAGACCTCGGCGCAGTCGGCCAGGCGGCCCGGCTGGGGAATGGGCACGTTGACCAGCACCTGGTGGACCCGCTCCACCACACCGTTCGCCAAGTCGGCCAGAGGCCGCGCCGAACGCTGCAGCAGGTCGGCCAGGACGATCCCGGTCAGCGTGCCGTCACCGGTGGTGGAGCGACTCCGGAAGATGATGTGGCCGGACTGCTCGCCGCCGAGGGTGAAGCCGCCGGCATCGAGGGCGGCCAGGACATGGCGGTCACCCACGTCGGTCACCCGGACCCCGATGCCCTGCGCCTCCATGGCCAGGCGGAACCCGAGGTTGGTCATGACCGTCACCACCACCGTGTTGCCGGCCAACTGGCCCCGGGAGGCCAGGTCCAACGCGAAGAGGGCCAGGAGGGCATCGCCGTCGACGATGGCGCCGGTGTGATCGACGGCGATGACGCGGTCGGCGTCACCATCGAGCGCCAGCCCGAGGTCGGCCCCGGTCGTGCTGACGGTGCGGGCCAGTTCCGTGGGGTCCGTCGATCCGCACTTCTCGTTGATGTTGGTGCCGTCGGGGGCGTCGTGCAGCGCCGTCACCCGGGCCCCGAGCGCGGCGAACACGTCCGGCGCGATGGCACTGGCGGCGCCGTTGGCGCAGTCGACCACGAGGTGCAGGCCCTCGAGCGTCCGGCCTTCGGTGGCCGCTTCGAGGTACCCGCGGTAGAGATCGAGCGCGTCGGGGTCGGCGATGATCCCGCCCACGCCGCGACCCGTGGGCCGGCGGGGTGGGCGCTCGGCGTCGGACAGGAGCAGGGCCAACTCGTCCTCCACCTCGGTCTCGGTCTCGACCGCCAGCTTGGTGCCCCGCGCCCCGAACAGCTTGATCCCGTTGTCACCGAAGGGATTGTGCGAGGCCGAGACCATGGCGCCGGGGATGCCGCGGCGCTCCGCCACCATGGCCACCCCGGGCGTGGGCACCACGCCCAGGTCGACGACGTCGGCGCCCTCGGTGGCCAGGCCGGCCGACAGGGCAGCCTGGAGGAGAGGGCCCGAGCGACGCGTGTCGCGCCCGACCACGAACGCCACCGAAGGCAGGACACGGGCCGTGGCGCGGCCGAGGGCCAGGGCCACCTCCGCCGTCAGTTCCTCGTTGGCGACGCCCCGGACGCCATCGGTACCGAAGCGTGCCGCCGACGCCACCCTCCTACCGCTTGGAGTACTGCGGCGCCTTGCGAGCCTTCTTCAGGCCGTACTTCTTGGACTCCTTCTCGCGGGCGTCGCGGGTGAGGAGCCCCGAGCGCTTGAGCGCGGCCCGATGTTCCCCGTCGAGCTCGCACAGGCTGCGGGCGATGCCCAGGCGCATGGCGCCGGCCTGGCCGGAGATGCCGCCCCCGTCGATGGTGGCGTCGATGTCGTAGGCCTCGGTCATGTTGGTGACCCGCAGCGGCTCGGTCAGCAGCATGCGGTGGGTGGCCGACGTGAAGTAGGCCTCGATCGGGTGGCCGTTCACCTTGATCGCTCCCTGGCCGGGGCGGAGACGCACCCGCGCCACCGCCTGCTTGCGGCGTCCGGTCGTCTGGGTGAGTGGTGCGGGCATGTGGGCTCCTTGCCGTACGTTCAGCCGGCCCGGCGGGCCGAGGGCAGCTCGAGGACCTCGGGGGTCTGCGCTGCGTGGGGATGGTCCGGGCCGACGTAGACGTTGAGCTTGCCCAACATCTGGCGCCCCAGTGTGTTCTTGGGCAGCATGCCGCGGACCGAGCGACGGATCAGCTCGTCGGGCGTCCGGTCCAGGAGCTCGGCGTAGCTGGTCGACTTGAGGCCGCCCGGGTAGCCACTGTGGCGGTAGGCCAGCTTGTCGGCGGCCTTGTCCGAGGTGAGGATCACCTTGTCGGCGTTGACCACGATGACGTGGTCCCCGGTGTCGACGTGCGGCGCGAAGTAGGGGCGGTGCTTCCCGCGCAGGAGGCGCGCCACTTCGGAGGCCAGGCGACCGAGCACCAGGCCGTCGGCGTCGACCACGTACCAGGCTCGCTCTATCTCGGTGACGTTCGGTGAAAATGTGCGCAAGGGATCGATCTTTCGCTACCGGCTGGTGCGGGGAGCGCACTCAGGTCGGGTGCGCTCAGGCGCCCGGGGGTCCCGAGAGCCGACGTACCAGGATAGGGCGCCCGGGGCGGGCGGGCAAGCCGCCTCCCGACTCGTCAGGCCTGGTCCGAGTTGTCCGAGTTGTCCAGGCCTTTCGGGTGCCGGATTTCCAGACGGTCCATGAGATCGGTCACCCGCCGACCGATTTCGTCCCGGATCGGTCGAATCTCCTCGACTGGCTTTCCCTTCGGGTCCTCCAGCTCCCAATCCTCGTAATGCTTGCCGGGCACCAGGGACAGGCGTCGCCGCAGCCCATGGTCACCACGACGTCGGCGGCGCTCATGAACTCCTCGGTCCAGGGCTTGGGGAATTGCCGTGAGATGTCGATGCCGATCTCGGCCATGGCGGCGACGGCAGCCTCGTTCATGTCGGCGTCGGGCTCGGAGCCGCCCGACCAGGCGACGGCGTTGTCCCCGCCAGGTGGGCGAACCAACCGAGCGCCATCTGGGAACGCCCGGCATTGTGGACACAGAGGAACAGGACGCCCGGTACCCGATGCGGCGAGCGATCTTCAGCGTGCACGAGAGCCTCCAATCGCTCTCGGGCGAATCGCTGCGCACCGAGGATCAACCACCTGGTGACCGTGGCCCGGGCGGCCAATTTCGGCGTAACTGTCCAAGACCAGCGCCTCTATGGTCTCGTGACCGAAGACGCCCTGGAATTGATGGTGGAGGTCACCGGCCACCCTGGTGAGCGACGTCCGCACGCCCTGGGGCATCACGTCAAGTTTTGTCATCATTCCTCCCCTTTTCGACGCATCGGTTCAATGCATCTGATCTGCTCATCTCGTCTGCTCGTCCATCTGTCGGTGACCGGCCGCGGTCGACGGAGCGGGCTGGCGTGGCCGCAGGCTGGGCCGACCGCAGCCAGGCCTGGGCACCCATCTGGACGGCCTCCCAGGGGCTGCCGAGGGGCGGCGTGTAGGAGAGATCCAGGTCGTTGACGCCGTCCATGGTCATGTCGTTGAAGATGGCAGTGGCGGCGATGTCGACCCGCTTGGCGATCTCGGCGTGCTTGTGCCCGAAGAGTTGTACGCCCAGGAGGCGACCGGTGGCCCGGTCGCCGGTGTAGCGCATGGAGATGCGATGACTCCCGGGGTAGTACGCCTTGTGATCGTCGGCGTCGGAGCCGACCGTGAGCGGATCGAAGGCGCTCCCCGTCGCCTCGAGGTCCCGCAGGCCGGTGCGGGCCACGGCATGGTCGAAGACCTTGACCACCTGCGTGCCCAGGCTCCCGGCAAACTCGCGGCTGCCGCCCAGCGCGTTCTCGCCGGCCACCCGTCCCTGCTTGTGGGCCGTCGTGCCGAGCGGCAGGTAGGTCTCGCCGAGAAGACGGTGGTGCGTCACGACGCAGTCGCCTGCGGCGAAGACGTGGGGGAGGCCGGTCCGCATGCGTCGGTCCACCGGCGATCGCCCCCCGCGGCCCGAGGGACGCCCCGGCCGAGGCGGCCAATTGGACGTCGGGTCGAACCCCGGCGACGACGAGGACCATGTCGAAGGATCGGGCGACGCCCCGTCCGTCGGTGGTGGTGGCCTCGACGCGCAAACGACCCGGCGCCCCGGCGGGTTGGCGGACGATCGGAGCGGACGGTGGTGCCGGTCTGCACATCGACGCCGTGCTCGGTGAGCTGCTCGCGGACGAGGGCACCCATGGCGGGGTCCACCGTGGGGAGGACCTCCTCCTGCTGTTCCATCTGGGTCACCGCCAGGCCCCGGGCGACCAGCGCTTCGGCCATCTCGAGCCCGATGTAGCCGGCACCCACGATGAGCGCGCTCGCCGGGGCGGCTTCCTCGAGCGTCGCGCATGACCGAAAAGGTGTCGCCCATGGAGTGAAGGAGATGGACGCTGTCCCCGGCACCCAGCGCATCGGAACCGGAGAGCCCCTCAATGGGCGGGCGGACCGGGACGGCGCCGGTGCCGATGACAAGTTCGTCGTAGGACAGGAGCTCCTCGTCGCCGTCATGGGTGACGAGGAGCTTGCGGCCCGCCACGTCGATGCGGCGGGCGGTGGTGTCGAGGCGAAGATCCATGCCGGTCGCCTCGAGGTCGCCGATGGTCCGGTGGGCCAGATTGCGCCAATGGGTCACCTCCCCTGAGACGTAGTACGGGATCCCGCAGATGGAGAAGTTCGGGTACGCGTCGGCGACCACCACTGTGACCTCGGCCTCGGGGTCGAGCTCCCGGACGCGCAGGGCCACGCTGATGCCGGCGTCGCTCCCTCCGATGGCAATGATGTGCATGGGACTCCCGTTGGTTGGTTCGCTACCGGGTGGGCGGCAGCGGCTGGTTCGGTTGCGAGGGGCGGGACGGGTCGACTGGTGCAGCCGTCGTAGCCCCCGCAGCGACGGCGGACGATTGCGCCCGCGAAGGGTCCGAAGGGGACCCGACCTCGGACGCTTCGAGGTGATGGGGGACGATGATGTCGGCCGCCTCGGCCGGCGTGAAACCGGGGTAGAGGGCCTTGATCACGACGACCGCCAGTACCCCGCCGACGATCTGGGCGGCGATGAAGGCCGGCACCGACGAGGGGGCGATGCCGGCGAAGGTGTTGGAGAACATGCGCCCCACGGTGATGGCGGGGTTGGCGAAGCTGGTCGAGCTGGTGAAGAAATAGGCGGCCCCGATGTAGGCACCGACGGCTGCCGGTGTGGCGCTGCTCCGCCCGCTCCGGGCCAGAGCGAAGATGACCAGGATGAGGCCCAGCGTGGCCACGACCTCCGAGAGGAAGTGGGCGGGCGTGGCCCGATGGTGGGTGGAGATCGAGACCGCGGCATCGGAGAACATCAGGTTGGCGACGACCGCTCCGCCGATGCACCCGGCCACCTGGGCCGGCAGGTAGGCGCCGGCGGCGCGCCAGCTGAGCCCCCCAAAGGTGGCGTCGACGAAGGAGACGACTGGATTGAAGTGGGCTCCCGACACCGGGCCGAACATCAAGATGATGGCGTAGAGCCCGGCGCCGGTGGCCGCCGCGTTCTCGAACAGCTGCAGCCCGGTGTTGCCCGGCGAGAGACGTTGCGCGGCGATACCCGAGCCGATGACCACGGCGGCCAGGAACGCGCTGCCGAGAAATCTCAGCGGTCAATCGGCGCCAGAGCGCGGCTGTCTCCACGTCAACTGTGGTCGGTCGCCGTCCCGATGGTCCCGCTCAGCAACAGGCGCTGGAGACTGCGGCGCCACCGACGGGCTCGCTGTGTCCCCGTCGGAACGCACGCCTCGGTCGAGCATCCGAGGCTGGTCTCGCCGGGCGCATCGGCCAGGACGGTGTAGACCTCCCACGGCGACCCGTCGGGATCGCTCACCCATGCCTTGTCCTGGAGTGCGTAGCAGCAGGTGGTCGCCTCCTCGATTTCAGGGGCCATTCCCTCGTCGGAGAGTCGACTGGTTGCCGCCTGGACCTCCTCGGCGGAATCGACCTCGATGCCCAGGTGGTTCAGGGCGCCGGCGACGCCGCTCCCCCGCGCCGCACCCGTCTCGATGAGGACGAGCTTGAGGGGGGGCTCGGTGATGGCGAAATTGGCATAACCGGGGCGGCGCTTGGCTGGGCGGGCTCCGAACAACCTCGAGTAGAAATCCACAGCGGAGTCGATGTCGCTGACACTGAGGGCGAGTTGGACTCTGGACATGGCGGCCTCCGGTAATATCAATGGATGTCGATGCGTTGAGTATCGATCGATGCATCGATGATTGTCAATAGGAGGGCCCGATGCCGAAGCGAGTGGCCACGTTGGCGCGGACGGACGGGTGCTGCCCTTCGGTGCTGGCGGCCCCGCTCGAGGCCGCCGAGGCCGCCGAGATGGCCGGGGGCTTCGCCGCCCTGGCCGACCCGGTGAGGCTCCGGGTGTTGAGCATCCTCGCCGCCGCTCCCCAGGGCGAGGTGTGCGTGTGCGATTTCGTCGAGCCACTCGGGAAGAGCCAACCGACGGTGTCACACCACCTGAAGATCCTCAGCGAAGCGGGCCTGGTCCATGGCGACCGGCGCGGCAAATGGGTGTGGTACTCCCTCGATCGTGACCGGCTCACCGCCCTCCGAGCGGCGATTGAGCCCGGCGGATAGCGGTCCCGCCACCGAACAACCACCCGCCGGGTGCCACCGCCAGCCTGGGGGTGGAGCCGCGAAACGCAGGACGCGGTGAGTGCCCGAGCTGCCGGGTCAGGGCGTGAACGCCCCGATGGACACCACGCCGTGATAGCCCGAGCTCGAGACGTACACGAAGTTGATCAGCGTGGGCGAGGAGTAGGTGAAGGTGCCCCCCACCGGGATGATCCCCGACTTCACCGGCTGGTGGAGGAAGGTGATGCGCACGGGATGGGCGCTCAAATTGGTCCAGGTGACCTTCTGCTTGAGCTGGACGAACAGGCGATAGGGCAGGAAGCCCTTGTTGGTCAGGATGATCTGCCCGCCGGTGTCCACCGAGGGGTCGATGGCATGGACCCCGTCCTCGCTGGGGACCGGGTAGCTGTGGCCGTGAATGACGATGGTGCGCGAGATGACGGCGGGGGTGAGCACCGACGTGGTGGTGGTCGACTTGGGAGGGCTCGCCGAGGGCGAACCGCTGGAGCAGCTCGAGAGGAGGAGCGCCACGGTGATCACCGCCCCCAGGACCAGGGCGCGGGAACGGGTCAGAGCAGGGTGACGCCCCACTACATCGTCGCCGGCAGGAGCCGGATCAGGTTCTCGTACCAGAGGAAGGCCATGGCCAACAGTATGGGCGTCGAGAGCAGGTACACCGACCAGTGCCGTCCCCGGAAGCGCCAGTAGGACCAGAAGGTGGCCGCCAGTCCGGCCGCCAGCACCAGGCCCCACAGGACGGACGACACCACAGCGGACGAGTCCCCGCCCAGGCCGCGTTGGGCCGCCGTCGGCGGGTGCCGAGGGATGGGGAGATGGTTGGGGGTGCTCACCAGCCTGGCCACGACGTAGGTCCGCCCGAGGCTGGCCGCCGTCCCGCCCGAGGTGACCAGCGTCAGCCGCGGATGGCGGCTGGGGCTGATCGGATCCTTGGCCCCGGGGCGGGCGCTGCCCACCGCCACGACCTTGTAGCGATAGGCGCCCCGTGCGGTCACCACCCCGACCACGGCGCCGACGCGGAGTTCGCCGATATCGGCGAAGGGCGAGCCGGCGATGGTGCGGTGCCCGGCGATCACCGAGTTGCCCAGCGAGCCCGGTCGGGCCGTGCCGGGCATGAGCCCCGGACCCTTCAGCAGGTCGGAGGCGCTGGTTCCCTGCACCACCACCTCGGAGATCCCGAGGGCCGGGATGGTCAACACTCCGGCCGGGTTCCCCTCGGCAATGAGCCGCCCCGAGAGGATCTGGGCCTTGTTGGCCGTCGTGAACTGGTTGATGAGAGCGTGCTGCTCGCGGTGCTCCTGCAGGTTGGAGAAGAAGTACACGTAGCCAACGAACATCAAGGCGCAGAGACCGATCGTCGAAGCCACCATCCCGGCCCTGAGCAGCCTGGTCCCGTCGCTCCTGGGCCCGGCCGCGGTGGCCGGCTCGCTCTCCGGCGACGCCTCGGCCGGTGCGGACGGAGGCGCCGGGGGGACGGGTCGCGGCTGTTCGACCGGTGGGGGCGGGCGCGCCGGGGGGACGGGTCGCTGCTGGGGAGGCGAAACGACGGCGTCAGGCGGTGGTGGTGGTGGTGGTGGCCACGGTGCCGGTGCGGTGACGGCGGGGGTGGACGCGGTCACCGCGGGCAACGTCTCGGTCACGGTCGGTGTGGATTCGGTGACCGGTTCGGTCCGGGCCGTCACGGGGTCCGTCGGGGCCGTGACCGGTTCGGAAGTCGGGTTCTCGGAAGCCTGAGGAGGCGTCTGGGTCTCGTGGTGAGTCAGGGCCTCGGCCTCTGGTGCTCTCTCGGCGGTACGAGCAGGCGCGCCGACGAATCGAGTGGCCAGACCGCCCGTGGTGGCGCCGGATGGTTCTGAATGCGGCTCGTCGAAGACCTCGATCGACCGCTCATCGGTCATTGCGGCTCCGGCCGCTGCTCGGGTTCGAGGGCGCCCTCCACACCTGCCGCGGCCGCCGCACCCAGAAGGGACCGACGCCGGCGCATGATGCCGATGGTCATCAGCGCCGCCTCCGACGAGCACCGCGGCGATCCCGATGGCCAGGGCCTCGGGCACGAGCACCCGTCCATGGCTGGCCACCAGCGAGAACCCGGGCAGGAGCGGACCGAGCAGGGCAGGGTGCCTCGATGACCGGAGCCGGCACCGAGAGGTCCGGAATTGGCGGCGGTGATGGCGTTCGCCGCGGCCGAGCCGAGCCCGTCCGCCGCCGCGATCGGTTGGCCGTAGTCGGGGACACCCGTGTTCCCCGTGTTCCCCGTGTTGCCGACAACCGAGAGGTCAGAACTGCCCGATCCGTTGTCGGTTGATCCACCACCTGATGGCGCGGTCGTGGGCGTCGTGGCCGGCGTGGTCGTGGTGGTGGTGGGGGGGACGGTGACCGGCGGGATCACTGTGATGTCCTTGGCGATGTCGGCCGTGGCCTGGGCGGTCACCGCCGAGGTGAGGGGGACGAAGCCGTCGGGGAGCGTCGAGTTGGCGCTGCCGCCGGCGCCGGTCATGTTCAGCAACTGGGTGAGCAGTTCGGTAACCGCCGCCGCGTCGGCACTCGCCATCGGGGCGGTCGGCACGACGGCGTAGACCACACTGGTCATGGGGTAGGCCGCCGCGTCGGTGGTGGAGTTCACCATGGTGAACGAGCCGTCGGCGTTCTTGGTGGCGTCGTTGAGCCCCGCTTCGAGGGAGGTGGCCGTGGGCTGGACGAAGGCTCCTTCGGCGTTCTGCAGGGCCGCCACGTTCATCCCGTAGTAGCGGGACTCGGCCCAGTTCATGTCGGCAAAGGCGGCCGTCGCCTCGGCCGTCGTGCCGCTCTGGAACACGGCCAGGTTGGACTTGAGGGCCTGCTGGCTCGGGTCGTTGACCGTGATCAGGCGATGCGGCGCCGTTGACCGGTGGCATCTGGTCGGTGGTGGGGCACGAAGTGACCGGCGGTCCGGTGGCCGGGGTCAGTCCGACCTCGAGCTCCTGGGCACCCGACGATGGACTCGGTGGGCTTCGTGCCGAAGTCGAGCGGCACGACCGGTGCGTTGCAGAGCCAGTTGAAGAGCTGGTCGGTGGTGCCCGAGTGGTCCGATCGCTGCACCGCTTGGGCGGAGGAGAACTGGTTGTACCCGTTGATGAAGTTGAGCTGGGAGTACAGGGAGCACGTGGCGTTCCCGAAGCACGGGCCCGGGCCCGAATTGCACAGCACGCAGTTGCCCTGGCCGTTGTGGTCGTTCCCACGCTCGGACCGCTGCAGGCCACCTTGTCGTCGGTCGACGCGGCGCCGTTGTAATTCGAGGCATCGGTGAGGAGGCCGGCGGCCATGGTCGGTGTCAGGTCCGTCTGGTCCAAGGTGAAATTGCCCTGGAAGTTGAGTTGCGAGAAGAACGACACCACATTGGCGGTCAACGCCACCGGTATCGAGAGCGAACTTCCCGTCCCTTGAGCTGGGCCTGCTGGCCGGCCGACTCGGGGTCCTCGGTGAAGGCAATCTGCGTCAAGGAACCAGTAGCCGCCAGGTCGGTGACCGCCTGCAGCCCATCGGTGGCGGTATTGATGGGGCTGACGGCCGTCGTGGGGTCGTTGGCGCAGCTCAGTTTCGCCAATTCGGGCATCAGGAGCTCAATGCCGAACTCGCTCTCGGTGGTGACGATGGTGGAGTTGGAGCAACCGCCCGAGCCGTCCGCGAAGGTCAACGGGATCTCCACGCTGTTGGAGGACGTCGAGGCCGGGTTGCCGGGGGTGATGGAGGCGTCGGTGATCACGATGGAGCAGGCGTTGGCACGTGGTCCCGTCACAGTAGAACCCCGGCTCGGCGACGCGTTGGGTTGTACTGCTGCCCGTCGATGGGAAGGCTCGGCGCGGAGACCTCGGCCGCCTGCATGCTGGCCGCCGAGGTGCCCCCGGGGATGAGGGTGGACGACGAGGCCGGATAGATGCGGACCTGCTGGGGAGCCTCGGCGTACGAGTCGGTGTCGGTGTTCCCGCAGGTCGGGCGTCGAGGTGAGCGTGGTCGATGCTCCGGGGTCGGCGCAGTAGTAGATGGTGGTGCCGGTGTCCCCGGGCAAGAAGTTGTAGAAGTTGAGGTAGACGTACTGGCCGGGTCCGAGGCCCGAGGTCGGGGCCGCCACCACGACGCCGCAGTTGGTCCCGGTGGGACACGGCATCTCGGCGCAGGTGTCACCCGTAGTCGTCGGCACGCCGGTGGGCATCTGCGAGCACGGCACGACACCGCCGGCGACCGGGGATCCGTGGGCAACGGTGGTGGTCGTGGTGGGTGGCGAAGTGGTGGTGGTTGTCCTCTTGTTGGGCGTCTCAGGCGTCCGGGTCGTCGCCGCCCCGTCCGTGGGGGCGGTCGACGAGATCGGCGCTGTGCTGGGCGCCGTCGACGTGGGGGCCGCACCCGAGGTGGTCGGCGTCGAGTGGGCCGACACGTGCGTGGTCGTCGTGGTGGTGCGGCGCCGATTGCGAGTTCGCAGCGGCGGGGAGCATGCCGAGCACCAGGCTCCCGAACACCAGGAGGCCGGTGCCGACCGCGATCAACGCCCGTTGGCCGTTGGAGCTTCGAATCATGGCGTCGCCCCCGCTCCGGGATCGGTGGGCGGCTTGCGTCGTCGCCACACGAACGCGATGCCCAGGGGCACGCCGACGAAGACGAGGACGATCAGCAGCGTCCACCCGAGCATCTGCATGGATGGGGGCTTCTGGGAGAGCAGCCGCTGCGCGGCCAGGCTCTCGGCCAATCCCAGCGGCTGGGCACTCGCGGCATGCTGCCCGAGTTGCTTCGCCTTCTGGGCCTGTTTCGCTGCGATGGCGGCGGCGGCGGCGGCAACCGCGGCCTGGCTGGCCGCCCCGTTGGTCGTCGTCGTATTGGCACCGTTACCGGCCCCGGCCCCGGCCCCGGCCCCGGCCCCGGCCCCGGCCCCGGCCCCGTTGCCACTTCCCGCTCCCGCGATGGCCGCTCCTGACCCCGGGGTGACCGCCGGCGCCACGTTGGGTATCCCGGCCACCGTTATCTGGCCGGTCAGGTACGGGTTGGGGCAGTTCGCCGCCGTCGGCGTCGGGAGTTGGGCCGCGCCGTTGAGCCGGTTCACCGCCGCGAAGTCATCGGAGACCAGGTTGGGTGGGATCGGCGAGTAGCCGAGCGTGCCCGCCGCGTATCTGTCCTCGGCAGGCGATGAATTGGATGAACTGGCCCATCTCGGCACCGATCGCAGCCGGTGGGTTCGGCGTCACCTGGGTGATGAGGTAGCTGTAGGCCGAAATGGGATAGGCCGCCGGATCCGTGTTGAGGAAGACGCCGGTGAGGTTCTGCTCCAGGTCGGGCGCCAGCGCATCCTTCGTCAAGGCGATGGCGTCGCCCGTCGCCGACGGCTTCACGAACGCGGTGGACGCATTCTCCACCGCCGCGCACGGGCGCCCGAGCCGTATGGCGTAGGCCGTCTCGACGTAGGTGATGCTGCCCGCGTTGTCGTTCACGTACTGGGAGGCGACGTCGGACCCGTTCTGCCCCTGAAACCCTGTGATGTTGTAGATCCCGTGCTGGCCTCCCTGCCCGTTCGAGGGCTGCGGGTAGATGGCCTGGGCCCCCGGCGGCGTGCCCATGGCTGCCGTGAAGGCGTTCCACTGGGGGCCGAACAGAGTCGAGAAGTAGTCCGAGAAGATGTAGTTGTCGCCCGAAGCGTCCGTCCGGAAGGCCTTGGTGATGGGCATGTTGGGCAGGGCCACGCCCCCGTTGAGCGCGGCGATGGCCGGGATCGTTCCAGTTCTGGATCTGGCCGGTGAAGATCTTCAGGAGCGTGCCGGCGTCGAGCTGGAGGTTGGTGATGCTCTGCCCGGTCGAGCTCGGCACGTTGTACATGAGGCAGATGGCCCCGGCCACGTCGGGCAGGTACTGGTACGGGGCATAGGGCGCCTGGGGCGTGTAGGCCGACTGTCCCGTGGAGTAGCCGATCTCGCTGGCGGCGAAGTTGAGCTGGCCCTGCGCGTAGTCGTTCAAGCCGATGACCGACGAGGACGTCTGGTAGTTGATGTTGCCGATGTTCAACGACGCCGCCTGGGCCGTCCACTGGTCCAGGGCGACGGCGGCGTAGCTCGAGCCCGACCCGAGCACGGTCGGTCCGCTGGCCGAGGCCGGCGGCGTGGCCGCACCCTCGAACGCAGCCAGGGTGGGGATGGAGACGAGGGCGGCGAGGCAGGCCAGCACCGCGGCCCGCACCCGGCTACCCGAACTGGCCGTTGACATAGTCGTGGGTCCTCGGATCGCTGGGCGAGTTGAACATCATGTCGGTCGACCCGTCCTCGACCACCCGGCCCGGTTCGTTCTCACCGGCCAGGAAGAAGGCGCAGGTGTCCGAGACCCGCTGGGCCTGTTGCATGTTGTGCGTCACGATGACGACGGTCACCTCGTGGGAGATCTCGGCGATGGTCTGCTCGATGCGGCGGGTCGAGGTGGGATCGAGGGCGGAGCAGGGCTCATCCATCAGGAGCACGGCCGGGCGAAGGGCCAGCGCCCGGGCGATGCAGAGACGCTGCTGCTGCCCACCGGACAGGTCGCCGCCGAGGGCCTTGAGCCGGGTGCGGACCTCGTTCCACAAGCCGGCCTTGGTCAGGGCCTCCTCCACCAGGTCGTCGCCGTTCTCCACTTTGATCTGGTTGAAGCGCAGGCCGGAGAGCACGTTCTGGTAGATGGTCATGGCCGGGAACGGGTTCGGCCGCTGGAAGACCATGCCGATATGCCGCCGCACGTCGGTGGCGCGCTGGCTCGGGTCGTACACGTCGAGCCCGTTCAGCGCCACCGTCCCGGCCAGCTGCGCTCCCGCGATGGTCTCGTGCATCCGGTTGAGGATGCGGAGGAAGGTCGACTTGCCACAGCCCGAGGGGCCGATCAGCGCGGTGACCTTGCTCCGCTCCATGTTCAAGCTGACGCCTTCGAGCACCAGGCGGTCGCCGAACCAGGCGCAGACGTCATCGGTCACCATCTCGCCCGCCGTGCTGTCGAAGCCCGGGTGTCGCTTCGCGTCGGCCGCCAGGATCTTCTGTTCGTAGGTGATGCTCAATTGCACCGGGCCTCCTGCCACACCACGCGCCGCCGCATCGGCCATGCGCTGATTGGAACGATTCCGGACCTTGCGGCCGAGCCAGGGGCTGCCGAGTATCCGGGCAAGGATGAAGACGGAGAACACCAGCAGGAACAATACGAGGGCGGCGGCATACCCGAGCGCCACGTCCCCGTTCTGCGACGACTTCACCGAGGTGTAGATCAAGAGCGGCAGCGACGCCTGGGGACCGCTGAAAAGGTTCCAGTTGGTGACCTTCGACCCGAAGACGGTGAAGAGGAGGGGAGCGGTCTCGCCGATGGCCACGGCGATGCCGAGCAGCACCGCGGTGAGGATGCCCGAGCGGGCCGTCGGCAGGACCACCGACCAGACGGTACGCCATTGGGGAGCGCCCAGGGCGGCCGAAGCCTCGCGCAGGTCGTCGGGGACGATCTTGAGGACCTCTTCGGTCCCGCGGGTCACCGTGGGGAGCAGGAGAACGGCCAGGGCCAGGGAGCCGGCGAATCCGGAGAACCCGAATTTGATGACCACGATGGAGTAGATGAAGATCCCGGCCACGATGGCGGGGAGCCCGCTCATGGCCGTGACCACCACACGCACCGCTTGGGTGAACCGGCCCCCGACCTCGTTGAGGAAGATGGCGGTCAGGATGCCGGCGGGGACCCCGATCAGCACGGCGAAGCCGACCTGCTCGAACGTCCCGATGATGGCCTGGAAGACGCCCGGCTTGACACAGGTCTGGCCCTTGGCGCAGATCTCCAGGGCCTTGTTCTGGGTAGCGGTGAGGAGATGCCACGAGAGCAGGCCGATCCCCTTGACGAAGAGGAACCCGACCAGCAGCACCAGCGGGGTGAGCATGCAGAGGACGCCGATCGAGACCAGGGCCCCGGTCGCCCGGTCGGCCGCCACCCGGCGGCCGAAGAGCTGACGGTTCAACACGTAGTAGAGAACAAGGAAGATCACGGCCACACTGACCACGAACCCGAACGCGCCCGAGAGCAGGGTCAGCTGGTCGAAGACGATCCACACGATGCACCACGCCGCCAGCAGCGTGACCCCGACCAGCGCCGCGTCCGATGGGTTTGAAGTCCCGCGGCCGGATGCGCTTGCGTTCCGGCCGGGCCGCCGGAACGACGCGGGTCGGGGGCTCACTCGGAGCGCCGCTCGAAGGACGGGTGAGGGTGGTGGTCATGCGTTCCGCAACCGGGTCCGGCTGACGATCACCGAGGCCACGGTGTTGACGGCGAGGGTGAAGAGGAACAAGCACCAGGCCCGCAGCCAGCAGGCCCGACAGGCCGAGCTTCCCGCCCGAACCGAAGAGGTTGGCGATGAGCGACGCGATGGAGTTCGCCCCCGAAGACAGGATGCGAAAGTTGCGCTCGAAGGACAGCGAGATGATGAGGCTCACCGCGATGGCCTCGCCGAGGGCGCGCCCCAGGCCGAGCATGACCGCCCCCACCAGGCCACCCTTGCCGAAGGGCAGGACGACGTCGCGGATGACCCGGGCCCGGCTGGCCCCGAGCGCCAGGGCGGCCTCGCGCTCGGGGAGGGGGGTCAGGGAGAAGATCTCCCGGCAGATGGAGGTGACGATGGGCAGCACCATGATGGACACCAGGACACCGGCGATGAACGAAGAACCGGTGAAAACGGTGGTGCCGGGGGCCACCTTGAAGATGGGGATGAAGCTGACGTGGTCCGAGATCCACCGGGAGAGGCCCACCATGTGAGGCTCGAGCACCAGCAGGCCCCACAGGCCGTAGATGATGCTGGGCACGGCCGCCATCAGGTCCACCACCGAGGTCAGCAGGCTCTTGAAGGGGATCACACCGAACAGCGTGCGCGGGGCGTACTCGCTGATGAAGAGGGCCGAGGCGATGGACACCGGCACGGCGATGACCAGGGCGATGAGGGCGATCAGCACGGTGCCCACGGCGGCCACCGCGATGCCGATCTCGGCGGGGTGGCCGTGCTGGGGCTGGGGGACCCAGGCCGGGGTGGTGAAGAACCGCAGGCCCATGTACTCGAAGGCCGGCCAGGCCTGGATGGCCAGGAAGATGCCGATGAGGGCGAGGATCACGAACACGCTGATCCCGGCCGTCATCGACGTGCCTCGGAACCAGCGGTCGCCCGTGGTCCGCTGCGTCACCACGAGCCGGGGCACCGGGTCGCCCCCCGGTCGTTGCAGTAAGTCGGCTGTGCTGTAGGTCACTGGGATCCTGCCATCCGGCTTGCCCGCTCAGGAGCGCCGGGTCCTCTCCCCCGGCGCTCTCCAATATCACTTGATTCTACATATTCAACAGGCTTCATAAATCACAGGGATGAACTCTGGATTCTCACAAACGCCCTTCGGGAAACCTTCCGGGAACGGGTCAGGACCCAGCCCCTTCGGGCTGGGTCCTGACTTCCCCGGACCTGCCTGGGTGCGAAGACCCAGGCACGCCGTTCGGGGTCCCGAATCCTTAGCTGCTGGCGTTCGAGTCCGTGTCCGTGGTCAGGCAGAAGCCCGCGGGGTCGTTGTTCGGCCCCGTCTTGGCGAACGTATCGAACGGCTTGTACTGGGCGTACCCGTTGTCCGATGAGTTCTGACCCAGTCCCTTGGCCACCCGACGTCAGATCGCCAGGAGACCGCTGGCCGGGTTCGGCACCGTGCCCTCGTCAATCGGGGTCTGGTTGATCGTGCCGGACGCTGCCCCAGCCGAGATCGGGTAGAAGCCCTGGTTGAGGATAACCTTCTGGACCTCGTGATGTACGTTCGGCCCCAGTGTTGGGGTCCACCGTCGCCGTCGTCGGCTCCCTTATTCGGGTTGCACATGAACCCGATCTCGCTCACGTAGTTGAGCGTGGCGGCCGTGGCAGCCGGGATGTTGGCGTTCGAGCCGTTGGAGTAGACGTTGTACAGGTACCGGTCATCACCGAACTGGCCGTCGAGGATGTTCTGCTCCGTCGGAGCCACGCCGCCGATCGACTCCAACGCGCTCTTGGCGCGGCCTGCGCGGGACGCCACCACAGTCGATTGACCCCTCTTGAGCACTTGAGACGCTGTACTTACCCACTGAGAAGAAGAAGATGGCATCGGCTCTTGATCTGGTGCGGTGGTGGCTCCCGCCGTCCCACCGTTCCAGATCGGGTTGGTCTTGTTGATGAACCCGCCTGGCTGGCTGGTGAAGGCCGCTGGTCATCATCTGCACATCCTCGTTCTCGAAGATGACGGCCGGGCCGACGCAGGTCTTGGACCCGCCCGAGGCGTGTAGCAGTTCACCTGGTTGGTCGGCTGCCGAGGGGTCGAAGCCGAGGAACGTCTTCCACGTGCCCTGGGTACCCGATCCCTCCTGGGCCGCGAACACCACGATCGGGGCGTTAGATCCGCACGCTCCGGATTCACCGGGTCGGTGGCGGGGTTGCACAACTGATTCCAGTTGGTGTAGGTGCCGTTGTAGATGTCCTGAATCTGCGTCTGGGTCAGGTCGTGCACAGCGGCCGCCACGGGGTGGCCACGTTGCCACATTGGTGTAGTGGAACCACGTCACGCCCGTCCTGGGCGTAGGCCACGAAGTTCAGGCCCTTGAGGTCGCGAGGTCGAGCGCACGCGAGCTGCGGGCGTAACTCTGGTTGTTGGCCACGTTGCGATGTTGGTGCCTCCCGAAGGTGAGGCGGTCGCGCCGTGCGGACCCTGGTCCTCGAGCTGCTGGATCCCGTTGCTCGAACCAAGCGCGGCCTCCTGCACGCGAGATGTCGTTGTAGGGGTTCTCCTGCGTTGGTGGCCATGGTCGGTGTGGTCCGGCGCAGCTGTAGTCGAGCGTCTGCGGGGTGGTGGCCGACGGGAACGGCACGAACGTCTGGCAGCCGGCGACGAGTTGAACAGCAGGTCCAGCTACTGCATCATGCTGTACGTCGTGCTCGAGCCGCTGCCGATCAAGGTGTTGTTGGCCGGCGGCACCTGCGTGGCCCCGGCCGGCAGGCTGAAGGCAGCGGTGACCAGTGCGGCGCCCATCAGGGTGCCTCCCATGGTCACGGCGCGCCGGAGGCCCGCTTTCGTAGCGGAGGCTGCGCCGTTTCCGCGCCTCCTGGTGGACGATTTGCATGTATTGCCCCTCTCCTCGGTTCGTATTTGCACGCGACGCCGGGCACGGTCAGCCCGGGGTCACGGCACACGGTAGGGAAGGGAGGTAAACGGGGGATGACCAAGCCCTGTACCCAGGTGAATTTTTGGGTGACAGCTTGGGGGGTTGCGGCGGTGGTCACGCCATACCCGAAAAATGTTTCCCCTGTCAGGTAGTTTCCGAGTGCTCGACTTCCAGGGTAGGTCACGGCAGGCCTTCAGGGGTAGGACACCGAGACCAGGCACAGCCCGTGCGCCGGCGCCGGGTCGGGGGCGCGGTGGCGGTCGAGCCGCCCGCAGCCGGGCCAGCAGGGTGGCGCCATTGCCCCGGCCCCGTCCGATGTCGACCAGGCTGCCCACCAGGGAGCGCACCATCTGATGGCAGAAGGAGTTGGCCACGATCTCGAAGCGCAGGAGGCGGCCCTCGGGCAGGGTGCGCACCTCGGAGCCCTCGTCCACGCTCCAGGTGGCCCGGGTGATGCGGCGCATGATCGGGTCTTCGGGGTCGCTGCCCGGCTTGCGCCGGCAGAAGGACCGGAAATCATGGGTGCCCAGCACCACGTCGGATGCCGCCGCCATGGCCCGCAGGTCGAGCGGGTCGCGGACGTGCCAGGCGATGGGGGCCAGGAGCGGGTCGGGTTGAGGGCAGTTCCAGACGAGGTAGCGGTAGACGCGGGCGGTGGCCGAGCGCCGGGCGTCGAAACCGGGCGTCACCGCATCGGCCTGCCGGACGACCACGGCCGGAGCCAGCTGGCGGTTGAGGGCGCGGGCCAGCCCGGGGCCGTCGAAGGGGATCGGCGGCAGGTCGACGTGCACCACCTGCCCGCGGGCGTGGACGCCGGCGTCGGTACGCCCGGCACAGGTCAACGAGGGCGGCGCCGGCATGCGGGCCGTCCGGCCCAGGGCCTGGCGCAGGGCGCCCGCCACGGTGGGGACTTGGGGTTGGTCGGCGAAACCCCGGAAGGCGGCACCGTCGTAGGCGACCAGGAGCCGCCAACGCTGCGGCGCAGCGCTGGCCGGTTCCTCCACCCTTAGACGAACTCGATCCGCGCCATCGGCGCGTTGTCACCGGGGCGGGGTCCCAGCTTCAGGATGCGGGTGTACCCACCGGGGCGCTCGGCGTACCGGGGCCCGATCTCTTCGAAGAGCTTGTGGGCCATGTCCTTGTCCCGGATGAGGGCCACCACGCGGCGGTGCTGGTGGATGCCGCCCTTGCGGGCGGCCGTCACGCACTTCTCGGCCACCGGGCGCAGTGCCTTGGCCTTGGCCTCGGTGGTGACGAGGGACTCGGCGGCGATGAGCGAGGCCACCAGGTTGCCCAGCATGGCCTTCTGGTGCGCCGACGTGCCGCCCATGCGACGGCCGCGGGTGGGAGTGCCCTGCACGGCCGGTCAGTCCCGGGTGCGGAGCGAAAGCCCGCGCTCGTCCAGACGCTGCACCACTTCGTCGGCCGACTTCTGCCCGAAGTTGGTGATGGCCAGGAGATCGTCCATGGTGCGCTCGACCAGTTCCCCGATGGTGTTGATCTGGGCCCTCTTGAGGCAGTTGCGGGGTCGCTCGGAGAGGTCGAGCTCCTCGATGCGCAGGTCGAGGTCGGGTGAGCCGCTGGTGGTCGTGCCGGTGTCGCCCAGCTCGAGCCCCTGGGGCGCGTCTTCGAGGTCGGCCACCAGGCTGACCAGGTTGCGCAACGTGTCGCCGGCCGAAGCCAGGGCCTCGCGCGGCGAGATGGTCCCGTCGGTCTCGATGTCGAGCACCAGGCGGTCGTAGTTGGTGGACTGCTCCACCCGCACCGGCTCAATGTCGAAGGTCACCCGGTGCACCGGGGAGAAGATCGAGTCGATGGGGATGACGCCGATGGTCGAGGACCGCTTGTTCTTGTCGGCCGACACGTAGCCCCGGCCCCGCTCCACCGTGACGTCGACGGCCAGCCGGCCCTTGGCGTTGATGGAGGCGATGTGGAGCTCGGGGTTCAGGATCTCCACGTCGGCGGTGGTCTGCAGGTCGGCCGCCGTGGCGTCGCTCGGGCCCCGCACGTCGAGGCGGAGGGTCACCGGCTCGTCGGACTGCACGCGCACCAGGAGGTCCTTGAGGTTCAAGATGATGTCGGTGACATCCTCCTTGACCCCGGGCAGCGTGGTGAACTCGTGCAGCGCCTCGTCGAAGCGCAGCTGGGTCACCGCCCCACCGGGAATGGACGACAGGAGGGTCCGGCGCAACGAGTTGCCCAGCGTGGTCCCGAATCCGGGATCGAGCGGGCCGACGGCGAAGCGCTGCCGGTTGTCCTGCTCCTCGTCGACTGCTTCGACTGTCGGTCGTTGGATGATCAGCATGGTGGTGACTCCTGTTGCGGTGGCGGGTGGTCGGTCGGGGGGACGGCGGGGCCGAAGGTCCTACTTGGAGTAGAGCTCGACGATGAGCTGTTCCTGGACGGGCTCGTCGATGTGCTCGCGCAGCGGGGGGTTCAACACGGCCACGCTGAAACCACCGTCGCCGGTCTCGAGCCAGGCCGGGGTCTGGCGCTCCAGCGTCTCCATGTTGCGGCGCACCGAGAAGTTCGTCCGGGTGGCGTCCTTGAGGGTGACCGAGTCGCCCTTGCGCACCCGGTAGCTCGGGATGGTGACCCGGGAGCCGTTCACCTTGACGTGGCCGTGGCGGACGAACTGCCGGGCCTGACGCCGGCTGGCCCCCCAGCCGGCCCGGAACACGACATTGTCGAGACGCAGCTCCAGGTTGCGCAGCAGGTTCTCCCCGGTGATGCCGGGCTGGCGGTTCGACTCCTCGTACAGATTGCGGAACTGCTTCTCCAAGAGCCCGTAAATACGCGCGCGCCTTCTGCTTCTCGCGCAGCTGGGTCAGGTACTCCGACCCCTGGCGCATGCGGTCACGGCCGTGCTCGCCCGGCGGGTAGGCGCGGCTGTGCCGGTCGGTCACCGCCTCGGAGACGGGGCACTTGAGCGAATAGCAACGCTCGCCCTTCAAGAAGAGCTTCGTCCGCTCGCGCCGGCAGAGACGGCATACGGGTCCGGTGTATCTGGCCATGGCGATTCCTTCTAGACCCGACGCCGCTTCTTGGGGCGACAGCCGTTGTGGGGGATGGGGGTGACGTCCTTGATGCCGACCACTTCGATGCCGACGGCCGCCAGCGAGCGGATGGCCGTCTCCCGGCCCGAACCGGGACCGCGCACCAGGACGTCGACCTTGCGGACGCCGTGCTCCATGGCCCGCTTGGCACACGCCTCGGCGGCCAGCTGGGCCGCGAAGGGGGTGGACTTGCGCGAGCCCTTGAAGCCGACGTTGCCGGCCGAGGCCCAGGCCAGCACGTTGCCCTCGGGGTCGGCGATGGAGACGATGGTGTTGTTGAACGAGCTCTTGATGTGGGCCACGCCGTAGCTGATGTTCTTGCGCTCGCGCTTGCGCGGTCGCCGCGCCGCCTTCGTGGGCTTTGCCATCTACTTCTTCACCTTCTTCTTCCCGGCCACGGTCTTCTTGGGTCCCTTCCGGGTCCGGGCGTTGGTGTGGGTGCGCTGGCCGTGCACGGGGAGCCCCTTGCGGTGCCGTACCCCCTGGTAGCAGTTGATCTCCATCTTGCGCTTGATGTCCTGGGACACGTCGCGACGCAGGTCACCCTCGACCCGGAAGTTGGTGTCGATGTAGGAGCGCAGGCGGGCCACCTCTTCGTCGGTCAGGTCGCGGACACGGGTGGACGGGTTGACGTCCACCGCCTCGCAGATCTGCCCCGAGAGGGTGTTGCCGATGCCGAAGATGTACGTCAGGGATATCTCGAGTCGCTTCTCGCGGGGGATATCCACTCCTGCTATGCGGGCCATCTGTCGATCCTCTCTCAGCCCTGCCGCTGCTTGTGGCGCGGGTTGTCACAGATCACCCGGACCACGCCGCGGCGCCGGATGACCTTGCACTTCTCACAGATCGGCTTCACGCTCGGCCGAACTTTCACGTCGCGTCCCTGTCCTCTGGTTACTTGTACCGGTAGGTGATACGGCCTCGGTTGAGGTCGTACGGAGTGATCTCCACCTGGACCTTGTCCCCCGGAAGGATGCGGATGCGGTGCATCCGCATCTTGCCCGAACTGTGCGCCAACACCTTGTGTCCGTTTTCCAGCTCGACACGGAACATTGCGTTGGGCAGTGGCTCGACCACCGTGCCTTCGAGCACGATGGCGTCTTCCTTGGGCTTGGGCAGGTGACTCTCCTCAATTAGATTTCTGGTGTTCCTCCGAGGGCACCGGCGGCGCGAGACCAAACGGCATTTCCCGGATGTGGCCCGGCGGCAGGTGGCCCCCGAGGGGACCTGGCCCAGAGCCAGCAGAAGATTCTACCCCAACCAGCGATGATTTCCAGCCGGTGCCGCGAAATCCCGGCTCAGAGCCGTGTGAAGACCTCCGGGCCGTCAGCGGTCACGGCAATTGTGTGCTCGAAATGGGCCGAGAGGCGCCCGTCGGCCGTCACCACGCTCCAGCCGTCCTCGAGCATTTTGGTGGCGGCCGTCCCGGCATTGACCATGGGCTCGACGGCGAAGACCATGCCCGTCTTGAGGGTGGGGCCCTTGCTCCCCGGCCAGTAGTTCGGCACCTGGGGTTGCTCGTGCATGGCGGTGCCGATGGCATGGCCGACGTACTCGCGGACCACGCTGAACCCGTTGGCCTCGGCCACGTCCTGGACCGCCCGCCCCACCTCGTGGAGGGCGTTGCCCTTGGTCAACTGGTCGATGCCCGCCCACAGGCTGCGTTCGGTGACCGCAATAAGCTTCTCGGCCTCCGCCGTGATCTTCCCGATACCCATGGTGAAGGCGGCGTCACCGTGGTACCCCTCGACGATGGCCCCACAGTCGATGGAGAGGATGTCCCCTTCCTCGAGCCGGTAGGCCCCGGGGATGCCGTGGACGATCATGTCGTTCGGCGAGGTGCAGATCACGGCGGGAAAGCCGTGATAGCCCAGGAAATTCGAGGTGGCGCCCCGGCGCTCCAGGACGGCGGCGGCCACGGCATCGAGCTCGGACGTGGTGACCCCCGGTACGGCGGCGGCCCGGGTCGCCTCGTGCATCTCGGCCACCACCTTGCCCGCCTTGCGCATCTTGTCCAGTTCCTCAGCGTTGCGCCTCATCGCAGCTCCATCCGTTTCTGATCGATGGCCCCGACCACCCGGCGGGTCACCGCATCGGGAGAGCCGGTCCCGTTGATGCTGACCAGCAGGCCCTGATCGGTGTACCAGGTGATCAGTGGCGCCGTCTGGACCTCGTAGAGATCCAGGCGGCGTTCAATGGCTTCCTCGGTGTCGTCCTCGCGCTGGACCACCTCGCCGCCACAGACGTCGCAGGTCCAGTTCACCATGGGGGGCGCCGCCGTGGAGTAGTTGGCTCCGCAGTCCACGCAGACCCGTCTCGACGCCAACCGCTTCATGACCAGGGCGGTCGAGACCTGCAGGTCGACCACCAGGTCGAGACCGAACGGGAAGGTGATGTCGTTGAGAATCTCCGCCTGGGTGGTGGTGCGGGGGCAGCCGTCGAGGACGAAGCCCCGACCCCTGGTGTCGCGTTCGGACAACCGGATCTTGACCATCTCCATCACCATGTCGTCGGGGATCAGCTCGCCCCGGTCCATGAGCTTCTGGGCGCGGATGCCGAGGGGGGTCTTGGACTTGACCTCCCCACGCAGCATGTCCCCGGTCGAGACGTGTGGCACGACATAGTGGTGCGACAGGCGAACGCATTGCGTTCCCTTGCCTGCCCCCTGCTTGCCGAGGACTACGAGCCTGACCCCGGGAATCATCGATCCCCCTAATTGAGGAAACCCTCGTAGTTGCGCATCATGAGCTGGCTGTCGATCTGCCGCATGGTCTCGAGGGCAACGCCCACCGAGATCAGGAGCGTCGTCCCGTAGAACGGGAACCGGTTGATGTGCCAGAGCGCCATGAGGATGGAGGGCACCACGGCCACCGATCCGAGGAAGAGGGCTCCCACGACGGTGATCCGGCTCAGGATGTGCGCGAAGTAGCGCTCGGTCGGTGGGCCGGGCCGGATGCCCGGGACGAAACCTCCCTGCTTGCGGATGAGATCTGCCTGTTGATGCGGGTCAAAGGCCACGTAGACGTAGAAGAAGGTGAACATGAAGATGAGGATGAAGTAGATCCCGATGTACACGAAGCTGGTCGGCGTCAGGCTGGTCCGCACGAAATTCTGGAACCAGCCCCACTGGACCACGTTGGAGAGCAGGACCGGGATGTAGAGCACGGAACTGGCGAAGATGATGGGGATCACCCCGGATTGGTTCACCTTCAAGGGGATGTACGTGCTGCTCCCCCCGTACATTCGTCGCCCCACCACTCGCCGGGCGAACGTCACGGGTATTCGTCGCTGGCCCTGGTCCATGAAGACGATGAACACCAGCAGGGCGAGGGAGACGATCAGGATCAGGGTGAACTTGAAGCTCCCGCCCTCTTCGTAAATGGACCTGAACCCGGTCGGGATGGCCGCCACCACGTTGGCGAAGATCAGGATGGACATGCCCTGTCCGATGCCCCGCTGGGTGATCAGCTCGGCCAGCCACATGACGAAGGCGGTGCCGGCGGTCAGGCACAGGACCATGAAGGCAGCCAGGGCGAGGTTGAACTTGGGGATCAGGTCGATGTTCGTGCCCAGGAGGGCGGAGTCGTGCCCGTGGAAGGCGTAGACCAGTCCCGATGACTGCATGAGCGCCAGAGCCACCGTCAGGTACCGCGTGGTCTGGGTGATCTTCTTCTGCCCGACGGCACCCTGGTCGCGCCATTCCTCCAGTTTGGGGATGACGGTCGAGAGCAGCTGGATGATGATGGAACTGGTGATGTAGGGCATCACGCCCAGGCCGAAGACGGCCAGGCGGACCAGGGCGCCCCCGCTGAAGAGGTTGAGGAAGCCGAGCACACCCGAGTTGGAGGCCGAGCTCTCGAGGGACTGCAGCTTGCCCCAGTTCACGCCCGGGACCGGGACGTTGGCCCCTATCTGGTAGAGGGCGATGATGGCCAGGGTGAAGATGACCTTGTTACGGAGGTCGGGGACCCTGAAAATGTTGGCGAGCCGAGAGAGCATGGCCGGTCGTCGTTCAGTCGCTGCCGGTGGCGGCCACTACCGGTTCATCAAGGCGTTGCCCGATGCCGGAGGACGACCGTGGCCGAAGGGGAGAGGCACCCGCTCTACGCTACCGCCCGCGGACGAGATGGCCGACTCCGCCGAGGCCGAGAAGGCGTGGGCCTCGACCCTGATCGGGCGCGCGATCGAACCCTGGCCCAGCACCTTGACCAGCGCCCCGGGCCGGCACAATCCGGCCTCGCGCATTCTCTCCAGGGTGAACTCGTCGCCGTCGAGGCCGGCCAGCACACCGATGTTGACCGGGGTGTACGACACCCGGAACGGGTTCTTGAAGCCCTTGAGCTTGGGGATCCTCTGCATCAGCGGCAACTGCCCACCCTCGAAGCCGAGCGGCACCGTGTTGCGGGCGCGTTGTCCCTTCATCCCCCGGCCGGCCGTCTTGTGGCCCTTGCCCCCGGTGCCCCGGCCCACCCGTTGCTTGGGCTTGGTGGCGCCCTTGGGTGGCGCCAAATCGTGCAGTTTCATGCCGACACCTCCTCAACCCTGATCAGATGCGGGACGCGCGCCACCATGCCCCTGATTTCCGGTCGGTCCGGAAGCTCGTTGGACTGGCCGATCCCTCGGAGCCCCAGGGCGCGCAAGGTGCCCCGATGCTTGGGCTTGGTCCCGATGGCCGAGCGGACCTGGGTCACCACCAGGCGCGGCCCCGTTCCCGAGGCGGTCTTCGTCGTGCGGGCCGCCATGATCAGCGGGTCTCCGTGGCGAAGAGGTCGGACTCGCGTTTGCGCTCCCGATAGGCGCGCAATACACCGGCAGGCGTCACTTCGTCGGCCTGCTTGCCGCGCAGGGCCGCCACGTCGTCGGGTCGGCGCAACGACTTGAGCCCGGCGATGGTGGCGTGCGCCACATTGATCCCGTTGGACGAGCCCAGCGACTTGGCCAGGATGTCGCGAATGCCGGCCATCTCGAGAATGTGGCGGGCCGCCCCTCCGGCGATGACACCGGTGCCCGGTGCGGCCGGCTTGAGCATGACGCGGCCGGCGCCGCTCTCCCCGATCACGGGGTGGACGATGGTCGAGCCGGCCAGGGGAACCTCGAAGAGGTTCTTTCGAGCCTCTTCAATGCCCTTCTGCACGGCCAGTCCGGCCTCCTTGGCCTTCCCGTAGCCCAGGCCCACCTTGCCGTTGCCGTCGCCCACGACCATGAGCGCGGCGAAGGAGAACCGCCGCCCGCCCTTGACGACCTTGGCCACGCGATTCACCTTTATGGTGCGCTCTTCGTACTGTGTGTCAGCCACGCTCAGAACTCCAGTCCCTCGGCCCGTGCCGCGTCGGCCAGGACGGCGACACGCCCGTGGTAGACGAAGCCACCACGGTCAAAGACCACTTTGGTGATGCCGGCCGCTTTGGCCCGTGTTCCCAGAAGGCGGCCGACAGATGCCGCACCCGTCACGTTACCGCCACCTCCCTGCCCCAACGACACCCGCAACTCAGGTGACAGCGAAGAGGCCGACGCCAGGGTACGACCCGTGGTGTCGTCAATGATCTGGGCCGAGATGTGCCGGTTGGAGCGATGGACGGCCAGGCGCGGCACCTCGGCGGTGCCGGTGACCTTGGCCCGGACCCGGGCGTGGCGGCGGACCCGGAGGCGGGTTCGATCGTGCGTGGGTGCCATTACTTCGCAGCCTTTCCGGCCTTGCGCAGGACCCGCTCGCCGGCGTAGCGCACGCCCTTGCCCTTGTAGGGCTCGGGCTTGCGGAGCTTGCGGATGTCGGCGGCCACCTGGCCCACCTTCTCCTTGTCCATGCCCTTGACGATGACCCGGGTGGGCAACGGCACCTCGAAGGTGATGCCGTCGGGGGCGTCGACGAAGACCGGATGCGAGAACCCGAGGGCCAACTCGAGAGCTCCCGGGCCCCGGGCCGTGCACCGGTATCCGACGCCGACGATCTCGAGCTCCTTGGTGTACCCGTCGGTGACCCCGGCCACCATGTTGGCCACCAACGAACGCGACAGGCCGTGCAGGGCACGGTGCCGTCGCTCGTCGTCGGGCCGGCTCACCACCAGGACGTCGCCCTCCTGGGCCACGGTGATGCCGGTGGGCAGCGAACGCTCGAGGGTGCCCTGAGGTCCCTTGACGCTGACCGTGTCACCCTCGATGCTGACGGTGACGTTCGATGGAACGGGAATGGGTGAACGGCCGATACGCGACATCAGGCCTCGCCCCCCTTCGAAGAGGTGGCCTCACCAGACATGGCAGAGCACCTCGCCTCCGAGATGGCGTTTCCGGGCTTCACGATCGGTCATCAGGCCGTGGCTGGTCGAGACCACGGCCACGCCCATCCCACCCAGCACGCGCGGGATGCCATCGGCCCGGGCGTAGATCCGCAGGCCCGGCTTGGAGATCCGCTTGATGCCGGCGATGGTCCGGGTCCGGTCGGCCGAGTACTTCATCACGATTTCGAGGGTCGTGCCCGGCTTCTCCGAGTTGGGCTCCATGTGGTAGCCCGCGATGAAGCCCTCGCGCTCGAGAATGGAGGCCAACGACTCCTTGAGCTTGGAGCCCGGCATCTTCACGGTCTCGAACTGGGCGGAGTTGGCATTGCGGATACGGGTCAGCATGTCCGCGATGGGATCGGTCATTGTCATGGCTGTCCTACCAACTCGCCTTTGTGACGCCAGGTATCTCCCCCGCGTGCACCATCACACGCAGGCAGATACGGCAGAGCCCGAACTTGCGGTAGACGGCCTTGGGCCGGCCGCATCGCTGGCACCGGGTGTACCCCCGTACCTTGAATTTCGGTGTGCGCTGCTGCTTCTCAATCAGTGCCTTCTTCGCCATGATGCTTATCGAGTCTCCTGTCGGAACGGGAAGCCGAACGCTCCGAGGAGCGCCCGGCCTTCCTCGTTGGTGCGTGCGGTGGTGACGATCGTGATGTCCATGCCCCGGACCGAGTCGATCTTGTCGTAGTCGATCTCCGGGAAGATCAACTGCTCGGTGACCCCGAAGGTGTAGTTGCCGTGGCCGTCGAACGAGCGCGGCGAGAGGCCCCGGAAGTCCCGGATACGCGGGATGGCCAGGCTGAGCAGACGATCGAAGAATTCCCAGGCCCGGTCCCCCCGCAAGGTGACCTTGGCCCCGATGGCCTGACCCTCGCGGAGCTTGAAACCCGCGATCGACTGCTTGGCCCGGGTCACGATCGGCTTCTGCCCGGTGATGATCTCGAGGTCGCGCTGGGCCCCCTCGATCAGCGAGGCCTGCTGGGTGGCCCGACCGACGCCCATGTTGATGACGACCTTCTCGAGGCGGGGGACCTCCATGACGTTGCCCAGGCCCAATTCCTCCTGGAGCCGGGGCCGGACCTCTGCGAGGTAGCGCTCGTAGAGCCGCGGACGGGACGGGGCGCCGGCGGGAGTGGCGACGTCGGTCGTGCTGGTGGTGCTGGTGGTGCTCACAGCTCGGCCCCGCATTTGCGGCAGAACCGCACCTTTTGCCCGTCCTTGAACTTCATGCCCACGCGGGTCGGCTGGTCGCAACTCTTGCAGAGCAGCGAGACGGTCGAAACCTGTACCGGCATGAACTTGTCGATGACCCCGCCCTGCTGCGTGGCCCGGGTGGGCTTGGCGTGACGCTTGGCCACGTTGACCCCTTCGAGGATGACGGTGCCCTGCACCGGGAAGGCGCGAATGACCTCGGCCTTCTTGCCCTTGTCCTTCCCCTGCCGCACGATCACCCGATCGCCCTTGTGGATCCGCATCACAACACCTCCGGAGCCAACGACACAATCCGCATGAACCTCTTGTCGCGCAGCTCACGACCCACCGGGCCGAAGATGCGCGTGCCGCGCGGCTGTTGCTGGTCGTTGATGAGCACGGCCGCGTTCTCGTCAAAACGTATGTAGCTCCCGTCGGGACGGCGCTTTTCCTTCTTGGTCCGTACGACCACGCACTTGACCACGTCGCCCTTCTTCACGGCCGCGCCCGGGATGGCGTCCTTGACCGTGGCCACGAAGACGTCCCCGATGCTGGCGTAGCGTCGGCGCGACCCGCCGAGCACGCGGATGCACAGCACCTCGCGCGCGCCGGAATTGTCGGCCACCCGCAACCGGGACTCTTGCTGAATCATCGGGCTCGCTCCACCACTTCGGTCAGGCGCCAGCGCTTCAGCTTGGACAGCGGGCGGGTCTCCTGGACCCGAACCCGGTCGCCCACCTTGGCCGTGTCCTCGGCGTCGTGCACGTAGAGCTTCTTGGTCCGCTGCACCGTCTTGCCATAACGGGGGTGGCGCACCCGCTCCACCACGGCGACCACCACGGTCGAGGCCATGGCGTCGGACACCACCACGCCCTCGCGTACCTTGCGGCGGTTGGGCCGCGTGCCCTCTTCTTCGGCGCCCGCCGGTGCGGGCGAAGCCGTGGGCGACGCAGGCGTCGCGGCCGCCCCGGCAGGGGAGGTTGGCGCGGCCTGAGCCTCTTCGGGCACCGTCACTGCTTCGGGCACCGTCACTTGCTCAGATACAGGCACGTCTTCAGACACCGTCACGTCCGTCTCTTCGATCTCGTCGGCCATCAGGCCTCTTCCTCCACCATTTCGTCATCGTCGACCGCGATGTGCTCGAGATCGTGGATCGCCTCGGCCTCGGCCGCTCTCGCCGCCGCCCGTTCGGCCACTTCCGCGTCTTCGGCCGCCAGCTTGGCCAGCGCGCCTTCGCGCTCTTCCTCGGTCGCGGCGACGTAGGTACCTTCGGCCTCGAGGATCTCGCGGGCTCGCAGGACGGTCAGGATGCGGGCCACCTCGTGGCGCACCTGCCCGATGCGAGCCGGATTGTCCAACTGCCCGGTGGCCAGCTGAAAGCGCAGGTTGAAGAGCTCGCGGCGGCCGTCACCGAGACGGCCGGCCAACTCGTCGTTGTCCAGCAGGGCCAGGTCGGAAGCGGTCGCCATCAGATCGCCACTTCCGGGTGTCCGTGCGTCCCGGGACGCACCACGAAACGAGCCTTGAAGGGCAGCTTCTGAATGGCCCGCTCCATGGCGGCGCGGGCCAGCTCTTCGTCGACCCCGGCCAGCTCGAAGAGGACCCGGCCCGGGTGCACCACGGCCACCCACAACTCGGGGTTGCCCTTACCCGAGCCCATGCGGGTCTCGGCCGGCTTCTGCGTCACCGGCTTGTCCGGGAAGACGCGGATCCAGACCTTGCCCCCACGCTTCACGTGGCGGGTCATGGCGATACGGGCGGCCTCGATCTGGCGGGCCGTCAACCACCCCGGCTCGGTGGCCTGAATGCCGAAGTCGCCGAAAGAGACCGCGGCACCGCCCTTGGCCTGGCCGTTCAAGCGCCCCCGCTGCGTCTTGCGGTGCTTGACCTTCTTGGGCATCAACATGTCAGTCCGATTCCTTGCGGAAGTGCGGAGCCTCGTGGTGCTCGTGACGGTTCTGGCGTTCCATTTCCTCGTCTTTGGCCAGCTGGCGCTCCAGATCGTCGGGCTCGGCCGGGGCGACGGGAAGCAGATCGGCCACCGGGGCCTCGACGACGTCGTCGCCTTCGGTTCCCTCGGGCACGGCCACGTCGGCCACGTCGGCCTCGGCCACCTCGGCCACGACCGTTGACTCCTCCGGTGTCTCCTCGTCGACCAATTCGCCGTCGGGTGCAGCACCATTGGTCGTCGGCACGGCGTCCTCGCCCGGGGCACCGAAGTCAGCCTTGCGACGTCCGCCACCAGCGGTGATGAGCCGGCGTGGGCCACTCTGGCCCGAGGTCTCGCCCACGGCCATGGCCGCTTCGCGGGTGATCTTGTCCTCAATGGAGACCTTGTAGGGCAGGATGTCGCCCTTGTAGATCCAGACCTTCACCCCGACCCGGCCCGACGAGGTCTTGGCCTCGCGGAAGCCGTAGTCGATGTCGGCCCGCAGCGTGTGCAGCGGCACCCGCCCCTCGCGGTACTGCTCCTTGCGGGACATTTCCGACCCACCGAGGCGACCCGAGCACTGCACCTTGATGCCCTGGGCCCCTGCCTTCTGGACGGTCTGGATGGCCCGCTTCATGGCGCGGCGAAAGGCCACGCGGCGCACCAATTGGTCACAGATCCCCTGAGCGATCAGGGCGGCGTCCAGCTCAGGTTGCTTGATCTCTTGGATGTTGAGCTGGATCCGGTTGGCCAGTCCGGTGATCTCTTCGAGCGTCTTCTTCAGGCGGTCGGCCTCCGAACCCCGGCGGCCGATCACGATGCCGGGACGAGCGGTGTGGATGTCGACGCGGAGACGGTCGCGCGTCCGCTCGACCTCGATCCGGCTCACCGCCGCGGCCTCGAGCTGCTTCATGAGGTAGTCGCGGATCTTCCAGTCCTCAACCACGAATTCGCGGTAGTGGCGCTCCTCGAACCAACGGGACTTCCAATCGGTAGTGATACCGAGACGGAAGCCATAGGGGTTGACCTTCTGGCCCATCTACTCGCCCTTCTCCTCGGCCGCAGCGGGTGCTGCTGCCTGGTCCTCACCGTCGGCCTCGTCGACCACGTCCTCGGTGACCTCGCCCTCGACTTCGGCGTCGTCGCCTGCGTGGCTCTCGGCCGGCTCGCTCTCAGCCGTCTCGCTCTCGGTTGCGGCCTCAGCCGAAGTCGACTCCTCGACCTCTGACCGGGGCGCCAACTCGTCGATGTCCTCGTCCGCCTCCGCCGCCGCGGCTCCAGCCTCGGCTGCGGCCTGGGCCGCCCGGCGGCGCGACAGTCGACCGGAGAGGTCGGCCCGGCGCCGCGAGGCGTCGACCCGGCGGGAGCGGTGCGCGCTGACTGCTTCCATGCGCGTGCGGCGCAGCTCCAGCTTCGCTTCGGGGAGGCGGCTGACGATGATGGTGATGTGGCTCGACCGTTTCCTGATGCGGGTGGCTCGACCTCGGGCCCGGGGGCGCCAGCGCTTCATGGTGGTGCCTTCGTCGGCGTAACAGGCCGAGACGTAGAGCTCGTCGGGATTCTGGTGATCGTTGTGCTGCGCGTTGGAGACCGCGGAGTTGAGCACCTTGCCCACCACCTCGGCTGCGCCGCGCTCGGTGCCGTTGAGGATCTCGGCCGCCCGGTCCACGTCCTGGCCCCGGATCAGGTCGAGGACCTGACGTGCCTTGGACGCGGACAACCCGCTGTGCCGCAGCACGGCGCGGGTGCCGGGTCGCTCGTTGGTCTTGGTCGCCGTCATGTCAGCGACGCGCTCCCCGCTCCTGGCCGGCGTGGTACCGGAAGGTGCGTGTCGGGGCGAATTCGCCCAGCTTGTGGCCGACCATCGATTCGGTGACGTAGACCGGCACGTGACGGCGGCCGTCGTGCACGGCAATGGTGTGACCCACCATGTCGGGGATGATGGTGGAGCGGCGGGACCAGGTCTTGATGACCTTCTTCTCCCCGCTCGAATTGAGCACGTCGACCTTCTTCAGCAGGTGGTCGTCGACGAATGGTCCCTTTTTCAAGCTACGCGGCATACGTGGTCAACCCTTCGCCTATCGCCGCGCGCCGCGGGTGCGGCGCCGGCGGACGATCATCGAATCGGACTTCTTCTTGCGGGAGCGGGTGCGGCCCTCGGCCTTGCCCCAGGGGGAGACGGGGTGACGCCCACCCGAGGACTTGCCTTCGCCACCGCCGAGCGGGTGATCGACCGGGTTCATGGCCACACCTCGGGTCTGGGGACGCTTGCCCTTCCACCGGTTGCGACCGGCCTTCCCGATCTTGATCAGCTCAGCCTCGGCGTTGCCCACCACGCCCAGCGTGGCCCGGCAGTCGATGGAGACCCGGCGCATTTCGGTGGACGGCAGGCGAAGGGTGGCGAAGACGCCTTCCTTGGCCACCAGCTGAATGCTCATGCCCGCCCCGCGGGCCATCTTCCCGCCGCCACCGGGGCGCAGTTCGACGTTGTGCACGGTGGAGCCCACCGGGATGTACCGCAGCGGCAGGGCATTGCCAGGTCGGATGTCGGCGCCCTGGCCGCTCTGGATCTTGTCGCCCACCTTCACCCCGGCCGGAGCGAGGATGTAGCGCTTCTCGCCGTCCGCGTAGTGCAGCAGCGCGATGCGGGCATTGCGGTTGGGGTCGTACTCAATGGCGGCCACCTTGGCCGGGACGCCGTCCTTGGTCCGCCGGAAGTCGATGATGCGGTACTGCTGCTTGTGGCCGCCCCCACGGTGGCGGGAGGTCTTGCGGCCGTGGTTGTTCCGCCCGCCCGAGCTCGGGTTCGGGGCCAGCAACGAGCGCTCCGGGCGATCACGGGTGATCTCGGAGAAATCGGAGACCGTCTGGAAACGGCGTCCCGGGCTGGTCGGTTTACGTGAACGAAGTGGCATCAGTGTGGTCCTGTGATCAACGATCGAAGAGGTCGATGGAGTCGTCGGGATGGATGGTGACGATGGCCCGCTTGGTGTTGGGGCGCTTCCCCTGCGTGTTGGTGCGGCGGTTGCGGGTCGACTTCCCCTTGCGGTTGAGGGTGTTGACATTGAGGACCCGAACGCTGAAGGCCTGCTCGACGGCGTGGCGCACGTCGACCTTGGTGGCTCCGGGGTCGACGATGAACACGAAGACGTTGTGATCCATCAGGGCGTAGCTCTTCTCGGAGACGACGGGACGGATCAGTACGGCCATGGCGTCACGCATCGGTGGTGGCCTCCTTCTCGTCGGCGTCGTTCGCCGCATCGCTGGTGACGTCGTCGTCGGTCACGTCGTCGGTGACCACGTCGTCATTGGTCAGGTCGTCATTGGTCAGGTCGTCGTCTGGGCGCGTCGGCGTCGGCCAACCCGGTCGAGAACGTCTCGGTGGAAGCCGGCAGCGTGCGGTCGGAGAAGAGGATCCAGTCGCTGCGCAGCACGTCGTGGGCCGAGAGCTCCGCGAAGGAAGCGGTGTGGGCGTTGGGCAGGTTGGCGAACGATCGCTGAGCCGTCTGCTCGTCATCGGCCAGAACCACCAGGACCCGGCCGCTGAGCTTCAGCTTGCGCAGCGTGGCCACGGCGTCCTTGGTCCTGGGGGCTTCCCAGCCCCAGGCGTCCACCAGGGCCACCCGCTCGTTGGCCGCCCGATCGCTCAGGGCGGAGAGGAGGGCCAGACGGATCATCTTCTTCGGGGTGTGCTGGCGATAGCTGCGGGGCTTCGGGCCGAGGGCCACGCCTCCGCCGCTCATGGACGGCGAGCGGGTCGAACCCTGACGGGCTCGACCGGTGCCCTTCTGGGAGAACGGCTTGGCGCCACCCCCCCGGACCTCGGCTCGGGTCTTGGTCGACTGGGTGCCCGACCGGGCCGCCGCCAGTTGGGCCGTCACGACCTGGTGCAGGACAGCCTGGTTGGGCTCGATGCCGAAGATGGTGGGTTCGAGATCCACCCGGCCCAGATCCTGGCCGTCCACCGATCGACGGGTCACGGTCCGCTGTACCGGGGCCGCCCGCTCCTTCTTGACCGGGCCGCGGCGCACGGCATCGGTGACGGTCATCGGGACCCTCCACGGGCAGAGGTCGCCGTCTTGACCGAGTCCCGCAGGACGACCACGGTGCCACGGCCGCCGGGCACGGCTCCCTTGACCAGGACCAGCTCGCGCTCGGGGTCGGCCGAAACCACCTGCAGGTTGAGTGCCGTCACCTGTTGGCCACCCATGCGCCCGGCCATCTTGGTGCCCTTGAACACCCGGGAGGGCGTGGCGCAGGCTCCGATGGCACCGGGGACCCGGTGGCTCTTGTGGTTCCCGTGCGAAGCCCCTTGTCCCTTGAAATTGTGTCGCTTCATGCCACCGGCAAAGCCCTTGCCCTTGCTGACGGCAATGGCATCGACCCGGTCCCCGGCCGACCACACCTCCGCCGTGAGCTCCTGGCCCACCGTGAAGTCGGCCACGTCGTCGAGCCGCAGCTCCACCAGGCCCCGGCCGGGCTCGACGCTGGCCTTGGCGAAGTGGCCGATCTCGGGCTTGGTCAACGTCGACGCCCGCCGGAAGCCCCACGTCACCTGGAGGGCGGCGTAGCCGTCGGTCTCGGGCGTCTTGACCTGGACCACGCGCACGGGCGCGACTTTCAGGACCGTCACCGGTATGGCGCGGTTCTGGTCGTCCCAGACCTGGGTCATGCCGACCTTCTCGCCGACGATCGCCTTGCTTGCCACGTGTCCTGTCTCCCTGCGCTGCGCCGGATTCCCGTGCGCACGCCAACGCTCCGCCCGGGAATCCCGAGCGGAGCGCTCGAATGGTTTGGCGTGACGTACCGGAACAGGCCGGCGTCCACGCACTTCTGTTGTCTTCGGCAGCGCCGGAGGCACCGCCGTATTGCCGAAATCGGCCCCTGCGACGTTACACCAAAAAAATGCCGCCCGGCCAGGCGGCCCGTAACGAATTACGCCGTTTGGATCTTTATTTCGATATCCACGCCCGCCGGCAGATCGAGCCGCTGGAGCGAATCGACCGTTTTGGGCGTGTGCTCGACGATGTCGACCAGCCGCTTGTGCACCCGCATCTCGAAGTGCTCACGGGAGTCCTTGTATTTGTGCGGCGACCGGATCACCGTGTAGCGGTGCTTGTCGGTCGGCAGCGGAACGGGCCCCAGCACCTTGGCCTGGGTTCGCAGGACGGTCTGGACGATCTTCTCGGTCGACTGATCGAGGATCTCGTGGTCGTAGGCCTTGAGCCTGATGCGGATCTTCTGCTTGGGGCCGTCGGCCATCGTGTCTGCTCTCGTTCCGGTGTGCTCGGGTGCTACTTGAGGATCTTCGTGACCCGACCGGAAGCGACGGTACGACCACCCTCACGGATGGCGAAGCGCAGACCTTCAGTCATGGCAATGGGCTTGCCCAGCTCGACCGTCATCTCCGTGTTGTCCCCGGGCATCACCATCTCCGTGCCCTCGGGCAGAGAGATGGTCCCGGTCACGTCGGTCGTGCGGAAGTAGAACTGCGGGCGGTAGTTGGTGAAGAACGGCTTGTGCCGGCCGCCCTCTTCCTTGTTCAGGACGTAGACGTTCGCCTCGAAGTTGGTGTGGGGGGTGATGGAACCGGGCTTGCAGAGGACCTGGCCCCGCTCCACGTCCTCCTTCTTGGTCCCCCGGAGGAGGGCGCCCACGTTGTCGCCGGCGCGGCCCTCGTCGAGGAGCTTGCGGAACATCTCGATCCCGGTGACGGTCGTCTTCTGGGTGTCGCGCAGGCCGACGATCTCGACCTCCTCGCCCACCTTGACGATGCCCTGCTCGACCTTGCCCGTGACCACGGTGCCACGACCGGTGATCGACATGACGTCCTCGATCGGCATCAGGAAGGGCTTGTCCACGTCACGCTCGGGCTCGGGGATGAAGGAGTCGACGGCCGCCATCAGCTCGACGATCTTCTCGCTCCACTCGGGGTCGCCCTCGAGGGCCTTGAGCGCGCTGACCTGGATGATCGGGGTGTCGTCGCCGGGGAAGTCGTAGTTGCTCAGCAGCTCACGCACTTCCATCTCGACCAGCTCGATGAGCTCGGGGTCGTCCACCATGTCGGCCTTGTTCAGGGCGACCACGATGTAGGGAACGCCGACCTGGCGGGCCAGCAGCACGTGCTCGCGGGTCTGGGGCATGGGGCCGTCGGCCGCCGATACCACCAGGATGGCGCCGTCGATCTGGGCGGCGCCGGTGATCATGTTCTTGATGTAGTCGGCGTGGCCCGGCATGTCGACGTGGGCGTAGTGGCGGTTCTCCGTCTCGTACTCCACGTGGGCGATGGTGATGGTGATGCCGCGCTGCTTCTCTTCGGGAGCCGCGTCGATCTGGTCGAAGGCGGTGAACTGCGTGTTGGGGTTCTTCTCGGACAGCACCTTGGTGATCGCCGCGGTGAGCGTGGTCTTGCCGTGGTCGATGTGTCCCATGGTTCCCACGTTGACGTGCGGCTTGTTGCGCTCGAACTTCTGCTTGGCCATCGCCGTAGCTACTCCCTGCTAGTCGGACGGGACCCCCACGGGCCCGCCGCGGCATCTGTATGCCGCTGTCGTTTTCCTTGTGTGCGATCTTTTGTGCGATCTGTTGCCGGAGACCCTCGCCGGCTACTCCCCGTGGGCTCGGGCGATGATCTCCTTGGAGATCGACTCGGGCACCTCGTTATACGAGTGGAACTGCATCGTGTACGTGGCGCGACCCTGGGTGCGCGAACGCAGGTCAGTAGCGTAGCCGAACATGTCGGCCAGCGGTACCTGCGCGTTGATCACGTGGCTGTTGCCCTGCTGGTCCATCCCCTCGACCTTGCCCCGGCGGGAGGAGAGGTCCCCGATCACGTCGCCCATGTAGTCGTCCGGGGTGGTCACGGTGACCGCCATGACCGGCTCGAGCAACACCGGGCTGGCCGCTCGCAGGGCCTTCTTGACCGCCATGGAGCCGGCGATCTTGAACGCCATTTCCGAGGAGTCGACGTCGTGGTAGGACCCGTAGGTCAGGAGGATCCGCACGTCAACCGTCGGGTAGCCGGCCAGGATGCCCGAGGTCAGCGCCTCTTGGATCCCGGCATCGACCGAGGGGATGTACTCCTTGGGAATCACCCCGCCGCTGATCTTGTCGACGAACTCGTAGCCGCCGCCGGGCCCGGTGGGCTCGGCGGTGATCACCACGTGGCCGTACTGGCCCCGGCCGCCGGTCTGGCGCACGTACTTCTCTTCGATCTTCTCCACCGTGCGGCGGATGGTCTCGCGGTAGGCCACCTGGGGCTTCCCCACGTTGGCGTCCACGCTGAACTCCCGCAGCATGCGGTCGACCAGGACCTCGAGGTGGAGCTCGCCCATCCCCGAAATCACCGTCTGGCCGGTTTCCTCGTCGGAGCGCACGCGGAAGGTGGGGTCCTCCTCACTGAGCGAGTAGAGGGCCCGGGACAGCTTGTCCTGGTCCGCCTTGGTCTTCGGCTCCACGGCCACGTGGATCACGGGCTCGGGGAACTCGAGGGCCTCGAGGACGATGGGGTGGCCGGGGTCGCACAGGGTGTCGCCGGTCGTGGTGTTCTTGAGCCCGACCACGGCCATGATGTCGCCGGCGAAGATGGCGTCCTTGTCCTCGCGGTGGTTGGCGTGCATCTGGAGGATGCGGCCGATCCGCTCCTTCTTGTCCTTGGTGGAGTTGGAGACCGAGGCGCCCTTGGTGAGCGTGCCCGAGTAGACCCGCAGGTAGGTCAGCTTTCCCACGAAGGGGTCGGTCATGATCTTGAAGGCCAGGGCGGAGAAGGCGTCCTTGTCGTCGGCCGTGCGCTCCTCGACGTCCTCGGGGTGATTGGGGCGGGTGCCCTGGGTGGGGGGCAGGTCCAGCGGGCTGGGGAGATAGTCGATGACGGCATCGAGCATGGGCTGGACACCCTTGTTCTTGAAGGCCGAACCGCACAGCACCGGCACCACTTCGGCGGCCAGGGTGGCCGTGCGCAGGGCCCGGCGCAGGTCGTCGGCGGTGATGGGCTCCTCGACCAGGTACTTCTCCATGATGAGGTCGTCGAAGTTGGAGACCACGTCAATCAGCTGGTGGCGGGCATCCTCGGCGTCGGCGGCCATGGCCTCGGGGATGTCGGCCACCTTCCAGTCCTCACCCATGCCGTCTTCCCACACCAGGGCCTTCATCTCGAGGAGATCGATGACGCCCAGGAACTCGGACTCGGCCCCGATGGGCAGCTGGGTGACCGCGGGGAGGGCGTCGAGCCGGTCCCGGATCATCTCCACCGTGCGCTCGAAGTCGGCGCCGATGCGGTCCATCTTGTTGACGAAGCAGATGCGGGGCACCTGGTACTTGTTGGCCTGGCGCCACACCGTCTCGGTCTGGGGTTCCACGCCGGCCACGGCGTCGAACACGGCCACCGCGCCGTCGAGCACCCGCAGGGAGCGCTCGACCTCGACCGTGAAGTCCACGTGGCCCGGGGTGTCGATGATGTTGATCCAGTTGTCGCGCCAGCTACAGGTGGTGGCGGCCGAGGTGATGGTGATGCCCCGCTCCTGCTCCTGGACCATCCAGTCCATGGTGGCGGCGCCCTCGTGCACTTCACCGATCTTGTAGTTGCGGCCCGTGTAGTAGAGGATCCGTTCGGTCGTGGTGGTCTTGCCCGCGTCGATGTGGGCCATGATCCCGATGTTGCGGGTCTTGGCCAGGGGATAGTCGCGGGTCGGCGGGGCGTCAGCCATGGTGCGGAATGTTCCTTACGAAGAGAAGAAGAGGAGGTGGTCCACTACCAGCGGTAGTGGGCGAACGCTTTGTTGGACTCTGCCATCTTGTGCATGTCCTCACGTCGCTTGACCGCCGCACCGATGTTGTTGGAGGCGTCGAGGATCTCGCCGGCCAGGCGCTCGGCCATGGTCTTCTCCCGGCGCTGCCGCGAGTACGTGGTCAGCCACCGGATGGCCAGCGTGGTGGCGCGGCGGGGGCGGACCTCCACCGGCACCTGGTAGGTGGCGCCGCCGACCCGACGGCTCTTGACCTCGAGCTCGGGGCGCGTGTTCTCCACGGCCCGCTTCAGGGCGGCGACCGGGTCCCCACCCGAGCGCTCCTGGACCGTGTCCAGGGCGCCGTAGACGATGCGCTCGGCCAAGGTCCGCTTGCCCCGGGACAGGATCTTGTTGACCACCTGGGTCACCAGGACCGACCGGTAGACCGGGTCCGGGGCCAATTCACGGCGGGTGGCGGGTCCGTTGCGGGGCATTAGGACTCCTTCTTGGCGCCGTAGCGACTACGGGCCTGGCTGCGCTCGCGGACGCCCGAGGTGTCCAGGGCGCCGCGGACCACCTTGTAGCGGACACCGGGCAGGTCCTTCACCCGACCGCCGCGGACCAGGACGATGGAGTGCTCCTGGAGGTTGTGCCCCACGCCGGGGATGTAGGCCGTGATCTCCACCCCGCTCGAGAGCCGCACGCGGGCCACCTTGCGCAGGGCCGAGTTCGGCTTCTTCGGGGTCGTGGTGTAGACGCGTGTGCAGACACCCCGTCGTTGGGGCGCGCCCTTCAGCGCCGGGGTCTTCGTCTTGGTCACCTTGGCCTGCCGTCCCTTGCGGACGAGCTGGGCGATTGTGGGCACGCGCTTCCTCTCGGTACTGCAGTTGTGAATCCATGTGCGCGGTGGGCGCGCTGGCCAAAAGCCTCACATGGCAGACAGAAGATGATAGCGCCTGACCCGGGGTACGACAATCGCGGCCACCCGCCGAGTGCCCCGGGGAGTGGCCCCGGAGTGCCCCGGGACGTCGGGTCAGGCGGCGCGCTCCCCCAGCAGGCCCAGGGAGGCCCGGTCGGCGCTGCCCGGCTCGGCCCCCAGCCCGGTCCTGATCGGTTGGAGCGCCCGCTGTATCCGCCCGTAGATCGTGGGCATGATCCCCTCGGGGTTGGCCCCGAGCACCACGCCCGCACCGCCCACGACCACGAACTCCACGCTGGCGGGAAGGAAGCCCAGGACCAGGCCGCCGAGCAGGGCGCCCGAGGCCGTGGCGGCCCCGCCGACGGCCACGACGGCCAGCACGAGCAGGCTGTAGAACATCTCGTAATCGGTGGCCCCGGCCACCGACCCGGCCGCGCCGAGCAGGGCGCCGGCCAGACCGGCGATGGCGGCGGACAGGGTGAAGACGATCAGCTTGGTCACGGTCAGGCTGAGCCCGAGGGTGGCGCAAGCCGCCTCGGAGTCCTTCATGGCGATCAGCACCCGTCCGAACGGACCCCGGCGCAGGGTGAGGAGGCCGATGGAGAGGACGGCGAACACGACGGCCAGGAGGATGACGAACGATTTGTCGCTCGCGACGTGGAGCCCGAAGAGGGACGGCTTGGCGATCGCCACCGAGCCGTTGTAGCCGAAGGCCGAGGGGAAGAACATGTTGTCCATGGCGGCGGCGAAGGCCATGGTGGCCAGGGCCAGGTAGAGGCCACGGAGGCGCAGGGCCGGCAGGGCGACCAGCGCCCCGACCACCCCCGCCAGTCCGGCCGCCGCCAGGAGGCCGAGGACGGAGCCGCCCCCGCCGAACTTGGACATGGCGAAGGCGCCGATGCCGGCGAAGGTCAACTGGCACAGCGCGATCTGCCCGCCCCAACCGGTCAGGGGTACCAGGGAGAGGGCCACCAGGCCGTAGGCGAGGCCCACGCCGAGGGTGACCACGTTGCCGGGGTCGAGGAACGAGACGGCCACCACCACCGCGGCCACCAGGACCGCCCCACCCTGGACGCTGCGGGCGAAGGAAGCCGGAGCCAGGCCCAGCCGACGCTGCGGCGCGCCGCTGCGGATCCGGCTCACCGGCAGGAGCAGCAGGACGGCGAACAGGAGGACGGCGGGCACCGAGAGCTTCAGCCCCTGAATGGGGGTCGAGCTCCAGAACCCGGTCGAGGGGATGTAGGTGGCGTAGGACGTCAACAGGCCGATGAGCAGGGCGCCGGCAAAGGTGAGGGGGAGGCTGCGCAGGCGGCCGATGATGGCGGCGGCGTAGGCATCGATCACCAGCAGGGTCAAGATGAGCGGCTGCAGCTGCAGCGTCGGCGCGACCAGGATGCCGGCCACCGCGGCCAGCGACGCGCCGATCGACCAGCTGAGGGTCGAGTACAGGCTGGGGCGGCCGCCGAACAGGCCGATGAGCTCACGGTTGTCCACCACGCCCCGCATGGCCATGCCGGCCCGGGTCCGGAACAGGAACAGGCGCAACGACACCGCGATGGCGATGGCGGCGCCGACCGTGATCACGTCCTGCCAGACGACGAGGACACCCAGGAAGGTGAACCCGTGGTTGCCGAAGAAGAGGGGGACGATCCGGGTCGAGGGTTTCCAGATGATCTCCTGGACGATCCCGAGGATGAGGATGGTGAGCCCGACCGTCACCACCAGGGTGATGGCGACCGAGGCGGTGGCCACCCGCCGGATGAAGAGGCGTTCGATCAGCGCTCCGGCGAGGGGCGCCACGATGAAGACGGTGACCACGAAGGCCAGCCCGGCCGGGATGTGCCAGGGCACCAGGAGCTGCCAGTAGACGAAGGCCATGAACATCCCGATGGCCCCGTGCGCGATGTTGAAGATCCCCGAGGTGGCATAGGTCACCACCAGGCCGCTGGCCGCCACGGCATAGGCCGACCCGAGAACGATGCCGATGATGGTGAACTCGAGGAACTCGTGCATGACCCGGCCTAGTACTGGAAGAAGCCGCTGTTGCAGTCGAATGAGTTGGGCGCGCTCGGGTAGGCGCGTTGGAAGGCGCCGTTCTCGATCTTGAAATAGGCGAAGCACTGGGACGGGATCTTCTGGCCGATGTTGACGGTCGGGGTGATGCCGCCGCCGGTCCAGCTGGTGATCTTCTGGAGCTGGCTGATCAGCGCCGGCCGGGTCAGGTTCGGTCCGACCGCCTTGGCCGCCTGTTCGAAGGCCAGGCCGGCCGACCAGGCCAGGATCCCGAAGATGTCATGGGTGGCTCCGGGGGCGACCCGGTTCAACCAGCTCAAGAAGAGCTGCATGCCCGGGTTGGAGCCGGCCTCCTCGTAGGCGTCGGTGGCCGACATCAGCACCAGGTCGCCGTTGGATTCGGGCGCCGTCTGGCTGGCGAAGCCCGGGTTGTACTCCTCGGAGAACCAGTCCACCACCTGGGGGGCGAAGTTGGCCTGCTGCATGGCCTGGAGCAGGCGCTCGGCCGATGAGTCGTCGGAGTACTCGGTGACGTACTGCGCCCCCGCGCTCTGCATGGCCTGGACGTTGGACGCGTAGTTGGCGTTGGTCGGCGTGGTGGACTGGTTGTAGACGTAGTTGAACCCGACGCTCTGGTACGCCGCCACCTCGTGGGCCGCCTGGCTCTGGGTGGCCGAGACGTTGAGGTAGATCATGGCGGCGTGCTGGACGGCGCCCGGGTAGGTGGCCTTGATGTAGTTGGCCGGCCCGAGCGGCCAGTAGTGGTCGTTGCCGGGACTGGCGCCGAAGATGTCCGCCGTCCCTCCGGCCGCCGCCGTCGAGACTTCGGCCGCCATGTCGGGAATGCCGCAGGAGCCCACCGCCTGGGCCGACCCGTCATCGAAGCCGGAGGCGCTGCCCACCATGGCGAACGCACCCGAGCAGGCCTGTTCGGCATCGGCATAGTTGGTGGACGAGGTGTTGCCGTCGTCGAAGGGCGTGACCTTGATCTGGCGCCCGCAGATCCCGCCCGTGCTGTTGACGTAGGCGGCCCAGGCCTCGGTGGCCTGCTGGGCGCTCTGCGTCAGTCCCGGTGCCACCCCGCTGATGCTGGCGATGTTGCCCACGGTGATGGTCGAGGCGGTGACCCCGGTCGCCGTGGCCCCACCGTTGCCGCCGGCCGGCGTCTGGTTCCCGTCCGTGCCGCAGGGAGCGGTTGCGGAGGCCGGGGCCGTGCCCCCGGCCGCTCCGGAAGTCCCCGCGCTCCCGGCGCTCCCGGCCGTCCCGGCACTGCCGCCGGTGCCGGCGCTGCCACCGGCCGGACCGGCTGCCGCGCTAAAGCCTGGTCCCGATCCCGTGCCGGCCACCCCGCCGGCGCCGCTGGCGCCCGAGGCCTGCTTGGCCAGGGCGGCTTGATTGCCGCTCAAGCGTGAACCACAGGCGGTTGCCAGCAGCATCAGCACCGACATCGCCGCCGCCACGGCGATCCGGGACCGGGGCGTGCCTCCGCTGGACTTTCTGCTGCGCAGTGCCACGGGCCTAGTTCTGCTCCTGCATCTGATGCTCGCCGCTCTGACGGTCGCCATTCTGATATTCGCTCCGCTCCTCATTCAGCGTGCGCAAGATGCGCTCGAGCCGATCGACCGAACGGACGATGGCCAAAGCGTTGCGCCGCTCCTCTTCGACCTGGCGCAGGTTCCACGCGGAGGCCACCAGCACGCCGCCGCCGATGACCAGCGCCACCCCGAGCAGGCCACCCGAGATCAGGTACGGGATCTCCTGGTAGAGGTACGGGCTGTGCGACGCCCCGTACCACCCGAGCAGGAGGCAGACGAAGCCGAACCCGACGGTCAGCATGCCCAGCTGTTGCATGATCTTGCGGAGCTTGCGGTCGTTGCGCCCGTGGCGGACGCCGTCCACCGCGGCGGCCAGCCGCTTGAGGCGCCCGGGGACCGGCGTCGCGGCATGGGCTCCGGCCACACTGGCGCCGGTCATCTCGGCTCGCTCGGAGCTCTCGGGCCCCTCGACTCCCGGTGATCCGCTCACCCGTCGAAAGTCCAACGGGTCGGACGATTTCGAACCTCCGGAGAGCTTCATGAGCCCGTACCTCCTGCGTCAGTGATGGAATCGTCGCCGTCGAGGAAGCGGGCGCTGAGCGGATCCCCGTCGGCGCACACCGGTCCGACCAGCTCGGTGGCGTCGTCGACCCGCTTGTAGCCGTAGGCCAGCGCGGCAGCCGCCAGGAGCCCCAGGAGCACGAAGCCGGCGCCGATCCCGGTGAAGATGGGCGTGATGGCCGAAGCCGGTTGGCTCGAGTCCTTGCCGGCGGTCGTCGAGCTGTTGCCGCCCGGGTTGTTACCCGAAGTGCCCGCGGTGCCGGCCGGCACGGCGCCGGTGTTGCCGGTGGTGCCGAGGCTGGCGTCGGTGCCCGGGGAGCCGGGCGTGCCCCCGTCACCGCTCCCGGCCGCGCCGGCCCCCGCCGAACCGCTGTTCCCGCTGGGCGAGTTGAAGCCGGGGGCGGCGGCCGAGCTGACCGTCACGGTGCCCAGGTCCAGGGTGAGCAGCTGCTTGTTCGGCACGGCCAACGGGAGGTTCGAGGTCAACGACGACGGCAGCGCGGCGGCGGCCTGGTTGGCCGCGTTGTCGAGGGTGGTCAGATCGATGGCGATCTTGAGGCCGTCCAGGGTGCGGCTGGCCGAGGGTCCGTTCACCGTGTCGGTGGGATTGGTGAGGGTGAGGCTGACACCCAGCTGGCTCAGGGTGGAGTTGAGGGACGAGATGGGAATGGCCGGTGTGCCCGAGCCGGCGGCGTGGATACCGCTCCCGTCAATGGTGACGGCCTCGCCGGCCACATTCACGCCGGTGAGCACGGTCGAACCGGTCACCGACCCCGTCGTGCCGTCCGAGATGGCCTTGGCGGTCGAGGTCACCCCGCCGATGGTGATCAGGCCGCCCAGGATCGAGACGCCCGAGTCGGTGGCGGTGGCGCTGGCGGTGGCGGCGCCGCCGCTGGCTCCCGAGGTCGAGGTGCCCGAGCTGAAGCCGATGCCGATGAGGGACGAGGCCGACCCGAGCGGGTTCCCGGGGCTCGCCCCCGACGATCCCGCCGCGAGGCTGCTCAGTGCCCCGAGCGCGCTGGTGGCGTCGGGGGTCTTGGGCAGGCTCCCGGCACCACCGGTGCCGCTGCCGCTGCCGCCGGAGCCGCCTCCGCCGGACGAACCGACGGCGCCGGCGGCCGGCGCATTGTCGCCGAGGCTGGCCGAGGCCGTGTTGGCGTCGGCCGTGGAGGAGGCGTCCATGTTGACGCCCGGTTGATCCTGCGATGCCGTGTTGGGCGACGAGGGGTAGCTGCTGATGGCGTCGACCGGCCACACGGGCGCCGGGGGCAGCGGCGCGCCGGGCACCAGGAGTGCCAGTTCGGGGCCCGCGTTGGCCACCACCTGGCCGGGGTAGATGGTGGAGGCCACGGCACTGCCGGTCGGGCCGTAGTTGTCGCTGGTGGCGGCGTAGCCCTCGTCGAACTCGAGCGACGGCGTGGAAGGAACGGGAAAGTTGGGCTGCTCGTACTGGGCCGTCGAGCCTTCGGCCAACGCGGACACGGTGAACCCGCCCAGGGTGGTGTCGGCCCCGGCCGGGCCGCCCACCAGGGCGCCGACACCCAGGGCCGTGCCGCCGCCCAGGAGCAGCGCCGCCGAGAGGGCCGACAACGCGGTCCGCCGGTGGGCGCCGTAGCGCCTCGCCGTCATGCTGCCGCCCCTCCCAGGTAGGCGTCGGCCAGGTCCGGGGGGAGATCGCCGGGCGTACCGGAGGCGACGATGCGACCCTGGACCACGACGGCGACGTGGGAGGCCACGCCCAGGGCCGTGGACGCGAACTGCTCGGCCAGAATCACGGCGACGCCCTCGGCCGCGATCTGGGCCACCAACTCGTACAGCTCGGCCACGATCATCGGGGCCAGGCCCATGGAGATCTCGTCGAGGAGGAGCACCGCCGGCTCGACGCAGAGCGTGCGCGCCATGGCCAGCATCTGCTGCTCGCCTCCGGACAGGGTCCCGGCCACCTGGGTCCGTCGTTCGGCCAGGCGGGGGAAGCGGGCGAAGGCCCGCTCCTCGACCGTCGACCGTGACGCGCCGCCGAAGGTCATCAGCCGCAGGTTCTCGGTCACCGTGAGATTGGGGAAGATGCCCCGCCCCTCCGGCAGGGTGCACAAGCCGGCGCGGGACAACGCGTCCGCCCTGATGCCGTTGACGTGCCGCCCCAGCACGTGGAAGCACCCCGAGGTCGGCGCCATCTGCCCGCTGGCCACCCGCAGGGTGGTCGATTTCCCGGCGCCGTTGGGCCCCAACAGGGCCAGCACGCCTCCGGTGTCGACGGCGAGATCGATCCCGTGCAGCACCTCGATCTGCCCGTAGGAGGCATGCACGCGCCGCAGCTCGAGGACGGGCGGCTCGACCACCTCCTCACCACTGTGATCAGCCATCGACGGCTCCGACCGGCACCGGAGCGGTGTCCTCGAACGGGGTGGCGGCGACCCGGGCGGTGGCCGCCGGTGGCTCGGCCGCCTCTTCCTCGGGATCGTCCACGGCGCCGAGGTAGGCGGCCCGCACCCGCTCGTCGGAACGGATATCCGCCGGGGTCCCGACGGTCAGGACCGAACCGAAATCGAGCACGTTGATCCGCGAGCAGATGCGCATGACGAGCTCCATGTCGTGTTCGACCAGCAGCACCGCCATGCCCGCCCCGGCCAGCTGGCAGAGGAGGCTGCCGAGCTCATCGCTCTCGGTGTCGCTCAACCCCGAGGACGGCTCGTCCAGGAGGAGGAGGCGGGGCTTGGTGGCCAGGGCCCGGGCCAGCTCGAGGAGCCGGGCCTGGCCCGTGGGCAGCGTGTCGGCCGACCGGTCCGCCAACGGGGTGAGTCCGATCAGGGTGAGGACCGCGTCGGCGTTGAGGCGGGCCGAGGTCCGGTCGCCCGACCAGCGCCGCCTGATTTCCGCCGCGGCCAGGACGTTCTCACGCACCGAGAGGGAGCCGAACACTTCGAGCCGTTGAAAGGTGCGGGCGATGCCCAGGCGCGCCCGCTTGTGGGGGCGCAGGCCGTCCAGGTTCCTTCCGTCGAAGGAAACCCGTCCCCGGTTGAGGGACTGCAGGCCGCAGATGGCGTTGAACAGCGTCGTCTTGCCGGCGCCGTTGGGCCCGATCAGGCCGGTGACCGCGCCCGGATCGACCTCGAGGTCGACGCCGCGCAGGGCGTGCACGCCTCCGAATCGGACCTCGGCTTCGGCTACTTGCAGAAGCGCCACGTCAATCGCCCCCTCTGGTCCCTTTTGAGCGGGAGCTCCCGCCCGCCGCCATTCCGAATTCGTCGCTGGTCGGTACCGGTGAGGTGCCTGGAGGTAGAACACGCTCTCGTTTCGGACCTTACGGTCGAATTCCGGCGCGGGGATGCGGAGCGTTAGCCTGCATCTCCATGGAACATTCGATGTCCGAACGCCTCGAAGAGCTGGCGGCCCGCAAGGAGCAGGCCTTGCACGCCGGCAGCGAAAAGGCGGTCGAGCGGCATCACGGCAAGGGCAAGATGACCGCCCGGGAGCGGATCGACTACCTCATGGACGAGGGCTCGTTCCAGGAGCTGGACATGCTGGCCCGCCACCGGGCCCACGGCATGGGCCTGGAGGACAACCGTCCCTACACCGACGGCGTGGTCACCGGGTTCGGGACCATCGACGGCCGGCGGGTGTGCGTGTTCAGCCAGGACTTCACCGTGTTCGGGGGCGCGTTGGGCGAGGTGTTCGCCGAGAAGATCCACAAGGTGATGGACCTGGCCGCCTCGACCGGAGTGCCCATGATCGGCCTCAACGACGGAGCCGGGGCGCGCATCCAAGAGGGCGTGGTCTCCCTCCACTCCTACGGGGGGATCTTCCACCGCAACGTGACCGCATCGGGGGTCATCCCCCAGATCAGCGTCATTCTCGGTCCCTGCGCCGGCGGCGCCGTCTACTCGCCGGCCATGACCGACTTCATCTTCATGGTCCAGGGGACGTCACACATGTTCATCACCGGTCCCGACGTCGTCAAGACGGTCACCGGCGAGGATGTCACGCTCGAGGAGCTCGGAGGTGCGATGAGCCACGCCACCAAGTCCGGCGTGGCCACCTTCGTGGCCCCCGACGAGAAGGCCTGCCTCGACGACGTGCGTCACCTGCTCTCCTTCCTGCCCTCGAACAATCTGGAGGAGCCTCCGCTCGAGATGACCGGCGACGAGCCGGACCGCCAGGTGCCCGAACTGATCGACCTCATGCCGGCTTCGCCCAATCAGCCCTACGACATGAAGAGAATCATCGCGGCGGTGGTCGACGACGGCGACTACTTCGAGGTCCATCGCCACTGGGCCATGTCGATCACGTGCGGGTTCGCCCGGATGGGCGGCCGGGCGGTCGGGATCGTGGGCAACCAACCCGCCGTGCTGGCCGGCGTGCTCGACATCGACTCGTCGGAGAAGGCATCCCGTTTCGTGCGCACCTGCGACGCCTTCAACATCCCGCTGCTGACCTTCGTCGACGTGCCCGGCTTCATGCCCGGGACCGACCAGGAGTACGGCGGCATCATCCGCCACGGGGCCAAACTCCTCTACGCCTACTGCGAGTCCACCGTGCCGCGCATCCAGATCATCACCCGCAAGGCCTACGGCGGGGCCTACGTCGTCATGAACTCGAAGTCGATCGGCGCCGACCTGGCCTTCGCCTGGCCTTCGGCCGAGCTGGCCGTGATGGGCCCCAACGGCGCCGTCGAGATCGTCTACCGGCGTGAGCTGGCCGAGGCCACCGATCCGGCCAGTCGCCGTACCGAGTTGATCGACGAGTACACCGAGCGCTACGCCAACCCCTACCTCGCGGCGGAGCGGGGCTACGTCGACGACGTCATCTCCCCGGCCGACACCAGGGCCGTCATCTGCCGCAGCCTGGACATCCTGGCCTCCAAACGCGAGGAGCTTCCCCGACGCAAACACGGCAACGTGCCCCTATGAGCGCCCCTGTCGATCCCGCGCTGCTCGCCCTCGGTCCGGTCCCCGCACCCGGTCCCGACGAGCTGGCCGCCATCGTCGCCGCGGCCCAGCTGGTGTGGCCGCAACCGACCGCACCCGACGAGCAGGATCCGGCCCACCAGACCTGGCGCTTCAGCGGACGATGGTGGAACAAGCCCACGCCCCTGCGACGGGACCGACCCTGGGCGCGCCGCTGACCGTCTACCTCGACGACTGGCGGCAGCGGGCCACCATCGGCCGGCGCGAGGACCGCTGGTCCCACCTGTTGGCCGACGACGAGCAGGAGCTCCACGCCCTGGCCACCCGGCTCGGAATCCCGGCCCGGGGTTTCCAGCACCACCGGCGTTCCGCCGCGCTGAACCACTACGACCTGCCCGAGCGCCTCCGTGACCGCGCCATCGCGCTCGGCGCCGTCCCCATCTCCTGGCGGGAGATGGCCCGCCTCACCCGGGAGTGGCGGCGCGCTGGCGCTCGGCCAGCGCCACCAGGTCCTCCATGATGCCGAGGAACTCGTAGTCCTTGGGCGTGTAGACCGAGGCCACGCCCTTCCCCCGCAGGATCTCGGCATCGTCGGGCGGGATGATCCCGCCGACCACAACCGCGGCGTCGACCCCGGCCGCCCGGAGCCGGTCGACCACATCGGGCACCAGCTCCATGTGGGAGCCCGAAAGGATGGAAAGGCCGACGATGTCCACGTCCTCGTCGCGCGCCGCGGCGGCGATCTGGGCCGGCGTCAGCCTGATGCCCTGGTAGATCACCTCGAAACCGGCATCGCGGGCCGCCACGGCAATCTGCTCGGCCCCGTTGGAGTGGCCGTCGAGGCCGGGCTTGGCCACCAGGAGGCGCGGGGGCCCTCCCGTCCGTTCGGCCAGCGCCTTGGTGCGGGCCACGATGGGTGCCAGGTCGTCACCGCGCCGCCCCACCCCGCCGCCCACCCCGGTGGGGGCGCGGAACTCCCCGAAGACCTCTCGCAGCGCACCGGCCCATTCGCCTGTGGTGCCGCCGGCGTGGGCCAGGGCGATGGTGGCCTCCATGATGTTGCCGCCCGGGCCGGCATCCTCGGCCACCTCGCGCAGGTGGTCGAGCGCCTTCTGCACCGCACCCCCGTCCCGATCGGCCCGCCAGCGCTCCACGTCGGCCACCTGCGCCGCCTCGACGCGGTGGTCGACCTTCATGACGGACTCGATCTCGCCGTCGCCGGTGAGGGGCGAGGGTGCGGTCTCGGTGAAGCAGTTGACGCCGATCACGCGCTGCTCGCCGGTCTCGATACGGCGCACCCGCTCGGCCTGGCTGCGCACCAACCGTGACTTGAGCTCGTCGATGGCCTCGAAGGCACCCCCGAGCGCCTCGACGTCGGCCAGCTCCGCCGTGGCCGATTCGATGATCTCCTGCGTCTTGGCCTCGATCACCTTGGAGCCGTCGAAGATGTCCTCGTACTCGAGCAGGTCGGACTCGAACGCCAGGATCTGCTGCATCCGCAGTGACCACTGCTGGTCCCACGGTCGGGGCAGGCCCAGGGCCTCGTTCCACGCCGGCAGCTGCATGGCCCGGGCCCGGGCGCTCTTGGACAACGTGACCCCGAGTGATTCGAGGACGATGCGCGGCACGTTGTTCTCGGGCTGCTGCTCGGTCAGGCCCAGCGAGTTGACCTGCACCCCGTAGCGGAAGCGCCGCAGCTTGGGGTCATCGACGCCGTAGCGCGTCGCGCAGATGCGGTCCCACATGGCGGTGAAGGCCCGCATTTTGCAGGTCTCCTCGACGAAGCGGACGCCGGAGTTGACGAAGAAGCTGATCCGGCCCACCACCGCCGGGAGCTCGGACGGCTCGATCTTGCCCGACTCGCGCACCCCGTCGAGCACGCCGATGGCGGTGGCCAGCGCGTACGCCACCTCCTGGGTGGGTGTGGCGCCGGCCTCCTGGAGGTGGTAGCTGCACACGTTGATCGGGTTCCACTTGGGCGCATGCCGCACCGTGTAGGCGATGGTGTCGACCGTCAGGCGGAGGCTGGGCCCGGGCGGGAAGATGAAGGTCCCGCGACTGAGGTACTCCTTGACGATGTCGTTCTGTGTGGTCCCCGAGAGCAGCCGGGCGTCGACGCCTCTGTCCTCGGCATGGGCCACGTAGAGGCCGAGCAGCCAGGCCGCCGTGGCGTTGATGGTCATGGAGGTGTTCATCTCGGCCACCGGGATCTCGGACATCAGCTGCTCCATGTGCCCGCGGTGCACCACCGGGACCCCGACCTTGCCCACCTCGCCGGCCGCCTCGGGTGAGTCCGGGTCGTACCCGGTCTGGGTCGGCAGATCGAAAGCGATGGACAATCCCGTCTGACCCTTGGCCAGATTGCTGCGATACAGCGCGTTGGAGGCCGTGGCCGTCGAGTGCCCCGAGTAGGTGCGCATCACCCACGGCGGATCCGGTGTGTCATGGCTCACGCGGTGCACCTCCTCATGTGGGTACCGACCCCACCATTCTGCCCCGTCGCGGCCCGGTCGCGGCCCGGGGTGGGGCCAGGTGCGGCCGGGTACAGGCCAGGTGCGGCCGGGTACAGCCCGGTGCGGACGGGCTCACCCCGGTGCGGACGGGCTCAGCGGTGGTAGTCGTAGAACCCCTGCTTGGTCTTGCGGCCCAGCTGCCCCGAGGTGACCAGGCGGCGCAGCAGCGGCACTGCGGCGTAGTTGGGATCGCGGAACTCGGTGTAGAGGGCATCGAGGATGGCCAACGAGGTGTCGAGGCCGACCAGATCGAGCAGCGCGAACGGGCCCATCGGGAACCCGCACCCTCCCTTCATGGCCGAGTCGATGCCCTCCCTGGTGGCCACCCCCTGCTCGAGCAGGCGGACGGCGTTGTTGAGATAGGGGAAGAGGAGCGCATTGACGATGAAGCCCGCCTGGTCCTTCACCTCCACCGGGTCCTTCCCGCAGGCCTCGGCGAAAGCAAGGGCGGCGGCCATGGTGGCGTCGGCGGCGGTGATGGGGCGAACCACCTCGACCAGGGCCATGGCCGGCGCCGGGTTGAAGAAGTGGATGCCGCAGACCAGCTCGGGCCGGGACGTGGCCATGGCCATCTCGACCACGGGCAGAGTCGAGGTGTTGGTGGCCAGGATGGCCCCTTCCCGGCAGACCGAATCGAGCTCGGTGAACAGCGCCTTCTTGACGTCGAGGTCCTCGACGACCGATTCGAGGACCAGATCGACCTCGGCCAGCGCACCCAGATGGGTGGTGGCCGACACCCGGCTCAGGATCTCCTTGCTCTCGGCCTCGGCCCGTTTGCCCCTCTCCACCTGCTTGGCCAGCGACTTCTCCAGCCCGGCCACCATGGCGTCCGCCGAATCCTGGCTGCGACTGCGTAGCACGACCTCATAGCCCGAGGCGGCCGCCACTTCGGCGATGCCCGAACCCATGATTCCGGACCCGATGATTCCTACCCGTGTGATCGACATGGGCAGAGAGGCTACTGGCCGGTAACCACCGCAGTCGAAGGCGCCGTGGCCCCACGCCTGCGTGCAAGAGTGACGCATGGACAACAACGGCGTGCTGGCTCTGGTGGGCGGCGGCGAGTGGACAGCTGGCTGCACGTTCGACGCCACCCTGCTGGCGGCCTCAGGAGGCAAGGACGTCGTCGTGCTCCCCACGGCCGCCGCCTACCAGCACCCCGAGCGGGCGGTGCTCAAGGCGGCCGAGTGGTTCGAGCAGCTGGGGGGCCAGGTGGAGGGCCTGATGGTCGTTGACCGGTCCTCGGCCGAGGACCCCGGCATGGCGGCCGTGGTGCGGGGTGCCCGCTTCGTGTACCTGGCCGGCGGGTCACCGCTGCATCTCAAGTCGGTCCTCAAGGGGTCGGCCACGTTCGACGCGCTCCGCGCGGCGTGGGCCGACGGCGCCGTGGTGGCCGGCTCCGCGGCCGGGGCCATGGTGCTCACCGACCCCATGGTCGACCCGCGCGGCGGCGCGCTGACCCTGGGCCTGGGCCTGGTTGATCAGCTGGCCGTCGTTCCCCAGTTCGGCGACGAGCACGAGGACGCGCACGGCCAGAAACTGGAGCGGACGGTGGCCCTGGCCCCCGCCGGTCTTCCGGTCGTCGGCATCCCGGTGCGTTCGGCCCTCATCCGGGCTCCCCACGGGACCTGGAGCTTCGAGGGTGAGGTGGCGCCGACCGTCTTCCTCGACGGTGCCCGCACCGACGGGCTCGATGCCCTGCGCTGATGCCCTGGCGCGATCGCCCCGGGTGGCTCAGTCGGATTCGACGACGGTGACCGACTCGATCACCACTGGCTCCTTCGGGGTGCCCGACCGGGTGCCCAGGGCGTCGATCTTCTCGACCACATCGCCACCGCTGACCACGGCGCCGAAGAGCGAGTAGGACGGAGGCAGGGCGGCGCCGTCAGGTCCGCTGATGACGAAGAACTGGCTGCCGTTGGTATGGGGTCCCGCGTTGGCCATGGCCAGCGAGCCGACCTGGTACTTGCCCTTGGCCGGCAGCTCGTCGGCGAATTTGTACCCGGGGCCGCCCGTCCCGGTCCCGGTCGGGTCGCCGCCCTGGAGCACGAAGCCCGGGATGATGCGGTGGAAGATGACCCCGTCGTAGTAGTGGTACCGGGCCAGGAAGACGAAGCTGTTGACCGTCCGGGGCGCCGCCAGCGGGTCCAGTGCGATGACCATGGTGCCGTGGGAGGTGACCATGGTGGCCACGTACCGCTTGGCGGTGTCGATCACCATCGGGGGCTCCTGGTCGAACGTGCGCTGCTGCGGGCTCGATCCGTCGGCTGCGGGTGGGTCGGGAATGGCCATGGGAAGACGTCCTTTACGACTCGTGGATGGTGACGGAGAGGATGCGTTGGGTCACATTGGGGGGGACCCCGGAGGTGGAACCATCCTGGTTGATCTTCTTGACCACGTCCATCCCCGAGGTGACCTGGCCGAACAGGGCGTAGCTGTTGGGCAGCCCCTCGCCCTGGGTGCCCGACACGATGAAGAACTGGCTCCCGCCGCTGTGGGGCTGGCCGGTGTTGGCCATGGCCACCGAGCCGAGGGGGTACTGGTCCGCCGGGTTGGCGGCCTTGGGTGGATTCTCGTCGGCGATGGTGTAGCCCGGCCCGCCCGTCCCGGTCCCGGTCGGGTCCCCGGTCTGGTCCATGAAGTTGGGGATGACCCGGTGGAAGATGACGCAGTGGTAGTAGCCCTTGTTGGCCAGGAAGACGAAGTTGTTCACCGTCGCCGGGGCGCTCTTGGGGTCCAGGGCCATGGTGAAGGTCCCCGCCGTGGTCACGACGGTGGCCGAGTAGTTCTTCGAGGTATCGATGGTCATCGGCGGCGCGGCGGAGTACTTCTGCGTGTTGACCGTCGCACCGGTGCTGGACGGGCAGCCGGCCTTCACCGCCACCTGGTTGGCCGTGGCCTGGGCGCCCGCCGTCGCGGTCGTGGTGGCCGTGGTGCTGCCCGGCGGCTTCTTCTTGTTGTTCGAGAACAGGAAGACCGCCCCCAGGATCACCCCGACGATGACGACGATGATGACCGTGTTGCGGATCGTCTTGCGCCGCTTGGCCGACTTGGCTTGCGCGGCCAGGCGCGCCTCGCGGGCCGCTCGCTGACGGGATCTCTTCTCGCTCGGCACGGGCGCAGACCCTATCTGGCCCGGCGCGGGGTGTTCGATCGGCCCCCGGACCCTCGTCCCCGGGGGAGGTGGCGCGAGTCAGTAGCGTCTGGGTGCGTGTTGCTCGTCCAGAAATTCGGTGGGACCTCGGTCGGCGACGCCGATCGGATCCGAGCCGTGGCCGATCACATCGCCCGGACCCGGCGCGAGGGCTCCGAGGTGGTGGCCGTGGTCAGCGCCATGGGGAGGACGACCGACGAGTTGATCCACCTGGCTGACGCCGTCAGTGCCCTCCAACCGCCGCGTGAGTACGACATGCTGGTCAGCGCGGGCGAGCGGATCTCCATGGCCCTGCTCTGCATGGCCCTGGCCGACCTCGGCGTGGATGCGGCCTCCTTCACCGGGAGCCAGGCCGGCATCATCACCGACACCGACCACACCCGGGCCAAGATTCTCGAGGTCCGGGCCGACCGGCTCCGCCAGGCCCTCGACGCGGGGCAGGTGCCCGTGGTGGCCGGATTTCAAGGGGTGTCGGTCGAACGGGACATCACCACCCTGGGCCGGGGCGGGTCCGACACCACCGCGGTGGCCCTGGCCGCCGTGCTGGGGGCCGACGCCTGCGAGATCTACACCGACGTCACCGGAGTATTCACGGCCGACCCCCGCGTCGTGCCGTCGGCGCACCGGCTCTCCCGGATCTCCTTTGACGAGATGCTCGAGATCGCAGCCACCGGTGGACGCGTCCTGAACCTGCGCTCGGTGGAATTCGCACGCAATCACCACGTCCCGCTCCAGGTGCGCAGCAGCTTCACCTGGGAACCGGGAACCTGGGTGGTGGAGGAGGAGCACGACATGGAGCAGGCAGTCGTCACCGCGGTGACCCACGACACGACCGAGGCCAAGGTCACCGTCAGTGGGGTGCCCGACCGGCCCGGTATCGCGGCCCAGCTCTTCCGGGCCCTGGCCGACCGGTCGATCAACGTCGACATGATCGTGCAGAACACCTCGGCGCACGGCACCACGGACATCTCCTTCACGGTGCCCAAGAACGACCTGGGCGTCTCGGTTCAGACGGCGCAGGCCCACTGCGACGAGCTCGGCGCGTCGGGAGTGACGTCCGACCGCGATGTCTCGCGGGTCTCGCTCATCGGGGCCGGCATGAAGTCGCACCCGGGGATCGCCGCCACCATGTTCGAGACCCTGGCCAAGGAGGAGATCAACATCGACATGATCTCGACCTCCACCATCCGGACGTCGTGCATCGTGGCCACCGACGACGTCGAACGGGCGGTGCGGTGCCTGCACGCCGCGTTCGACCTGGCTTGATGCCACCGCGGCATCGGTTCCTCTGGCTCCTCCGTCACGCCAAGACGGTCACCGACCCACCGGCCGGCGGGTCCGACTTCGACCGCGTCCTGGCCCCCCGGGGACGGCGGGATGCCAAGGCGCTGGGTCACGTGCTCGGAGGCGACCCGGGGCGACTCCACCTGGAGAAGATCCCCTTCCCCGAGCTCGTGTTGGTCTCACCGGCGGTGCGGACGACCGCCACGGCTGAGCTCGTCCTGGCCGAACTGTCGACACCTCCGCCCTGTGAGTTCGTTCCCGCCTTTTACGGCGCCGAGCCCGAAGGCGTGCTGGAGCACCTCCGCTCGGTGGACGACGGCGTGACCTCGGTCATGGTGGTGGGCCACAACCCGACCGCCCACGCGCTGGCCAACGGCCTGGTCCGGTCCGACGACAAGAAGGGCCGCGATCTGCTGGCGCGGCGCGGCTTCCCCACCTGCTCGCTGGGCGTCTACCGCTTCACCCTCGACCACTGGTCCAAGGTGGGCGCCCGCGGCGCCCGCGTGGTGGGCTTTGCCAGCCCGCCCTTTGCGCAGAAGTAGGGCTCAGCCCAGGGTACGGAGCACGGCCGCGTCGCCTTGCCCGCCGCCGCCGCACAGGGCCACGGCGGCCGTGCGGGCACCCCGGCGCCGCAGCTCGAGCAGTGCGGTGAGCGCCACCCGGGTCCCCGACATTCCCACCGGGTGGCCCAGGGCGATGGCCCCTCCGTTGACGTTGATCTTCCCCTCGGGGATCCCGAGTTCGTCGGCCGAGGCCAGGCCCACGGCGGCGAAGGCCTCGTTGATCTCGAAGAGGTCGATGGCGTCGATGCCGATGCCGGCCTTGGTGGCGGCCTTGGCGATGGCCCGCGACGGCTGGTGCAACAGCGAGGTGTCCGGGCCGGCCACCATGCCGTAGCTCACGATCTTCCCGAGCGGGGTCACGCTCAGCTCCTTCGCCCTGTCCGCCGACATGACGACCACGGCGGCGCCCCCGTCGGAGATCTGCGAGGCGTTGCCGGCCGTGATGGTGCCGTCTTTGCGGAAGGCGGGCTTGAGGGCGCCCAGCGCCTCGGCCGTGGTGCCGGGACGCACACCCTCGTCGGTCTCGAAGAGCAACGGGTCACCCTTGCGCTGGGGCACGCTCACGGCGACGATCTCCTCGCCCAGGCGGCCGTCCTTGGCCGCGGCGGCCGCCTTCTCGTGGCTGGCGGCGGCGAAGGCGTCCTGGCGCTCGCGCGAGATGCCGGTCTGGTCGTTGTACTGCTCGGTGGACAGCCCCATGGCGATGTGGTCGAACGCGTCGGTCAACCCGTCGTACATCATGGAGTCGACCAGGGTGGCGTCGCCGATGCGGTAGCCGGCGCGGGCCCCCGGCAGCAGGTACGGCGCCTGGGTCATGGAGTCCATGCCCCCCGCCACCACGATCTCGGCGTCGCCGGCCCGGATCATCTGGTCGGCCAGGTAGATCGTATTGAGGCCCGAGAGGCACACCTTGTTGATGGTGTTGGCCGGCACCGACATCGGGACGCCGCCCTTGGCCGCAGCCTGGCGGGCGGTGATCTGCCCCTGCCCGGCCTGGAGCACCTGGCCCATGAGGACATAGTCGACCTGCTCGGGGGACACGCCGGCCCGGGAAAGCGCCTCGGCGATGGCGAAGCCGCCCAGGTCCATGGCGGAGAAGCCGGCCAGTGCCCCGGACAGCTTGCCGATGGGGGTGCGAGCTCCTGCGACGATGACGGCCTCAGCCATGACCACTACCTCCGATTCTGAGCCGGTGAAGTTACCGGACGGAAACCACATCCTATTGGCCAACTATCGTCGATGGCTATGAGCGACCTCCTGAGTGCTGTTCTTGCTGGTGCCCCGGCTGATGAGCTGGCCGCCCTGCCCCTGCCCGAGGTCTACCGGGCGGCCGTGGTGCGCCGCTCGGAGACCGCGATGTTCGACGGCATGGAGTCCTCGGACAAGGACCCCCGCAAGTCACTGCACGTCGAGGACGTACCGCTGCCCGAGCTGGCCCCCGACGAGGCCTACATCGCGGTGATGGCCTCCTCCATCAACTTCAACACGGTGTGGACCTCCATCTTCGAGCCGCTGCCCACCTTCGGCTTCCTGGACCGGCTGGCCAAGGAGGGCCCGTGGGCCGCCCGTCACGCCCTCGACTACCACGTGGTCGGCTCGGACGCCGCCGGCGTGGTGCTGCGCACCGGCTCGACTGTGCGGAACTGGAAGACCGGCGACAAGATCACCGTGCACTGCAACTACGTGGACGACCAGGACCCGTCGGCCCACGACGACTCCATGCTGGCGGCCAACCAGCGCATCTGGGGCTTCGAGTCGAACTTCGGCGGCCTGGCCGACATCGCCGTGGTCAAGGCCAACCAGCTCATGCCCAAACCGGCCCACCTGAGCTGGGAGGAAGCGGCCGTCAACGCCCTGTGCAACTCCACCGCCTACCGCATGCTGGTCTCGCCCAACGGGGCCCGGATGACCCAGGGCGACAAGGTCCTGGTCTGGGGGGCCAGCGGCGGGCTGGGCAGTTTCGCCGTGCAGCACGTCCTCAACGGTGGCGGCACGCCCATCGGTGTGGTCTCCTCGCCCGAGAAGGTCGCCCTCCTCAACGACCTGGGGGTCGAGGCGGTCATCGACCGCCGGGAGGCGAACTACAGATTCTGGGCCGACGAGCACACCCAGGACGAGTCGGAGTGGCGCCGCTTCGGCAAGGACATCCGGGGCCTGGTCGGGGCCGAGCCCGAGATCGTCTTCGAGCACCCGGGGCGCCAGACCATGGGGGCCTCGGTCTTCGCCTGCAAGCGGGGCGGCACCATCGTGACCTGCGCCGCCACCTCGGGCTACATGATCGAGTACGACAACCGCCACCTCTGGATGAAGCTCAAGACCATCAAGGGGTCCCATTTCGCCAACTACCGCGAGGCCTGGGACGCCAACCAGCTGGTCTACGACGGCAAGGTCCTGCCGCCGCTCTCCGCCGTCTACCCCCTGGACCAGGTGGGCGAGGCGGCCTACCAGGTGCACCACAACCTGCACGAAGGCAAGATCGGTGTGCTCTGCCTGGCCCCCGCCGAGGGACTGGGTATCGACGACCCCGAGTTCCGGGCCCGGGTCGGTGAGGACCGCATCACCTTGTTCCGGAGGCACGGGGTATGACTGACGACCTTTTGACCGAGATCGACCACGTGGCCATCGCCGTCAACGACCTCGAGGCGGCCATCGCCTGGTACGCCGAGGTCTTCGGCGCCACCGTGGACCACCGCGAGCGGGTCGAGTCCGACGGCGTCGAGGAGGCTCTGCTCAAGGTGGCCGACTCCTACGTGCAGCTGCTGACCCCTACCCGCGACGACTCCCCGGTGGCCAAGTACCTGGCCAGCAAGGGGGAGGGGTTGCACCACATCGGGTACCGGGTGGCCGACTGCGCCGTCGCCCTGCAATCGGTCAAAGACGCCGGGGGGCGGGTCATTGACGAGGCACCCCGGCCGGGGTCTCGGGGGACGACGGTGGCCTTCGTCCATCCCAAGACCTCGTTCGGCACCCTCATCGAGCTGGTGCAGGAGTAACTCCGTCTGGCCACGCTCCTGCTCGGTACGCTCGTGCGTGATGAAGCACGCCGGACCCGAGGCGCTCGACAGCATCGAACCTCTCTTGGAGGAGCTCCGGGCGGTACCTTCCCTGGTCGAGAAGAAGCGCGGCGTCTTCTACCGCGGCTCGAGGGCGTTCCTGCACTTTCACCAGGACCCGTCGGGGATGCATGCCGACGTGCGGGTCGGCGAAGACTTCGATCGGTACCGCGTCGAGACCAAGAGCGAACAGGCCAAGCTGCTCGGACTGGTCCGCCGAGCGTGAGGCCGGGGCGCCGGCCTGCGACGTCACCGTGACGAGGCGACTCATCCTGTGGGACATCGACGGGACGCTGGTCCGCAGCGGCGACGTCGGCGCGGCGGTGTTCGACCTGGCCCTTGAGCGGGTCCTCGGCCAACGGCCCCGGGCCCGCGTGGTCATGAGCGGCAAGACCGACCGTCGGATCGTCGAGGAATACCTGGCCATGGAGGGCCGTGAAGATCCGACGCTCATCCCCCTGGTCCTGCACCATCTCGAGCAGGAACTGGCGGCGCGGGTGGAGCAGATGGCGGCGGAGGGTTACGCCTGCCCCGGCGCGGCGGAGGTGCTCGGGGCGCTGGCCACGATCGACGGGGTGGAGCAGACCGTCCTGACCGGCAACATCGCCCCGAACGCCCGGGCCAAGCTGTCCGCCTTCGGCCTCGACCGCTTCCTCGATCTGGACGCCGGTGCCTATGGCGGCGAGTACTCGGACCGGCGCCGGCTGCTCCCGGAGGCATGGCAGCGGCAAGTGGATCTCCGTGGCGCCACCTATCGCCCCGGGGAAACCTGGGTCGTCGGCGACACCCCTCGGGACCTCGAGTGCGCCCAGGCCGGCGAGGCTCACTGCCTGCTCGTCGCCACCGGGCGCCACGACCGGGCTGACCTCGAGGTGCTGGGGGCGGACGCCGTTCTCGAGGACCTGACCGAGACCGCACGGGTCACGGGCATCCTGACGGCGTCACCGGCTTTCACCCAGCGGCGGCTCTGACCGAGAGCACCCGGCCCGGATTGGCCGCCGCCACCCACACGCCGCCCTGGACCGCGATGAGCTCCCGGGGGGCGCATGCCAGATCGATTGGCTTCAACCCCGGGGTGGGGAAGACGGTGCGCAGGGTGTCGGCCGATCCGTCGGCCACCCATACCCTGGCCCCGGCCACCACGACCGCCAGCGGGTCCCCGCCGGTCCGATAGGTGTGGCTGATCGTCCGGGTGGCCGGATCCACCCGGACCACGTTGCCGCCCGCTGCGTCGGCCACCCACACCGAGCCGTCGCCGGTGGCCACCCCGATCGGGCCCGAGCCGACCTTGAGCGCATGGAGCACCGGGGCGGTCGCGCCCGACCCCGGCTGGATCTCGGTGAGCGCATCGGTGGTGCCGGTCACCCACAGGGCCCCGAAGCCCGCCGCGATGCGCACCGCGCCGCCGGGCACCGGCACCGGGAGGCCGAGCTGCCCCGTCGTCGGGTTCAGCGCGCTCGACCACACCCGCGGTGAGCGAGGTCACCCAGAGCCGGCCGTCGAGGGCGGCAAAGCCGGTGGGACCGGCCGGGACCGCCACGGTGCGGATGACCCGCAGGGAGGGCACCGCCACTTCCTCGACCGTGTTGGTGACCATGCTGGCCACCCAGAGGTCCGAACCGGCCTGGACCATGGCCGCCGGGCGCCCCGGCAGCGAGACGGAGGCCAGCCGTTTCCCGTTCGAGGTATCGAAGCGGACCAGGCGATTCTGGAGGTCGTCGGTCACCCAGGCCGAGCCGTCGGAGCCGTCGGAGCCCGCCGCGCCGTCCACGCCGTCCGCGCCGTCCACGCCGTCCGCGCCGTCCACGCCGTCCACCACCGCCGATGCCGCCGGCAGGCGCGCCACGATGCTGGCGGCGAGATGGCTCGGCCCCGGCGCCGGCCCTGGGTCGGAGCCCACGAGCAGGAGAGCGACGAGGGCTGCCGCGAGGCCGAGGACGAGGATCCCGGCGGCCATCCTGCCCCAACGCCTCCGGCGGCCCGACCGGACGGACGCCGCGTGCGCCTCGTGACGGCGTTGCCGGTCAGCGTGGCTCTGGGCCACGCGCCGCTGGCGTCGCTCCGTGGGAAATTGCGGGCTCGACACGCCCGAGCACCGTACTTGTCCCCCCTTTGGCGGGCCTGTCCCCCTTTGGAAAGGCGGGCTCCCCCCCTTTAGCCGGGCGGAGTTAGCCGGGCGGAGTTAGCCGGGCGGACCCAGCAACGAGATCACCAGGCCCGCTTGTTCGGCGATGGTCCCCGACTCGGGTTGCAGTACCAGTTCGGCGTCCTCGGGCTTCTCATAGGTGCCGTCGATGCCGGTGAACCCGGGCAGCTGCCCGGCCCGGGCCCGGGCGTAGAGGCCCTTGGGATCGCGGCGTTCGCACTCCTCCATCGGCGTGTCGAGGAACACCTCGATGAACGGGAGCCCGGCCTCCTCGTGCAGGGTACGGATGACGCTGCGGTCGGCCGCGCAGGGGCTGATGAGGGAGATCAAGGCCACGGACCCGGATTCGGCGAACATCTTGGCGACCTCTCCGGCCCGTCGCACGTTCTCCGTACGGTCCTTGTCCGAGAACCCGAGGTCGCCGCAGATGCCGTGACGGAGATTGTCGCCGTCGAGCATGAAGGCGGGCCGGCCGCGGTTGACCAGGTCCTCCTCGACGGCGGCGGCGATGGTCGACTTGCCCGAGCCCGAGAGCCCGGTGAACAGCACCGTGGCCCCGGCGGTGCCCAGGGCGGCGTAGCGGCGCTCCCGGGTGAGCTGGCCCGCGTGGAGGACGACGTTGGGGCTGGCGTGGGCGGCCGCGATGGCACGGATCACCCCGGCCCCGACCGTCCCGTTGGTGACCGGGTCGATGAGGATGAAGCTCCCGGTCGATCGATTGGTGCCGTAGTCGTCGACGGCGAGGGGCTCGGTGCAGCGCAGGTGGACCCGACCGATCTCATTGAGGGCCAGGGACTGGGCGGCGTCGTCACGGTGGAGCCCGTTGATCTCGAGGCGGTACTGCATGGACTGGACCAGGGCCCGCACGGTGCGGGTGGTGTGCTTGACCAGGTAGGAGGCACCGACCGAGAGCGTCGAGCGCTCGTCCATCCAGCACACCGTGGCCTCGATGTCCGCGGTCACGTTGGGCCGGTTGTTGGGACGGCACAGCACGTCGCCCCGTGACACCGCGACGTCGTCGGTCAGGGTGATGACCACGGCCATGGGCGGAAAGGCCTCGGTGACCTCGCCGTCCGGCGTGGCGATGGCGGCGATGCGCGACGTCGTGCCCGAGGGGAGGACCAGAACCTCGTCGCCGGTTCGCAGCACGCCGCTGGCCACCGTGCCGGCATAGCCGCGGAAGTCGGGGTTCTCGGCGCTCTGGGTGCGGATCACGTACTGGACCGGGAAGCGGGGGTCGATGAGGTTCTCGTCGCTGCCGATGTAGACCGTCTCGAGGTACGAGAGCAAGGGCGAGCCCTGGTACCACCACAGGTTCTCCGACCGGTGCACCACGTTGTCGCCCCTGAGGGCGGAGACCGGGATGAAGGTGATGTCCTGGACGTTGAGGCGGGCGGCGAACTCCATGAAGTCGGCCTTGATGGCCTCGAACCGGGACTGGTCCCAATCGACCAGGTCCATTTTGTTGACGCAGACCACCATGTGCGGGATGCCGAGCATGGAGGAGAGGAAGGCGTGACGGCGGGTCTGCTCGACCACGCCGTTCCGGGCGTCGACCAGGATCAGGGCCAGGTGTGCGCTCGATGCACCGGTCACCATGTTGCGGGTGTACTCGGTGTGCCCGGGGGTGTCGGCGATGATGAACTTGCGCTTGGGGGTGGCGAAGTAGCGGTAGGCCACGTCGATGGTGATGCCCTGCTCGCGCTCGGCCCGCAGGCCGTCGGTCAAGAGGGCCAGGTCGGTCTCCGACGAGCCCCGCTGCTCGCTGGTCAGGCGGATCGATTCGAGCTGATCCTCGAAAATCGCCTTGGCGTCGTACAGGAGGCGACCGATGAGAGTCGACTTGCCGTCGTCAACGGACCCGGCCGTGGCCAGGCGAAGGAGCTCGGCCATTTAGAAGTACCCCTCGCGCTTGCGATCCTCCATGCCGGCCTCGGAGATCCGGTCGTCGGCCCTGGTCGCTCCCCGCTCGGTCAACCTGGTGGCCGCCACCTCGGTGATGATGGCCACCACCGAGTCGGCGGTCGACTCGACGCATCCGGTGCAGTCGGCGTCGCCCACGGTGCGGAAGCGCACCAGGGCCTCGAAGACCTCCTCGCCGCTCTCGGGCGAGAGGTGTTCGGTGATGGCCATCAACATGGCGTCGCGCTGGACCACCGGCCGCCGGTGGGCGAAGTAGATGGGCGGGACGTCGATGCGCTCCTCGTTGATGTACTGCCACACGTCCAATTCGGTCCAGTTGGACAGGGGGAAGACCCGGATGTGCTCCCCCTTGTGGTGGCGACCGTTGTAGAGGTTCCACAACTCGGGCCGTTGCTTCTTGGGGTCCCACTGGCCGAACTCGTCGCGGAAGCTGAAGATGCGCTCCTTCGCCCTGGCCTTCTCCTCGTCACGGCGCGCCCCCCGAAGACGGCATCGAAGCCGCCCGAGCGTATGGCCCGCAGGAGGGTGGGCGTCTGGAGGCGGTTCCTGGTGGCGCGGGCCCCGCCGAGCTCGGTGGTGCGACCGGCGTCGATGTCCTCCTGGACGCTGGCCACCAGCAGCTTGACCCCCAACTCGCCCACGTGCCGGTCCCGGAACTCGAGGACCTCGCTGAAGTTCCGCCCGGTGTCGACGTGGAGGACCGGGAAGGGCACCGGACCCGGCCAGAAGGCCTTGCTGGCCAGGTGGAGCATGACGATGGAGTCCTTGCCGCCGCTGAAGAGCAGCACCGGCCGTTCGAACTCGGCCGCCACCTCGCGCAGGATGTGGACCGCCTGGGCCTCGAGCGCGCGCAGGTGCGAAAGCCGGTACGTCCCCGCCGGGCGCACCTCCTCCACCTCTTCGGGGCCGGCAACGGCTCCGTGTGCGCTCATCGGGCCCCTCTCTCGCGAACGAGCCACCAGATTACGTCCCGCCCCGCCCGATCGACAACATCGGGCTGGGGCACCCGGTGGCGCCCGGTGGCTATGCCCCGGCCTCCGCCGCGCCGTCGGCGGGAGCGCCCTCGACCACCGGGTTGCCGAAGGCGTCCTCGGCGGTGGGGGTCGCGCCCAGCCAGCTGGCATCGATGGACGGGTCGAAGGGGTCGTCGCCCACGCTCTCACCGCTCATGTCGCGCAACCAGGCAGCCAGGTTCTCGGTGTCCGAATCCCCCGAGCCGAGCGCCCAGAACGGCATGGCCTCCGCGTCGGGCATGTCGAGGCGGATGTGCCGGTAGTGCTCCATGCCCGAGCCGGCCGGGATGAGCTTGCCGATGATGATGTTCTCCTTGAGCCCGAACAGCTGGTCGCTCTTGCCCTCGATCGCCGCCTCGGTCAACACCCGGGTCGTCTCCTGGAAGGAAGCGGCCGAGAGCCAGCTCTCGGTGGCCAGCGAGGCCTTGGTGATCCCCATCAATTCCGGGCGGCCCTCGGCGGGAGCCTGTCCCTCCTCGACCAGCGTCCGGTTGACCTCGGCGTAGATCTGGTTGTCGACCCGTTCGCCCGGCAGGAAGGGGGCATCCCCGGGCTCGGCCACCAGCACCCGTCGCAGCATCTGACGGACGATCAGCTCGATGTGCTTGTCGTGGATCGACACGCCCTGGTCGCGGTACACCTTCTGCACCTCTTCCACCAGGTACTGCTGCGTCTCACGGATGCCCTTGACCTCGAGCAGCTCCTTGGGGTCCTTGGGTCCTTCGACCAGCGCGTCGCCCGCCGACACCTCCTGCCCGTCGACCACCTCGAGGTGGGCCCTCGGGGCGACCAGGGTGGAGACCTCCTCGCCGTCGTCGGCCACCACGGTGACGTGGCGACCGGTCTCGTCGTCGGTGATCCGGACCACCCCGGAGTGATGGGCCAGGACGGCCGCACCCTTGGGGGTACGGGCTTCGAACAGTTCGACCACACGCGGCAGCCCGTGCGTGATGTCCTCCCCCACCACACCGCCGGTGTGGAAGGTACGCATGGTCAGCTGGGTGCCGGGCTCGCCGATCGACTGGGCGGCGATGACGCCGACGGCTTCGCCCAACTCGATCATGATGCCCGTGGCCAGGGAGAGCCCGTAGCAGGCCGCACACACACCGTGCGGTGACTCGCAGGTGAGCACCGAACGGGTCCGGATGCGGTCGACCGACGAGTCGTCGCGCATGTGGGCGATGTTGACGTCGTCCAGCAACGTGCCGGCGTCGTAGGTCGTGCCGTCCGAGAGGGTGACCGCCTCGGTCAGCAGTCGACCGAAGGCGCGCGTCTCGAGGTAGTTACGGTGACCCGGGCCGTCGGGCGCCACCCCTTCGATCCAGATGCCGCGCGTCGAGCCGCAGTCGTCAATGCGGATGATGAGCTCCTGGGCCACGTCGACCAGTCGCCGGGTCAGGTAGCCCGAGTCGGCTGTCCGCAGGGCGGTGTCGGCCAGTCCCTTGCGGGCGCCGTGGGTGGAGATGAAGTACTCCAGGACGGACAGGCCCTCACGGAAGGAGGACTTGATGGGCCGGGGGATCATCTCACCGCGCGGGTTGGACACCAGGCCCTTCATGCCGGCGATCTGCCGGATCTGCTGGGAGTTCCCTCGGGCGCCCGAGTCCACCATCATGTCCAATGGGTTGAACGCGATGGTGGCCAGCGCGGCCTCCATGGCCCGCCCCACCTCGGAGTTGGCCGAGGTCCAGATCTCGATCTCCTTCTGGCGGCGCTCGTCATCGGTGATGATGCCCCGCTTGAACTGGGTCTCGGCCTTCTCGGCCTCGTTCTCGTAGCGGTCGAGGATGGCCTGCTTGTCCGGCGGCGTCTGCACGTCGTTGATGGAGATGGTCAGGCCGGACTGGGCGGCGAAGCGGAAGCCCAGGGCCTTGATGCGGTCCAGGCTGGCGGCCACGACGTACTTGGGGTAGTTCGCCGCCAGCTCCTCGACAATGGTGCCGATGGGGATGTTGCGCTTGCCCACCACGTCGTTGACGTAGCGGAAGCCCTCGGGGAGCGCCTCGTTGAAGAAGAGGCGCCCGGCCGTGGTCTCCAACGACAGTGACTCCTCGTCGGCCGCCGTCATCCCGGCCGCAGCCAGTCGGCCGGCCAGGCTCGAGTCGCGACGGGGCCGGAGCACGATCGGCACCTGGAGATCGAGGTCCCCGGCGTCGAAGGCGGCCTCGACCTCGTGGAGGTGGCGGAAGGAACGGCCGCCGCCCTTCCCATCCTCCACCTGCAAGGTGAGGTAGTAGGCCCCGAACACCATGTCCTGGGTCGGCACCGTGATGGGCCGCCCGGTGGCCGGGGAGAGGATGTTGTTGGCCGACAGCATGAGCACGCGGGCCTCCGCCTGCGCCTCGGCCGAGAGGGGCAGGTGCACGGCCATCTGGTCACCGTCGAAGTCGGCGTTGAACGCGGTGCACACCAACGGGTGCACCTGGATCGCCTTGCCCTCGACGAGGACCGGCTCGAAGGCCTGGATACCCAGGCGGTGGAGGGTGGGCGCCCGGTTCAACAGCACCGGGTGCTCACGGATCACGCCTTCGAGCACGTCCCACACCTGGGGCCGGCGTCGCTCGACCATGCGCTTGGCCGACTTGATGTTCTGGGCCAGCTCGGCGTCGACCAGCCGCTTCATCACGAAGGGCTTGAAGAGCTCGAGGGCCATCAGCTTGGGCAGGCCGCACTGGTGCAACTTGAGGTTCGGCCCGATCACGATGACCGAACGGCCCGAGTAGTCGACCCGCTTGCCCAGCAGGTTCTGGCGGAACCGGCCCTGCTTCCCCTTCAACATGTCGGAGAGCGACTTGAGCGGGCGGTTGCCCGGCCCGGTCACCGGACGGCCCCGGCGGCCGTTGTCGAAGAGGGCGTCGACGGCCTCTTGGAGCATGCGCTTCTCGTTGTTGATGATGATCTCGGGCGCGCCCAGGTCCAGCAGGCGCTTCAACCGGTTGTTCCGGTTGATGACGCGCCGGTACAGGTCGTTGAGGTCCGAGGTGGCGAAACGGCCGCCATCGAGCTGCACCATGGGGCGCAGGTCGGGCGGGATCACCGGGACGGCCTCGAGGATCATGGCCCGGGGGTCGTTGATGCGCCGGCCGTGGTCGTCGCGACGGTTGAAGGCGGTGACGATCTTGAGGCGCTTGATGGTCTTCTGGCGACGCTGGGCCGACAGGGGACGGCGGCCGTCCTTGGCGTCGATCATGTCGCGCAGCTTGATCTCCTCCGCGTCGAGGTCGATGCGGTCGATCAACTTGAGGATGTACTCGGCCCCCATGCCGCCCTCGAAGTACTCGTCGTAGCGCAGGCGCAGCTCACGCCACAGCATCTCGTCCTCGATGATCTTGCGACCGTGGAGGTTGCGGAACTCGTCGAGGGAACGCTGGGCGATCTCGGCGTCGTCCTGGGCCCGCTCGCGGGCCGAGGCGATCTCCTTCTCGACGGCGCGCTCGGCGCGCCTTGATCTCGGCGTCCCGGGCCCCGTCGGCCTCGAGCTGCTTGAGCTCGTCCTCGAGCGCCTTGAAGCGGCGGTCGATGTCGAGGTCGCGCTTCTTCTCGATGTCGGCGATCTCCTCGGCCATCTCGGCCTCGAGGGTCGGGAGGTCCTGGTGGCGCTTCTCGTCGTCGACCCAGGTGACCAGGTTGGCCGCGAAATAGATGACCTTCTCGAGCTGCTTGGCCTTGAGCTCCTCGCGGGGCTCGGTGCCCATGAGCAGGTAGGCCAGCCAGCTACGGGTGCCCCGCAGGTACCAGATGTGGACGACCGGCGCGGCCAGCTCGATGTGGCCCATGCGGTCGCGGCGGACCTTCGAGCGTGTGACCTCGACGCCACAGCGCTCACAGATGATGCCCTTGAACCGGACGCGCTTGTACTTGCCGCAGTAGCACTCCCAGTCCTTGGTCGGGCCGAAGATCTTCTCGCAGAAGAGGCCGTCCTTCTCGGGACGCAGGGTGCGGTAGTTGATCGTCTCGGGCTTCTTGACCTCGCCGTTGGACCAGCCCCGGATGGAGTCTCCGGTGGCCAGCCCGATACGAAGCTGATCGAAGGTATTCACGTCGAGAGCCATTAGCTGAAGCTCCTCTCTGCGGCACGCCGCTCATCCTCTTCGTCAGAACCTCGTTCGTTTCGACTGATGTCGATACCGAGTTCCTCCGCCGTCCGGAACACGTCCTCGTCGAGTTCGTGCATTTCGATTTCTCGCCCGTCCACAGCCAGCACCTCCACGTCGAGGCACAGCGACTGCATCTCCTTGATCAACACCTTGAAGCTCTCGGGGATCCCCGGCTCGGGAATGTTCTCCCCCTTGACGATGGCCTCGTAGACCTTGACCCGTCCCAGCACGTCGTCCGACTTGATGGTGAGCAGCTCCTGGAGGGCGTAGGCCGCCCCGAAGGCTTCGAGCGCCCACACCTCCATCTCGCCGAAGCGCTGACCACCGAACTGCGCCTTCCCACCCAGCGGCTGCTGGGTGATCATGGAGTAGGGCCCGGTGGAGCGGGCGTGGATCTTGTCGTCGACCAGGTGGGCCAGCTTGAGGATGTAGACGTAGCCGACCGAGATCGGGTTGTCGTAGACCTCACCGGTGCGGCCGTTGTAGAGGACGGCCTTCCCGTCAGTCTGGATCTGCACGTTCCCGTTGGCCGAGTCCGAGTTCAGCGTCCCGAAGATGTGCTTGATGGTGGCGTGCTTGCCGGCATCCTCGGCCTCGTCCCAGTGGGCGCCGTCGAAGACGGGCGTGGCCACCCAGGCCGCCGGCTGGGTGCGCGGGCGCGTCTTGCGCACCGCGCCGTCGCCCTTGGCGCTGGTCCCGACCTCGTCGTTGACCGTCACCCCTTCCCAGCCGTGGCGGGCGGCGTAGCCCAGGTGCGACTCGAGCACCTGGCCCACGTTCATCCGGCTCGGCACACCAAGCGGGTTCAAGATGATGTCGACCGGCGTGCCGTCGGCCAGGTAGGGCATGTCCTCGACCGGGAGGATCTTGGAGATGACGCCCTTGTTGCCGTGCCGTCCGGCCAGCTTGTCGCCTTCGGAGATCTTGCGCTTCTGGGCCACGTAGACCCGGACCAGCTGGTTGACCCCGGGCGGGAGTTCGTGCGACTCCTCGCGGGAGAAGACGCGCACGTCAATGACCTTGCCGTATTCGCCGTGGGGCACCTTGAGGCTGGTGTCACGGACCTCGCGGGCCTTCTCGCCGAAGATGGCCCGCAGCAACCGCTCCTCGGGCGTCTGCTCGGTCTCTCCCTTGGGGGTGACCTTGCCCACCAGGACATCGCCCGGCGCCACTTCGGCGCCGACACGGATGATGCCGCGGTCGTCCAGGTCGGCCAGGATCTCCTCGGACAGGTTGGGGATGTCCCGGGTGATCTCCTCGGCCCCGAGCTTGGTGTCGCGGGCGTCGACTTCGTGCTCCTCGATGTGGATGGAGGTCAACACGTCGTCGCGCACGAGACGCTCCGAGAGGATGATGGCGTCCTCGTAGTTGTAGCCCTCCCACGGCATGAAGGCCACCAGGAGGTTCTTGCCCAGGGCCAGTTCGCCGTTGTGGGTGGACGGGCCGTCGGCCAGGAGATCGCCGGTCACCACCTTCTGCCCCTCGACCACCAGCGTGCGGTGGTTGATGCAGGTGTTCTGGTTGGAGCGGCGGAACTTGGACAGCCGGTAGGCCTTGCGCCCCAGGGCCGTGCCCAGGCGGTCCTTCTGGCCGGGCCGGTACTCGACGGTGACCGTGTCACCGCTGATCTCGGTCACCGTCCCCTCGCCTTCGGCGATCAGCACGTCGCCGGCGTCGCGGGCGGCTCGCGCCTCGACACCGGTCCCGATGTAGGGAGCCTCGGGCACCACTAGCGGCACCGCCTGCTTCTGCATGTTCGCTCCCATGAGGGCGCGGTTGGCGTCGTCGTGCTCGACGAAGGGGATCAGGGCGGTCGAGACCGACACGATCTGCTTCGGGGACACGTCCATCAGGTCGACCTCTGAGGGTGGGACGTAGTCGATCTCGCTGGTCGTGCCGTAGGAGGTGTTGACCGCGCCCATGCGCACACCGGTGCCTTGGGGGCCACGGCGCACGAGCACCCGGTCCTCGCTCAAGTTGCCGCTGTCGTCCACGGCCGCGTTGGCCTGGGCGATGACGTGCTCCTCCTCCTCGTCCGCCGCCAGGTAACTGACCTCGGGGGTCACCTTCCCGTCGACCACGGTGCGGTACGGGGTCTCGATGAAGCCGTACTCGTTGACCCGGGCGTAGGTGGCCAGGGCACCGATCAGGCCGATGTTCGGGCCCTCGGGAGTCTCGATCGGGCACATCCGTCCGTAGTGCGACGTGTGCACGTCACGCACCTCGAAGCCGGCGCGCTCACGGGAGAGGCCGCCTGGTCCGAGGGCCGAGAGGCGTCGCTTGTGGGCCAGACCCGACAGGGGGTTGTTCTGGTCCATGAACTGGCTCAGCTGGCTGGTGCCGAAGAATTCCTTGACCGCGGCCACCACCGGGCGGATGTTGATGAGCGTCTGGGGCGTGATGGCCTCGACGTCCTGGGTGGTCATGCGCTCACGCACCACGCGCTCCATGCGGGAGAGCCCGACCCGCACCTGGTTCTGGATCAGCTCACCGACCGAACGGATACGACGGTTGGCGAAGTGGTCCTGGTCGTCGATGCGGTAGGTGGACTCCCCGTCGGCCATGTGCAGGGCCAGGTGGAGCATGTAGGTGGCCGAGGCCAGGATCTCGGACGGGCTGAGCACGCTCTGATTGGGCGCGGGCTTCTCGATGTCGATCCCGAACAGATCGGACAGGCGGTCGAGCTCGGGGCCGAGCTTGCGGTTCAGCTTGTAGCGCCCCACCCGGGTCAGGTCGTAGCGCTTGGGGTTGAAGAAGGCGTTCTCGAAGTAGACCCGCGCCGCCTCGGCGGAGAGGGGCTCACCCGGACGGGCGCGCTTGTAGATCTCGAGCAGCGCCTCCTCGCGGGTGGGAGCGAGGTTGCGCTCCTTCTCCCACTGACCTTCGAGGAAATCGAAATGGCGCACGAAGCGATCGAGGAATGCCTCGTCGCCGTAGCCCAGGGCCCGCAGCAGCACGAAGAGGGACAGGCGGCGCTTGCGGGCGACCCGGCACCCGGCCGTGACGTCCTTGCCGGGCTTGGCCTCGATATCGAGCTCGATCCATTCCCCCCGGTACGGGTGGATGGTCCCGGTGAAGACGGTCTTGGCATCGCGCCCGGGCTGGAAGATGACCCCCGGCGACCGGACCAGCTGGCTGACCACCACTCGCTCGGTCCCGTTGACGATGAAGGTGCCGCGGTTGGTCATCATCGGGAAGTCGCCCATGAAGACCGTCTGTTCCTTGATCTCACCAGTGGTGGCGTTGAGGAAGCGGGCCCGGACGAAGACCGGCGCCGCGTACGTCATGTCCTTCTCCTTGCACTCCTCCACCGTGAACTTCGGCGGCGGGCGCAGGTCGGGGTCCTTCGGGTCGAACTCGAGCTCGAGGCTCAGCTGACCGGTGAAGTCCTCAATGGGGCTGATGTCGTGATAGGCCTCGGCCAATCCCTTGTCGAGGAACCACTGAAATGAATCGCGCTGAATGGCGATCAGATCGGGAAGCTCCAAAGCCTCGTTGATATTGGCGAATGAAACACGTTCGGGACTGCGGGACCGTGAGGACAACGGTCAACTCCTCCCAGGTGGGCTTGCGGCGGGTGGGTGCGGTACTGCTGAGTGGGTGAGTGGGCGGGACGGTGAAAAGGGGACCTGATCAGGGTCCTTGGACAGCCAGGGCGCGTGCAAACCCCGCGGAATTACGGGGAGAACAAACACAAGGGCGCACGGCAACCCTGCATCTTACCCGGGGGCGTGCATGAACACAACCCCTGGGCCGCGGCGCCCCGACGGGCCGGAGCCCGGAGGTGGGCGCCCAGGCTACGGGCGCGCTCCGCCGACGTCAAGGATCCCGCCCCCGGGGCCGGGTCTCCCCCGGCCCCAACCGTGGTGACTACTTGACCTCGACCGTGGCTCCGGCGGCCTCGAGAGCCGCCTTGGCCTTGTCGGCGTCGTCCTTGTTGGCCTTCTCGAGCACCGGCTTGGGGGCGCTCTCCACCAGATCCTTGGCTTCTTTCAGACCGAGGCTGGTCAGCGACCGGACCTCTTTGATCACCTGGATCTTCTTGTCTCCGGCACTGGTGAGGACGACGTCGAACTCCGACTTCTCCTCCTCCGCCGCCGCATCGGCTCCGGCGCCTCCGGCGACCGGGGCGGCCGCCACAGCGACCGGGGCGGCCGCGGTCACGCCGAAGCGCTCCTCGAAATCCTTCAACAGCTCGCTCAACTGGATCACCGAGAGTTCGGCGATCCCATCGAGGATCTGGTCCTTGGTCAGGGTCCCTGCCATCTGTGCTTCCTTTCTTCCTACGATCGTTCGTGTCTGGTCGGGTCGGTTCGGTTCGTTACTCGCCGGGGGTGGCGGCCTCAGCGGGCGCGTCCGTTTCGGCTGTGGCTTCAGGCTCGGCGGTGGCCTCAGGCTCGGCGGCTGCCTCGGCCGCGACTTCGGTTTCGGCCGCTGCCTCAGGCTCGGCGGCTGCCTCAGGCTCGGGCAGGGTCTCGCCGCCTGCCTCGCGCTGCTCGACGAGAGCCGAGAGGCCGTAGGCCAGGTTGCGCGGCAGGGCCTGGAGGAGTCCGGCCATCTGCTGCATGGGGGCGGCCAGGGCGCCGGCCAGGCGGGCGAGCAGAACGTCGCGGGGCGGAAGGTCGGCCAGTGCGGCCAGGTCCGAGGTCGAGAGAAGCGACCCGTCGGCCAGGCCGCCCTTGATCACCAGGAGGGGATTGGACCGCGAGAAGTCCCGGAGGACCTTGGCCACCGCGCTCACGTCGCCGTCGACGAAAGCCAGGGCCGTGGGACCGGTCAGGTAGTCGGCCAGGGGCTGGTACTCGCCACCATCGATGGCCCGCTTCACGAGGGTGTTCTTGAAGATCTTGTAGTCGCCGCCCACGGCGGCCAGCGCCGTGCGGAGGTCGGCCAGCTCGGCGACGGTCAGCCCGCGATACTCGCTGACGATCGATGCCGACGCATCGTTGATGCGGGTCCGGACCTCGTCGACGACGGCGGCCTTGTGTGTCCTCGCTGCGTTCGGCATGAGTCTCTGTGTCCTCCACCGGGATCAACCGCCCGGCGACGGGTCAGGATCTCCGATGAGCGACGAAGCGTGCCACCGCCAGGTTGGCGGAGTTCGCGTGAGTCGCCTCGTCAGGCGGGCCCGCTGTCGGGCCCCTTCCGCACCCGTGGGTGCACCGGAGGTCTGTGGCGTCTGTTCTGTAGGTGCTCGGCCGCCCGAGGCGGTGAGCTGTGGGGGTAGAGCGTAGTACGGCGATCAGGGGTTTGTCCGATCGATCACCCGGTGGCGGCCAACTCCTCCTCCACCAGACGGGCGCGGGCCGGGTCGATGTGGACCCCGGGGCCCATTGAGGTCGACACGGTCACCGACAGCATGTAGCGACCCTTGGCCGATGCCGGCTTGGCCCGCTGCAACTCTTCGATCACGGCATGCACGTTGGCCACCAGCTGTTCGAGGGTGAAGGAGGCCTTCCCGACCCGGACGTGCACGTTGCCGACCTTGTCCGTGCGGTACTCGACCCGGCCACCCTTGAATTCGGTGACGGCCTTGCCCACCTCCATGGTGACGGTTCCCGTCTTGGGGTTGGGCATGAGGCCGCGGGGACCGAGCACCCGCCCGAGCGCTCCGACCTGGCCCATGAGGTTGGGCGTGGCGATGGCCACGTCGAAGTCCAGAAATCCGCCGTTGACCCTGGCCACCAGGTCGTCAGCTCCCACCACGTCGGCCCCGGCCGCGCGCGCCTCGGCCGCCTGCTCGCCGTCGGCGAAGACGGCGACCCGCTCGGTGCGACCGGTACCCGAGGGCAGGGAGAGGGTGCCCCGCACGATCTGATCGGCCTTGCGCGGGTCCACGCCCAGGCGCACGGCCACCTCGACCGTCTCGTCAAAGGAAGTGCGGGCCAGCCCCTTGATCAGGCCGATCGCCTCCTTGACGCCATAGAGCGCCTCGCGGTCGACCTGGGCCAACGCTTCCGTGTACTTCTTGCCGTGCTGGGCCATCGTGTCTCCTGTGGTTGCGTTCCGGTTGGGTCGCTCAGCCGGCGACTTTGATCCCCATCGAGCGTGCCGTCCCGGCAACCTGCTTCTTGGCTGCCTCGGCGTCCCCGGTGTTGAGGTCCTTGAGCTTGACCTGGGCGATCTCGGCCAACTGGGCGTCGGTGATGGTGCCCACCGACTCCCGGCCGGCGGTCGCCGCGCCCTTGGACACCCCGGCGGCCTGGCGCAGGAGCACCGGCGTCGGGGGCGTCTTGAGCACGAACGTGAACGAGCGATCCTCGTAGATGGTGATGTCCACGGGAATGACCGTGCCCCGCTGCGACTCCGTCGCTGCGTTGTACTGCTTGCAGAATTCCATCGTCTGAACCCCGTGTGGTCCGAGCGCCGTGCCCACCGGGGGGGCGGGGGTGGCCGATCCGGCTTCCAGCTGGATCTTCACCACGGCGAGGACACGCTTCTTGGGTGCCATCGTCTCTTGTCTCCTTCTTCTTCTTCGCCTCGGCCTAGAGCTTGGCGACTTGACTGAATTCGAGCTCCACCGGCGTCTCTCGCCCGAAGATGTTGACCAGCACCTTCAACTTGAGCTGGTCCTCGTTGATCTCGGCGATCTGGCCGGAGAAGTCGGCGAAGGGACCTTCCTTCACCCGCACGGTCTCGTCCACCTCGTACTCGAGGCGCGGGCGGCTGCGTTTGGCCGGCGCGTCGGCACCTTCGGCCTTGACCTGCAAAATATTCTCCACCTCGCGTCGGGAGAGCGGGGTCGGCTTCGTGCCTGGCCCCACGAACCCGGTCACGCCCGGCGTGTTCCGGATGGCGCCCCAGGTGTCGTCGTCGAGGTCACACCGCACCAGGAGGTAGCCGGGGAAGACCTTCTTCTGCACGGTGACCTTCTTGCCGCCCTTGAACTCGACCACGTCCTCCATGGGGATGACCACCTCGAAGACCCGGTCCTCGATGCCCCGGGAGGCGACGACGTTGCCCATGTTGGAGCGCACCTTGTTCTCGTAGCCCGAGTAGGTGTGCACCACGTACCAGCGGCCGGGGCGGTCGTAGGGGCTCTCGACCGGGACGATCTCCTCGTCCTCGCCGACCCATCCCCCGGGCTCGGTCGCCGGGGCGTCCTGGGCCGCCGTGGCGTCGACCACCAGATCGGGCTCACCGGGCTCGGTCGAGCTCTCGGCGGTCAATTCGCTGCTCACAGGTACTTCCTCCGGGTCATTGTCGGTCTCGTCGATCATCGGGCTACTTCGTGAAGAGAAGCGTGATGAGCTTCCCGAAGGCCAGGTTCAGGACGAAGATGAGGCTGATCATGATGATCAGCGTGGTGAGGACCACCGAGGTGTAGTTGATGAGCTCCGAGCGCGAGGGCCACTGGACCAGGCGCATCTCGTCCCGGACCTCCCGGGAGAACTGCAACGGCGTCGTCCGTTTGCGCCCCGATGCCCCTTTGGACCCCGGTGTGCGGGCAGCCCGACCCCCGGCACCCTGACCGCCCGCTGGCGCGCGCCGGCTGGCTGGCGACCCATCGGCCTCCATCTGCCCCTGGCGCTGCATCATGCGCTTGGTTTCGCGGTTCACGGGTTCTTCCTCATGTCGATTGTCGGTCGCGGCTGCGGGATTCGAGCAGGGCAGGAGGGACTCGAACCCCCAACCGCCGGTTTTGGAGACCGGTGCTCTACCAGTTGAGCTACTGCCCTCGGTGGGTTGCCATCGATTTCGGTGGCGGAAGGTTCTTCCCCCTGACCTGGGGAACAGTCAAGGGTAGCACCGGCCCGGCCCGGGTGGCTCAGCGGGTCTCCTTGTGCACGGTGTGCTGGCGATCCCAGCGGCAGAACTTCTTCATCTCGATCCGCTCGCGGTCGTTCAGCTTGTTCTTGGTGGTGATGTAGTTCCGCCGCTTGCATACCTCGCATGCCAGCGTGACCTGCACCCTCTTCTCGTTCTTCGCCATCTTCAGTCCTTCCTTTGCTGCTTGTTGCTGCCCCGGGGACCGCCCCGGGGCTGGTAGCGGCGGCGGGACTCGAACCCGCGACAACACGATTATGAGCCGTGTGCTCTGACCAACTGAGCTACGCCGCCAAGGGCGAGCCCCCTGTCAGAATCGAACTGACGACACCAGCCTTACCATGGCTGTGCTCTACCGACTGAGCTAAGGGGGCGCCGCGGCATCCCAGCCACGAACGGTCAATGATAGTCAGCGCTGATCGCCCGACGCCTACGGCCACCGTGGAGGCTCCGGGGCGACAGTACCATCCGGCTATGCGCACGCGATTGGCCGCCCCCGGGGACGCCGACGCCATCCGGGCCATCTACAACGTCGAGGTGCTCGGCAGCACCAACACCTTCGACATGGTGGCCCGCACCAGAGTCGAGCAGGAGCAATGGCTCCGGGAGCACCGGGGCGTCCATCCGGCCGTCGTGGCAGTGGAGGATCCCGCGATCGCTGAGGGCCAGGTCGGGGCCCACGGGGACGTCGTGCTCGGGTTCGGGTCCCTCTCGGCTTTCCGCGAACGTTCGGGTTACGCCGCCACGGCCGAGAATTCCCTCTACGTCGACCGGGCCCACCGGGGCAAGGGCGTCGGTCGGGCCCTTCTCGCCGAGCTGCTGGCCCTGGCTTCGGCCCACGGGTTTCATTCCGTCATCGCCCGGGTCGCCGGCCACAACCAGACTTCCATCGGATTGCACGAGGCCGCCGGGTTCGAGCTGGTGGGGGTGGAGCGGGAAGTGGGCCGCAAACACCGTCAATGGCTGGACGTCTTCGAACTCCAGCGGCTGATCTGACGGGAGGCGCCGCCGGTCGGCCAACTAAGACTCGAAAGCCGGCCCGGCCGGTAGGGGCGGGGCGACCCGCGAGGTGTCGATCATGCGCCACGAGGTGGTCCACGCTCCCAGGGGCAGCATGACGATGCCCCAGAGGACGGCGACGGCGACCACCATGCTGAGGGGGTTCGTGTCCACGAGCTGATGGAGCAGCGAGGCTCCCCCGGTGAGCCCGATGAAGGGCGCCACCATGGAGAGCCCCAACACCAGCGTCCGGATGCGGCCCTCCACGACCGGCGCCATGAGGATGATGCCCCAGGTCAGGTACCAGGGCTGCACCACCGGTCCGAGGATGACGAACATCAACATCGAGATGCCCAGCGCCCGCAGCAGGCCCATGCGCTGGTTGTTGGCCAGGCAGTAGATCGCGATGGCGGCCGCGCCGAGCAGTCCCAAGGCTCGGGTGATGGTCAACATGCCGCCGATACCCACACCGACGCCGACGACGTGCAGGGCGCCGGTGAAGCCCAGACCGATGGCGGTGGCCGGGGCCATCCACGAGCGCACGGTGCCGGGCGTGCCCAGGTTGGCGATCCAGCCAGGACCGAGACCGCTGACCACCGAGAGCACGACCATGACGGCCAGGGCGATGAGCCCGGCCTTGACGAAGGGCCGGACGCGTTGGCGCCACGCCACGCTCGGGCCGGCCCAGTCCCACGCGATGTAGATGATGCCCATGGCCGCCGGCACCTTGATGGCGGCCGCCAGGGTGCACAAGACGATGCCGAGCACCGGATGTCGGGTCTTGGCTGCGGTGAGACCGGCCAGGAGCAGCCCCACCATGATGGCGTCGTTGTGCACGCCGCCCACCAGCGCCAACAGGGTCAGCGGATTGAGCGCGGCCAGCACGAAGGCCGAACCCGGGTCGCGGCCGTAGGCCTTGGCCAGTTTGGGGATGCAGTACGCGATGAGCCCCACGCCGACCACCGACAGGAAACGGAGGAACAGCACCGTGAACATGGCGTTGTGTCCGCTGAGCGAGGCGAACCACCCGTCGACCATGAGGAAGAGCGGCCCGTAGGGGGCAGGGGTGTTGATCCAGAGACCATCGACGGGGTTCACGAACTGCCCGGAACCGATGGTGCCCGGACCGTACTGGTACGGGTTGATGTGGTGGCTCATCATCTCGCCCTGGGCGGCGTAGGAGAAGACGTCCCGACTGAAGAGTGGTGCCACCATGAGAAGCGGGATGACCCAGGCGACCAGCATCCAGGCCAGGGCGCGGATGGGGGCGCCCGGGCGGTGTCGCAGGGTCTGGACCAGTCCGTACCAGACCCGGACGAAGAGGACCATGCCCCCGTAGACCGCCACCATTCCCGGGAGGAGCATGAAGGTGCTCGTCCCGTTGCCCTCCCCGAAGAACCAGGTTCCCGGCATCTCGAGCTTGAAGGGCGAACTGGGCAGTGACGCGCCGACGCAGATCGACAGGACGGCAAGGAAGCCCAGGAGTGCGGGCCGACGGAGAAAGCTCCAGTCGTCGGGTCCGCCGCTGTCGGCGTCGACGCGCTCGGACAGGGCCAGGCGGGGCGCCAGGCGCAGACGGATCCCGTCGGCGGCCATGGTCACCCGCTGCAGGCCCGCATGCACCTGGTCGATGACCGCGGGTGCGGCTCTGCTCACTCCTTCATCCACTGGGTTGTCCGTCTCGCTCTTCTCGTATCCGGTGTCGGCCCGACTCGCCGCCAAACGGGCTGGGAGCAGGCGCGTAGCATGGGTGCCCGTCACCAATCAGAAACGCCATTGTAATGACACTATGGCCTGGGGCAAGGCCCCAGGCCCCATGCACGTTGACCATGGCATTTCAGCGTGGGCCGGGGAGGATTCGAACCTCCGTAGGCGTTAACCGACAGGTTTACAGCCTGTTTCCTTTGGCCACTCGGACACCGACCCGCAGCGGGTGAGGTTAGCCCGATCGGGAACCCCGCCCGCCCACAACCGGCCGGTACGCTGGCCGCCATGCCCACCTTCGACATTGTCTCCGAAGTCGACATGCAGGAAGTCCGCAACGCGGTCGACCAGGCCAATCGAGAAGCGGCCACCCGCTTCGATTTCAAGAACACCGACTCCTCCATAGAACTGGGCGAGAGCGAGCTGGTGCTCCACTCCTCCACCGACGACCGCCTGCGCGCCCTGCACCAGGTCCTCGACGAGAAGTTGGTGAAGCGCCATGTCTCGCTCAAGGCATTCGAGGACGGCAAGATCGAAGAGGCCCAGAGAGGCACGGCGCGCCAGAAGGTGGCGCTGCATGCCGGCATCTCGCAGGAGCACGCCAAGCGCCTGAACAAGTTCATCAAGGAGTTGGGCCTCAAAGGGGTGTCCTCGCAGACCCAGGGGGACCAGCTCCGGGTGACGGGCAAGAAGCGCGATGACCTCCAAGCGGTGATCTCCGCGTGCAAAGAGGGGGACTTCGGCATCCCCCTGCAGTTCAGCAACTTCCGCGACTGAACGATTCGCGGACCGCCGATCGCTACGTCGCTGTTCGCGTCACGGCGATCGCTACGTCGCTCTTCGCGGACCGCCGTTCGCGGACCGCCGATCGCACACGGTTAGCTGACCGCCGAACGCTCGGCCCCCTCTTCGGCCGTCAGGTGCTCATCGAACTCCTCGAGCTCGACCTTGAACATCCGGTTGAAGACCAGGAGCTTGAGCACCCAGAAGACGGCAAAGGACAAGACGTTGGCCGCCAGGACGACCGCCGTCAGCTCCTTGTGGCTCAGGTTGAAATGGACGCCGATGCGGTGAGCCAGCGAAGCCCCGACGATCGACACGGCGATGCCAATGGCGGCCATGACCCAGAAGGGAACGACCTCCTTGAGGAAGTGGGAGCGCCCACTCTTGCCCCAGGCCCACTGGCGGTTGAGCCAGTAGGACGGGAACGTGGCCACCACGTTGCCGAAAATGGTGCTGGGCACCTCGGCCCACAAGCTGAAAACGCCATAGACCAGGAGGATCACCGTGAAGGACACGGCGGTCGAGATCACCGAGACCATGGTGTACCGGAAGATCTTTCGACCTTCGTGGGTGTGCAACCAGGCATAGAACGCGTGGAACCGGTCGAGCACGGGAGTCACAATAGCCGGGAGGTCAATTGGTCCCCTGGTCACCACCTATGAACTTGCTGTGACCAGAGCATTGTCCCGGGCCACGCGTCCGAACCAGTGAGCACTGGGCTTGGGGCGCCGCTCGAAGGTGCCCGGTGCCACCGACACCAACCCGAACTGGGGTCCGTACCCCAAATGCCACTCGAAGTTGTCGAGCAGGCTCCAGACGAAGTAGCCCCGGAGGTCGATCCCCTCGGCCAGACAGCGGTGGGCGCTCTCAATGGCCTCGCTCAGGAAGGCGATCCGGTCGGTGTCGTCCGCCGTGGCGATCCCGTTCTCGGTCACCACGATCGGTCGCCCACTAATGGCCGCGGCCCGGCGTACGGTGTATTCGACCGCTCGGGGCCAGCGCTCGTCATCCATCTGCGTCACCGGCACGGCGGGGTCGTTGGGGGCCAGACCGTCGGGACCGAAGTGCATGCGGGTGTAGCACTGGACGCCGACGAAGTCATCACCCTCGGTGGCCCGCAGAAAGGTGTTCTCCAGCACCTCTTCGGCGGCGTCGCGCAGCGACTCGCCGCCCTCGTCGGCGGTGATCTCGGCCATCGACACCGTGTAGCCGATCGGATAGGTGCCCGGCCCCGACCGCAGCGCGTCGACCGCCAGGCGGTGGGCGCGCACCATGGCCTCGTTGACGGCAGTGAAGCGGTAGAAGTCGTCCTTCACCCCCGGCGGGTACTGGCCCTGGAAGTACCCCATGACGCCGACCACGTTGGGCTCATTGATCGTGCAGGCCCACCCGATGAGGTCGCCCAGGTGGGCCGCGGCCCGGGTCGCGAACCGAGCGAAGCGGTCGGGAGCGTCAGGCGACTCCCAACCTCCGCGCGGTAAGCCACAGAGGGGTCGTGAAGTGGTGGAAGGTGACAACGGGAACGATGCCCCGCCCGACACAGGCGGCGCAGATCCGCCGATAGTGCTCCAGGGCGGCCAGAGAGAACTCGCCCTCCGCCGGCTCGATCCGACTCCACTCGAGCGAGAACCGGTAGGCCGAGATGCCGAGCTCGCCAACCAGATCGACGTCCTCGCGCCACCGATGGAAGGAGTCGCAGGCATCACCACTGGGGGCCACCGTTCCCGAATCAGGATCGTGCTCCCAGGCCCACCAGTCATTGTTGACGTTGCCCCCCTCGATCTGATGGGCCGCGGTGGCCACACCCCAGGTGAAACCTTCGGGAAAGGTGAGGCGCTCTTCCCCTGTCGTGCCGCGCGCGTTGGTCATCGCCGCGCAGGGTAGCGGGATCGGCGCTCGGCCGCTCGATGTCGGTGGTGGTAGCGGCCTGCGATCATGGGGTCATGGGCGCCTCCCTCGACTTCCTCGTCAACCTGCTCGATCTCGAACCCATTGAGGTGAACATCTTCCGCGGCATCCAGCCCCATGAGGAGCGCCAGCGCGTCTTTGGCGGTCAGGTGGCCGGGCAGGCCCTCATGGCGGCGGGGCGCACCGTCCAGAGCGGCCGCGTCCACTCATTGCATGCGTACTTCCTGCGTCCCGGCGATCCCAACGTGCCGATCCTCTACGAGGTCGATCGGATCCGCGACGGTCGGTCGTTCACCACCCGCCGGGTGGTGGCCATTCAGCACGGGAGGGCCATTTTCAACATGTCGGCGTCCTTCCACAAGGACGAAGTGGGCCTGGACCATCAGTTCCCCATGGCCGACGTCCCCGACCCCGAGACCCTGGCGCCGCTCTTCGAGCGGCTCGAGCCCTGGAGGGAGGAACTGGTCGACTGGTTCGAACGCCCGCATCCCATCGACCAGCGCCATATCGGCAGCCTGCCCTGGCATCGCGACGGGGTGGCCGAGCCGTATCAGCGACTGTGGATCCGGGCCGACGGGACACTGCCCGACGACCCGCTGCTCCATGCCTGCGTGGCGGCCTATGCCTCGGACATGTCCCTCTTCGACACGATCTTGGCCCCGCATGACGTCCGGTGGGACGACGTCAGCTTCATGGGCGCCAGCCTCGACCACTGCATGTGGTTCCACCGACCCTTCCGGGCCGACGAATGGCTGCTCTACGACACCGACTCACCGGTCGCCGCCCAGGGCCGGGGCCTGGCCCGGGGCTTCCTGTTCGATCGCTCGGGAAGCCTCTGCGTCTCGGTGGTCCAGGAGGGCCTGGCCCGCGTCGAGGTCTCGGACTGACTCTCGGACTGACGCTCGAATTGAGGGGCTTGTGGGACTGACGGCCCGTGGAACTACCTATCGGTCCGACAGGGCGGTGTAGTCCCTCGTCTCAGGGCCGATGTAGAGCTGGCGGGGCCGGGCGATCTTGGAGTCCTGGTCCAGGAGCTCCTTCCAGTGGGCCAGCCAGCCGGCCGTACGGGGGATGGCGAAGAGCACCGTGAACATCTCGAGCGGGAAACCCATGGCCTGGTAGATGAGGCCCGAGTAGAAATCGACATTGGGGTACAGATGCCGTGAGAGGAAGTACTCGTCCGAGAGGGCGATCTCCTCGAGCTTGAGGGCAATGTCGAGGAGGGGGTTCTTGCCCGTCACCGCGAACACGTCTTCGGCCGTCTGCTTGATGATCTTCGCCCGGGGGTCGTAACTCTTGTAGACCCGGTGCCCGAACCCCTGGAGACGCTGCTGGCCGTGGCCTGACTTGACCGTCTCGATGAACGCGGGCACGTTCTCGATGTCGCCGATCTCGGTCAGCATGCGGATGACCTGCTCGTTGGCCCCGCCGTGCCGTGGACCGTAGAGCGCCGCCGCCGCCGCGGCGGCCGAAGAGTAAGGATCGGCGTGCGAAGACCCGGCCGCACGCATGGCGGTGGTCGAGCAATTCTGCTCGTGGTCGGCGTGAAGGATGAACAGGACATCGAGGGCGCGGGCCAGGACGGGGTCGGCCTCGAACCGGGGCTCGGCCACCTTCCACATCATGGAGAGAAAGTTCTCGGCGAAGTTCAACGAGTTGTCGGGGTAGACGAAGGGCATGCCGACACTGAACCGGTGGGCGGCGGCGGCCAGGGTGGGCATCTTGGCGATCAGTCGAATGATCTGCTTGTTCCGCGATTCTGGATCGAAGATGTCCTTGGCATCGAGGTAGAAGGTCGACTGGGCTGCCACGGCCGACACGAGCATCCCCATCGGATGCGCGTCGTAGTGGAAGCCTTCCAGGAAGCGCTTGCGCACGTTCTCGTGAATGAACGTGTGGTAGGTGATCTCGTGACGCCACTGCTCGAACTGCTCGGTGGTGGGCAGTTCCCCGTTGAGGAGGAGATAGGCCACCTCCAGATAGGTCGACTTCTCGGCCAGCTGCTCAATGGGGTAGCCCCCGTAGCGGAGGATTCCGGCGTCACCGTCGAGATAGGTGATGGCGCTCTCGCAGGCCGCCGTCGACATGAACCCGGGATCGAAGAACCACACACCGGGCAGGAGCTTGGACCACTCGGCCGCCGAGACCCCCCCGTTCACCACGGGGATCTCCAGGGTCTCGCCGTTCCGGTTGTCGGTAATCGTGATGCTTTCGGCCACGGGGGCGACCCCTCCAATTCCTTCTCGGCATCTGCGCTTGGCTTCTCGGCTGATCCTATGGCCCGGACCGGACACTGGTCGAGACGCCCGGCGGAGGCCCTCGGACCCCTACCCCGCCACGGTAGTGGTGGGCGAGGCCGGGGCGATCTGCAGCAGCCGCGTCACGGAGGTGCCAGCCGCGGAGGATTGGGCCGGCGGCTTGGCGACGGATACGGCCAGCAGGTAACTCAGACCTGGCTTGACCGCGAAGGACGCGGGAGCGACGGCCACCGACCTCGACGCCGCCACGGCGGCGATCCGGGTCGCCCCGATCACCCGTCCGGCGGGCTGCGCGGTCAGGGTGACGTGCACCAGGGCCCGGGGCTCGTCCACCGAGCCCTGATTGGTCAGGACGACGCTCACCGTCACGGTGGTGGTGGGCGAAAGGGTCGACTCGGTCGGGTTGCGGACTCCCGAGGCAGACGGGAGGGCCGGTGGAAAGAGTCGAATGGCGCTGATCAGCAACTGATGGTGCGCCCGCAGCGTCGGGGATGCCTCGACCTGATCGACCTGGGTGGCCAGCGCGCCGGCTTGCCACAGCTGACCATTGCCGATCCATCTCGATGCAGGAAGCCGGGCGTGCCCGGCGGACCGGGCCAGGGTGCGACCAACGGCCTCGTAATTCCGGTCCGAACGTGCCAGCAACGCCCCGGCAGCGGTGATCCTGGCGGTGGCCTGGGAAGATGACAGCAGCGTGGGCGTGGACACGACCATGGCCGAGCCCGCGGTCGCCCCGGCCACGGGGACCGGGTGCATCCCGAGCAACCCGTCCAGGGCTCCCCGGACCTGGCTCATGGCCTGGGCCCGGTCCGCAAAGATCGTGTCGAATTCCTGTGCGATCTGCCCCGACGGCGCCGGGGTGGCCAACGTTGCGACCCTGGTGTCCTGTTGGGACGTCTGCTGCACCAAACCGTCCAATTCGACTTGGAGCGTCTGACGATCCTGGGTCGGCAAGGTCGACATGATGTGCCGCAGTGACGCCGCGGTGAGGTTGGACGCCGCCGCGATCGCGGAGACCTGGGTGGCGAACGACCGGTTCGTCGCGGCGTCATAAGGGCCTGAATTTCGGGACACCTGGGTCAGGCCCCCGATGATCAGAACAGTCAGCAGGGCCGCGATCCCGAGGATCACCAGCCGCCTGTTCACTGTCCTCCGACGGGCGCGACGGCGGGTGGGCAGCGGCAACATCGCCGGGCCACGCTACTGCCGGGCATCCTCCGTGTTCAGGCGTCTCCCCCGGATGCGGCCAGCGATGACGGCCACCCGGGCTAGATGATCGACCGACAGCGAGTGATGCAGACACCCATCGCCTACCATCCGGCAACGTGGGCGTGAACACCAGGTGGGTGCCGTATGGGCGGTCGGCGGCGGAGGTGTTGCGCGCCGCCATCAGCCTGGCGAAAGGCGACGAACCCCTGCGGCTGGTGACCGTCGTCGTCCCCTCCAATTACGTCGGTGTGGCCACGCGGCGCCTCCTGGCCTCCGAGACGCTCGGACCGGTCTGCGGCCGTGGCTCCGGCGTGGCCGGCGTCTCCCTTGTGACGGTGTTTCGGCTGGCGGAGTTGCACGGGTCGCCTCGGTTGGCGGGGAGCGGCCGCCGGCCGGTCTCGACGCCAGTCATCGCCGCCGCGTTGCGAACGGCGCTGGCCCAGGAGCCCGGGATCTTTGCCTCGGTTGCTCGGCATCCCGCCACGGAAACGGCTCTCGTCTCGGCATACCGGGAGCTCCGCGACCTCTCGGACCAGGCGCTGGACGCCCTGGCGTCGACAAGCAGTCGGGCCCGCGATGTCGTACGACTCCATCGAGCCGCGCGAGCCAACCTGCAGAGCACCTTCTACGACGAGGAGGACCTGCTGGTCGCGGCGGCGGAGTCCATCGGTACCGACGGAGGGAGCGCTGGGCGGCTCGGACCGGTGATTGTGTACCTACCCGAACGCCTGTCGCGTCACTCGGGGAGGCTGCTCGGTGCCATCGCCCAGGGCGGCACGCTGACCGTATTGGCTGGAATGACGGGCGACGCGCGGGCTGACGCCGAGGTCGAACGTTCCGTCCGCCGCATCGAGCCCGGAACCGTCGGCGCTCCTTCTGAGACGGACGCGGTGCCCGGGGTCGTCGACAGACAGCGGACGCGAATTGTCACGACGTCGGACTGTGACGAAGAGGTGCGGGTGGCCGTGCGGTCGATCGTCGACGCGGCCCGTTCCGGCACGCCGCTCGATCGCATGGCGATTCTGCACGCGAGCCCCCAGCCGTACGCGCGGTTGGCCCAGGAGCAGCTGACGGGCGCTGGCGTCACACTCAACGGTGCTGCCGTAATGCCCCTCACCGCGCGCGTGGCGGGACGGTCGCTCCTCGGGCTTCTGGCCTTGCCCGACGGCGGGTATCGGCGGGAGGACGTCTTCGCCTGGCTGGCCGGAGGTCGCCTGCGGCACAACGGGAGGCCCATCTCGGTGACGTCGTGGGAGCGGCTCTCGCGTGACGCTGGCGTGGTGGGTGGGCGCACTGACTGGGATGTGCGATTGGCCACACTTGCGGCGAGACGGGACGGTGACGCGAAATTGGCGGCAGGCGACCCGGACGCTCCCACCTGGCGGGTCGAGAGCCTGCGAAACGAGGCCGGCCAGGCGCGAGCGCTGCGAGAATTCGTGGTGGCCCTGATGGACGACCTGGCCCGGGCGGCCGAGCGACGTGAGCCCTGGAGCGAGCGGGCCGACTGGGCCCGCCGCCACCTGCGTGCCTTGATCGGCGGGGAGCACCGTCGCGCGGCGTGGCCGATGCCGGAGCAGAAGGCGGCCGAGCGGGTCGAACGGGCCCTGGACCGGCTCGCCTCGTTGGACGCGGTGGAGGGGGCGGTGGACCTGGCGGTGTTCACCCGCACCCTGGAGCTCGAGCTCGAGGCAGACCTCGGTCGGGTCGGGCGGATGGGTGAGGGCGTCCTGGTCGGGCCAGTCAGCATGGGGGTGGGACTCGACCTCGACCTCGTTGTGGTGCTGGGATTGTCCGAGGGACTGTTTCCTTCGGCCACGCATGACGACTCCCTGCTCCCGGATCATGAGCGCGGCCTCGACCGGCGACGAACTGCCCCTGCGCTCCCAACTGGTCGAGCGCCAGCACCGCCACCTGCTCGCGTCGCTGGCGGGAGCAGCGCACCACGTGCTGTGCGTCCCACGCGGGGACCTGCGCCGCAACATCGAGCGGGTTCCCTCTCGTTGGATCCTGCAGATCGCCAGCACCCTGGCCGGCGAGCGGTGGTGGTCCGACGAGCTCCTCGCCGCCAAGCGGGACTGGCTCACCCACGTGGCCTCTTTCGACGCGGGTATCCGGCACCTGCACTCTCCCGCCACCGAGCAGGAGTACCGGTTGCGCGCCCTGATGGTCGAGGGGTCGAGCCGCCTGCCGGTCGGAGTGCTGGCGACTGCGGGTGGTCCGCTGCTGGCCAGCGCCGCCGAGGTCGTGGCTTCCCGGCGGAGTGATCGATTCACCCGCTTCGATGGGAACCTCGCCGGGTTGCACCTTCCCTCACCGGCCGAGCGGGTGACCTCCGCGACTCGGCTGGAGGGCTGGGCAGCCTGCCCCTTTGCCTATCTCGTGGGCACCATCCTTGGCGTCCAAGAAATCGAGAACCCCGAAGACGAGTTGCAGATCACGCCGCGCGAGAAGGGTTCCCTCGTTCACGAGGTCCTGGAGCGTTTCATCAAGGAGGCGCTGGCCCGACCACCGCTGCGCCTGCCCGGCCCGGGCGAGGGCTGGACGGTTGCTGATGGAGCCCGCCTGATGGCGATCGGCGAAGTCGTGTGTGACGCCTACGAGGCTCAGGGACTCACCGGTCGGCCGATCTTCTGGCGACAGGACAAGAAGCGAATCATGTCCGACCTCTTGACGTTCCTCGAGTGCGATTCCGCCTATCGCATTGGCCCACGGCACCAGGCCGCTGGAAGCCGAGCTGGCCTTCGGGCTTACGAGGGCGACGTTGGGACCCGTAGCCCTGGAGCTCCCCGACGGGCGCCACGTCCAGTTCCGGGGACTGGCCGACCGGGTCGACGTGGCTGGCGACGGCACATTGCACGTCATCGACTACAAGACGGGCAAGGCCGACGGCTTCAAGGCACTTGAGCGAGGACAACCCCGACGAGCGGGGGCGACGGCTGCAGCTGCCGGTCTACGGCCAGGCCGCCCGCCTCAGAGCCAAGGGACCCCCGATGCAACGGTGCAGGCCGAATACTGGTTCGTCTCGGCCAAGGGCCGCTTCGAACGCGTCGGGTATTCGGTGACGCCCGAGGTGCTGGACCAGGTCGGGGCCACGCTGGGCGCCGATAGTGGCCGGGATCGAGGCGGGCGTCTTTCCACACCACCCGACCGCCTCGAGCACGACGCCCTGGGTGGAATGCCCGTTCTGCGACCCTGACGGCATGGGGGTGACCGAGCTCCGCCGGCAGTACGAGCGCAAGCAGGCCGATCCGGCCATGGACGCCTTCGTGCACCTGGTCGACCCTGTGCCAGGGGGTCCCACCGATGCCGGCGTGCGACAGGCCCCTGATGCCTGAGCAGACGCCCGACGCCGCGGCACCTCCACCCGATCAGGCGGCTCGCGATCGGATCGAGCAGCGAGCTCGAGGCCACGCTCTTCGTCGAAGCCGGAGCGGGGTCGGGGAAGACGTCGGCCTTGGTCCAGCGGGTCCTGGCGCTGGTGCTGGGCGGGCACGTCGAACTTCGCCGGGTGGCGGCCATCACCTTCACCGAAAAGGCGGGGGCCGAGCTGCGCGATCGGATCAGGGCCGAACTGGAGAAGGCGGCCGAAGCGGATCCCGACGGCGCCCGCGGCGAGCGCGCCCGGGTGGCCCTCGACCAGCTCGACGGCGCAGCCATCGGCACGCTCCACTCGTTCGCCCAGCGCCTGCTCTCCGAGCACCCGGTCGAGGCCGGGCTCCCGCCGCGGGTCGAGGTGCTCGACGAGGTCAGCTCGTCGGTGGCCTTCGACGCGCGCTGGTCGTCCTTTCACGACCAGCTCCTGGCCGACCCCGAACTCGAGCGCACCGTGCTGCTGCTGTTCGCCTCGGGCGTGAAGCCCAGAGCCCTGCGCTCGCTGGCCGAGGCCTTCGACGACAACTGGGACCTCGTGCGACGAGCGGGTGCCCGAGGCAACGCCCGACCCACCGTCGGTGCACCAGCTCTTTGCGTCCGCCGCCGCGGCCATCCGGCGCGTCTGCGCCGACGCCCTGTCACGACCCGAGCGACAAGCTGCGGGAACGCCTCGACGAGATCGCACGAGCGAATGGCGGAGCTTGGCTGCCATCGAGGACGAGCTCGACCTCCTCGAGGCTCTCGGTCCGTAGGCCAATCCCAAGTTGCCCAGCTTCCGGGTCGGGGGTCTCGGGAAGAAGGCCTCCTGGGACTGCGACCTGGCCGAGCTGAGGGCCAGCGTCGCCGATGCCGGGGACGCCCTCGAGGGCGTCCGCGCAGAGGTCGCCAACGCGTGCGCACGTCGGCTCGGAAGCGCCATCCGGGCCTTCACCTTGGCCAGTGCCGAGGCACGTCAGCGGGCCGGCCAGCTTGAGTTCCACGATCTGCTCGTCCTGGCCCGAGCCCTGCTGCGCGACGCGGAGCACGGCCCGACCGTGCGCGCGACCCTGCACGAGCGCTACCACCGGCTGCTGCTCGACGAATTCCAGGACACCGACCCCATCCAGATCGAGCTGGCCGTGCGCATCGCCGCCGCCGACCCGCGCCACGAGCGGCAGGGAGCGAGCCGTGGGAGGAGGTGGACGTGGCTCCCGGGCACCTCTTCGTCGTGGGCGACCCCAAGCAGTCGATCTACCGCTTCCGCCGGGCCGACATCGCCACGTTCTTGCGAGCGCCGCCGACGCTTTGGGCCCGAGGCCGGCGGCGTCGTCGAGCTCAGCGCCAACTTCCGGACCGTCGAGCCGATCATCGCTGGGTCAACGCACACCTTCTCGACCCTCATGGGCGAACCGATCGACGATGCGTGCCGGCGACATCGACTCGCAGCCCGAGTATCTGTCGCTGGACGCCGACCCGGCCGGCCCCGCACATCGGGCCCGCCGGTGGCGATCATCGGGCGACGACGAGCATCCCAAGGGCACGCTGGCCGACGAGCTGCGCGCCGCCGAGGCGAGCGAAGTGGCCGCTGACGGTCACCCGGATCATGGACGAAGGATGGGACGTCAGCGACAAGGACGGCGCGTGGCGGCCGGCCCGACTCGGCGACATCACCGTCCTGGTGCCGGCGCGGACGTCGCTCCCCTTCCTGGAGGACGCCTTCGAGCAGGCCGGTATCGCCTTTCGGGCCGAGACCAGCTCCCTGGTCTACGCCAGCCGGGCCGTACGCGACCTGCTCATGGTGCTGCGGGCCGTCGACGACCCGACCAACTACCTCCACATCGTCTCGGCGCTGCGCACGCCGCTGCTCGGCGTGTGGCGACGACGACCTGTTCCGGTTCAAGTGGGAGCGCAAGGGCCGCTGGAGCTACCTCGCCGACCAGCCCGACACGGTTCCGCCCGATGATCCGGTGCGGGCCGGCCTGGCACTACCTGCGGTCGCTCTACGACGCAGCGCACGTGGTCCGCCCCGTCCGAGCTGCTCGGGCAGCATTGCCCGTGACCGACGGGCGCTTGAGCTCGGGTTCGCCGAGGGCCGGCCCCGCGACGTGTGGCGGCGCCTGCGCTTCGTCATCGACCAGGCCCGGGCCTGGAGCGAGGCGACCGGCGGCAACCTGCGCCAGTACCTGCACTGGGTGGCCGTGCAGACGGCCGAGGGCGCCCGGGTGACCGAGTCGATCCTGCCCGAGAGCGACGACGACGCCGTGCGGATCCTGACCATCCACGGCGCCAAGGGTCTGGAGTTCCCGATCACGATCGTCTCGGGCATGTCGACCGCCCCATCGGGGCGATCGGCGCCCGCCGAGGTGGTGTTTCCGGCGACCGGCGGGGTGGGCTACAAGTTCGGCAAGATGGTCAGCACCGAGGAGTACGTGGACTGGGCGCCGATCGACGAGCAGATGGGCCTCCACGAGCGGATCCGCCTGCTGTACGTGGCGTGCACGAGGGCACGTGACCACCTGGTGGTGTCGGTGCACCGCAAGGACGCGGGCCAAGGAGCCGGAGCCCAAGGCGCGCACGAACGCCGAGCTCCTACTGGCCGGCATGGGCGAGCGCGATCGAGGACCTGCCCGACGGCGGCGCCGGCCGACGGATGAGCTTCACCCGGTCGTCGTGAAACCGCCGACGCCTCCGCCGCCTTTCGACGAGTGGGCGGCCGAGCGGACGGCTGCGCTTCTGCTCGCCTCTCGCCCGACCACGGTGGCAGCCACGGCCCTGACCGACCAGGGCGAGCCCGACAGCGAGGAGGAGCCCGATCCCGGACTCCAGAAGCGACCGCGCGACCTCGACCTGCCACCGTGGCTCAAGGGCCGCTACGGGACGGCCGTAGGACGGGCCGTCCACGGCGTGCTCCAGACCATCGACCTGGCCAGCGGGGCCGGCCTCGACGAGGCGCTGGTGGCCCAGTGCGAGGCGGAGGCCGTGCGGGACCGGGCCGTAGACGTGCGCACGCTGGTCCTCCATGCGCTGGGTTCGGCGTCGGTGGTGCGAGGCCGCCGGCTCGCCGCACTGGAGGGAGATCTACGTGTGCACGCCTCTCGAAGGCCGCCTCCTCGAGGGGTACATCGACCTCCTTTACCGCGGGCCCGAAGGGCTGGTGGTCATCGACTACAAGACCGCGTCGACCTCTGACTCCGACGCGTTGGACCGACGGGTCGAGGGCTACCGGCTACAGGGCGCCTCGTACGCCCTCATGATCGGTGCTTCCACCGCCGAACCAGTCGTTCGGGTGACGTTCATCTTCCTCACGCCCGATGGCGCCGTTGAGCGCCATCTGTCCGACCTGGACGTCGGCCGTGGGGCACGTCCGCGAGGTCGTTGCCGCCGGGCGGGAGATCGTTTCCGACTGAAAGTCTCTTGTCGAGGCGAACGCGAGGGGCGCCACGATCAATCTGGCCGTGGACAGAGGTGCATCATGAGGGGTCCTCAGCCACAACGTACTGCCGGTGCCACCTCCACTAGGGCGTGGCGGCCGTGTCGCCCTCCGACAACACCGGTGGCACGAGGCCGATCCCGGGCCCTGGCTCGCGGTCTTCGTCCACCAGTTCGACCGCCTGGAGGAGGCGTGGTGATCCCTCGATGGGAGTGAGTTCGGCGATTCCCTCGGTCTCGTTGCCCACGACGCCGAGCTCGGGGAACTGCCGGGCCGAGACGAGCACGCGCGGACTCGAGCGAGCCCACCGCCCTGTTGTAGGCCGTCACGCTCGCGGCCAGGCTGCGCTGCAGCGTCTGCATGTGGGTGGTCATGGTGCGCAGGCGCTCGTAGAGCTCGGCCCCCAACGACTGGACCTTTCGTGCGTTGTCCGCCAATTTCTCCTGTCGCCATCCGAAGGAGGCGGCCCGCAACACGGCGATCAACAACGTCGGCGTGGTGAGGAGCACGTTGTTGGCCATGGCGTGCTCCTGCAGCGTGGGGTCGGATTCGTAGGCGGCCGAGAGCAGCTGGTCCCCGGGTATGAAGGCCACGACCTGTTGGGGTGCCTGCCCGAACTGCTTCCAATACTCCTTCTTGGACAATTGGTCGACATGGGTGCGCAGTTGGCGCGCGTGCGCGGTCGCGTGGAGCGCCCGGTCCTCGTCGGTATCGGCGTCGATGAGCTTGAGGAAGGCGTCGAGCGGGACCTTGGCGTCGACCACGATCTCTCCGCCACCGGGAAGATGGACGATCATGTCTGGTCGCAGTCGCCCGTCGTCGCTGTTGGTCGAGACCTGCTCGTCGAAGTCACAGTGCTCGAGCATGCCGGCCATCTCCACCACCCGGCGGAGCTGGATCTCTCCCCAACGGCCCCGGGTCTGAGGTGAACGGAGTGCGGTGACCAGGTTGCGGGTTTCTTTCTGGAGTTGTTCATTGCCCAGGGTGAGTTGGGCCACCTTCTCGCTCAATCCCTCGTAGGCGCCCTTTCGTTCCACCTCGATCTGCTTGAGCCCCAGTTCGTAGCGGGCCAGCGTCTCGCTCAGTGGCCCGAGCAGCTGGGCGATGGCCTGCTGGCGCTGCGTCAGATCCCCCTCGGCCACGGTCTGGGCCTGGCTGAGCTTGGTTTCGGCCAGGGCGAGGAACTGCTCGTTGTTCGCCTTGAGTGCCTCTGCGGACAGCTCGGCAAACGCGCCGGCCAGTCGTTGCCGCTCGAGCTCGGATCGGCTGCGGCCTTCCTCTTCCGATCTTCTCGAGAGTTCCAGCTCAGCCGCCAAAACGGCCCGCGCTGTCTCGGCCGCGGCAGCCGTCGTGGTGGCCGTCTGCAACTGGGAGGTCAGGTCGCCCAGAGCCGCACGCGCGTCGCTGAGGCGAGCTTCGGCCGTCCGCGCTTCCGCGTTGACCTTGGACTGGCGGGCGGCGTAAAGGGCGACGCCCAACGCCAACCCCGCGACGAGCCCGATGACAATCCCGATGACCACGTGAGCAGCGTAACGGGGGGGTGTATCAGGAATGGGGTATGGAGCGCCGCCCGGCGGTGAAATCGTGGCCAGGTGAGCCGGTAGCGTTGCCTTGATGGCATTTCGAATTGGCGGGAGTGTCCGGCGGGCGGGCGGAGTCGAGGAGGAGGGCGGCGCAGCGGTTTCTGGGCCCCTGGTCATGGAACAGCCCCTCTGGCCGACCATTCCCGAGCCCCACGAGGTCGACCGGCTCTTCGCTCAGGTCTTCGCCCTGGTCGGCGAGGGTATCGCGGGCGCCACCCATGCCCTCCTGGCCGGCGACCGGGAAGCGGCCAAGGTGCTCGTCCAGCGCGATGACCTCATTGACCAACTCATCAGGGACATCTCCCAGTCGGTGCAGCACCAGCTCGTCCACGGCGAGACGACGTCTGACGAGCGCCGCGAGATGGTGGCCATCCTGCGCATGCTCCCCGACATGGAGCGCAACGGTGACCTGGCCGAGCACATCGCCCGGCGTGCGGCCCGAGGCCTGGGCGCCGAGATGTCAGCTCGCAGCCGCGGCCTGGTCGAACGCATGGGAGAGGTGGCGACCACCATCTGGCGCAGCACAGCCGATGCCTTTGCCGAGCGCTCTGCCACCGCGGCCAATGCCATTGACGATCTCGACGATGAGCTGGATGACCTCCATGTCACGTTGACCGCCGAGCTGGTGGCGGGGACCATGCCGCTGCCGGTGGCCATTGAACTGGCCATGGTGGCGCGCTTCTATGAACGCTTCGGCGACCACGCGGTGAACCTGGCTCGGCGCATGTCGGCGCTGGTCGTCGGCGGTCCCGAGCCCGGGTCATCCGGGCCGGACTGAAGTTCCGGCCGGACTGAACGTTCGGTCTGCTCGGACCGCTCCGTCAGCGGCGATCCGCCAGGAGCGCCTCCGCTATCTGCACGACGTTGAGGGCCGCCCCCTTGCGGAGGTTGTCGCCGGCCACGAAGAAGGCCAGCGCGTGCGGCGCGCCCTGCGCCCGCCGCAGCCGTCCCACATACGCGAGGTCGCCACCGGCCGCCATGAGCGGGGTGGGGAGCTCGGCCAGGGCGACGCCGGGTGCGGCCGCCAGGACCTCGGTGGCCGTCTCCACGGAGAGTTCACGCTTGAACTCGGCGACGATGGAGGCCGAATGGCCGGTGAAGACCGGTACCCGGACACAGGTGCACGTCACGGCCAGGTCAGGGAGGTCCAGGATCTTCCGGCTCTCGTTGCGGTACTTCTGCTCCTCGTCCGTTTCGAGCGACCCGTCGTCGACGATACTGAACTGCAGCGGCAGCACGTTGTGGGCGATGGGTGCGGCGTAGACCGAGTACGGCGGGTAGTCCACCGCACCGCCGTCGAACGTGAGATCTTGGGCCCGGTCGACTGTCTTGGCCAACTGCTCCGCCAGCTCGCGGACGGCCTCGACGCCGCCGCCCGAGACCGCTTGATACGTGGAGATGATCAGGCGCTCGAGTCCCGCCGCGTCATGCAGTGCCTTGAGCACCGGTATGGCCACCATCGTCGTGCAGTTCGGATTGGCCACGATGCCCTTGGGGATCGAAGCCAGCGCGGCAGGGTTGGCTTCGGGCACGACCAAGGGGACGTCGGGATCCATGCGCCAGGCCGATGAATTGTCGATCACGATCGCGCCGGCCTGGGCCAGTCGGGGAGCCAGGGTCCGCGACACCGATGCCGGGGCCGAGCACAGTGCCAGGTCGATCCCGGACAGATCCGCCACCTCGGCGTCCTCGACGACGATGTCGCGGTCGCCCCAGGGCAGGGTGGTCCCGGCCGAGCGGGCCGAGGCCAGGTAACGCATCTCCTCCACCGGGAAGGCGCGTTCGGCCAAGATGGAGCGCAGGACGACGCCCACCTGGCCGGTGGCGCCGACAATGGCAATTCGCATCCCCAGAGTTTACGAGCAGGCGCCGGGGCTCAGACTTCGAGGGTGCGCCGACCCTCCAACGCTCGGCCCAGCGTGAGCTCGTCGGCATACTCCAGGTCCCCCCCGACCGGGAGCCCGCTGGCCAGCTTGGACACCACCACGCCGAGTGGGGTCAGCAGTCGAGCCACGTACATCGCCGTGGCCTCCCCCTCCAGATTCGGGTTGGTGCACACGATGACCTCTTTGATCAGACCCTCATCGATCCGGCTCAAGAGCTCACGCACCTTCAGTTGATCGGGACCGATGCCTTCGAGCGGGTTCAGGGCGCCGCCCAGCACGTGGTAGCGGCCCTCGAACTGGGACGTACGCTCCACCGCCACGATGTCGCGGGGATCTTCGACCACACAGAGAATGGTGCCGTCACGCCGGTCGTCGCTGCACACGGCACACAGCGCCCCGCCCTCGGCCACGTTGAAGCACCGGTCGCACAGGGTGGTCCGTGCCTTGACCGCGACGATGGCGTCGGAGAGACGATGCGCATCTTCGGTCGGCACCTTCAAGATGTAGAAGGCGATGCGCTGGGCCGACTTCGGCCCGATGCCCGGAAGACGGCTCAACTCATCGATGAGGGCACGGAGGGGTCCGGTGTACACCTACTCCGCCACCTCGCTGGCTCCGGGGAAGGCTTCGAGGAGGCGGGCCTCGGCGGCCGAAGCCTGATCAGTCTCGACCGTGGCCGCCCGGAATTCGTCCGGATCGACCTCATCGGGCTCGAGGCCCGGTTCGGCGCGAGCGTCGGTCGAGTTCCGGGACCCACCTGGCGCGACCGGGGCCGGCGGATCTGCCCCGTCAACCACCAGAACCAGGTGGACCGGCGATCCGAAGTGCGCGGCCAGCGCCGCCTCCACCTGGGGCGCCAGCTCGGCACAGCGGTCGCGGTGCGGGGCAGACGGCAGAGCGAATTGGGCCCCCTCCTGGTCGACCGCCACGAAACGTCCCCCGCTGTAGAGGGCTTTGACCCGAGCGGGGAGGCTCCCCAGAATGCCATCGCCCCAGGCCTCCGTCAGGCCGTCCCGGTCAATGACCGCACCCGTCCGCCCCGGTGGTGACGGCACCACGTTCGGCGCTTCGGTGCTCGGTGTTCCGGTGCTCGGTGTTCCGGTGCTCGGTGTTCCGGTACTCGGCACTTCTGCGCCCGCCGCAGCCGGTGGCGCCGCCTCCGGGGCCGGCCCGGGTTCTGGTGGCGACGCACCACTCTGGCGACGCCGCACCGCCCCCACCGATGGACGCCGACCGATGTCTCCTTCGGGCGCGGGCCGGGCCTCGGGCGCGGGCTCGGGCCTCGGGTGCGGGCCGGGCACTCGGTGCCGGGGCGCCACGCGGTGCCGGCGCGGCCCCGGCGCGCTCACCTGTGGGGCCCGAGGACAATGCCCGCTCCAGCGCACTGACCCGCTCGACCAGAGCTTCCACGCTCTGATCGAGATCGGGACGGGCCGTCCGCACCAGGGCGATTTCGAGGACGACCTGGGCGTCGGGGGCTTCGCGCATGTCGATCAGCCCGCGGCCCAGGACCTCCATGGCCCGCACCACCCGCGCCAGCCCCATCTCCTGGGCCCGGGAGATGAACCGGGAGCGCTCGGGACCTGACACCGCGCACAGGTCGGGGGCGAGTGCCGCCAGGAAGACCTGGCGTAGGTCGTCGATCAGTTCGGTGGCCAGCTGTTGCGGACCCCAACCGCCGGCCAGGAGTTCGTTCAGTGCGACCAGAACCCCCGTGCCGTCGCCGGCGGCCAGCGCGTTCAGCAGGGCGCCCGATTCCGGGCGGGCGGCATCGGAGGAGCCCGCCGCGGCCACCTGGTCCAGGGCCGACAGCGCGTCGCGGGCCGATCCCCGGCCCCGGCGCACGGCGGCCTGCACCGATTCCTCGTCAACGGCGAGCCCGGCCTGTTCCTTGACCGAGGCCAACAGGTCATGGAGGGTGTCCGCGCCGAGGAGCCGGAACTCGAGATGCTGGGTCCGGCTCCGAATGGTCGGGGGAACCTTCTGGGGATCAGTGGTGGCCAGGACGAAGACCACGTGGCTCGGTGGCTCCTCCAGCGTCTTGAGAAGCGCATTGGCAGCTGCGTTGGACAGCATGTGGACCTCGTCGACGATGTAGACCTTCCATCGGCCGGGGGTACCGAGCGCAGCGTGGGCCACCAGATCGCGCATGGCCTCGACGCCGTTGTTGGAGGCCGCGTCCAGCTCGTGGACATCGAGCGACGTGCCCTGGGTGATCTCGGTGCACGACAGACAGATCCCGCACGGCTCGCCGTCAACCGGATTGGCACAGTTGAGCGCCTTGGCCAGTATCCGGGCGGACGAGGTCTTGCCGGTGCCCCGCGGCCCACTGAAGAGATAGGCGTGCGACACCCGGTCGTCGCGCACGGCGCTCCGCAGGGCGCGCACGACGTGATCCTGCCCGCGAAGTTCGTCGAAGCGCCCCGGGCGGAAGCGTCGGTAGAGCGAAACGAAGGGGACCTCGGCCATGGGGGCCGAGCCTATCGGCGCCCCCCGACGCGGCCGCCGGCGCTCGATGCGGTGGCCAGGTTGGCTACGGCACCCGGCCATACCCGCTGAGAGCTGCTGCCTTCCGACCCTGACTCGATTCACGAGCGGCCGTTGCGCAGGACCCGGCCACCGCACCCAACGTCGGCGCGGTGAATGGCCCAACCTAGTTGGCCGATGGGCCCCAGGGGCGCTCGGGTAGCCTGACCGGGCTGCAATCCTGGGAGGCGTGCGAGAGCGGCCGAATCGGCACGATTGGAAATCGTGTGTTGTGAAAGCAACCGTGGGTTCAAATCCCACCGCCTCCGCCACATGCCCTCCTCACCCCTGACCGACGACGCCGCCATGGCCCTGGCCCTCGACGAGGCCCGCGCCGCGTTGGACCACGGCGATGTGCCGGTGGGGGCGGTGGCCCTGGTCGACGGTCGGGTGGTGGCGGCGCGCCACAACGAGCGCCACCGCCTGGGGGATCCCACCGCGCACGCCGAGGTCCTCGCCTTGCGCGACGCCGCGGCCGCGCTCGGTGGCTGGCGCCTGGACCGGGTGACCATGGTGGTGACCCTCGAGCCGTGCCCGATGTGCGCCGGCGCGCTGGTGGCGGCCCGTGTGGGACGGCTGGTCTTCGGAGCCACCGATCCACGGGCCGGGGCGTGCGGGACCCTCTACAACCTGTGTCAGGACCCCCGGTTGAACCATGAGCTGCCCATCACGTCGGGCGTGGGCGCCGGGGCGTGCGCCGAGCTCCTGACCTCGTTCTTCGTGACGAAACGGGTATAATCGTTGCCGCGTCCAGCCGTCGGGGAAGGGCATACCGACTAGGATCTCCCTCGGAGGGATGCGAGAGTGGCCGAATCGGACGGTCTCGAAAACCGTTGTGCCTCATGGGTACCGTGGGTTCGAATCCCACTCCCTCCGCCATCGGGTCGAGGCGACCCGACGCAACTCTGGCGGTGATTTTTGCGGTTGGGCAAATGCCCTGCCGGTAGTACCTGGTCGTTCCTACGACTGGAAAGGAGTGCATCGTGGCACGCGCACGATCGACGTTTGGAAAGCTACAGCGCGACCAGGCCAAGAAGGACAGGGCCCGCGCCAAAATGGACGACCGGCAGTCCCGTCGCGACGACAAGGCGGCCGGCCCGGGTGAGGACGCGGCGGCGGCAGAGGTGGTCGACCAGACCATGGTCCTCGAACAATTCGCCGCATTGCACGAGGACCTGGCCGACGGCCGCATCTCGCTCGATGACTTCGAGGTCCGCCAGGAGGAGCTGCGCTCCAAATTGGTCGTCGACTGACGCTCGGCGCAGCCCAGCTCGAGCTCTTCGCCTCGCCCAGCCCAGCCCAGCTCAACCAAGCCCCGCCCACGTCTTCCCACAGCCCGGCTCTTCTCAGCTCTTGGCCTCGCGCCCTTCCAGCCAGCGCCGGAAGCCGGCCGCGTTGGAGTGGACGCCGTTCATGATGTCCAGCTTCTCCTTGTGCGCGGGGTCGATGTCCCCGAGTGCGGGATCGAAGCGGGCGGCCAGCGCGCCGGCGATGTCGACGCCCTCCCGGTAGGCCTGCTCGGCCGTCTCGGCCCACTCCCGCAACGTCGCGTCGGCCTCGGCCAGCAGTTCGTCGGGCCCCTCGAGCAGCCCGTAGTGGGCCAGGGCGATGCCCGAGGGGCGCCGGGCCGCGAACTTGGCGATGGACCCGAGGGCCTGCTCCAGATCGAAGTCGGGCGGCGGCGTCGCCGGCCGCAGCACGCCCCCGTCGGGCAGCTTGACCCCGACGGCGTCACCGGCGAAGAGGATGCCGCTCTGCGAGTCGTGCAGTCCCAGATGGTGCTTGGCGTGCCCGGGTGAGTCCACGGCCACCAGGGTCCGGTCCGGGCCGACGGCGATCTCCTCCCCGTCGCCCAGGACGTGGAGGCGCTCGGGCGGGGTGGGGTCGAGCCGGCCGTAGAGCGAGTCCAGCAGCGGGCCGTAGACGCGCGACGCCGAGTCGATGAGACGGGTCGGGTCGGCCAGGTGGCGCGCCCCTTTCTCGTGGACGTACACCGTGGCGGAGGGAAAGGCGGCCGCCACGTCCCCCACCCCGCCGGCGTGGTCGAGGTGGATATGGGTGACCGCCACCCCGGCCAGCTCCGCGGGCCCCACCCCGATCTTCTCGAGCGCGGCCAGGAGCACCGGGACCGAGGACTGGCTGCCCGTCTCGATCAGCACCGGCGCCGACCCCTCGATCAGGTAGCCGGCCGTCACCCGCTGCCAGCCGCCCAGCAGCGTGTCGATCTCGAGCACCCCGGGGGCGATGCTGCGGGGCACGGGCACCTCGGCCGGATCAGCCCCGGGCCGTCCCCCGGCCTGCGCCCGGCCCTGAGCTGGGCCCGGGCCCGGGCCCTGGCCCTGGCCGTGGCCGTGAGGGTGCGGGTGCCCGTGCGGGTGCGGGTGCGGGCCACTCATGCCGGTGCTCCTCCTACCTGCGGTTCATGCCGCTGAGCCGCAGGCTGGTGGCCCGCTTCTTCATTCGTGCGGTGCCCATGGCCGGCAGAAATGTCTGGATGGCGTGCTCGACGATACGCCGTCGGTCCGCGCCCTCGTTGACCGTCGTGTCCAGTGCGTCGTGTCCGGTCAGGCGACACGCCGAATTGACCAGCGACACGTGGGAGAAGGCCTGGGGGAAGTTGCCGACCAGTCGTCCCGCCACCGCGTCGTACTCCTCCGAGAGCAGGCCCACATCGTTGCGCAGGGCCAGCAGGCGCTCGAAGAGCGCCTCGGCGTCATCGGCCCGGCCGATCATGTGCAGGCAGTCGACCAGCCAGAACGAACAGGCCAAAAAGGCGCCCTCCCGGCCGGTGAGCCCGTCGACCGTACCGTCGTCGGCGGTGCGGTAGCGCAGGACGAAACCCTCGTCGACCAGCGTCTTCTCAATGGCCTCGATCGTGCTGACCACCCGTGGATCAGTGGGGGGCAGGAACCCGACCAGGGGGATCATGAGCACGCTGGCGTCGAGCTGGTCCGAGCCGTAGTACTGGGTGAAGGCACCGACGTCCTCGTTGTACCCCTTCTCGCAGACCTCGGTGAAGATGTCGTGCCGGAGGACGCGCCACTCCTCGAGCGGCCCGCCGAGGTCGGGCCATTCCTCCAGTGTACGGACGGCCCGGTCGATGGCCACCCAGGCCATCACCTTGGAGTGGGTGAAGTGACGACGCGGCCCGCGTACTTCCCAGATCCCGTCGTCGGGCTTGGTCCACCCCGTCTTGATGAAGTCCACCAACTGGGTCTGCAGGGCCCAGGCGGTGTGGCTGTGGACGCCGGACGTATGCGCCGACTCGTACAGCGCCGACATCACCTCCCCGTAGACATCGAGTTGGTACTGCCCCGAGGCGGCGTTGCCGATACGCACCGGCGCCGAGCCTTCGTAGCCCGGGAGCCACGGTGCCTCCCACTCGTCCAACCGGCGCTCGCCGGCCGGCCCGTACATGATCTGGAGGCGGGACACGTCCCCGGCCACGGCGCGCAGGAGCCAGTCACGCCACTCCATCGCCTCGTCGAAGTACCCACCCCGCATGAGCGCCTCGAGCGTCAGGGTGGCGTCGCGCAGCCAGCAATAGCGGTAGTCCCAATTCCGGTTTCCGCCCAGCGCCTCGGGCAGCGACGTCGTGGCGGCGGCCACGATCCCCCCGGTCGGCTCGTAGGTCAACGCCTTGAGCGTGATGAGCGATCGCACCACCGCCTCGCGCCACGGTCCGTCGTAGGTGCACCGCGAGGACCACTGCTGCCAGTAGGTGTCGGTGAGGCAGATGGCGTAGAACGCGTCGAGCGGGGGCGGGGGCTCCTCGTGGGAGGGGTACCAGACAAAGGTGAAGGGGTAGCGCTGCCCCTGGCCCACCGTGAAGTCGGCCACGGTGTGCAGGTCCTCGCCCATCGGATCGACCCGGTGCCACAGGGCCACGGCATCGGGTCCCGCCGTCATGCGCAGGAGCCCTTCCGACGCGGTGACCCACGGCACCACGTTGCCGTAGTCGAAACGCACCGCCAGGTCCATGTGCATGTCGACGCTGCCCGACACCCCTTCGACCAGGCGCACGACGTGCGGGTGGGAGTCGCGGATGGGCATGCAGTCGACGATGCGGACCGTCCCGGTAGGGGTGTCGAATTCGGTTTCGAGGACGAGGGAGTTCTCCCGGTACCGGCGTCGCCGGGCCGTGATGATCGAGTCCCCACCCGCCGGGGCGATCCGCCAGAAGCCGTTGGTCGTGTCGCCCAGCAGAGAGGCGAAGCACGCCGGTGAATCGAAGTGGGGCAGGCAGAGCCAGTCGATCGATCCGTTGTTGCCCACGATGGCCGCCGTGTGCAGATCACCGATGACGGCGTAGTCCTCAATCGGGAGAGTCATCGCGCCATTGTGGCCCGAAACCCGCCCGGCTCAGCGTCCGGGCGTCGCTACTGCGAGGTGCACTGCCCCGTCCCGACGGGTTGCTGAAGAGTGGCGGCCGCCTGCACCCGGGCCAAAATGCCTGGTGACGTGAGCGCGTAGCCCACCGTGTTGTAGACGGTCGAGCGGGAGAAGACCATCCCGATGACCTGACCGCCGGCCGCCACCAGGGGGCCGCCGGAATTCCCCGGGCGCACGTTGGCGTTGAGGGAGTACACGCCGCGGGTGACCTGGCCGCTGTTGTAGATGTCCCGCCCGATGGCGGTGATCTCGGCGGTGACCCCGGCCGGGCCCACCGTGAGCGGGCCGTCCTCGGGAAAGCCCAGGATGGCCGCCTGGGTACCGCGACCGACGAGGTTGGCGCTGATGGAGAGGACGGGACCGAGGGGCGCCCTGGTGCGCAGGACGGCCATGTCGAAGGAGGGGTCGAACAGCACGGTGGTCGCGCGGTAGCCGCTGCCGTTGACCACGACCTCGGTGTTGGACTCGCCGGCCACCACGTGGGCGTTGGTGGCCACCAGGCCGGGGCCCACCACGAACGCGGACCCCTCCTGCTCGTTGCCGCACGCGGTGCCGAGGACCTTGACCGTCGAGAAGATCGCCGGGTTGGCCAGCGCCTGGGTCTGCGCGTCGGTGGGGGTGGCCACGGAGTTCACCGTCGGCGGGATCAGCGTGGAGAAGACCTGGGGGAACCCCTGGGTGTTGAGGAAGTTCTGCAGGTCGCCGTAGACCGAGGGGACCTGGGGGAGGACCTCGTCGACCGAGTGGAGGATGTCCGAGCGGGCCACGGCGGAGCTGAGCCAGGTGTAACGGCTGTTGGGCCCCGAGACCACGCTGGCCACCAGCCAGGCCGACAGCAACACCGCCACCACGGCCACCGGCACCCCGACCGCGGCGTCGAGGTGGCCCAGATGATGCCGTCGGACGGTCACGTTGCTCCAGTTCCCCATCACCCGGCCGGCGATGCCCAGTGAGCTGGCGGTCAGGAGCACGGCGACGATGGTCACGACACCCCGCGCCGTCTGATCGTGCATGAACGAGAGCAGCGGCACCCACATGAGGGTCCCCAGCAACATGCCCAGCCAGAAGCCGGCAAAGGTGAGGATCTGCACCAGTGCCCCCAGGCGGAGTCCGTGGACCGCGGCCAGCAACATCAGGCCGATAAGAAGGATGTCGACCCAGTCCACCCGGTCGAGGGTAGCCAAGAGTGCCCCGAGAATCTCCGTCGCCACCACTATTGTCCTCCCGCGGTGCCCCCCGACCCGACGCCGTCCCCCCATTGTGCCCGACGTCCCGGCCGGGGATGGGTCCCTGCGCTCATGGTCGCCGTGGCCGTGACCGCGGCGGCCTGCTCGAGCTCCCCCCGCCGGCCCGCTCGGCCTCCGCACCACCCGTGCTCGGGGAACAATCGGGGATGCCGGTTGTGGTGGGACAACCCGCGCCGGCCGGTACCGGCGAGCTGGGCGCGGTGTCCTGTGCCGATACAAAGCACTGTTGGGCCGTGGGGGTGGCCGGACCGAACGCCGGAGGCGCCGCGACCTCACCGCTCGACACCGTCATTGCGGCAACGGCCAACGGAGGGCGCACCTGGGCTCCCCAGCCGCTGACCCTGCCCGCCACACCCGCGCTCACCGGTGTCTCGTGCCCTCAGGCCACGGTCTGCATGGCGGTGGGTTCGAGTGGATCGGATCCGGGCACGGCGATCGTCCTGACCACCCATGGCGGGAAGGCCTGGGCCCCGTCGACACCTCCGGCCGGGGCCATCGCGGTCATGGCGGTGCAGTGCGCCACCGCGGCCGGCTGCACGGCCCTGGCCACCGACGGGACCACCACGTGGACGACCACCACGGCGAACTTCGGGAGCTCGTGGCAACAGACCGGCACCCTCCCCGCCGGGTTCCAGGCCGCGCCGGATCTGTCCTGCCGCGCCGACGGGACCTGCCTGGTCGCCGGTTTCACCCCGAGCACCGCCGGCCACGGGCAGGGGGCGGTGGCCGTCAGCTCCGACGGAGGGCGGACCTGGGCCGCGGCCACGGTGCCCGCCGGCGCGGGTCTCCTTCAGAGCGCCACCTGCGCCAGCGCCACCCGGTGCCTGGCCGCCGGGACGACGTCGACCACGGTGAGCGACGTCGTGCCCGCCCAGGGCGAGCTGTTGGTGAGCACCAATGGCGGGCACGCGTGGACCGCCACCCGCACCCACCCGCCGGTCGACGACGTGTTCGGGCTCGCGTGCCCCGTGGTGACGGGCTGCGCCATGGTGGGGACCAAATGGACGGGCTCGCCCGCCATCGGATCGGGCGCGGTGGCCGTGAGCGCGGACGGGGGCGCCACCTTCGCCGCCGCGACCACCGCCTACACACCCCTCACCCTGACGGCGCTGGACTGCCCCACGGCCGAGCACTGCGTGGCCGCCGGCGGCGACACGCTGGCCCGTATCACCCTGCCCGCTCCCCGAACGGCCGGCACCAGCCATACGTGAGACCGGAGCCCCACGGGTCCGGGCCGGCGACGCTCAGTTTCGCAGGGCGGTGAACAGCAGGCGGGGGATCTTGGCGGCGGTGGGCTCCGCCTCGAAGGCGACGAATCGGCGCATGACTTCGTACTGGCCGGGCGCGGTGGCGAACCAGGGGGGCTTCGGGCGGGCCCGGAACGGTCCCCGCACGACCGACTTCTGGGGCCGGTCGAACATGGCGGCGTTGCCGACCACGCCCGAGCCCGAGCCGATGTCGTTGCGCGGATGGCCCGGGTAGGCCCCCCAGGTGGTGGTCCCGATGGCGAAGGCCAGCGCGTGCCAGACGTTGACCCCGATGGCCCCGTAGCGCAGGTCGGCGACGGCCCGTTCCGTGGCGTCGGCCACCGCCGGGTCACGCAATGAGGACGGGCTGACCAGCAAGGTGGCCGAGAGCGTGCCCCACAGCACGTCGTTGCAGAACGAGGTGGCCGCGGCCACGAAGTCGGCGGCCGACGCGGCGGTCAGGGCCGTTTCGGCACACTCGCCGCAGAACGACTCGGTGGTGAAGCAGATGTCGTCGGTCCGCCCGGGCGCCACCCCCCGGATGAAGGTCCAGGGCAGCGCGTCGCGCCGGTCCGCGGCCGTACTCCTCGGCTTCGGGGTGCGCCGCCACGAACCGGTCGCGTCGATCGGACGCGCCCGGGTAGTAGGCCCTCCGGGTGGTGATCTGCGCCAGGGCCTGGGTCAGCGCGCCCAGGAAGGCGTCGCGCTGCGGCCACCCGGCGTGGGTCACGATCACCCGCGCCGAGAGGCAATTGAAGCCGGCATTGTTCACCAGCATGGTGGCCACGTGCTCGGCTTGATACAGGAGCTCGCCGATCGACCACCGCCCCGGCACCACGATCACGGGCGAGACGTTCCCGAGCTCCGCGCTCACCGGTTTCGCCAACTTCGGCCGGTCGTCCGCCCGGCGCGCCGCGCCGTCCGGGCCCGTCCCGAAGACGACGGCGTCGTAGGTCTTGTCCGAGCCGGTGATGTGCACGGAGTCGATCAGGTCGTGCGCGGTCAGATACGCACCGACGTCCGCCCCGCCGGTCACGATGCGCAGCGCGCCGGCCCGCACCAGGGCGCCCAGGGCGCGGTCCCAGTGGGGGACCAGGTACTCGTTGACCGGATTGGCCTTCATGACGACCACACGGCCCTCGACGAAGAGCTGGGAGAGCGCGTCGCGCGGCCCCAGCGAGGCCACGTTGCCGGCGGCCAGGACGAGGCAGGTACCGGCGTGCGCCAAGGGGTCGGCGTAGGCGGCCGCCTGTCCGGCTTCGAGCTCGGCCCGCGTCACCTCGGGCTGCATCCACACCTCGGCGGTGGTCTGGGGGAAGACGACCCGGTCGAACGCGGTCTCGGGGAAGACCCGCACCCGGAGCCGCCCGTCCGCCGCCTCCGACACCGGTCCGGCGAACGAAGGCCGGCCCTCACGGTCGATCTGGCGCAGCGCGTCGCGCAAGAGGCGGGTCATGCGCACCAGGGTCCCCACGCCCGCGAACAGCTCCTCCCCCGCTTCCGACGACGTGGGATCGAGACCCTTGGCCGCGCAGGCCGCCTGCAGCCAGTCGTCTTGCGCCGCCATGGTGTCGCGCAGCACCTGGTCCAGCAGGTCGGCCCGCTCCGAGGCCGGGGTGGTGGCCCACGCCGACGCGTGATCGGCCACGACGGCGACGGCGGTATCGAGCGCCGACCGGTCCGGTGCGGCCTCCGCCCGCTCCGCAGACGCGGCGGCAGCCCCGGTGGAATCCTCGGACCGAGCCCCGGAGGAAGACCCCGCTCCTCGGGCCAGCGTCACGGCGTCCTCCTCATTGTCCGTTTCTCCCTGTCCATGGCGATGGTGGGCTCTTCCTTTACCTGGCGGGCTCGGCGCCTCAGATGAGGTGCGGCACCACGCGTTCGCTGAGCAACCCGATATGGTCGAGATCGTCGAGGTCCAGCACCTGGAGGTACACGGTCCCCGCCCCGATCTGGCCGAACGACCGCAACCGGTCGACCACCTCGTCGGGGGTCCCGGCGGCGCCGTTCTTCCGCAGTTCCTCGGGCTCGCGACCGATGGCCTTGGCCCGTCGGACCACCTCGGCCTCGTCGGCGCCGCAGCAGACGACCTGCGCCGCCGAGAACCGCAGGCCGGCCGGGTCACGCCCCCTGTCCTCACAGGCGGCGCGCACCCGGGCGAACTGCGCCTCGGTGTCGGCCAACGAGGAAAAAGGCAGATTGAACTCGTCGGCAAAGGTCGCGGCCAGGCGCGGCGTGCGCGTCGGCCCCCCGCCGCCGACGATGAGCGGCGGGTGCGGCCGCTGGAGCGGCTTGGGGAGGGCCGGGCTGTCCGTCAATTGGTAGTGCTTCCCGCCGAAGGTGAAGGTCTCGCCCGCCGGCGTGGTCCACAACCCGGTGAGAATCTCGAATTGCTCCTCCAACCGCTCGAAGCGCTCACCGAGGGGCGGGAAGGGGATGCCGTAGGCCGTGTGCTCCCCGTCGTACCACCCCGCGCCCAGCCCGAGCTCGATCCGCCCACCGCTCATGGCATCCACCTGGGCCACCGTGATGGCCAGGATGCCGGGATGGCGGAAGGTGGCCGAGGTCACCAGCGTCCCCAGGCGGATCCGGCTGGTCTCCCGGGCCAGCGCGGCCAGGGTGACCCAGGCATCGGTGGGGCCCGGGAGCCCGTCGCCCCCCATGGTCAGGTAGTGGTCGGAGCGGAAGAGGGCATCGAAGCCGCCGGCCTCGGTCGCCCGGGCCACCTCGAGCAACTGCTGGTAGCTGGCCCCCTGCTGGGGCTCGACGAAAATCCTCACCTTCACACCGCCAAACTAGACCGGGCGGCGCCGGGTCCAACCGGGGCAGACTGACCCCATGGACATCGGCGTGATCTTCCCGCAGACCGAAATCGGTGGCGATCGGGGCGCGGTACGCGCCTACGGACAGGCCGCCTCGGACCTGGGGTACACCCGTTCCCCACCGAGGTCACACACGATGTGGGGGCGGGTCAGCGGCGGGTGCACCTCTAAAGCCAGGCAGTTCGGCAGGATAGGGTGGACCGAGATTGCCGTTCCGAGCCGCTGTCCTCCGGGAAGAACCAGGACTCGGATTGTCTTGCCGGGCCAGAGACCGGACGCAGGCCCGCTCGGCTGGCGACCCATCGTGATACCGTTTTGGCTTTGATTGCCATTTAAGGGCACTGCAGTGAGTAGAGCACTGTAGCGAGGGGGGAACTGCAATGAGGGCAAGTCGTTGGCGCCATAGCGCCATTTCGCTGTTGTCGGTTGGCGGGGCGGCGCTTGCAGTGCTCGTTTGGACTCAGATCGCGCTAGCGGCGTCGTATCAGTACAGACCTTTTTCGGCCCTGACGGGCCGGCCATTCACCCCGGTGACGCGCCCGGCGCCGTCGCTCCAGCCGCTCTATCCGGGCAACCCGACCACGCCCAACCCGTGGTTGCAGCTGACAAATGCACCACCTGCGGGCTTCTTACCGGGCTCGATGATGGTCATGACCGACGGCACCGTGCTGATCCATGAGGACAACACCGGCACCTGGAAGAAGCTCACCCCAAGCTCGACGGGTAGCTACGCGAACGGCACGTGGAGCGCTGTCGCATCGATGCCGTCGGGCTACCAGCCGGAGTATTACGCGTCACAGGTCCTCCCTACCGGGCAGCTGCTCGTCGACGGCGGGGAGTACAACGGAAGTGGTACCGAGGTGTGGACGACCCTGGGCGCGATCTACAACCCGATCACCAACACCTGGGCGTCCGTCAGCCCGCCGACGGGATGGCTGAACACCGGCGACGCCCAGAGCGAGATGCTGCCGACCGCCACCGGAAACGTGTGGACAACCGGCCGCTTCATGTTGGCGCACCCGTTCTCCGATGGCAGCAGCGGCAGCACGGGCATGGATAACGCTCTGTATAACACCAACGGCACGTGGACGAAGATCCCCGGTACCGGCAAGCTGGACCGCAACGACGAGGAGGGATGGACCCTGCTGCCGAACGACAGGGTGCTGACCGTCGACATCGAGCACAACTGGAACGGGACCAACGGGGGCACGTGCAGCCCGTGCACCAGCGAGCTGTTCAACCCGCTGAACGACACCTGGTCGGCCACCGGCAACGTCCCGGTCGACCTGCCGAGCTATGTCGGACCGTCCGGGCCGTCTGAGGAGATGGGCCCGGTCGTCATGCAACCGACTGGCCTGGCGTTCGCCATCGGCGGGAACGACGCCACGGCGACGTACAACTCGGCCACCGGCGCCTGGACGGCCGGCCCGAAGCTGCCGGGCAACCAGGACAGTGCGGACGGCGCTGCCTCGATCCTTCCCGACGGGAATGTGCTCTTCGACGCGAGCCCGGGAGTGTTCAACTCGCCGACCCACTTCTTCGTGTGGAACGGCTCGACGATCACGCAGGTGGCCGACACAGCGGAGGCGTCGTCCGACTCGTCGTACGTGACGCGGTTCGTCGTGCTGCCGACAGGCCAGGTGATGTTCGACGACGGCACCGGCGACATCGAGATCTTCAACGCGGATCAGACGGCCAACTTGTCCTGGGGCCCGTCGATCACATCGATTTCGTCGACAACGCTCAAAGGCGGTGCGACGTACTCGCTGAAGGGCACACAGCTCTCCGGCCGCTCCGATGGCGCCGCCTACGGCGACGACAACCAGAGTGCGACGAACTATCCGCTGGTTCGGATCACCAACGACGCGACCCATGTGGTCACGTATGCGCGTACGAGCGGTTTCTCGTACGCGATTGCGAGCGGCGCGCAATCGGCGACGAACTTCACTTTGCCGCCGTCGACGCCGGCTGGCGCGAGCACGCTCCAGGTGGTCGCCAACGGAATCCCGTCCGCGGGACAGGCGGTGAACGTCACCGCCGTCTCGGTGACTCCTCCTGCCTCACAGACCACGGTGGTCGGCGCGGCGGCGAGCCTCCAGATCCACACGTCTGACAGCGACGGAGGCACCCTGTCCTACGCGGCGACTGGCTTGCCAGCCGGACTGTCGATCGGCGCCACGACAGGGAAGATCACCGGCACCCCCACCACCATCGGCACCTCCACGGTCACGGTCACCGTGGCCGACTCCAAGGGAAGCCCATCGAACGCGACCTCGTTCACCTGGGCCATCACCGCCGTCTCGGTGACTCCTCCTGCCTCACAGACCACGGTGGTCGGCGCGGCGGCGAGCCTCCAGATCCACGCGTCTGACAGCGACGGAGGCACCCTGTCCTACGCGGCGACTGGCTTGCCAGCCGGACTGTCGATCGGCGCCACGACAGGGAAGATCACCGGCACCCCCACCACCATCGGCACCTCCACGGTCACGGTCACCGTGGCCGACTCCAAGGGAAGCCCATCGAACGCGACCTCGTTCACCTGGGCCATCACCGCCGTCTCGGTGACTCCTCCTGCCTCACAGACCACGGTGGTCGGCGCGGCGGCGAGCCTCCAGATCCACGCGTCTGACAGCGACGGAGGCACCCTGTCCTACGCGGCGACTGGCTTGCCAGCCGGACTGTCGATCGGCGCCACGACAGGGAAGATCACCGGCACCCCCACCACCATCGGCACCTCCACGGTCAAGGTCACCGTGGCCGACTCCAAGGGAAGCCCATCGAACGCGACCTCGTTCACCTGGGCCATCACCGCCGTCTCGGTGACTCCTCCTGCCTCACAGACCACGGTGGTCGGCGCGGCGGCGAGCCTCCAGATCCACGCGTCCGACAGCGACGGAGGCACCCTGTCCTACGCGGCGACTGGCTTGCCCAGCCGGACTGTCGATCGGCGCCACGACAGGGAAGATCACCGGCACCCCCACCACCATCGGCACCTCCACGGTCACGGTCACCGTGGCCGACTCCAAGGGAAGCCCATCGAACGCGACCTCGTTCACCTGGGCCATCACCGCCGTCTCGGTGACTCCTCCTGCCTCACAGACCACGGTGGTCGGCGCGGCGGCGAGCCTCCAGATCCACGCGTCTGACAGCGACGGAGGCACCCTGTCCTACGCGGCGACTGGCTTGCCAGCCGGACTGTCGATCGGCGCCACGACAGGGAAGATCACCGGCACCCCCACCACCATCGGCACCTCCACGGTCAAGGTCACCGTGGCCGACTCCAAGGGAAGCCCATCGAACGCGACCTCGTTCACCTGGGCCATCACCACTTAAACCGGCGCTCCTCATACCCCAGCGGACCTCCGGCCACGCGTCGGACAGCGACGGAGGCACGAGGCACCCTGTCCTACGCGGCGACTGGCTTGCCGATGTGGTGCTGCTCCCCATGGCCGGACCGGGTACGGCCGAGGCGAGCCGTGCAGCGCCGAGGTCAACCGGGCGGCCACGGGGTCAACCGGGCAGACTGACCCCGTGGACATCGGCGTGATCTTCCCCCAGACCGAAATTGGCGGCGACCGCGGCGCGGTGCGCGCCTACGGGCAGGCCGCCTCGGACCTGGGCTTCACCCACCTGGCGGCCTACGACCACGTGCTGGGCGCCGACACGTCGGTGCACGGCGACATCGGTGGTCCCTACGACGTCCACAGCACGTTCCATGAACCGCTGCTCCTCTTCGCGTACCTGGCCGCGTTCACCCCCTTGCGCTTCGCCACCTCCATCCTCATCGGGCCGCAGCGCCAGACTGCGCTGCTGGCCAAGCAGGCGGCCGAGCTCGACCTCCTCTGCGACGGCCGCTTCCGGCTCGGGTTGGGCATCGGCTGGAACGCCGTCGAGTACGAGGCCCTGGGCTACGACTTCGGTACCCGGGGCGATCGGCTCGAGGAACAGGTCGGGGTCCTGCGAAGACTCTGGACCGAGGAGAGCGTCACCGTCGACAGCCGCTTCCACCACATCACCGCGGCGGGCCTGGCTCCACTCCCGGTGCAACGTCCCATCCCCATCTGGATCGGCGCCTTCGCCCCGGCGGCCCTGCGCCGCGTGGGCCGCGTCGCCGACGGCTGGTTCCCCCATGTCCGCCCGGGCGGGGGCCTGAGCGAGGCGCTCGAGACCATCGCCCAGGGCGCCGCCGAGGTGGGGCGGGACCCCGCGGCCATCCGCTTCGAGGGACGGGTCGACTACGGCACCCGGGACCTCGACCAGATGGCCCGGCACGCCGGGCGATGGCGTGACGCCGGGGCCTCGCACCTCTCGGTCAACACGATGGCCGCCGGATGCACCAGCGTCGACGATCACATCGCCGGACTGGCCGCCATCGCCGGGGCGTTGCTGTAAGAGCGTTGCTGTAACGTTTGTAAAGGGCCATTTCCCCGGCGGCATCGGCGGTTTGACAGGATGTCGAGGTGAGCGACGATCAGAGCGGGTATCCCGGCGCGCCCCCGGGCTGGTATCCCGACCCGGCCGGCGGTCCGGGTCAGCGCTGGTGGGACGGCTACGCGTGGACCGAGGCCGTGGTCCTCCCGGCCCAGCCCCCGCCACCACCGCCCGGTGCAACGGCACCCACCGCACCGATGCCCGTATCCGGCCCGGGCCCGGATACGGGTCCTCGGGATACGGATTGCCCGCCCCCACCGGGTACGCCCCCAACGCGCCGGCGCTGCTGGACGAGGAACTGCGGATCACACAGCTGGCCCGGGCGGCGGTGGTCATGCCCGCGGTCTATGCCCTGGTCAGCATCCTCGACGTGCGACTGCACGACGACGCAGTACCGGGAGCTCGGGCATCAGTACCACCGCCTCATCCAGGCCTCCCAACACCATCAGACCGCGCCCCAAATCACCGTTCCCGCCGGCCTGTACGGAGGCTTCAGCGTCGTCACCGGACTCGTCGGGCTGCTCACCATCGGGGCGGTGGTGGTCGCCTGCATCTGGCAGTACCGCGCCGCCTCGACCGCGCGGGCCATGGGACTCCCGGCCAAGCACTCGCCGGGGTGGGGCGTCGGTTGCTGGTTCGTGCCCATCGTGAACTACTGGATGCCGTACCAGGCCCTCCGCGACTGCCTGCCCGTCGAGGACCCCCATCGCTCCGTGGTCAAGTGGTTCTGGTTCTTCTTCATCGGGCAAGGCCTCTTCATGTTGATGACGGTCGTGAGCGTGTTCTTCTCGACGTCCCTTTCGCTCGCCTTCGCCATCCCGGCCGCGCTTCTCTGCCTCGGCTGGCTGGCCACCGCACCCCGGTTCGTCGCAGCCGTTGCCTCGGCCCACCGGGTGGCCCTGGTGGCCGATGGAACGGGAACCCCTATTACCAGGTAATTCCTCGATTTTCAACTGTTCACCCTGAGATTTCGTTCTGGTTACGGGAAGTTCATCTGGACTCTGTACGGTCCACACTGACGTGCACCACCCGCTCGAGCCGACCGGCGCGCGGCCCCTGGTGCGAACCCATTCGACTGGGAGGCCCGGTGTCAGAAAAGGAGTCCGCCGGCGTGCAGAGTGATACGCCGGACGTCCCGGGGCCGCCTTCCCTGGGGATTCCACAAGCGCTGCGCTCTCTCGATCCCGACGCGGCCCGTCCGGCCGACGTCATGCACGCCCACAAGCTGTGCCTCGGCTTCGAGGCGCGGACGATCCTGAGTGACATAGACGTCGCGTTGGCCCGCGGCTCCATCACCGCACTGATCGGCCCGACGGGTTCAGGCAAGTCGACCTTCCTGCGCACGCTGAACCGTATGAACGATCGCGTCCCGGGATTCCACCGCACCGGCGACGTGACCCTCGACGAAGTCAGCCTCTGGGCCCATTCGGTTGACCTCCTCATGCTGCGACGACGCGTCGGCATGCTGTTCCAGCGGCCCAACCCCTTCCCGATGTCGATTCGGGACAACGTGGTCGCGGGGGTCAAGGCGCACCGCATCGCCAAGGGAAAGCAGCTCGACGTGATCGCCGAGCGCCGCCTCACCGAGGTCGGGCTGTGGGACGCGGTCAAGGACAGGCTCAACGATTCCCCCTTCCGCCTCTCCGGCGGACAGCAGCAGCTCCTGTGCCTGGCCCGGGCCCTCGCCGTGGGTCCCGAGGTGCTGTTGCTCGACGAGCCGACTTCCTCGCTGGACCCGATATCGACCGAGTCGATCGAGGCCCTCCTACGCCAGTTGGCTCCGGCGCTCACGCTCATCGTCGTGACCCACAACCTGGGCCAGGCCATGCGCGTGTCTCGCACAACACGATGTTCTTCTACCAGGGGCGTCTGGTCGAACACGGGCCCACGGAGTCACTCTTCTCGTCGCCGCGGGAGCCCGACACCGAGAGCTACGTCAACGGCCGTATCGGGTAGCGGGACGGATCGCGCCACATCGAGCCGGCGCGACGGTCCATCTACGCAGCGCCGGCCCGGGCCTCTTCGACGACCCGGGCACCACCCAAGATCACCGGCACCACCGACAAACCAGAACAACCCACACAACCAAGGAGGAATCCCCGTGACTCGGACCCCCCGAGCGACTCGAATGAGAACATCCGCCATTGCCGCCGCCGTCCTGGGCCTGGCCCTGAGTTCCGCCGTCCTCACCACCTCCGCCGGGGCCAGCGTCAAGCTCCCCAAGAGCGGTGTCGAGACGCCTCCCTCGGCGTCGTTGAGCGAGACCGGGAGCACCCTGCTCTACCCGCTGTTCAACATCTGGGTGGGTGACTACACCGCCAAGTACCCGCAGGTGAAGATCCAGACGGCGGGTACCGGCTCGGGCACCGGCATTTCCGACGCCGCCAACGGCACGGCCGACATCGGCGCCTCGGACGCCTATCTCTCGCCGAGCGAGGTGCAGGCCACGCCGACCCTCAAGAACATCCCGCTGGCCATCTCTTCGCAGCTGGTGGCCTACAACGTCCCCGGTGTCCTGTCGCACCTGAAATTGAGCGGCAAGGTGCTCTCGTCGATCTACCAGGGCACCATCACCACCTGGAACAACTCGGCCATCACCAAGCTGAATCCGGGCGTGACGCTGCCCAACATCCCGATCGTGACGCTGCACCGGTCCGACAGCAGCGGTGACACCTTCCTGTTCACCCAATTCCTCTCCAAGGCCGACCCGTCGGGCTGGGGCACCAAGATCGCCTACGACACCACGGTGCCGTGGCCGAACGCGCCCGGTGCACTGGGCGAGATGGGGAACTCGGGCATGGTCTCGGGCTGCAAGGCCACACCGGGTTGCGTGGCCTACATCGGCATCAGCTACCAGACCCAGGTCCTGCAGGCCGGGCTGGGCTACGCGGCAGCTGCAGAACGCCAAGGGCAACTTCGAGATCCCGACGCAGGCCTCCATCGCGGCCGAAGCGGCCTCCTTCGTCAAGAAGACGCCGGCCAGTGGGACCATCTCGTTGATCTACGGTCCGGCCACCAACGGCTACCCGATCGTCAACTACGAGTACGGCATAGTGAACACCAAGCAGTCCAGCAGCTCGACGGCGAAGGCCATCCGCTCGGTGCTCGAGTGGGCGATCAACAAGAACTACGGCAACAGTGCCGACTACCTGGCGCAGGTCAACTTCCAGCCGTTGCCGTCCAAGGTCGAGGCCCAGTCGGTCAAGCAGATCCTCAGCATCTCGTAGTGGCGTCAGGCGGGGGCAGACGCGGTGACGGTCCCCGCCGCGCCACCCGGGCAGGCCATACGCCGGGACTCACTGTTCCGGCGTATGGCCCGCGCCGCCCGGGCCAACGAGGAGCATGCCTGGCGTTGGACGGCTCGGGTGGCCGTGCTGCTCCCGCTGGCCGCGCTGGTCTTCGCGCTCTCCGTCCTGGCCGTCAAGGCCTGGCCGGCCATCCGGGTCAACGGGTGGGGCTTCCTCACCGGCTCCCAGTGGACCTACGGCAGCAGCTACGGGGCCACCGTCCACACCGACGGGGTGGCGCATCCCATGGGTTCCGAGTTCGGCGCCTGGCCGATCATCCTCGGCACGTTGCAGTCGTCGGCCATCGCGCTCATCCTGGCCGTCCCGCTCTCCATCGGCGCCGCCTTCGCATTGACCGAACGGCTCCCGACCTGGATCTCACGCCCGCTGGGCTTCGCCATCGAGATCCTGGCCGGCATCCCCAGCGTGGTGATCGGCCTGTGGGGCCTCTTGACACTCGGGCCGTTCCTGGCCCACCACGTGTACCCGATCGTGGCCGACCACATGCCCGACGTCCCGGTGCTCCGATACTTCCGTAACCCGGTCGGCCAGGGCGAAGGGTTGCTCACGGCGGGCATCGTGCTGGGCCTGATGGTCGTGCCCATCGTGGCGTCGACCACCACGGACCTCTTCCGCCAGGTGCCCCCCCTGCCCAAAGAAGGGGGTGAGGCCCTGGGCATGACCGGCTGGGAGGTGGCCAACCGGGTCACCATTCCCTGGGTCCGCTCGGGCATCATCGGGGCCAGCGTGCTCGGCCTCGGCCGCGCCCTCGGCGAGACCATCGCCGTGGCCATGATCGGCGGCTCGGTGCTGCACATCGCCCCCAACATCTACTCGCCGTTCACCACCATCGCCGCCACGATCCTCACGCAACTCGACGGCGCGCTGACCGACGGGACGGGATTCGCCGTGGCCACCCTGGCCGAACTGGGACTGGTCCTGGCCGTGATCTCGGTAGGCGTGAACATGGCGGCTCGCCTCATCGTCAACCGCTCGTCGCGCCTGGGCGGGCCCGTCGGCGGGGCGTGAGGCGACCACGATGCGACTGAGGACTCGAGTATGAGCCTGGGCGCCGGACCCTCCACCGGGCGGCGACGGGCGGCGAACATCGTCTTCCGCGCCTTCGCCGTCCTCGCACTGGTCCTCATCATCGCCCCGGCGGCATGGCTCCTCGGCGGGGTGGTGGCCCGGGCCGTGCCCCACTGGCAGTGGAGCGTCCTCACCACACCGCTGACCGGACAGACCGGGGGACTGCGCGATCAGATTCTCGGCACCTTGATCCTCATGGTCGGGGTGCTCCTGATCGCCGGGACCGTCGGGGTCCTGGCCGGCCTCCACTTGGCCGAACTGGCCCGGCCGCGCCGCCGCAGCGGCAAGGCCAGCGGCGGTCCCCTGCGCCTCGCCTCGGACATCCTCTCGGGCTTCCCCTCCATCGTGCTCGGCTATGTCGGGTACGTGGCCCTCGTGGTCGGGCTGCACTGGGGCTTCTCGCTCCTGCCGGCGCTCATCATCCTCTCCATCATGGTGGTGCCCTACATCGCCAAGACCACCGAGAACTCGCTGCGGCAGGTCCCCACCGGCTACCGCGAGGGAGCCGAGGCCCTGGGCATGTCGATGGGCTACGCGCTGCGCAAGGTCGTGCTCAAGAGTGCGCTGCCCGGGATCGTGACCGGGCTCCTCCTGGCCATGGCCATCGCCAGCGGCGAGACGGCGCCGCTGATCTACACCGCCGGCTTCGGCGACCAGCTCCCGCACACCCTCACCCACGGGCAGTTCCCCTATCTCACCTACCCCGTGTACACCTTCTTCAACTCGGCCCAGACCGAGGCCCACTATCTGGCCTACGACGCCGCGCTGATCCTCGTCGTCATCGTCCTGCTGCTGCTGGTGGCTTCCCGCATCATCGTCACCCGGACCCAGCGCTACTCGGAGGGCAGCCGAGCGCGCGGGCGTCGGCAGAAGCGGGCGGAGCCCGTCGCCGATCTCCCGACGCAATAGGGTCTCGACACAACTTCGGAGAGGAGACAAACCGGTGAGCGCAGGCACCGAATGGGGGCCGTTAGCCCGTTTGGCCGGAATTTGGGAGGGCGACAAGGGCGGTGACGTCGCCTTCTCCAACGAGAAGGGCAGCGTCGACCTCACCCCCCTATCGCGAGCACGTCGAATTCAAGCCCTTCGGACCGGTGGAGAACGGCGTGCAGTGCCTCTACGGGTTGGACTACCGCAGGGCCGCGTCCCCCGCGGCTCCGCGCTCATCGCCGGCGGTACAGCAGCGGCCGACGACACCACCTTCACCTTGACGGCCGAGGTGGGCTCGGAGACCTACGGCATCCTGTCCAACCGGTACCTGGCCGCGCAGGCCCGGACCGTGCGCTACGAGGTGACGGTCGACCTGAGCCAGGAGGGGGTCTTCACCTATGAGGAGACGTCGGTGATCGAGCACGGCAAGCTGCCCGAACACCTGGCCCACACCGACGGCAACACCCTGCTCCGGATCGCTGAGGCCTGATTCCCAATACCGCGGGGTCTGATTCCCAATAGCGGGGTCTGATTCTCCATGAGGGACGGCCCGAACATGGGAGGAGGCGACCCCCAACACCATCATTGGTAGGGTCGGCTCCGGCTGGTAGGGAGGTTGGGAATGTTCGAGTGGTCGGAGGAGCACCTGGCGATTCGCGACACGGTCCGCCGTTTCGTCGAGGAGGAGATCAAGCCGAACGTCGAGGAGCTCGAGCACGGCGACACCCCGCCCTACGAGGTGATCCGCAAGCTGTACGCCACGTTCGGCCTCGACGCCATGGCTCGGGAGACCTTCAAGCGTCAACTCGAACGCAAGCAGACGGGCGCGCCGGCCCCCGAACGCCAGGAGGGTGGTGGGAACGCCGCCCTCATGCTGATACCGATCATCGAGCTGTGCCACTACTGCCCTGGGATCGTCACCGCCCTCGGGGTGAGCACAGGACTGGCCGGTGGCACCATCATGAAGCAGGGCACGGTGGCCCAGATGGAGCGCTGGGGGCTCGGTCTGCTCACGCTCGAGACCATCGGGGCCTGGGCCATCACCGAGCCCGACTCGGGGTCCGACGCGCTGGGCGGCATGAAGTCGACCGCCGTCCGCGACGGTGACGAGTACGTCTTGAACGGGAACAAGACCTTCATCACCAACGGCCCCTATGCCGACACCATCGTCTTCTACGCCAAGCTCGACGACGGCAGCGAGACCCCCGTCCGTCAGCGGCCGGTCCTGACCTTCGTTCTCGACAAGGGGATGCCCGGCCTCGACCAGTCCGCGCCCTTCCGCAAAATGGGCCTGCACTCCTCGCCGACCGGAGAGCTCTTCCTGAGCGATGTCCGGGTCGGCAAGGATCGACTGCTCGGGGAGACCGAGGGTACGAGCGGTGGCGAAGGACGTGAGAGCGCGAAGGGCAACTTTGTAACGGAACGCGCCGGGGTGGCGGCCATGTCGCTCGGCCTGATCGAGGAGTGCCTGAAGCTCTCGGTGCAGTACGCCAAGGACCGCCTGTTGTGGGAGCGGCCGATCTCTGAGTTCCAGCTGATCCAGTTGAAGCTGGCCCGCATGGAGGTCGCCCGGCTCAACGTCGAGAACCTGGTGTTCCGTCACATCGAGATGACCTCGGCCGGCCAGAGCCTCACCCTGGCCGAGGCCTCGGCCATGAAGCTGTACTCCGCCCAGGCGGCTTCCGACGTGGCCATGGAGGCGGTGCAGCTCTTCGGCGGCAACGGGTACATGGCCGAGTTCCGGGTGGAACAACTCGCGCGCGACGCCAAGGTGTTCCAGATCTACGCCGGGACCGACGAGATCCAGGTCACCCACATCGCCCGCGACCTCCTCGCTCGTTGAGCGGGTGGGACCACATGGCTGAGCGGTCGGGGTCGGACCCGATCAGCGCCGTCTTCGACGACATGGTGGACCTGCGCCGGACGGTCCATCGCCGTCCCGAGCTGGCCTTTGCCGAAGACGCCACTACCGCGCTCGTCCGCGAGCGCATGGCGGCGCTCGGGATTGACGAGCTGAAGCGCTTCACGACAACCGGGGGGATCTTCGCGATGGACGGGGGCCGTCCCGGACGGACCGTCGTGCTGCGGGCCGACATCGACGCCCTGCCGATTCAGGAGGGCCCGCACCCGCAGGCGTCGCAGACGGACGGTGTCATGCACGCGTGCGGCCACGATGTCCACGTCGCCGCGCTGCTCGGCGTGGCCAGCGTGCTCGGTCCGCGCCGTGAAGAGCTCCCGGGACGCTTCATCTTCCTCTTCCAGCCGGGCGAGGAGGCCTTGTGCGGCGCCAAGACCATGGTCGACGCGGGAGCACTCGAGGTCTTGCGGGGCGCCCGGCTGGTGGGATTCCACGTGACGTCGCAGGCCCCGACCGGATTGGTGGCCCTGCGCCAGGGTATCGCCATGTCCGAGGCCCACTCGCTTCACATCACCGTGTCGGGCCCGGGCGGGCACGGGGCCATCCGCACCGGCCGGGGTGACGTCATCCAAGCCACCGCGGACCTGGTGACCCGGCTCGACACCGTCGCCGAGGGACTCGAGTACGAGGGAGCCCAGTGCGTCTGCAGCGCCGGCACGTTGGCGGCGGGCACGGCCGTCAACGTCGTCCCCACCACCGCCCGCGTGTCGGGCACCCTGCGCACCTTCACCGACCAACAGCGAGTCGACGCGTTCGGCCGGCTGCGGGCACTCTGTCAGGCCGTCGGCGAGTCGCACGAGGTCTCGGTGGACCTCGAGGTCCCCGAACACACCCCGGCCGTGGTCAACGACGGCGAGGTGACGGACCTGGTCGAAGCGGAGGCCCGAGCCATCCTCGGCCCCGACGGGGTGTTCCGGATGCCGCCGTCGTCGCCCAGCGACGACGTGAGCGAGTTCCTCAACCACCTGCCCGGGTGTTACTTCTTCGTGGGCGGCGCCAGCGCGGACGGGACCAGCGGGATGCACCACAGCCCGTCCTTCTCCGTCGAGGACGAGTCGCTCCGGGTCGGCGCCGGTGTGCTCCTGCGCAGCGCGGTGGCATTGGCCGCCCCGTGAGCCCCCGGCCCATGATGGACCCATGACCACCCACGACCTGTTCTCAATCGCCGGCAAGACCGCGCTGGTCACCGGCGGTACCCGGGGCATCGGCAAGATGATCGCCGAGGGATTCGTCGACGCCGGGGCCACTGTCTACATCTCGTCCCGTAAGGCCGCGGCGTGCGACGAGGTGGCGGCCGAGCTGTCGAAGGCGGGCACCTGTACCGGCCTGCCGGCGGACCTGTCGACCGAGGAGGGGTGCCGCGGCCTGGCCGACGAGATGGCGTCGAGGGTCGACACCCTCGACATCCTGGTCAACAACGCCGGGGCCACCTGGGGCACGCCGCTGGCCGAGTTCGATGAGGCGGCCTTCGAGAAGGTGCTGGCCCTCAACGTGAAGGGTGTCTTCCATCTGACCAAGTTCCTGGTCCCGCTGCTCGAGGCGGCGGGAACCCAGGAGGCGCCGGCCCGGGTCATCAATATCGGGTCGATCGACGGGATCCACGTGCCGGAACTCGAGACGTACTCGTACTCGGCCTCGAAAGCCGCGGTACACCAGCTGACCCGTCACCTGGCCAAGCGCCTGGCGCCGGCGATCACCGTCAACGCCATCGCGCCCGGGCCGTTCGAGTCGAAGATGATGGCCGCCACCTTGGAAGCCTTCGGCGAGCAGATCGCCCGCGCCGCGCCGCTCAAGCGCATCGGTCGGCCCGACGACATGGCGGGGACGGCTATCTTCCTGGCCAGTCGGGCGGGGGCCTACCTCACCGGTGCCGTCATTCCGGTCGACGGCGGCATCTCCACCACGCGCTAACCACAACCAACCGGGGGTCATCACATGTTGCTGCTGCACGAGGTGCACAAGGTCGCGGGGAAGGAGGAGGAGGCGTTCGACGCCGCCTACCGGGACGAATTCCTCCCGACCCTGGCCAAGACCGAGGACACCCGCCTGCTGTGGTATCTGCGCCTGGCCCACGGCAGCGGCGCCGCGTACACGGTGGTGTCCATCACCGGCTGCCGTGATGCGGCCGCGTGGTCGGCCCTGGCCGACCGGGTCCGCACCGGCGACCTGCAGGAGTGGTCGACCCGGGTCGACGGCATGCGGCACGAGTGCGTGTCCAAGATCATCACGCCCGTCGTGTGGTCGCCCCGTCAGGAGATCGACCTGGCCACGGTGCCGACCAGGGCAGAGGAGCACGAGCTGGCTCTCTTCATGGAGGACACGGCCTGGCCCTACGCCGGCGGCCTGCAGGCCTACATCCAAAAGGCCGGCACCCAGTACGCCCCCTCGTTGGACCAGTCCAAGGAACGCCACAAGAACATCATCGAGCTCGAGGCGGCGTACCAGCCGGTCTATGGATCCCACCAGACCACCGAGGTGATCCTGTGGCAGCGGATCACCAACCACAAGGCGCTGTTGTGGCTGCTGGCCAACGACCTGCCGGTCGGGGCCACCGATCCGGGCACCTGGATGCATGACGCCCTCGAGGTGCGCGACCAATGGGAGAGCCGGATTCTGCGGACGGCCAGTTGGTCGCCCCTCTTTTGACCGCCGGAGGTCGCTGACCCGCGTCCGCGGCGGGCGTTCCCGGATCCGGTCTTCGAACGGCCGCGCTCGGCAAGGGGCGTTCAGACCCGGGCCGGCGGCGACGCGCCGGCCCGACCCGTGAAGCGGAACCGCTCGTCGGCCTCCTCCACCGCGACTCGGCTGAAGCCGGCTGCTTCCAGCCGGGCGCCCAAGGTCAACGGGTCGACCGGCACGTAGGTGTCCCCGTCGTGGAGCTCGGCCAACCCGCTCGAGGCCGAGCTGTCGGTGCCGACCAGGAGGCCGCCCGGCCGGAGCACCCGGCGGATCTCTGCCAGCAGGCGGTCCTGCAATGCCGCCGCGGGCACGTGGTGCAGCATGGTGAAGCAGGTAGCTGCGCTGAAGCGCCCGGTCTCGAAGGGCAGCGACGTGCCGTCGGCGTGCACCACCTCGACGTTGGAGCCGGCCAGCCGTTGGCGCAGTGACGCGGCCAGGTCCGCATCGACTTCCACGGCCACCACATGGGGCACCCGTCGTCGCAGCACGTCGGTGGTCAATCCGGGGCCGGCCCCGACCTCGAGCACGTCGCCCCCCAGCTCGGCACCGGCCAGGGCCCACGGCAGGAGCTCCTCTTCGACGAAGGATGCCCACTCCGGACTGGCGCAGAGCTGCAGATGGATCTCGTTCATGCGTTGTGGGCTACCTGCTGACGGGCCAGGTCGTGCGGCCCTCGGGGCGGGTACCCACCGGCGGCCCGGATCGCCCGGCCCCACGGTGTGAGGAGACCAACCAGCTCGGACAGTCCGTCACCGAGCGCTCGGCCGATCATCACGCATTGGCGGTCGGTGGCAACTTCGATCGACTCGCGCAGCTCCCGCCCGGACGCGGTGAAGCCATCCCCGGCGATCAGGCCGCGGCCGGCCAGGTTCTCCTGTGCCTCGTCGAGTTGGGCGTCCGACCAGGCGCGCGTGCGCACGTAGGTGCGCATCGGGAGCCCCCAGTAGAGCTCGGACAGCAAGCCGATCTCCGGCGCGGTCAGCCCGGCCGAGACCCAGGCCGCCGTGTGCGCGTCGCCCCGGTACTCGCGCAGGAGGTCGGCCAATCGCCACATGTCGCCTATCGGGTCGCCCGGGACGCCGAGGCTGAGGAGCCCGGCGTAGAGCGGTCGCCCTTCGGGCTTGAGGTTCGCCGTGGCGCGGGCCAGCAGCGCGGTGGCCCGGGCCAGACCCTCCGGCTGCTCCCCGAGAAGGCGCGCCAGGTGCGCGGTGGCTCCTTCGGTCCGGGCCGTGCCGATGGTGGCGGCGTCACAACGCGTCCAGCCCAAGGTCACCGCCGGGATCACGGCGCCCGGGTTGAAGACCGCGAAGGCGGCCGCGACCAACTGGCCCGGCACCTGGCCCATCACCGAGCCCCGGCTGGTGAAGTAGGCGGGGCCATCGGGCATCTGCACCCCGCCGGCGGTGGTCACCGGGCTGGGCGAGAAGCCCAGCGCGGCATACCTCTGGTGGCACTCGGGCGCGAAGTACACCTGCCCGGCCACCGGCTCGAGGGCCATGGCCAGGTCCCGGGACGGCTCAGAGTCCATGCGTTCACCCTATGTCCGGCCGCCGACCTGAGCCGGGCCGCCCAGCTCCACGTGGCGATGCCGCCGCGGTGCACTTCTCCCACGACACCGACGCCGCCCCGGCTCGATGCTATGCCGACCCCTCCGGACGCCATGAGCTCCGTTATGGGACCGGGGAGAGTGGACCGAACACCTGGGCGACCGGGGGGCCACCGCCGTCGACCCGCTCGAGCGCCGGCCCGGGCGATCACTTCAGGCCGGGGCCGCCGTGAAACGCATGGGGAAGTAGTCGATGGAACGGACGCCCCCCGTATAGGCCAGGGTGTGCCCCGGCTCAATCGAGTACTCGGGAATGCGACGGTGCCATTCCCGGAGAGCCACCCGGAGCTCCAGGCGGGCCAGGTGCGAGCCCAGGCACCGGTGTATGCCGCCGCCGAAGGCGATGTGACGGTTGGCCTCCCGGTCGAAGCGCACCGTGTCGGCATCTTCGAATTCAGCCTCGTCGGTGTTGGCCGCCCCCAGCATGATCATGACCTGGTCGCCCTTCTTGATGGGGCAGCCGTCGAGGCTGGTGTCCTGCAGGGAGGACCGGACCACGCCCATGACGGGCGTCTCCCACCGGAGGAGTTCTTCGATGGCCGAGGGTATCCGGGCCGGGTCATCGACCAGCTGTTGACGGTGTCCCGGGTGCTCGGAAAGGAAGGAGAACATGCAGTCCAACGTCGACGTCACCGTGTCGAGACCGGCGATGAGGAAGAGGAAGCAGATGTCCAAGATGTCGTTGCGGGTGAGGCGGTGCCCCTCGACTTCGGCGTCGAGAAAGAGCGAGAGAAGATCATCGTGGCGGGTGATCTCCCGTTGGTCGAGCACCTCGTTGAAGTACTCGTAGACGGAGTCCGCCACATTCTGTTGGTACGCGTTGACGTCGTCGCTGCCGTAGGGCTTGCCGGTGACGTGGTCCGGACGAATGATGCCGTCCTTCATCGTCAAGAAGCGGTCGAGTTCGCTCAGGGGCAAGCCGAGCAGGGTCAGGAACACCTCCGACGGAAACGGGACCGAGAACTCCTTGGCGAAATCGAGCTGGCCCTTCTGGATGAAACGGTCGATCAGGGTGTTGACGATGCGGGCCACCGAGTCCTCCATCAAGGCCATCCGGCGCGGGGCGAAAAGCGGATCGAGCAGCTTGCGGTACTTCTTGTGCTCGGGCGGGTCGATCTGGAGCGGGATCATGGGGCGGACGTTCTTGAGATCCACCGCGTCCATGTTGGACGAGAAGACCTCCGGGTGCCGGAGCGCCTCGTCGACCTCGACCTTGCGGGTCAGCATCACTCCGTGGTCGACGGCCATGACCGGGCACGCCTCCCGCAGCGCCTTGAACACCGGCTGGGGACGGGCCGCCATCTCCGGATCCATGGCGCTGAAGGGACTCTCTTCTTGCCCTTCGCTCACTTCACCCACGCCACTCACGTCACCCACGTCACTCACGTCACTCACTTCGCTCAGGTCACTCATCCGTGCTTCCCCTTGTCATGGCCGTGTCGGCCGTCTTCGATGCGTGTGCGAAAGGTTCTTGTCTTGGTGCGACGGTTCCTCTTGGCCGACTGCGTTCCCCTGCATCTACGTCGATGGAGAGAGCAGGAGGCCGTTGATGGATTGCACGAGGGCCCGATCATCGGGTTCGGGGATGATCCAGCTCGAGACGAAGAGGCGCACGATGACATCGGCCAACTGCTCGCGGCTGAGGCTTCCCGAGGCGACGGCCGGCACGGCGTCGAGCGCGTCGCCCAGTTGGGACAGCAGCGCGCCGCGGAGCTTCGGCAGGTGCTCGACCAGGTAGCCCAACACGAACTCGGGCTCGGAGGCAAAGAGCGACCGGGCCGGGTGCAGGCGGATGTAGTCGAACGCGAAGGCCACCAGGGTCCGGATCCGTTCGCCCGGCTCGTCCACCAGCGCCAGGGCGGCCGCCAGACCGAGGCTGAACCTGCCTTCGTCGTAACCGGCGACGGCGTCCAGCAGGTGATCCTTGCTGGGGAAGTACCGGTACAGCGTGCCGCGGAGACACCCGCCGCCTCACTGACCTCCTGCATGCCGAGCCGCTTCACTCCTCGATGGCCCACCAGGCGGAGCGCTGCACTGAGGATCCGCTCCTCGGTGGAGCTGTGGCCGGGTTCGACGGTTGCCGTGGTGACGGGATCGGAATGGAGGGCAACCGACATTGGGACAGATTAGACATACTTCGTATCGTTTGTCTCATTGCCCCGGGGGAGCGGAGCCGACGCTCATCCCAGGGGCGACGCGCCCACCTTCCTGCGTGCTCGCCATTTCGGCCAACCGACGAGGCCAACCAAGGCGAGCAGACCCACCAGCGTGGCCACGTCACCCAGCTGGTTGACGGGCGAGGTCCCGTAGGTCAGGGTCACATGGTGGCTGGTGGGCACCACCACCATCAGATTGGGCGTGACGCGCCACGGGCCGTCCGCCCCGTTGGCGTGCCAGTTCGGGAAGTACGAGATCTTGACCAGCACCGGGGTCCCGGGGTGCGAGGTGTCAAAGCTCACCGACGAGTCGGTGAGCGTGGTGTGCGTCACGGTGGTCGCCGGAACCGCCACCGCCCGGGATCGAGCCGTGCCGATGTCCTGTCGTGGCCACGAGGACGGCCCGCTCTGCGCCAGTTCCACATGCCAGTCGGCCGGATTGAGGTACCAGTTCAACGACGGCGTCAGCCAGCTCGAGGGCGAAGACTTGATCCCCTTGAGGACCACCGGCTCGTTGGCCAGAGGCGACACCAGGGGAGCATCCTTGACTTCGTAGACGTCCCAGACGGTGTGGAGTGCGCCGTTGGTCCACGGACCGGTGGAAGCCACCAGTTTCAGGTCGGGGTTGGCGTTGGCCTCTTTCTCCACCTGCGCACTTTCGGCCATGAAGTACTTGACGCCGAGGAGTTGCAGGTGCTGCACGCCAAGTGCGACATCGAGGGGGCCGTAGTCCTTGGCAATCGTGGCGTCCGGCTCCGACGGTGCAGATGAGAGTTCGGCCTGGTTGATGAAGTGGTACGGGGTGGTGGCCGACGACTCGAAGAGCAACCCTTCCATCGAACCGATGCACCCTCCGGTCCAGTACGGCAACAACATGAGGGATTCGGGTGTGCCGAATCGGCCTTCGTCGGAGTTGTACTCCCACATGGCGCGCCCGCAGCCGTGGGACCGACCCACTTCCTTCATGGTGTCGATGACCGAGCGGTATTCCGGATAGGCCGGGAGCCCCTGATACCCGCCGTAGTTGTAGTTGGACCAGTTCGACACCTCGTTGGCTCCCACCGTCACCGGGAGGTCCGCCGCCGGAAGGAAGAAGGGCGGGATGACGATGGCCAGGATCCCCAGGAAGGCGATCGCCGAACCTCCCACCGCGGCAGGTGCCCATCGCCATGAGGGGGACGGCCGGTGCGAACTGGGCGGTCTCGGCACCGTCGGCCCCTCCCCGCCCGCTTCAGGGGCTCGGAACGTTGCCGCCCGCCACCGCGCCATTCGCCTTCGTCGCCACGCCGCCGCCACCGCGGCCGCGCCGACGCCGACCACCCAGCCCGCCATCAGGTAGACGCAGATGAACCAGAGCGGCAGCAGGCGGACGTTATAGAGCTTGCCCTGGGGATCGAAGACCAGACCGACGGCGGACGCCGCGCCCAGTGCGGTCATGACCAGGCCGAATCGGCTCCTCACCACGAGGGCGACGATGATCGCCACGCCGGCCAGGGCCAACGCCCACGCATCGGCTTCGGGAAAGAGAACCGCCCAGTAAGTCGTGATGTTGGCGTACCCCATCGAGGTGGCGTAGGGCTGGCGAAGGCCGAAGGGGATGAGCCACCATCCCGAAAGCAACAGACCGATGCCCACCGTCGACGCCGCTCGCCACAGCATCACTCCATGTCCGGAGGTACGTGGTGCCGGAGCCGACCGCCAGGATGCCTTCACGTCATCGTCGTGGACCCTCCAACCCGCCGGCAGGAGCTCGACGACGACGAGGAGGACTGCTCCGGCGAGCGCCAGCATGCCCGGGATGATGTGCGAGAGAATGCAACCCGCCAAGACGACGCTGGCCCAGCCCCGGCAGGTGCCGCCGCGGACCACGCGGGCAAAGAGCCCCAGGAACAAGATGGCCAACGAAAGGCTGAACGAGTAGGCGTACTCACCGGCCAACGTCGAGAACAGGTTGCCACCGTAAATCGTGAAGGTGTAGTCGAAGAGGAACGGCAGCGTCATGGCTGCCATGACGGTCGGGATGGGTGGGCGCAGCCGGAAGAGACGCCCGCAGGCCCAGGCGCAGATGGGAAGGAGCACCGACCCCAGCACGGTGATCAGCTTGAACGCGACGTCGTAGGGGATGATCCAGCCCCCGATGGCGGCGAACAGGTCCGGGATGGCGAAGTAGAAGGTGTAGAGCGAGTACCCGTCGTACCAACTCGGGTCCCAGCCTGAGATATGGCCGTGCGACAAGAGGGTCTGCAGATAGGCCGGGAGGGCGATATGGGCCCCGGTATCCCCACCCGTCGTGGTCGTCTCGGTGAACAGAAGGTTGACGTGAAGTTGCCACAGCGTGACGGCAATGACGCCGGCGATCACCGCAACCGTGGTCGCTCCGGGGAGCCACCAACCCGGACGGCGCACGGGCGGCGCACCGCTCCCCGCGACGTGATCCTCTCCTGGGGCGCCGGCGGAGGGACCGGGCGCGGCCTCTTCCACTGCCGTCACGGAACCGGGCTGGCGATCACCCGGTCTGAGCGGTGCCGGACGGCGGCGCACCGGAAATCGAGGGCTCGCCTGCAGCATCGACCTGGGGATCCTTGACGTCGAGCCACATCGAGATCACGTTATCCGGCCAGCCATCGCCCGGGGCAGCGCCTTCCCCATCGAAGGAGGGGCAGTCGAGGTCGTCGGCGGGGGCGAAGGTGTCCCGGCCTTAGATCGGGCGCGGCGAAAACGCCACCGCGTCGCCGGCGGCGCTCAAGAGGCATTCTGGGGGTGCACAAACGTCTCGAAAGGAGGCAAGTGGAGGTACCGGGTCCGCCCGACGAGGGCCTGAGCGTCTCGAGTGCACGGGGCAGATGGGTCCTCTTCGCCATGGTGCTCGGCTCGGGCGTCGTTTTTCTCGATTCCACCGCGGTCAACGTCGCCCTGCCCAGCATCGGGAAGGACTTCGGGGTCGGGCTCACCGATCTGCAATGGACGATCACGGCCTACACGCTGACCCTCTCGGCCTTTCTCCTCCTGGGGGGCGCGCTGGGGGACCGCTTGGGCCGGCGGCGCATCTTCTTGACCGGTCTGATCTTCTTCACCCTTGCCTCCATGGTCTGTGGGGTGGCGCCTTCCCCCCAATGGCTCATCGCGGCTCGGGCCGCCCAGGGTGTCGGCGGTGCCCTTCTCACCCCGGGCAGCCTGGCCATCATCGAAGCCAGTTTCCGGCCGCAGGAGCGGGGACGGGCCATCGGGGCCTGGTCCGGGTTCGGGGGTGTCTTCGGTGCGATCGGGCCGCTGTTGGGAGGCGTGCTGGTGCAATGGGTGTCGTGGCGCTTGGTCTTCTTCATCAACGTGCCCATCGCCGTGCTGACCTGTTGGGTGGTGGTGCGCCATGTGCCCGAATCCCGCCAGCCCCCGACCAACGAGCCGCTCGATCTCCGGGGGCCCATCCTGGCGGCGCTGGGGTTCGCCGGGGTGACCTACGCCCTCATCGAGGGCCCGGGCCGCGGTTGGGCCACCACCGCCATCCTCGGCCCGCTCGTCGCCGGCGGGATCCTCCTCGGCGCGTTCCTCCTCAACGAAGCCCGGCACCGAGCTCCCGTCCTGCCGCTCGGCTTGTTCCGATCACGTCAATTCGACGGGGCCAACGGCGCCACCTTCGTCATCTACGCCGCCCTGGGCGCCGTCACCTTCCTCCTGGTGCTCCAACTCCAGGACGCGTTGGGGTACTCGCCCCTCGAGGCCGGGGTGGCCCTGATGCCCCTCACCTTGATCCTGCTTTCCCTGTCCTCGACCTCGGGGAGACTGGCCGACCGGATCGGCCCGAGATTGCCGATGACCGTCGGCCCCTTGGTGGCGGCGGCCGGTATGGCCCTCTTCGTCCGCGCCGTACCGGGGGCGAGTTACGTCTCGGGCGTGTTGCCCGGCGCGGTGGTCTTCGGCCTGGGGATGGTCCTCACCGTTCCGGCCCTCACCACGACGGCGCTGAGCGCCGTCGGGCCCGAGCGGGCCGGGGTGGCGTCCGCCGTCAACAACGATGTGGCGCGTATCGGGTCGCTCATCGCCGTGGCGGTGGTGCCCACCCTCGCCGGAATTGTGACGACGCACGCCGGTGTCGCGCCCGAACAACAATCCGCCGGCTTTCGGACCGCGATGTTGATCTGCGCGGCCATGTGCGCCGCGGGCGGGTTGGTCTCGTTCCTCACCATCCGGGCGCCCCGGGCGCGCCCGGCTCACGAGGACGTGCCGTTCTCGTGCTCGCTGACCGGACCACCCCTCGGAGACATAGCCCGGCTCGCCGATGATCCCTCGCCGACCTGATGTTCGCTACGACGGGGCGGGGGCGACCTCAGGCGGGGGCGCGACCTCGGGCGCAGGGGCCGGGGCCGGAGCCGCCGGATCTGACGGCGTGAGCCGGGCCGACAGCACGTAGGTCACCGTGACGGCCACGATGACCAGGGGCATGGAGGAAAACCCGTCCTGGACCACGAAGAGGCTGCCGAGGAGGACCGAGGTGAGCGGAAGGTTGAGCATGGCCGTGGCCATGGCCCCGATGCCCATGGCGACGGCCGGCACGATCGGCAACCCGCCCACGTGAGAGAGCGCCAGACCTCCGGCCGCGCCGATGAAGAGGGACGGGAACACGGGTCCACCCCGGAAACTGCTCAACGACACTCCGTAGGCCAGGCCCTTGCAGACGAGCAACAGGACGAGCGCACCCACGGTCCACGCAGAGGCATGCTCGACCAATACAGTCAGGCCGGACTGCCCGGAGAACAACACGGTCGACGAGCCTCGGCCGGTGAGGCCTTCGAAGACGATGGCGGCCAGAGCCACCAGGGCTCCGGCGATCGGGGTCGAGATGAGCAGTCTGTCCTTGCCCCGCGCGCGGAGGTAGAGCGCCAGCCGTCGGACGCCGAAGCCCAGCAGGGCTGCCCCCACGCCGATGACGAGCGCCCACCCGAACTCGGCGATATCGGGGGTCGTGAAGGGCGGCAGGTGGCCGATGGCCAGGGAGAAGGTGCCGTAGCCGGTCCACGAATTCAGCCCGACGAAGATCAGGTAGCCGATCCCGGCCGAGAGCAGACCCGGCACCAGCACCAGCCCCAGGACCGGTCCGCCGAGCCCCGAAGCCTCCATGAGGAGGAACGCACCGATCAGGGGTGAGCCGAACAGCGTGCTGATGGCGGCAAAGCTCCCGGCGGTGGCGATCACGATGGCGGTGGTGGGCGGCGCGTCCCGCTTGGCCAGCCGGACCGCGATCACCCCGAGCCCGCCGCCGATGGCGATGAGCGGCGCCTCAGGACCGAGGACGACGCCCAGCGCGAGGGTGGCCAGCGCGGCCACGGCGATGCCGGGGAGGTCCGACGGGCTGGGTGCACCGCCGCCGAATTTGAAGCCATCGGCCGGCGAATGTCCTCCCGTGCCGGGGAGGTAGGTGATGGCACATCCGACCATCACGCCGCTGACGATCAGAATGGGCAGCGGCCACCACCACGGCTCCCCCTGAAACCCCATATCGACGGGCAGATGCACAAAGAGGAGCGTCTGCAGGTAGGAGACCAGCTGCAGGAAGAAGTAGGCGACAACCGCCACCGGCGCCCCGATGGCCGCCGCCAACAGCAGGATCCACACGTACCCCCGGCTCTTGAGTTGCTCCATCGGGTCTGCCGGCATGGCCATTGCAGTGCCATTGGATCAAGTCCCGGCCCAGCGCGCCAGTCTTTGCCTGTGCACGCGCCCGTCAGTGCAGAATCAGATGTATTCCTTGCGCCTGATCCACACCAATGTCGCCCAGCCCCAGATGGGCGGGAGGTAGGCCGTCACCAGGCGCTGGATGAAGGTGACGGCCACGGCGTCGGTTTGCGGCAACCCGGCCGCCGTGAAGCCGATGATCATTCCGGCTTCGACCACCCCCATCCCCCCGGGCACGGGAGACACTCCACCGATCATCGAGGCCGAGGTGAGGATGACGATGATGGTGGCCAGGGGGAGGTGGTCCCCGAACGCGTGCAGGGAGGCCCCCGTGCACAGGATGATGAGCATCTGGGCCATGAAGGCGCCGCCCACCATCTCGACCAGCTTCCGAGGTTCCGTCATCAGGGTCTTGACCTGGCTCCAGGCCTGGGACAGCGAGGGCGCAATCTTGGCCCGGATCAACCGGCGGAGCCGGGGGACGATGAGGGCCACCCCGGCCGAGACGGCCACCACGACGATGATGATGGCCACCAGCCAGATCAATTCGGTGTGGCCGCTGCTCCCTCCCTTCCTCGCCACATCGAGCGTGCCGCGGGCCAGGGGGAGGGCGATGAGGAACAGGCCTCCCTTGACCACCCAACTGGCTGTGCTCGCCACCGCGCCGGAGCTGACGGCCGCCGTCGCATCTGAGCCCTGCTTCTGGAAGAACCGCACCCGCATGGCCAGGGGGCCCATCGGAACGGCCAGAGCAACGAAGCTGTTCGACACCTCGAGCGCGAGGACCCGGCAGTACACCAAAGGGGTCAGGGTCGATCCGGTCGTCATGAAGGCCAGGGACGGATACGTGAGCTGGGCCAAAATGAAGGCAACGGCGACCCATCCCCACTCGGCGCTGGCAATGGTGTCGAGCGACTTGGTCACGCTCAGCAGGACGCCGATGAGGGCGTACCCGCCGATGAGGGACCCGATGACGAGGACCAGGTTCATGCCACTGATACGGCGCATGGAGGCGAGCTTGGGAACCTCGACACCGGTGGCCTTGGCGCCGCGCTCGCGCACGTCGGCCATCAGTTTCTTCTGCCCGTGCAGGCTCCGCGCCGAGACCGGGTCCAACGCGGCCGCCTGGAGCCGGGGCAGGGCGCCGGCCAGGACGTCCGTGGGCAGGACCCGGGAGGCCGCGGCGACCGTCCGCTCGGCGCCGACTTTCAGCGCCAACGCGGCCAGGGCCGCCGCCACGTCGCTCTCGCTCCGCTCGGTGGAGGCCTCGAAGGTCGAGCTGCGAAAGTCGGTGAGCCCCGCCGCACCCTGCGGACCGACCACAATGGTTTCCTCGCTGATCGACCCGTGGGCAATGTTGGAGCGGCGCATCACCAGCACCTGGGTCACGACGTCGTCGAGGGCGGCGTCGCTCAAGGCCGGGTCATCGACGTCGAACTCCGCCAGACGCCGGCCGACGGGCGGGCGGGTGACGAGAACGGCGTCCTTGGCCGGACCGGTTGGTCCGGCCGCCATGACCTCGGGAACGTGGGCACCACCACGGCCGGCCATCAGCGTGAGGTAGGCCTCGTGCTCGACCTGTTGGATCCTGGTCAGGGTCAAGGTGGGTCCCGAGTCCCGGTAGACCAAGAAGCGGTAGAACTTGCCCAGGAACTGGGCGTCCACTGCATCGCGCCCGTAGACCGACACCTCAACCGGGCCCGTCTCGTCTGCCCCACCGAAACGGGCGACGCCCCACACCTGCCGGGACGAAGGCTCGAGTCGGGTGACGTTCACCCCCAGATTGGCCAGCAGGATGACCACCTCTTCGGAGGACGGAAGCCCGAGATGCGAACCGAAGCCCAGGTGCAGAGCAGCCGCGACGCCCCACCCGATGGCCAACGACGCCACGACGCTGAGCGGAAGTCCCGAACCATGCACCACGGTGGCCATCGCCAGCAGGACGATGAGCAGTTTGACCGTTCGTTGCAGCATCCGGCTCAAGTACGGAAGGGCGGCGGCCACGACACCGAACGTGGCGGCGACCCGGGCCAACGGGAAGCTGAGGTCGAACCCCGTCAGGGCGGGATTGGGCATGCGACCCCCCTGGGTCCCGAAAAGCAACTGCAGGAGGACACAGATGGCCCACGCGACGCCCCCGCAGAGCACCACGTCACGGATGACCTCGCGGCGCCTGGACAGCAGGGAGACGACGACCAGGAAGGCAATGACACCGAGTGATCCCACCACCCAGACGAGGGTGACCAGCCATGCGATCCCATTGGGCGGGGGAGCCAGAAACGTGGCCACCGAACTCTCGACGTGCGAGTTGGCGCCGACGATGAGCCAGCAACACAGCACGACCACACCGGCGGCCACCAGCCGCAGGACGTCGCTCCCCCGGCGCCTCGTCGCGCCGTCCCCTGTGGGAGCGAAGACGATCGAGCGCCAGGCCTCACCCGCTCGAAGCGCCCGGACCCGGTGCACTGAGCCGGCCGGCGCGGGAGCCGGTGCCGCGCCCGGGGTTGCCAGCCTCTCGGCGTCGACGGTCATGACCCGAGAAACACTACGGGTCCCAGGTTCCCCGGGTCGATCTTTCCAATCGGCGTGATGACCCCGGACGGAGGTCCGGCGCCCTTTCCCACAATTCAGATTGCGGTCCCGTTCCTACAATAATTGTCGTTGGTAGCGTGCGATCGTGCGTGTCGTCTCCCTTCTGCCCTCGGCCACGGAGATCCTGTTCGCCATAGGCGCAGGGGAGGGCGTGGTCGGCGTGACGTTCGAATGCGACTTTCCGCCAGAAGCGCGAACCAGACGCATCGTGTCGACGACGACCCTCCCCGAAGGCCTCTCGCCGGCCCAGATCGACGCCGAAGTGCGGGCGCGCCTCGCCGCCGGTGACGATCTCTACCGCCTTGATGCGGGCGCGTTGCGAGACCTCGATGCGGACCTCGTGGTGACCCAGGATCTCTGTGCGGTGTGTGCCGTCGATGTTTCCGAGGTCGACCAGGCGCTCGACTATCTCGGGTGCCGGGCCCGCGTGGTCACCCTCGACCCGATGACCCTCGACGAGGTCCTCGTATCGATCGAGGCCGTCGGCGCGGCCACCAAGCGCCGGGAAACCGCCACTGCACTTGTCACCAGTCTGCGCGCCCGCCTCAAGCGGATCTCGGCGCTCGTGGCCGGACGCCCCCGCCCGCGCCTGGCCGTCCTGGAGTGGACCGACCCGCCCTTCTCCTCGGGCCACTGGGTACCCGACATGGTGACGGCGGCGGGGGCCGAGTCAGTACTCGGTCAAGCTGGTCAGCGCTCCCGGCAGGTGACATGGGCCGATGTCGCCGCGGCGCGGCCCGATGTGATCGTCGTGGCCCCGTGCGGGTACCGGCTCGATGGGGCGCGCCGCTTGGCCGAACAGGTCGTCGCGGACGGATCACTGCCTCCGGGGGTGCCCGTCTGGGCGGTTGATGCCGACGCTGCCTTCGTGCGCCCGGGACCACGACTGCTCGACGGGGTCCACACCCTCGGCGCCATCGCGCACCCCGACGTGTTGGCAGCACCCGCGGGAATGACCGACAAAATCGAGGAGAAGACGTGCCCCTCGTGAGCCCGGTACCGAAGCCTTAGCGGGAAGAGCTCAAGCCATTGCCGGTGAAGCGACTCTCCACGGTCGCCGACGATGCCGTCGTACGCGGTCCGGTGCCGGACCTGGGCTGATCGTCGACGGCCCGGGCGTGGGCGATGGCCTGCTTGGCCCGGTGAAAGGCCTCGACCGCGCTCTTCCGCCGAGCAGCACCCTGCTCGGGGTCCAAGAAGTAGGCGGCCGAGAATCCGATCCCTGAGAACAGCAGCCTCACTCCGGTCCGCTGGGCATGATGCCCATGTTGCCCATGTTCTTGCCCATCTTGCCGGGCGGACGTCGATCTCTCACGCCGATCGAACATTGCGACTCCCTTCGTTGTCCCAGCACCATCCAGTCTGTCACGCGCCCATCCGAATCCCCGGCGTGGGACGGAGGGGAGGCAGCCGTCCCTTTCGGGGGACTGGGCCACCTCCTCATCCCATCGCCTCCCATTTCCGTGCATCGGGTTCCCATTCCGCGTACGCTGCCCAACAGAGGTTGCCATATCCACCTGTGCGCCTCGTCGCGCGCGGTAATGGAAGGAGGGCCGCATGGCCTCCGATGACGTGCTGGCCGGCGAAACGATCGACGAAGCTGATCGTCGACAACTCCATCAGATGGGGTACGCGCAGGAACTCCGGCGTCGCATGAGCGGGTTCTCCAACTTCGCCGTGTCGTTCACCATCATTTCGATCCTCTCGGGCTGCCTCACGCTCTACTACTTCGGGATGACGACCGGCGGTCCCGTAGCGATGACGATTGGCTGGCCCATCGTCGGACTTCTGGTCCTTCTGGTCGGGCTCTCCATGGCCGAAGTCTGCTCGAGCTTCCCGACCGCCGGCGGGCTGTACTACTGGGCCGCCAAGCTCGCGCCCCAGTCGGATCGCAACCCGGCTTCGTGGAGCTGGTTCTGTGGTTGGTTCAACCTCTTGGGGCAGGTCGCCGTGACGGCGGGCATCGACTTCGGGGCGGCTCTGTTCATCACGGCGTTCCTCAATCTGACGACCGGCTTTTCCGCGACGCCCCACTGGCATGTCGTCATGATCTACGCCGGCGTTCTGGTCCTCCACGGGTTGTTGAACACCTTCGGCGTCCGCGTCGTCGCGTTCCTCTCCGATGTGAGCGTGTGGTGGCACATCATCGGCGTGCTGGTCATCGTCGCCACGTTGGCCATCGTGCCGGCGCACCACCAGTCGGCGTCATTCGTGTTCACCAAGTTTGTCAACGACACCGGTTTCCACGGCTGGGGCTCAGCTGTCTACGTCTTCTTCCTCGGGCTCCTGGTGGCCCAGTACACCTTTACCGGCTATGACGCGTCAGCGCATATGACCGAGGAAACCCACAATGCCTCCATCGCCGGACCGCGCGGCATCGTCATGTCCATTGTGGTCTCGCTGATCGCCGGATGGATCCTCCTCATCGGCCTGACCTTCGCCATCCAGAACTACGGCGCCGAGGTGGCATCAGCGACCGGGGTGCCTCCCGCCCAGATCTTCATCGACGCCGTCGGTCGTACCGGAGGCGAGTTGTTGCTCCTGATCGCCATCGTGGCCCAGCTGTTCTGCGGCATGGCCTCGGTGACCGCCAACAGTCGGATGATCTACGCCTTCTCTCGCGATGGCGCCGTACCGGCATCGCGGACCTGGCACCACATCAACAAGCGAACCGGCACACCCACCAACTCCATCTGGTTCGCCGCCGTCTTCGCCTTCATTTTGGGCGTCCCCTACATCTGGAGTCCCGTGGCCTATGCCGCCGTGGTCTCCATCGCCGTGATCGGCCTCTACATCGCCTACATCATTCCCATCTACCTACGACTCAAGGCCAAGGATCGATTCGAAGTGGGACCCTGGAATCTGGGTCGCAAGACGTACCTCATCGGCTGGGTGGCCGTCATCTGGGTCATCTTCATCTGCATCCTGTTCATCCTGCCCACTCTCTCCCCCATCACCGTGAGCAGCTTCAACTACTCGATCGTCGCCGTAGGTGTCGTCTTCGTCTTCGCCGGGGGATGGTGGGTGCTCTCCGCCAAGAACTGGTTCACGGGACCGAAGGTCCAAGGGTCCTCCGAAGAACTGGCACAGATCGAGGCCGAACTGGTGGAGGTCTAGCTAGGCGGGCTCGTCCCCGTCCGGTGGTTGCCAGCACCCGTGTGGTGGCCTGTGGGCGTGAGCCGCCAAGAGCCCGTCGACGATCGAGGGTGCGGTGGCGCAGAGAGTGTGCGGACTCAGAATGCCGGAGACTGAGCGTCCTCGCTGATCAGCCAGTTGGCGAACCTCGGTCCCGCGAGGGTGGTCGACGGCGTGGCCAGTAGTTGGCCATCTCGCATCGCCTTGCCCGCCGCTCCCGGAACCACGATGGGCAGGACCCGTATCCGCCGGCCCCGCTGCGCCACTATCTGCCGGGCCAGGTCGACCAGGTCTTCGCGCTGAGGTCCGGCCAGTTCGATCATCTGCTCCAACGGTGGATCGAGTGCGGCCTCCACGAGGTACCGGCCAACGGTCCGCGCCGCGATCGGTTGGACTCGCATGCGCGGGACCGCCGCCACCGGGCCGAGGCGGGCCCGCCCGAGCACTTGCGCCGGGAACTCGTGGAATTGGGTGGCCCGCACGATCGTCACGGGGAGCGGGCCGGCTTGCGCCGCCTTCTCCTGCGCCAATTTGGATTGGTAGTAGCCGGATTCGCTCACGCGGTCGATCCCCACGATCGACAGCGTCACCAGGCGCTCCACGCTCTGGGCCGCACCCGTCTTCTGGAGGCGGGTCGTCACCTCGGTGAAGAATGCGGTCGACTTGCCTCGGCTCATGGTGGCTGAGTTGGTGGCGTCGATGATCACCTCGACCCCCTCGAGGGCCGGCGCCACGCCGGCGTCAGTGCGCAGATCCACACCACGAGACCGGCTCAGCACCACCGCTTCGTGACCGGCCAGGTTGACCGCCTCCACGGCGTAACTTCCGACGGTGCCGGTCCCACCGGCCACGGCAATCTTCATGGCAGCTCCTTACGCTTCGATACTAGGTACCAACCGCGTGACGCACCGTGCGGCGTGACCACTGGCCGTTCGGGCGGCCATGGCCACCCACGGTTCCGGCGCCCGCCGGGTGGGAGAACCCGGCGCTCGGAAGATGACCTGACGAGGGCAGGGGGGGTCTCGGGGGGGTCTCCTCGAGCCGCCCGATACGGTGCGAACCCGGTAACGTGACGCCACCACGACGGAGGTGCTCCATGACGAGAGGTGGCGGGCAGAGCCGGAACCTGGTTCTGGCGGCAATGATCTTTGCGGTCGCGATGACATTCATCGATCAGACCATCGTCTCCATCGCCGTCCCGACCATCCAGCACGAGCTCGGACTCAGTTCGACCGGCGTCCAGTGGGTGGTGAACGGCTACATCATCGCCCTGGCCGCGCTCTTCGCCCTGGGGGGACGCCTGTCGGACATCTTCGGGCACCGGCGCATGTGCGTGCTCGGTGTCATCATTTTCGCCGCGGCGTCGGCCCTCTGCGGATTGACCCCCAAGGGAAGCTTTGCCGAAGCGTGGATCGTGGGGTTCCGGGTCATACAGGGAGCGGGCGGCGCCCTCATGTTCCCCGCCGCCCTGGCCATCGTCGTACAGACCTTCCCACTGCGCCAGAGGGGAAAGGCCCTCGCGCTCTTCTTCGGCATCGCCGGTGGCCTCACGGCGATCGGACCGATCCTGGGCGGCTATCTGACCCAGTGGACCTGGAGGGCGATCTTCTGGGTCAACATCCCCGTCGCCGTCATCGCGCTGGTGCTGATCGCGCTCTCGAAACCGAAGACCGAATACAAACGGGCACCGATCGACTACCTCGGTGCGGTGCTGATCGCGGCCGGCATCGGTCTGAGCATCTTCGGCTTTCAGCAGTCGGTGCTGTGGGGCTGGGGCAGTGCCGCCATCTGGGCCTGCATCATCGGCGGACTGATCGTGATGGCCATCTTCGTCGTGGTCGAGACGAGGACAGCATCACCATTGGTACAGGTGCGTATCTTCCGCATCCGCCCGTTCTCGGTCGAGAACGCGGTGCTTCTCATCGCCATGATGAGCTTCATCCCCATCTTCTTCTTCGCCAGCGAGTACGCGCAGATCTCCCTGAACGACTCCGCCAGTCAAGCCGGCGTCTTTCTCCTCTATTTCTTCCTCGGATTCGTCATCGCGGCGCAGATCGGCGGGAGGATCCTCGATCGAACCGGGGCCAAGCGGGCCGTGGTGCTCGGTTGTGCCATCTCCGCTTTCGGATTCGCCATGTGGGCCTCGAAGGTGCCCCATCTCAATCTCTCGACCCAAACCTGGTGGATCATCGTGGCCGGATTCGGTATGGGGATGATGTTGGGGCCGGCCAACACCGATGCGGTCAATCGGGCTTCCACGTTGTCCTACGGCGAAGCCACCGGGATCACCCAGACCATCAGGAACTACGGCGCCAGCCTCGGTCTCGCCGTCCTGGGAACGATCCTGTTGACCGTGCAGCGCTCGAAGCTGACCGAGTCGTTCACGTCACGCCACGTCCCCCACCCGGCGCAGGTTGCAGCTCAGTTCTCGCAGTCCCAGGGAGGTGCCGCAACGGCCCATCTCCCGCACTTCGTCCGCGTGGACTTTGCCGAATCGATCCAGACCGTGCTCTATGTCATGTGCGGCATCATGGCCCTCGCCGCGGTGGTGGCCCTGGTCGGCCTGCGACGAGGGCTGCAGGACACACCGGCGGACGCCGGAGAGGCGGGAGACCCGCCAGTGGGCGCGGCTGATCCGCCGCGCACCACCGAACCGGCGTGAGAACGACCAGGGGCCGGCCGAGGGGTCCGGGCTCGGGGATCGGGCATCGGGGATCGGGGATCGGGGCTCGGGCATCGGGGTCAGATGTGGTTGTGGTGGCCCACGTAGGATCCATTCCGGACGAGGAAGGGACCCATGCCAGAGACAACGCAATTCACGATCGGCGCCACTGTCTCCTGTACCGACGGAGAGTGTGGCCACCTGATCCGGGTCGTCATTGACCCGGTGGCCCAGGCGGTGACCCACCTCGTCATCGAACCGACGCACCGGGCCGGGCTGGGCCGACTCGTTCCTCTCGACCTGGTCAAGAGCTCCACCGACCAAATGCAACTCAGCTGCACCCTGGCCGAATTCGAAGCGCTCGAGATCGCCGAAGAGATCCAATTCCTGCCGGGCAGCGGGTACGCGGGGTACTCGGCCGGAGAGGCGATGTCCTGGCCGTATTTCAACGCGGTCGGTGGCGTCGGCCCCGGCAATACCACGCCGGCCATCACGAACGACGCGCTTCCCCTGGGGGAGGTGGCGGTGCGGCGGGGCGAGCAGGTCCATGCGGTCGACGGCGAGATCGGACATGTACAGGGACTCGTGGTGCAACCCCACAATCACCACGTCACCCATATCCTGCTCCAAGAAGGGCACATCTGGGGACGCAAGGAAGTGGCCATTCCGATCAGGGCCGTGGCGACGATCGAGGGCGGCATTCGGCTCACCCTGACCAAGAAGGAGATCGAGGATCTGCCACCGGTCGATGTCGCCGACCTGACTCCGTAGCCTCCGGTCGGCGCGGCTATCGCGCTTCGTCGAGCTCCCGTGACTGCGGGCTGCGGGCAAAGACGATGGTTGTCGCCAACACGGTGACCCCGACGACGAGGAGCGGCCAGGTGGCCCCTTGATGCAGGAAGAGGAGCGCTCCGGCGAACGCGCCCACCAACATGGAGGCAACCGCGGTCGTCCGGCGGGCCACCTTCGGATTGCTGCCACCCGCGAGGGACGAGTCGGCCGCCAGTCCCGTCAGCGTCATGGTGAGGACGGTGGTGGTCACGTCGGGAACGGACAGGCGTCGGACCGTCGCGTTCCGGACCCCCATGGCAAAGGCCAGGATGGCGATCACCGCGAAGCGCGCCCAGCCCGATTCGATCACGCCGCCGGCGGACGCGGACACCGCCGCGGCGAATCCGGCGAAGAGACCCTCGACGGTCATGGCGAAGATGAGCCAGTGCCGGCGGGACGCGACAGCGCCACAGAAGCGTCCGCCGCACACCGCGCCGATGAGAAAACTTCCGAGGGACGTGGCGCTCGCCGCCAGGGAGAATCCCGGGGCGCCGGCGGCGGCGAATCCCAGAAGCACCACGTTGCCGGTCATGTTGGCGGTGAAGACGTGACCCAAACCCAGGTAACTCACGGCATCGACGAACCCGCTCACGATCGTCAGAACGGTCAGGACGCCCAAGAGCATTGAGGAAGGTTTCACCTCGGTTGCCACATGGAACTCCTCACTCTGGTTGCCATGATGGACCCCAGAAGTATCACCGTAAACGCCCGGAAACGGAAGCGTCGGCCCGGGCGAGGAGTCCCGCGGGTTGGCCGTCAAGGTGCGAACGCCGAGGGCCGGCGCGCCAGAAGCAGTCGACTATCCGCCGGTGGGCAGGTGGTCCTCGAGCGCCTTCACCAACAGTCGCCGGAACGTCGCCCGCTCGGAGGCGCTCAGCCCACCGAGGATCTCGTCCTCGATGCTGCCCTGCGCCACCTCCGCGCGTTCCAGCGCCTCGAGGCCGGCGCCCGTGATGTCCACGATGTGACGCCGGCGGTCGGCCGGATCCCGCCGCCGCTCCACGTACTCGAGGTCCTCCAGATCGTTCAGGACGAGCACACCCGTGTTGGAGTCCATCGAGAGGCCCTCGGTCATCACCTGCTGCGATGCGCCGGGGTGGTCGCGGAGATAGGCCAACACGATCATGTTCTTCAGGTTCATCCCCACGAGGTCGACCGAGCTGCGGAGGAAGACGGCGCGGGCCAGCCGGGTCAGGAGCACGATCGTGCCGGTGGTGGGCGCGGCAGAGGTGGGCGCGGCGGGTGTGCGGGCCATCAGGCGGCCGATCCTGTCACGGCCCGCCCGGGGCCCGCCTGCACGACCATATCCATCACCCCTCTATGATAGTCCCGAAATCATGACTATCCCCGACGCCGGTCCCGTCCCCTCGTCCCCGCCCGCCAGCGACCCTCCAGCGGGCGACCGCCGGCGCTGGATCGCCCTGGTCGTCGTCTGCCTGGCCATGTTCATGAACGCCCTCGATGGGTCCATCGTCAATGTGGCGCTCCCGGACATCCAGCGCAGCCTGCACTTCACCCAGTCCGGCCTGACCTGGGTGGTCGACGCCTACCTCATCAGCTTCGGGAGCTTCCTGCTCATGGCGGGGCGGCTGGGAGACCTGATCGGCCGCAAGAAGGTCTTCCTCGCCGGCGTGGGGCTGTTCACGTTGGCCTCCATCGCCTGCGGGTCGGCCGACGGGCAGGCGATGCTGGTGGCGGCGCGCTTCGTGCAGGGCATCGGCGGGGCGCTGTCCTCCTCGGTCATCATCGCCATCATCGTGACCGAGTTCCCCCGGGCCCGCGAGCGGGCCCGGGCCATGAGTGCCTACATCTTCGTGGCGGTGGGAGGCGGCTCCATCGGGCTCCTCGCCGGTGGCGTGCTCACGCAGGTACTGAGCTGGCACTGGATCTTCTTCGTGAATGTGCCCATCGGCATCGCCACGCTGATCCTCGGCCGCCTCCTCATTGTGGAGAACATCGGCATCGGTATCCGGCAAGGCGTCGACATCACCGGGTCGGTGCTGGTGACCGTGTCCCTCATGGTGGGGATCTACGGCATCGTCGCGGCGTCACGGGTGGGCTGGGGCTCCCCCGAGACCCTTGGCTGCGTAGGCATTGCCGTCCTCCTCCTCACGGCATTCATCTTCCTGGAATCGAAGCTGGCCAACCCGATCATGCCGCTGCGCATCCTCAAGTTGCGCAGTCTGACCGGGTCCAGCGTGATCCGGGGGTTGATCGCGACCGGCATGTTCTCGACTTTCTTCATCGGGGCCCTGTACCTCGAGCGGGTGCTGGGCTACAGCCCGATCAGTACCGGGCTGGCCTTCATGCCCGCCACGGTAGGGATGGCCGCCATGTCCTCCGGCCTCGCCGCCCGGCTGGTCGAGCGCTTCGGTCCCCGCCCGGTGATGTACCCCGGCATCGCCACCTCCGCCCTGGGCCTCCTCCTCCTGGGCTTGGCCGGACAGAACCCGGGCTACTTTCCCCAGGTCTTCTTCGCGTTCCTTCTCCTGGGCTTGGGCGCCGGCGCGTCCATGATCCCGCTTCTTCAGATCGCCATGGCCGAGGTGCCCAAGGAAGACGCCGGATTGGCATCGGGCATCGTCAACGTATCCATGCAGATGTCGGCGGCCCTGGGCCTGGCCGTCCTGAGCACGATCGCCACCAACCACACCAAGGCCCTGATCGCGCAAGGCCATGAGGTCATCGGCGCCCTGACGGACGGCTACCAGCTGGCGATATTCATCGCCGCGGCGTGCGTCCTGGTGGGTCTGATCCTGGCACCGGTTCTCCTGCGCACCAACGAGACAGCCGACGAGGAAGCGAACCGGATGGCCGAGAACATGCAGGACCCCGAGGCCTACGAGCACCTGGTTCTGTGAGTTGCCCGATCATCTGACTTGCCCGGTTCTCTAAACAGTCGGTTTCAAACTTGTAGGTCTAATTATCGTGACCCTGATTGTCGTTGCCCTGACCGTGCCCGTGTCCTTTTCCTGAATTTGGGCCCGGAGCGGGAGGCGTCGTCGCGGGAGTCGTGACCGTGGTGGTCGTCGGCGCGGTCGTGGTTGTGGTCGTCGGCGCGGTCGTGGTGGGAGTGGTCGTCGTCACCCCGGTGGTCACCGTCGTCTCGGGCGGATGATGTCGCGTGGGGCCTGGTCCACCGGCGAGCGCAAACCCGATGGCGATTGCCCCGACCACCGCCAGGATCAGCCCGACCACCCACCAATATCGGATCGGGCGGCGCCTCCCACCCGGTTGAGCGCTAGGGCCAAAGAGGACCGCAGTGGGGTTCGACCGCGAGGCCAGAGGAGTTGGATCGGCCACCGCCGTAGGCATCGCTGCCGCCATGGCCACCGTTGGATCGACGCGGTGAAGGGCGGAACCGTCCCAGGGTTCGCGGAAGGGCGCAGTGGCCAGAAGCGTCGCTACCTGGGCACTGTCGAGTCGCTGATCGGGGTGACGTTCGAGCATCCCGGCGAGCAGCAACTTCCATGGCACCGGGAGGTCGGGGTCCACGGGCACCGGCCCGGCACTGCGACGTCCGACGATCTCTGCGGGCGAACCTTCGTAGACCCGGCGTCCCGTCAGACATTCGAGCAGGACCATGCCGAGTGACCAGACGTCGGCCGCTGCGCCTACCTGATGGTCTTCGAGCTGTTCGGGCGCCATGTAGGCGGCCGTGCCGAGCGTGGTGCCCGTCGCGGTGAGCGTCGATCCGTCGAGAAGCCGGGCAATGCCGAAATCGCCCAGGCGGGCCTGGCCATCCGAACCGATCAAGATGTTCGATGGCTTCACGTCTCGGTGGACGATCCCCTGACCGTGCGCATAGGCCAAGCCATCAGCCAGCGCAGACCCGATCTGTGCCGTTCGCTCCGCGCCGAGAGGTCCCGCTCGCAAGAGCTGGGCCAGCGTCGAGCCATCCACCAACTCCATGACGAGGTAGGCGTAGCCGTCGACCACGCCGGTATCGAGAAGTCGAACCAAGCCCGGATGCTCGACCCGTCCCAGTGCTCTGACCTCTTGTTGGAGGCGGCGGGCTAGATCAGGATCGTCCGAACGAACGACCTTGACCGCGACGACGACCCCGCTGCGCTCGTCGGTGGCCTCGTAGACATCGGACATGCCGCCCTGGCCGCGCAATCGGACGAGTCGATAACGGCCGTTGAGTACGTCCCCGATGGATGCCATAAACGATGGAGATGGTAGGTAAGGACTTCCCCCGCCCACAATCGCCGTACCCCAATGACGGCTTTGACCTCAGGCGCAACCCGTCCGTCACGGGGATGTCGTATTGATGAAATCGCTTACGGTTGTGCGAGGGCACGACGCCGGGCGCTAATCGGGGACCTCACTGCAGAGAGGCAAGACTGCTCGGTTGGTCAAGTCCGAGCAGTGAGCGCAAGCGATCGTTCTCGGCCCGCAGCCCTTGGACTTCGGCTTCGAGCGCTTGAACCCTTGCATCGCCTGAGTCGGTCACGGTTCAGTCTCCGAGATCAGCAAAGCAAATGCGCGAACGGGAAGCCACTTGGTCGAGGAGCCGATCGGGCAGTGCGCTGTCCAAATCGGTAATCACAGGGTCGGCGCATACGGTCGAGAAGACGTCGGGTAGGCGCCCAGTGAGTTGTCGGGCTCGGACAATGAGCAAATTCGGATCGAGACGGAGTTCAGCGGCGAGTCGCTCCCAGGCGTGTCGGCCGACGGACGAGAGACGGTAGTAGCCCCCGATCTTCATGGCCAGCTTGATCTTTGGTACGTAGAAGTCTGGATAGGCCAGCGCACTGGCGATGTCGAAGAAAGGGGCAAGACGGACCTGACGGCCTGAGAGCATCAACGCGTAGTTCTTCGCATGGGCGTCGGGGGCACCGATGAGCCAGTTGAATACGAGCGCGTCAACGAAGCTCGTGACGTCAGTCTCGCTCTGCTGATGCGGCATGTGGTCGCGAAGAATCCGGACGATGTCGGCCGGACCTGGACCGCCATCACTCTGGTACTTCTGCGATGGGTGGGTCGCGGTGGCCTGACAAAGATCTTCTTGATGGATCCGCACGATCCGTCCGTCGCTGCCAAGCTTCCGGTCGTAGCGCTCGACGACGACGGAGCGTTCCCCATCGAATTCCACAACCTTCGAGGTCACTGCACGAAGCCCGATCATCCTGGCCGCTCGCAGGCAGATGTGCTCGTTGAGATCATGGTCGTCCAGCCCGGTGATCGCCGGCTTGAGGATGTGCGTGGTGGCGAACCGGCCGGATGGGCGACCCCACCGTTGACCGTCGAAGAACAGGGCGATCTTGGGCTGAGCTCCCGCCAGACTCCATCGCCCCTCCTCATGACTGCCGAGCCACGCCGTGTGATCCCGCCGCACCGCTCGAAGCAAGACTCCGACCTCCTCGTCGCTGAGCCATTCGACGTCGCCCTCTCCCACGGAGACCTTGCTTATCCCTTCGTCACGGACGAACTGCATGGCACCGGGGACGTCTTCGCCGAGTACGGCCAGCAGGCCGAACGGGTTTGTCACCGACACACCGAACTCTCGACCCCATCGCGCCAATACGCCGGCGTTGTCGGGAAGGAGACCCCAACAAAACGGCTCGACGACGCGGGACGGATGAGAGGTGGCGGTCAATGGCATTGAAACGGACAGCGGCGTGGCGTCGTCACGTTGCTGCCACTCCTCGCCATAGGCGAAGCGAAGCCCGTTGCGTGCATTCTCGAGCACCCCGACATGCACTCCCTCGCAGAGGACCTCGAGGCGTTCTCCGGTCACGCTTTATCCTGGTCGAAACGAGCCAGCACGTCCTCGAGGTCGACACCCGAGGGAGTCGGAGCGTCGACGACGCTGATAGTCAGGTCGAGGGCCCCGAGCGTGCGCAGCACCAAGCCAATTTCTGCAGTCGATTTTCCGGCCTCGAAGGCCTTGAGCCACCGCACGCTGACCCCCGCTCGAAGTGCGAGAGCCTGCTGACTCAATGCCTGGGCTCCACGCCTGTCGCGCACCAATGCGCCGAGGTCGCTTGCGGTCTGAATCTTCATGGCTGCTCCTAGTGCACGTCCGTGCCCTATTAGTTTAGTGCACGTCCGTGCCCTTTTCAAGAAGTGCATGTTCATGCCCGGTCGATATGGTGCACGTTCATGCCCTATATCCTCCCCCGCGGGAATCGGCCGGTGCCCGTGGGACAGAGAAGAAGGGCGGCGCGTCGGGCAACGGGACTCTTACCCGAACCCGCCGACCCTCGAGGCAGCACCGAGCATCTCGTCGATGTCGTCGGCGACGGTCTCGTCCTCGAGCGGCAGGGCGTGCGCGTAGTTCCGCAGCGTGGTCGAGGGATCTCGGTGCCCAAGGCGCTGCTGGGCCCGCAGCAGTTCGCCGCGTCCGACGAGGAAGGTGGCCACGCTGTGGCGCAGACGGTGCAAGGAAGCCCCAGGAACCTCGGCTGCCCGCGCGAGTTCGCCAAACCAGTGGCCGAGGGCGCCCGCGGTCAACCGCGTGTGGTGGGTGCGCTCGGGGGAGAACAACCATGGGCCAGGGCGGCGGTGGGTAGCCGACCGGCCCAGGTCTCCGCGCTCGACCACCACAGCTCGACCGTCTGGCGCCCAAGAGTGAGGCGGCGGTTTCGGCCCGTCTTGGTTGGCCCGAGCACGTCGGCCGAGACGCCTCGCTCGATCGCGAGCATGCGCCCATCGAGGTCGTCGAAGCGCAGCGCCACCAGCTCGCCACGCCGCGCCCCCGAGTCCGCGGCCAGGCGGACGAGTAGCCGGATCTGCTCAGCCTTGTGTCGGCGCTTCGCATCCCGCGGTTCAGCGGAGGCAACGAGTGCGTCGGCGGCCTCGAGCAGACGGAGCACCTCATCGGTGCTGAGATGGAGCCGGGTGCCCGGGCGCTGCGGCCCGCGCATGCCCGAGAGCGGGTTGACGTCAATGATGCGCTCGACATGCGCCCAGCCGATGGCCGAGCGCAGCACGCGGAAGCGCCCCGAGACCACCGCCACCGAGGTGCCCGCCGAACTCCACGCCGCCATTGCCGTCCTCACGTGCTCGGGTTTGAGCGTTGACACCCGGCGCACCGCCAGTGGGTCCGCACTCAGGGCCTTGACGTTGGAGCGCGCCCCGATCCACGTAGCCGGCCGCCAGTCGTGGTGGGCAGCGAGCCAGCGCTCGAGCAGATCGCCGACGCTCAGGAACGGTGCCGCTGGGCGGACGCCGCGCCGTTCGGCCCACTCACCGGCGAGCTCCTTGCGGCGAAGCTCAGCGTCTTCGGCACCTCCGTGGAAGGCGAAGGAGCGTTGCACGGTGCGCCCCGAGACCGGGTCGACCCCGACGGCGACACGGATCTCCCAGATGTCGGGGCTCCGCTCTCGTATGGTGCCGCTTCCCCAAGCCATGCGCGCAAAAGTAGGGACGAATGTAGGGATATGGCGCGGATCCTCGATCCGCGCTGGGACCCGTTTGTAGCCTCTATGCTGAAGTTACGTGTCAACCGCAGTCGGCGCGCTCGGAGGGATTCGAACCCCCAACCTTCTGATCCGTAGTCAGATGCTCTAGTCCGTTGAGCTACGAGCGCTGGTTTCCCAACTCTACTAGGACGAACCCCGGGACTTCTCCCTGCCGATCGCGAGGTCTGCGGAGGACACCGGCTATCCGTGCAGTGCCCGCGTCCATTTTCGCCGGTCCGTGCGCCGCGTACAGGCCCCCAAGGGCATGTGATTGACTGAACCCGAGGCCGGTGTGGCCAAGGAGTTCGATGATCGAAGCGCACAATCTCACCAAGCGTTACGGCGAGACGGTCGCGGTCGACCACCTGTCCTTCGAGGTCCGCCCTGGCCAGGTGACCGGCTTCCTCGGGCCCAACGGGTCCGGCAAGTCGACGACCATGCGGATGATCATGGGGTTGGACAACCCCAATACCGGTTCGGTCCTCGTCAACGGTCGTCCGTATGGCAATCTGCCCTGGCCGTTGTGGGAGGTGGGAGGACTCCTCGAAGCGAAGTCCGTGCACCCGGGTCGCAGCGCCTTCAACCACCTGTGGCTGTTGGCCCAGACCAACGGGATTTCCAAGGCCCGGGTCGACGAGGTGCTCGAACTGGTCGGCTTGACGTCGGTTGCCCACAAGCGAGCCGGCACCTTTTCGCTCGGCATGGGCCAGCGCCTGGGCATCGCCGCCGCGTTGCTCGGTGACCCTGAGATCCTCCTGTTCGATGAACCAGTCAACGGCCTGGACCCCGAAGGGATCCGATGGGTCCGGATGCTGCTCAAACGCCTGGCCTCGGAGGGCCGCACCGTCTTCGTGTCGAGCCATCTCATGAGCGAGATGGCCCTTACGGCCGATCACCTGGTGGTCATCGGCCGGGGGCGTCTCATCGCAGAGCAGCCAGTGGCGGAGTTCATTGCGCAAAGCTCGGGCCAGCACGTGCTGGTTCGCACGCCCCAACCCGACCGCCTCGCCCAGGCTCTCGTCGAATCCGGGGCGACCATCGCCCACCGCGAAGACGGCGCCCTCGAGGTGTCCGGATCGAGCGGCCCGGCCATTGGTGACCTGGCCGCCGGACTGGGGATCGCCGTGCACGAGCTCACCCCGCAGAGCGCGTCGCTCGAGGAGGCATTCATGGAGCTCACTCGGGACAGCGTCGAATTCCACGGCGAGGGCGGAGACCAACCGGATGTCCTCGCCAGCGCATCGGCAGCGCCACCGGGTGACGGAACGACGGGACACGTGGCCCAGGACCGACGACCATGACCGCCACCGTTGCACCGCCTTCGTCCATCCCTTCGGGCCACTACCGGGCCCTCGGTCAGTTGCGGTCCGAGTGGACGAAGATGCGAAGTGTCCGTTCGACCACCTGGACCCTCATTGTCACGGTGCTCGCCGTGGTCGGCATCGGAGCGGTGGCGACGGCCGTGACGGCGGCCCGCTGGCGCAACGGCGGCATCGCCGATCACATCGACTTCGACCCGACGTCGCGGAGCCTGGCCGGCCTCTTTCTCGGACAGATCGCCATCGGGGTGCTCGGCATCCTGGTCATGAGCGCTGAATACGGGACCGGGACGATCCGGGCGACGTTGGCGGCGATCCCCAACCGTCCTCTCGTCCTGGCCTGCAAGGCCGTCATATTCGGCTCGGTCGCCTTGATCACGAGCGAGATACTCACCTTTGCCGCGTTCCTGTTGGGCCAGGCGTTGCTCAAGGGGACGACCCCCTACGCCACCCTGGGCCAGCCCGGTGTGCTGCGGGCGGTCGCCGGCGCCGGTCTGGTCCTGACCGTCATCGGCCTTTTCGGCCTGGGTCTCGCCACCATCATCCGCCACACGGCCGGTGCGATCTCGGCCTTCGTGGGCATTCTCCTCGTCTTTCCGCTCGTCCTCCAGGCCTTCCCGGTCTCCTTCCAGCATGCGGTGATCAAGTACATGCCCCTGGTGATCGCCGAGAACATGGCCGCGACCCGTCCGGCCATCAACGATTTCGGCGGGGCCGTGCTGTTCTCCCCGTGGGTGGGCTTCGCCATCCTGTGTTGCTACGCCGCGGGATCGCTCGTCATCGGCGGCATCCTGCTGGTCCGCCGCGACGCCTGATCTCCAGTCGACCCACGTCAGGCGTCAGGCCACAGGCGTCAGTGGTCCCGCCTGGCCAACCATGCCGTCGGGCTAGGACGAGAAGGTCACGAGTACCAGCCCAACACATCGACCACCACGTCCACACTGCCGGTGTTGTTGTAGATCGAGATTTTTCCGGCGGTCGAGAGTGTCGCCACGGTGAGATTGCCCTTCACCTCGCCGGCCGCAGGGTTGAGGTCGGAGGCAAAGGGCTGAGGCGGACCGGGGAACACCGTGAGGAAGGTGCCCACCGACGGGGTGACCGCGGTCAGGTTGACCACGACGGCCGTGGCGCCGGCGGGGATTCCGGCCAGGCCATTCAGGCCGGTGACCTGAATGGTGTCGGTCTTGGCCTGGCCCAGCGTCGAGTTGTCGCACTGGTTGGCCAATCCCGCCAGTCCCGACGGGTCGTTGGCCCTGGTGTCACAGATCCTCACCGGGGCGGGTTCGGCCGTGAACACTGACCCGGTCCCTCCGGCCGCCGAGTACCAGCCCGAGACGTCGACCACGACGTCAGCGGCGGCCTTGCTGTAGACCGATATTTCTCCCGGTTTGGACCCCGTGGTCGAGAGCGGCACGATAACCCTGTTGCCCGTCACCTGTCTGGCCCCGTAGTTGACGTTGGCCGTGAGCGGCTGAGAGGCATCCTCCGGAAAGACCGTCAGGTAGCCGCTGGCGGCCGGGTTCACCACCGTCACGTTGAGCACCGCTGCGGTGGCCCCAGGGGGGATGCCGGTGTTGTTGGTCACTTTGGTCACCTGGACCACGTGCGTCGCCCCGGCCGCCAGTCTCGAGCCCGGGTTGGTCGCCCCTCCGTTGCACTGGGCGTCGTCGCCGGAGAGGTTCGATGGGTTCCCCGCCCGGGTGTCACAGAGACGGGCCGGTGACGGGAGCGGGTTGTAGAGGCCGTATCCTGCTCCTTCCGGCGCCGGCGCCGTGGGCGACACATAGCCCTCGAGGTCGACCACCACATCGGCCTTGGCCAGGGAGAAGATCGAGACCCGGCCCGCGGACCCTGTCCCCACTTCGACCAGGTTGGGCACCACCTCGCCCGGTGAGTAGTTCAGGTTCGAGGCGAAGGGCTGGCCCGCCCCGGTCGGGAACACGGTGAGGTACCCGGTGGCGGCCGGGTTCACGACCGTCACGTTCAGGACCACGGCGTCGGCGGTGTTCGGGACCCCGAAGTTCGGGGCCAGGTTGATGATGATTGAGCCGCCAGCTGGGATCGTGGTCCCGGACGTCCCGACTCCTCCCGGTCCGTTGCACTGGGCCGCCGCTCCGACCAAGGCAGACGGGTTCCCCGGCCTCGTGTCACAGACCCGCGCCGGAGTGAGCGGGCTGTAAGGGCCCGAGGTCACCACCAGTCGCGTGGTGCCGCTGGACGCCGCGAACGTGGCGTCGCCGGAATAGGTCGCGATCACCGCGTCATCACCGGCCGGCGCGTCGGAGGCGCCGCACGACCCGGCCCCGCTCTTGAGCGCCGGCGTCGTGCACAGCGTCGTCGGACCGACGGAGAAGGTGACCGTTCCCGTTGGGGTGCCGCCACCGGCGAACGGCGCCACCGTGGCCGAGTAGGTCACCGGAGCTCCGAACAGCGTCGACGTGGGATTCACCATCACCGTCGTCGTCGAACCCGGCCTGACCTGGAGCGAGAGGGTCCTTGTCGCCGTACTTCCGTTCCGCGTCCGCCACCTCGAAGGTCACGCTCTTGGTGCCCTCCACGGTGGGCGAACCCGAGATGACGCCGGTGGTCGCACTGAGCGAGAGGCCCTGGGGCAGCTGGCCTGAGGTGATCGACCACACGTAGGGGGATACGCCGGAACTGGCCGACAACGTCTGCGCGTACGGCGAACCGTCGCCGGCGGGTGGGAGGGCGCTGGTGGTGATGGTGGGCAGCGGGGGCGGCGGCAGCGAGGTGAGGGCCACGAACATCTCGCGCACGTTGCCGGTGCAGGGATAGTTGGTGCAGTTCGAAGGCGCCCAGGTCTGGTAGGAGACCCACCAACTGCCCCCGGTGGGGAAGACCATGCCCCCGCCGGTGCCGCCCGGACCGTTCAGAATAAAATTGGAATCAGGCAGTGGATTCTCGTCACACCCACCGTTGGGCCCGGCGCAGAGTGTGTAGCCGATCACGTAGTTGTTGGAGCGGAAGTCGCCGCTGGAGAAGAAGAGGTAGTAGTTCCCCCCGTCGTAGACCATGGAGGGATCATCGGTCGCCGTCTCCCACGGGTAGTTCGCGGAATCGATAGTGAAGATCGACGACGCCGAGCCGATCAGCCTTGTCCCGGTCGCGTCGAGCGGTTGCGACCAGACCTGGGAAGGCGACGCCGAGCTGCCGTCATTGCTCTTCCAGAGCAGGTACGGCTGGCCCGTGGCCGGATCGACGAAGGGCTGCGGATCGAGTGAGCCCCCGAGGCCCAGCTGGCACTCGATGGGCGCGGTGGACGAATCCACGTAGGGGCCGGTGACACTGCCCGACACCGACGTGGCCTCCGAGAGGCAGGTGCGCCCACTGCCCACGACGTTGGCGTCGTAGTACATGATCCAATGACCATTGAAATGGAACACACCGGGAGAGGTCGTGGTCTCGGGCATCTCCCAGGGGGCCAGCGGGTCGAAGAACGGCACCTGGGGAAACGCGCTGCCCACGGTCGTCCATCCCGTCTCGGGGTTGGAGCTGGTGGTCTCTGCGATGCCGATCTGGTTGCCCCAGGTGGTCCCGGTGGTGAAGGCGTAGAGCGTCGCCCCGTCGCGCACCATGTCGGGATCGGGGGCATCGAGGGCCAGCGCCGGAGTCCCGGTCGCCGCAACGCCCAGGATCGGCGGCCCGGCCGAAGCCGGTGCGGGAACCGCGAGGGTCCAGATCCCGCTCAGCAGAAGGCCCAGAGTCGACGCCACCGCCCAAAGGGCCCTCGGCCTCCCCCGCCCCTTCCCCCTCATGTCGGCACCAGCTTCAGATGGTAATCGGCAGGTTGGTGTAGCCGCGGACCGTGCTGGTGTGGAGGGGTACGGCCCGGCCCAGGTCGACCGACCACTCGGGGAAGCGACGCAACGTCTCCTCCAGGGCGACGCGGCCCTCGAGGCGGGCCAGCGCGGCGCCGAGGCAGAAATGGACCCCGTAGCCGAAGGAGAGGTGGTGGTCCATCACCCGGTGGATATCGAAGCGGTCGGCGTCGGGGAAGGCGCGTTCGTCGCGGCCGGCGGACCCGTCGATGAGCAGCAGCTTGGAGTGGGCCGGGATCACCTGGCCGTGGAACTCGGAGTCGGCCGTGGTCCAGCGCCCCTGCACCGGTGAGGGGGCTTCGTAGCGGAGCAGTTCCTCCACCGTGTTGGGGATCAGCGTGAAATCGGCGGCCAACTCGGCCCGCTGCTCCGGGTAGTCGGCCAGCACCACCCCGGCCCACCCGATGAGGCGGGCCACCGTCTCGGTGCCGGCACTGGCCAGGAGGAGCGCGAACATCGTCGCTTCCTCGAGGTTGAGACGGCGCGTCTGGCCCTCTTCGTCGACGATCTCGCCTTCGAGGAGATCGGTGAACATGTCGGGCCGCGGCACCCGTTGACGGTCCCTGAGTTGGGCCATGACATAGGCGTGGAGCTGCCCCATGGCCCGGGTCGAGACATCGTTGACCATGCCCGTCACCGGATCGAGGTGGAAGGTGCCGTCGATCAGTTCCCGCATTTCGTCCCGATCGCCCGGGGGTACGCCGAGCAGCGCGGCGATGACGGTGGCCGGGACCAACGCGCCGAAGTCGGCCACGTAGTCGAATCCACCGGTCCCGACGTGCGGGTCGAGGAGATCGGCGCAGAGCACGCGGATCTCGCTCTCGAGCACGGCGATGCGACGCGGGGTGAAGGCCTTGGAGACCAGCCGGCGGAGCCGGGTGTGATCGGGCGGGTCGAGGAAGATCATGAGGCCACCTTCCATCAGCTGGGGCGTCATCATCTCGAGCACGGTGCCGTGCGCCGAGCTGAACGTCCTGGCGTCACGGTGGGCGGCGTCGGTGTCGGCGAATCGGCTCAGGGCGTAGAAGTCGAGGGTTCGGTTGTAGTAGACGGGCGCCTCGTCGCGCAGTCGCCGCCAGACCGCATGGGGATCGGCTTTGTACCGCGCGTCGAGCGGATCCCAGGCCGGCGGAGCGCCGGTGGGCAGGAGAGAGGTCACCCCGCCGGTGCGAATCGGGGAAGCCACGAGGCGGTGGCCGCCAAAAGCTCGTCGGTCATGGCCACCACGCGCTCGTAGGGGAGACGCCCGGCCATCTGATCGGCCAGCATGGCTTCGAGCACCGTGGTGCGATCCCCCTTCAGGGCGGCCTCGACCGTCAACTCCTGGGAAGCGTGCACGCGGCGCAGGTACTCCCCGAGGACGGAGGGTACGGCCACCCGGTCCCGCGCCCGTACCCCGTCACCATCGGCGATGCCCATGCACTCGGTGATGGCGCCGTCGGGCAACGTGGTCACCTGTCCGCTGTTGGGCAGGTTCACGGGCAGGGCGCGCGATCTCCCGGTGACCACCGCGGCGACAAGGTCGGCGACCAGCTCGCCCGAGCCCCAAGCCGGGATCTCGTTTGATCCCATCAGCCGCCCTACCGAGGCGTCATCGTCGTCCTTGTCAGATGTGTGGCCGGCGATCCCGTAGTGGTGAATGCCCCAGGTCCGGCCGAAATCCGAGTCGGCCGTGACGAAGCCGGGGAAGAACTCGGCCACATGGGTGTCCGACGCGCCGGGGAGGACGCCGAAGCGCTGGAAGAGCTCGAACTTGACCTTCTGGTTGGCCACCACATCGGACTTCGTCCACTTCTCCCCGTCGGAGTGCTTGTGCCAGTGGCTGTTGGCGGGAGGAGGGTTCATCCAGATCGGTTCGTCCGCCCGGGCGCCGGGATTCTCCAGGAATTCGCGCAACAGCGTGAAGCCGTCGTCCGCACCGATGGTGAAACCGGTGACGAGGGGTAGGTGATTGACCCCGGCCACCACCGGGTGGACCTCGTGCATGCCGCAATCGAAGAGCAGGCTCATGGCGAACTGGAAGCCCACCATTTCATTGCACAGGCCGACGGTGGCCACCGACGTCTCTTTGGTCATGGCCCGGCACAGCGCGGAGAGCGGATTGGAGACGTTGAGCAGCAGGGCGTCGGGCGCGTGCTCCTCGGTGGCCCGGGCGATGTCGACCATGACCGGGATGCTCCGGAGCGCGCGCATGATCCCGCCCGGCCCCACGCTGTCGCCCACGGGCTGGCGCACGCCGTAGCGGGCCGGGATCTCGATGTCGTGCACCATGGAGGCGAAGCCGCCGACGGACAGGGTGGTCAGCACGAACTCGGCGCCATCGAGGGCTTCGGGCAGGGTGGCGGCGGCCCGGGTGCTGAGCTTGATCCCCCGGTTCCGGGCGATGTGCGAGGAAAGCTCGAGCATCGGCGGCAGGCTGCGCCCGTCGATGTCGTAGAGGGCGACCTCGGCGTCGACCAGGGCGGGGGTGTTGGCGAAGTCGACCAGGAGCGTGGGCGTCCAGTGGGTGCTCCCCCCTCCCACAAGCGTGATGCGTGGTGGCATAGCGGCCATCCCGGGTCAGACGCCCAGGTGCGCTCCTTCCCAGAGCTTGATCCCGCCCAGAATCCCCGCCGTGTTGTCCACCACGGTGACGCGCGACAACACATCGCCCAAGTCGTCGCGGTCGACCCGCCGCGCGTTGCCGCCGCCGATGTAGAGGTGGTCGAAGAAGAAGAGGCCATCGAGGCCGGCGATAGCCTGGCGCACCCGGTGGTTCCAGTGCTTGTCGCCCTCCTTCTTGCGGGCGCTTTCGCCCAGCTGCTCGTTGTAGGTCTGGTCCTTGCGGAACGGCTGGTGCGCCAACTCGATGTGGGGGAGCATCTGGCCGTCCATGAAGACGGCGCTGCCGAATCCGGTGCCCAGGGTGATGACCAGCTCGAGCCCCTCGCCGGCAACGACCGCCGCCCCCTGCACGTCGGCGTCGTTGGCCACCTTGGTCGGCATGCCCAGCACGGTGGTCAGCGCCGAGGCCAGATCGAAATCCGACCAGGCGGCCAACAGCGCGGGATCGACGGGCGTGCCCGGTCCCTTCTTGGAGACGAAGTGGGGCGCGCTCAGGACATGCCCGCGGCGAACCATGCCCGGGAAGCCGCAGGACACCCGGTCGGCTGGCGGGAGTGGCTTGACCAAAGTGGCCAGGGCGAGGACCAGTCCCCCGTCCCCGTCGGGGGGCATCGGGTAGGTGGTGGCGATCCTGACCCGGTCGGCCATCATGGTGCCTTCATGGCTCAGGACGGATGCCTTGAGCCCGGTGCCGCCCACATCGATGGCCAGTGTGAAGGGGTGCTCCGGGGGGGTTGACGCATCAGGCGGGGGGGAAGCCACGACCGCACTGTACTTGGGCGGCCCCGGCGGGGCGCAGTTGAGTGCGGTTGGTTCGGGGCCGCTACGCCAGGAGCGTGTGCACGGCGTCACGGAGCATGTCGCCGAACTCCTCCGAGGGCACATCGAGGAACGCGTCACCGGCCAGGAAGAGCCCCCCGAAGGCCGCACCGAAGGAGCACGCCATCCGGACCCGGTCGCGCAGCGGCACGCGGGGGTCGCTGAGGATCCGGCGGAACTGGGCCTGGATGTCGTCGTGCTCGGCGTCGTGGTCCTTCCGGTGCAACTTCTCGAGGGCGGCCTGGTTCCGCTCGTGCATGAGGAAGATCTTGCGATGGGCGAGCATCTGGTCGACCAGGCCGTCCAGCAACACGCCCCACTGGTCGAGGTTGACCGGTCGGCCCTCGATCTGGCCCAGCGTCACCCGGCCGAACTCGTGCAGCCGCATGTGGAGCGCCATGAGGATGTCGTCCTTGGAGGCGAAGTGGTAGTACAGCGCCGCCTTGGTCACCCCGAGCTGCTCGGCGATCTCACGGAGCGAGGTCTTGTCGAAGCCCTTCTCGATGAAGAGGTCGAGGGCGACATCGAGGATACGCTCCCGGGTGCCGATCGCCTCCGGGAGGTCTTGTTCGGACACCGGGGACCCGCTGGGGTCGACCGCTTGTGCTCGTTCGGCCGCTGGTGCCGCTTGTGCCGCTTGTGCCGCTTGTGCTGTCTGTGCCACGGTACGAGACTACTTGACGACCGGTAAGCGTGGCTCGTACCATGCCCGGGAGCGGGATTACTAACCGACCGGTAAGGAACAGATGACGCCCGACACCATGATCGAAGCAGAGGGCCTCCGCAAGCAGTACGGGGAGACGGTGGCGCTGGCCGGCGTCGATTTCGCCGTGCCCACCGGCACCATCCTGGGTGTACTCGGCCCGAACGGGGCCGGGAAGACGACGGCCGTCCGTATCCTCACCACACTGGCCAGTCCCGACGCCGGGCGAGGCACCGTGGCCGGCTTCGACGTCGTCAGCCAGGCCGCCGAGGTACGGCACCACATCGGCGTGGCGGCCCAGGACGCCACCCTCGATGAGCAGCTCACCGGGCGGCAGAACCTGGTGCTGGTCGGGGAGCTGAGCCGCATGGGGCGATCGGCTTCGAAGTCCCGGGCCACCGAGCTGCTCGAGCGCTTCGAGCTCACCGCCGCCGCCGACCGGGTCATGAAGGGCTACTCGGGCGGCATGCGCCGCCGGCTCGACCTGGCCGCCAGCGTCATGACGCGGCCGCCCGTGCTGTTCCTCGACGAGCCCACCACCGGCCTCGACCCGTCCAGCCGTCAGCGCATGTGGGACGTCATCCGGGAGCTGGTGGCCGAGGGGGTCACCTTGTTGTTGACGACGCAGTATCTCGATGAAGCCGACACTCTGGCTGATCGGATCATCGTCATCGACCACGGCCGCGTCATCGCGCGAGGGCACGCCGCGAGAGCTCAAGGAGGCCAGCAAGGGCGCGCGCCTCGAAGTCACGCTGTCGGCGCCCCACGGGGCCGCGGCCGAGGCCCTGCAGGCGCTGGTCGAGGGAAAGGTCCACGTGAGCGACGCCGGCCGTCACCTGCAGGCGTCGGTCGACGACTCCTCGGGCCTGGCCACCTCCGTGGTGCGGGCCCTCGACCGGGCCGGCGTCATGGTGGACAACGTGGAGGTGCGCCCGCCGTCGCTCGACGACGTGTTCTTCTCTCTCACCGGGCACCCGGCCGAACCAGATGGTCCCGATGGTCCCGATGGGTCGGGCGGGCCTGATGGTCTCGGTGGCCCGGGTGGGCTCGGTGGCCCAGATGGCTCGGGTGGGCTCGGTGGCCCTGGCGGTCCAGGCGGCCCCTCCGAGCGGCCCGAAATGGAGAAGGTGCGCGCATGACGACCACCACCACGACCGCCACCACGACCACTCGCCAGCCGGCCACGGTCGGCACTCCGTCGATCGTCGATCGCGTCCGGGCCCCCTGGCAGGACGTGGTCTCGCTGACCCGTCGCAACCTCGTCCACATCCGCCGCGAGCCGATGCAGCTCTCGGACGTGACCATTCAACCGGTTCTCTTCACGCTGCTCTTCATTTACGTCTTCGGCTCGGGCATCCCCATCATCGGCGGTACCTACACGGACTACGCGTTGGCCGGCCTGCTGGTCATCAACCTGACCACGTCGGTGCTGGGCACGGCCGTGGGCTTGAGCACCGACCTGAAGGACGGGGTCATCGATCGCTTCCGCACCCTGCCCATGTGGCGCTCCGCCATCCTGGTCGGCCGATCCCTCTCCGACATCCTGGCGGCCACCATGTGCGTCGCCATCGTCGCCGCGACCGGTCTCGCCATCGGGTGGCGCACGAACAGCAGCCTGCTCTCGGTGCTGGCGGGCTTCGGCATCGCCCTCTTCTTCAGCTACGCGCTGTCGTGGGGCTCGGCCTGCCTCGGCCTGAGCAGCCAAGGGCCCGAGACGGCGCAATCCCTCGGCTTCATCTTCATCTTTCCCCTGGCCTTCATCTCCAACGCGCTCGTTCCCACCGCGCACATGCCGAAGTGGCTGCAGACCATCGCCGACTGGAACCCGGTCAGCGCGGTCACGTCGGCCTGCCGCGACCTGTTCGGCAACCCCAACCCCTCGGGCTCCATCAATGTGTGGCCCATGCAGCATCCGGTAGAAGCGGCGCTGCTCTGGTCCGCCCTGATTCTGGCCGTCTGCGCCCCCCTGGCCGCCCACCTGTTCCGGCGCCGCACCGCGGAGTAGAGGTCGTGCGGAATGACGCGGTTCGGCCGCCGGCTGCAGCCCCGCACGAGGTCCATTGGTAACGTCGTCGCCCGTGACCGACCAACCCTGGCTTGGCGACGCCTGCACCCTGGTCGACGCCTTCCGGGCGGGAAGCATCTCCCCTGTCGAGGCGCTCGACGCCTCCTTGGACGCCATCGCAGGATCGACGCTCAACGCGGTGTGCTTCGTCGACGAGGAGCACGCGCGGGAGCGTGCGGCCGACGCCGACGTGTCGTTGCCCTTCGGCGGCGTGCCGATGGGGGTCAAGGAGCTCGATCCGGTCAAGGGTTGGCCGCAGACCGAAGCTTCGCTGGTGCTGAGGGATCACGTCGCCGAGTACGACGGGAACATGACGGCGCGGTTGAGGGAGGCCGGTGCCGTCCTCGTCGGCCAGACCACGGCCAGCGAGTTCGGAGGGATCAACTGCACGTACACCCGACTGCACGGGGCCACCTCCAACCCCTACGACGCCGAGCGCACGCCCGGCGGCTCGTCGGGCGGTTCGGCGGCGGCGGTGTCCGGGGGCCTGCTGCCCATCGCCACCGGCGGTGACGGCGGGGGCTCCATCCGGATCCCGGCCGGCTTCACCGGCCTGTTCGGCCTCAAGGCCACCTTCGGTCGCATCCCGAAGGGCCCCCACACCGAGATCGAGCCGCTCACGGCGGTGCTGGGCTGCCTGACCCGCTCCGTGCGCGACGCCGCCCGTTGGTTCGACGTCTGCAACGGGGCCAGCGAGTACGACCCCTTCAGCCTGCCCCGGGTCGGGGGCTGGGAAGCCGGTCTGGGCCGCCAGGACGTGCGGGGCAGGCGCGTCGTGGTTTCTCCGGACCTGGGCGCGGCGGTGATCGCCGCCGACGTGCGCCAGAAGGTCGAGGAGGCCGCGGCCGCGCTGATCGCCGACGCCGGCCTGGAGCGGGCGGACGTACCGGTCAAGCTGCCGCGAGGTGGCTTGGAGTGGGCCCTGGCCGGCACGGCCAGCCTCCTGGTCGGTCTGGGCGATCTCTACCCGGGCTGCGAGTCCGACCTGACGCCCGAGATCATGCTGGCCGCCAACATCGCCACCAACCACTACGACATCGAGGCGGCCAAGAAGATCGAGGCCTTCCGGCGCGAGAGCATCGTGGCCCTGGCCACCCTGTTCGATCAGGTCGACTTCATCATCTGCGCCACCAATCCCGACGTCGCGTTCGCCGCGACCGGGCCGATGCCCACCACCGTGGACGGAGTGGACCTGGTGGCCGAGGTCGGGTTCGAAGCCGCGGTGGGGAACAACGGCGCGCTGACCATTCCGGCCAACACCACCGGGAACCCGGCCGTGGCCGTCCCGGCCGGCCTGGTCGACGGCCTCCCGGTCAGCCTCCAGATCATCGGGCGCCACCACGCCGAGCCGCTCATCTTGGAACTGGCCCAGGTGATGGAACGTGAACGGCCCTGGCCATTGGTGGCTCCCGGCGCGCCGCTCTGATCCTGGCGGTGGCCCTCCTGTCCGCGACCGTTGAGAGGCCCGAGTTCCTACGACCTCCGGAGACGCCACACGGTGAGCGGCGCGAAGACGACGATGAAGCCCGCCGTCCAGGCCAGCGACGGCAGGAGGTAGCTGCTGAGCGAATGACCCAGGAGTTGCGTGGCGCCCTGCCCCTGGGTGAGGACGCGCACGGTGTTGGACATGTAGGTCAGGGGCTGGTGGCTGGCGAAGCCCTGCATCCAACCGGGCATGGTGGCGACGGGCACGTACGCGCTCGAAACGAACGCCAACGGGAAGACCAGGAAGGAAATACCCTGGGCCGCCTGCGGGCTGCCGGCCAGGAGACCCAAGCAGATGAAGAGCCAGCAGAAGCCGAAGCCGTAGAGAACGCACAGGCCGAAGGCGGCCAGCGCGGCGCCGGCACCGTTCTGCACCCTGAAACCCACCAGCACACCAATGGCGGTGGTGACCGCCAGACTCCAGGTGAGCAAGGCCGTGTCGGCGCCGAGCCGGCCCGCAATGATGGAGAGCAGGCGGATGGGCAGGCTGCGCAAGCGATCGAAAAGCCCTCCCTGAAGGTCCTCGGCGATACCGGTCGATGCGCCCATGCCCGCGAACAGGACACTGGTGACCACGAAGCCGGGAACGAAGAAATCCACGTACGACAGGGTTCCGATGTGACTGATCGCTCCCCCGAACACAAAGCGGAAGATGAGGAGGAACAACGCCCCCTGCGCGGTCCCGGCGATGATCAGCTGGGGTGAGCGGACGAACTTCTTCATCGTGCGCGCCGCCACTTCGTAGCTGGCGACCAGGAACCCGGCACCGGCGTTGTCGGTCGGTGGCGCAGCCGGAACCGGTGCCGGTGCAAATGCCGATGCCGATGCCGATGCCGATGCCGATGCCGATGCCGATGCCGATGCCGATGCCGATGCCGGTGACGGTGCCAGTGCCGCCTTACGGTCGAGGGCGAATTCCGGCGTGATCGAACTGCCGGGGATGGCGGGCGTGGTGGGGATGGTCATCCGACGTTCTCCTTGGACTCAGCGGAAGCTTTGGATGTGGACGATGTGGACAGTGCGGATGGTGTGCCCGATGCGGTGGCTGCGGTGGCATGTCCGGTGAGGGAGAGGAACACCTCGTCGAGCGTGGGCCGGCGCAGGGTGATGTCCTCCACCTCGATGTTGGCCTGGTCCAGGGCGCGGACCACCTCTGGCAGGAACCGGGCGCCAGTGGGGGCCGCCACCGAACAGCGGCGGGTAGCCGGATCGGTCGTGGGGGGGCCGGAGCGCAGGCGGGACAGGATCTGCGAGGCCGTTTCGAGGCTCGCGAGATCACGGGTGTGCAACTCGATCATGTCGGGCCCGGTGCGAGACTTGAGCTCCCCCGGAGTGCCCTCCGCGATCACCCGGCCCTCGTCGATGATGACGATGTACGCGGCGAGTTGATCGGCTTCGTCGAGATACTGGGTCGTGAGCAGTATGTCGGTCCCGGCGCGACCCAGATCACGGATGGCGTCCCACAATTCTATCCGGCTGCCCGGGTCGAGACCGGTGGTGGGCTCGTCCAACAGGAGCAGACGCGGCGTACCGACCAGGCTGGCTCCCAGGTCGAGGCGGCGGCGCATTCCTCCCGAGTAGGTGCGGGCGCGGCGGTCCGCCGCATCGGTGAGGCCCGTCAGTTCGAGGATCCGTTCTGTGCTCGCACCCGCCTCCGGTCGGCTCTGGCCGTAGAGACGGGCCACCATGTGCAGGTTCTCCCGTCCCGTCATCATCTCTTCGATGGCGGCCGACTGGCCGGCCAATCCGATGCGGCGCCGGATCGCCATCGATGCCTGCATGACGTCGAGACCGTCGACCCGCAGGGAGCCGGCGTCGGGACGTAACAGCGTGGCAACGGTACGGATGAAAGTGCTCTTGCCGGAACCGTTGGGGCCCAGGATGGCCACCACCTGTCCCGATGGAATGGTCAGGTCCATGCTGTCGAGGGCGTGTACCTTCCCGAAGTGTTTGCTGAGGCCTTCGGCCTCAATCAGGGCGTGCATGGGCGCGCTCCTTTCGATGTGAGGTGGAGAGCTCGATCGACGGAGTTGGCCTACGCTGTCGGTGCTGCCCGAGCGTTGGTCCTCGCGGATCGATCTCGTGGTTGGACGGATCGGGGGTCGCGTGGCTCAACACGCGGCCCCGATTCGTCATGTGGGGTCGGGATTCTGAGTGAAGATCACCCCCTCGAGCGGAATGATGCCGTCGGCGTGGAAGCTCCGCCACATGTCGAGACCTTCGAGATCTCCCGAGGCGATGTCCTTGATCAGCCCGTTCACGAAGTGCAGTTCGGCCACCATCTGCTGTTCCTCGTACTCCGATTCCAGGCCGAAGAGCCGGGGCAGGCCCATGTCATGCGCCACCTGCATACCCCCGCGGATCTGGGCCAGCAGGAAACCGAGCGCATCGGCCCGCGCACGCAGGGCGACCAGGGCGTCGTCCGGCGCGAGGGCGGCCAGGAAGGACAGCCCGGCCATGAACTTGGGATACTCCTTGCTGGGTAACCCGATGAGCTCGGTCATCCAGTCGATCATCTCCCGGGCCCCGTCATCGGTGATCTCATAGATCGTGCGCTCCGGTCGCTTGCCCTCCCGCACTGTCTCCCGGGCGGCGATGAGGCCCCGCTTCTCGAGCCCTTCGACCACGGCATAGAGGGAGCCGTAGTTGAGGCGCACGCTTTCCTGCTTGGCCCGTTGACGGAGCGTCTGCGCCACCTCGTAGGGGTGCATCGGCTTCTCGTAGAGGGTGACCAACACCGCCAGAGCCAATGGGTTCGAGCGGGAGGGACGAGGCATCTTCGCAGAGTATTCTATTCAGAGTGATCGGTCAAGAGCATTCTGTCTCACTTGCTCGACCTCATCGGCTTCCTCGACCGCATCCGATCCGAAGGTCCCGATCAGCCCCGGGCGTAGCGTGTTGGAGTCATGGCCCCCACCCTGGTCCACGTGGCGCCCCATCCCGACGACGAGGCCATCGGGTGCCCGGGTGCCCTCCTGCACCTGCGCGATCGCGGCTGGCGCATCGTCAGCGTGATCGCCAGCCTCGGCTTCCCCGAGCAATGGGAGCGACGGCGCTCGGAGGCGGAGGAGGCTTCGGCCCGGGCCGGGTTCGAGCCGGTCTTCCTCGATCCTCCGCTCGACCTCTCACTGGGCGACGACCTGGCGCGGGCCACCGACCGCGTGGCCGCCGAGCTGGCGCCGATCGTGAGGGACTGCGACGCCACCATCGTCGTGTCCCCATCGCCCCACGATGTGCACCACGGCCACGAGGTGGTGGGTCGCGGGGTCCAACGTGTCGTGGAGTCCTCCCTACCAGACACCACGCGCTGGTGGATGTGGGGCGTGTGGGGAGACCTGCCCTCGCCCAATATCTACCTGGGCTTCGGGGAGCGCGAGCTGGCGCGCGTGCTCCATATCGTCGAGGCATACGCAGGGGAGCTCGAGCGCAACGACTTCCGACGCCTGCTCATCGGGCGGGCCACCGCCAACGCGGTCCTGGGGTCCGAACGCGTCTTTGGCTTCGGCTCCCCCGCCGTCAGCTCCCAGCCCTATGCCGAGGTCCTGACCGAAGTGCGCCACCTGCACGGTTGCTTCATGGCGTCCGAACCCCACGGGCTCGATGAGGGTCCGGCCCCCGAGTCCCGGTTCAGCCTGGACCTGTCCGCCTGGGTCCGCTCGCCCAGCGCGCACCAGCTGGTCGGCCCGATCCCCGAAGTGCACGCGGAAGGTGCATAGATCGATCCGCTCTGTCCGCGTGATCCGAGCCGTCCGCGTGATCCGAGCCGTCCGCGTGATCCGAGCCGTCCGCGTGATCCGGGCCGTCCGCGTCGTCCGCGTCGTCCGCGTCGTCCGCGTCTGGATCGTCCGCCCACCACGGCCGGAGCTTGAGCCGGGCCGGGGGCAGTGAGCCGTAGACCAGCACCGCGTCGCCGCGGCGGAGGCAGCGCAGGTCCTCGGGCGGAAGCAGCCGACGTGGTCCGCGGCTCTGTGTGGTGGAGCGCCCGCCCCCGGCGTCGCGGGTGAACGATGGCAACGCGACCTCCTCATCGCCGATGAGGCGGCTGGCGTAGTCCAGCGTGTCGGGATCGGCGATCCCTGGCAGGAAGAGCTTGGCCCGGTGGTTGTTCAGCACGGTCGGGGCTCGGGCGCCGTATCGGGCCCGCACCTGGGCCAGGTCCTGCCAGACGGTCACCAGCTGGATTCCGTGGGAGGCACAGGTGGCGGCCAAGCCGTCGAGTTCGGCCAGTGGCGCAATGTGCGCCGCCTCATCGAGGACCACCAGGAGCGGGGGGTCGAGCCGCCGTCCCGACCGGGTGGCCCGTGTGAAGGCTACCGAGAGCACCTGTTGGGTGAGGGCGGTGAAGTAACCGCGCAATCGCCTCTGGTCGTGCGCGGGCGCGCACAGGTACAGCGTGTGCGATCCCTCGAGCAGGTCGGTGGGTTCGAACCACCTGGGCGAGGAGAAGGTCGACGGCGGGCCGGCGAACGGTGCGAGCACGGTCTCGGCCGTGGTGTAGACCGAACTGCGGGTCCGTTCGTCGCGGCACCACGAGGCCCGGGCCGCCTCCAACGCTTCGGGCACGCCGGCCGGCTCCAGCAGGTCGGCGACCTCACCGACCTCCTGCGTGTCCACCCAGCGCACCACGTCGGTCATGGTGCGGCCGCCGCGGGCGGCGGCAAAGAGGAGGGGGGCCAACAATTTGGCCGCCGTGGCGTACCAGAACTCCCCGTCGGCGGTGGTGCCGTCGCTCTTGGCAGCCTCGGCCAGGTCCGCCGACATCCGTCGGGCCGTGGACCAGTCGGCGCACGTGGCGACGGGGCTCCACAGACTGACCCGTGCCCCGGTGGATCCGGTGGGATCGATGCACCAGACCTCACCTTGTGCCGCGCGTTGTCGGCGCGTGTGGCGAAGCAGGTCGGCCTTCACGCTGGCGGCGAGCACCGGGCCCTGCCACCCCAATATGGCCGGCACGGCGAGCGCACTGGTCTTCCCACTCTGGGTCGGACCGACGACCACGAGCGACTGTGCCGCCTCGGCCACCACCCTGGCTGGCTGCAGGACGCCCGGGGCGGTCCCCAAGCCGAGGCGGCCCGGGTGCGAGGACTTCAACGGCAGGAGCAGGGGGGCTAGATCGCGGCGACGGGCCCAACGGGCGCCGCGGCGCGCCCGACCCCTCACCTTGGGCGCGCCCTCTCCGTGTCGAAACGAGGCGGCGGCCACCAGCACTCCCCCGAGGGCCAGTGGAAGGACCGCGGCGAGAAGGCTCACATCGAGCCTGCCATCCCCTGGTCGGTGTCCACCATGAGGCGTTCCATCGGACTGAGCCGGTGCTGGACCAGGAATGATCGTTGGCCCACCTTCCAGAGGGCAACGCCCCGGCGGAGCTGGGGCAGCAGATCGGCCTCGGTCGAAGAGAGGGAGAGCAAGTCGGAGGCGACGGCCAACTCGCCGGGGGACTGGGCGTAGACCACCCGCGTCTCGGAATCGGCCAGGAGGCCCTGCGCCAACGCGACCTGCTCGGAGTCCGACGCGCCGACCGAGCGTAGGTCGGACACCCGGTGCAGGACAGCCACGTTGGACACCCCGAAGGCGCGGGAGAGTTTCCAGGACGACTGCAGCCACCGGGCCACGCCGAGGTTGGAGAGCAGGGCCCACGCCTCGTCGATGACCACGAAGGTCCGCCTCCCGCCGGCGGTGCCCGCCGCCGTTCGAGCCAAGTTCGCCTGCAGCCAGGCGGTGGCGCAGGCCATGAGCACGCCGAGGGCCGTCGAGGTGTAGAGGGCGGAAAGGTCGAGTACGACCAGAGGTGCCGAGAGATCGAGTCCGGTCGTGGTTGGCCCGTCGAACATCCCGCAGAGGTCGCCGTGCACCAGCCGGCGGAGCTCGAGCGCGACATCCCGACCGTCCTCCAACAGGTCTCGCAACTCGGTGCGGAGCGACTCCGCCGCGTCGGCCGTCGGCGCCAGTAACGCCTCGACGACCTTGGGCACCGTGGGCACGCCGGCCTCCGCCGCCGTCGTGGCCAGAGCCGCACCCAAGGCGGCCCGTTCCCGGGGGAGCAGGTTGCGCCCGAGGCAGGCCCCGGCCAGGGAAGCCAGCAGCTCCATCTGCCGGCGTGCCGTGCTCCCCTCGCCGTCGAGGATGCCGCCGGACCGCTCGGGACTCGGATCGAGCGGGTTGAGCCGGACGGCCCCGCCGGGTCGCAGCGCGACGGGGCGGACGTCCCACGCTGCGGCCAGGTCCCCGTACTCGCCCTTGGGGTCGACCACCCAGGCCCGTCGACCGAAGACGGCCTGGCGCCACAGGAACGTCTTGACGAATGCGCTCTTGCCCCGGCCGATCTGTCCGAAGACCGCCATATTGGGGTTGGACACCACACCCTGGGCGTAGAGCTCGAAGGGGTCGAACACGAAGGAGCCACCGAGGAGGTCGTCACCGATCACCACACCGCGCTGGCCCAGCCCGGCCTCCGCGATGAACGGGTAGGCCGCCCCCAGGTTGCGGGTGGTGACCTGGTGGGCGGGCACCCGGGGTCCGATCGTGCCCGGCATGCCAAGGAACGGTCGGCGCTGCCGCGCCCCGTAGCGGGGGACAGATCACCAGCTCGACCCCCTACGTGCCGGGGCCTCCGACACCCCCCGCGCCCACTTGGGCCGCCAAGTAGACGATGACCACGACGATGGCTATGGCCACTATCCAAGGCCAGAGAAGGCGGATCATCAGGCGGCTCGGGCTCGGGCTCGGGCTCGGGCTGCGGCTCGGGCTGCGGCTCGCTCGGGCTCGGGCTCGGGCTCAGGCTTCAGCCACGGCAACGGCCAGGCCGTCTCCGAGAATGGACGCGGACTCGCGGCCACCTTCATGCGAGGGGCGCTCGTCTTCCCCCGAGGGGTGCCCGTATGCCGCCTCGGCCGGTGCGCTGACCATGTCGTTGGTGCTGCGGAGCCGTGTGCCCATTTCGGCCATGATCCGGTAGGCCACCTGGGGCACGGTGGCTGTGAGGGTCTTGAACTCGTTGGACGACAGAGCGAGCAGCCGCATGGGGGTCTCGGCGATGACCGTGGCCGTCCGGACCTTCCGGTCCAGCAGGGCCAGCTCGCCGAAGAACGAACCGGCCTCGAAGCCTGTGAGCCGCCTCCCATTCCGCCAGGCCGAGGCCGAACCCTCCACGATGACGAAGCATTCGAGGCCCGGCGCGTCCTGTTCGGTCAGGACCGATCCCCGCGGCACCTCAACCATCGTCATGAGCGAATCGATCCTCCGGAGCTCCTCCCTCGTGCTGCCCGAAAAGAGGCGGCACTCCCGGAGTACCGCGAGGCGTTGGTCCCTACCCGTCCGAAACTCAACCATTGGTGCCGGTCCTCTCACTCGTCCGGGCCACCCTTGCGGTCGCCCCCGGGAGGTGAACGCCTGATGGGTCCACCTCTCACGGATCACCATGACAGGACGTGGTCAAATCTCTTGCTAAGACCGGTCAAAGCGATGACGGCAGTGCTCGCAAAGCCGCCTGACCGTGTTGACCGTCTTGACCGTCTTGACCGTCCGCACCGCCAACACGGGCCCGCCGCCGGGCCCCGCACCTCACCCCAAGGCGAGCAGCGCCTGGTCGGCCTTGCGGACCTCGTCCGCGAAGCGCCACTGCACGGCCAGGTCCCTCCCGGCGACCAGGTACCGCCTGGCCGCCGCCAGGTCGCGCCCTCTGGCGGCCACCCGACCGCGCTCGATGAAGGTGCGGGCATTGAAGTAGGGCGATCCGGTGACCTCCGCCATGGCCGCGGCCACCTCGAAGTGCTGCTCGGCGCGGGAGAGCTGCCCGGTCACCCCGGCCAGGCCCCCGAGATAGTGGGCGATAGGCCCCTCGCACGTGGGGCCGGCAATGGCCAGCAGGCCCTCGAACGGCGCCAACATCTCGTACAGGAGGGCGGCGGATTCGGTGTGGGCCAGCACGATCGATGCCTCGGCGTAGTTCACCAAGCCGAAGCTCCACAGGAAGTCCTCCGGCATGTCGACGAAGCGGCGACCCGCCGCTTCGTCGAGCAGCGCGATCGCCTCCTGCTCCCGTCCCGCCTGGCAGAGGGCCCGGGTCAGCACGCCCTTGTAGGCGGGGATGTTCGGCGTGTTCCGAGCGCCCTCCTCCAGCTGGTCGACCATTTCGGACAGGCGGCCGTGCTGCCAGCGGGCATGGGTGAGCTGGCCCATGTAAATGATCAAGGCGTCGGGCTGCCCGATCGCGAGGCCCTGATTGAGGGCGTCTTCGGCCAGTTGCTCGGCCGTGTCGGTGTCGCCTGCCATGAAGGCCCACTGGGCCCGGGCGTAGGCCGTGTTCCACCGCATGATGGGTTGCGAGAGTTCGTCGGCGACGCTGGACATCCGCTCGAACAACTCGCGGGCCTCGGCCACCCTCCCCGCTTCGAGCGAGGCCCGCATTCGATGGCCGATGGCCCAGAACAGGGTGGCACGATTGCCGACATCGTCGGCGAGGCGGAGCACCTCGGCGGTGTCCTCCAGTCTTTCGACGAGGTTGGTCGGATGCCGTGTGGCCTCCACCAGCAGGTTGTGCACGTCGACGAAGACCACCGGATCGTTGAGCTCGTGGACCTCGTCTTTGATCTGACGGATGAGAACCCGGCGCTCGGCCAGGGCGGCGTCGAAAACCAACTCGCTGCTCAGGGTGGCCAGCAGACGGACCCGCAGCTCGCCGTCGGCGTCACCCAGGCGCTCGAGGGCGGCGCGCAACGGCGCCACGCGCCCGTGGTCGGTCTCGCCCACCGAGCTGTAGTAGCCCCGGGTATTGGCCAGAGCGGCCACCGCCATGCGCCGGGCGTCACCGGCCGCGTCGGCCAGGGCCACCGCCTCGAGGAGCGTCTCGCGATAGGCCGGATCGCCGGCCTGGCACTGCGCGATCCCCTTCTGCGTGATGAGATCACAACGGCGCGTGTCCGCGTCGGGCTGGAGAGCCGTGAGCAGGGTGAGCGCCTCGTCGAACCAGCGCCGCGCCTCGCCGGGCGCCATGGACCCAAGGGCGTCTCGGCCCGCCAGCTCGGCGTAGTGGAGCGCGGCGCTCTGTTCCCCCGCCGCCAGGAAGTGGTGAGCCAGGAGAGCGGCGGGGGGAGGCCCGCCGGAGCCGTCCTCGAGGGCGCGGGCGACCTTGGCGTGCACCAGTCGCTTGCGGGACCACGGCAGGGTGTCGTACAGGGTGTGGCGGAGCAGGGCATGGGCGAAGACGTACCGGTCACCGTCTCCCGAAGGCTGCAGGAGAGCCGAGCGCTCGGCCGCTTCGACGAGGTCGAGCAGCACGTCCTGAGTCGTCTCGGCCACCGTGCCCAGCGTGGCCAGGTCGAACTCCGCCCCGATCACGGCCGCCAGGGACAGGACGCGGGACGCTTCGGGACCGAGATGCCGGACACGCTGGGTGATCACCTCGTGCACGCTGGCCGGCAGGCCCGTCCGCAGCAGCGCCTGGTCCGGCGCCCACCGCTCGGCGTCGTCCTGCACGAGGCCGCCCGATTCCGCCAGGTGCCGCAACAGCTCCCATACGAAGTAGGGGTTGCCGTCGGTATCCCGCTGGAGTGCCCGCACGAAGTCGCTGGACGCGGCATCGTCGACGGCGTGACCCGCGGCCGCGGCGCACAGGTCGAAGACCTCGGGGGGGGAGAGGCCGCTGAGCTCCAGCCGAGTGACGCCCCGTTCGCGCCAGAGGGCGGCGAGGGTCTCGACCAGGGGATGGTCGCCCGACACCTCGTTGGATCGGAACGTGCCCAGGACGAGGAGGGGGAGTCGTGGTGACGCCTGGGCCAGGTGCCCGAGCAGCTGCAGCGTCGAGGCCTCCGCCCAGTGCAGATCGTCGAGGACGAGCAACACCGGGCGGTGGCTGGACTCACCGGACAAGAGCCCGACCACTGCGCCGAAAGCGAGGTACCGCTCGGTCTCGGGATCCGATCGGGATGGTGCCGGGACCCCGGGGACACGTCGCCCCAGCGAAGGCACCAGCCGCAGCAGCTCCCCACCGAATTCGGCCACGTGGACCTCGAGCAGCTCCTGCGGCGCGTGGTGGACGTAGTCGTCGAGCAGCTGCACGAAGGGCTGGTAGGGGGCGTTGACCTGCTCCAGGCACCGGCCGTAGAGGACCGTGGCGCCGGAGGCTCCGGCCGTCCGGGCGACGACGGACGTCAGGGTCGTCTTCCCGATGCCCGGCTCGCCGCCGAGGAACGCGAACTGCCGTTCGCCGCGCGCCGCCTGCTCGAAGAGCGCGGCGATCTGGGCCAGTTCGGAGGCCCGGCCGAAGAATCCGGGGCCCCCGACGCGCAGTGCCTCGGGCATCGGGATGACCGGTGCCTCCTCCGCGAGGGACTCCCATTCGAGCGACAGTGCCGGCACCGGGTCGGGAATGCCCTTGAGCGCCAGCTCGCCGGCGTCGGTGAACCGGAGCTGGCTGCGCCGACCGGCCATGGCCCGTACCAGCGTGGCCACGAGTACCTGTCCGGCCTCGGCCAGACTGCAGAGCCGGGATGCTTCCACCACGGGGTCACCGAAGTAGTCCCCGTCCTCCAGGGCGACCTCACCGGCCGACAGCCCGACGCGCAGGCCGAGGGCCACGTCGGCCCGGCGGTTCAGGCGCTCGACGCCCTGTTGCATGGCCGCGGCGGCGGTCAACGCCGCCGATGGGCTCGAGAACACGGCCATGAGCCCGTCGCCCAGGTTCTTGACCTCGGTGCCCTCGTGCTGCGCCAGGACGTTGCGCAGGAGCGCGAAGTGGGTGCGGCGGAGGGTGTCGGCTTCGTCCACATTCATGCTCGTGGAGACCGCCGTCGAGTCGACCCAGTCGGTGAAGAGCAGGATCACCGTCTCCGAATCCGTTACCGGCGGGCGGCCCGGAGCGGGCGCGGGTGCAGTGACGGCCCGGGTACGGGGCGCCGATGACTCGGCCGAATGGACGACGTCCAATTCGGGACTGTGGCCGATGATCGCGTCCTCGAGGTCGGCCAACTCGGTTGAAGGCTCGAGCCCGAGCTCCTGCCCGAGGAGCGAGCGCAGGCGCTGGTAGGCGCGGAGCGCGTCGGCCTGGCGTCCGGATCGATAGAGGGCGAGCATCAAGGTGGCCCACCGGTGCTCGCGCAGGGGCTGGGCCTCAGCGGCGGCCTCGGCGCTGCTGACGACGTCGCGGTGCAGTCCCATGGCCATCCGGGCGTCGAGCAACGTCTCCTCGGCGCCGAGGCGCAGCTCGTCGAGACGGGCGATCGCCCCGAGCGCCCACGGGGCTCCCTCCACATCGGCGAGAGCCCGGCCGCGCCACCACGCGAGACTCCGCTCGAACCGCTCCGCCGCCGCGCCGAATTCCGACCCCCGGTAGGCGTGCCGCCCCGCCATGACCTCCGCCTCGAACTCGGCGGCATCGAGTTCGCCCGGTCCGACGGTGAGGCAGTAGCTGCCCGCGTGGTTCACGATCCGATCGGTCCCGATCAGCTTGCGCAGCAGGGAGACGTGGCTGGCGACGGTCGAGACGGTCCCCTCCCCGAGCCCGCCGTCCCAGATGTCGTCGGCCAGGGTGTCGAGGGTCACCGGCTGGTTGGCGGAGAGGAGCAGCCTGATGAGCAGGGCCCGGCGTTTGGCCCCGCGAATGGCGATCGGCCCGGACTCTCCCTCGACCTCGACGGGCCCCAGAATCCCGAATCTCGTAACCACAGGCCGTGCCTCTCTAGCGGACAATGGACTCTTGCGGCAGGGCAACAAGAGTAGTGGCCACCCCGGTTGAGTGCTTCGGGCGCGGTCGATTGCCGACGCACGAGGGACCGAGCTCCCCCCGATGCGGATGATCGGCACTAGCGTGGGCCCACGCGCCGGGAGGGAGGGACCGTGCAGCCGCACAGGGGGAAAGCCAGGGCCCGTCGCCGGTCAAGGGCTGGCCCCTAACGTGCCCGCGGTCCGCTGGGTCTGCATCTCCGACCTCCATCTCGGGGCCCTCAACAGCATCTTGACCTCGGTCAGCGCCGACGGCGAGCGGGTGGACAAGTCGACCACCTCGCCGGTGACCACGGCCCTGTGCGACGCGCTGCGGGCGCTCAGTCCCGGCAGCAACACCCCCCAGCTGGTCGTCGCGGGGGACCTCTTCGAGCTCGCGCTCTCATCGACCGATGATGCTTCGGCCACCTTCGCCCAATTCATCGCCTGCCTGCAGCCCGGCGCGGCCAACGCCGCCGTGACACCGAACATCCGGTTCATCCCGGGCAACCACGACCACCAATTGCGGAGCCGCGCCCGCAGCGACCACTACCTCACGTACCTCGCCGACCTACCCCGCGACGACGTGCCCGGTCCCCGGCCCCACGGCACCCACCTCTTACCCGCCAACGACACCTCGCCGGTGCGCGATCGCTTCATCGAGCTGCTGGCGGCCCGGGTCGACACCGCGGCCACGGTCGTGGTCGAGCAGAGCTATCCGAACCTGGGGCTGGTCGACCCCGCCCGGGGACGGGCCGTGGTCGTGTCCCACGGCCACTTCGTCGAACCCCTCTACCGCATGATGTCGCTGCTCGACGACGTGTTCGTCGGGGCCGGCCGCGGCTCGTGGCCCCAGCACCTCGAAGCCGACAACGGTGGGTGGATCGACTTCTTCTGGTCGTCCATGGGCGACAGTGGGGACATCGGCACCTGGACACGTGACCTCTACGAATCGCTCCAGAGCGTGGAGTCGATCGACGCCGTCACGAAGGGCGTGCGGCATGCCCTGGCCCAACGGAAGGGCTCCCGGATCCGCAACCACCTGGAGGGCGCGGTCGTCGCCGGCGTCCTCAAGCGTTCGGTGACGCGGTCCCTGCGGCGGGAGCGGCACCATCCCGACGTGCTCTCGGAGAACGCGGCGGCCGGGCTTCTCAACTACCTGGACGGGCCGGTCGCCGCGGAGCTGGCCGCCGAGGCCGGCGCGCCGGCGGACGTCACCTTCGTCTTTGGCCACACGCACAAGCCCTTCAGCGATGTGCGGGTGACCCCGGTCTCGGGCGCGCCCGTCACCATCGTCAACACGGGGGGGTGGGTGGTCGACAGCCCCGAACCCGAGCCGGTCAAAGGGGCCGTCCTCGTCCTCGTCGACGAGGACCTGAACGTGGCCTCCCTTCACTGTTACGCCCAGCACGTCGAGGACGGCGACGCCGGCGCCGGCGTCGCCGTCCGGGTCGAGGGCGTCGCCGGGACGCCCGACAATCCTCTCGTCCAGGAGCTGCGCCAGCGCGTCGACCCGGATCGGGACCCGTGGCGGGCGCTGGCCGAGGCCACGGCCACCACCGTGCGCGAGCGCCGGCGACAACTCGAGGCCCGACTGGCGAACGAGCGGGCCGAGCTGACGCTGACGGACAGGGGCGGGTGGCGGACCCGCGGACAACGTCGGCCGCGTGCCCCCGTCGTTGCGGCCGCCTCCCCGGGAGCTGGCGACGGACCGCGCCCCGCACCCCACCCCGCCAGGACCGGCAAAGGAGAAACGTGATGGACCGATTGTCGAAACCGATCGAGGAGCTCAGCCCGACCTACGACGTCGTGGTCGTGGGGTCGGGGTACGGCGGCAGCATCGCCGTGTGCCGACTCAGCCGGGCCGGCCGGAAGGTGGCGGTCCTGGAACGGGGCCGTGAGCTCCACCCGGGCGAGTACCCGGCCACGACCGACCAGGCCCGCCGGCACGTGCAGGTGAGCCTGGGCGACCGTGACCACGAGGACCCCCGGGACCTGTTCTGGTTCCACGCGGGCGGTGACGTCAACGTCCTGTCCGGGTGCGGGCTGGGCGGCACGTCGCTGATCAATGCCAACGTCGCGCTGCGTGCCGACCCGCGGGTCTTCGAGGACGACTGCTGGCCCCACGCGCTGCAGATCGACCGGGCCGGGATGGACGCCGCCTACGCCCGGGCCGAACGCATGCTCTCGCCCATGCCCTACCCGGCGACCTTCCCGCCCCTGGCCAAAATGGCGGCGCTCCGCAACGCCGCCGTGGGCCACACCTGGTACCCGACGCCCATCAACGTCACCTTCCGCGCCGGGCCCAACGCGGCCGGGGTGCACCAGGAGGCGTGCACCGGGTGCGGCGATTGCGTGACCGGCTGCAACTACGGCGCCAAGAACACCCTGCTCATGAATTACCTGCCCGACGCCGTCGCCCACGGCGCGCACGTCTTCACCGAGGTCGACGTGCGCTGCATCGAGCAAGGCGAGGCCGGGGCCGCGGACGGGCGGCCCACCTGGGTCGTGCGCGCCCAGCCGCTCGGGGCCGGCCGGGACAGCTTCGATGCGCCACCGCTCGCCCTCACGGCCGGCATCGTCGTCCTCGCCGCGGGCACCCTGGGTACGGCGCGGGTGCTCCAGGCCTCGCGCCAGCAGGGCCTGGCCCTGTCGGACCGGCTCGGTCACCGCTTCACTGGCAACGGCGACGTCCTGGGGTTCGCCTTCCGGCCCGACACCAAGGTGCACGGGATCGGGTCCGGCCATCATCCCCCCGACCCCGAGCGCCTGGCCGGACCCTGCATCACCTCGGTGATCGACCAGCGGGCGGGGCTGGCCCTCGCCGAGGGCATGATCGTGGAAGATGCCGTGGTGCCCGGCGCCGTCGCCGGCCTCCTCCCGCTCGAGCTGGTCGGGCAAGCCGGCCCTGACTGGCTCCGCCACCGGCTGCGCGGCGGCGGTCCCCTGGCCTCGCTGCTCAGTATCGTGAGCGGCGGGCGACGCGGCATGACCGAGCACCTGCAGACCTTCCTGGTCATGGGCAACGACGACGATCACGGCACCCTCGTCGCCGACCGTGACGAGGTCCGCGTGCAGTGGCCCGGCGCGGGGACCAGCCCGTACTACGAGCGTGCCAACGCCTCCCTCGACCGGACGTCGCAGGTGGGTGGGGGCACCTTCCTGCCCGATCCGCTATGGACGAAGCTCTTCGATCACAAACTGGTGTCGGTGCATCCGCTCGGCGGCTGCATCATGGCCGAGCGGGCCGAGGACGGGGTCGTGGACGACCGGGGCCGGGTCTTCACCGGCGCGCCCGGAAGCGATGTCCACGACGGCCTCTTCGTCTGGGACGGCTCCATCGTCCCCCGGCCCGTCGGCGTCAATCCCCTCCTGACTATTTCCGCCCTGGCCGAACGCGCCGCCGCGCTCCTGGCTGCGGCCGAGGGCTGGAAGATCGACGACACGCCGGCCGGACCGGCGGCCCCCACCACCGCCCCACCGCCGCCGCCGGTGAAGCCGGGCCTGCGCTTCACCGAGCGGATGGTCGGCTTCTGGGCGGCCGGGGGCACCCCGGACGTGGGCAACCTGGCCCAGTACGAGGAGGCGGCGCGCCAGGGCGAGGCGGCCGGGTCGACGCTGTCCTTCGAGCTCACGCTCTCCACCGACGACCTGCGGGCCGAGACGGCAGACCTGGCCCGCCCCATGGCGGCCTTTGGGACCGTCGACGCCCCGGCTCTCTCCCCTGACCCGCTCATGGTCGAGGGCGGGCAGTTCCAGCTCCTGGCGGCCGATGACCCGGTGGACACCGAGGTCCGTCACATGTGGTACCGGCTCCCCGTGGCCGCAACGGACGGGCGGCGCTACCACGTGGCCGGCTTCAAGGTGGTCGCCCCAGGCGCCCTCGACGAGGTGTGGGCCGCGACCACGACCCTGTACGTCACCCTCCGCCACGACGGTCCGACGGGGCCGGTCCTCGGGCGGGGCGTGCTTCGCATCAAGCCGGAGGACTTCGCCAAACAGCTCCGCACCATGACGGTGACCGGCCCGGTGGGCTGGTGGGAGCGACTGGAGCTCGAAGCCGGCTTCGGCCGCGCCTTCGCCGGGGCACTCTACGAAGACTACGGATCCGTCGTGCACAAGAGCACCGGGTTCAACCGTCAGGCGCCGCCCCGTCGCCGCCGCGTGCTGGCACTGCCCCTGAGTCGGGTCTACGAGTACCGGACCGACGATGGCGTGGCTCTGCGGCTGACCCGCTACGAGGGTGGCCGGCGCGGGCCGGTGCTCCTGTCCCACGGCATGGGCAACCCGCTGACCTTCAACCTCGACACCATTGAGGTGAACTTCGTGGAGTACCTCGTCGCCCACGGATTCGACGTCTGGCTCCAGGAGTGGCGCTCCTCGACCCTGCTGCCGAGCGCCACCACGCAGTTCACGGGCGACCAGGTGGCCCGCTACGACCATGCCGCGGCCGCCAGGGCGGTCCGGGAATTGAGCGGCCGCAACGAGCTCCACGTCATCGCCCACTGCGTGGGGAGCATCACCTGGGTGATGGCCATCCTTTCCGGTGCCGCCACCCCGAGCTCCATCCTGTGCTCCTCGGTGGGAGCCCACCCCATCGGGCCCGCCATCACCAGAATCAAGGTCGGACTGCACCTCGGCGAGCTCCTGAAGGCCGCCGGCGTGCGGCTCCTGACGACGGACTCCTTCCCCGGCGAGGCGTGGGGTCAGCGTGCCTTCGACGAGCTGTTACGCCTCTACCCCATACCCGAGGGCGAGCAATGCGACCAGGCCGTGTGCCGGCGCCTGGCCTTCATTTACGGCGTCGCGATTCATCACCCGCAAGTGAACGAACTGACCCACGTCACCATGCACGAGCTCTTCGGGCCCACCGATCTGACCATGATGGACCACCTGTCGGTCATGGCCCGCCACGAACGCGTGCTCTCGGCCCGGGGCGAGGACGACTACCTGGTCCACCTCGAGCGCCTGCGGCTCCCCCTCACCCTGCTGTCGGGCAGCGCCAACCTGGTGTGGACCCCCGCATCGACCCAGCGCACCTATGACCTCTTGACCCAGGAGCTCCCCGGCGGCGACTTCCACCGCGAGGTCTTCGAGGACTACGGCCATAATGACGTCCTGATCGGCGCCACGGCCGCCCGCGACACGTTCCCGCACTTCCTGGCCCACCTCGACCGGGTCGGCGCCTGAGCCCCGACGCCCGGTGGGAGCGGGCGCCGCGCCCTCACCGCGCCGGGGCGTCGTCCGCCGGGGCGTCGTCTGCGAGGGGCCGTCCGCCACGCGGGCGCGGGGCGGCCAGGGAGCGGTAAGCAGCCGGGTCGTGCGCGCTGAACACGTCGACGTCGGGGTGGTCGGCCGTGAAGCGGCGCAGCCGGTCCTGGTTGGCGACCCGTTGCCCGCGGTCGGTGGTGACGATGGCCTCGAAGAGTCGGACCCGCGGCCCGCAGACGCGGCGGGGGCCGTGGACCTCACGGGGGTCGAAGTAGGAATCGCCGGCGTCGAGCATCCACCCGTCCCCCGTCTCGATGGCGATCCCGCAGTGCCCGTGGGTGTGGCCGAAGAGGGGGACGGCGAGGATCTCCTCGGGGAGACCTTCCAGTGAGCGGACGGCGGCGAACCCGAACCAGGGCTCGCCCTCCTCGACGTAGGTCTGCCATCGGGGGCCGTGCGCCCACATGAGCGGGCGGTACCGCCCGCGTGCCTTGGCTCCCTTTCGGGCCAAAGCCGCGGCCAGCTCCGCCCGGTGGACGTGCACGGTGGCCCACGGGAAATCGGACAGGCCGCCGACATGGTCGAGATCGAGGTGAGTCTGCACGATGTGGCGGACGTCGTGCGGGTCGAACCCGAGGGCCGGGAGCTGCCGGATGGCGGCGAGGGAGGGGTCCACCGCGGGCTTGCCGTACCCAAACGCAAAGCTCCGGCCCAGCCGAAACGATATGGCCGCGTAGTCTGCCGTCCCCAGCCCGGTATCGACCAACACCAGACCCGAGGCGGGAGTCTCGATCAGCAGCACGTGGCAGACGAAGGGCTGGCCCACCATTTTCAGGCGCTGCAGGTGGGCGCAGCTGAGGTGGTGGACCCGTAACCCGGACACGTGGCGTCCCCCGTTCTGCCGACCGCACGGGCGGCGCCTGGCGGACGCCCCCATGGTGCCACAGCTCCCCGGACCGTGGCCGGGAGGGCGTGGCGCGGGCGCGTGGCCGTCGACCGGTGGTGTGTGTTGTCCAGCTCTCCCACCGCTGCTTCGCGCCCCTGATCGCGCCGTCGGTCAGCGCCCCCCGGTCAGCGCCCCCGGAAAGATCTCAGTCGCGTCCGGCCGCGAGGTTCCTGTGGTAGATCCGCAGGAACTCGACGGGCTCCATACCGCGCTCGTTGAAGAACTCGAGGAGAGCTATCTCCATTTGCTGCGCGGCTTCCCCGCAAATCTCACCCTCGTCCGAGCCAAGTCGCCCCGCGAGCTCCTGGAACGGCATGGGACTTTGGGCCAGGCGGTCTCGTATGTCCCACCACAGCGGTTGCTTGACGTCATCTTCCATGTGGGCGACCTTACGACACCGCACGCGGGAGTTGCCGGGTCGAGTCAGGCCTGGACTGCGGCTGGCTCAGGGGCCTGGCGGGCCTCGGGAGCCACGGACAGTGTCGCGAGGTTCCCCCGCTGGAGCACCAGTCCGGCAATCACGGCTCCCGTCACGAAAATGAGGGATGACCACAAGAACGCCGTGGTGTAACTGTGGAGGGCGGCCGTCCTGATATTGGCTGGGGTGGCAACTTTTCCGACGAGGTAGGCGGTGGCCGCTCCCGCGGCCAAGGTGTTGAGCAGTGCCGTCCCGATGGATCCTCCGACCTGCTGACTCGTATTGAGGGTGGCCGACCCGACGCCGGCGTCATGAGGCGCCAGGCCGAGCGTGCCCGTGCTGAACGAGGGGGCGAGGCTGAGCCCGAAACCCAGGCCCAGCAGAATCAGGTACGGAAGGACATGGCTGACATAGGAGCTGTGCAGCCCGACCCGATGGAGCAGATACATCGCGACGGCGTCGATCAGCAGGCCGATCGGGATGATGATCTTGGGCCCGATCCTGGGCAACAGGACCCGGTTGGAGACCTGGGCCGTACCGGCGAGCGCGGCGACCATCGGGAGAAAGGCGACCCCCGTCTTGACCGGGCTGAATTCCAGAGTGCCCTGCAGGTAGTAGGTCAAGAACAGGAAGACCCCGAAGATCCCGATACTCGCGAACAGCATGGCCAGCATCGAGCCACCGCGTGTCCGATTGCGCACGACACGGGGTGGCAGGAGCGGGTACCTCCTCCGAGTCTCGAAGAAGGCGAAGATGCCCAGCAGCACGACGCCCAGCACCAGGAACCCGATGGTGAAGGGATTGCTCCAGGCGGTGGTCTCGGCGTGGGAAAAGCCGTAGACCAAGCAGAACAGACCCCCGGTCACCAGCAACAGGCCCGGGATGTCGAGAGGGTCGTGGTCGGCCGCCTTGTCGTTCTTGAGCCACAGCAGCGCACCGACGGCCGCGACAGCCGCGAACGCGAGATTGACGAACAGGGTCCACCGCCATGAGGCGTAGGAGGTGAGAATGCCACCGAGCAGCAGGCCGATGGCCCCGCCCGCTCCGGCGATACCACCGTAGATGGCGAACGCCTTCCCCCGCTCCTTCGGATCGGTGAAGGTGGTGGTCAAGAGAGCCAGGACCGATGGAGCGAGGAGCGCCCCGAACGCCCCCTGGACGGTGCGGGCGGTGACCAGCATGGCGAAGTTGAGCGATGCGCCTCCAAGCGCCGAAGCACAGGCGAAACCGATCAGCCCGATGAGCAGGGCGCGTTTTCGACCGATGATGTCGCCGATGCGGCCGCCGAGGAGCAACAAGCTTCCGAAGGCGAGGGAGTAGCCCGTCACGACCCACTGGCGGTCGGCGTTGGAGAAGTGAAGGGCATGCTGGGCCGTGGGGAGAGCGATATTGACGATGGTGTTGTCCAGGATCACCATCAGCTGCGCGATGCCCAGCACGGCGAGGATCCACCAGCGCCGGGTGTGGTTCGCCTCGTGCTCGGAGACCTGGATCTCACCTGGCCGCTGCGTGACGGTCGGAATGCTCATGAGGCCTCCGTCATTCCAGAACGGGGCAGCCGCTTCGACTCGACCGCCGATCCTTTCGAGCATACGGAGACAGTGGCCACGCCGCTCCGCAATGCCCGGCACTCTTCTACCGGATCAGTTGCGGTTCTTCCCGACCGAGTCGCCATCGCCACGGCACCAGGAATGCCCCGGCGGCGAGCACGCACGCGAAACCCAGGGGGCCGTAGGGCCGGGCGTGCGAGATCTCTACGAGGACGCCTCCCCCGGCCAGCAGCAGCGATCCGATGATGGGGGCGCCCGCTCGGGCCAGGGTGAGCGCGACGCCGAAGAAGGCAGGACGAACAACACCACCGCCGCCAGGCTGCCGATCCGGCGCCGCCGGCGACGTTGCCAGTCACGGCTCCTGTCCGTGACGATCCCACCACCCTCCATCGGTTTCCCCCTCCCGCTCGGCGCCCGCGGCCCCGGCCCTCCATTTCAGTCTTCCGGACCCGGTACCGCAAGAGCACCCACCCCCCGACTGTGCTCACGGGCTGGGTGGACGATCACCGGACCCCGGCTCATCGTCACGCCAACCCCCGGACTCACGTCAACCCGGACTCACCCTCACGTCAACCCCCGGGCCAGGGGCAGGGTACAGGTGTAGGCACTGGCCTGATCCCCGTACAGGCGGCGCAGGATCAGGCGCGATTGCCCCGCCGCCTGCTGCACCGAGTCGCACGCCGCCTCCAATTCCTCCTCGCTGGCCGCGGCGACCGTGACGAACCCGGCGTAGCGGAAGGATGCGTGGCCGTCGGCCAGCTCGGATTCGCGCCGGGCCAGGACCTCGCTCTCGCGGGCATGACGCGCGGTGAAGACGAAGCCGCTGCGCCGGCGCAGTTCGGTGTCCGCCAGGTCGGCGGTCCGTGAGGCCTCCACCTTGCGCAACGCCTTCTCCGGCGCCAGGGGTTCCATCACGACCGACAGGGTCGCCCGGGTCGCCGCGAGCAGCAAGGGGGCCAGGAAGTCGCTGCGCACCTCGACCCGGGGCCACTCGGCCACCCAGAAGGTGGCATGCACCATGCCGTCGACCCGCAGGGTGGCCCACTCCTCCGACATGGCCATGGGCCACGGATCGGTGGACGAATGCGGGGGTGCGGCGGACGAGGGTGGCGATGCGGCGGACGAGCGCGACAGGGCGGCCGCGGGGGTGGATCCCGGAGGCGGCATCGTTCCGCCCTGCGGCTCGTAGGTCCGTAGCAGCAGGGCGGCCAGGCCGTCCGCGGTCAACACCGCATCCACCCCGATGTCGGCGTCACCCAAGTGGCGGACCAGCTGGATCATCTCGCGCTCCAAGACCTCGCATGCCCCCTCGAGGGACTTGCCCAGCCGCACCTGCACGGTCAGGGTGACCGCGTGCGTACAGGCATCGGCCTCCAGAACCGTCAGCAGCGACTCGTACGAAGCCACACTGGACGAGGCCGGATCCGCCACCCCCTGCTCGCGGAAATGGGTGCGCACACCGTGACCCTCGTCGGGAAACGAGGCCGCCAACCACTGCACTCGCCGCATCGGAGAACCCTCGCGAGCCAGCGCGGCCAGAACGGCGGACCACCCGGCCACCCGGCGGTCCTGGTCGTCCGGACCGAGCAGGGCGAAGCTCTGGCCCCGCAACGACAGGGCGCCGGTCAAGGTACGGGCCCGCACATCGTGGATCACCCCCATCCCGCGCGACCCCGCGCTCAGCAGTCGCAGACCGCGCAGCGCGTCCGTCCGCCGCCGTCTCCGCCCGGTGATCCGGCGTGCGCTCCAGCAGACCACCACCGGGATCCACTGGTCGCCGGTGCGCCCCGACAGAGGCCACGTGGCCAACGCGGCGCAGACCACCAGGATGGAGAACGCGGCGCCCACGCCCGCGGCGTCGGGTTGGGACCGCAGCACCACCACACCGATGAGGAGACCGAGGGCGACGGTCAGAATCTGTCCCGCTCGCCATCCGGCCAGGGCGCCGCCCCGTTCGCGCGGCCCGAAGCGATAGCGGGCACCCTGGAGCGCCACTACGTCGTCGTCCGGACCGGCGGTGGGTCGTCCCGTTGGGGAGCGTCATCCGGTCGGATGTAAGTGAGGACCGGTCCCATATGGTCCTGCCCGAAGGCGTGGCGCACTCCGTTGAACCCCGGTCGGCCGACCGGGTGCGGCGAGGCCGCGGACAGTGGATCCGTCGGGCCACCGTTCGGCCACCCACCGCTCCGGGCTCCACCATCACCACCATCACCACCACCACCACGACCACCGACCGGCAGGAGCGGCTTGGGTCCCTTGTCCCGGCGCCGGGCGCCGGCCGGCACCGGCTCGCTTTCCCAATTCGGGTTGGAGGGCGCCAGGCCGATCGCCATCCCGTTGGCGTCAGGAACCAGTCCACCGCTCTCAGGTGTCAGCGCATCGGGGTCGATCCCCTGACGCGCGGCCGCATCTCCTCGGTCACCGCCACCACCCACGCCGCCGCCGGTGCCACCACCATCGGCACTAGCACCGCCGGTGCCACCATCGTCGACATCGCCCACACCTCCGGCTCCCCCGGTCCCCGGTGGGCCGGTCACCGCGGCCAATCTCGCCGCGCCCCGTGCGTCCCGCGCCGCGGAGATCCCCTCCCGGAGGGCGTACGAAGCCGCGGTGCGCGGGACGCCGGTCATCGGCGCCAGGCCGCGCTGGCGGGCGCCCTCGAGATGACCGATGGCACCGGCCTCGGCCACCGGGATGAGGCGGAGGATGGTGAACGGGACGAAGGTGGAGAGCACCAACAACGCGCCGCCGGCCAGGACCGAGGCGAACCCCGCGCCGTGGCCTCCGGTGCCGGCGGTGCCCGACGAGATGGCGCTGGCGGCCAGGCTCAGGGTGGCCACGATGACGAACTTGGACAGGATCAACGCGGCCAACGTCTCGACCAGCCGTCGGCACCAGTGGGAAACCGACGGCCACACCAAGGTGGCCAGGGCCAGGGGGAGGAAGAGTACGGCCACGTAGACCGCGGCTGCTCTGACCAGGAGCTCGAGCCAGAGCACGAACGCCGCCACCGCCACCATGAGCCCGACCAACAAGAGGACGAAGGTGGCCATGGTCGGATCGCCCAGCGCGCCGACCAGCCCGCTGGAGACGCCGTTGAGCAACGCCGTGACGTCGGAGCCGCTCCCCCCGGCCACGGTGGCGCACATGGTGTCGGTGGCCGAGAGACACAGCGTCACGATCTGTATGGCCACCACGCCGAGCAGCAGCGCCAAGGGGAGCTGAACCAGGAAGGCGCGGACCAGCTGACCGGGGTTCTGCCGGTAGATGGCCTGCATTGTCGATACCAACAGGAGTGGCAGTACCACCACACCCGCCAAGGCCGTCATCTCGACGTAGTGGGTGTGGAACCAGCTGGCTCCGATGTCGATGGTGGTCGTGCTGGTGAGCACGTCGCCGATCTGGGAGAGCAGCCACTCGGCGCCGCTCGCCACCCATTGGCTGAGACCGCTCAGCACGGCATCGATCCCGCTGCCGGCCACGCCGCTGACCGTGGAGCCCGCCTGGCAGAGGGGATTCAGCGCGTCGAGCCCCGGACAGCCGGCCGTCGCCACCGGGGTCGTCGCCACGGGGCTCGCGGCGAGGGCAGCCGGCGCCGCGAACGCACCCGGCGCGGCCGGCGCGGCCAGCGCCGCCGGCGCCGCAGTGAAGGCCGCGGCATGCCGCACCAACAGCGCGCCGAGCAACATCGGTGGACCGCTCACCATGCCCGGGACCGCTCAGTGCAGGTTGGTGCCGGTGTCGAAAAAGAAGTTGATGATGGGCGGCGCCGCCCCGATGAGCAGGGCGGCCAGGCCGGAGACCAGGACGGCCCGCCGCCCGACCAGCGACTGTTGGAAGTTCTGCGAGTGCACCCCGAGGGCCCAGGCGGCGGCGCCGATGACCAGGCCCACCAGCGCGGCGATGAGGGCCCAGGCGCCCAGACCGTCGGTCAGGCTCTGGAGGGTCCCGCCGCCCGGCAATTGGCTCAGGTCCGGGTGCATCGTGACGCCGGCCCAGTGCCACCCGATCATCGCCACCATCACAGTCACGTCGTCACGTCCTCACGTCCTCAGTTCCCGACGTGCCGGGACCTCCGGTGGATCACGTCTGGAGGGGAACGGTTCATGTAGTTTCACCGTTTTCCAGAATCAGGGCTCCCCACGACCCGCCCCGCCCACCCCCCTTCGTGTGCCCAGTTGCCCGCACCCCTGCCATGCCTGTCATATTGGGGGCTGTGTACGGGAACGAGGTGGTCATCAAGCTGAGCACCCAACGCGAGCTGATCTACATCGGCATCCTGGTTGTCTTCTTCGTCCTCTGCATCCTCATCGCCCGCGCCGTCGGACGGCGCTCGGGCCGCCGGGCCATCTCCCAGCGGCTCACCGCCCTCGGGTCGCGGCTCGGCCTCGACCCCCCCGAGAACGAGACCAACATCGAGACGTCGCTGGCCTACCTCGAACAGGTCACGAGCGGGGCGGCCCAGGCCGTGACCGAGTCGAGTTCGGACGCCATCCGCCTCAGGCGCTCGCTCGATACGCTGACCCAGGGTGTGGTCCTCTGCGACGAGAACGGCACGGTGATCTACCGCAACGGTCGGGCCAACGCCCTGATGGTGAGCCGGCACGGCGACGCGCTGGCCGCCCAGGCGGTGACCGAGCTCCTCCAGGATGCGTGGCACCAGGGCACGGCCGAGCGCACGCTCGACCTGTACGGCCCGCCCCGACGGACCCTGCAGGTGCGGGCGCGCCAGATCGACGACGGCCGCCGCCCCCTCGGGGTGATCGCCCTCATCGAGGACATCTCAGAGCGACGCCGACTCGAGGAGATCCGGCGCGACTTCGTGGCCAATGTCAGCCATGAGCTCAAGACGCCGATGGGCGCGCTGGGCCTGCTGGCCGAGACCCTGGTCAGCGAGCCCGACGCCGATGTGGCCCAACGGCTGGCCGGTCGTATCCACAACGAGGCCTTCCGCGTCAGCCGGATCATCGATGACCTGCTGGATCTCTCCCGCATCGAGTCCGAGGAGGCGCCGCCCCGCGAGCCGGTCCTGGTCAACCTGGTCATGGCCGACGCCATTGAGCGGGTGCGGGCCACGGCCGACCAACGGGGCATCGAGATCGTGCTGCACGAGCCCTCGCCCCCGGTGGCCGTACTGGGCGAACGCCGCCAGCTCGTCTCGGCCATGCACGCGCTGTTGGAGAACGCCATCACCTACTCCTACGACAACTCCAAGGTGGCCGTCTCGGGCACCATCCGCCGGGGCCTGGACCAGGGCCCGGATGACACCGCCCCGGATCGGACCACCCGCGACGAGGCGGCCTCCAACCCCGGGGCCGCCAGCTTCGGCGGCTTCGCCGCCAAGGCCGACGCGGCTGGGGACGCCGGCGCCGGCGCCGGCGAACGGGGCCAGCACGCCGCACCGTCCGAGGTCACGCTGCCCGAGACGACCTTCTCCGAGGTGGCCACGTCGACGACGGCGCCCGCCATGCCCGAGAGTGAGCCGTCGTCCGCCGAGGGTAGCGACGACGCCTCGACGGGTCGCTCCGAATGGCACCCCGAAGATCGCGACACCGTCCGCCTGGCCGTCCAGGACCACGGCATCGGGATCCCCGCCCGCGACCTCGACCGCATTTTCGAGCGTTTCTACCGGGTCGACCACGGCCGCAGCCGCGACACCGGTGGCACCGGCCTCGGCCTCTCCATCGTGCGCCACGTGGCCAACAACCACCAGGGATGGGTCGACGTCGAGTCACGCGAAGGAGAGGGCTCCACCTTCAGCCTCGTGCTCCCGATCCAGGCCGACCGCAAGGCATGAGCAAGACCAAGTCAAAGACGTCCGCCCGGGCCGGGGTCGACGGCCCGATCAAGGTGCTCCTGGCCGAAGATGAGGAATCCTTCATCGAAGCCCTTATGATCGGCCTGACCAACGAGGGCTTCCGGGTCACCGTGGCCCGCGACGGCGCCGAGGCCCTCCGCCTCTTCGCCGAGACCGACCCCGACATCCTCCTGCTGGACATGATGCTGCCCAAGCTGTCGGGCATCGATGTGTGCCGCACGCTGCGCAAGCAGTCGCACGTCCCGATCATCATGGTGACGGCCAAGGGCACCGAGATCGACACGGTGGTGGCCCTCGAGGTGGGGGCCGACGACTACGTCACCAAGCCCTACCGCCTCCGCGAATTGGTGGCCCGCATGCGGGCCGTGCTCCGGCGTTCGCCGGGCGGTACCGACGCCGGCGACAACGCCAACGGCCTCGACCTGGGCAGCGAAGGGGTGTGGCAGTCGAGCGACATCAAGGTGGACTTCGATCAGCGCCGCGTCTTCGTGCGGGGCGACGAGGTCCACCTCCGCCGCAAGGAGTTCGAGCTCCTCCGCCTCATGGTGGAGAACGCCGGGCGCGTCCTCACCCGCGACGTCCTCATCGACCGCGTCTGGGGCACCGACTACATCGGCGACACCAAGACCCTCGATGTGCACATCAAGAGGCTGCGCTCCCGCATCGAGGCCGATCCCTCCGTCCCCGTCCTCATCACGACGGTGCGGGGCGTGGGCTACCGCTTCGCCGCGCTCACGCCTTGATCAGCAGCTCCCCGCCGACGTAGGGAGCGAGGCATTCGGGCAGTCGCACCGTGCCGTCGTCCTGACGGCCGTTCTCCACCAGGGCGGCCCAGATCCGCGGCCAGGCCAGGGCGGAGCCGTTCACCGTGTGCACCAGTCGCAGGGCGCCCCCGCCCGCGGGTCGGTACCGCACCTGGGCCCGGCGGGCCTGGTAGTCCCGGAACCAACTGGTGGAGCTGACCTCGAGCCACTGGTCGACGCCCGAGGCGTACACCTCGAGGTCGAAGGTCCGGGCCGAGGGACCGCCCAGGTCCCCCACGCACAGGTCCATGACGCGGTAGCGCAACCCGAGCTCCTGGAGCATCGCCTCGGCTCGCTGCAGTATGTCGGCCTGGGCGCCGAGCGCCTGGTCGGGCGTGGTGTAGGCGAACAGTTCGACCTTGTCGAACTCGTGTACCCGTAGTAGGCCGCGTGTGTCGCGGCCGGCCGACCCGGCCTCGCGCCGGTAGCAGGCGGTGGCCGCGGTGAACCGCAGCGGCAGCACCGACTCGTCGAGGATCTCGCCCCGGTGCATCGAGGTCAGCGGCACCTCGGCCGTCGGGATGAGCCACAGGTCGTCGCGTTCGAGGTGGTAGGCGTCGTCGGCGAACTTCGGGAGGTGGCCGGTGGAGGTCATGGTCTCGGTCAACACCACGGTCGGCGGCCGGACCTCCTCGTAGGCGGGCGTGTGGCGATCGAGCGCGAAGGCGGTGAGCGCCCGCAGCAAGCGCGCCCCAGCCCCGCGGTAGAGGGGGAACATGGAGCCCGACAGACGGGCGCCCCGTTCCATGTCGAGCAGGTGCAGGGCCTCACCGATCTCCCAGTGCGGCACCTGCTGGTGGTCGGCCCGTCCCGGTTCGGGCGCGCCGGCATCGATCCCCGGCCACCAGCGGCGGATCTCGACGTTGTCGGCGTCGCTGTCCCCGTCGGGTACCTCCTCCATGGGGACGTTGGGCAGGTAGAGGAGGCCCAGCCGTACCCGCTCGCCCGCCATCTCGGCCTCGGCCGCGGCGGCCCGCTCCTCCTCGCCCAGGCGGCGGCTCTTCTCTCTCAGCTCGGTGGCCCGGGCCTCGTCGCCTTCCTTGAGGGCCGCGCCCACCTGGCGGCTCAGCACCTTGACCTCGGCCCGCATGGACTCGGCGTGGGCCAGGCGCGACCGGTGCACCACATCGCCGGCGATGATGTCGTCCACCTCGGACTCGTCGACGCCGCGTCGGGCCAGCGCCGCCTTCACCCCGTCGGGGTCGTCGCGCAGGAGGCGGATATCGATCATGCCTGCTCAAAGTAGCCTGCGACGCCATGCCGGCCGTACACGTGACCGACCTCACCGTGCGCTACGGCGCGGCCGGCGAGGTGACCGCGGTGGACGGCGTGGACCTGCGGGCCGAGGCCGGGGAGGTGCTGGTCGTCCTCGGGCCGAACGGGGCCGGGAAGACCTCGACCATCGAGTCGCTCGAGGGCTACCGCCGTCCCGCCAAAGGCCGTATCTCGGTCCTCGGGCTCGACCCCGTCGCCGATCACCGGCAGCTGACCGGGCTCATCGGCGTCATGTTGCAGAAGGGCGGCGTCTACCCGATGCTGGGGCCGCGCCAGGTCCTGGAGCTCTTCTCGCACTACTACCCGGCGCCGTTGCCCACCGCCGACCTGCTCGAGCTGGTGGCGCTGCGCTCCGTTGCCACCACGCCCTGGCGCCATCTCTCCGGCGGCGAGCAGCAGCGGCTCTCACTCGCCCTGGCCCTCATCGGCCGACCGCGCGTCGCCTTTCTCGACGAGCCCACCGCTGGCGTCGACCCCGAGGGGCGACTGGCCATCCGCCGCGTGGTGACCGACCTGCGCGCCGACGGCGTCTGTGTGGTCCTCACCACCCACGAGCTGACCGAGGCCGAGAAGATGGCCGACCGCATCGTCATCCTGTCCTCGGGTCGCGTCGTCCGCGAGGGGACACCGGCGGAGCTGACTGGCGGCGCGGGTGCGGGCGCTGGTGCGGGCGGGATGAGCTTCGGGGCGCCGGCCGGATTGGAGACCGGATCGTTGGCCGAAGCACTGGGCGGCGGCGCCTCGGTGCAGGAGACCGCGCCGGGCCGCTACCGGGTGGAGGGGGCGTCCGGTCCGGTGGCCACCGCGGCGTTGGCCACCTGGTTGGCCGCACGCGACGCCACCCTGACCGACATGGTGACCGGCCGCTCCTTGGAGGACGTGTACTTCGGCGCCGTCGGCGCGGCCGCCCTGGAACAGACCGAGTCGGACACCGAGGTCACCGGTGACGGCGGGGCCACCGGTGCGGGCAAGGTCCCCGGGCGCCGGGGCAGACGGAAGCGGGGACCGCGGTGAGGGCGCTGGTGGCCCAGACCAGGGCCGAGGTGTTCATGACGTTGCGGCGCGGCGAGACGTTGCTCCTCACCGTGGGCATCCCCGTCCTCTTCCTGATCTTCTTCTCCACTGTGCACGTGGTGTCCACGCCCACCCTCAAGGCAGTCGACTTCTACGTACCGGGCATCCTGTCCCTGGCCGTGATGTCGACTGCCATGGTGTCGCTCGGCATCGCCACGGGATTCGAGCGCGGCTACGGCGTGTTGAAGCGACTGGGGTCGACCCCGCTCGGTCGGCCGCGCCTGCTGGGCGCCAAGATCGCCACCATCGGCGCGGTGGAGATCGTCCAGGCCGTGATCCTGGTGGCGGTCGGGCTCGTGCTCGGGTGGAACCCGGGCGGTGGGGGCTCGGACGCAGCGGTCCCCGCGGCCGTCGCCGTGATGGTGCTGGCCACCGTCGGCTTCGCCGGCATCGGGCTCTTGATGGCCGGCGTGCTGCGGGCCGAGGTCAACCTGGCCGCGGCCAATGGGCTGTATCTCGTCTTCCTGCTCCTCGGGGGCATGGTCGTCCCCGTCGCCAAGCTACCCAGCGGCCTGGCCACGGTGGCCAAGGCCCTGCCGCCCGAGGCTCTCTCGGCCGGCCTGCACGCCGCGCTGGGCACCGGCTCGGCCGTCCCGGCGCTGAGCTGGGCCGTCCTGGCGGTCTGGGCCGTGGCCGCGCCGCTGGCGGCCGCGTTCAGCTTCCGCTGGGAATGAGCGCCCGCTCGTCGGCGAGGAACGTGGCCGTCGAAAGCGGCCCGCGGGCGACCTTGTTGATGGTGCCGTCGGCGTTGACGAAGACGGCGTAGGGATCTCCGTCGAAGTAGAAGTCACCACTGGTGATGGTGAGGTTGGGGTCGTAGGCCACAGGAAAGGCCACGCCGCTGGCGTGGATGAACGCGGTGGCACTCGCGGTGGTGTCTTCACTGTCCACCCCGATCACCTGCACCCGGGCCAGTGCCCCTCCCTCGGCCTGCTGCCGGCGCACCGCAGCGGCCAACGCCGGCAGCTCCTGGTGGCAGACGGTGCACCAGTTCCCGAAGAACAGGATCACGCCCGCCTTCCCGTTCCCGACCCCGTCGGCCGGTACCCGCACCGTGCCGGCTCCGTCGAGGTTGGCGCCCGAGAAGGAGGGAAGCGGTCCACCCTCGTGGGGGGCGCCGGTCGACGCGGTCGTCCCGATGGAGGTGAAGAGGCCGACGCCGAGGATCAGGGCCAGAGCCACGCCGACCAGCAGGAAGATCTTCCGGGGCTTGCGCCCGGACGCCGAGACTTCCAGGGACGCGGGGTCGACCGTCATGGGGCCGCCAATTTAGTGAACGTGCCCCATGATCAACACGTCACCGGCCATGGCCACGAAGAGGACGGTGAGGTAGGTGATGGAGTAGCTGAAGACCGCCATGGCCTCCTTGCCGCCGGCCCGATCGCTCCGCGCCAGTTGCCACAGCCGCGTGGTCATGAAGAGGAACCCGGCCCCGAGCACCGCGGCGACGACCATGTAGATCCAGCCCAGATGGGCGATGGGCCCGAAGAGGAGCGAGACCGCGACCAGGGCCCCGGTGTAGAGGACGATCTCCCTGGTGGTGCGCTTCATGGAGGCGACGACCGGGAGCATGGGGACCTCGGCCGCGGCGTAGTCCTCCTTGTAGCGCACGGCGAGGGACCAAAAGTGCGGCGGGGTCCAGATGAAGATGATGGCGAAGAGCACGAGCGGGGTCCAGCTCAACGAATTGGTCACCGCGGCCCAGCCCACGAGCACGGGCACCGCCCCGGCCGCCCCCCCGATGACGATGTTCTGCCTCGAGCGGCGCTTGAGCCACAAGGTGTAGACGAAGACGTAGAAGAGGGTGGCCGAGACGGCGAGCACGGCACTGAGCAGGTTCACCACTGTGGCCAGTTCGACGAAGGCCGCCACTTCGAGGGCCAGGGCGAAGAGCAGGGCGGCCCTCGGCGTCATGGCCCCGGTGACCAGGGGGCGCCCCTTGGTGCGCTCCATCAGGCGGTCGATGTCGCGGTCGACCACCATATTGAGGGCGTTGGCCCCTCCGGCGGCCAGCGCCCCGCCGAGCAGGGTGGCCCCCATCAGCCAGAGCGGGGGCAGGCCCCTCTGGGCCACCACCATGGTCGGGAGCGTGGTGACCAAGAGCAACTCGATGATGCGGGGCTTGGTCAGGGCCACGTAGGCCCCCAGCGTCGACCACCGGGCACGCGGGGCCGGAACGGCGGGAGCCTGGGAGGACATTTCGCTCAGCCTACGACCAGGTACGCGCTCCTGACCAAGCGGGAGGCCCCGGTACGCTTGCGCCAAGTGCCCCGAAAACGCCCCTTTTCGATCTCACCCTCGCTCAGCCATCGCCTCAATGTCCTGGCCCTGGTCCTGGTGGCCCTCATCGTGGTGACCGGGGGCGCGGTGCGGCTGACCGGATCGGGCCTCGGGTGCAGCGACTGGCCCCAGTGTTCGGTCGGCCACCTGACCCCGGCCCTCCAATTCCACGGCCTGATCGAGTTCGGGAACCGCCTGGTGACCGTGGTGATCACCATCGCGGTGGCGGCGGCCTTCCTGGGGACGGTCTTCCGACGGCCGCGCCGGCGCGACCTGATGTACCTCGGCGGGGGCCTGGTGCTGGGCGTCCTGGCCCAGGCCGTTCTGGGGGGGATCGTCGTCTACACCAAGCTGAACCCGTATCTCGTCATGGTGCACTTCTTCGCCACCATGCTGCTGCTGGTGGACGCCGTCGTCCTGGTGCACCGCGACAGCCGGGACTACGGCCCCGGCTCGGCCCACCTGCTCGTCCCGCGCCCGCTCCTCCGCCTCCACTACGGCGTCCTCGCCCTGCTGGCAGTGGTCATCGCCGCCGGCACGGCCACCACCGGTGCGGGACCCCACGCCGGCGACGCCTCCGGGCAACTGGTGGCCAAGCGCATCCCTATCTCGCTGCGCGACATGGCCGAGCTGCACTCGAGCCTGGCCCTGCTGCTCGTCGGCCTCACCGTCGGCCTGGTGGTCGGCCTCCACATGGCCGACGTGCCCGAACGGGTGCGGCGGGCGGGGCGCGTCTTCCTGGCCGTCATGGTGGCCCAGGCCGCGGTCGGCTATACCCAGTACTTCACCCACCTCCCGGCCCTGGTGGTCGAGATCCACCTCCTGGGTGTCACCGTGCTCGTGATCGGGGCCGTCCAGTGTTTCCTGGCCTGCACCCACCACGCCCGCGAAGTGGTTCCGGCCCCGGCCCAGGATCGTACCGTCGCGGCGGGCGTCCCGATCAGCGCCCGGTAGGCTTTCCTCTTCGCCTGGGTCTGCATCGGTTCCGTGCCGACACCCGACCCGACGGGCCCCCATCGTCCAGTGGCCTAGGACGCCACCCTTTCAAGGTGGTAACACGGGTTCGAATCCCGTTGGGGGTGCTCGTGTTCCTGACGATGACATTTTCCCTGCGCCATGCAGCTTTGTGAGATCCATGGTCAGCGCCTCATGGCCTTATTCGAACTTCGGAGCTCGGCGCGACCACCAACAAGAGCGCGTCCAGGCAGGCGCCTGGTAGGTTTCGGGCACGACGCGGTTGTGGAGGTCGTGGCGGACTGAACCCGAGGCTCTTTGACCCGTGAGCGACATCGATTCGGCAAATACTCAGGTCGCCTCACCGGGGCCATCGCCTGAGTCCGACTCGCTGGCCGAGCAGGCCCTTGCGAACCCCGACCGCGCTCTGCTCGAAACCGGTTCCGAAACCATCACCTACGGCGAGATGCATGCACGGGTAGATAGTGTCGCCCAGTGGCTCCTCGACACGGCCGGAGGTCCCGGCAGGCGGATCGGGTTGCAGGTCTCAGGGACCGAGTCCCTGATGGTGGGCGCCCTCGCTCTGCTCCGGGCCGGCATGGTCCCGGTCCCCCTCGATCCGACCGCGCCCGCGCCGTGGGTCGGTCGGGCGCTGGACGACGCCGGGTCGGACCTGTTGCTCAGCGACGTCGCGGTCGCGTCGGCCGATATCCACTGCGCGATCGTGCACCCGTGTGCCGTCGGTGCGGAGCCGCCACCGTGCGGAGTGACCGCGCCCGCGCCGAGCATCGGGTCGATCACTTACACCTCGGGGTCCACCGGGAATCCGAAGGGCGTCGTCCTGCCGAGCCCCACACGCCTCTTGGGGATCCCCACATCCTACATCTCCGGCGCCGCAACCGACCTTGAGCCCGATGACGTGCGGATCGCATTCCTGGGATATGGCTCGGTCGGGGTCATGCAGAACGTCGTCCTCATGGGCGTACGGATCGGGGCGACGATGGTTGCCTACGACATCCGATCCCGCGGCATCCACGGGCTCGGATCATGGCTGGCCGAGAACCGGATCTGGAGTGTGCTCGCCGTGCCGACGCTCCTGCGTCACTTCTTGGCCGCGATACCCCGCCAACTCCGACTCCCCGCTCTGCGGGTGGTCGTCCTCTACGGCGAGGCAGTCACCTGGGGGGATGTCGCCGCACTGTGGCCCCACGTGGAGACGTCGTGCTTGGTGCTCTCGCTCTTCGGTTGCACCGAGGCCGGGGTGGTGTCGCTCATGGTGACCACCCCTGACATGCCGGCCGGGACGAGACGTCTGCCGGCCGGCTTCCCGCTGGAAGGAGTCGCGGTCACGATCGAGGACGACCAGTACCGACCCGTCCTCGGCGGCGAAGTCGGCGAGATCGTGGCCTGGACCGAGACGGGCGGTCGAGGCTACTGGAACCGCCCGGAGGAGACCGCACGGGTCTTCGGGACCAGCGACGACGGGCGGCGCTTCGTCCGCACCGGCGACTTGGGTCGGCTGCGCCCCGATGGGTTGCTCGAGCACATCGGCCGGATGGACGACATGGTCAAGGTGAGTGGCCACCGTGTGGACCTGTCCGAGGTCGAGGAGACATTGCGGACCCTCCCCGGAGTGGTCGACGGGGCAGCGGTGGCGCGAACCGACGCCGGCGGTGACCTGCGGATCATCACCTACGTCGTGCCGGATACGGGCCCGAAGGCGAAGGCCACGGCGCTCCGGGCCGACTTGGCCGGCCGGCTCCCCGCCAGCGCCGTCCCCGACCGTATTGTGTTCGTGGACGAACTGCCCAAGTTGGCCAATGGCAAAGCTGATCGGATCGCGTTGGGCGGCCTTCCCTGCCCATAAGCGGCACGCGCCGCCCGATTTGCGGCACGTTGCGCCGGGCGGTGACCGGTCGAACCACTTCCCTAATTGGTCTATGGGGAGCAGTCTTGGTCCCACGCAGCCGAAGAATGACGACTATACGAGGCGGCCTTGTCGCTTGCGGCGGGAAGAGATGCCCGGCAAGACCGTTGAGTCGGATGCGCTGATCCGACAGCAGCAATCGAACCAGTCCGAGGTAGGCGCACCACGACGCCCTACAGTGTGGATCCCCATTGCGACTATGCCGGACTCGGCGGCGTCCAATCCTTGCGAAGAAGCCGACGAACGGTGGGCTCGAACACGGCGAGAGGCTCACTTTCGTATGCGCGGTCGAAAGACACTTCATCGTAGGCACCCACGAACTCGACCGTTCGGTCGTAGAACGGACTTGTGATGTAGGCATCACGCTCATTGGGATCGATGCCCAAGTGTTGGCCAAAGAAGTAGGTCTGAAAGACGCCGTGATGCGCCAACATCCAGTAGTTCGCTTCCGAGATGAACGGGCGCAGGATCGCCGCGATCACCTCCCCATGATTGAACGGGCCCAGGGTCTCACAGGCATCATGGAAGAGCGCGCACATTACGTATTCGTCGTCTCGCTTGTCTCGCAACGCCCGGGTGGCAGTCTGCAGACTGTGCTCCAACCGATTGACGGGATACTTCTCATCACCCCTGAGGTTTGCCAGCATGCCGAGAAGGACGTCGGGCAGGCGGGCGACCGTGTCCCGGTGGACATCGGCCAGGATCAGAAAGTCTCTGTCGCTGCCCTCATCCATCCGCCGAAAGTGCATCCGCTCCGATCCAGTGCTCATGGGTCTAAACCTAGTGTCACCTTCGCCAGAGGGGTTATGTACTACAACGGAAGGATCCGCCGAAGCAGCGGGAGACAGCGAAGTCAATGAGAACACCGAGATGGCGATCCGCCGGAAAGCAGGATCGGCAACGCGGCGCTCCGACGAGCGGCAGACGGTGGTACAGACGATCATCGCTTCGCTCTCCGCCCGGCAGTCCACTCCTGCCGGCGATGGCTCTGTGCTCAGAACGATGTGGGCGCCACTGTTCGCCCATCCGCTCCGATCATCTTGACGCCCCAGACACAGAGTCCATCATCAGCCCCGGGCGTCCTCGCGAGAAACCATCGACCGTTTGGCATCCCGGGGGGGAGTGAATGGGTGGCCACCTTCTCGGAATGTGCCGATGCTGGGCATGATCTGAACAGTGAGGGCGGCATGTTGATGGGCGGATCCGTGGTCGATGCAGAGGAGGTCCGAGCGCCTCGGGCCGCTCTGGTCTCCCTGATTCTGATGGGTGTCACGACGACGAACTTGGCTTGTTGAGGAGCCGGACCGAACAGGTACGACGGCAAAGGGGCGTGCGATTCAGTCTCGAGGAACGAGTCGAACGGATCAGGGCCGAACCCACACTGCTTCCACGGTGTCGGTTCGTCAACTTCGGGTGTCGCCGCCATGGCCATGCAAAGACGCCCGTAGCTCGTCCACGTCACCAGGACACCGTATGACCCACGGTCAAGGACCGCACCAACTTGGCCCGACGCGGCCCAGCCACCCCACCGACGGCCATCGTCGCCACGAAAGTGAGGGTTGCGATGGCTGCCGAGGCGAGAACTCTCGCCGATCTCCGGATTGACTCTCTACCCACACCGATCTCCGCCCCGTGGCGCCCGAAGCGTGGGACCAAACGTCGAGAAATGGCATAGGGATGTTCTTCACGATCCTTGACATCGGATGGTGAATCTGGCGTCGGTTCGATACGTCGGTCCTCAGGCGTGGACGGCAACATACTTCGTGGCGCCTCCCAGCACGCCCTGCGATCATTGTCGTCATGACCGACGAATCCACGACTGTCACCATCCCAGGGGATGCGCCGACAGCGGTTGAGCTGGGAATCGCCGTGCATGGCGGTGACGTTGAGCTGGTCGGGCGCCTCCTATCGGGCAATCCGGATCTGGCCAGGGCGAGATTCGTTGCCAGACGCGGCAGCGGCACCGCGCTGCATTTCGTCACAGATTGGCCTGGTTACTTCCCCAACGGGCCGGACATTGTGCACCTGCTGGTCGATGCCGGTGCCGATCCCAATGCCACAACCACCGGTCCCGGAAAGCCCGAGACGCCGCTGCACTACACGGCGAGCAGCGACGACGTCGATGTCGCCGCCGCACTCATTGACCGAGGAGCGGATCTCGAGACACCTGACGGCTCCATCGGTACCCCCATGGACAATGCGATCGGCTATGCGTGCTGGCACGTCGCTCGCCTCTTGGCCAAGCGGGGTGCCCGAATTGAAAAGGTCTGGCACGCGTCTGCTCTCGGCCTGCTCGATATCTTGGAGACCCTCCTGGCGCCCGGGATCGACCGGGAAGAGATCTCAAAGGGCTTCTGGCACGCCTGCGGTGCCGGCCAACGCCGTGCCGCTGAACGCTTGCTGGCTGCGGGCGCCGATCTCGACTGGGTTCCCGACTATGCACAAGGTACGGCGTTGGATGCCGCTGATGGTCTCGGGACTCGACAAGAGAACGTGATCGAGTGGTTGAAGTCCATTGGCGCTCGCTCAGCCCAGACTGAGGAGTAGCACCGCAATCCAGGTCTATTGCTTTGCCGGAAGGGAACGAGCGCAGGTGGCGCCGACATCCACCCATTTGGTGAGTTGACGTTTCGTGCGCAGGTGCTCGGGAGCCACCCGCAACCATCCCTTCATCGGACGACCGCGCATCACCGCAATCTCCGCCTTCGTCGAATTGACCAGCTGGTCCGACTGAGCCGGGTCGGCGCGCACCAAGATCCCACCTTGGCCACTCGCGGCGATGGCCATATGGCCGCCGAGGAGAAAGGCGAGACCCCCGAACATCTTCTTCTCCGTGAGCCGAGGCTCGTCCTGCAGCACCTCGCGTATCCGGTGGGCCAAATCGTCGTCATAGACCACAGTGGCAATAGTACAAAGCGAGCTCTGGGCGAACGATCAGGCCTCTTCGGGGTTGCAGTGCTACCGTCAGTGTCGGAGGACTCACGATCTCGCTGTGGAGAGATTCACGTCGAGTTCAAGGGGGTAAGGGCATGTCCCGATTGATTCCCACTCGTCGCCACGATGGTGTCCACCGGTTCGCTCGAGCCGGTGCGGGCGCCCTCGTCGGGGGGACGCTGCTTCTCATGGCGCTGCCCGCCGCTGTGGCCAGCTCCGATACCTCGTCGCCTTCCGTGGCGCCGGTAGATCCCTACCACTTCAATGCCCCGATCGCCGCTGCAGCTGTCGGCTTCGACCTCTACGTCGCCAACTCTGCTGGAAATACCGTCACCGAGGTGTCCTCTCCGAGCGGAGCGTTCCTCGCGAACGTAGGAGGACCGACGTTCGGATTCAACGGACCGACAGCGATTGCCACCGTGGGCACACAGCTCGTTGTCGCCAACGGCACCGGGAACTCTCTCACCGAATTCAACGCCGGCAGCAATACTCTCGTCCGGCAGATCTCCGGGTCTCAGTACCAATTCGCTGATCCCGTTGCCATGGCCGTCGTGAACAGCGACATCTATGTCCTCAGTTCCGGTGGATCGGTCACCGAAGTGAACGCGACGACGGGCCAGCTGGTGGGTGTCGCCTCCGGGCCGGCCTTCGGATTTGCCCAGCCGACGTCGATCGCTGCAGCAGGAGGAGGCATTTTCGTCACCAACAGCTCCGCCAATTCAGTGACGGAGTTGAATGCCCAGACGCTTGCCTTCGTCGCCAAGCTCTCGGGAGCGAAATACCAATTCGCCCAGCCCGTGGGTATCGAAGCAGTCGGCAACGGGCTCTGGGTGACCAATCAAGCCGGGAGTTCCGTCACCCAATTCTATGCACTCAACCGCCAGGTTTTGCGCGTCGTGGTAAGCGACTATCTGCCCACACCGGGCCCCATCACCCATGGCGTGGGCTATGTCTTCACCGCCAGCCCACCCGGGTCCTCACCGATGGTGAGCCAGATCACGCGGCAAACGGGCGCCGTCAATTGGATGATGTGCAACACGAACGGGCCGTACCTGTTCAACAACCCCCAGGCACTGGTGGTCGTCGGCGCCAAGCTCTGGGTGATCAACGAGGGTGGTAACTCCCTTACCGAGATGGTCGGATCCACTGGTGCGCTGGTGCGGACTGTCTCGTAGGTCGCCCCGAAGGTGCGCGCGTGTGCAGACAAACCGGTAGGCCCTGTGTGAGCGCACGCTCAGCTATTCGGTGGGAAGACGTACCTCAAAGACTGGAATTGGGTCGGCGAACCCTTTGAGTTCGAACGCTCCTTTGGAATCGAAATCGAAGAGCTTCCCGACACAAAGGTCACGTACGGCTGTTGAAACGGCGATGCCGCCTGGAGCGGCCACTCCGCAAAGTCGGGCCGACAGTTGAACCGCCGCCCCGAACAAGTCGCCTCCTTCTGAAACCGGCTCCCCGACGCTGATGCCAACACGGAGCCGAATTGTCCTCTCGGCGTGCTCATTCCGGTCGCGCAACGCGCGTTGAATGTCCATGGCCGCCACGACAGCGGCCGACACGGACGTAAAGGACGCCATGATGCCATCGCCCGTATGTTTCACCTCACGTCCACTCTTGTCTTTCAATGCGGTTCGCACGATGTCGTCGTGCTCACGAATGAGCAACATGAACCCGTCGTCGCCCAGTTCTTGGGTCTGTTTCGTCGAGTCACAGAGGTCAGTAAACAGAACGACTCGAACAGCAGAGTCGACGTAAGCCTCCCCGGCTGGGTGTCGGGGGATATCACCGAGAAAAGCATTTATGGGCCCCTCGCCCACCTCGATGATGTTGTCAGCAACCAGACCGTGTGCCTCTCGGTGCACCGCCTCCAGGGACTCTCGGTCGGGCCCCTCGGCGAGACAAAACACCGTCCCTTCGTCTGCATCGAACCAATACGTGACGTAACGGACTTTGTACTTCTCCTGAACAGAAAGGTCGAGTGCGTGCGCAGCGGCGATGTCGGCAGCGGTCGCGCCAGGCGCCTTGTGTCGATCAAGGAACAAGGCCATGCCGGTAAGGCTAATTCACAGGGCCATTCCCTGCGCATGCCGGCAGAAGGCCGATCACCTGAGCCTGCCTCGTACCAAATTGGGCGCGCACGAGCGAATGGCCATGGCGGTGAGGCCCAGGTGGGCCAACCCAGGGTCGTGCCCGGGAAGTTGGGATCGCTCTGCGCTGGCGTTACCGAGAGGCCCCTGCGGCGGAACGAACAGATCGATCGCCCATTGCGAAGGGGCAGGACACGGTTCCGCCCGAATAGCCCCGATCGATCTATGGTGCCGGCGATCCCGGGACGCTCTCGAACATCCGTGCGCGCTCGGCCGGTGAAGCGTTCGCCGTCAACACCTCCAACCCGGCCAGGGCCGGGAACAATGCGGTCAGGAATCTGCTCTGCAGGTCAGCCACGGCGGGTTTGTCGGGGCTCCGATCGAGGCCCTCCATGAGATTGAGGTGGGAGGATTCCATCCACGCCACCACGTCAGGAGCTTCCCGCCACTCCAGCTCGGTCCTCATCCCGGTCAAGAGATGTCGTAGCCAATCGAAGGGCGTGTCGAACCACATGTTCGGCGGGCAAAGCCGGTTCTTCTCGGCCGTTGACCGTCCCGATGCTTCGACGAGACCCAGCAGTCCTGCCGAAAGGCTGAGGCTGGCACGAGTGATCGGCTGCAGAAGGATCTCGTCGTGGGTGAAGATCGGCTTGGGTGGGTTGTCGCTCAAACCGGCCGAGGCGCAGTGCACGTGGAGGTGGTCGGGACTGGTGGAGACCGACCCCTCCTCGAGGGTGATGCTGTCTGCATCGATCCGTGTGACGTGCCCCAAGCGGACCACCTCGCCGATACTTCGCAAGCGATCGAGCTCGCCGAGGCTCACCGTGGCCCCTTTGATCATGGAGGGCTGGACGGAGGGATCGAGACGCAACATCACCTGGTGCTCCTCGAGTCGATCGAACACCTGCTCGATCGACTCGCACTCGGCCATCGCCTCCAACTCCAGGACGATCCCGGCGAACGTCGTCAGTAGACCCTCGCCCGGCTGGAAGAAGCCACGGTTGAGCATCCATGGATCCCGAGGACGGATCCAACGGATGTCGTCGGGCCGCGTCCCGTTGTCGAGCAACCAGCACACGGCGTCCATGGCCGTCTTGCCGGCGCCGATGACCACGTACCCGTCGGGCGGCGTCACGACCCTCGTGAGGGCGCCGATCGGGACGCACGTCGCCCCGTCGGCCACCTCGAAGGGTGGGAAATCGGTCGCCGGCACTCGAGAAGCCATGTAGGTGGCATCCACGACGCTCTTTCGGACCGCTACCTCCGTCTCGGCGCCCGTCAGACGGGATCGAAATCGGCGATCTCCGAGGTACTCGCACATCGGGAAAAACCGCACCCGACCCGATGCCAAGAATCGGTGACGCATGATCTCGTCGTAGTAGCCGCAGATTTCTGGTCCATTGGCCCGCTCGTAGAAGCCCGCGTCTCGCCCATCGAGCTCGACTCGATTCTGACCCAGAGGGGTGGAGTGCACCCCATAGTTCATGGATGGCTGGTGCAGCTGGACGAAGGGGTACGAATCCAGCCAGTGGCCGCCGGGGCCGTGCCGGCGATCGATGATGATGATCTCGGCGTCGGAATGCTCAAGCAAGGTGTCGACGAACCCCATCCCGAGTGCCCCCGCACCGATCACGAGATAGTCGGTCTCCATCTCCACCCCCGTTTACCGCACGAAACATTACCCGCAACCCTCCCATTGGACGTCACAGCGGGACAATTGGATGGACAGGCTTGAACTCACTATGGCTTATTGGCTCCGTGTCTGGTTGGTTGCGACCGAATCCAACCCGAAGGCAACACTCCCTCCCCCGTCGGCCGCTTCGTCGGACCCGTCTACGTTGGCCGGAAGCCCTCAAACTGTTCTGCCCCCTCGACGGGCTGCACCCAGCGGTGGCGGAAGGGCGTGTGCAACTCCGCCTTTGGGGTGGGAAAGTCCGCATCCGCAAAGTTGCCGACGGCGATCACCTTGATTGGGCGCCCTTCAAATGTCCAATACATCGTCGAACCACAGGTTGGACAGAAGTGGTAGCTGACATCGTCTCCGATTGCGGTACCGACACCATCGGTTTCAAGGCCGTTGTAGATCTTGGTTTCGCCCGTGATCGCAATGTTCGCATCATCTGAGAAGACAGCGCTCACTTGAAAGACGCTGCCCGTCCGTCTCTGGCAGAACTCGCAGTGGCAGGCAACGATGCCGAGCGGCTCCTTCTCGACCGTGATTTGTACTCGTCCACATGCGCATTCGGCAGTTCGGGTCATCGCCAAGAGGCTTCCACAGCCCTGGGCTGACGACAATCAGAATCTTGAATCACAAGTGTGCCGGTGGATGCGCCAGTGGAAGTCCCCGCAGAGCCAGGGGCTGTCCCACTTCACCGGGTAGGCAGGCACCTGCCACGGTGGACGGCTGGCAACCTGAGTCTGATCAAGCCAACGGCGCTCGGATTTGCACCCGATCCGAAGGAATGTCTTCAGGATCGAAATCCACTTACGCCATCCGGATGCTTGACACGGCTGCTTTCAATTCCAGCTCGACGTAGCTCTTGGCAACGGTCGATGGCAGCTCTACACCCAAGACCCTTTCTAGGCCGAAGAATGGGCAAGCGGCGGCGGAATCTCCATTTGTCCTGATCAGGTAGCCCAACCGGCGACGAGTGGCGTCCGCCGGTCAGGCGAGGTGTGACTCAGGAACCGGCGGCGGCGAGCCGGGCGTCGTAGTCATCCGCCAGGGCCCCCAAGGCCTTGGCCCCGTCGCCGGTGAAACACGACCCGTGCATGACGGCGAGCGTGGAGGGGGCCAGTGCGGCGAGCCCTCGGATCGTCGACCCGGTCGTCGGCGTGAGACAGCTGGCACCGAAGACGTCTTCGGCCTGACCGGCGGGCTCGAGGATGTCGTCGGTCGTCATGGCCGGCGTATCGCCCAGTTGGGTGAAGAGATCGCCACACAACAGGGTGTTGGTGCTCTCCTCGTACAACAACCTGGCCTCCCAGGCGTGGGGGACATGTGGGGTTTCGATATGCCGGACCCGGTGGTCCCCCAAGTCGATGACCTGGCCGTCGGCAAGCGGTACCGGCACGCGATCGGCCAGGTCGTTGAGCGAGACCAGGCACCCGAGAATCCCGTGTGCCACTTCGGCCCGGGGCGCGGCCGCCAGCAGATTGTTCATGGCGCCGCACTCATCGGCCTCGACGTGGCCGAAGGTGATCCATCGAAGATTCTCGAGCGGTGTGACGGTGGCGATGGCCTCGGCAACAAGAGGGAACGTGGCTCGGTGTCCCGTATGGAACAGCAAGGGCTGCTCGTCGTCGATGAGGTACTGATTGAAGGTGAAGCCCGTCGGTCCAACCTCGGGAACGAAGGTGGAGAATTGGTAGATGCGGTCGGCGATCTCGCTCACTCGAGTTTGCATGGGTCTCCTTTTTGGTTTCCGGTCTCAACCGTCTGGGACACGGTAGCAACGGATATTGCGCCACCCCATTTCAGCCTGTGTTCGAACAAGACCGATCCGTGCGGCTACATTTCGGGCTGTATTTCAAGATCAACGGATCGTATCTAGGCGGATTGGAGTACACGGTGGGCGGAGTACCGAATGGAGCGGGAACGACCGCGGGCGCGGGACGATGGCTGGCATCGCTGGTCCCGATTGTTCTTGTTCTGGTTCTGGCCGATTGGACTGTTCCCGGCGTAGTGGGCGCGGGACCAGGGTTCACGGTCCACTCTGCCAGCGCGGAAGCCGCCACCCTCGAGACCCCGTCGTGCGGTGACCGACCGACGCTGGTCGCCGACGGCACAACGTGGCGGTGCACATTTGACTCCGAATTCAACGGTACCTCCCTCGACACCAACGAGTGGACGCCCGTCGAGACGGCGACGAGCGGCTACACGTCGGGAGAAATGGCCTGCTTCGTCAACAGCCCGAAGAATATCTCGGTCCGCAACGGTTATCTGAGTCTGACCGCTCGGAAACTGGCCGCCCCGTTCACGTGTGATGACCCACTGGGGAACTTCAGGACGCTGTACACGAGCGGCTACGTGACAACGTCGCGGTTGTACACGCAAACCCTCGGTCGCGTCGAGGTCTTGGCCAAGGTACCGGCATCAGAGATCGCCGGCCTCCAGTCATCCTTCTGGCTGTATCCGCAGAGCGGAACGGCCGGTGAGATGGACATCGCGGAGACCTACAGCAATGAACCTGGCTTGGCCATCCCCTACTTTCACTACCTCCCGAATCTCATGGACATGAGTGCCGCCACCGATACGAACATGGTTACCTCCGATTCCTGCACCATCCGCCCCAACCGGTTCAACGACTTTGTGCTCGAATGGTCATCGACAACCATTTCGGTGATCTACAACGGGGCCACATGCATGATCGACCACTTCGACGAGTTCCTGGGCGCTCCGGGCGCACCCTTCAATCAGCCGATGTTCATCAACCTGACGCAGGCTCTCGGGATCGGCTCGAACAATTTCGATCCTGCGACCACTCCACTTCCGGCCACGACCGAGATCAAATACGTTCGAGCCTGGCAGGCCGAGCCCTGACTCCCGAGCGCTGACTCCCGAGCGCTCCTGAAGCGACTTCCTCCCGCGGCCAGCGCTCCAGTGCGCGCCGGCCCCGGCTCACGATGGGGCGTCGAGCCAGGTCATGAGGGGGTCGCCGGCGCCGGTGTTGTAGCTACACGGACCCAGGGAAGCCGGATCCCAGCTCCACACCAAGAAGGCACTGACACCCGACGTGAATTGCGCTGACGCCTCCGACTGGAGATCGGTCGCTCGCTGCGCCAGCGTTTCGCAGGAGGGATCACCGGTGTCGCCGGCCACAATACCCATCTCGCCTGTGACAACCGGCATTCCGAGTGTGGCCTCTTGAGCCAGCCGGGCATTGAACCCGCTCCAGTCATTGCCGCCCCCGGGCAACTGATCCGGGTAGTAGTGAATGCTGAGGACGTCAATCCCGGGGCTCGATGCCACCGTCGCGAAGTCACCGTTGGTGGTACCGCACTGTCCTCCGTCGATCGAGCCGTCCTCGACGAGACTGCCCGGGTCCAGCGTGTGAATTCTTCCCCCACATTCGTATAGAACGTCTGGAGGGCCGATGTTGCCGTCGACTCACTGGGGCAGGTCGCATTGCCGGCGCAATTGCTGGGTTGATCGGCCGCGGGGCAGGTGGCCGGGTCGGGCTCGCTGATGGGCTCCCACATCGCGAGCGCGGGAGAAGCGGAATAGCGACTGACCAGATCCTGCATGAACTGCCAGTACGAGAGTGGGTCCAGGCCGAGGCCGTCGGAGTTGGCGGTCGTATTGAACACACTCTTGTACCCGCCCTTGTACCACGTCGGGTCCTGCCAATGTCCACCGTCGCATCCGGCCGCTTGACCGGTAATGACGGGAATCAGGTACACATCGTATTGCGCGGCCAGGGAGAAGATCTGGTCGATCGGTGCCCAATCGAGCTGGCCCGTGTAGTAGTTCGTCGCCATGCTCCCCTGAAAGGCATCGAAGCGGACGATCGAATCCGGCGCCAGTGTCGAGAAGAGCGACGCCAACTGGGCCGGCGAGCTCATGTCGCCACATCCTCCGTTGACCCCGTAGTCGGTGGCGAGCTCATAGGCGTTGACGCCAGTGAAGGTGGTCGGGACACCCCCGACTTCGAGGGAGCTTCCAGTGACGGTGACCGGTAGCTGTCCGGTCGGTGCGTAGGTCAGGCGATCGGCCTTGACCAGGGCGCTCGTCCCGCCAGGCGTCACCACGCGCACGGCGACGGTGTTGGCGCCGACCGGCGCGACAGCGGTAATGGAAGTGTCAGCCTGGACGGTGAAGTTCGACGATGCATTGGGGCCGAAATCCACCGCAGTCGCTCCGGTAAAGGCGGTTCCGGTGATGGTGACGGTGGCACCGCCGCCGGCCGTCACCGACGTGGGCGAGAGAGCCGTCACAGCTGGACTCACCGTTGTTGTCGTCGACGACGACGACGCACTCTGATCGGGCGCGGCAGACGGTGAACCCTGACCGAACGCACCGAGAGCCGAGTTGGACGACGACGGGTTGGCCCAGCCGGGAGGGGAGGCTCCGGTCACCGTCGGCGCGAAGACGAAGCCCGCCCCGGAGAGCAAGCCCGTGGTGACGACGAGCACACCACGGCTCCGCGAAGGAAGGCGGCTGCGACTCGGGGGCGCACCACCGCCCGCATTGCCGATGGCGGACCGAGCGATGAAGCGACGTGCGAACATCCGACCATGCATCGCAACCCCCTTGTGGGTTGGCGAGTATCACCGCCGATCGGCACGGAGTCAAGCGCGCGTCGAAAGACGCGCCGCTGCACCGTCCACCATCAATTCGGACGAAGGAGGCGCACGCGCCCCGTTCGGCGCTCCCTACTCAGAAAGAGTGGTCCGGCGGAGCTCCTCCATCAGGTGCACCGATCTCGTCTGGTCATCGTCTCGTGGAAGATCGATGGGCCGGGCGTTCAGTCCGTCGGACAGGGCCGCGCCGGTGATCTGCACCGTGTCATGGCCGGGCGTTGTCGGAGACGCGTCGCGCCAGCCCAAAAGCCGGCGGTACCAGCGTCGCCACGGCGTGGGACCGGGGTCAGGTGACATTGGGGCGACCGACTTCATCGTGGGGCCTCTTGCTGTCTCTATGGTGACGCACTATGCGGCGAAGCTCTCGCTGGCGCCGGACAAGTGCAGCGTGGGATGACCCTGACCCCTATGCCGCGGGGACCGGTCATCCGCCACGGACGCCGCCGCGTCATAGCTGTGACGAACGTAACGACGGGCGAAGATAGCCGCCGCTTGGCGCATCATCGATGCGGCCGTACCCAGGGAGACGGTGCTGACCGTTCTTTCGATGATCTCCACCGGCATTTCGACGAAGCGGTCGTACCCGAGACACTTGGCGATGACCAGCAGCTCGAGGTCGAAGGCGAATCCCTTTTCAACCATGAGCGGCAGTGCGTCCACCACGACGTTACGTCGCATGACCTTCAACCCGGTTTGCGTGTCGCTGACGTGAAGGCGAAATGGCGCGGAGACCAGCATTTGCCAGACCTTGGAATACAGACGACGGAGTGGCGACGTGTGCACCTTCGAGTCTGGGTGCCGCTTCGAACCGATGAGGATGTCCGGACTCTCGGCCCGCGCGATGGTGAACGCCTCCGCCATCTGGTTCGGCGGCAGATCCCCATCGGCATCGATGAAGGCCAGCCAACGGCCACGGCCGAGGCCGAGGCCGACACGGAGGGCGTTCCCCTTGCCTTGGTTCACGGCAAGGGGGACGGACCGGAGGATGTGCGACGGGAGGCCATCGAGCGAAGCTTCACTCTGATCAGTCGACCCGTCGGAGACCGCGATGACTTCGTAGTGCAGCCCCGTCTTCGACAAGGACTCGATCAGGCCGTCGATGGTGGGCCGCAGGCGGTCTCCGGGGTTGAAGTACGGCACCACCACCGTCAGGTCGAGATCGCCTTCCCGATCGCTGATCGGATCGGCCCACAAACCGTCGATCTGGTTCTCGATCTCGAGAACGGACCTCAACTCATCCACATCGATCGTCTCTGTCAATTCTTCAAGTTTCATGCGTGTGTGACCTCTCTTCCGGAGGGTGGATTCCCTTGCAACCTGTAGAGGCGCCACGAGCCAAGGGATGGGATCGGGGCGTCGAACTGCAAAACGAGAGTGGAGATACCGGCCCCGTGGGACCACAAGGTGGGATAGCGCCGGTTCAAGGCATCCAAAGAGCCGATGCCCTTGGGTTGGGGGACCATCAGATAGCGCACGCCGAACCGGGCGGGATCATTGAGGTCTCTGGTGAAGTCGTAGTCACTGGTGATGACGAATTGCTTCATGTGGTCCGCCGTCATGACGATCGAGTAGCCCTCCCAGGTGTCGATGAGGATCGAACCGTTGGCCACGTGCAAGGTGTCGAGGTAGTCGCTGATGGACTGGGCGTACGGCTGCGCCACGATCTGGTCGTTCTGACTAGGCGGATAGCGCTCCGGATTGAGGACCGAATGCGTGCCGTAGTCGCTGAGGTCGACGCTCTGGTCCAGCATGGCGTGGACCATGACAGGGATGGCCGGAGCGAGCAGCACCAGGGCCAGTGCCGATGTCCCCAGGACGCGACCGATTCGTCTTGATGGCGACTCTGGCGTCGAGGGCCCGCTGATGGCCGCGGGGGAGAAGACCACTGACCAGGACGGAACTGCATTCGCGCCTCGGGCCGGGATCATGGCGACCGCGAAGATGGTGAGCGGAATGGCCAGGATGTAGTAGCGGAAATTTTGGATCGTCTGCCCGGTCACATAGCTCAGCATCACGAAGGCGATGCCGGCTCCGAAAAGGGTGAGGGAGGGGAAGAAGTCGGGATCGCGACGTCGAATGGCGAGAAAGAGGGCGATGACGATGGCAACAAGGACGAAGAGCTCCATCTGCACGACGTCGCCCATCACCTGCGCGATGGAATAATTCAGGTGCCTCGTTCCCAGCCCGCCGTTCACCGCGGTCTGGCTGGTGTTGCCGTACACCGAAGAGAACTGGGAGAACGCGTTGCCGGTGAGGATCCAACCCACCCCGGCCCACGCGAAGAAGCTGAGCGCGAACGGGAGAAACACCATCAAACCGTCGAGGGTGGCGAAGGACCTTCGCCGACGCCGTTCGTCACGTCGGTCCGATCGCCCGTAGGTGACCAGGACGACGAGCGCGGTGGCGCCGAAGGCGATGGCCACCGTTTCGTAGCGGGTGAGGAAGTCGAGCCCCAGTGCGATGCCGGCCACCACCAGATCCGAGACCTTGTCGCTGTGCATCCAACGGATCAGGCGCCGGACCGCCCAGATGGTGAAGAAGAGATAGGGCGCCTCACTCAGACCGTTACCGCCATAGAGCACAACCATCGGATTGAGCGCGAAGATCGCCGTGAGGCCCCACACCCACGGCCCGGACAGATCGCGATCTCTGAGGACGCCGCGCACCTGCACCACGGCGCCGGCCATGAAACCGGCCGACATGAATGCGCCGGCCGCTCCTTGATGCAGGAGTGCGGGCCAGGCTCCGGTGAACATCAGAATGGGTATCTCGACCAGGCTGGGAAGCGGGTTCCAGACAAAGCCGATCGCGGCAAGGTGGGGGTAGCGGCTGAAGAGGACGTAGCTGGCGTTGGCGGTGCGGGAGATGGCGTCGCCGGCGTGGTAGCCGTAGTGCAGCATCAAGATCAGGCCGGTGACGAGGTAGAACGAGAAAGCAAGGGCGAAGAGGACCATCCCGACGCCCCGACGGGACGGGCGGGCCGATGTCACCTCGGGTTCGACCCCGGGGTGTGGCGTTCTCTCGCCACCAGACGCTGCGGGCGCTGAGGCCCGCCGCTCAGGTGGAGAGGCGGTGAGCGTCGAGGCCATGGACTGTTTTCTCCCAATAGGAAGGTTGAAAGACGAGCTGGACGAATGCCTTCACCGCGGCCACGCTCATGAGCAGCCAGTAGAGCGGGACGGTGAGACAGGCAAAGATGAGCTGCGGCGTGCGATCGACGCGGGCCGCCACCAGCCCGCAGTAGATGATGGAGCAGTTGCCCAGCACGAGTGAAGCAACCGCCGGATAGAAGATGAACCACGGGAACAGGGCGCGGATGAAGCTCGGCTCACCGAGCTCCCAGGCGATGGTGAGGGTCCAGAAGACCACGTTGATGAGCGAAATCACCGGGGTGCCGGCCGTCACGCTGACAAACTGCAGGGCGCTCTTCCATCCCAGCTGGCGGGCCAGGACACGCGGCTGGCGGGCGTGGACGAGAAAGGTCTGGAGATAGCCCTTGTACCAACGCGAACGCTGACGGATCCAGTTGATGGTGTCGCTGTTGGCTTCCTCCAGAGTGACCGAATCCAACATGGCTGTCCGGTAGCCCAACCGCGCGATGCGCATACCCAGATCAGCATCCTCGGTCACGTTGAACGGGTCCCACCCGCCCATCTCCTGCAACACGCGCGTCTTGCAGTGATTGGACGTGCCACCGAGCGGTATCGGCGCGTCGGCCTTCATCAGGCCCGGGAGGGTGAAGCCGAACCACTGGTTGTACTCCGAAGAGAACCAACGGGTGAGCTGGTTCTGTGCGGCGTTGTGGTACTTCAATTTGGCTTGCACGCACACCACGTCCGCCGCGGATCGCCTGAACGCGACAACCACGCGTCGAAGCTGGAGAGGATCGGGGATGTCCTCGGCGTCGTAGATCGTGACGAGTTCACTCTCGCTGTTGAAGAGCCCGTAGTTGCAGGCCTTGGGCTTGGTTCGTGGTTCGGCTCCCGGTACCAGCACGATCTGGAGAAAGGAGCTCTCGGGGTGCTCCCGTGCCGCACGGATGGTCGGCTGGTCGTCGGCCTCGAGGAGGAGCTTGATCTCGAGTCGATCCCGCGGATAGTCGATGACACCGAGGTTGTCGACCAGTCGGGACATGATCTCGGGCTCGTTGAAAGCGGGAACGAGCACCGTGTAGAACGGCAACTCCGCATCGGGTAGGGCGAGCGCCTCCTCGTCGCTGATCCTGAATTCGGCGGAGTTGTGGACCCCGCGTGAGAACAGGAAGAGGCGGTCCCCCAGGTTGGCCAGATAGAGCACAATGGCGATCGAGACGAGGGTGACGCCGGTCTGGCTCGGGTAGAGGAAGACCAACACCGTCACGACCACCAGAAAGCCCAGGATCACGAGCTTCTGCGCCCGGTTGATGGTGGTCGAGGCCGAGAAGAGCGGCTGCTCGTTGAAGAGGCCGTTGACGCTGTACTCCAGAGCCCTCTCGTCGGCCGAAGCGGCCCCGGGCGTGGCGAACGCGTTCATCGTGAGACCCCGGCCGACTGGGTCGCGACGACCTGGTGGGCAAAGTGCGTGAGCCGCTCCTGCGCCTGGGCCCCCGGCGTCGTACTGCTGGGCGACGGCAGGCCGCGCAGCACATCCTTGAAGACGAGGCGGACGGTGCCGTTGGACCACGGCGAAGCCGGTTCGGGGATGGAGACGTTGGTGGGCACGCCGTCCGTCGTGATCACGGTCAGTCGCTGGAAGGACGTGTGGCCACCAACGCGGATCTTCTGCATCCAGGTGAGCAGGACCCATTCGGTCTGCACCGGGTCGACCGCCGTGTACGGATTGGCGTAGAACATCGTGGCCTCGACGTGGTGACCGAGCGAGATGAGCGTGGGCGACTGGATGTACGGACTGGCCAGTCGGTAGAGGGCGATGGCGGGGTACACCGAAAGAGGCCCGGTCGCCGGGGTGTTGAGCGCGTCGACGACGACCCGTTGGGTGGGTCCGGATTGCTGCACCGGCTTGAACCAGTAACGCGTGAGTTGTGCGTGCTGCCCGAAGTACCGGGAGGCCCACGAGTAGTGCTGGACCCTGCCCTGGCTCCAACCAGCGGGGATCACCGGATGCGGCGACCAGGCGGCACCGGTCTGCGGCAGCGAGGCGGGCGTGATGACAGCGGGCGCCATGTGGGAGAACAGGCCCAGACAGACACCCGCGACCAGAACGAGGGCGTAACTCGAGCGGGGCTTCTTGACAGCCGCCTGGCGCGGGGCAGGGGTGGGTCGTCGGACACCCGAGCGACGACGTTGGAAACGGATCGCCCCGAGCACGATCAGGGGTGCGAGAACGGCTGGAGCCAGTTCAGCCACGATGGTGGGTGAACCGGACAGGCCGATGAGTCCAACGGTGATCACGGCTCCGAGGAGAAACGTGACTCCGGCGGTAGCCAGCCGCGAGGCCGGGCGCCCTCCGATGGCGATGCCCACCGCGGCTCCGCTGATCGTCACATTGATCAGGGCGTAACCCCCCGTGCTACCGCCCAGGGCGGCTCCCACCATTTGGTACAGCAGCGGCCAGCACGCCAACAGGAGGACCCAGCTGGCCCAATAGCGACCCGTGGTGCGAGCGCCGAAGATCAGCACCGAGCCGAAGAGAGCGAACACGAGGAGTGCGAAGACATCGATCCGGACCAGGCCGGTGGTGACGCCGAGACGAGGGCTCACCAGTACGATGATCATGATCAGGGCGACGGCCAACGGTCCCAGGGCGAGGATCCAGTCGATCTGGCGGTCGTGGATCTCGAGTTCAGGTCCTCGGCGAAGTCGTGTGCCAACCGCCACGATGGCGCCCCAGAGCGGGAGGAGGAAGAGGTACGCCAACGGGTCGCCGTTGTAGCTCTGCCGGCCGATCGAGACGAATGTCTGGTGGAACCCGATCACGCAGGCGGCGCCAAGGACGGCCCAACCGATGACGGCCTGCCGCCGATGAGGAGGTCCGGCCGGAGCCATGGCTTCGTCTGCGGCCGGAAGGTCGGCTATGTATTTTTGAGAAGTTCCCAGCTCAAGGGTGGAGAGCGCCACTAGGAGGCCTCACTCTGCTGGCTTGCCCGCGCCGCCCGTCGCCGACGGATACGGAACAGTTCCCAAAGGGCCAAGCCCACCAGGGCGAGGACGAAGATGACGGCGGCCCCGATATAGAGCGTGTAGTTCTTCGGCGCCGCGGTGAAGACCTGCGGTCCGCCGGTGCGGATCGCAAGATCGACGACGCGCCCCTGGGCTCCGATGGCGGTGACGTCACCGGTCAGCGCGCCCCAGGTCGACTCCGTGTATCCGTAGTGCTGAATGAGGTGATCCAACTGTGCCCATGAGCCGGTGGTGGTGACCATGACCACGCTGCGGTCCTGCGAGGACTGCGCAAACGCCTGAATCGACGCGACGTCCGCCGGTTGCGAGAACGTCCCGTATGTCTTCCCATTCACCACGAACACGCCGTGTCCGTCTGCCGCCAGGGGAGGGTCGAAAGCACCCGCAAGCGCCGAAGACGTCCCCACGACGAGCAGCGGCTGCCCGCTGGTCTTCGCGGTGTCCAGCGGCACGACGGTGGGCTGGATCAGCACGGGTGAGAGCCGCTGAAACCCGCACAGGGTGGCCACGGCGGCGGACAGCTGGGGGATCCCGGGCTGGTCGAGCGCCACCTGCATGGTGGGGAAGAGCGCTTGCGGGAGATTGCCGAATCCCCCGCTGCCATTGCGATCCAGTGACGGGGTCACCGTCGACCGGGGGTCGACCGTGAACGTCATGGTTCGCCCGATGGAGCCACACACGTAGTTCGAGGGGTAGTACGTGACGGCGAGTAGCAGTTCGGTGGTACGGGAAATCAACTGAGCCGGAATGGTCAAACCCAACGTGACGTTGCCACCTTCGCCGAGCGCCTGATCCCCCAGGACGACGCCACCCACACTCGCCTGCACGCTCCCCTTTTCTCCCGAAGCGAGCGGGGTGTAGTTGGCGTTGAGAGTGACGGCCAGAGAGGACGCCACCCCCCCGAATTCCGTCGCGTCAATCGGAAGGTTGATCTGCTGCATGCCGCTGAAGGTCGAAGTTCCGGTGATGCCGAGCTGGCTGAAAGTCGCGCTGGTGGGCACCGATGGGTTCGATGTCAGCGTCTTGACGACCGACGCCGACGAGGTCTGCACGAGAGGCAGGATCACGCTGGCCAGCAATGAGGATTGGGCGGGCAACGTGGCGGCGGTACCGGACAGCACCAGGACCTGGTTGCCCTCGGTCGATCCGGCCAATCGCAGGCCCGTTGTCCCGGACTCCTGAATAACAATGGACCGGTCGAGCGCATCGGTGGGAGGGACGGGCATGGTGTGGCCGTCCCACCCGGCGACGCTGATGTCGACCGGCACCAACTTGTACGAACGGGCTGCAGCCAACGCGACAGTGAGAGCCGACGACTGTTCGGCCGTCGTTGGCGTGGTGGGCACGTAAATGGTCAGTTTGTTCAACACCGGGGGGAAGAAGTCACTGATGGAGCTCGGTTGCACCAACTGCCCGGAATACGTCACCGACAGATTTGAGACGTTCAGAGGCAGGGAGCTTCCGCAACTGGTCGACTGTTCCGCGGTTCCCGTGACGCCAACCTGTTGAAGGACGAGGTTGAACGCGGCATAGCGGTCCGGCGACCGGAGCCGTGGCGATGTTCTCGAAGAAAGGCACCTGCTGATACTGCGACGTCGAATTCGGGAGCGGGAATGAACTGACGATGGTCGTGCCCGATTCAGCGACCAGGTTGCCCGCGCCGAAATTGGGGGGGATGGTGATGGTGCCGATGAGCATCGTGGGGTGCAGCGCCCGCGGCACGGGGACCTTCAGGCCGACGGAACTGCCATTCCCCGCAAATGTGTAGCTCTGCGATAGTCCGAGTTGGGAGTACCCCAACGTCGCCCCTTGGCTACTGGTTGTCAGCGGTTCCGGCGCGGCTGTCGCGACCGGAGCGAATGATGCGGCAGACACGGCGACAAGAAGCGGGGCCAGAACTATCGCCGACAGGATGAGACCGAGAAGTCTCGTCGCCGGCCCTCTTTGCATTGCGTTGCCTCTTTTCTTCGTCGTCGGCCCTTCCGGCTCCGTCACTCCATGTGCCGGATCCGAGGGCTCAGCAGCCGGTCCTGGGGACGCGACCGTGGGGGAATGTCGGGATCTCTCCCAATCTGTTCGCCAGCTGGGCCCGATCACTCAGATCGATCCCGGCGCGGCGTATGAAGGGCAACCTACGAGGCCCAAATTTCAGTCGGGTGGCCGGCAAGTTGCGGGCCGGTTGTTAACGCCGAATCGGATGAAGGATTGAGGCACAATTTACGAACCTCTGACCTACTTCTTATGGCTCCCTTACGGTGCACGCCGGGCTGGAGTTCGCCCCTGACACCCAGCCTGCCGCTGCGGCGAGAAGCGAAGAGAGCACCCAGGTAGCGTGATCATCCATGGAGGCCGGAGAGCAGCACCCCTCTGTTCCCTGCGAACACCGACGTCTCACCGGGTGGGGCCGCACACAGCCTTCATTTGCCGATGTGGCGACACCAGCCCGAAGCCGACGACGTCGTACGCCTCCTCGGCCAGGCGCATGAGCGGGGGGTGATTCCGCGGGGGCTGGGCCGAAGCTACGGTGACGCGGCGCAGCGTTCGGGAGGCCTGGTGCTCGATATGACCCAGTTCGACACCATCAGCGCCGTTGATCCCGACACCGGAGATGTTTCCCTCGGAGCCGGGGTGAGCTTCGACGACCTCATGCGAAAGGTCCTCCCCCAGGGGTGGTTCGTCCCGGTGACGCCCGGCACCCGGAGCGTCACGGTCGGGGGAGCTATCGCGGCTGATATCCACGGGAAGAACCACCACCGGGACGGCAGCTTCTGCAATCACGTCACGTCCATGACTTTGGTGACGCCGGGCGGGACGCGCGAGGTCACACCGCAGAGCGATCCGGATCTCTTCTGGGCCACGGCCGGGGGGATAGGTCTCACCGGCGTCCTCGTCGGGGCCACCGTGCGGTTGCTGCCCGTCGAGACCTCCTGGATGACGGTCGACACGCACCGCTACTCACGGTTGGACGAGTTGATGGATGAGATGGAGGCGACGGACCACAAATACCGCTATTCGGTGGCCTGGGTCGACTGCAATTCGGCCGGGAGGCGAAAGGGGCGGTCGATCCTGACCCGGGCCGAGCATGCCAGCCTCGATCGGGTTGCGCGGGACCCGTCCAAGCAGAATTATCGGGACCTGACCCCGCCCAGGCTCAACATTCCACTGCAAGCCCCGCGAGGTCTTCTCAACATGGTCAGCGTGACCGCATTCAACGAGCTCTGGTTCCGGCGGGCACCGAGGAGCCGCTCCGACGAGTTGCAGCACATCGGAACGTTCTTCCATCCCCTCGACGGCCTCGGCGACTGGAACCTCCTCTACGGGCCCAATGGATTTCTCCAGTACCAATTCGCCGTCAGCGACGACCATGGCAATGCCGTACATGAAGCCATCGATCTCGTGTGCGGGGCGCGCGCCCCTTCGTTCGTGTCGGTGCTGAAGCGCTTCGGTCCGGGCAACGACGGGCCACTCTCGTTCCCCATCGCCGGCTGGACCCTGGCCCTCGATTTCCCGGTCGGGTCACCGTCCCTTCAGCCTCTCGTCGAGGCCCTCGACGAGATCGTGATCAACGCGGGTGGCCGGGTGTACCTGGCCAAGGACTCGAGGGTCCCGGCCGAACTGCTGCACCGCATGTACCCTCGGCTTCCCGATTTGCAGTCGGTACGACGTCGAATCGATCCCGGCGGCCTTTTGCAATCCGATTTGTCCCGTCGACTCAGCATCTGAAAGAGAGGGCACCGTGCGAGACGCCTTTGGACACCCCCAGTCAGCCGTGGTCTTCGGAGGTACCTCGGACATTGCCCGGGCCATCGTCGAACGCCTCATTCCCCTGGGCTGTACGACCGTCGTCCTGGCCGGACGGAACGCGGAGGCGCTCAAGGAGTCGGCCGAGGAGGCCCGAGTCAGCTGGAGCCACTGCCGTCTCGGAAGTCGTCTTTGACGCGTTCGGGTCGAAGGACGCCCCGGCTGTGGTGACGGAGTGCTTCTCGGCCGCCGGCGGCGACGTCGATCTGGTGTTGATGGCCGTTGGGGTCTTGGGAGACCAGGAGAAGGACGAAGACGATGGCGCGGCGACGGCCCGGGTTCTGACCGCCACCACGGTGTGGCCCGTTGCCGCGTTGGCCGCTTCGTTCGAGAAGCTCAAGCGACAGGGGCAGGGGCAGGTCGTGGTGCTCTCCTCGGTGGCCGGAGTGCGGGTGCGGCGGGCCAACTATGTCTACGGCGCGGCGAAGTCCGGGCTGGACTCCTATGCCATCGGCCTCTCCGAAGCGGCGCGGGGCACCGGGGTCGATGTGTACGTGGTTCGTCCCGGGTTCGTGCACACCAAGATGACCGAGGGTCTGAAGGCGGCACCCTTCTCCACCGATCGGGCAACCGTCGCCGATGCGGTCATCAAGGGCATCGAGCACGGGCAGACGGTCATCTGGGTGCCGCCCCCGTTGCGCTATGTCTTCGCCGTATTCCGGCTGCTGCCCCAGTTCATATGGCGGCGACTCCCCGGCTAGACCGGAGCCCCGGAGCCCCCGGATCACCCGAGGGATGCGCTGGACATCGGTCGACATCCGACCCATGATCAGTCCATGGCATCGTCGTCATCGTTGATCGGGACCGTGGTTCGACTGCCCGGAACACTTCTCCGGCTTCCCAGTACCACCCTCCGGGCCTTGGATTCCCTCAACATGCTGGCCGACCAGTTCGAACCGCTGATGACGCTCCTCGAGCAGATGCAGGGCGGCGTGGCCCGCGCCGGGAGCGGCGTCGAACTGGCGGCGACCGGCATTTCGGACGCCGTGGCCGGGCTCGAACGAGCCGTAGGGACCCTGGACAGTTCCCTGCCGAGTCTGTCGGACTCCGGCGTCGTCCCTCCGCTCCCTCACTGAGCGGCTGAGCAGCGTGGCGGCCGACCTGGCCACCGAATTGCCCGAAAGCGACCAGCACGCTGCAAGACATCTCCCCCGAGTTGAGCAAGGTTGTGGGGACACTCGATGAGCGGTTCAGCCACCTCGACGGTGTCGTCACCGACCTGGCCCAGCTCGTCGAAGCCGTCATCGGAACAATTCCCGGCATGCGCCGCGTCCTGCGAACGAATGGAGCCTGAGGAGGCCGCTATGGAAGACACCAGCCATGACAGTGCATTGGCCGTGGTGAAATCGACGTCGGTGCCGATCCACGACATCGGGACAGCCATCTACTTGAGTCCCGACGTCTTCGGCTGGGCCGGTGAGTGGGGCTGGTCGAATCCCTTCGCCTTCTACTTCGCGGGACGCGGCGGGATGTTGGGTGACGTGGGGGCCGATGTCGTGTGTGCCGCGTTCGGATGGTTCGAGCCAGGGTCCGTCAAGACGTTCTTCGAAGAGGGCGTCGCGGAGAACCGCCCCACTGTCGTCGCCGGACGAATGGCCGAAGCAACGGCGATGTGGGGACAGAAGCACTTGGCCGACATCGAAGGGCTCGATGAGATAGTGGCGATCACTGAAGCAGCCGTCGACGGGCTCGAGGGCTCCGGGCTTCCGTTGTTCGTGGGTTGGCGCGACGCGACGAGAGCCGAAGACACCGCTGGCCGGGCCGCACAGCTCATGCAGATCTTGCGGGAGTGGCGAGGCGGGCTGCATCTCATCGCCACCACGGCGACGGGACTTTCGCCGCTGGAGGCGATCCTCACCAATGAAGGTGAAGGCCAAGCCAAATTCTTCGGGTGGTCCGAGCCCTTCCCCGACTTCCAGGCCAATCGGCACAAGCATCAACAAGCCGAAGACCTGACGGATGAGCTCTGCGCGGCCTCCCTGCACGAAGCCCTGAGCCCGGAGAACCACCGGGCCTTCGAGGCAGGCGTCGAGGCGGTGCTGGCCGCCCTTCCCTGAGGCCCGGACCTGGACCAATGCCGCCGAGAGACACTGGACCACGGTCGGCTACAGTGAAGGGCTGCTCAAAGGGAGGATCTACCTCCAACCGGCGAGCAGCACGGCAGATGCCGTTACGGACCTGTGGTGCAGTTCGGAGTGCACGCCGCCCTGTCAAGGCGGAGGTCGCGGGTTCAAATCCCGTCAGGTCCGCCACCAGATCCGAGAGTCACCACGACGATCGATTCTGGTCGCCCGGTCGGGTAGCTCAGTTGGTAGAGCGCGCGCCTGAAAAGCGTGAGGTCCGCGGATCGATCCCGCGCCCGACCACTCAAGGGACCACGAGCAGGGCATACAGGCTCTGTCTTCCGCAGTGAAGACGCTGGAAAGTGCAGCCCGAGGCTTCGCCGAGGAGGAACTCCAGCACTGAGCTGGATCGCAGGTCAGAATGCTTGTCCGATGAGCCGTCCGGACACCAAGTACGTGGCCATCGGGGATGCCGACGTTGCCTACCAGGTCCTCGGAGAGGGACCCTCCGACCTCCTGTTTTTCAACGGACTCGGGAGCAACGTCGAGATGGCATGGGAGGACCCCGTCATTGCCGACTTTCTCAGACGGTTGGCGTCGTTGCGGCGGTTGATCTTCTTCGATCGACGAGGCACAGGGGCATCTGACGGTGTGCCTCGTAACGCCATACCGACATGGGAGGAGTGGACAGAAGACATCGAGAGCGTCCTCAACGCGGTTGGGTCCGACCAGACTTCCATCCTTGCGACGGTCGATGCTGGCCCGATCGCGATCCTCTACGCCGCCGCACATCCCGAACGGGTCGATTCCCTCGTGCTGTGCAATACCACTGCCCGATATCTGATCGCTGACGACTATCCGATCGGTCTCACACCTGAGGCGCTTGACTTCGTCATCGAGTTCCTGCGAACGCACTGGGGTACGCCCGAGTTCCTCTCGCTTGCGAGCGCAGCGGGCTCGGAAGACCCGGTTCGCCGCGATGCCCTTGCCCGGCTCTTCCGGTCGTCAGTCACCCCGAGAACTGCGGCGGCACAATACGACTACCTGCTTCGGAACCTCGATGTTCGTCAAGTGCTCCCGCTCATCCGTGTGCCCACGCTGGCCCTGAGCGCCGACAATCCAAGCTTTTTGCCCATGGCTCAAGGGCGTTATGTGGCCGAGCACATTGAGGGATCCAAGTTCGTCGAGCTGCCGGGCAATGACATGTTGATCTTCAGCCAGCAAGATCTGATCTTCGGCGAAGTGGCCGAGTTCTTGACCGGTACGAGGCCCGTAACCGACATCGACCGGGTTCTGGTCTCCGTACTCTTCACCGATATCGTCGGTTCGACCGAGCGTGCAGCCTCGTTGGGTGATCAACGGTGGCGGTCCCTGTTGGATCGCCATGATCAAATCGTCCGCGAACAACTGCGGATATTCCGAGGTCGCGAGGTCAACACGACGGGAGACGGCTTCGTCGCTTCATTCGATGGTCCGGCTCGGGCTATCCGTTGTGCCCAGGTGATAGTCGACGCCACCCGAGCCCTCGATATCGAGCTGCGCATGGGTCTCCACACCGGCGAGTGCGAGGTGAGAGGCCACGACCTGGGTGGCCTCGCCGTTCACATCGCTGCCCGGATCGGTTCTTTGGCATCACCGAACGAGGTTCTTGTCTCGAGCACCGTCAAGGATCTCGTGGTTGGCTCGGGCATCGAGTTTCAGGATCGCGGCGATCACGAGCTGAAGGGCGTCCCCGGGAGCTGGCGCCTGTTCCGCGTCGAGAACTGACTGATCGCGCAGAGCAACAAAGCCGAACGGCTTGATTTGACAACTCGGGGTACCGGAGAGCTGATCCCGGAATGTACGGTCCCGAAGTGCGCTGCAGTGGAAGCCGACCCCGGTTGCCGGCCTGTGACTGGCGGCTTACGACCTTGGGATGTCCAACCCCCGCAGGTCATATCGGGTCGTGTCAGGCCAAATTGATGACCAGGGCGAAATCGCCAGAACCCGACCCCCTGAGCGTTACTCCACGAGGCCGACGAAAGACGGAGACACGTGGGGCAATTCCAAAGGACGTACGACAAGTCGAACGACGCCCGGCCAAGGCTCGGCGTGGCCCGTTGGCTCTTCACCGTCGCCGCCGCGAGCACGGCCGCGATGCTCGGTCTGGCCGGCCTCTCCGCCTCCGCCCGTCCGCGCCGCGACCCCCGTGCTGGCCCTGCCACCGGACGTGGCCGCCGCCAGCGCCGCACCGGGACACCCGTGGAGTCCCGAGGCAGCGACCTACGGGGTTGGTGAGACCCAGAACATCGGGGTGACCATGTCCGACGGGACGATCCTGCGGGCCGACGTGTACTTCCCGACGACCGGCGGGACGGCGGCGCCCGGGCCCTTCCCGGTCATCATGACCCAGACCCCGTACGGCAAATCCACCCTCGGCGTGGCGGGCAGTGGCACCGGTGCCGACCAGTACCTGGTGCAGCGGGGCTACCTCGATGTGGTGGCCGACGTGCGGGGGACCGGCGACTCCGAGGGGCAATTCGGCCTCTTCGATCCGGCACAGGTCCAAGATGCCGTGGCGCTGGTGGACTGGGCGGCCAAATTGCCGCACTCCGACGGCAAGGTGGGTCTCTACGGGGCCAGCTACCTGGGCATCAACCAGATCCTGACGGCGGGGGCGGTCGGCAGGCACAGCCCCTTGAAGGCCATCTTCCCGGTGGTCGCGGGAACCGACCTCTACCGGGACACCGCGTTCATGGGCGGCCTCCTCGACTCGGAGTTCGGGGTGACCTACCTGGGGCTGACCAGCGGGCTCAACCTCGTCAACCCGGCCGCGACGGCGCTCTCGGATCCGGCCAGCGTCGCGGGGCTGACCCCGGTCGAGATCGACCACCTCGATGACCTCTACACCTTCGACGCGACCTTCACGGCCGACACCCTCACCGGGGGCCCGACCGCGTACGACGGTTCGTACTGGCAGGCGCGCCAGCCCGCGGCGGCGCTGGCCAACGTGGTCGCCAACGGGATACCGGCCTATCTGGTCGGTGGCGAGTACGACCTGTTCCAGCGGGGCGAGCCGCTCAACTACGCCGCCCTCCAGAACCTCTATGACGGTCGACCCGCCGGAGCGGCGATGGTCCCGGGCCAGGCGGTCACGGGCCGCTATCAACTCTGGGACGGCCCGTTCACCCACCTGGGTGCTGCCACCATCGACATCGACCCGCTGTTGCTGCGCTGGTTCGACACCTGGCTCAAGGGCCGGGACACCGGCATGGCACAGACGCCCACGCCGCTGCACTACTACGACCTGGGTACCAACAACTACGACGAGACGACCACCTACCCCTTCACCGGGTTGACACCGACGCGCTACTACCTCGCCACGGGCCGATCCGGTTCCGACGCCACGTCGTTCAATGACGGCCTCCTGACGACGGCCGCGCCCACCTCGTCGGGGTCCGACCCGCTGGTGTGGTCCCCCGTGGGCAGCCCGTGCGGGGCCGCGGTCGACCAGTGGGCCGCCGGGCCGATCCTGTATGCGGAGCAGAGCGGTGGAATTCAGGATCTGCCCTGTGTGCAAGACGACCGTCTCACCCAGCTGGGTCCGACCGTTCTCAACTACACCACGGCACCGTTCAGCCGGACCCAGACACTGGGCGGCCCCATTGCCGCGTCGATCTACGCCAAGGCCAACACGACCGACACCGAGTGGGTGGTCGAGGTCGAAGACGTGAGCCCCGACGGCCAGTCTCGGCCGCTCACCGAGGGTGCCCTCCTCGGATCGCTGCGGGCCACCGACGCCGCGTCGTCATGGACGGCACCCGATGGGCAGTACCTGCTGCCCTACCACCCCTACACCCAAGGGTCAGCACGGACGGTGACTCCCGGTGCCCTGACCCACTACAACATCGAGATCTTCCCGACCCTGAGCACCATTGCGGCAGGTGACCGGATCCGGGTCACCATCACCACCGCGGACTCCCCGCACCTCGAGACCACTCTGCCCGAGACCGCCGGCCTCATAGGCGGGATCTACCAGGTGTCCCGGGGCCCGGCCGGACCGTCCAGCGTGGAGCTCCCGCTCGGTACGGTCGATCAACCGGCGAACGGGTAGGCCTACGGGCTCGTCAGAGTGCTGAGCCGCCGCCGGCTCGGCGGACCACGACGCAGAAGGACCCGGCACCATCTCGCAGAGCGCCACGGGATCGGTTCGGCGATGAGGTCAGCGGATGGCACCACTCCAGATGCGCCCGATGGAGTTGCCGCTCTTGTTGGTAAACCAGAGGAACCCGCCCTGCGGGCTCGCGCCGGACTTGATGTCGAAGGGACCTTCGACCAACGGCCGCCCACCGAAGAACGCCCAGGCCTCGCCATCGGCCGAAGCATCGGGGTCGAACCGAACGATGGCGTCTGCCTCCGTGTCGACAAACCAAAGGGCGCCGTCGGCGCCGAGCCAGATGCCGTCGGGCGTCCGGAGCCGCGGGTGCTCCACGCGCCGAAGCGTCGATAGCGGGTCGGCGGACGACGGTTCGAAACTGACGAGGCCGGGCGAGCCCTGCGTGGTCAGCCACAGGCGGCCGCTCCGATCGACGGCCCAGGCACGCGGCCGGCTGAGCTCGGGCCAAGGACCGAGCACGCCGATCGTCTCACCGGGCTCGCCGACCGTTGGATCGAGCCATCCGATCGTGTCGTTGCCGGCGTTCACCCACCAGATCATCCCGTCGGGGCCCGGGATCAAGGCCGCCGGACCCGCAATGCTGGGAGCGCGGAAAATCCGGATGGTGGAGACGGGGTCGGTCGCCCGCGGGTCGAGGCTGCCTATGGCGTCTGAGCCTCGAAGACTGAACCACAGACGGCCATCCGGCGCCCCCTTCAACGCCACTGGCTTGTCGAGGGCGGGGTGGGAGTAGGTGCGAATCGTGGACGCGGGGTTCGGTGCGGTGGGCTCGATCGCCCCCAGGCGGTTCGACCCCAGGCACGTGAACCAGATACGGCCGTCTGCCCCGGGGAAGATGTTGGCGGGGAGCTCGACGCCACCGGCCGGATCGGCGAATGTCTCAACCGCGCCATCAACCGCGACCCCACCCGTTCCGCCACCCGCGCGCACACGGCCGACCCGGCCGTTGCCGATGCTGGTGAACCAGACGTCGCCGTCGGGCGCGCCGATAATGCCCGTCGGGGCGTCGATCAGGCCGGCCGGGTCGCGGTAGATACGCACCTCGCCGACGTCCATGCACCGACCCTAGTGACGGTGCTGGTCCACCGAAGGTGACGTGACTGCCTCAGCTCGACGCCGGTGGGACCGTCGGGTAGCCGGCCGCCTTCCAGGCCGCGAAACCACCCTCCAGGTCGGTGCTGTGGGGTCGGCCCAGGCTGACCAGACTGGCCGCGGCCAGGCTGGAGGCGTAGCCCTCCTGGCACATGACGACGACTACCAGGTCGGTGTCTTCGGCTCCGGGGAGGCGATGCGAGCCGTGGGGGTCGAGGCGCCACTCGAGGTCGTTGCGCTCGACGACGCGCGCCCCGGGCACCTCGCCGAACTCGGCCCGCTGGGCGGCCGGGCGGATGTCGATCAACCACCCGCCCCCGGCCAGGATCTGTCGGGCCCGGTGGGCGTCGACCCGGGCGAGGTCTTGGCGCGCCTGATCGAGGAGACGGTCGACCCCGGTCAAGGGGCCCACGCCGGATCGGCTCGGTACTCGGCCCGTTCGACCACCAGTCCCGCGCCCTCCTGGCGATAGAAGGTCATGGAAGCCATGGGCGGACAGTAGACGTGGAGGCTGGTGGCCGGTGCCTCGCTCGGATTCACCACGTCGTGCACGTAGGTCGGGTCGAACCCCGTGCCACCCCCGGCACCGATGGTGCGGTGGACCAGCCTGGCGTCGGGGCCGACCGAGTGCTCCTCGAGGGCACCGTCGACCACCCACAGCGCGCCCGAGGACCCGCCGTGGTCGTGCAACGCCAGGCCATGGTCCTTGGGCCAGTGGATGGCCCAGATCTCGAGGTCGTCGGTGAGTTCGAGCAGCTCGTAGGAACGCGTGGACACGGAGGGGCTGGCTGCCGGCAGGAACGCTTCGAACTCGGCGGCGTACGCCGCGATCAGGTCGAGCAGGGACAGGGAGCTCGGACCGCCGCGGCGACAGTGAGCATCGACCGACGTCAGGGTTGCACCCACCAGCCCCGGTGTCGCCGATGTGATCGTCATATGGCTCCTCCCGCTTAATCCGGTAAAACCGATGACTTTAGTAGTATTTCGGGCCGTCGCCAACCGCGGGCCCGGCGGTCCGGCGCGCCAGGCCGGCCGGCCAACCGCAGGACCCTCGCGGGAGGGGGCACGGCCGAACCCAATGGCTCCGACCCCAATGGCTGCCCGAGCCCAGTGGTGACCGACCCCATTGGCAGCGCACCCGAGGGCCCATCCGAATCCAGACGAGCGGCTGGGCCAAGATAGGAGGCCAGACACCATAGGGAGACGCATGCCACCACGTACTCGAGCCAAAGCCTCCTCCCCGGTGTTTGCGCCGGCCCCCCTCGGTCCGCTGACCCTGCGCAACCGGATCATCAAGGCGGCCACCTTCGAGGGGGTGATGCCCGGGGGCCGGGTCAGCGACGAACTGGTCGCCTTCCACCGCCGGGTGGCCGCGGGCGGTGTGGCCATGAGCACGGTGGCCTACCTGGCCGTCTCCCCTGAGGGCCGCACCGACCGGCACTGCCTCCTGCTCGATGAGGGGACGGGGCACGCGCTGCGCCGCCTGACCGAGGCCGTGCACGGCGAGGGTGCCGCGGCTGCGGCCCAGATCGGGCACGCCGGGCCGGTGGCGAACGCCCGCTCCAACCGGGCCCCGTCCCTTTCGCCCTCGGGAGGGTGGACGCCGTTGGGGACGCGCCTGCGCGCCGTGGACGCGGCCGGGATCGAGCGGATCACGGAGGACTACCGGCGCGCCGCTACCGTCGCCGTGGAGGCCGGCTTCGACAGCATCGAGGTCCACGTCGGCCACAACTACCTGCTCAGTGCCTTCCTGTCCCCCAAGCTCAATCGCCGCGACGACGCGTTCGGCGGCAGCGTCGAGAACCGGGCCCGGTTCCCGCGCCAGGTGCTGCGCGTCGTGCGCGACGCCGTGGGCGACCGGGCAGCCGTCACGGCCAAGCTGAACATGGCCGACGGGGTCCCCGGCGGTCTGTGGCTCGAGGACAGCCTGGAGGTGGCCTCCCTGTTCGAGTCCGACGGCGTGCTCGATGCGATCGAGCTGACCGGGGGGAGCTCCCTCTCCAATCCGATGTACCTCTTCCGGGGCGAGGCGCCGCTGCGCGAGTTCGGCGCCACCCTTCCCGGCCCGGCTCGATTCGGCTTCAAGTTCATCGGCAGCCGCTTCCTGCGCGCCTACCCCTTCGAAGAGGCCTTCTTCCTGCCCTACGCCCGCCAGTTCCTGGACGCCCTCTCCCTGCCCCTCATCCTCCTGGGCGGGATCACCAGGCTCGAGACGGTGGAAGCCGCGCTGGCCGAAGGGTTCGCCTTCGTGGCCATGGCCCGCGCGCTCCTCCGCGAGCCCGACCTGGTCAACCGCATGCAGGCCGGCAGCGCCACGTCCTCGTTGTGCATCCACTGCAACCAGTGCATGCCCACCATCTACTCAGGCACGCGCTGCGTCCTGGTGAAGGACCAGTCCGCTACGCGCTGACCGGCGGCCGCCGCCCGGCCCACGGTGCCGCGCCCTCGAGTTGGGCCGCCAACGACAGGAGCGTCTCCTCGTCGCCGAAACGGCCGACGAACTGGGTGCCGATGGGGAGGCCCTCGGCGTTCCAGTGCAGCGGCAGCGAGATCGCCGGCTGGCCGGTGACGTTGAAGGGCGGGGTGAAGGGGACGTAGGCGGCGGCCCGGATGAGGCCGGCCACCGGCTCACCCGGTGGGGAGTCGAACGTCCCCAGCGGCGCCGGGGGCTCGCCCAGGGTGGGGGTGACGAGGACGTCGACCTCCTCGAAGTAGGCGGCGACCAGCCGGCTGAGTTGCTGGAGGGCCTGGATCGACTTGAGGTAGCGACCGGAATCGATCGACCGGCCGAGCCCTACGCAGGGCCCACGTCAGTGGTTCGACGTCGTCCTCGGTCGCCGTGCGCCCGACCCGCTCCTCCCAGTCCAACAGGACCCAGGCATTCCCGGCGGCCCACACGTTGACGAAGTGCTCGGTGAAGGCATGCCCGTCGAGCGCGAGAGTCGACACCTCCACGTGGTGGCCCAGGGACTCGCAGAGGGCGGCCGCCTCTTCGGTGGCCGTCACGCAGTCCTGGTGCACGGCGCTCCCGGTGGGCGAGGCCGTCATGAGACCCAGGTGGAGCGGCTCGGTGGCCGATGACGTCACCGCGGCCGCGAACGAGGGGCCGCGCCGGGGTGGGGCCCAGTAGGGGTCGCCGGGCGCGGGACCGGCGACGGCGTCGAGGACGGCGGCGCAGTCGCGCACCGATCGGGTCACCACGTGCTCGGCCACCAACCCGCCCATGAGGTCGCCGTACTGCGGTGCCGCCGATGTCCGGGCCCGCGTCGGCTTGAGGCCGACCAGGCCGCAGCAGGCCGCAGGGATGCGGATGGACCCGCCGCCGTCGTTGGCGTGGGCCACCGGCACCATGCCCGAAGCCACGGCGGCGGCCGAGCCGCCGGACGATCCGCCGGTCGAGTGCCCGGTGTGCCACGGATTGCGGGACGGACCGAACCGTTGGGGCTCGGTGGTGGGGAGGATACCGAATTCGGGTGTGTTGGTCTTGCCGCAGACCACGAAGCCGGCCCGGCGGAAGCGCGCCGTCAACTCCTGGTCGGCGGTCGAGCGGTAGTCCCCGGCGAAGGCCGACCCCTCGCTGAAGGGGGTGCCGGCCAGTTCGGCCCCCAGGTCCTTGAGGAGGAACGGGACGCCGCGGAACGGGCCGTCGGGCAGCCCGCCGCCAGGCGCCGCCGGCGCTTGGGGCTTCGGCGGCCTCGTCCCGGGCCCGGTCGAAAAGGGGATGGATGACCGCATTGAGCTCGGGATTCAGTTCCTCGATCCGGGCGATGGCCCCCTCGACCAGCTCGGCCGGGGAGATCTCAGCCCGGCGAACGAGGTCAGCCTGCGCGGAGGCGTCCAGCCATGCGGTGTCGTCACTCAAGGCGCTCATGATGGCCACGGTAGCCAGGCCATGCGGCCTGCGCTCAGGAGGCGAAGAGGGTCTCCTCGGGCAGGCGCCGGGCACCCGTCCGGATGGCCACGGCGTCGGACACCGCCACGTCGGCGCCGCACGCCTCGCAGCGCCGGCGATCGTCCAGCTCCCCCCCGCAGGCGCGGTGCTGCAGAATGATCGGCCGCTCGCCCTCGAGGGCGTACTTGTCACCCCATTTGAGCAGGGACACCAGCACCGGCCAGAGGTCGGCCCCCTTCTCGGTGAGCCGGTACTCCTGGCGGACCGGTCGCTCCTGATAGGGGCGCTTGTGCAAGATCCCGTTGTCCACCAGCAGTTCCAGGCGGGTCTGGAGGACGTTGCGGGCCACGCCCAGGTCGCGCTGGAGATCCTCGAAGCGCCTGATGCCCATGAACACGTCGCGCAGGATCAGGATCGTCCAGCGTTCCCCGATGATCTCGAGGGTTGACGCCACCGGGCAGTACTGGGTGGGGTAGTCCCGCTTCAACATCCTGTCATCATAGCATTTTCGGCCCTATGGGTTGCATCGTGCTACTGGCCTGGCTAGGGTCCATCCTATGAAACAACCCACTGAGTTGCACCAAGGCACGTCCCGATCCACCCGTCCGGTGCTGACCGCCCTGGTCGTGCTCACCGGGGTGTTCCTCTCCTCACTGGACCTCTTCATCGTCAACATCGCGTTCCCCAGCATCTCGACCAACTTCCACGGCGAGAGCCTGAGCTCGCTGTCGTGGATCCTGAGCGCCTACACCATCGTGTTCGCCGCCCTGCTGGTGCCGGCCGGCCGTTGGGCCGACCGGGCCGGGCGCAAGCGTGCTTTTCTCCTCGGTTTGGGAATCTTCACGGCCTCGTCGGCCCTCTGTGCCCTCAGCCCCTCGCTAGGCCTGCTCATCGCCGCCCGCATTCTCCAGGCCACCGGCGGTGCGCTCATGCTCCCCACCTCGCTCGGGCTCCTGCTGCCCGCGTTCGGCCCGGCGCGCCAGGGCGCGGCCATCGGACTGTGGTCCGCCGTCGGCGGCGCCGCCGCCGCACTGGGCCCACCCATCGGTGGCCTGCTGGTCCAGGCGAGCTGGCGCTGGGTCTTCCTGGTCAACCTCCCCTTCGCCGTGGCCGCCCTGGTGGTCGGGGTCAAGGTGCTCCGGGAGGTCAAGGATCCCGCCGCGCACAAGGCCGATCTACTCGGCGCCGGCCTGCTGTCGGTCGCCGTGGCCAGCCTGGTGGCGGCCATCGTGAAGGGATCGGACTGGGGCTGGGGCAGTGCGCCGATCCTGATCGCCCTGGGGCTGGCCCTCGGCTCGACGGTGTGGCTGGTCCTGCGCTCGCGCCGCCATCCCAACCCGATCATCGAGCCGGCGGTCATCAAACACCGGGCCGTGGCGCTGGCCGACGCCAGCTCGCTGGTGTTCTTCGCCGGCTTCGGTGCCCTGGTCCTCGGGTCGGTGCTCTTCCTCACCGGGGTGTGGCACGAGTCGGTCCTCAGGGCGGGATTCGAGATCGCACCGGGTCCCCTCCTCGCGGGTCTCTGCGCCTTCCCCGGTGGACTGCTGGGGGCCCGGTTCGGCCACCGGGTCGTCGGCACGGTGGGCATGCTGCTCTTCATGGTGAGCGGGGCCTGGTGGGTGTGGCGGATCGGCATCCGGCCCGACTACCTGGGGGCCTACCTCCCCGGCTCGATCCTCGGCGGCATCGGGGTCGGCCTGGTGCTGCCCTCGCTCGGTGGCGCGGCCACGGCGCCCCTGCCGCCGGAGCGCTTCGCCACCGGGACCGCGCTCTACGCCATGTGCCGGCAGATCGGCGTGGCCCTCGGGGTGGCCTGCCTGGTGGCGCTGCTCGGAACGGCCACCGGCGCCGGTGCGGTGAGTGGGTTTCGGCACGCCTGGGCCTTCATGGCGGCCTGCGGCCTGACCTCGTGCCTCGTCTTCCAGGGGATCGGGCGCCGGAACACGCCGCGGCGGGAGTCGATCGAGGTCTTCGTCGAGGAACGCGAGACCTACGCCTTGGCGCTGACCAGATAGGCCGGGTTGGCGACCAGGAGCTGATCGCGCGCGGCGGCGGCGAGCGCCGGGGCGAGCTCGGGCCACCGGTCGTCCAAGGCCCCGGCCCGGATGGCAGTGGCCAGGGTGCGGTCGTCGCCGAAGCCGAGCCGGCCCAACCGATCGGCGTGCACCCGGGCCAGGGCCGGGCCGAGCCGGAGTTCCCGCTCGACGGTCAACAGCGCGTTGCGGGCCACCCGGGCGGCGAAACGGGTGCCGCCCTCGCTCTCCTCCATCACGCTCGACTCCAGGTATTCGCGGACGGCCTCGACCAATTCCCCCGCCGTGGGCCGGCCGAAGGGGGCGTGGGGGCCTTGGGCCGGGTCCGGGTCCGGGTCCGGGTCGGCATCACCCGCCGGGACTTCCCGGGACGGCCCCAGCAGCTCGAGCAGGTCCCACTCGCTCTCGCAGACCCGGCGGCCGATGGCCGCCAATTCGACCGAGCGGGTGGCCCCGCTCAGGTGGGCCGAGGCCTGCAGGGCGCAGATCACGGCCCATTTCACGGTGGCGTAGACCTGCCACCACCGCACTCGTCCCGGCTCCATCACCTCTCCGCCCGCGGCGGCGTACGCCTCCAGCAGGTCGTCGAGCGCACCGAACCCACCGACCACCCCGGGGCCACCGAAGCGCCACGCCGGAGCGCAGAGCCAGCCGATGTCCTCGGCCGGGTCGCCGGCGTGGGCCAGCTCCCAGTCGAGGACGCCCCGCAAGCCCGTCGGCCCGACCAGGAGGTTGCCGTTGCGGAAGTCACCGTGGACCGTCACCGGGCCGCCCGGAGGTGGGCGGTTGGCGTCGAGCCAGCGCGCGCCCCATTCGAGGGCGGGACGCGGTGCACCCAACGCGTCGAGGAACGGGAGCGGATCCCCCAGCGGGTCGTGGGTGCTGAGCCCCTCGATCGACCGCGGCTCAATGGCATGGATGGCGGCCAGCGCCTGCCCGCACTGGGAGGTGAGGGCACCGCGGGCCCCGGCCCATTCGTGGTCGCGCAGGATCTTGCGCGGGATGGTCTCTCCCTCCAGGCGTTCGACCACCAGCCAACCGGAACCGAGGGCGCGTTCGCCGCCGGCCGACCCGCCCGCCGCGCCGCTCGCCACCTTGCCTGGCGCGCCGCCTACCGCCCTGCCCGCCGGCTCACCCACGGCCACCACTCGGGGCACCGGGACACCGGCCTGGCGCGCCGCCCGCAGCAGCGCGGCCTCGATGCGGGCCCGTCCCCCTTGAGTGACCCCGTCGCCCCGGTCCTGCTGGAGGATGAGCGGCTCCACCGCGCCGGCCCGATGGAGATCGAAGGAACTGGTGATCCTCGACGCTCCCCCCGAGAGCCGGCGCAGATCGCGCACCTCGCCCCCGAGCACCGGGCCGAGAGCCGCGGCGACGGAGGCCGCGACCGCGGCGGTGGGACGCGGGGTCATGGCTAGTCGACCGGGACGACAGGCCTCCCGCTGTCGTCGAGCTGGTGCAGGTACTCGCAGATGCCGTAGCCGACACGGTCGGGGCCCTCGGGGTCGGCGTAGGTCCAACGGGCCAGCCCCTCGTTCACCATGGTGCCGCCGGCCCGTCCGATGTCGGCCACCCGCAACACGTCGCCCCGCAGCTCGTAGATGCGGCCGGACTTGTCGAGCACGTCGAGATGCACCACCCGGTGGGTCACCCCGTCGTCGGCCAGCTCGGTGCGCACGCGCCACTCGGCGACGCTGGTGGCCCTCCCTTTGTCCCACACCCAGCCCCGGTGCAGGTCGCCGGCCCCGGTGCCGAGGCGGATGCCCCCGAAGTGCAGGTCCTCGCCCACGTTGATGCTGAACCAGCGCCACATCTTCGGACCACCCCAGCGGCGGGGCCCCCAGGAGCGGTCCCGGTTGCCGTGCGCCCCCAGCCACTGACTGCGGACGCCGTCGACCTCGAGCCACCCGATCCAGCGCCCGGACTGTTCGAGGTGCCCCTTGCCGACCGAGCCGGCCGCGGCGGCGGCCTCGGCCGAGCGCGGACCCCCCGGCTGCCCGTCGGTGCCGATGCCCGGCGTCACCGCATCGAAGCGCACGTCGAGCGCGACCTGGACCGGGTGGGTACGTGCGTCCCCGCGCCCGCAGGGACGGGCCGGCATCTCGGCGTCGGCGGTGATGCGCCACGAGGCCAGCGGCTCGAGCATCTCGTAGCGGACCGCCCCGACCCGTAGCACGCGGTCGATCATCTCGCGCTGTTCCCTGACGCTGCGGTACTCGGCCAGCTCCCCGCCGGGCAGCCAGACCGACATCCCCACATCCATCGTCCCCTCGTTGGGGCGGATCCCGATACGGGTGAAGAAGCCCGAATCGGTATCCGGGTCGTAGGCGTTGAAGTAGTAGGACTCACTCCAGGCGGTGTCCCCCTCCACCGGGTGGGCCAGATCATGGCGGGGTTCGAGAATGGGCATGGGCGGCGGTACCTCTCAGACCATCGGTGGCCCGACGCTGACGTGCCGCACCAGGGCCGCGCCGGCGACCAGCGCGGCCCGAGCGACGAAAGGGCGCGCCCCGTCGGGGTGTGTGAAACTCACCGGGCAAACGTAGCGACGATCCGACCGACCGTCGATCCGTTCCGACCGGGGAGGAGCATGCGGGCTGCAGTGACCAGGGGCGGGGCCATCGAGGTGGGGGAGCTACGCGATCCCATCCCCGGATCGGGCCACGTGGTGGTGCGCTCGCTGGCCGCCGGCATCTGCGGGTCCGACCTGCACGCCCTGGCCGATTTCGCCCACTTCACCAGCCTCACGGAACGGGCCGGCGTCCCCGCCCTCGACCCGAACCTCGACACCGTCTTCGGCCACGAGTTCTGCGCCGAGGTGGTCGAGCACGGCCCGGACACCGCCGCCACGCTGCCGGCGGGCACCCGGGTCTGCTCGGTGCCGGTCGTCGTCGGACCGACCGGCGTCCAGCAGATCGGCTACTCGAACGACTACCCCGGCGCGCTGGCCGAGCACATGGTGCTCCAGGAGATGCTCCTGCTCCCCGTGCCCGACGCGCTGGCCACCGACCTGGCCGCCCTGACCGAGCCCCTGGCCGTGGGCGAGCACGCCGTCGGGCTGGCGGATCTCGTGCCCGGGCAACCCTGCCTGGTGGTGGGGTGCGGTCCGGTGGGCCTGGCGGTCATCGCCGCTCTGCGCGCCCGTGGGCACGGCCCGGTCGTCGCGGCCGATTTCTCGCCCACCCGGCGGCGGTTGGCCGAAGCCTTCGGAGCGGACGAGGTGGTCGACCCGGCGGTGGCGTCACCACATGACGCGTGGAGCGGCTTCGGAGTGCCCACCACGATCATGGAGCGCACCGGGGCCTCGATGATGGGCCTCGAGGTGAAGGACCCGGTCATCTTCGAGGCGGTGGGCGTGCCGGGCATGCTGCAATCCCTCATCGCCGACGCGCCGCCCCGCAGCCGGATCGTGGTGGTCGGCGTGTGCATGCACAGCGACACCATCGAGCCTTTCATGGCCGTGATCAAGGAGATCGAGTTCCGCTTCTCGTTCGGCTACACCCCGGCCGAGTTCGCCGATACCCTCGAGCGCCTGGGGGCCGGGGTTCCTGGCGCCGATCTCCTGGTCACCTCCACCGTCGACCTGGCCGGTGCGCCCGGTGCGTTCGAGACCCTGCGCACGCCCGGCGAGCACGGGAAGATCCTGGTGCATCCGTGACGAGAAGTGCGACCGTAACGAGAAGAACGATTCGACAATAGCGACGGCCGAGAGCAACGAGAGGAATGAGAGGAACGCAACGATGAGAGGGCACGCATGACAACCCTGGACGCAGCCGAGGATCTGAAATTCGGGATCTTCCTCGCTCCCTTCCACCCCGTGGGCCAGAACCCCACATTGGCGCTCGAGCGCGACCTGCAGCTCATCGAGCATCTCGACCAGCTGGGCTTCGACGAGGCCTGGTTCGGCGAGCACCACTCGGCCGGCTACGAGATCATCGCCTCCCCCGAGGTCTTCATCGCCGCCGCGGCCCAACGCACCCGCCACATCAAGCTGGGCACCGGCGTCTCCTCGTTGCCCTACCACCACCCCTTCATGCTGGCTGACCGCCTGGTCCTGCTCGACCACCTGACCCGGGGCCGCCTCATGATCGGAGTCGGCCCGGGCGCCCTGCCCTCGGACGCCTTCATGATGGGCATCGATCCGGCCCGCCAGCGCGACATGATGGAAGAGTCGCTCGAGGCCATGTTGCTGCTGCTGGCCGGCGGCGAGCCGGTGAGCATGGAGACCGACTGGTTCACCCTGGTGAAGGCCCGCCTGCAGATGCGGCCCTACCAGCGGCCCTACCCCGAGGTCGCGGTGGCGGCCCAGGTGTCGCCGGCCGGGCCCCGGGCGGCCGGGAAGTTCGGGTGCAGCCTGCTCTCCATCGGCGCCACCTCGGCCGGCGGCTTCGACATCCTCGGTGCCCACTGGGACGTCATGGAGGAGCGGGCGGCCGAGTTCGGCACCACGGTGGACCGCTCCAAGTGGCGCCTGGTCGGGCCCATGCACATCGCCGACACCAAGGAGCAGGCCATTGCCGACGTCGAGTTCGGCCTCGAGGAGTGGGTCGACTACTTCCAGCGGGTGGCCGCCCTGCCCCTGGCCCCCGACACCACCAACTTCGCCTCGCTGGTCGACGCGCTCAACGCGTCGGGCTTCGCCGTCATCGGCACCGTGGAGGACGCCATCGCCCAGGTCGAGCGGCTGCGCGCCCAGTCCAAGGGCTTCGGCACCTTCCTGCTCATGGGCCACGAGTGGGCCGACACCGAGGCCACCCGCCACTCCTACGAGCTCATCGCCCGCTACGTGGCCCCGCAGTTCCAGGGTTCGGCGACGACCCTGACCGCCAGCCGGGACTGGGCGGCCGAGAACCGGCCCGAGTTCATCGGCGCGGCGGGGAACGCCGTCATGTCCGCCATCCAGCAACACGCCGCCGAGAAGGAAGCGAAGGCCACCCATGCCTGACACCCCCGCCAGATCCGATGTCGCCACCGGAGCCGCGATCACCCACGAGCAGATCCCGGCCAACGGGATTGCGTTGCACGTCGCCACCGCCGGCCCGGCCGAGGGCCCGCCCGTGATCCTGGTCCACGGCTTCCCCGAGCTCTGGTACTCCTGGCGCCACCAGCTGGGCGCGCTCGGGGCTGCCGGGTACCGGGCCATCGCCCTGGACCAGCGCGGCTACGGCTCCAGCTCCCGACCGACCGAGGTCGGCGACTACGGCTCGGACAGCTTGACCGGCGACCTGTGCGGCCTGCTCGACCACTACGGCTACGAAAAAGCCGCCTTCGTCGGCCACGACTGGGGGGCCATGGTGGTCTGGGAGTTGGGACGGCTGCACCCCGACCGGGTGTCGTCGCTCTACAACATGAGCGTGCCCTACTCGCAGGCCCCGGCGCCACCCACCGACATCTTCAAGGTGATCTTCGAGGGCAAGTTCTTCTACATGCTCTACTTCCAGGAGGTGGGCCCGGCCGAGGCCGAGTTCGAGGCCGACCCCCGCCACTTCCTGCGCACCATGCTCTACGCCGCCAGCGGTGAGGGGATGGCCAACGCCAACGCGCTGGTGGTCGACGCCCCGGCCGAGGGCACCAAGTTCCTCGACATCCTGGGCACCGCCCCCGAGCAGCTGCCGCCGTGGCTCACCGAGGCCGACGTCGACGTCTACGCCGAGGCCTTCGCCCAGAGCGGCTTCTTCGGACCGGTGAGCTTCTACCGCAACATCGACGCCAACTGGGAGCGCACCAAGGACATCGCGCCGTCGGTCTACGCCTTCCCCGTCGGTTTCGTCACCGGCTCGCTCGACCCGGTGAACACCATGATGCCCGGGGCCGCCGAGGAGATGGCCGCGCTGCTGCCCGACTTCCGCCGCGCCACCACCGTCGAGGGGGCCGGGCACTGGGTGCAGCAGGAGAAGGCGGCCGAGACCAACGCCGCCCTGCTGGCCTTCCTCGCCGACGTGGAGTGACCTACTCCATCGTCGCCCGGGACCCGGCCACCGGTCAGCTCGGTGTGGCCGCCCAGAGCTGCTACTTCGCCCTGGGCGCGGTCCTGCCCTGGGCCCGGGCCGGCGTGGGCGCTGTGGCCACCCAGTCCATGGTCGACCCCGGCTACGGCCCCCGCTGCCTGGACCTGCTGGCCGACGGGGTGGGTGCGGCGGACGCGCTGGAGCGGGTGCGGGCGGCCGACCCGGGCCGCGACGTGCGCCAGGTCGGAGTGGTCGGCGCCCGGGGCGAGGTGGCATCGTTCACCGGTTCTGGGTGCATCGCCCACATCAGCCACGCCCACGGCGAGGGCTATACGGCCCAGGCCAACATGATGGGCGGCCCGGGGGTGTGCGAGGCCATGGCGGAGGCCTTCGAGTCCGCCCCCGGCGCCCTGGCCCCCCGCCTGGTCACCGCGCTGGTGGCGGCGGAGCGCCAGGGCGGGGACGCCCGCGGCCAGATGTCGGCCGCGCTCATCGTCGTCGAGGGCGATCGGCACGACCGTCCCTGGGAGGGGGTGCGCACCGATGTGCGCGTCGACCATCATCCCGACCCGCTGAGCGAACTGGGCCGTCTGGTGGAGGTGTCCGAGGCCTATCACCTGTGCGACGTGGCCGAGGATGCATTGCTGCGGGGCGACGTGGCGGCCGCGCTGGCCGGAGCCGAAGCGGGGCTGGCCCTCCTGCCCGGCGAGGGCAACCTCCTCCTGAGCTACATCGCCGCGCTGGCCGGCGCCGGACGGGTGACCGAGGCCGCGGCCCAGGCGCAGCAGCTGGTCGCCGTCCGACCGGGGTGGGAGGGCGTCCTGCGGGCCCTCATGGAGGGTGGCCTGGTGCCCCTCCCCGAGGGGGTCACCGTGGACGCGCTGTTGGGTCAGCCCACCCCATGAGCCTGGTCCCACTGCCCCCGCAACCGGCCGGGGTGCCGTGGCCGACCACCGAGTGGCCGCAAGGGTCGCTCCGCGACGGGGTCGAGGTGGACCACCTGATCGAGGAGATGTTCGACGACAGCGGTCCGTTGGCTACCACCTACGCCGTGGTCGTCATCCACCAGGGTCGCCTGGTGGCCGAGCGCTACGGGGGCGCGCTGCCCCACTTCGACCGACCGCCCGAGCCGGTCACGGTCGAGACACCCCTGCTCAGCTGGTCCATGGCCAAGTCGATGCTGCACGCCGCGGTGGGCCTGCTGGTTGGCGACGGAAGGCTCGACCCCGAGCGGTCGGCCGACGTGCCCGAGTGGTCCGATCCCGACGACCCGCGCCACGCCATCACGCTGGAGCAGCTCCTGGCCATGCGCGACGGGCTCGATTTCGTCGAGGACTACGTCGACGACCGGGTCTCGGACGTGATCGAGATGCTCTTCGGCTCCGGCCAGGCCGACATGGCCCACTTCGCCGCCGACCGGCCACTGGCCGCGGCACCCGGGACCCGTTTCGCCTACTCGTCGGGCACCTCGAACATCATCTCGTCGGTGGTGGCCCGGGCGGTCGGTCACGGGGCGCCCTACGGGCGGTTCCTCCACCAGCGGCTGTTCGGTCCGATCGGGATGGCCAGTGCGCAACCCGAGCTCGATGCCGCCGGGACCTGGGTCGCCTCCTCCTACGTGCGGGCCACGGCGCGCGACTTCGCCCGCTTCGGCCTGCTCTATCTGCGCGACGGGGTGTGGGACGGCGCGCGGATCCTGCCGGCCGGGTGGGTGGATCACGGCCGCACTGTGCGGTCGGTCGATCCCGACGACGGTCCGTACGGGGCCCACTGGTGGGGCGTGGCCGGGGACACGCTCGGGACCTTCCGCGCCTCGGGCTACGAGGGCCAGTCCATCGCCATCTGCCCCGCCCTCGACCTGATCGTGGTCCGCCTGGGCCGGACCCCGACCGAGCGCGACCCCGATCTGGTGGCCTGGCGGGCCAAGGTGGTGCAGGCCTTCGCGTCGGGCCGATCGTCGCGCCCGTGACGGCGACCTGGCCCGGGGACTGGGACGATCGCATGGCCGGCGTCGCCTGCTCCATGTGCGCCGGCCAGCACGCCGAGGACAACGGGTTCGGGCTCCGGATCCTCCGGGGCGAGTTCGCCGACGTCTTCCTCCAGCGCGCCGCCGCCGTGGCGGGCTACGCCATCGCCATCTGGAACGACGGGCACGTGGCCGAGCCGACCGATCTCGACCCCGTCGCCGCGGCCGGGTTCTGGACCGAGACGCTCCGCGCCGCCGGCGCCATCAGGGACCGCTTCGCGCCGGCCAAGCTGAACTTCCTCACGCTGGGCAACGCCGTCCCCCATCTGCACACCCACATCGTGCCCCGCTACCTCGACGACCCGGCGCCGGGCCATCCCCTCCCCTGGGACCTGATCGCCGCGGCCCGACCCATGGACGAGGAGCAGTTCACGGCCCAGGTCGAGGACCTTCGCACCCGCCTCGGCCGCGCCGGCCGGTAGCGTTGCGCCGTGGCCCGTCGCAAGTCCCTCCGCAGCCAGCTCTACCGGGCCGCCCGCGACCTCGGGAACATCGAGGCGGCCGAGAAGGGACCGGCCTCCTACGGAAAGCGCGTGGTGCGGCGCAAGGTCTACCGCACCACCAACACCGCCACCGCTCGCTTCCTGAGGAAGCTGGGGCTCTGAGCACCCGGCCGTCCGCACACGAGCGTGCAATCGTCTGTCAGTTTGGCTCAAGCCAGCGTCTCGGAGGCGGGTAGACATACCTGGCGATGGTCGTCGAGACCCACCCGATGCACCATCCAGCAAATACCAAGAAGACCGTGTGCGTCTTGTCACCGTTGAAGCGTTCGACGCAGCCCGGCTGCGATCGGCGACACCTCGAGAAGTTACAACTGACCGCAGCCGACCTATCAGGGCAAACGACTTCCGAGCGCGGCCGAGAATCCTCTCAGGGGGTTGCCGATTCCTCGGTCGACAGGGGTGAGGTGCCGACGCCGGGCACGACGGCCTTGACCACGTAGGAGTAGGTGGTGCCGTGGGTCAGGCCGTTGTTGGGCCACGAGGTCGTCGAAAGGACGGCTTGGAGCGTGTAGGGACCACCAGAGGTCGTCGCCCGGTAGACGTCATAGGTGGTCGGACCCGTCGAACCGGTGGCCGTCACCGCACTCCAGGCCACGTGGACCGAGGTGGTACTGGCGACGGTCGCGGTGGCGACCGGGGCCACGGGCTGGACCAGCGCGGTGGCCGAGGCCTGAGCTGAGTTGACCGAGGTGCCGATACTCGTCGTTGCCGTGACCACGTAGTAGTAGGTAGTCCCTGGGGCAAGGCCGTTGTTGGCATAGGTCGTACCGCTCTGACGGGACAGCACGGTGTAGGGACCGCCGGAATTGGTCGCGCGGGAGACGGTGTAGCTCGTCGCCTCCGTCACCGATCCCCACGAGACCTTGATCTGGGAATCCGACCCCGCGGTGGCCGTGACACCCGTCGGTGCTGCCGGTACGGCCAGGGTGGTCACAGAGACAGGCGTCGTAAAGGCCGACGTCTGGTCGTAGGTCGAGCCGACGACGGTGGAGACCTCGTAGAAGAAGGTCTGGTTCCCCGTCCCGCTGACGAGATTCGTCCAGGTCGTACTCGTGGTATTGGCGGCGTAGGTATAACTCCCAGCCGCCCCGGTGCTCGATCGGAAGATGTTGTAGCGCAGCGCATTGGACACCGGGTGCCACGACAGGGTGATGGAGTTGGCGGAGTTGGCCACACCGGCCAGACCGCTCGGCGTCGACGTGACGATCAGTGTCTCGGCCTGGGTGGCGGTTTCCGCCGACGAACTCGAGTCGGTGGCGATGATGTTGAAGGTGTAGGTCCCCAGCGTCGTCGGGGTCCCCGACAAGGTGCTGCCGTTGAGAGTGATCCCAGGAGGCAGGCCGGTCTCGGCACCGGTCGTGGTGCTCGACCAGGCGTCGGGCGCAGTACCGCCCGACCCCGTCAGCGCTTGGCTATAGGCCGTGCCGGTCGTGCCAGCCGAGAGGAGCGCGGGGGTGGTGATTGCCAAGTTGGTGTTCACGGTGAAGTTGGTGGTGGCGGTGCTCCCGTCGGCGCTGGTGGCCGTGACGGTGACGCTGTAGGGCGTGGCGGTCACGAGCCCAGACCAGGCCCACGTGCCGCTCTCAGAGCCGACCTGGCTGATGGTGCCGGTGCTGGCGGTGATGGTGACCGGCTCGGCGGAGTCGGAGAAGGTGCCGGTGTTGGTGGCCGCAGTGTTTTCCGGGGCACTCACGTTGGGTTGATCGGCGGCCACGGTCGGGGGGACGCTGAACTCCACCACCACTCGGTTGTTACCGGTGTCGGCGACGTAGACGTCGCCGCCCGAGTCCACGGCCACCCCGAACGGGCCGTTGAACGGGCCGTTGCCGCTTCCGCCGCTGTCGAACTGGGACAAGTAGCCGCCGCTCGAATCGAACTCCTCCACTCGGTTGTTATTGGTGTCGGTGACGTAGACGTCGCCACCCGGATCCACGGCCACCCCGGTCGGGTTGTTGAACTGGCCGTTGCCGGTGCCGGCGCTGCCGAACTGGGAGAGGTAGTTGCCGTTCGAATCGAACTTCTCGACGCGGTTGTTGCCGCGGTCGGTGACGTAGACGTCGCCGCCCGAGTCCACGGCCACCCCGAACGGGGTGGTGAACTGGCCGTTGCCGGTGCCGGCGGTGCCGAACTGGGAGAGGTAGTTGCCGCTCGAATTGAACTTCTCGACGCGGTTGTTGCCGGTGTCGGTGACGTAGACGTCGCCGCCCGAGTCCACGGCCACCCCGCTCGGGGCGGTGAACTGGCCGTTGCCGCTGCCATGGCCGCCGAACTGGGAGAGGTAGTTGCCGCTCGAGTCGAACTTCTCGACGCGGTGGTTGCCGCGGTCGACGACGTAGACGTCGCCACCCGAGTCCACGGCCACCCCGCCGCTCAAGATGCTGCCGCCGAATTGGCCGTTGCCGGTGCCGTTGCTGCCGAACTGGGAGAGATAGATGCCGCTCGACGTGAACTTCTCGACGCGGTCGTTGCCGCGGTCGACGACGTAGACGTCGCCACCAGCCGAGTCCACGGCCACCCCCATCGGCAGGTTGAACTGGCCGTCGCCGCTGCCGGCGGTGCCGAACTGGGAGTTCGAGGGGTTCGTGAAGCTGATGGTCACCTGGCCGTTGCCGGTGTTCGCACCGTCGGTCCCGCTCGTGTCGGTGGCCGACGCATTGAAGAACGAGCCGCCGCCTGCGCCTCCGCCCCCGCCGCCTTCGCCGCCGTTGTAGCCCCCGCCGCCGCCGCCGGCCCCTACGCAGGCACCACCGCCGCCACCGAAGCCGCCACCACCGTCGTGGAGCGAACCGCAGGGCGCTCCTCCGCCTGAGTTGCCGTCGCCGAGGGTCCCGTTGGCAGCCAACGACCTTCCGTCGCTGAGCTGGCCGTCGGAGCCGGTGCCGACGCCGCCGTTGGTGAGCAAGCCGCCGCCGCCACCGGCCACGTTACCGACGCCGCCGTCGCCGGGCGTGGTGACGGGGCACGCTGGCGTACTTGCCGCCGTGGCGCGGCCCGCCTCAGGACACACGAGAGCCTTGTCCGGCGTACCGCCGCCACCGCCGCCCGCCGCCGCGATGAGCAGGCCCGTGCTCGCCTCGCTGATGGGCAGGCCCGGTGGGGAGGTGGTGGTGTACACGAAGGAACCGCCGCCGCCGCCGCCGCCCGCCTCACTGCCAGGTTGTCCGGCCCCACCCACCCTGAGGTAGAGGGTCTGGGCGGGGGTGACCGGGAAGCTGGCTTTCACCTCGGCACCGGCCCCTCCAATCACATCAAACGCTGCTGCGTCGCCGCCCTGTGCTCCCTTGGCGTCGATGGTCACCTGGTTGACCCCCAATGGCACGATGAAGCTGTTGAGCGAGCCGGTGTAGGAGAACGTGCAGGTGACGGACGTTGTGCCGGTGCAGGACGGTGAGGCGCCCGCCTCGGTGGCCCTTGAAAGGACCGTTCCCACCGTTCCGAACAGGGCCAGCAGAACGACCAAGGAACGGACCAGACGGCGCCCCACGGCTGAGCCAGTTCGACACCGAAACCGCAAGCGCCTTTGACCAACGAGCACGATTCCCCTCCATCCGCCGGGCGACCCTCCCGGAGTCGCCCGCAAGGCGCCCTACCCTACTATCGGAGGAGTGGCGGACGTCGTCGACTGCCAGGGGTCTTGGGCGGGAAACAACGGCCCTGATCTGGGCGGGCTCTTGGGGGCGACAGGCGGTTGGCCCAACTACAAGAGATCGGTGCGGCTGCGTACGCGAGCGAGATATTGGTGTCCTACACCTCTTTCGTTTCTGCCGATTCGGTCGAACGCCACGCAGAGGAGGGACACTGCCACGAGCAATCTGCGCGGACCTGAGAAAATCCAGGTGGAGCGACGGGATGGGGCTGTCGGCACGCACACCCGAGAGACGAGTCTTTGATTCCTACCGGGCCTTGCATAGTGCTTGGGTATCCTCACTGTGAACCCCCGCGGTTCGCGGCGTCCCCTGGGTATGCGGTCAGAAGACGACCACACCTCGGCCCTTGATTCTCGCCCGCTGCAAGCATGTCGCCGGGAGACCGACGAGGGCGGCACGCGACGTCCCACTGGAGGACCTCACCGGCAGGCGTCACTACTCGTACCGCCCCGGCTGCCCTCAATGAGAGTGATCGGCGGCTGGGCCAAGAACTCGTCCCAGAAGCCACCGTGAAAGGCGGTGAGACCTTCGCCATTTACGGTGGGTGAGACCCATCGAACGCCGACGAGACCGGCATTGCCGAACGCGCCCTCGTGAGTCGCCGTATCGAGGTGGACTACCGAAAGGTCGAAAAAACCGTCGTCCTGGTAGTTGCGGAAGATGAGCGGCGCACCGTTCGCCGGGCCTTCGGGTAGAAGGCGATCGAATCCGTAGATCCGGTAATCGTGGTCGGCATCGCCAATCTCGGGGTTCGCGTTGATGGCAACGAACCTGCCGCCCGGGCGCAGGTGGCGGACGACGCCCTCACACATCACGAGGAGGTCGGAGGCGTCAATGGCGTAGTTGAGCAGGTAGGCCGCGGTCACAAGGTCAAATTGCTCCCCGAGGTCGAGGTCACGCACGTCGGCCACGCGATACGTGATGCTCGTGTCGCTGTTTCCACGGGACCCGTGGGCTTCCCGTGCGAGCTCAACCATTGCGTTCGACGAGTCGATCCCCACGACCCGGGCTGCTCCGGACTCCGCTAGCTGTCTCGTGTAGAAACCCTCCCCGCACGCCAGGTCGAGTACCGAGAGCCGATGGACGTCCCCCACCAGATCAAGGAATGATGGGGCCTCGATGTGGAGCCGCCATGGCGCTTGTTTTGACGTGCGATACGCCTCGGCGATGTCGTCGTAGTCGGTGGGCACCGTTCAATGGCTAGCCCAGCCGGGGGACCGCCTGCAATCGCATGGAGCGCGAGTCAGAGGAAAGCTTCTGGATGGATTGGCATTTGGTCGGTGGGTGTTGGTTGGGTGTGGGAGTTATGCGATGAGCAGAGGGGACGTTGAAGCTGATAATTCTCGACCCAGTTCGGCGCATGGGCTCCCGGATGGTTGCTGTCGCTGTCGATGCACGTCACTGAAGGACGTCCGGTCTCGTCAGCAGGGTTCGAGGCGGCCCCAGACCGGGTTGGGTACGCTCGCAGCCGAGAGAATTACCTCCACACCTCGAACCTCACCCAGGCGACTGACGTCCACGGACGACTGGATGGCGGTCCCCTTGGCGTCCGTCGCAAACGAGCCAATGACGGGCGCTCGAATGTGGTCATTTGACCAATTGACGAAGACCTCGTCATTGGGAGGCAGGCCGCCGACGCTCACCGTGAGAACGCCGTCGAGTCCCCTTGCTGGTCCCGTCGTAGTGGATGGTTCCAGTCAAAGGCGCGACAGCGCAGAAGTTCTCGATGCCTCGGTACCCGGCTTCCGCCGGGATGGTCGTGGTCGGTGCGACAGTTGTCGTCGACGTCGCCTGGGAGGTCGTGCCCGGCGCCGCAACGGAGGTTGAGGTCGAAACGGCCGACTGCGCTCCCGGCTGGTCAGGTGACACGCATCCGGGCGGCGGCGGGGTTGGCACAGGGTCGCCAGCTACCACGGTCCCGGCACAACCGATCTCTGAGAGGACGTTGTCGCTCGTCACCGATCCGCCGTCGGCAAATCTGGCTGCTGTCTTCGTTTCTCGTATGAATCCGAGAGTGTCCACCGAAACGACTTCCGTGGTTCCCACGTAGCCCTGTTGCCGCAGTATGGCGAGGGCCTGCGTGATTGTGGTTCGCTGCTCATCGCTCAGTTGCGTCCGATCGAGCTCATCCGGGAAGTCGATTGCGACGCGATAGTTCGTCACCGCTACTCCATCAACCGTGCCTGCACCCAGCTGCTGTGCGCCGCTCATCATGCTGGGATCGAGATCCAAGCGGCCAGTCGGGCTCGCGAGCGAGACCATCGCGAGCGCCCCTTGACCTTCGCCGAGACTGCCCTCGACGAGCTGAGCAAATCCTGAGAGGGAGTTGCCAGGCGAGACGGGAATCGATGGCCCGGTCCCATAATTGGCTGCGCCGAACTCCCACGCACGTGTGCTGTCGAACACCGCAGTCACATTCGGAAAGCTGCTGTCGGCAGAGTTCGTTGTGACCATGACGTAGGGATTGAGGTTCACCACGCCGTGGCCGCTGGAGGTCGTTGGCGACAAGACCGTCGATCTGGCACCGGGCTCGGATCGGGGCTGGAAGATGGTTGTGTAGCTGAAGGCATAGCTGTTGGCTCCGGTGGTCGCTGTCAAGGCAGTCAGGACCGAATGAAGCCAATGGCTAGACGAGCCCTTCTGTTCGGCGTTCCGTTTCCCGCCATCGCCCGTGGTGACGACGACCCCCACCGCCACACCGACGATGACCACAAGTCCAGCGATGGCCCAGAGTCGGCTTCTCTTCATAGGAAGCTCAGCGGTCAGTCCGCTCGGGTCAGTTCGGCGACGACCCGCTCGACCGGTTCTTCTCCAGGTGCGCCATACCACCACGCGTGGCGCAAATGGTCCGACTTTGGCATCGAGATCACAACCTTCATCGGATAGGGCGTGACCTCGTCGCCAGCCTCGAATACGCCCGGGTCTGTTTCCCGCAGGATCCCCACTGAAGGCGCGTGCATATCGCTGATTACCATCACATTGGGGCCCTGATGAGTACGGCCGATCATGGTGTGCTCCGCGTGGCCGCGTAGTCGGTCGGGCGTCCCCGGATCGAAGATCTCGTAGTCCAAGGCAACCCCCGCCTGGCCAGGCAGGGGGGTCACGAGAATCCGAGCTGCTCCGACGCGGTCCGTGTTTGCGACACGATCGACACCGAGATACAGCCCTGCATGTCCCAGCAGGTCCTCAACTATTCCCATCTCCCGATGATGGTTGCTGCGATATCGCGTTTCAAGAGGACCGCCCCATCCTGCAGGGTTGTTCCAAATGTCAGTCGTCCGAGCCCGCCGCATACGGCCGGAAGTACCGGTCAAGGGAGCCACATTGCCGGCGTCAGGGGGCACCCTGGGTCGTCGCCGATGGTCATCCATAATGGAAGCGTGCCGCCGCTGGCGAAGGATCCGATAGGCCCGTCCCTCGTGGTCGGATCAACTTCTGCAGCTTCGTCGCCAGATGCTCATGGGGTTCCCCGTCGAGGTCCTGGCGTGAGCCGAGAGATGCGCCTGTGTAGACGAGCGGCCGAGGAGTCCACTGTGGGCGTACGCGAGGCGGATGTCGGCAATCCGTCGTGACGCTTTCCGACGATGTGGTCACCCTCCGGCCCTGGTCGAAAGATGACGCCGGGTTCATGGCCGAAGCATTCACCGACCCCGCGATCCGACGCTATAACGGGGCCCTTGACCGGTTAGGACGCCCGGGTCCACCGCTCTCGATCGTGGATGCTGAGGCCGTCATCGACCAATTCGCATTGAACTGGCAGGCGTTTGCGACGACTGAGACACCATCTGGTGTTGCCTTCGCAATCACGGACGCGAAGTCTGGCGACTTGGTCGGCTGCTGTGGCGTCGACGACTGGTCCAAGGCAGACGTCGCGCAGTTCGGTTACTGGATCGGGGCAGGCGCGAGAGGACGCGGGTACGCGACTCGGGCGGTGATCCTGCTCACGCGTTGGTTGTTCGAGCTTGGCGCAGCTCGCGTCCTTTTGACGATCGTTGCGGAGAATGAAGAGTCGGTCGCGGTGGCCCGCCGAGCGGGGTTTGTATATGAGGGAACGATGCGCTCACACGGCGTGTGGCAAGGCCAGCGCTGCGACGTGATGTGGTTCGCCGCGCTGCCGCTCGAGTGGACAAGGCGCGGGCCAGATGAACACACTTGAATGCGAGGGGCCAACGTGCCGACCAGAAAGGTCAACCGACGGCCGGTCCCGAGCAACGGAGTAGTCCTCCGGACGTTCATTCGATGACCCCGTGGACTGACCGACGGGCTGCACTACTCGGTGCACCACGGGCCAGCGTACGGGGATAGGTCGCCGAGCAGGACGACGGCCCGTGGATTTGCCAGAATCGAAAGCCGTGGAAGCCGAGGAGATACCGCACGAGGTAGCTCGTTTACGTTGCCAGTTCGCCGACCGGATCGAGTCGCTCGACGAGACGGCATGGAACACGGCGTCCTGGTGTACGGGTTGGCGGGTGCGCGACGTGCTCGCCCACCTCGTGAGCGGGGCCGAGGCGACGCCCCTGTCGATGGCGCGTGACCTCCTTCGAGGTGGACTGCGACCGGACCGAGCGGTGAGCGGGGCGGCACAGCGCCTGGGCGACGTGCCGGTGTCGCAGTTGGCTGATCGACTCCGCGCTGCGTCCGAGGGGGGCTTCCGTCCCCCCGGGTTCCCCGCGGCGATGGGCTTGGGCGATGTCCTCGTGCACAGTGCAGACGCCTTCCGGCCGCATCGGCCTCGATGCGGATGCGCCACCGGCGGACGCGGCTCCCGTGCTCGACGCCTATTGGCGCAGAGGTCGAATCGTTGTCCATGCCGCACCCCAGGAGGGTCGCTGCTTGGTGGCGACAGACCTCGATTGGACCAAGGGAACTGGACCGGAGGTCAGAGGGAAAGCCATTGACCTCGTGCTTCTGGTGGCGAACCGACTCCAGGTTCTCCCGTGTCTTGAAGGGCCGGGACTGGCCGGCCTGTAGTCCGAGAACGTGCTCAGTGCCGGCGATCTGGGGCGGTTGCGTCTGTCTGGCAAGCTCGTGCGGCTTTCATGACGCGTCACATGACGGGTAGGGTCGAATTGTGATCGCCCGAGATCAGGCGCCGGTGGCCTTCACCGCATGGGACGAATTGATCGGCGCAGTCGCCTCGACCACGCCGACGAGCCTGATGGAGCAGGCCCGTGCCATCGCTCGGGCCAGCCTCGACCCCGCTGCTCCTGCGGTTCCGAGATCTGACGCGACGGCCTTCGCGGAACAGTTGGTCGTCGATGTGGCATCCATGAGCTCTGATGTTCGATCGGCCGGGCTGGCCGAACTCGGTGCCGGTGCCCCGGCCTTCGTCCTTGCCGTATGGACCGAGGACATGATGATGCGCGCCGGTTCCGCCTGGAGCGAGATGTTCGGCGAAGAATGGCGTCCGATCCCGACGTCTGCCCAGACCGATCCCTGGGTGGCCCACGAAAGATTTCTCCTCGAGGTGGCCAAACTGGGGGCCCTCGATCCGGTGACCTCCGAACTGGTCAGGCTCCGCGGGGCGAGAGCCCACGACTGCCGGCTCTGCCAGTCCCGCCGGAGCGTGAGTGCCATCAATCAGGCCGGCGGGAGTGATCTGTTCGATGACAGGGATCCGAGCGGTATCTCCGACGCCCAGGCCCTGGCCCTCCAGGTCGTGGACGCCTTCGTGTGGCGGCCGATCCGGTGGCCACCTGGGCTCGGCAAGCAGGTCGTGGACGCCCTGGGTCCTGCCGCCGCAACCGAGTTGACCCTCGATATCGTCCGCAACGCCGCGAATAAGATCGCGGTCGCCTTCGGCGCGGACGACCCGCAGGTGGAGACGGGCGTCGAGTACTACGACATCGACGTGGCGACCGGGGAACTGCGCTACGACGTCAGCCCGGTCACGCCCAGGGGCTGAACAACCGACTCACCATGAAGCGGGATATCAGTCGCCCGAGCCCGCCGTACCGGTCAAGAGAGCCCCATCGCCGGCGTGCGATGGCAGTCTGGGTGATCACGTTGGTCCGTTCCGGACATGTAACAGGTTCGCCCCGCTCACCGCTGGTGCCGAGATGCGCGTCAAACCCGTGCATTTCAAGAACTGGGGACGACGCGGTCGGACAGCGCACTTGTTGATTCATGGATATCATTCGAATCTACGATTCGCGTGGGTACCCCTTCAGCGGAGCGCGAGTCAACGACCACGGTGGAGGAGTAGTGACCGGTTCAGACGATGATGCTCAGACCTCGGACTTAGCGGCTCGCCTCGACTACGTCGAGCGGCAGGTGGCAACCCTCTGGCGCCAGCAAGCGTTCGGTGTTCCCTATGTCCCGTTCTCGGAATCGGCTCAGGCCGGTTCGGTTCCAGGCACTCCGACGACAGTGCATGTGGACCAGGGATCGGACCTGCCGCCCGAGGTCGTCGAATTGATCCGTGCTGGACGCAAGATTGACGCCATCAACGAATACCGGAGAATCACGGGCAAAGGTCTGAGGGAAGCGAAGCTCGCCGTCGATTCCCTGCTCTGAACGAATCGCCGCGCCCGACTTCGCGCTCCCCGATTCAACGCGAGGAGCCGGTCAACGATCCTTGATGTGGATGAAGGCCGTCGGCCACCCCCGGGCCGGAGTGATCGTCCGCACCTGGAAGCCGTTCATGGTGTCGTAGTTCATCTCCGAGATCACGACCTGGGTGCTCGAGACCACCTGTTCGACGTAGGACACGTGCCCGTCGGCGTACCAGGCCACGCTGCCCACGGTGGGGGTGCCGTCGACCGGTATCCCGAGGGTCTCCGCCGTGGCGCCCCAGTTGGACGCATCCCCCCACTGCGGGCCCCGGTAGAAGTCGTTGAAGGCTACGCCGTTGAGCTGATTGAGGCGGTAGGCCACCCAGGACGTGCACTGCCCCTCGTAGAAGCGCCACGCGTCGATGACGCAGGCGCCGCCGTTGGTGCACTCGGGCGGATCGGTGTAGGGGTACCCGTACTGCAGGTTGGCCGCGGCGGGCCCGGACGATCCCGGCCACTGGCCCTCGACGAATATCGGGACCGATGCCCACAGGGCCGAGTCGGACGGGCCGACGATGACCAGGTCGCCGGTGTCGTCCAGCTCGGCGTAGTCGCCGGGGTGGTTGTAGGTACCGCTGCCCCAGAGGGGCTGATCGGTCGCCGAGTACACCACCAGGTTCCCGTCGGCCTGCATGACGATCCATGCCCCCGGATTACCCGCGGTGCCGGTGGCCCATAGGGCCGTGCTGCCGTGGTAGATGACGAAGTTCCCGTCGCCCTGCATGACCGCGCCGTACCGGTTGTCGGGCGACATCAACCACTGGTTCGCCGTCAGGGTCTGCTGGACGTTGGAGGACAGCACGTCGTCGGCCGGGCTGCCCGGGAGCCATCCCTCGACGTCGGCGATGATCTCGGTCGCGCCCTCGCTGTTGAACAGCGACACCTGCCCGTTGGCCCCGACGGCGGCCACCACCAGGTTGCCCGTCGTCTGGCCGGCGGCGAAGTTCACGTTGGCCGTGTCCGGTTGGGGTGACCCGGCCGGGAACACGGTGAGGAAGCCGGGCGTGGCCGAGCCGGTGACGGCCACGTTGAGCACCACGGCGGCCACCCCGGTGGCCGGGACCCCGCCGCGACCGGTCACGGTCAGATTGATCGTACCGCCCCCACCGACCGGCCCACCCCCGGCGGACTGGCCGTCGACGGTCGTGGCCCCGGGGCGGGTGTCCAGCAGGCGCGCCGGCTGGAGGGCGCCGAAGGAGGATCCGGCTGGGAGCCATCCCTCGACGTCGGCGATGATCTCGGTCGAGCCCTCGCTGTTGAAGAGCGACACCTGCCCGTTGGCCCCGACGGCGGCCACCACCAGGTTGCCCGTCGTCTGGTGGGCGGCGAAGTTCACGTTGGCCGTGGCCGGTTGGGGTGACCCGGCCGGGAACACGGTGAGGAAGCCGGGCGTGGCCGGCCCGGTGACGGCCACGTTGAGCACGACGGCCCCGACACCGGAAGCCGGGACCCCGCCGCGACCGGTCACGGTCAGATTGATCGTCCCGCCCCCACCGACTGGCCCGCCGCCGGCGGACTGGCCGTCGACGGTGGTGGCCCCGGGACGGGTGTCCAGCAGGCGCGCCGGCTGGAGCCCGTTGTAGGACGACCCGGCCGGGAGCCACCCCTCGACGTCGGCGATGATCTCGGTCGAGCCCTCGCTGTTGAAGAGCGACACCTGCCCGTTGGCCCCGACGGCGGCCACCACCAGGTTGCCCGTCGTCTGGTGGGCAGCGAAGTTCACGTTGGCCGTGGCCGGTTGGGGTGACCCGGCCGGGAACACGGTGAGGAAGCCCGGTGTGGCCGGCCCGGTGACGGCGACGTTGAGGACCACGGCCCCGACACCGGAAGCCGGGACCCCGCCGCGACCGGTCACGGTCAGATTGATCGTCCCGCCCCCACCCACCGGCCCGCCGCCGGCGGACTGGCCGTCGACGGTCGTGGCCCCGGGGCGGGTGTCCAGCAGGCGCGCCGGCTGGAGGGACTGGAAGCCCGGTCCCGAGGCGCCGGCACTTGACCCCGGCCCCACCACCGGGGACACCCCGAGGAGGACCCCGGCCACCAACAAGAAGGCCCAGAGCTGCCGCGGCCTGTGCATCCGGGTCCAGGGCCTCGAGGGCCGGAGTTTCGGGCGCGGCCGGGCGAGAGTGCGCACCACGGCCACCTCAGGCTCCCTCGTACGCGAAGCCGAGGTCGGGCGCGCCGAAGATGGCCCGGAAGGGGATGCCTTCGGCGGCCGCCATGGCCTCGACCGTCCCACCGCGGTCGACCACGGCCACCAGCAGCAGGACCTCGGCCCCGGCCGCCTGGACCGCGTGCGCCGCCTCGAGCAGCGAGCTGCCGCGGGTGACCGTATCCTCGGTCACCACGACCTTGTCGCCCGGTTCGAGCGCGCCGGCGATGCGGCCGCCGCCGCCGTGGTCCTTCACCTCCTTGCGCACGCTGAAAGCCTTGAGCCGTCGCCCCCTGGTCGCCCCCACCCCGGCGGTCACGAAGGCCACCGGGTCGGCGCCCATGGTCAGGCCACCGATGGCGGTGGCTTCGGGCGGGATGACCGCGAGCACGGCGTCGGCCACCAGCACCATGGCCTCGGGCCGGCACACGGTCTGCTTCGAATCGATGAACCAGCTGCTGCGCCGGCCCGATTTGAGCACGAAGTCGCCCCGCTTGACCGAGTACTCGAGGAGATGGTCCCGCAGCGCCGGGTTCGCCGCCGCCGACTCGCTCACCTGATCTGCACGCCCGTGGCGCCGCTCGCCACCGCGCCGATCACCGTCGACGGCTGCCCGTGGGCGGACAGGGCAGCCAGCGCGCCGTCGGCCTGATCGGCCTCGACCACCAGCGCCATGCCCACGCCCCGGTTGAAGACCCGGTCCATCTCGGACTCCTCGACCGCGCCGAGCTCCTGGATCTCGTGGAAGATCCGCGGCTCGTCCCAGCTCGCCCGCTGCAGCACCGCCCCCAGGCCGTCGGGCAGGGCCCGGGGCAGGTTGCCGACGATCCCGCCGCCGGTGATGTGGGCGCAGGCGTGCAGCCCCGCGCCGAGCGCGTCGGCCACAGCGAGCACGGCCGGGGCGTGGATGACCGAGGGCCGCAGCAACTCGTCGGCCAGGGAGTGCGGCGCACCCGGCCAGGCCGGGTCGCCCAGATGGCGCCCGGCCCGTTCGAGCAGCACGTGGCGGGCCAGGGTGTAGCCGTTGGAACGCAGGCCGGGGGAGGGCAGCCCGATGATCAGGTCACCGGGACCGACCCGCTCGGGGCCCAGCTCCTGCCCCTGCTCCACCACGCCCACCGAGAAGCCGGCCAGGTCCAGGTCGTCGGGCGCCATGGAGCCCGGATGCTCCGCCGTCTCCCCGCCGATGAGGGCGCACCCGGCCAGGCGGCACCCTTCGTGGACGCCGCCCACCACCGTGGCCACCCGGTCGGGGTCCACCTTGCCCGTGGCGATGTAGTCGAGCATGAACAGCGGCTCCGCCCCCACGCAGACCAGGTCGTCCACGCACATGGCGACCAGGTCGATGCCCACGGTCGCGTAGCGGCCGGTGGCCTGGGCCACCATCAGCTTGGTGCCCACCCCGTCGGTCGAGGCCACCAGGACCGGCTTGGCCCAGCGCGTCATATCGAGCGGGAACCGCCCCCCAAAACCACCGATGCCGGCCACCAGGCCCTTCATCCGTTCCACCGCGGCCTCGCCGGCACCGATGTCGACACCGGCGCGGGCGTAGGTGGCGCCGTCACCCACCGGGCTCAGACCCCGGGGAGCGCGGCCTGATACACCCTCGACTGGGCGGGGGTGGTGAGCATCACCGGCGTGGAGGTGGGCACCGATGTCGGGTAGTCGCCGGTGAAGCAGGCGTCACAGAACCCGCCGTCGACGCCGATGGCCGCCTTGAGGTTCTCCACGCTGATGTAGGCCAAAGAGTCCACGCCCAGGATCCCCTTGATCTCCTCGACGCTGTGATTGACCGCGATGAGCTCGTCGGGCGACGGGGTGTCGATGCCGTAGAAACAGGGCCAGCGCCACGGCGGCGAAGAGATGCGCAGGTGGACCTCCCGGGCCCCGGCCTCGCGCAGCATGCGGACCACCGAACGCTGCGTCGTCCCCCGCACGATCGAGTCGTCGACCACCACCAGGCGCTTGCCGGCGATGGTCTCGTGCAGCGGGTTGAGCTTGCGGCGCACGGCGTCGCCCCGGGCCTGCTGATCGGGGGCGATGAACGAACGGCCGATGTAGCGGTTCTTGACCAGGCCCTGTCCGTAGGGAATGCCGCTGACCCGGGCGAAGCCCTCGGCGGCCGGCACGCCGGATTCGGGTACCCCCATGACCATGTCGGCTTCCACCGGCGCCTGCGCGGCGAGCAGCTCGCCCATGCGACACCGCGTCTCGTGCACCTCACGCCCGTAGAGCTTGCTGTCGGGGCGGGCGATGTAGGCGAACTCGAAGATGCACAGGCGGGGCGTCACCTCCTTGAGCCACGACACGGCCTGGCTGTGCACCCCCTCACCGTCGATGACCACCAGCTCGCCCGGTTCGATCTCGCGCACGAAGGTGGCGCCGATCACGCTCAGGGCCGGGGTCTCCGAGGCCAGGACCCATCCCTCGGGCGCCTCGGCCGGGCCGAACCGGCCCAGGCACAGCGGCCGGAAGCCGTAGGGGTCGCGCACGCCGTAGAGGCGTTGTGAGTCCATGAGGACGAAGGAGAAGGCCCCTTCGACGATGGGCAGCACCGCCCGGAGCGCGCCGGCCAGATCGTCGGTCTCGGGAAAGGAGCGGGCCAACAGCTCGGCCACCACGTCGCTGTCGGTGGCGATGGACCCGGGCAGCATGCCGACCTTCTCGGCCAGCTCGCTGGTGTTGGTGAGGTTGCCGTTGTGGCCCAGGGCGAAGCCGGCCCGGCCCTCGGGCCGGTACACCGGCTGGGCGCCGGCCCAGTCCGAATTGCCGTGGGTGGAGTAGCGGGTGTGGCCGATGGCCAGATGCCCCGAGAGCCCCGAGAGCGTCCGCTCGTCGAAGACCGTGGCCACCAGGCCCATGTCCTTGACCACCATGACCGTGTCGCCGTCACTGACGGCCATCCCGGCCGACTCCTGGCCGCGGTGCTGCAGCGCGTAGAGACCGTCGAACGTGAGGTTGGCCACCCTCCGCTCAGGGGCATAGATCCCGAAGACGCCGCAGGCTTCCTTCACGGTGGGTCGATTCTCCCACAAACGCCGACGATCACAATTCCCCCAGGGCCTGGGCCAGGTTCTTATCGTAGGCCCCGGTGAGGGCCTCGAGCGGGAGATCGAGCACGTCGCCCAGGCCGAAACGGTCGCCGATGACCCGGCCCACCAGCTCGACCGGGATCCCGACCGCCTGCGCCCGTTCGTGCAGTTCGTCGGGCATGTTGGTGGCCACCACGAAGCGGGAAGGCAGCTCGCAGAACACCTCGGCAGCCTCGGTGAGATCGACGAAGCAGCCGTAGCCGCCGGCGACCGCCATCTCGGCCAGGGCCACGCCCAACCCGCCCGAGGACACATCGTGCACGGCCGTGACCAGCGGCCCCACCTGCTCGCCGGCCACCCCGGCCGCCACCAGGCCGGCCACGAACCCGGTCACGCGGTGGTGCGCCTCGAAGTCGAGCGCCGGCAGCAGGCCGGTGCGGTGGTCCGCGCACTCGGTGGCCCAGCGCGTCCCTTCGAGGGGGTGCTCGCCGGCGGCCGAGGTGCGGGCGCCGAGCAGCACGATGGCATCACCGTCCCGCCAGGCCAGTCCCGGCGGGCGGGCCCGGACCACCTCGACCAGACCGAGCAGGCCGAGGACGGGCGTGGGGTCGATGTCGTTCCCGCCGCTCTCGTTGTAGAAGCTGACGTTGCCCCCGATGATGGGGAGCGACAGGGCCGCGCAGGCCTGGGCCATCCCGTCGATGCATTCGGAGAGCTGCCACATCACCTCGGGGTGCTCGGGGTTGCCGAAGTTCAGGCAGTTGACCACGGCCACCGGCGTGGCCCCCACGCAGGCCAGGTTGGCCACGCCTTCGGCCAGGGTCAGCGCGGTGCCGGCGCGCGGGTCGAGCGCGCAGTAGCGGGGATTCGAATCGGTGGTGACCGCCACCCCGCGCTCGGACGGGGGGAGGCCGGGGCCGGCCAGGCGCAGCAGCGCGGCGTCGCCCCCCGGCCCGACCACCGTGTTCAAGAAGAGTTGATGGTCGTACTGCTGGTACACCCAGCGCGGCGAGCGCAGCAGGCCCAGGAGGTCGGCCCCGGCGTCCCGGGGCGGAGCCGGCGGCGCTGCGGGCACCCGCACCGGGGCCGCCCGCGGCCGGTCGTAGAGCGGGGCGTCGTCGGAGAGCGAGGCGGCCGGCACGTCGGCCAGCACCGGACCTTCGAACCCGTCCCGGATGCGCAGGCGCCCGCCCCGCTCGGGGTCGGGCTCGGTCACCCGGCCCACCACGGCCGCCCGCACCTCCCACTTGGCGCACACCTCGGCCACCGCCGGCCACGACTGGGGGGTGACGATGGCCAGCATGCGCTCCTGGCTCTCGCTGGTCATCACCTCCCAGGGCTCCATGCCGTCCTCGCGCCGCGGGACGGCGGCGACATCGACGTCCATCCCCACGCCGCCCCGTCCGGCGGTCTCGCTGGTGGCACAGGCCAGGCCGGCGCCGCCCAGGTCCTGGATCCCCACCACCAGCTTGCGGTCCAGCAGTTCGAGACAGGCCTCGATGAGCCGCTTCTCCTCGAAGGGGTCACCCACCTGGACGCTGGGCCGCTTGGTGTCGTCGGGAACTGAACCATTGCCCACGGTGCCGTTCGTGCCGTCGGTGCCCTTGCCGGTGCCGTTGCCGTCGTTGCCGCCGCTGCCCTCGCCACTCCCGGTTTCGTCGCCGGCGAAGCCCGCCGAGGCCAGCACGCTGACTCCGCCGATCCCGTCGCGCCCCGTGCTGTTGCCCAGCAGCACGGCCAGATTCCCCGGTCCCGAGGCGATGCCCAACACCAGGCGGTCCGTGGGCAGGGCCCCCAGGCACAGGACGTTGACCAGGGGATTCTGGGTGTAACAGGGATCGAAGGTCAGCTCACCGCCGACGGTGGGCACCCCGACCGAGTTCCCGTAGCCCGAAATCCCGCTGACCACGCCCTCGATGATCCAGCGTTGGCGGGCGCCTTCGGGCGGGCCGAAGAAGAGCGGGTCCATCACCGCCAGGGGCCGGGCTCCCATGGTGAAGATGTCGCGCAGTATCCCCCCACCCCGGTGGCCGCCCCCTGGTAGGGCTCGATCGCCGAGGGGTGGTTGTGGCTCTCGATGCGGATGGCGATGGCGATGCCGTCGCCCGCATCGATGACGCCGGCGTTCTCCCCCGGGCCGACCAGCACCCGGGGACCCTCGGTCGGCAGCCGCTTGAGGTGGAGGCGGGAGGACTTGTACGAGCAGTGCTCGCTCCACATCACGGCATAGAGGGCCAGCTCCAGGTGGTTGGGCTCGCGGCCCAGGATCGCACCCACCGCGGCGTACTCGTCGTCGGTCAGGCCGAGCGCCCGGTGCAGTGACCCGGGCGACGGCTCCTCGGCGGCGGCGCTCACGATGCCTCCAACTTAGCGGCGCCGCGCCGGTCGATCGGCCGTGAGCAGGCCGGATGGTGCAGCGGGACGCGTTACAACGAACCGAGCGCCTGGACGAACCCGGTGCTGGGCGTGCCCAGCCCGGTCATCGAGTCGAAGCCCTTGGCCGTCGAGAGCGCGACGTCGCGGACCTCGCAGCTCCCGGTGCCGTCGCAGAATTGCTCGATACCCCCGAAGGCGAAGGTGCGCACCGACGTGATCACGCCGGCGGCCGGTCCGACGCCGTTGACGAAGTCCTGCCGGACGTTGGCCTGGTTGCCCGCGGGCACCACGTCGAAGATGGCGGCGGCGTCGGTGCGCGACAGCTTGTACAGCGCCGGATTGACGAACCCGAGGTCGGATCCGCTGACCTGGTTGGCCTGGGCCACGACGCCCGCCAGCAGGGGCGAGGACAGGCTGGTCCCGCCGATGCGGTACTGGCCGTATTCGGCGGTGCTGCCGAACTGCTGGGTCTCTCCGATGAGGAACCCGGTCGTCGGGTCGGCGACCATGGAGAAGTCCGGCTCCACCCGGGTGGGCGTCGGGCCGACGACGGCGGCATTGCGCTCGGCCAGGGCCGTCGGCACGATGCCGGCCTGGTAGTAGGGCTGCGTGTACTGGTAGCTGGTGCCTCCCCCGCCGCCGTAGTCGTAGCTGCCGGGCGCGGGCGGGAGGTAGTGGCCCAGCGTGCTCTTGGTGCAGCCGGTCACCTGCCCGACCAGGTCCGGAGTGCACAACGTGCTCTTGCTGGTGGACCACCCGAGCTCGCCCAGCCGGGTGCCGGCCCCGCCGACCTTGAGGCTGGTCCCGCCCACCGCGGTCACGAAGGGGCTGGACGAGGGGTAGTCGGGTGAGGTGAGCCCGGTCGTGGTGAACTCGTCACCGCCGTCGCCGGCCGAGAACAGCACGCTGATCCCGGTAGCGATGGCCAGCTGGAACACGGTGTCGTAAGCCGCCCGGTCGCTCGGCGAATCCAACAGGTCGCCCACGTTGTCGCCCCACGAGTTGGTGACGATGTCGGCCAGGTGGCCGTCGACCACCTGACGCTCGGCGGTGAGCAGGCCGTTGACGCAGTCCTGGGCCCCGACATAGAGGATGTGGGCCCGCGGCGCCGTGGCGTGGACCGCTTCGACATCGAGCGTCTGCTCCCCCGACCAGCTGCTGGCCTGGCAGAGCGACTCGTCATCGAAGGTCGGGGCGATGTGCGTCGAGAACTGGCCCGTGGTCAGGGGCTGCGCCGGATCGTTGAACGCGTAGTACTGCTGCGCGTCGCTCAGCAGGGTCGAGGCCTCGTAGGCATCGATGATGGCCACCGTCTGACCCCTGCCGTCGATCCCCTTGGCGATGGTGCTGGTGAGGCCGTAGGCACTCTGGAGCTGCTGGGGGGTGTAGCCGCAGACCGAGTAGGGCAGCGGAGAGGTGTAGGGCGCGCCGTAAGGGGGGTCGGTGGTGTCCTTGACCTGGCCGTAGAACTTGCTGCACGGCGTCGCGTTGCGGAAGCCGGGCGGCGGCGGGATCACGGTACTGCTGGGCACGCTGGCGTTGCCCGCTGCGGGGCTGCTGCTCGCGCTCGGGCTGCTGCCACTTGATGGAGGGGCCAGGTCCGAACCGTTGCCCACGGCGCCCGCCGGCGTGGCCGGGATCTGGTTCAGGCCCGGGGTGCCCTGGACCAGGCCGGCGATGCTGGAGGGAACCGAGACGGCCGACGACGCCATGCGCACGCTCTGGCCCCGCACCGAGTAGGTGTGCAGCGAGGTACCGAACGCGTGCTCGACCTGTGCCGCAGTGCCGCTGACCGAGATCGAGAGCCGGTCGGGCGTGACCCCGTTGACCGCGAGCCCTTCGCTGGCCAGCCAGGTGGTGACCAGCGCCACCTGCGCCACCGTGGGCGAGAACTGGCTCTCCCACTGCTCCGCCGTGAGGTAGTGCTTGTAGGTGGGGCTGGCCGGGTCCGAGACCTGCTGCGCCAGGGCCGTCGCGCCGGCCGCGTCGCGGGGATTGAGCGCGACATCGAAACTGACGGTGCTCGACGCGGGGATCGCGCCCTGGTCGGCCCCGGGCGACGCCGCAGGCGACTGGCTCCCCGGCACCGCCACGGTGGCGGGAGTGGCGGCGGTGGCGGCGTTTCCACTGGTGATCGCGGCGGGCGCGACGGCGAAGAGCGCGGCCAACCCTGCGCTGGCGATCACTCGATCCCGGACTCGGAACATGCGCACCTCCACCATTCGTGCATCATTCGTTCGGCCACTCATGCCACCATCGAAACGGCGATGAGCCGCGGCCGCATGGCACCATAGCGATTCCGCGCCGGCCTGGCGACCTACTTTGGTGGCAATTGGGGTGACAGGCGAACACCCCAATGGATGCGGTCCCATATGCAAAAACCCGTTCCAGTGTTTGCCCGTAATTCGTCCCAGCCTCTTTGCACCAATGTGACCGGACGCGCAGCGCCTATTGGGTCACACTGGTGTCATGGCAAAAGCGAAAACTCCGGCTCCTCGCAAGCCCATGAGCAGCGGCCACAAGGCGGCCCTGGCTCGGGGGCGTGCCGAGAGTGCATCTGTCCGCCACTACCTCGAAGCCCTCGAGACCTCCAAACCCAAACGAGGACGGAAACGAACCCCGGCGTCCATCGACAAGCGCCTGGCCTCGATCGAGTCACGGCTGGGCACCGCCGACGCCCTCACCAAGCTGCATCTTCTGCAGGAAAAAAAGGACCTCGCCGACGAGCGTTCACGGGTGGATCAGGTCAAGGACCTGAGTGCCCTGGAGAAGCAGTTCATCAAGGTGGCCAAGGCCTACGGCGAGCGCAAGGGCATCACCTACGCCACCTGGCGCGCCGCCGGGGTGAGTGCGGCCGTGCTCCACTCGGCCGACATCTCTCGCGCCCGCGGTTAGGGCCAGCCGCCCGGGTCGATACGTCCGCTCTGGTCGATCGGTCCGCCCGGGTCGATACGTCCGCTCGGGTCGATACGTCCGCTCGGGTCGATCAGTCGGTTCAGGCCGCCGCGGTCGTGGCAGCCGCGTCGAGCAGGGAGCGCAGCAGGACGAGGCCGTCTTCGGAACCGAGCAGCGGGTGCGACGCCCGCTCGGGATGTGGCATCAGACCCACCACGTTGCCGCCCGCATTGGAGATGCCGGCGATGTCGTCGACCGACCCGTTGGGATTGTCCCGGTAGCGCAGCACAATGCGGCCTTCGTCGGTGAGCCGGCGCCGTGTCTCGTCGTCACAGGTGTAGCTGCCCGAGAAATGATTGATCGGCAGCACCAGCTCGTCGCCCTCGGAGGCGAGGCGGGTCAGGACCGAGTCGGTCGAGGTCACCTCGACCATGGTCTCCTGGCACAGGAACCGCAGGCGGTTGTTCTTCTGCAACGCGCCGGGGAGCAGGCCGGCCTCGGTCAGCACCTGGAACCCGTTGCAGATGCCGACGACCGGCCCGCCACTGCGCGCGAATGCCGTCACCGCGTCCATGATGGGCGAGAAGCGCGCCAGCGCCCCCGGGCGGAGGTAGTCACCGTGCGCGAAGCCACCCGGGAGGACGACGGCATCGACGGCGCCCACGCTGCCCGCCCCGTGCCAGAGCAGCTCGCCCTCGGCCCCCAGCCATTGGGCCGCCTGGACCACGTCGTACTCGCAGTTGGAGCCCGGGAAGACGACGACCCCGATCCGCGGTGCCACTCAGCCCCCGAGGACCTGGAGCTCGAGCCGGCTCTCCTCGATCACCGGGTTGGCCAGGAGTCGGTTGGCCAGATCGGTCGCCTTGGTCCGCGCCGCCGTCTCGTCGGGCGCGCTCACCTCGAAGCTGAAGGACCGTCCGGCCCGCACGTGGGCGACCCCTTCGAACCCCAGCGCGGGCAGCGCGCGCTCGATCGTGGCCCCTTCAGGATCACTGATTCCGGCCCGGAGCTGCACTTCCACACGCGCCTGGAACCTCATGGCGTGGCACCGTACCAGTCGCCGAGGGAGAGGCCGGTGACGCGCTCATAGGCCGCGACATAGCGCTCCGAGAGGGCCGTGGTCACCCGAGCCGGGAGCGGTGGTGGTGGGGCGACGCGGTTCCACGGCTGCCCGGCCAACCAGTCGCGCAACGGTTGCTTGTCGTAGGCGGGTGGCGTCCTCCCCGGGACCACCTGATCGGCCGGCCACAGGCGCGAGGAGTCCGGCGTGCACACCTCGTCACAGAGCGAGAGCACGCCGTCGACGTAGCCGAGCTCGAACTTGGTGTCGGCCAGGATGAACCCGACGTCGGCCGCCCGGGCCGCCGCCCGGCGGTAGAGCTCCAGGCAGATGTCCCGCGCCGCCCGGGCCGCCTCGGTGCCCACGAGGTTCTCGGCCTCGGCGAAGCCGATGTTGACGTCGTGCCCTTCGGCCGCCTTGGTGGACGGCGTGAACATGGGCTCGTCCAGGCGGTCGGCCATCCGCAAGCCGGTGGGCATGACCGCCCCGTGCACGGTCCCCGAACGCTCGTATTCTTCGTGGGCCTGTCCGGCCAGGTACCCCCTCACGATGCACTCGAGCTGGAGCATCTCGGCCCGGCGCACCAGCAGCGCCCGTCCCGCCCACTGCGGGGGCAGCGTCTGCCCGGGCAGGGCGGCCTCGATCTCGGCCGGGTCGGTGGCGAGCAGGGTGCCGGGCACGACATCGGCCATCTCGTCACACCAGAAGACGGTCATGGCGGTGAGCACCCGGCCCTTGTCCGGAATGGGCTCGGCCATGATGACGTCGAAGGCGCTGACCCGGTCCGACGCGACCATCAGCAGGCGTTCGTCGCCGGTGTCGTAGAGCTCGCGCACCTTGCCCGAGTGCAGCCGGGGCAAGGTGAAGGTCACGACGAGCCCCGCACGGCGAGCCCCCGCAGCGCGTCCGCGAAGCGGTCGGTGTGCTGCAGGGCGCGGGCCAGGTCGAAGGCCTCGGACAGCTGCGCGTCGGACAGCGTCATCTCGGGGTCCTCGCCCAACACTGTCCGGAAGGGCCGCCGCTGCTCCCAGGCGGCCCGCGCGTCGCGCTGGACGACGCGGTACGCCGCGTCCCGGCTGAGCCCCGAGGACACCAGCGCCAGCAGGACGGACTGGCTGAAGACCAGGCCGTAGCTGCCCTCGTTGAGGTTGTCCAACGCCCGGTCGCCGTGGATGACCAGACCCTCCGCCAGGCCGGTGGCCTTGCGCAGCAGGTAGCAGGCCAGCAGCGACGCGTCGGGCAGCGCCACCCGTTCCACCGAGCTGTGCGAAATGTCCCGCTCGTGCCACAGGGCGACGTCTTCGAGCCCGGCCCCCAGGTAGCCGCGCAGGAGCCGGGCCAGACCACAGAGGCGCTCGGAGAGGACCGGGTTGCGCTTGTGGGGCATGGCCGAGCTGCCCTTCTGGCCGGCCCCGAAAGGTTCTTCGGCCTCCCCCACCTCACTGCGGGCCAGGTGGCGGATCTCGGTGCACATGAGCTCGATGGTGGCGCCGACCGAGGCGCAGGCCCACAGGTACTCGGCGTGACGGTCCCGGGCGATGACCTGGGTGGCCGGCACCGGTTGGAGGCCGAGGGCGGCACAGACATGGGCCTCGACCGCCGGATCGATGTTGGAGTAGGTCCCGACCGCGCCCGAGAGCTTGCCCACGGCGATCCCGTCGCGGGCGGCGCGGAGGCGGCGGCGATCGCGATCGGCCTGGAGCGCCCACAGGGCGAACTTGGCCCCGAAAGTGGTCGGCTCGGCGTGCATGCCGTGGGTCCGGCCCGTGACCGGCACGTCCATCAGTTCGAGGGCACGGGCCCGGAGGGCCTCGACGAACGCATCCAGGTCCACCAGGAGGAGATCGGCCGCCCTGGTCAACGTGGCGCACAGCGCGGTGTCCACCACGTCAGACGACGTCAGCCCGTAGTGGATGAAGGACCCGGCGGGCAGCCCGATGTGGTCCTGCACCACATCGACGAAGGCGGCCACGTCGTGATCGGTGGTCTTCTCGCGCTCGTGCACGGCGGCCACGAACAAGTCGTCCACGGTCGGCGCCTTGGCCCGGCAGGCCGCCGCGTCCTCGGCCGGGACCACGCCCACGATCGCCTGGGCCTCGGTGGCCAACAGCTCGACCTCGAGCCAGAGGCCGAAGCGGGCGGCGTCGGTGAAGAGGGCCGCCATGTCGGGGGGCGAGTAACGGGGGATCATCGGACGGACTCCTCGGGGGCGGGCGCGTGGGCGTGGTGGTTGGCGGCGTTGGCCGCCCCGGCCGCGATGTCGGTGCGGGCCTGCCGCCCGTCCCAGGTTATGGGCGCGGCGGCCCGGTAGGCCTTGGCCCGTGCCTCCTCGAGCGTCGGCGCCACCGCGGTGACGCCGAGGACGCGGCCGCCGGCGGTGCGGAACGGGCCGTCGGGGGCAGGGCGGGTCGTTCCGGCATGGAACACGGTGGCACCGTCTATCCGCGCGCTCGACTGCCCCATGGCATCGAGGCCCTCGATGCTGTCGCCGGTCTGGGGATGGTCGGGGTACCCGGGCGAGGCCAGGACCACGCAGACGGCGGCGTCCCCGGAGAACACCGGCGCCGGGACCTGGTCGAGGCTTCCGTTGGCCACGGCCAGGAAGAGCTCGGCGGCGTCAGTCTCGAGCAGCGGGAGCACCACCTGGGTCTCGGGGTCACCGAACCGCACGTTGTACTCGAGCACCTTGGGGCCGCCGGGGCCGCCGGGGCCGCCAGGGCCGAGCATCAGACCGGCGTAGAGGACGCCGCGGTAGTCGATGCCCCGCGCCCGCATGACGGCGATGAGGGGCTCCACCGACTCGGCCATCACCTGGTCCACCAGGGCCGGCGTCACCTGCGGCATCGGCGCGTAGGCCCCCATGCCCCCGGTGTTGCGCCCGCGGTCCCCGTCACCGATCCGCTTGAAGTCCTGAGCGGGCAGCAGCGGCACGGCGCGGGTGCCGTCGCACAGGACCAGGAGCGAGCACTCCTCCCCTTCGAGCCCTTCCTCGATCACGATGTTGCGGCCGGCCGGACCGAAGGCGGCTCCCGAGAGCTTGCCCCGCACGTCGGCCCGGGCTTCTTCCATGGTCTGGGCCACCAGCACGCCCTTGCCGGCGGCCAGGCCGTCGGTCTTGATGACCCAGGGGCCGGGCAGTGAGGCCAGAAAGGCCAGCGCGTCGTCGAGCTCCAACGAATCGAAGGCGGCGTAGCGCGCCGTCGGGACGCGGGCCTCGGCCAGGAGCTCCTTCATGAAGGCCTTGGACCCTTCGAGCAGGGCGCCGTCGGCGCCGGGGCCCATGACGGCACGGCCCGTGGCCCGCAAGCGGTCGGCCAGGCCGTCGACCAGCGGTGCCTCGGGCCCGATGACCACCAGATCGGCCTCGATCTCCTCCGCCGGGGCGTCGGTCACGCCGATCGGCTCCGCCATGCCCGGGTTGCCCGGGGTCACCACCACCTCGGCCGTGCGGGCCAGGACATGGGCCAGCGCATGCTCGCGGCCCCCGCTGCCGACGACGCAGACCCTCACGCCGTGACGAAAGAGACGAACTGCTCGCGTCCGGGTCCGACCCCGATCAGGCGCACCGGGACGCCGATCTGTTCGGACAGGAAGGCGACGTAGTCCCGGGCCGCCGCGGGCAGGTCGCCCGGCGCGGTGGCCGCGGTCAGGTCGGTGCACCAACCCGGCAGCTCCTCGTAGATCGGCCGCACGCTGTGGAAGGTCGACTGGTGGTACGGCAGGTGGGTGTAGCGGACGCCGTCGGCCTCGTAGGCCACGCACACCTTGACCGTCTCGAACGTATCGAGCACGTCCAGCTTGGTCAGGGCCACCTCGGTCATGGAGTTGAGGCGCACGGCCTGGCGCAGCATGACGGCGTCGAACCAGCCGCAGCGGCGGCGGCGGCCGGTGTTGGTGCCGAACTCGTGCCCGCGCTCCACCAGCAGCTCGCCGGTGTCGTTGTCCTGCTCGGTGGGGAACGGCCCGGCGCCCACCCGGGTCACGTAGGCCTTGGCGATGCCCACCACCCGGTCGATGTCGCGGGGCCCCAGGCCCGAGCCGGTGCAGGCCCCGCCGGCCACCGGGTTCGACGACGTGACGAAGGGATAGGTGCCGTGGTCGAGGTCGAGGAAGGTGGCCTGGGCCCCTTCGAGGAGTACGTTGCGCCCCGCCTCGACGGCCTGGTGGACGAGGCCCACGGTGTCGCCGACCATGGGCTCTATCCGGGGGGCGTACTCGTTGAGGTAGCGGTCCGCGATCTCGTCGGCCGAGAGGGGGAGGCGGTTGTAGACCTTGGCCAAAATGGCGTTCTTCTCCTTCAACACCACGTCGAGCTTCTGGCGGAAGATCTTGGCGTCGAAGAGGTCCTGGACCCGCAGGCCGACCCGGGTGGCCTTGTCGGCGTAGGCCGGGCCGATGCCCCGCTTGGTGGTGCCCAGCGCGTTCTTGCCCAGGAAACGCTCGGTGACCCGGTCCAGCTCCTGGTGGTACGGCATGATCAGGTGCGCGTTCCCGCTGACCACCATACGGCTGGTGTCGACGCCCTTGTCGGCCAGGCGGTCCAGCTCTTCGAGCAGGACGGCGGGGTCCACCACGACACCGTTGCCGATCATCGGCGTGATGTGGTCGTAGAGGATGCCGCTCGGCACCAGTTGGAGCGCAAAGGCCTCGCCGTTGACGACGATGCGGTGGCCGGCGTTGTGGCCGCCCTGGTACCGCACCACCATGTCCATCTCGCGGGCGAGGAGGTCGGTGAGCTTGCCCTTCCCCTCGTCCCCCCACTGGGTCCCCACCACCACGGTTGCGGGCACGCGTCATCTCCGTTCTTCCGGCGGACGGATTACGCAACAGTGTACCCATGCCCAGCTAGGAGGATCGAACCCATCCCGGGGGCGCTATGTGGAGCATCGAACCCAATCCTGGTGTTTCGGCAGCCCTCCTCGGGGTAGGGGCATAGGGGGGCACATTGGAGGTGTTGGCACATGACCAACGAGCTGAAGAACGTACGGGTCGCCTTCGTGGTGGCCAACGAAGGCATCGAGCAGGTGGAGCTCACCGAGCCCTGGCGGGCGGTGGCGGACGCCGGCGGGGAGCCTGAACTGATCGCCCCCGAGCCGGGCCTGGCCGGGACCATGCGGCACCTGGACCGGGCCGGCCGGTTCCCGGTGGACCGGACCACCAGAGAGGTGGAGGCCCGGGACTTCGAGGCGGCCGTCCTCCCGGGAGGCGTGGCCAATCCCGACGTCCTGCGCCGCGATGCCTTCGCGGTCGACTTCCTCATGGCCATGTTCGAGGGAGGCAAGCCGGTGGCGGCGATCTGCCACGGGCCGTGGACACTCATCGAGGGCGACCTGGTCATCGGACGGACCATGACGTCGTGGCCCAGCCTGGAGACCGACCTGCGCAACGCCGGAGCCGGGTGGGTCGACGAAGCGGTCGTCGTCTGCCGCGATGGCATCAACACCCTCATCACCAGCCGCGCGCCCTATGACCTCCCCGCCTTCTGCGGACAGCTCGTCAACGTCTTCGCCGAGACAGGGGCGGGCGTCGCCGCCGGCGCGTGAACCAGGGCGGTTCAAACTGGCACGTTGCACGTTGCGCGTTGCACTGGGGAGCGTTCACGTTGGATGGGGGCAGTGTGCGACCCTGTGAAACGCTGCGTCTGACCTATGGGCGAAGAGCCGCCAGCAGACGGCTCGCCGCGGCTTCGAAGCGCGTGATGTCGCCAAACGATCGGGCGATGAGCATGGCCCCCTCCAGACTGCCCACGATCGAACGCGCTTCGTCGAGCGGAGATCCAGCGAAGCTCAACGTCCCGTCGCCACGACCTTGCTGCAACACGCCGGCGAGCCACTTCTCGTTCTCCTCAAAGAAGAGTGCGACCGCTTCTTGCATCCCCGCAGAGAGCGTTTCGTATTCGGCTGCCAACATGCCGCACAGACACATCCGGTCGCTCTGCAGTACGTCGGCGTAGAGATCCGCGTACGCATCGAGCTTGCGGAGCGGATCGGCCAGGGACTGGTCGATTTCGACCAATGCTGCGGCGAATCGAGTCGCATAGCGGGCGATCAGGGCCTCCCCAAGTTCTGACTTGCTCGGGAAGTGGTAGTGGAGGGCGGCATTGGTGAGCCCCAGATCTCCGGCAACGTCGGCATAGCTGAAGGCATTGAAGCCGCGTACCTGCACCAGGCGCTCGGCCACTTCGAGTATCTGGTTGGCGGTGTCCGTCCTTTCCACCTGCGCTTGCTTCACTCAGCTCATCCTCACAAATCCCTGGATCACGTCCAAGGATACCAGTTGACTTCTACCTACTAGTAGGTAAGGTAGTTATCCGTAGGGCAGACACCGAGGAGAGGCGGTTCGACCAAGTCCGACTCACTTTGACCGGAGCAGATCCGGCCTGAACAGAAAGGGGGCCCGCGATGGCCCGGAAAATGATTGACTGCCGCAAGACTCCCAACGACATCGGTTGCACGCTGACCATTGCCGGAACGGAGGAGGAAACGTTGGACGCGGCCGTGGCGCATGCGGTTGCGAAGCACGGGCACAAGGACACGCCTGAACTCCGGGAGACGATTCGATCCGGCCTGGAGGATGTCTCACCGGCCATGGCGTAACGACATCGAGGATCTTTCCCTTTCCGCGAGCAGAACCATGGACTCCCTCGCGATCGTGGAGGCATTTGGCGCAGCTTGGCGCGCGCACGATCTGGACGCGGCGGTTGCGCTGATCACCGTCGACTGCGTCTTCGAGTCGACCGAACCGGGGCCTGACGGCACCCGCTACGAGGGTCGTGACTCGGTTCGTCGGGCCTGGCAACCGATCTTCGATGACAAGGACTCAGTCTTCGAGGCCGAAGAGACCTTCGCCACCGCAGACCGGGTGGTGCAGCGTTGGCGCTACTCCTGGCCGGGCGGTCACGTTCGGGGTGTCGATGTGTTCCGCACTCGTGACGGATTCGTCTCCGAGAAACTCTCGTACGTCAAGGGCTGACCGATCTCAGCTGCGCCCGGTGGTCCGCCGGGATGGGGTGCAGGCCGCGGCATCTCGGAGACCTCAGAGCTTTCCTACCCCGGCGGAGCGAAGAACTCCAGAGCGATGTTGTCCGGATCACGGAAGGACAAACCTGAACCGTACGGGGCATCGATGATGCCGCCATTTTCGATGCCGAGCGCGTTGAGCTTGGAGACCCACTGCTCGAGCTCCGCCCGGTTCGCGCAGGAAAAGGCGAGGTGGTCCAGACCCGGACGCCGTTCGTCGAAGGGCTCTGATCCGTGAGGGTCCGGGAATTGGTGGATACCGATCAGGGTCTGGCTGCCGAGAAGCCAAACGACATGGTGGAACACGCCCGTGTCTTCATCGATGACCGGTGGAGCGCCGAATAGCTCCTGATACCAGGGCCGACTCCGAGCAAGATCTGTGACCGTCACGGCTACGTGTGTTATGCCAGGGAAATCGGACACCGATACCTCCTCAGAGCGCCCACCCGGTCAACATAGCCCCCGCGACAATCTCTTTCACGAGCGAGAAGCTCAGCTGAGCTGCGTCACCGCTGGAGTTCCTCCCGAGACCACGCGCGGTGGCTCACCACCCTATGAGTGGCCACCTGCAGTGCTACAGAGCCGTCAAACTGAGTCCGGCTTCGGCGTGGGTGACTGAGTAGATTTCACACAATGACGAATCTTCTCGACACGGGGACCCCGCATGCATATTGAGGACATCCGCTACGAGGTGAACGGCGAGTCACTCCTGGGCCACCTGGCCGTCGACGATCAACGGCCGGGAACCAAGCCCGCCGTCCTGGTCTCTCACGAGGGCCCGGGACTCGAGGGGCATGCCAAGGCGATCGCCGAGAAGCTGGCGGGATTGGGCTACGTCGCCTTCGCCCTGGACTACCACGGCAACGGCGAGTGTCCCCCGATAGAAGAGGCCATGGGCCGCCTCGAGGCCCTCACCGCCGATCCCGATCGCGCCGGGGCCCTGGCCCTGGCCGGGCTCGAGGTTCTGTTGGCCCACCCGGCCACGGACCACAACCGGGTGGCCGCGATCGGCTTCTGCTTCGGTGGGGTCATGTCGCTGGAGCTGGCCCGCACGGGAGCCGACATCAAGGCCGCGGTCGGCTTCCACCCCGGGTTCACGCCACCCCGCACGGAGGCGTCACGCCGCATCAGGGCCAGCGTGCTGATGTGCTGCGGCACGGAGGACCCCTTCGCCACCCGGGACCAGCGGGCAGCCTTCGAGGTGGAGATGCACGAAGCCGGGGTGACCGATTGGCGCCTCGAGCTCTACGGCGGCGTCGGGCACAGCTTCACCAACCCCACCGCGGACCTGCTGGGCATGCCGGGGATCGAGTACGACGCCCGGGCCGAACGTCGGTCATGGAAGTCCATGCTGGCCCTGTTCGACGAGACCATCGGTCCCATCTGAGTCGGACCTCTCGGTCGAATGAGTCCAGTCGGACCTCTCAGTCGACTCAACCGACGTCCCGGTTGTTCGACGTCATGGCATGGGGCTCCTGGTCTGGGTCCTCGACCCCGAAGCTGATGATCCGGCGCGGCCGGATGCGGATGCGGGAGGCGTCGTGGCCGGGCGTCGGTTGGCCGCCCGGGTCGGGCACCGCCTCGGCCGTCCCCCGGATCTCCAGGCAGCGGACGCGCCAGGGCTGGCGCGACACGAGGTCGTCGACCACGAGCGCGGCCCGGCCGTTGCGCTCGACGTTGCGGTACTTCTGGCTCCGCGACATGTTGAAACCGGCGATGTCGATGGTGTCCGAAGCCTTGTCGTACGAAAAGCCGACCGGGCTGACCTGAGGCGATCCGTCGGCCTGCACCGTGGCCAGTCGCCCCAGGGGCTGGGACTCGAGATAGGCCATTTCGGCTTCGGTGAATGTCACGGTCGTCTCCTTGCCGTTTACTGTCGCTTCCTCAGTCAGTTAACCAGTCCTTCAGTCCGGTCGATCGTGCGAACAGTCCAGGTCGATGGTGAGCGGACGATCCCGTGGTCCGCACGCTCGGTGGCGGCCCGTCAGTGGGCGAGAACCTCCCGGGCCTCGCGCACCGCGTAGTAGAGGAGCACGTAGCCCGCGAGGGGATCAGCCCACCACCAGCCGAGCGTGGCGTTGAGCACCAGGCCGGCCAGGACCGCCGTGGCCAAGATCCCGTCGATCATCGTGATCCTGCCTTCGGCCCGGAGGACCGGATTGCCCAAGGCCGATCCGGTCCGGGCCTTGCCCGCAGCGAGGGCGAACATGACGAGGGCGGTGACCGCGGTCCACTCGATGCCCAACGGGCTGTGATGGGGGCGGAACCCGACGACGAGCACGACCGTGCTCTGGATGGCCAGATAGGCGGCCAGGGCGACGAAGGCCCATCCGATGAGGCGCATGGCCCGGTGTTGACGCCCCTTGTCCACGCCGGCCAGCTCCCACAAGACGACGGTCGAGGCCCCGATCTCGATGAGGCTGTCCAGGCCGAAGCCCGCCAGGGCGACCGATCGCGCCTGGAGCGCGACATAGGCCAGCACCAGGACACCGACCACATTCCAACCGAGCGTGACCGCTTCGAGCGTGCGACCCCGCTTGAGGAGTCGTGCGCGGTGCTGCACTTCGGTGGCCACCACGGAACCAGTCTTTCTCAGGGGCGACCGATGCACTGTCGCGTCCCTCAGCCCAGGACGATCTTGTCGTCCTCCACCCCGACGTGCACCGTCGAGCCCTCCAGGTACCGGCCCTCCAACAGGGCCAGCGCCAACGGGTCCTCAATCTGGCGTTGCAGCACCCGGCGCAGGGGCCGGGCCCCGAAGTCGGGGTCGTAGCCGGCCTTGGCCAGCCAGGCCTCGGCCTCCTCTGACACGTCGAGGGTCAGGCGGCGCTCGGCCAACCGTTTGGCCAACTTCCCGAGTTGCACCCCGACGATCACCGCCAGGTCGGCCTGGCTCAGCGGGCGGAAGCGGACGATCTCGTCAATGCGGTTGATGAACTCGGGCTTGAAATACTGCGAGGGCTCACCGACCAGGTTCGAGGTCATGATCAGCACCGCATTGGTGAAGTCGACCGTACGCCCCTGCCCGTCGGTCAGGCGCCCGTCCTCGAGCACCTGCAACAGAATATTGAAGACGTCCGGGTGGGCCTTCTCTATCTCGTCGAGCAGGACCACGGCATAGGGGCGGCGGCGCACCGCCTCGGTGAGCTGGCCCCCTTCGTCGTAGCCGACGTAGCCCGGAGGAGCACCGACCAGGCGACTCACCGCGTGCTTCTCCATGTACTCGCTCATGTCGATACGGGTGATGGCCCGCTCGTCATCGAAGAGGAACTCGGCCAGGGCCCGGGCCAGCTCGGTCTTGCCCACGCCGGTCGGGCCCAGGAAGAGGAACGAGCCGATGGGCCGGTTGGGGTCGGACAAGCCGGCCCGCGAGCGCCGGATCGCGTTGGAGACGGCCGAGACGGCCTCGTCCTGGCCCACCACCCGCTCGTGCAGGGTGGACTCCAGCCGCACCAACTTCTGCACCTCGCCCTCCATCAACCGCGACACCGGCACTCCGGTCCAGCGGCTCACCACCTCGGCGATGTCCTCGGGGTCGACCTCCTCCTTGAGGAACCGGGTGCCGGCCTGCAGCTTGGCCAGGTCCTCGTTGGCGGCGTTGATCCGCCGCTCCAGGTCGGGCAACTCGCCGTAGCGGATGGCCGCAGCGCCGGCCAGGTCGGCGTCCCGCTCCAGCCGGGCCGCCTCCTCCTCTTTGTTGGTCTTCTCCTCCTGCAGCTGGCTGACGGCATCGAGATAGCTCTTCTCCTGCTGCCAGTGCGCCGTCATGGAATCGGCCTGCTCGGCCAGGTCGGCCAGCTCGCGTTCGAGACGCTCCAGGCGCTCGGCCGAGGCTTCGTCGGTCTCCTTCTGGAGGGCCAGCTTCTCGATTTCGAGCTGGCGGATGCGCCGGGTGATCTGGTCCAGCTCGGTCGGCATGGAGTCGATCTCGATGCGCAGCTTCGACGACGCCTCGTCAATGAGGTCGATGGCCTTGTCGGGCAGGAAGCGGCCGGTCACGTAGCGGTCCGACAGCACGGCCGCCGCCACCAGAGCGGCGTCCTGGATCCGCACCTTGTGGTGGGCCATGTAGCGCTCGGACAGCCCGCGCAGAATGGCGATCGTGTCCTCCACCGACGGCTCGCCCACGAAGACCGGCTGGAAGCGTCGCTCCAGGGCGGCGTCCTTCTCAATGGAGGTGCGGTACTCGTCCAGCGTGGTGGCGCCGATCAGGCGCAGCTCGCCCCGGGCCAGCATGGGCTTGATCATCTGGCCGGCGTCCATGGCCCCCTCGGCCGCCCCCGCGCCGACGATGGTGTGCAGCTCGTCAATGAAGGTGACGATCTCCCCCTCGGCGTCGGTGATCTCCTTGAGCACCGCCTTGAGCCGCTCCTCGAACTCGCCCCGGTACTTGGCCCCGGCCACCATGGAGGCGAGGTCCAAGGCCGACCACCCGCTTGCCCTTCAGGCCCTCGGGCACGTCGCCTTCGATGATGCGGTTGGCCAGCCCCTCGACGATGGCCGTCTTGCCCACGCCGGGCTCGCCGATGAGGACCGGGTTGTTCTTGGTGCGCCGCGACAGCACCTGGATGACCCGGCGGATCTCCTCGTCCCGGCCGATGACCGGGTCGAGCTTGCCCTCGCGGGCCGCCTCGGTGAGATCGCGCCCGTACTTGGCCAGTGCTTGATACGTCTGCTCCGGGTCGGGCGAGGTCACCCGGTGGTTCCCCCGCACCTCGCGCAGCGCCGCGGCCAGCGTGTCCTTGGTGACCCCGATCTCGTCGGCCAGGGCCAGCAGCAGGTGCTCCACCGAGACGTAGTCGTCGCCCAGGTCACGGCGGCTCTCATCGGCTGCCTCGAGCACCGCCCGGGCGTCGCGGCGAGAGGCCGGGCTCGGATCCGCCCTCGGCCCGGGGGAGCCGGCCCAGCTGCTCGTGGACCTTGCGGCTCAGGTCGTCGGGGTCCACCCCGACCTGGGTCAGCAGGGGCCGGGTCATGGTCTCGGTCTGCAACAGCAGGGCGTCGAGCAGGTGCGCCGGCGTCAGCTCGGGGTGATTGGCCGAGGCGGCGTGGCCGGTGGCCGCGCTGAAGGCGGCCTTGGTGTTGTTGGTCCAACGTTCGGGGTCAATGGGCATGCCGGTCATCTCCTCCTGTAGGGCACGGGGGTCTGACGAAGGGGCACGAGGTCGCGCCGGTACTTGCGATGGGTGTCGGCCACCTCGATGCGCGCCCGCAGCTTGGCCTCGTCGAGGTCGGACTTCAGGCGGAGGATCTCGGCCTCGAGTTCGAGCACCCGGCGCACCCCTTCGAGGTTGAGGCCGGTGGCCGTCAGCTCCTGGATGTGGCGGAGCCGGGACAGGTCGCTGTCGGAGAAGCGACGGCTGCCCCCGCTGGTCCGCGACGGGTCGAGCAACCCCTTGCGCTCGTAGATGCGCAGGGTCTGCGGATGCATCCCGGCCAGCTCGGCCGCCACCGAGATCACGTAGACGGCCCGGTCCTCGTTGCTGTTCGCCACGGCAGCCACCTCGACCCTCAACCCTCGACCCCGACCCGCGGCGCGTCGTCGGTGACCGCGGCCAGCGACTCGACGGCCGCTCGCTGCTCGTCGGTGAGCTCGGTCGGCACCACGACCTCCACCTTGACCAGGAGATCGCCCGGCTTGGCCGCGTTGCGACCGTTGCCCGAGGGGACGCCGCGTCCGCGCACGCGCAGGACCTTGCCCGACGCGGTGCCGGGCGGCACCTTGAGCGTCACCTTGCCGTCGAGGGTGGGCACCGTGATGTTGGTGCCCAGGGCCGCCTCGGGAAAGGTGACCGGCACGGTGATGGTCAGATTGCGGCCGTTGCGCCCGAAGACCGGGTGGGCCCCCACGTGGACCACCACGTAGAGGTCGCCCGGAGGCGCCATGCCCTGGCCCGGCGCCCCGCGTCCCTTGACCCGGATGCGCTGCCCGTCCTCGACCCCGGCCGGGATGCGCACCTTGACCGAGCGCACCTTGCGCTCGACACCCGCGCCGTGGCACACCGGGCAGGGGGTGTCGAACAGGGTGCCCCGGCCGGCGCAGTCGGGGCAGACCGTGCTGAGGGAGAACAGGCCCTGGTCGTCGTTGAGGGTGCCGGATCCGCCACAGCGCGGGCAGGTGTGGGTCTTGGTCCCGGGCGCCGCGCCCGGTGCCGCGGCAATTGGAGCAGCGCACGTCCTGGGGGATGTTGACCGAGGTGGTGACCCCGTGCACGGCGTCCTGGAACGAGAGGTGCAGCGCCGCTTCCATGTCGGCCCCGCGCTGGGGCCCCCGCTGCTGGGTCCGTCCCCTGTTGCCGAACAACCCACCGAAGAGGTCGCCCAGGTCGCCCACGTCCTCCATGCGGAAGGTGCCGCCACCGGGCGCGCCGCCTCCGAAGGCACCCGACATGGGACCTTGGCGGCGTACCTCGTCGTACTCCTTGCGCTTGTCGGCGTCACCGAGGACGTCGTAGGCCGCGCTGATCTCCTTGAAGCGCTCTTCCGAGCCCGGGTTGCTGTCCGGGTGGTACTGCTTGGCCAGCTTGCGGTAGGCGCGCGTGATCTCCTTGTCCGAGGCCGTCGAGACGACCCCCAACACCTTGTAATAGTCCTTCTCGAACCACTCCCTCTGGGCGGCCACGTCAGGTCACCCCCGCACGCGGACCATGGCCGGCCGGACCACCTGGCCCCGCCAGCGATAGCCCGATCGCAGCACTTCGTCGATCACCGGCTCGCCACCCTCTCCTTCGATCTTGGCCACGGCGTCGTGGATCATCGGGTCGAACGGTACTTCCGCCTCGTCCACCCGCTCGAGGCCCTCCTTGCCCAACGCCGCCAGCAACATGGCCCGCGCCGCGCTCAAGGCCTTGGCCTCTTCGCTGGCGGCGCTGTCCTCGCGTTGATGGGCCTGGGCCAGGTCCAGCGTGTCGAGCACGGGCAGCAACTTGTTGACCAGATCCGTGGCGGCCCGCGCCGACTGCTCCTCCTGCATGCGCTGAATCCGCTTGCGGTAGTTCTCGAAGTCGGCCTGCGTGCGCTGGAGGGCGAGCAGGTACTCGTCCCGCTCACCCGCCAGCACGCTCAGTGGGTCCGGGGCAACCGTGGCTTCCGGCTCCCCGGCCCCGGGCCCCTCGGCTCCCTCCGCCACCTCGTCGGCGACGTCGGTGGCGTCGGTGTTCGACTCCGCACCTTCGGGCTCCGGCGCGACCTCCTCAGCGGGGACGGCCTCGTCGGAGAAGCTCATGGCTCATCGACGATCTCGGCGTCGACCACGTCGTCGTCGGAGCCCGCTTCGGACCCGTCCTGGCTCGGACCGTCACCGGTCGGCGCACTCTGGGTCTGCGAAGCCTGCTCGTACAGACGCTGGCTGAAGCTCTGGCTCACGCCGACCAGCTTCTCGGTGGAGTCCTTGATCACCTCGATGTTGGTGCCGTTGAGGGCGTCCTTCACGTTGGCCAACGCCGTCTCGACGTCTTCCTTCTCGGTGCCCTCGAACTTCTCGCCCTGGTCCTTGAGCAGCTTCTCGGTCTGGTAGACGAGGGTGTCGGCCGTGTTGCGGACCTCGGCCTCCTCGCGGCGGGTGCGGTCCTCCTCGGCGTGGGCCTCGGCGTCGCGGACCATGCGCTCGATGTCGTCCTTGGCCAGTGAGGACTGGCCGGTGATGGTCATCGACTGCTCCTTGCCCGTGGCCTTGTCCTGGGCCGAGACGTGCACGATCCCGTTGGCGTCGATGTCGAAGACGACCTCGATCTGCGGGACCCCGCGCGGGGCGGGCGGCAGGTCGACCAGCTGGAACTTGCCCAGGGTCTTGTTGTACATCGCCATCTCGCGCTCGCCCTGGAGCACGTGGATCTCCACCGAGGGCTGGTTGTCCTCGGCCGTGGTGAAGACCTCCGACCGCTTGGTCGGGATGGTGGTGTTGCGCTCGATGAGGCGGTGCATGACCGCGCCCTTGGTCTCGATGCCGAGGGAGAGCGGCGTGACGTCGAGCAACAGGACGTCCTTCACCTCACCCTTGAGGACACCGGCCTGGACGGCGGCGCCGATGGCCACCACCTCGTCGGGGTTGACGCCCTTGTGGGGCTCCTGCCCCGAGAGCTTCTGCACCAGCTCCTGGACGGCGGGGATACGGGTGGACCCACCGACCATGACCACATGGTTGATGTCGGAGGTCTTGAGCCCGGCATCCTTGATGGCCGCCTCGAACGGACCGGAACAGGCCTGGACCAGGTCGGCGGTGAGCTCGTTGAACTTCGAGCGCGTCAACTTGAGGTCGAGGTGCTTGGGGCCCTCGCTGGTGGCGGTGATGAAGGGCAGGTTGATCTGCGTCTCCTGCACGCTGGACAGCTCGATCTTGGCCTTCTCGGCCGCTTCCTTCAGGCGCTGCAGGGCCATCTTGTCGGTGGAGAGGTCGACGCCCTCGGTGTCCTTGAAGGTCTTGACCAACCAGTCCATGACCTTGTCGTCCCAGTCGTCGCCACCGAGCTTGGTGTTCCCCGAGGTCGACTTCACCTCGAAGACGCCTTCGCCGATCTCGAGGACCGAGACGTCGAACGTCCCGCCACCGAGGTCGAAGACCAGCACGGTGCGGTCGGAGTCCTCCTTGTCCAGGCCGTAGGCCAGGGCGGCCGCCGTCGGCTCGTTGATGATGCGGAGCACCTCGAGCCCGGCGATGGTGCCGGCTTCCTTGGTGGCCGTCCGCTGGGCGTCGTCGAAGTAGGCCGGCACGGTGATGACGGCCTGGGTCACGGTGTCGCCCAGGTAGGCCTCGGCATCCCTCTTGAGCTTGCCCAGAATGCGGGCCGAGATCTCCTGGGCGCTGTACTTCTTGCCGTCGATGTCGACGGACCAGTTGGTGCCCATGTGGCGCTTGACCGAACGGATGGTCCGGTCCGGGTTGGTGATGGCCTGGCGCTTGGCCACCTCGCCGACCAGTACCTCTCCTGTCTTGGAGAAGCCGACCACCGACGGCGTCGTCCGCCCACCTTCCGCGTTGGGGATCACGACGGGCTCACCCGCCTCCAACACACTGACCACCGAGTTGGTGGTTCCCAAGTCGATTCCCACGGCCTTAGCCATCTGCAGTCCTTCCATTCGTTTGCGTGAGACCCACTATAGCAAACATGAGTGCCTCAGTGTCAACTTTTCTACACATCATAGCAACCGGGGATGCCACCGAGGATGCCAGATTGCACCCAATTGCGTTACCATCAGGATGTGCTCGATCTGATCCTCCTGCGCCACGGCCAGTCCACCTGGAACGCGGAGAACCTGTTCACGGGCTGGGTCGACGTGGACCTCACCGAGGCCGGGGAGGCCGAAGCCACGGCCGGCGGCCGGCTGCTGGCCGACGAGCCCGGGCTCGATCTGCGGGTGCTCTATACGTCGCTGCTGACCCGGGCCATCCGCACGGCCGAGCTGGCCCTGGCCGCCGCCGGGCGGTCCTGGCTCCCGGTCCGGCGGGACTGGCGCCTCAACGAACGGCACTACGGGGACCTACAGGGCAAGAACAAGGCCCAGATCCGGAAGCAGTTCGGCGACGAGCAGCTCATGCTCTGGCGCCGCAGCTACGACACCCCCCCGCCCGTTCTCGCCGCCGACAACCCGACATCGGTGGCCGACGACCCCCGCTACCGGGACCTGGCCCCGGGCGAGATGCCGCTGACCGAGTGCCTGGCCGACGTGGTGCGCCGGGTGGTCCCCTACTGGGAGTCGGCCATCGTGCCCGACCTGCGGGCCACGGCCGAGCGGGGCGGGGCGGTACTGGTGGCGGCCCACGGCAACAGCATCCGGGCCCTCCGCAAGCATCTCGAAGGAATCTCCGACGCCGAGATCACCGGGCTCGAGATCCCGACCGGCATCCCCTTCCGCTACCTCCTGGGCGACGACCTCTCGGTGCATTCGGCCACCTTCCTGGGCGACCTCGAGGCCGCGCAGGCCGCAGCGGCGGCCGTGGCCCGTCAGGCCGGCTGACCCACCGCTTCACCGGCCCGGCCCACCGGCCAACCAGCCCACCCGCCCACGAGCCCACGCGCCTACCGCTCCCTTCGGTTCCCTGCCCCGCCAACCCCACGGGGCTCACGCTCCCTTCGGCTCCCCGCCCCCGCCAACCCGACCGACCCACGCTCTTTCGGTTCCCCTCCGGCAAAGGGGTAGCAATCGGTCAGAGAAAGTGATATCTATTAGATATCACTTTTTGTCGGAGGAGCACATCATGAGCAACACCGAATCACCCCTCACCGCCCAACCCGTCGGCCACCAGGGGGTCCGGGTCGACATCACCGAGCGCCCCGCCGTCAGCGTGAGCGGATGGTTCGCCGTCGTGGTGCTGTTGGCCTTGGTGGCCGTGATGGTGGTCGTCGCCCAGCACAGCGCCCGGTGGCTCTGGGCCCCGATCCTGATCTTCGTCGTGGTCGCCACGTCGCTGGTCATCGTCCCCCCGGGGCAGACCTCGGTGATCCAGTTCTTCGGCCGCTACGTCGGCACGGTCCGTCGGCCCGGGTTCTGGTGTGTGGCGCCGCTGACCGTGCACCGCGGGGTCAGCGTGCGGGTGCGCAACTTCGAGACGAGCCACCTCAAGGTCAACGACGCGGACGGCAACCCGGTCGAGATCGCGGCCATCGTGGTCTGGCAGGTGGCCGACACGGCCAAGTCGACGTACGCCGTCGACAGCTATTCGAACTTCGTGTCGGTGCAGGCCGAGTCGGCCCTGCGCCACGTCGCCACGAGCCACCCCTACGACGACACCACCGGTACGGGGACGTCGCTGCGCGGTTCGACCGACGTGGTGTCCGCCCAGCTGGCCGCCGAGGTCGCCGAGCGGGTGGCGATCGCCGGGGTGGAGATCGTCGAGGTCCGGATTTCGCATCTGGCCTACGCCCAGGAGATCGCGCAGGCCATGTTGCGCCGCCAGCAGGCCAACGCCGTGGTCGCCGCCCGCTCGCGCATCGTGGAGGGTGCCGTCGGCATGGTCGAGATGGCGCTGAGCCGCCTCGGCGAGGGTGGCGTCGTCTCCCTCGACGAGGAGCGGACGGCCAGCATGGTGAGCAACCTGATGGTCGTGCTGTGCGGTGACCAGCCGCCGTCGCCCGTCGTGAACACGGGTTCGCTCTATTGAGCGGACGGCGACAGGTCCTGCTCCGGGTCGACCCTGCCGTCCACGATGCGTTGGTGCGTTGGGCCAACGACGAGCTCCGCAGCGTCAACGCCCAGATCGAGGTGGTGCTGCGCCGGGCGTTGAGCGAGGCCGGGCGCATGCCCAAGCGGGCCGCCCCCCTGCCCAAGCGCGGCCGCCCCGCCGCCACCTCAGAGTCGAAGCCGTGAGCATCGTCAGCACATCGGCCCGACGCCCACATCGCCTCCGGCACCGGACTGCCACTCCTCCTCCGGCCACCACCGCCGTGGCCCGTCAGGCCGGCCGACCCAGAGAGGGGAGTTGGGCCAGCCGTACCCAACGGCGGCGGGTCGAGGCGCCTCGCCGCGCCTCGACCCGGCCGACCTGCCTACAGGGCGTCCACCCCGCGTTCTCCGGTGCGCACCCGCACCACGGTCTCGACCGGGATGGTCCAGACCTTGCCGTCACCGATCTTGCCGGTGGCGGCCGAGCTGACGATGGCGTCGACCACTTCGTCGGTCCGTCCGTCGTCGACCAGCACCTCGATGCGGATCTTCGGGACGAAGTCCACCTCGTACTCGGCGCCTCGGTACACCTCGGTGTGACCACGCTGGCGTCCGAACCCCTGGGCCTCGGTCAGGGTCATGCCCTGGACCCCGAGGTTCTTGAGGACCTCCTTGACGTCGTCGAGTTTGAACGGCTTGAGGACAGCTACCACGAGCTTCACCCTCGTGCTCCCTTCGCTTGCTGGTGCGATTGCGATTGCGTTGGCATCTCTTGCTTACGGTATCGGTACTCGTGCACGGGCTATTCCTCCGTCCCGGTCCCCGACATGGCGGACACCCGCTCGGCGAAGGTCTCCTGTGGGTAGACCTCCTCGTCGTGGATGGCCACATCGCCGATCTCGAGCACTTCGTCCTTTTCTCGCAGGCCCCGACAGACCAGCTTCACGATCATGAGCAGGATCGCGGTCACCGCCGCCGACCAGCAGATGACCCACACCGCGGCCAGGAACTGTTCCCAGAGCTGGTGGAAACCGCCGCCGTAGAAGTAGCCGTCGACCGAGAACCCCTCGCCGCCACCGATGTTGGTGAAGTTGCTGTTCCCGAGGACCTGGCCGGCCTTGTCCAGGTGCCCGACGCCGTACTGGATCATGCCGGGGTCGGCCAGGAAGCCGACCAGCAGACCACCCAGCAGGCCGGCGATGCCGTGGGTGTAGATGACACCCAGCGCATCGTCCACCTTGGAGAAGGGCTTGACCTTGACCAGGAAGTTCCAGGCCACCCAGACCAGGGCCGAGCAGATGAACCCGACCAGGATGGCGCCGTACCCGTCGACCCAGCCGGCTGAGGGCGTGATGCCGACCAGTCCGCAGATCATGCCGTTGATGGCGCCCAGGAACGTCGGTTTCTTGGCCTTGGAGAACCACCAGTCGAACAGCATCCAGGTGAGGAGCCCGACCGCGGTGGCCACGTTGGTGTTGAGCACCGCCGAGGCAGCGTCGACCCCGGCGTAGTACGGGTCACCACCGTTGAAGCCGTTCCAGCCGAGCCAGAGGATGCCGGCGCCGACGGCCACCAGGAGCAGGTTGTTGGGCACCCCGTGCCGGCGATCCCGCAGCAGGCGGGGGCCGACGATGGCCGCGGCCACGAAGCCCGAGACACCGGCGGAGAGGTGGATGACGTACCCACCCGAGTAGTCCACCGCACCGTGTTGGGCCAGGAAGCCGCCGCCCCAGAGGAGCTTGGCGTCGACCGAGTAGACGAAGGTCGTCCACAGCGGCACGAAGAGCAGCCAGGCCTTGAACTTCATCCTCCCCAGGATCGAGCCGCAGAACAGGAGCGGGGTGATAGCGGCGAAGACGAACTGGAAGTAGGCCAGCGTCGCTGTGGGGAAGTGGAACGGGATCAGGGTATTGGCCCCCGACACCGCCTGGTTCTGTTCGCCGTAGTGGGTGACGATCGGTTGCCACGACCCCCACATGTTGGCGAACCACCCGGTCCCCTTCGCTCCGAAGAGATCTGAGGCGGGCCCGAAGCCCAAGTTGTAGCCCCACAACATCCACACGACGAGCACGGCGCTGAAGCCCGAGAACATCATGAGCATGGTGTTGATGACCCACTTGCGCTGGACCAGACCTCCGTAGAGGACGGCCAGACCGGGCAGGCTCATCAGGCCGACCAACGTGGCGGCGGTCAGCTGCCACGTGTTGTCGCCCGGATTGAGCCAGCTTGGGTATGGAGTTGTGACTGCGGCTGCTAGCACTCTTGGTGCCCCTTTCACGGTGTTTGCCGGTCCACCCTCCCAACCCGCTCGGCGAGTAGCAGGAAGCGTCCGGACATCGTTGTGCCGGGGTCAGTATGGGCAGCGGGCGTTTCGCCACGGCTACGCGCGTGTTACCAACACATGAACAAGGGCCGCGGGCTAGCCTTAGCGCCATGGCACACGGTGGCTACGACCTCGACCTATCCAAGATCTGGTTGTTCTCGACCTCCTCGGGCAAGGACCTGCGCATGATCCGCAAGGCCCTCGAAGAGGTGACCGTGCCCCCGGGTCGTGTGCTGTGCGAGCAGGGCACCATCGGGCGGGAGTTCTTCCTCATCGTCGAGGGCCAGGCCGCCGTCAAGCGGAACAACCGCAAGGCGGCCACGCTGGGGCCGGGGCAGTACTTCGGGGAACTGGCGCTGCTGGACCGCCGGCCCCGCTCGGCCAGCGTGATCTCCGAGACCGAGATGAAGCTGTTGATCCTGGGGCAACGCCAGTTCAACGGCGTGCTCGATGCGGTGCCCCCTCTCTCGCGCAAGATGCTGGCCGCCATGGCCACCCGGTTGCGCGAGGCCGACTCCAAGGGGTTCAACTAACCGCTCGGTCAGGGTCCGCGCCCGGGGACGGGTGCGATGGAAGAATCTCGTCGTTCGTATCCCTCGCCCTACGGAGGTCGTCATGCCCCTCGCCCGAAAGCTGGGTGCCGAGTTCCTCGGCACGGGCATCCTGGTCTTCATCGCCGTCGGAACGGCGACGGAGATGATCGGCTTCCATCTCTTTGGCCTCAGCTTCGCCGCCGGCGTGGCCGCCACCGCCCTGGCCTTCGGCCTCGTCCTGATCGGTCTGGTGTACTCCATCGGGCCGGTGTCCGGCTGCCACGTCAACCCGGCCGTCACCCTCGGCTTCCTGACCGCGGGCCGCATGAAGATCGGCGAGGCCGTCGCCTACATGGTGGCCCAGGTGGCCGGGGCCATCGGTGGGGCCTACCTGCTCTACGCCGTCCTGACCAACTCTCCGCTGTACCACAAGCAGATCCAGGGCCTGGGCACCGACGGCTACGGCAAGTACTCCCACCTGCTCCTCAGCCAGACCGGCGCCTTCCTGGTCGAGGCCATCCTGACCTTCGTCTTCGTCTCGGTCGTCCTTTTCGCCACCCACAAGGCGGCCATCCAGGGCCTGGCCGGCGTGGCCATCGGCATGACCCTGGTCGTGGTCCACCTGATCGGCATCCCCCTGACGGGCACCTCGGTCAACCCGGCCCGGAGCCTCGGACCGGCCCTCGTGGTGGGCGGGGCCGCCCTCAGCCAGGTGTGGCTCTTCATCGTGGCCCCCCTCGTCGGGGCCATCGTCGCCGCCGTGGTGCACATGCTCATCGCCGATCGAGCGGCCGAAGAATCCACGGTGGCCGCCGTATAGGTTGGGGGCGTGGAGCTCGACCAGGCCCTCGACTTCGTCCGCCCCCGCAACCACGGGGTGCTGACCACCATCAGGGCGAACGGCCGGCCACAGCTCTCCAACATCCTCTACGTTCCGGGCGACGACGGTGTCCCGCGCATCTCGGTGACGGCGGACCGGGCCAAGACCAAGAACCTGCGCCGCGACCCGCGTGCATCGCTCTACGTGCCCGGGGACAATTTCTTCCAGTACGTCGTCCTCGAGGGCACGGCCGAGCTCACCCCGACCGCCGCCGATCCCCACGACGACACGGTGGACCAGTTGGTGGCCTACTACAAGGCCGGCAACGGCGAGCACCCGGACTGGGACGACTACCGGGCCACCATGGTGGCCGACCGGCGCCTGATCGTCGCCCTGCGCCCCGAGCGGGCCTACGGCCTGGTGGCCACCTGAGCCTGCCGTTCTGGGTGGGCCGCCCCTGACCCGCCAGACCTGAACCGGCGGCCTGAACCGGCCCGCCCTGTCCAAGCGGCCCGAAACCTGCCGTCCTAAACCCGTTGAGCTAGACCTGCTGCTCGGCCTTCTCCAGTGACTCCTCGACCAATTGGGAGAGGTCGAGCACGCGCACGTCGTCCTCCTTGGCATGGGCCCGCACGGCGTCGTCCAGCATGATCATGCAGTAGGGGCAGGCGGTCGAGACGACGTCGGCCCCGGTCCCCAGGGCCTCGTCCATGCGCTCCATGTTGACGCGCTTGCCGATGTTCTCCTCCAGCCACATGCGGGCCCCGCCGGCGCCGCAGCAGAAGCCCCGCTCCTTGCAGCGGCGCATCTCGACCTGCTCGACCCCGGGCATGGCGCTGAGCACGGTCCGGGGCTCCTCGATGATCCGGTTGTGCCGGCCGAGGTAACAGGGGTCGTGGTAGGTGACCTTGCCGTTGTAGCCGGTGCCCGGCACCAGACGGCCCGACTGCACCAGGTGCTCGAGCAACTGGGCGTGGTGGATGACCTCGTAGTTCCCCCCAAGTGAGGGGTACTCGTTCTTGATGGTGTTGAAGCAGTGCGGGCAGCTGGCGATGATCTTCTTGGCCCCCACCGCGTTCAGGGTCTCGATGTTCATCCGCCCCTGCTCCTGGTAGAGGTACTCGTTGCCCAGGCGCCGCACCGGATCGCCGGTGCAGGACTCCTTCGGCCCGAGGATCCCGAAGGTCACGCCGGCCCGGTGCAGCATGCGGGCCGTGGCCTGGACCCCCTTGCGGGCCCGCTCGTCGAGCGCGCCGGCGCAACCGACCCAGTAGAGGTACTCGATGTCGTCGGGGATGGTCCCGGTGATGACCGGGATCTCGAAGTCCAGCGTCCCGGTCCACTCGGTCCGCTTGGCCTGGCCCAGGCCCCAGGGATCGCCCTGGTTCTCCACGTTGCGCAGCATGAGGCCGGCCTCGGAGGGGAACTCGGACTCCATCAGCACCTGGTAGCGCCGCATGTCGACGATGGCGTCGATGTGCTCGATGTCGACCGGGCATTCCTCGACGCAGGCCCCGCAGGTGGTGCAGGCCCACAGCACCTCGGGGTCGATGACGTTGGGCACCAAGGCGGTGAAGTCGCCCTCGCCGGCCAGCAGCGGCGTGGCCGAGGCGAACATGTTGTCGCGCAGGTTCATGATGAGCAGCTTCGGCGACAGGGGCTTCTCGGTGTTCCAGGCCGGGCAGGCCGACTGGCAGCGCCCGCACTCGGTGCAGGTGGCGAAGTCGAGCATCTGCTTCCAGCTGAAGTGGCCGATCTCGCCCACCCCGAACACGGTGTCCTCGTCGACGTTCTCCATGTCCATGTCGGGCGTCTTGTCCAACGCGCCCAGGGCCCGGGGGCGGCGGGAGAAGGCCACGTTGATGGGGGCCATGAAGATGTGCAGGTGCTTGGAGTAGGAGACGAAGACGAGGAAGCCGGCGATCACGGCGATGTTGAGGATCACGAAGACGGTCTCGAGCACGCTGTTGACGCCGGTTCCCAGCGGCGCCAGCCACTTGGCCACGGTGTGGGAGGCGAAGGCACTCCAGTCGAAGGGGAAGTTCCCGGTGTTGATCTGGGCCGCCCGGTACAGGAGGAGGGTGATGATGACCCCGGCGATCATGGCCAGGACGATCCAGGCGGCACCGGTGTGGGACCCGTAGAAACGGGACTTGCGGTCCAAGCGGGAGGGGGCGTTCTTGAACCGGATGATGGTGAAGACGATCAGCGCCAGCAATACAGCCACGGCGAAGAAGTCCTCCAGGGCGCCGATCCACTCCCAGTGGCCGAGCAGGGGGATGAAGAAGTCCCGATCGAAGAGGGCCCCGTAGGCCTCGATAATCGTAAGAAGCAGGATGGTGAAGCCCCACATGGTGAAGAAGTGGGCCACGCCGGGCACCGTCCACTGCAGGAGCTTGCGCTGACCTGCGACTTCGACCGTCTCGGCCTCGACCTTGGGGAGGACGCTCCCCCTAGTGCGCTCGGGCGCCGGCACCCCGGACCGGATCAGCCGAGACAGCCAGTGGAACCGCCTCCCGGCGATCAAGAAGGCGGCCAGCGTGACGCCCAAACCCAAAATGATCCTGACCAGCACAGATGCTCCTCGCAGAACTCAGCTACCCGAACAGAACGGTGACTCGCCTCATACCCGCCACCAGGGATTTACATGCCGGACAGACGATAGTGTGCGGGGCGTTCGCGGGCGTAGTTCAGAGGCAGAACATCAGCTTCCCAAGCTGAGAACGCGAGTTCGATTCTCGTCGCCCGCTCTCATCCGAAACCGCAGGTCACGCTCCACCTTGGGGGTCGCTGATTCAGCGTCAGGAGCCGCATTTGCTGTCGCGTGGGCGAAGTCGAATACTGCGGAACCTCGAAATTCGTCTTGACCGGCAGATCCACAAGACTGACGGCTCTCCAGTTCAGTACGCCGCGTTGTGCTCGAAGTAGCGGCGTGGAGTATCCACGAGCATGGCGTTGATCTGGGTCTCGGTGACACCCTGCTCGCGGAGGTAGGGCAGGACCTCGTCGTAGATGTGGAGGTAGCTCCACTGGGTCATCATCGCCAGAACGTTGGGGTCGATCCAATCGATGTAGCAGGCCGCGTCGTGAGCCAGCACCATGCGATCGGCATAGCCGCGGCGGCACATGTCGACGACTGTGTCGGCCCGGGCCTCGAAGGTCGTCCCCACGTTGAGCCCGAAGCGGTCCATGCCGAGGATGAAGCCCTCGTCGGCCAAGGCGCTCAGATGGTCGACGTCCCCGCTGTCGCCGGAATGACCGAGCACCACTCGAGTCGGGTCGACTCCTTCTTCGTCGCACAACAGTGCCCTTACAGCCAAGCCGGTCTGGGTGCCCGGGTGGGTGTGCACGGTGATGGGAGCCCCGGTGGTCCGGTGAGCCCGGGCCACGGCCCGCATCACACGGGCCACGCCGTCGGTCATGCCCTGATGGTCTATGGCGCACTTCAGGAACGCGGCCTTGACCCCGGTGCCGGCGATGCCTTCGGTGATGTCGCCGACGAACATGTCCACCATCGGGTCGGGCACCTCTGTACCCAGCGCCGCTGACAGGGCAGGGCCCCGGTGGAAGAAGAAGAACGGCACCTGGTCGTAGGTGTAACAACCGGTGGCGGGAATGATGTTCAGCTCCGGAACCTGCTCGGCGATGCGCTGGATGCGGGGGATGTATCGGCCCAGGCCGACAACAGTGGGATCGACAATGGTGCGGATCCCCTGGGCGGCGAGCGCCTTGAGCTTGCCGACGGCGTCGGACACGCGGTCGTCCTCGCTGCCCCACTCGGCCGGGTAGTTCTGCTGAACCTCCGGATCGAGGACGAACACGTGCTCGTGCATGTAGGTCGGCCCGAGATCGGCGACGTCGATCGCACCCCGGACGGTCTCGACGATTGCCATCTTCCCCGCCCCTTCCGGTTACCTGAGAGACCCTAATTGGTCTCGGGCGGGAAGTGCCCGGGAAACCGTCACCTTGCCTAACCCGGGTCCCGCGGAAACAACGAGAGTTAGTCAGAGCCATCCGTTACTTCCGGCTCCCGATGCTTCTCTTGGAGCGCCTTCTGTTCGGCCAACACCGCCTCGGCCAGCGCAGGTCATGGGCCAAGCGACGCGAGTGCCTCCGACACCATGATGGTCTCCTCGTCGAACCTGACTTTGCCATCATGCTTTACGGCCGGTTGGTGAGCCTCATAGACCCAAGCGTCCGGGCTCGTCTGGGTAGTACCAACCGCTCAGGCGTGGACCGCCGCCCGGAAGAACCCCCGGAGCGCCTCGCCCATCTGGTCCCGCAGATCGGCGCTCGATGGGAGGACGTCGGTCATGGTCAAGGACGTGTGGATCTGCCCTCGGCCCTGAATGTGCTGGACCGGCACTCCCACCGCCGCCAGCCCTTCGGCATAGGCCCTGCCCTCGTCGCGCAACGGATCGAACTCGGCGGTGACGATCATGGCCGGAGGGAGATTCGACAGGTCTCCTCGCAGCGGCGATGCCTTCGGGTCGCTGCGGTAGGCAGGGTCGGCGTAGTGGTCCCAGAACCACTGCATCAGTGGGGCGGTCAGGACGTAGCCGAGCGCGTTCTCCTGGTAGGAGGGCGTGCTCATGCTGCCGTCGGTGACGGGAGCCAGCAGCAACTGCCCGACGATGTCGGGTCCAGCGGCATCCCGAGCCAGCTGACAAGCCACGGCGGCGATGTTGGCCCCCGCACTCCATCCCGCCACCGCCAGCTGATCGGGAATGCCTCCGAGCTCTGCGGCATGGGCGGCGATCCATCGCACCGCAGAGAACCCGTCGTCGGCCGCCGCCGGGAAGCGGGCTTCTGGGGCGTGCCGGTAGTTCACCGACACGACGATGGCATCGGCGCTGGTGCACAGGTCGCGGCAGAACGGATCGTCCGAGTCCAGGTTGCCGAGCACCATGCCGCCACCGTGGAAGTAGGCGACGATGGGATGGGGTCCCGCGCTGGCCGGCCGGTAGAGCCGGTAGGCCAGTTCCTCCACCGCTCCCGGGAGCACTCCATCGACGACCTCACTCACGGGGCGCCCGGGGGGCCGCACGGACTCGATGGCCTGCATGAGGGCCCGGGCGTCCTCCACCGACAGCGACTCGATCGGGGGAAGGTTCAGCTCTTCCATGGTCTTGATCAGCATGGCCACGTCCACCTGCAGGCGACGGATTACCCCGTCGTTGCACAGCGACCCGGTAGGCCCGGCGAGAGAGAACCCCAGGTAGCCCCGGGCCACGACCTCGTCACACGCGGCTCGGTAGGTGTCGACGCCGGCGACATAGGGCAGGAAGGCGCGTGGCTTGCCCGGCACGTTCGCCCCCATGTACCAGGAGTTGGCTTTGGGGTACAGGGTGATGGACAGCGCCGTCGTCGACGTGCTGGCTCCATCCCGCCTCGGCCAGCGGGGTCGGTTCGATGGTCCGGAAGCCGCCTGTACGGAGATTGTCGAAGCAATCGGCGACCCAGTCGACATGCTGTTCGATGGACACGGCCATATTGGAGAGCACTGAAGGGCTGCCCGGGCCGGTGATGGTGAAGAAGTTGGGGAAGCCGACTGTGGTGAGACCGAGGTAGGTGGACGGTCCGTCGGCCCACTTCTCCTTGAGGGAGACCCCGTCGCGGCCCCTGATGTCGACGGCGACAACCGGACCGGTCATGGCGTCGAATCCGGTGGCGTACACGATGGCGTCGAACTCGAGCGACTCGTCCGAGGTCTCGATCCCCGACCCGGTGATGGAGACGATCGGGTGCTTGCGCAGATCGACCAACCTGACGTGCGGCAAGTTGTAGGTCTCGAAGTAGTTCGTATCGAGGCACGGCCGCTTCGATCCGAACGGGTGGCCCTTGGGGCAGAGCGCCTCGGCTGTCTCGGGGTCGACGACAATGGAGCGGATCTTCTCGCGGACCATCTCGGCGACGACGTCATTGGAGGTCTGGCTCGACAGGAGGTCGTTGAACACACCGAGGATCCCGATCAGCTCCCCGGCCTCCCATGCCGCCTCGAAGCGCGCACGCCGGACCTCGTCGGGCGCCCAGGCGCCGGCGATGTCGGTGACCTCGCTCGGGACACCGGCGCGCGACAGCTTGGCTTCGTCGCGGTAGGCGGCCCTGTCCTTCTCGAGCGCGGCGAGGCGCTCCGGCGACGGAGGACCGTTGCGAGCGGGTATCGAGAAGTTCGCCGTGCGCTGGAAGACGGTGAGCTGGTCGGCCTGCTCGGCGATCAGCGGGATCGACTGAATGCCCGACGACCCGGTGCCGATCACGGCCACCCGTTTACCGGTGAAGTCGACACCCTCGTGCGGCCATGTGCCCGTGAAGTACACCTCGCCGCGGAACTGGTCATGGCCCCCAATCTCGGGTGATTTCGGGAGTGACAGGCATCCGCTGGCCATGACATAGAACTGGCAGCTGATCTCCTCGCCCTGATCGGTGTGCACGAGCCAGCGTGCCGCCGACTCGTCCCAGGCCGCCGACGTGACCTTCGTCGAAAAGCTGATGTCGCGGCGCAGGTCGTACCTGTCCGCGACGAATTGCAGATAGGACAGGATCTCCGGTTGGGTGGCGTACTTCTCCGACCACGTCCACGCTCGTTCGAGCTCGGGGTCGAAGCTGTAAGTGTAATCGGTGGTCGGGATGTCGCATCGGGCACCGGGGTACCGGTTCCAGTACCACGTCCCCCCCACGTCGCCGGCCGAGTCGATCACCCTGGTGGTGAAGCCGAGCATCCGTAGGCGGTGCAGGAGGTAGAGGCCGGAGAAACCGGCGCCCACCACGACGACATCCACGTCCGAGGGAGCAGCGCTCGACCCATCACGTTCAGCCATTGCCTCGGCCCCTTCTGCTCTGATCGTCCCCGCGACGAGGCGAAGTCTCGCACCCGGTATAGCCCCTGTCGATCAGTCGGGTGCGGTGTCGATTTCGCCGACGTTCAGGACCAGTTTGCCGATGGACGTGGAGCTTCGGGCGGGGTCCACGTCGAGCTTCAGGGGATTCACCTACATTGGAAACGCAGGAGGACTCGAGCCGAGTGGGGAGGAGGTCGCTGGTGACCAACGAGGTTGGATCCGGTGCCGTCTCCTCTACGGAGAAGGACCGCGACACCATCCGGGAGATGATCTGGCACGAGGACAGTCTCCGCGATCAGCGGCTGGGCTGGTTTCTGACGCTGAACGGCCTGCTCTTTGCCGGCTTGGGCTTTGCCTGGACCGCGCACAACGCGTTGCATCTGGTCGTCGTTTTCGCCGTCCTCGGCGTCGTTGTAGGGCTGACCACCTGGGTGGGCATGACGATCAACAATCGCGCCATTCGTCAGCTCAAATGCTGGGCCAAGCAACACACCGAGGGATCCGAGCACGATCTGCCTCCGGTCGCCGGCATCGGCTCGGAGGAGCTCGATACCTGGCAAGAGAAGTTCCCACCTTGGAGGGTACTGCCGTGGGCTCTCGTGGCGATCTGGATCGCGCTCCCCATCGTGCGTGCCTACTGGTGACTCCTGGTCAAGGCTTTCGACTCGCCACCGTGTTCCACCCGCTTCATGTGGCGTGCGAACTCCTCTTGATAACGAGCGTCAAAGACCTCCGAGGTGGTTGGTCTGCATGGCGCTGAAGGTCGCGTTGGCCAGCTGTTGGTTACCCAGTCGCGTGAGGTGTGTGCCCAGGTCGGCTGAGTTGAACCATGGGTCCGTACCGGCGGCCTTCCACTCGGAGCCGACCTTGACCTCGGCGCCTTTGCCACAGAATCGGTTGGCTTGGCTGCTGATGCTCATGTCCACTTGCACCACCGTGGCCAGGACCGAGGAGCCGTCGGCACGGAAGGTCGGGTTGTTGCCCCGCTTGCACTCGACCGGGCCGTTGGCCTGGGCCACCCCGAGCGGTGGCGCCACCGGTGCGACGAGGAGCAGCCGTCCGTTCGCCGCCGCACCCACCTTTGCCCTCGCCGCATCCACAGCACGGCCGATGGCGTCATTGATGGCACGTGCGATTACGGTGAATTCCCCCACGGAGTAGTTGTTGAAGGGAAAGTACGTCGCCCCGGCGGACATGTAGCTCGAGACGACCACATGATTGGCCGGTGCCGTGAGCAACTCTTCGTAAATGGAGGCGAGGCGCTCGGGCACCTTGTAGGTATTGTTGATCAGTCCCGTCACGCAGTCGTACAGTTTGCCCGCCTTGCGGTCTGCTTCACAGTCCTTGAGTCCGAAGAGCACATCACCGAGCAGCGGATTGCCCCCCAGCGTCATGAAGGTCAGGTTGGGGTTGGCCGCGACCGTCTGGGTAAGAATCGAGTTAGCACTGCCACCCGACAGAAAGTCCGACGGCGTGGCGCCCGAGATGCCCTGGTTGGCGTAAGTGGAGACATCGACGCCAATGGACTTGAGCTTGGCGGTCAGTTGGGCCACCCAGCTCACCTGGTTGCCAAATCCGTAGTCGGGAAGGAATTCCCGCGCAGAGTCGCCCTGGAGGCTGGTCAGTGGACTGTTCGACGAGCAGCGGTCGTTCAGCGTGCCCGAGCCCGGTTTGCAGAAGGGTAGCGCCGTCACGGGCATCTCCGTCCCGTCGCCGTAGTACCCGAAGGCTGCTGTCCACGAGTCACCGATGGCGTAGACCTTTATGGGCCGGAACGCGCTCCGCAGTTCGATGCCCAGTTTCGGCAGGGGCGCTCCCCGATCGACTTTGTTCTCGAAGGTGACCCGGGCGTTGGCGGCCAGGAAGCTCTCGTTGGGCGTCGGCGTGAAGAGGACGACCCGGGGACTGGTGAAGGCCACCGTCCCGATCGGGGTCTTCTGGCTCCTTTGGCCGTCGGGGAACACCCAGTCCCCACCGCCGCAGTCCAAGACGATCTCGGTCGGATCGTTCCCGGCCACGTCGATGGGAATGTTGCTCTCGCCGTAGATCCGACATCCTCCCGTGAGGCTCGAGATCCGCACCGATTTGATCGGAGCGGCGGCGGCGACCCGGGTGATCGGGACACCGGTGAGAACGAAGGACCCCAACAGGGCTAGCGCGACCATCGACGCGAAGTTCGGACGCGGTCTGCCGCGTGTCGTCAGGCCAGGATTCTTCACCGATACCCCCTCGTGGCAGATATTGCCTGCTCGGCCGTCCCTCGGGGACACCCGTTCACACCTCGTCCGCGATCATCGCGCAATTCGAACCGATGTCGGTAGCGTGCTTCAGGACGAGAGCAGAGCCACCACCACCGACGGGATACTGGCGTCACCATTCTGCAGCGGTTGATCCTCAATCCCGCCCCTCGGGTGGTTGCGGGCCGACCCGTCGCGGGCTAGGTGCCGTCTACGACGGCGTCCGGGAAGCCCGCTGGGTCCTGGCCCAGCGAACGAGTCGAGTCACGATCGCTGTGGTTCTCGGGGATCTGGTCCCAATCGTCGAGGCCTGCCTTGCGGCGCCGGTACTTCTCGGGGTCCTCGTGGATGAGGTGCCACCACCCGGCGAAGGCGACGCAGGCCAGAATGGGCCACTCGAAGGTGTAGAACCAACTGAGGAAGTTGCCGTCGAGGGCCCGGGTGGCCTGCCACCACGCTGCCGCGATGCACGCTGCGACGAGGATCCCGAATTCGCTATGAAGCGTGATTGCCCTGCCCGAAAGCCAGCGCTGCCGCACACCAGCAGTCTACGTAACGGCGCCGTTTTCTGCCCGGAGGGCATCGGAGTCAGGGAACGATGTCGTGGCGTCGTGCGGGTACCTCCGCGGTTCGCAAGCGGTGCTCGCGGACGGAGAGCACGAGCAACGGCACTGCCGCAACGGCGATTGCCAGGAGCATGATGGGAATGGCGAGCACGAGGAAGGTCATGGGTCGGTCACGCGCAGGTGGTCGGTTGGGGCTGCGCTATCTCCTTGGGTCAAACCGTACGAAACCAAGTGTTGAGTCTCCTGTGGACCGCCGTAGGGAGTGCTAGGAGCCGCGGCACGCTGACCGGGCGGTCGGGGGCACTGGTCGCCCCTTCCTGCGCTGACCTCGCCCACTAACCTCGCGTTGGTGGGGTCCCGGGCTGTGCCAATTGGAGCGATACCTGCAACCGGCGCCGGGAGGCGCGGGTCGATGCCGTCCGATCACATCTTCGAGGTGATCGCTCTGCCTGCGCACTGGTTGGACGGTCCGGGCGCGCCGGCGTCGTGAACCTCCACGTCGATTCCTCCGGGCCAGGCACCGACGGAAGGACCGAGGACGCGGCGCGCCTCGGCGACGCGGCGCCCGTTGCGGTGGGACCGGTCGACCGCGCCGCCGCCTTCTCGGCCACCAGCACTACGCCTGCCGTTCCCCGCAAGTTCGTTTACTGGATCCTGGCCGGCGCCGCCGTACTGGGACTCGGTGGGTTGCTCTCCGAGCACCTCTTCTCCTCGGCCGGGCTCAATCCGGCGCCCACCCCGGTGGCCCGCCCGACGACCACGACGACGCTCGCCGCTCCCGCCGCCACCCCCGCACCGGTCGCCGGCCAGAGTGACCAACTCGGCGCCTCACTGCCCTCCTTCATGGGCGTGAGCGCCCTCGGCACCACGCCCGCCCCGGCGATCGCTCTCACCGACCAGGCCGGCCAACCCATCTCCCTGTCGGGTCAGGCCCCAAAGGCCGTCGTGCTCACCTTCTTCAACGGACGCTGTGACGACATCTGCCTGGTGCTGGCCGCCGAGATCCGCCAGGCCGATGCCGATCTCGGGCCGGCGGCGGCCAACGTGGAGTTCCTCACCGTCAACACCGACCCCTCCGCCCTCGCCGCGTCGGGACTGTCGCCCGCCGTGGCCCAGTCCGGGCTGGGCACGCTCCCCAACTGGCATATGCTCACCGGTCCGCTCACCAAGCTGAACGCTGTGTGGAAGTCCTACGGGGTCACCGTCTCGGTGGTGCAGCGCACCAGGGTGGTGACGCACAACGACGTCGTCTACTTCATCAGCCCCCAAGGTACCGAGCGCTACCGCGCCACCCCCTTCGCCGACGAGAGCCGGCGCGGGACCTACTCGCTCTCGCCTGCGGCCATCGCCCGCTGGGGTTCGGGCCTCGCCACCTACGCCACCAAGCCGGCCGGCCCGTGAGCACCACGAGCGAGGCTGCCAAAACGCCCAAGCCCCCCTGGTACCGCCGGCGGGCCGTGCTGGCCGGCGGCGCGCTGGCGGCGGTGCTGGCCATCACGATCGTCACCGACCTCCCGGTGCACACCTCGCGGGCCGCCGACATCTCGAGCGAGAAGGGCGTACTCTCCGAGCTCAACACCGACCTGGCCCCGTGCGCCTACGCCGCCCACGAGGCCATCGTGACCATCTGGGGCGGGCAGTCGGCCGGCACCCTCAGCGCGTCGGACCGGGCCACCTCGGTGTCCCTGCTGCGCGACGACCAGTCCGCCTGCTCGTACACCAGCGAGACCATCTTCAACCTCTCCAACATCGAGGTCCCGGGCTCACCGGCCGGCCGGGAGCTGGGGGACCTGGTGGCCACGTCCACCCTGTGGACCACCTCCGATGCGCTCCAAGCCATCGAAGCGGTGCAGGCGCTCATGCACAACGGGCACGACAGCGGGGCCCGGCGCAGCCTCGCCGTGGCCGAGTCCCGGCTGGCCACCGATCGGCGCGCCGGCCTGGCCGAGGAGGAACGCGCCGACCGCATCCTCGACACCCGGCTGCCGGGGCCCGACCTTCCGGCCCTGCCCGGCCCGGGGACTTGAGGGCCCGAGTCCCTGAGGATCAGTGCACCTGAGAGTCAATGCACCTGAGATTCAATTCGCCCGGGGGGAACTCCCCGGACGCGGGTCCACGACGGCGGTGGCCCGGCGTCGCTCCTCACGCATGAGCCGAAAGAGCGCACCGTCGGGGTCCTCCTCACGGTGCAACCACCGGATGGCGTTGCCGAAGACCGCCGGGACGAAGACCACTGCGGCGGCGAACCAAAGCACCACGGCGGCCACCTGCTGGTCGGCTGCCGCGCTGAGGCCGTGGCCGGCCACGTGGGACACCTGGCGGTACCAGTCCCCGCGGGCCATGCCCACCAGGTAGGCCTGCACCCACACCAGCCACATGGCCAGCGCGGCCAGCACGGCGCAGCGCAGCGGGCCCGAGCGCGGCACCAGGGGCGGGGAGTCGACCAGCTCGAGCCACAGGCCGATCCCCCCGGCCACCAGGGTGACCGCCTCGAGAGCGGTGAGCCAGCCGTGCTGCTCGGTGGCCCGAGCCGCGGCCGGGGTGAACCAGCAGCACCAGCACAGCGGCGTCGAGCGCGACGAAGGCGAGGGCACGCGCCAACTCGGGGTGACGGGCCCGCCGGTCGGCCAGGCGGGCGGCCGGCGGCCATCGTCGCCACGGGGCACCGAGGACGATCAGCGGCGGAACGACGAGGGCGTAGAGGGCGTAGCGCAGCACCAGGGCCCACTCGGCGGTGGTGGCCAAATGCGAGAGCGGCGGGAGGACGGTCAGCAGGCAGATCAGTGCGGCGGCCCAGAGGCAGGCGGGGCGTAGCCGGCGGACGAGGGTGGGCCACCCGGGGGCGGCCCCCGTGCTCACCGGGTGGAGCGGCGCTGAAAGAAGCCCCAGAACAGGACGACGGCGAAGAAGCCCAGCGGGATGGCGAACGTGAGGGCCTGGGTCGCCGCGATGTCCGATGCAGCCATCATCGTCCGTTCAACTCCTTCGTCCTAGAGCACATAGAACAGTACCCAGAAAAAGGTGGCCACCACCGCGATGAAGCCCCAGTAGTAGGCGCAACCCTCCAGGTTGGCCCGGAACATGCGGGCCACCGGCAGGGTGGACTGGGCCGTGCCCCCGTCCTCGCGCAGGGCCCGGCGCAGGCGGGCCTGGCGGGCCAGCAGGGTCTCGATCCAATAGACGCCGGTGAGGATCAAGGCGACATTCATGACGGCCCAGCCGATGAAGCACGAGGCGTAGCCGCTCGAACCGGGGAAGAAGGGCATCACGGTGAGCTGCCAGATCTGGAGCCCGACGGCGATCAGGCCGCCGAGAACGACGGCCCAGCCGGCCACCTCCCAGTCGAGGGACACCCCGGCCCGGAAGCGGCGCAGGCCGTGGTAGCCGAGCAGCGCGCAGGCCACCGTGATGGCGAAGATGGCCGCGCCGGTCGCCGTCGGCGCCGTGATCCCACCCGGGCGCCACAGGTTCTCGTTGTTGGCCGAGCGCAGGTAGAAGTAGGCGAAGGCCAGGGCGGCGAAGCCGAAGGCCCAGATCCCGATGACCAGCCGGCCACCGGTCCACAGCGCGCCCTCCTGGGCCCGCAGCTCGAAGGCGATCTCCTCGGGCGTCTCGTTCAGGTGCAGGAAGCCCTCCTCGCGCTCGGGCCGCTCCCCGGACATGGCCTCGGCGCTCATTGGATCGGGGGCCGCGGGTCGAGGTCGTCACGGCCACCGGGCGAGAGGCTGTCGGGGTCCACCGGTTCGGTCGAGACGTGGCCGGCGCCCACCAGCTCGCGTCCCAGGTCGGCCACCGGCAGGGCGTCGGGCTCGCCGTAGTGGTAGGGGTCGTCGAGCACCACCGGGATGCGCTCGAAGTTGTACCAGGGCACCGGGGTGGCCGTCTGCCACTCGAGGCCCCGCGAGTGCCACGGGTTGTCCGGGGCCTTGCGGGGGTTCATGTAGACGGACCACACGAAGTTGATGATGAAGAGGAAGAAGGAGGCGCCCAGGAAGAAGGCGCTGACCGAGGAGATGTCGTTGAGGGTCTGCAGGTTCTGGGCGTACTCGAACACCCGGCGGGGCTGGCCCAGCAGGCCGACCAGGAAGAGGGGGAAGAAGGTCAGGTTGAAGAAGACGAAGAACGCCCAGAAGTGGGCGATGCTGAGCTTGCGGTTCATGGTCTTGCCGGTCATCTTGGGCAGCCAGTAGTACAGCCCGCCGAAGAGGGCGAAGATCAGCCCGCCCATGATGGTGTAGTGGAAGTGGGCCAGCACGAAGAAGCTCCCGTGCACGGTCACGTTGACCGGCACGTCGGAGAGGAAGACGCCGGTCACGCCCGCCGATGAGGAAATTGAACAGCATGCCCAGGCAGAAGAGCATGGGCGGTTCGAACCGTATCTTCGCCTTCCACAGTGTCCCGAGCGTGACCAGGAAGAGGAACCCGGTGGGAATGGAGATGAGCTCGGTGGTGAGCATGAACAGCGGCCGCATGTCGGGGTTGATGCCGCTCTGGAACAGGTGGTGCTGCCACACGAAGAACGACAGCAGGGCCACGCCGAGCATGCCGGCCGCCGCCACCTTGTAGGCGAAGAGCGGCTTGCGGGTGAACACCGGCATGATCTCCATGACGATGCCGAAGCCGGGCAGGGCCATGATGTAGACCTCGGGGTGGCCGAAGAACCAGAACATGTTCTGCCACAGGAAATTGCTGCCGCCGTGCTCGTTGACGAAGAAGGCGGTCTCCGCCGTGCGGTCCAGGATCCCGCACAGGCCGGCCACCACCAGGGTCGGCGTGGCCAGGGTCAGCAGGGCGGTGGTGGCCAGGATGGCCCACACGAAGATGGGCACCCGGCTCCAGGTCATGCCCGGCGCCCGGTAGTGGATGATGGTGGCGGCCAGGTTGAAGCCCGCGGCGATCATCCCGATCCCGATGACGGCGAAGCCCACCAAATACGCGTCCATCCCGCCCGCCGCCTGGGTCTGCAGCGGGGCGTAGCCCGTCCAGCCGGTGGGGAAGCCCCCGAGAGGGAGGGCGGTGAGGATGACGGCGTAGCCGGCCATGAAGATCCAGAAGGAGAAGGCCTCCACCCGGGGGAAGGCCATGCGCCGGCGAGCCGATCATGAGCGGTACCAGCCAGTTGCCCAGCGGCCCCACCACGGCCGACGACGCCATCATCATCATGATGGTGCCGTGCTCGCTGACGATGTTGATGTAGGTGCCCGGGCCGAAGACGTGGCTGGTCGGGCTGAGCAGCTCGGTGCGGATGGCCATGGCCAACAGGCCCCCGGTGAAGAGGAAGAGCAGGACGCCGACCGTGTACTGCATCCCGACCACCTTGTGGTCGTCGGTCATGCGGAAGTAGCGCACCCAACTCTGCTCGGGGATGGCCGGGGGCGGCTCCTTGCCCAGCATCTTGGCCACCGGGTAGTTGAGCGCGCCGATCCCGATGAGCCAGCCCACCACCGCGAAGGTGAGGGCCAGCACGATGGCCGTGTCGTTCTGCCCGCTGGCCCCGTTGACGTTGGCGTAGCCCGCTGGCGATGAGGTTGCCCACCCAGTGCCCGAAGAGGTACCCGCCCACGCCGCCGGCGATGGCCCAGCCGCATGTGCGGGCGGAGCCACTCCGAGCGGGTGCTGATCGGGTGCTGGCGGGTGGCCTCCTCGCCGGGGTACTCGGCCGGAGGCTGCTGCGTGGTGTCGATCGCCATGTGCTCAGTCGCCCTTTGCTCGGTGTCGCGGTGGTGTCGGGAGTGCGTCGGTCATGGCTTGGTCAGCTGTTTCGGCGGCACAGGGGTGGCCCCGTAGGTCTGGACCTTGGAGTAGGGGTCGACGTTGTCGGGGTAGAAGCCGCCGTCGGCCCCGTTGGCGTCGGGGATGTAGGTATACGCGAAGGGGGGCAGCAGCTTGGTGTTCGCCCGCAGCCGGACCCGGGTGGCCAGGGCCCACTGCTCGAAGGTCGCCGGCGTGACCACCATCCCGGTGTTGTACATGGCCCCGTGCCAGATCCCGCACAGCTCCGAGCAGCGCACCGTGAACTGCCCCAGTTCGGTGGGCGTGGTGAAGGCCACGTTGTCCTGGGCCGGATTGGCGTCGGCCTTGACCCCGAGTTGGTAGGCCCAGAAGCTGTGGATCACGTCGAGTGACGTGACGTGGAAGGCGATGGTGGTGAACTCGGGGATCACCAGCTGGTTGGTCTCGAAGCCGCCGAAGGTGGGGTAGCGGTAAGTCCACTTCCACTGCTGCCCGATCACCTGCACGGGCAGCACGGTGTGCGAGGTCGGGGTCCAGATCGGGCTGGGCCCCTGGCCTCCGCCGGCCCCCTCGGGCTGGACCAGCTCGTAGGTCCCGAAGCCGGCCAGGAAAAGGACGATGACCGTGGTGATCAGGATCCAACTGACCTGGATCGGCATGTGGCCCCGGGCCGCCGGGCCGCCGACCGGCTCGGGCCCGCCGCGCCCGGCCCGCCACATCACGATGGCGTAGATCATGAAGATCCACACGCCCAGCATGACCGGGAGGGCGATGACCATGAGGATGTTGAAGTCGAATTGGGCGCCACCGGCCGTGCTGGACATCCGGCCCGGGGGGATGTGCGGCCCGGCGAAGATGTAGAAGAGCGGGTCCAAAATGGCCGAGAGCACGACCCAGATGACGATCAGGCGCCACCAGTGCCGGGTCCGGTCCGCCGGTGGGGCTGGGTCCGCCGGGGTCGGTGCGGCCGTTGCGGGTGTAGCCGACGCGGGGCTGTCCGCGGGGGGGACCGCCTCCTCGCCGCTCACGTGGAGACCTTCATGAAGCCGCCCATGTAGCCGAGGGTCTGCATCGGCCCGCCGTTGCCCAAGAAGTAACCCAGCCCGCAGGGCACAAAGCACTGCCACGGGTACTGCCCGGGTCCCGGTGAGATGAAGGAGAACCGGATGATCTGGTGGGGCGAGGACTCGGTGCACGGCGCCGCGGCGCACAGGGTGGCGTTGGGGCCGTTCCCGTAGAGCGGCACGTTGATGCCGAGCGTCGGGATCGAGAACGTGTGGCCCACCCCGTTGCCGGCGTTGGAGTTGATGATGTGGAACGGCCGGCCGTTGAGCAGGGCAATGTTCCCGGTGGTGCCGGTGACCTGGCCGATCTGCTGGTTGCGCAGCGGGCTGCCCGAGTCGTAGTTGTAGATGGTCACGTTGACCCGGGTGTGCGCCGGCACCTGCCACAGCGTGGTGTGGACCCATTGGCCTTGCGGCGACTTGGTCAGGTACGAGACCCAGGTTGAGTGCGCGCCGTTGCCCCCGTAGGTGCCCACGGTCTGCATGGTGACGTTCACCGGCTGGCCCGACTGATGACCCGCCGTGTAGTCGACCGTCGGGGGCTCCCGGGAGAGCCCGATGACGATGAAGACGATCCCCACCACGGCGATGACGAACAGGCCGACCCCCGTGGTGATTCTCCACCCCTTGGACACCCAGCCCCCGATCTCTCGCGTTCCGATATCCCCGGACGCCCCTTACGGGGTGCCCTTCACGAACGTGACTCCCAGCACGCCGGTACCCAGGCTGCGAGATCCCCCACCGATCACTAGAACCGATCACTCACAGCAGACTCTCTGGAAGGACAATATGGCCGTCGGTCCCCGTCGTCAATCATTCTTTGGGCAACCGACATTGCCCGAGGAGGCGGCCCGGTGCGCCTCATAGGGGCGCGGTGTCGCCGTCAGCGTGGTGGAGGGGCGCGTCAGCGTGGCGCGGTGTGCGGCACATCGTGCGCGTCGCCGCGACCAGCGGCCCGCGCCGGAGCCTCAGCCCGTCCGACTCGACTCGCGGACCGCCGGCGCGCGCAGCTGCTCGAGAGTGGGCCCGGGATCGCGGTGGAACATCCGGTCAACGGCGGACGAGAAGCCGCCTTCGCTGTCGATCCCCCGTTTGATCACGTAGGCGAGAGCCGGGACGGCCCAGAAGTCCCCGCAGATCCACAGGATGGCCGCGCCGATCTGCTGGTCGGCGAACGGCGAGAGGGTGACGCCGGGGACGTGCGCGTAGACCGAGTACCAGCTCGTCGAGGTGAAGAGCGAGAGCGACATGGCCACCACGAACATGCACACGTTGGTCCCGATGATGGCCCCCATCTGCCACAACGGCGACACCCTGATCCGGAAGGGGTGCGACGGGATGATGGTCAACCAGAAGAGCACCCCGGTCACGAAGAGGCTGGCGTGCATGAGCCAGATGTGGACGTCCGCATTGTTCTCGGCCGTGTCGTAGAGGAACGGGACGTGCCACAGGACCATGACGACGTTGAAGGACACCAGTGCCGTCCACGGGTTGAGCAGGAACCGGCCGACGGCCCGCAGGGGAGCGGCCCACCGCGCCAGCAGCACGGCCCGCCCGGCCCGGCGGCGCACCCCAACGGGCAGCCCGAAGAGCAGCGGGAGCCACGGCGCCCCGGCCACGATGAGGACGGGCGCGAAGAACGCGATCAGGATGTGCTCGATCATGTGCGCGAAGAAGTAGCTGCCGGCCCAGTAGTCGACCGGCGAAACGACGGCCAGGAGCAGCACGCCCAGGCCGGCATAGAAGAGCAGCGAACGGTGACGGCGCTGGCGGGTCCGCGGGGCGATGGACCGTCGCCGCAGGTTGGCCAGACCCATCTCGTGCAGCGCGACGACGAAGGCCACCACGAAGACGAACGGATCGAAACTCCAGTTGTCCACCAGATAGCTCAAGGGACGTCACCGCCTGTGGTCCGGGTCGTATGGCCACGGTAGTGCGCGCACGTGCCGTCACGACGAGCCGCGGACTCTTCCCAACGCCCGATACATGGTCCTATGCTCGGCCACATGCCTCGCCAGGCTCCCGCCGTTCCGGCCCCGCGTGCCCGGTGGTCGACGCTGGGGGCCTACGTGGCCCTGACCAAGCCCCGCATCATCGAGTTGCTCTTGGTCACCACGCTCCCGACCATGGTGGTGGCCCAGAGGGGCCTGCCCCCGCTCTGGCTGATGGGGGCCACCCTGCTCGGCGGGGCGCTGGCCGCCGGAGGGGCCAACGCCCTCAACATGGTGGTCGACCGCGACATCGACCGCCTGATGGAGCGCACCAAGGGGCGCCCCCTGGTCACCGGGGCCATGACGCCGAGGGCCGCCCTGCTCTTCGCCCTGGCCCTCGAAGTGGCGGCCTTCGTCGAACTGGCCACAGTGGTGAACCTGCTCAGTGCCGTGCTCGCCGTCTCGGCCACCCTCTTCTACGTCTTCGTCTACACCTTGTGGCTCAAGCGCCGCTCGAGGCAGAACATCGTCATCGGGGGGGCGGCCGGGGCGGTGCCCGTGCTCGTGGGCTGGGCCGCGGTGACCAATTCGTTGAGCTGGACCCCGCTCGTGCTCTTCGCCATCATCTTCATCTGGACCCCGCCGCACTTTTGGTCCCTCGCCGTGCGCTACAAGGAGGACTACGCCGCGGCCGAGGTCCCCATGCTCCCGGTCGTCGCCTCCATGAAGCGCACCACCAGGGAGATCGTCCTCTACACCGGGGCCCTGGTCGCGGTCTCGCTCCTCTTCGGGCCCATCGCCCATCTGGGCTGGATCTACATGGTCGTCGCCGCGGTGCTCGGGGCCGGGTTCCTCTTCATGACCACGCGGCTGTGGCAACTGGCGCGGAGCGACCGGGCCGGCGGCAAGGAGGCCATGGCGGTCTTCAGCTACTCCATCACCTACCTCACCGTCCTCTTCGTGGCCATGGCCGGTGACGTGTTGATCATGGGGCACGTTCACTGAACGGCTCGCACCTCTCAGGTCCGCCTCACTGATCGCTGGAGGCGTCCCGCACCTGGAAGGGTGGCCAGGCCAATGGTTCCGCCCATCGATACCCATCTATTATGGTCAAATTGCGACATTATTAGATGGATTTCCAGCCCCTGTGTGGTGCTGTGCTGAGGTAAGGGTTAGAATAGAAGCTGTTAGTCCGAGATATTGGGGATAGCAGCTGTGAATCCATCCACTCATGCTCGCCAGACCACGCGGGAATGGATCGAGGAATTGGGCCTCGCCCTGCGCGACCGGAGGATCCGGGCCGGGTTGACCCAGGAGGAGCTGGCCCGGCAGGCCAGTCTCGGGTTGAGTGCGGTGAAGAACATCGAGTCGGGGGGAGGGGCGAACCTCACCTCTCTGGTCAAGGTGGTCCGGGCCCTCGGCGCGGAGGACTGGCTGGCCGCCCTGGCGCCCCCCGCCGATCCGGAGGTCAGCCCCATGCAGATGCTGCGCGACCAGCGGAGGGCCGCGCCGCCTCGCCGCCGCGTCCGTCGGGCCCGCCCGTAGTGCCCTACCGCCAGGTCGACCTCATCGAGGTGCGGGCCTGGGGCTCGACCGTGGGGGCGGTCGCGCTCGATCCGGCCAGCAACTACTACGCCTTCGAGTACGACCCGGGGTGGATGGAGCGCGGTATCGAGCTGGCCCCGCTCCACATGCCGGCGCGCCCGGGTGTCTACGAATTCAGGGAGCTGTCCGTCGAGACGTTCCGGCGTCTCCCGGCCATGCTGGCCGACTCGTTGCCCGACCGGTTCGGCAACGCGCTGGTCACGGCCAAGCTGGCCGAGGAAGGCATTGCGGCCGATCAGATCACCTCGCTCGACCGGTTGGCGTATTTGGGCGACCGGGGCATGGGAGCGCTCGAGTTCGTCCCGCCGGCCGAGCTCGCCACCCGGCACACGACGGCGCTCCAGCTGGCCGACCTGGTGGTGGCGGCCCGCCGCGCGCTGCGCGGGGAGTTCGGTGGAGACGACGCCACGCTCGAGGCCCTCACGGCGCTCGTGCAGGTGGGGACCTCGGCCGGGGGCGCCCGTCCCAAAGCCGTGGTGTGCTTCAACCCGGACACCGGTCAGATCCGTTCGGGCCAGATGGCGGCACCTGCGGGCTACGAGTACTGGCTCTTGAAATTGGACGGGATAGAGGAGGACCGCTTCGGTCCGGCCCGGGGCTTCGGTCGGATCGAGTACGCCTACTCCCTCATGGCCGGCGCGGCCGGCCTGGTCATGGAGCCCTGCCGGCTCCTGAGGGAGAACGACCGGGCCCACTTCATGACCCGGCGCTTCGACCGTCGTCCCGATGGCGAAAAAGTGCACGTCCAGACACTGTGCGCCCTCGATCACCTCGACTTCAATCTGGCCCACACCTACAGCTACGCCCAGTATCTCGATGTGATCGACCGATTGGGCCTGGGGGCCGAGGCGCGTGAACAGGCCTTTCGCCGCGTGGTCTTCAACGTGGCGGCGGCGAACCGCGACGACCACACCAAGAACCTGTCCTTCTGCTGCGACGAGGCGGGACGGTGGTCGCTGGCTCCCGCCTACGACGTGAATTACGCCTTCAACCCGCAGGGCACGTGGACCCAGCGCCATCAGATGTCGGTGAACGGCAAGTTCGAGAACGTGACCCGGGCCGACCTGCTCGAGTTGGGCGACCGCTTCGTCGTGCCCTCTCCCCCGGCCGTGCTGCACGACGTCCTCGACGCCGTCGACGCCTGGCCCCGGTTCGCCGAGCGGGCCGGTGTGCCGGACCGAAACGCCGGGTACATCGCCTCGGTCCTGGCCGAATTCCGGCCGTCATAGGCCTGGGCCACAGGCGCAGCCCGGCCGGGAATTGGGGTGACTGGCAGGGATGCTCCGTCTGGAACCGGGGTTGCCCATGAGGTACCTTTCTGGCCCGGATCCCGACGAGAGGCCACCCACAATGCGCACCCCATCCACCTGGCGACGGCTGGGAACGCTCGCCTGCACGGCGGCCGCCGTCGGGGCGATGGGCGCCATGGGCGCGCTCTCCGCCGGCTCCCTCGGGACGGCCGGGGCCGGGGCCGCCACCCACAAGACCGCCAGCTGCCGCAGCTACAAGCCGGGCCAGAAGGGCGTGATCCAGACCTTCTGCTCGGGGAACGTCGTGGTCAAGCTCAAGGTCGGGACGACCACCTCGACCATCAAGGGCGGGAAGTGCAGCGCCAGTGGCCCGTACTTCAACGTGAACTCCGGCGTGGTGATCGACGCCACCTTCAAGGGAGCCAAGCCGAATTACTTCGGGCTCGATGCCCCGCCCAAGGCCACGACCTTCACCAACGCCACCTTGACCTACACCGTCAACGGTGTCGGCGGTGCGGTGACGCAGAACTCGGGCACCATCGCCGCCAACCACAAGAGCGGCACGTTCACCGGAACGGAATTGACCGGTTCGGCGGTCTCGGGGTCCTTCACCTGTTAACTGTCGGTTCGGTGGTGGGCTCGTAGCGGGTCATCTGCCAGATCCCGAAAGCCAGTGTGGCGAAGCCCAGGGCGCTCAAGGCGAGCCGGACGGGGTGATCGGTGAACTGCTCGCCGAAGAGCCAGATCCCGAGCACGATGCTCACGATGGGGTCGGTGGCCACCATGAGGGGCGAGGACACGCTGAGGGGGCCCTGGTGGAGCGCGGCCTGCATCAAGATGTTGCCCACGATGCCGCCGGCGATGACGGCGTAGACCGGCCAGTGCGCGAACATGCCGAAGAAGCCGTACTGGGCCAGCACGTCGGTCATCGACTTGATGAAGGCGGCCTCGAGGGCCCACACGATGCCGGTCGCCGTCCCGTAGAGGGCCGCCCTCGAGGCCGGCGTGCCCCAATGGGCCGCGGCCACCATGAGGAGGGCGACGGCACCCAGCACGATGGTCGACGAGAACCATTCCGACGTGGTGGCCGTCGTCCGGCCGCCGCTGGGCTCCGAGGCGACGATGAAGACCCCCAGTCCGACGCAGGTGATGAGCGCGGCGCGCCAGGCCGCCGCCACCACCTGGTGGTGGAACCAGAGGCGGCGGATCACCAGCGCGAAGACCAGCTCGGCCACCATGAGTGGTTGCACGATGGAGAGGGAGCCGATGTGCAGCGCGACGGCCTGGAACACGAAGCCGCCGATCAGGGCGACCCAGCCGAACAACCACAGGGGCTGGCGGAAGAGGAAGACGACCAGACGCCACCCCTTGGTCTCCGCCGGGGCGCTGGTGCTCGAGACGTGCTGGGTCACCAGGTTGCCGGCGTTGGCCAGCGCGGCCAGGAGGGCAAAGAGTTCGCTCATCTCACGACCGACCGTCCCGCCATCGGCGCACGGTACTTCCTCTCCGACCTGGAGGTATCTCCCTGATCGATCGATTGTCCCTCACCGCGGCCAGAGAAACGCCGTCGAGGCGGGGAAAGAAACGGGGAAAGAAATACTTCTCCGGCGTGGGGAGACGAAAAGAAATACGGCTTCCGGGGTGGTGGAAGCGGTCTGAAAGCGGCACACTGGGGGTAGACAGGGGGGATGCAGTTGATTCGGGGGAACGCGAGGAACACAGCACACCCGACCGTGGGCCTGGTGCTCGGCGCCGGGGGCGTCGTGGGGCAGGCCTATCAGGCAGGCGTGCTGGCCGGGCTCGAACGCGAGACCGGCTGGGACCCTCGAAACGCCGACCTGATCGTCGGGACCTCGGCCGGTTCGGTCACCGGCGCCGTGCTGCGGGTCGGCGTGCCGGCCACGGATCTGGCCGCCATGGCCACGGGCCGCTCACCCTCACGACGGGGCGGCGAGTTGCTGGCGCGCATCCTGCCCGAGTCCGACGCCCTGCCCGTGCCGTCGGTGACGTCGTTGCTGCGCCCGTGGCGACCTCCCTCGACTGCCCTGTTGACGCGGGTGGCGCAGCGACCCTGGGCCTTCCGGCCCGAGGTGGCGGCCATGACCTTGCTGCCCCGGGGGCAGGTGGACATCACGGACCGGGCCCAGGGTCTCCACGAGTTGGTGGGCGACCGCTGGCCGGACCGGTTGTGGATCTGCGTGGCCCGTCGCGCCGACGGCGCCCGGGTCGTGCTCGGTCGCGAGGGCTCGCCCCGGACCACTCTGGCCTCCGCCGTCCTGGCCTCGTGCGCCATTCCCGGCTACTTCACGCCGGTCACCATTGAGGGGGAGGAGTACTTCGACGGCGGGGTGCACTCGGTCACCAACGCCGACGTCGCCCGGGCGGACGGTCTCGACGTCGTGATCGTCGTGTCCTCCATGTCGGCCGCCGACGGCCGCGCGCCCGGGCCCGACGGCCTGCTGCGGTGGTCGGTGCACCGGCGGCTGGAGCGCGAGATCGCCCGCCTCGAAGCGCGCGGGACGTCGGTTATCCGACTCGAGCCCGGGCCCGCGGCGCGGCGCGCCATGGGCCTGCGGGCCATGGCCGAGGACCGATCGCCCCGCGTGGTCAAGGCCGCCTACGTCGAGACCATGCAGCGGGTCGCCTCCGATCCGCGGTTCGCCCCCCTGGGCGTCTCGAAGCGCACGGCCGCTGCCGTCTGAGTCCCCATAGGAGTTGGCGGCTTCCTTCAGGCGACACCGTGTCCCCGGTGCGCTACCGTCCGCAGGGCTGACCTCGCGAAGGGAGAGCCCGATGAGCACTGACCGGCTGAGTCCACAGGATGCCTCGTTCCTTCACATCGAGGACCATGTCAGCCACATGCACATCGCCTCGGTGGCCATCTTCGAAGGCCCGCCGCCGCGTTTCTCCGATGTCGTCGCCATGGTCGACGCCAAGCTGGGCCTGGTCCCCCGCTACCGCCAGATCGTCAAGAATGTGCCGCTCGATCTCGGGCGGCCGGTCTGGGTGGACGACCCGCACTTCAACATCGAGTACCACCTGCGCCACACCGCCCTGCCCTCGCCCGGCGGCGAGGACGAGCTGCGCCTGCTGGTGGGCCGGGTCATGTCACAGCAACTCGACCGCTCCAAGCCCCTCTGGGAGATCTGGGTGGTCGAAGGGCTTGAGGACCGCCGCTGGGCCATGTTGTCCAAGACCCACCACGCCATGGTGGACGGGGTGGCGGGCAGCGACCTGCTGGCGGTGATCATGGACATCGCCCCCGATGCCGAGTGGCCCGAACCGGTGCCCTGGAAGGCCCGGCCGATTCCCGACGGGCGGACGTTGGCCACCGACGCGCTGACCGAGCTGGTGGTCAATCCCTACGAGCAATTGCGGGCGGCGCGGGCTTCGACCCGGATGGTGCGCCACGCCGCGCGCTACGCCGTCGAGGTGACCAACGGGCTGGTGGCCATGGCGGGCCTGGTGCGGCCCACGCCGGTCTCGAGCCTGAACGGCCCCCTCGGGCCGCATCGCCGGTACGCCTGGGCCTCGACGTGCGTCGACGACATCAAGCGGGTGCGCCGGACGCGTGGGCGGCACCTTCAACGACGTGGTGCTGGCCTCCATCACCAACGGCTTCAGGGAGTTGTTGCTGTCCCGGGGCGAGTCGGTGGATCGGGTGGTGCGGACCCTGGTCCCGGTGTCGGTCCGGCCCCGCGATGCGGCGGGGAAGGCGGTGGGCGACGGCACCTTTGAGAACAAGGTCTCGGCCATGTTCGCCGAGCTCCCGGTCAGCATCGAGGATCCAGCCGAGCGGCTCCACGCCATCACCGCGCAGATGGAGGGTCTCAAGGAGTCCAAGCAGGCGGTGGCCGGGGAGGCCCTCACCTCCTTGACGGGCTTCGCCCCGCCCCTGCTGCTGGCCGCCGGGATGCGCGTCGCCACCCGGGCCGCCCAACGCAACGTGAACACCGTCACCACCAACGTGCCGGGCCCGCAGTTCCCCCTCTACTCGGCGGGTCGCAAGATGATCCGGGCCTTCCCCTACGTTCCGCTGGGCGGCCAGATGCGGATCGGCATCGCCATCTTCTCCTACGACGGCGAGGTCAGCTTCGGGATCACCGGGGACTACGACACCACCGAGGATCTCGATGTGCTGGTCCACGGGATCGAGGACGGCATGTCACAGCTGTTGAAGTTGTGCCCCTGACGTCGTGTCTCTGAAGCCCGTGCGCGGACATCTGTGCCCTGACGCCGGTGCCTTGACGCCTGTGTCGCTGACTCCTATGGGGTGAACTCGGGCAGGCTGGCCATCTCGTCGGCGATGTAGGAGCGCACGCCGGAGACGATGACCTTCTCCACCGAGCGGCCGACCAGAGGGACGTGCACCTTGAGCTCGCCCTCCACGGTGGCGATGGCCGTGTCGGGTACCGGCCCGTCGACGAAGCAGTGCTCACCGCGACTGCTGAGCCGATCGGGGTAGTGGTCGGGGAGGATGGTGAAGGTCATGCTGCGCTCGTCCCGCAGTATCTCGGTGCGGGTGATCCACGACATCTTGGCCGGGTCCACCACGGCCTTGACCGCGGGTGAGACCGAACCGGTGAAGCGGAAGCGGACCTGAATGAGGACGCGGTCACCGCGGTCGTCGTGATCGACCACCTCGAGCACCGAGATGTTGTCGAGGGTGGGCCGGCCCTCGTAGAAGGAGGGCGTGCCGTAGGCGCGCAGGGCGGCGTCGGGGCTGACGTCGATGTCCTGGTCGAAGGAGAAGTTCACCCCGCCGGGCGGGTCGGGGGGAGGCCCAGCTTGCGGTGGTCCCAACTGACCGTGCGCTCGACGTGCATCTTCACACCCACCCGCTTGTGCAGCATGGCCTCGAGAAAGGGCTTGAGCTCGTCGGAGTACGGCCCGTTGTAGCGCTCGAAGACGCTGAGGCCCAACTTCCACATCTGGTCGGGGTCGTCGACGATCTCGGCCTTCCCGACCAGTTCGACACCCCGCAGCTCCTCGTAGGTGTCGCCGTCCTCGAAGAGGAGGGTGAGCCGGGGGTCCCGGCGCAGGTTCTGCACCTTCTGTGATTTGGTCTTGGTCTCGACGGTGACACAGCCGTCGAGGAAGCCGTACCACATGGCGATGGCATGAATGGCGCCGTCGGGCCCGATGGAGCACATGGTCATCGGCCGCCGCTCGGCCAGGAAGGCCTCGACCTCCTCGGGTGTCATGCGGATGGAGCTGCGCTGGTTTACTCCGTGCCCCATGGCTTCGGTCATCTGTCGCCTCCTGCGTGGTCGAAGCTGAGCGTACCCGCGCTCTGCCAAGAGTTCATCTGGGGGACACCCTCCGGTAGCAGCCGTTTCGCGCTGCGTTCATTTGGGCTCCTTACGGTGGCACCGATGGCCCAGGCGCACGAAACATCGCACCACCCCTCACGGGATGCAGGCCATCACGGCCGGGATGGCCTGGCCGAGGTCGTGCCGCTCCGTCCCCCAGCACCAGCTCAGGGACCCGGCAACATGGTCCACCGGATCGTGCAGGTTTTCGCCTCCCTGCGCGCCCAGGCGGCGCCGGAGGGTGCTCCCCCCAGCCCCCCGACGTCGCCTGCCCCTCTCCGTTCCACTCCTCCCGCCCCTGACGCGGCCTAGCGAAGGCCAGCCCGTGGCCTCGGCAACCATGACGAGCGGTCGGCAACCGCCCGTGGGCTCGGCGCGCGACGCGCGGCCGCTGGTCCTGGTGGTCGACGACGAGGAGTCCTACCGCCAGGCCCTCGCCTCGGGCCTGGCCCGCGAGGGCTTTGCCGTCGAGATCGCCGGCGACGGGCACGAGGCGCTGCGCCTGTTCCACCGCGTCCACCCCGACATCGTGCTGCTCGATGTCATGCTGCCCGACCAGTCGGGTATCGAGATCTGTCAACAGATGCGCGCGCTCAAGCCGGTGCCGATCATCATGGTCACCGCGCGCGACGGCGAGGTCGACGTGGTCCTCGGCCTCGAGCTCGGCGCCAGCGACTACGTGGCCAAGCCGTTCCGCCTGCGCGAGCTGGTGGCGCGCATGCGGGCCGTGCTGCGGCGGGGAGCGGCCGTCCCCGAGCACCACGAGGAGGTCCTCGTGGTGGGCCCGGTCCGGCTCGATTCGGGCCGGCGCGAGGTCACCGTGCACGACGCGTCGGTCGAGCTGTCCCGCAAGGAGTTCGATCTGCTGGCCCTCCTCATGTCCCACAGCGGCCAGGTGGTCACCCGGGAATGGTGCATCGACCGGTTGTGGTGGGACCAGGAGCTCACCGACACCCGGACCCTCGACACCCATATCAAGCGCCTGCGCCGCAAGGTGGAACCCGACCCGGCCAATCCCCGCCACCTGGTCACCGTCCGGGGTGTGGGCTTCCGCTTCGAAGCCTGAGCGACCGGGACCGCCAGCCCCTACATTGGGCGGATGCACAAAGGTGATGTGGTTCCCGACTTCGAACTCCCCGACCAGACCGGGACCCCCCGCAAGCTGAGCGAGTTCCTGGCCGAGGGGCCGGTCGTGCTCTTCTTCTACCCCGCCGCCATGACCTACGGCTGCACCAAGGAGAGCTGCCACTTCCGCGACCTCGATGCCGAGTTCAAGGCGGTCGGCGCCGTGCGGGTGGGCATCAGTGCCGACTCGGTGGACAAGCAGAAGCAGTTCGACGAGAAGGAGTCGCTGGGCTTCCCCCTGCTCTCGGACCCCGACCGCACCGTGGCCGAGCTGATGGGCGTCAAGCGTGCCGTGAGCTTCCTCAAGGTCAAGCGGGCCACCTTCGTCATCGACACCGATCGGACCGTCATCGACGTGCTGCACTCGGAGATCTCGATGAGCAGCCATGCCGACAAGGCGCTGAGCATATTGAAGGCGCGCCAAGCTGCCTGAGCCCACCGTGGCCGTCACCGGCGCGGCCTCGGGTATCGGCGCCGCCTGCGCGGCCCGACTGACCGCGTCGGGCTACCGGGTCATCGGCGTCGACCTCCACGACGCCGAGGTGGTGGCCGACCTGGGCACGGCCGACGGGCGGTCCCACGCCGTCGCCACCGTCGCCGCGCTCAGTGAGGGCTCGCTGGCCGGCGTGGTGACCTGCGCCGGCCTGGCCGGTGACCCCGACCGCTCCGGGTCGCTGCTGGCCTCGGTCAACTACTTCGGGACCATCGACCTGTTGGTGGGGCTGCGGGACCGGCTGGGTCCCGGCGGCTCGGCGGTGGCCATCAGCTCGAACTCCACCACGGTGCAGCCGGCCATACCCGCGGAGGTGGTCGAGGCCTGCCTGGCCCACGACGAGGAGCGGGCCCGCAGCCTGGCCGACGCGGCCGGATCGATGGTGACCTACCCGGCCAGCAAGCTGGCCGTGGCCTACTGGGTGCGCGGGCATGCCACGGGTCCGGACTGGGCCGGGGCCGGTCGGCGGCTCAATGCCATCGCGCCGGGGATGATCGACACCCCCATGGTCGCCGGCATGCGGGCCAACCCCGAGACCGGGCCCCTGCTCGACATGCTGCCCATCCCGGCCGGGCGACCGGGGCGTCCCGAGGAGATCGCCGCTCTGGTCGAGCTGCTCATCGGGCCCGACGGCGGGTTCTTCTGCGGCTCGGTCCTCTTCTGCGACGGGGGCAGCGACGCCGTCCTGCGGACGAGGGACTGGCCCGCGGCCTGGGACATCGACGTGCGCAGTCTCGGCCAACAACTCTCCTCGTAGGCCCGGCGTGCCGGGCAAGATCCTGGTCGACATCACGCCGTTGCGCGAGAGCCGGGACTTCCGGCTGCTGTTCGTGGGGCAGCTGGTCTCGACGCTGGGCACCCAGCTCACCGTGGTGGCCATCCCCTACCAGGTGTTCCGGATCACCCACTCCTCCCTCCAGGTCGGTGCCATCAGCCTGGCCCAGTTGGTCCCCCTGGTCATCGGCTCGTTGGCCGCCGGGCCGATCGGCGACGCCGTCGACCGGCGCACCATCATGCTGTGGACGACGCTGCTGCTGGTCGTGACCAGCTCCCTGCTGGCCGTCAATGCCCTGGTGGCACACCCCTCACTGGTCGCCCTCTACGTGGTGAGCGCCGTGGCCGCCGGCTTCGCCGGATTCTCCTCGACCGCCCGGACCGCCTCGGTGCCGGCGTTGGTCGAGCCCCGCCACATCCCGGCGGCCTCGGCCTTCTCCCAGATCATCATGCAGGTCGGCACGGTGGTCGGACCGGCGCTGTCCGGGCTCCTGCTGACCATCGGGCTGCCCCTCGTCTACGGCCTCGATGCGGCGACCTTCGTGGTCGCGCTCATCGCCACGTTGCTGATGGCACCCATCCCCCCGGTCCATGCCGGCACCCGGGGCCCGTGGCAGTCGACCCGGGAAGGCCTGCGCTACCTGCGCACACGCCAGGTGCTCCAGGGCGTCTACATCGTGGACATCAACGCCATGGTGTTCGGCATGCCGCGGGCCCTGTTCCCGGCCATGGCCGAGTCGGTGTTCAGCGGGGGCACCGTCACGCTGGGGCTGCTCTATGCCGCGCCCGGGGCCGGCGCCCTCATCGGGGCCCTGACCACGGGCTGGGTCAGCCATACCCGGCGCCAGGGCCGAGCCGTCATTCTGGCCGTGGTGGTCTGGGGTCTGGCCATTGCCGCCTTCGGCTTCACCGACACCATCTGGATCGCCCTCGCCCTCCTGGCGGTGGCCGGCTGGGCCGACGTGGTCTCGGCCGTGCTGCGCAACACCATTTTGCAGACCACCATCCCGGACCGCTTCCGCAGCCGCATGTCCTCCATCCAGATGGCGGTGGTCCAGGGTGGGCCCAGATTGGGCGACATGGAGTCCGGCACCGTGGCCACGGTGACCAGCATCGAGTTCTCCGTCGTCTCGGGGGGCCTGGCCTGCGTGGTCGGCGCGGCCGTGATCGCCGCGCTCATGCCGCAGTTCCGCCGCCACGACGCCTCGCAGCGGGAACCGGGTCCTGGGGCTGGCCCTGGCGGTGGGGCTGGCCCGGGGGAAATCGGCGAGGCCACCGTATGATCCGGTCATGCCTTTCGAGGAAGCGACCTGGGGAGAGTTCGATCCCGCCACCTTCACCCGCATCGTCGTCGTCTCCCCCCACTTCGACGATGCCGCCATGGGCGCCGGCCACCTCCTGAGCAGCTACCCCGACACCACCGTGCTCACCGTCCTGGCCGGCCGGCCCCCGGCCTATCCCGATCCGCCGTCGGAGTGGGACGCCCTGGGCGGCTTCTCGGCCGGCGACGACGTGGTGGCCGCCCGGCGCCTCGAGGACCTGGCCGCCATGGAGGTCCTCGGGTCGGACCACCGGTGGTTGGAGTTCGCGGACCACCAGTACCTGGCCCCGCCCGATCGCCCCACGCCCGAACAGGTGGCCCCGGCGCTGGCCGAGGCGATCGCCGACATCGACCCGACCGCGGTCTTCGTGCCCATGGGCCTGGGCAACCCCGATCACGTGATGACCCACGAGGCGTCCTTGCTGGTCCGGGACACCCAGCTGGACCGAACCTGGTTCGCCTACGAGGACCACGGCTACAAGCACATCCCGGGGCTGCTGGCCTGGCGGGTGGCCAAGCTGCTGCGCGCCCAGCCCTGGCCCACGCCGGCCATCGTCCCCCACGTGCCCGACGAGGAACGCAAGCGCAAGGCCATCTACTGCTACACCAGCCAGATCCCGCCCCTGGAGAACGAGCACGCGTTGACGGCCCGTCTGGAAGCACGGGTCCCCGAGCAGTTCTGGAGCCTGGCTCCCCCGCCGCAGGGGTGGGAAGGGCTCTCCGAGCTGATCTGAGACTGCGAGCTGGTCAATAGCGGGGAGCTGGTCAATGCGGCTAGCGGCTCGTTGAGCGGCCAGTTCAGCTGACGCCCGGCTAGCGCCCCAGGGTGCGCCGCTTCAGGATGCGGGCGGAGAAGTGGTTGCCGACATCCTGGGTGACCACGATCCCGGGCGGGCTCCCCCGGGCCCAGGGCGCCACGTCGGCTTCGAGGAGCCACTGGCCCACGTCGGGTGAACGAAGTTCGGAGCAGCTGCGCCAGAAGGCGGCGCTGAGCGTGATGGTGGCTGGTTTGGCGCCTTCGAGTTGGAGCACGATCTCTTCCCAGTCCGAATCGAAATACCGGTCGCGGTCCACTTTGGCGAACTTCAGCCCATATCCCGCCGGCTCACGGGGTGCTCCTCCGTTGTGCCATGCGGTTGCGTACATAGGAGTGACGCTACCCCCCTCCGGTGGCGGACATCGACCGCACTCATACGCGGCAGGCTGACCGGGTCCTCCGATCAGGTCCGAGCGGGAACCCCGGCCTCCCCCTTGGCGCCCCTCGGCGCCCGGCGTGCGTCCCTACCGCTGACGGCGGCAACGGATGCCGGTGCGCCGGGGTCGGATGTCTCCCGCGACATCCCAATCATCTTCGAGCTCGGCCACGCGTTCGCGCAGGCGGGCGATCTGGATCACCGCGTCGCTCTTGAAGCTGGCGAACTGCCGGGCCAGTTCTTCCACGGTCACCCCACCCGACGAGTCGGCCGCTCCGGCCACCCGGTTCCTCCGGCCACTTACAACGGACTTGCTCTTCATTGGACTCATTGCCGCACCTTCTCTGGATCCCCCGCCGCGATTGATGGACGCGACCTTCACACCAACCATCTTGTACGTTCCGCGCGGCATCCGCCTGAGTAGCCATTGCTCATTTGGCCCCGCACTGACGGTGCAACGCCCGTGCAAGTTCGGGGACTGGCGGTGCCGCGGCGGCGCGCCCGTGACCGCCCGTCACCGCGCGCGGACGTCAGAACCCGACGTCAGAATCCGGGGAAGGTGCGGCGCAACGCATCGAGGTCGGCGTCGCCCTCGATGGCCGGGGTGTGCTCCGGATCGAGCCGGCCATAGACGAGACGGATGAGCGCCTCGGCCGGAAGGTGCAGCCGCGTCGTGTCAGGAGCGCCATCGGCGCGGTTGCTATCGCCGTTGCCGCTGTTGCTGCCGCCTTGCTGCCGCCTTGCCGTCGCCGTGGTCACCATGGCCGTCGCCGTCGTCGGGACGAAGTTCGACGGCGGCTCCGACCTCCAGCAGGAAGCGACGGTCCGGCCCGGTGGTCGAGATCAGGACGCGAAACGGGTCCTCGGAGGGCCGGCCGACCCGGCCCACCATCTGCCCCACGGCGTCGATGAGCAGCGCGGTCGCGCCCGGCGCCACGGTGGCGGCCGGGTCCCCCGCCACCTCGACGTCCCAGGTGTGCACCGCGTGCTCGGCCAGCCGGTAGCGGAGCAGGTCGGCCAGGGTCTGGTCCGCCCCGAACAGCGAGAGATGGGTGTGCCGTCGCAGCTCTTCGTCCAGCGCCTCGACCTGGTCCAGGAAGGCGCCGTCGGCCACCAGCGCGTCGGCCGCCTGCCGGGCCGGCGGCTTGGCGTTCCAGCGGTCCCAGATCGGCCCGAAGTCGGCGGCTCCCGGCGCCGGTGCCCCGTCCAGCCCGGCCTGGAGGAACAGGCCGAAGATCTCCGCCCCCGAGCCGAGATGCGCCAGCACCTGGGCGATCGACCACTCGCTCGGGTAGGCCGGGCCGCTGATCTCCTCAGCGCTCAGCGCGTGCACGTCGGCGGACAGCCGGACATGCGACGCGACAGCCTCGGTCAACCACGCGTCGGGGGAACTCACATCGGCGGACGGCACCGGCTCCAGATTGTCAGATCCCGTGCCCGTTCTCGAATCGGGCGTACTGCTTCAAGAAGATGAGATTGGCCGTACCGGTCGGACCGTTACGGTGCTTGGCCACCTCGACCAGCGCGTCGTCGGCCCGGTCGATCGGCACCTCGTCGTTGTACTCGGACTCGCGGTAGATGAAGAGCACTACGTCGGCGTCCTGCTCGAGGGAGCCCGACTCGCGCAGGTCCGAGAGCATGGGCGTCTTGTCCTGGCGCGATTCGAGGTTGCGGCTCAGCTGGGACAGGGCCACCACCGGCACCTCGAGTTCGCGGGCCAGGATCTTGAGGCCGCGGCTGATCTCGGCCACCTCGGTCTGGCGGTTCTCGGCGCGTCCCCGCCCGGTCATCAACTGGAGGTAGTCCACCACCACCACCCCGAGGTCGCCCTCGGACTTCTTCAGTCGCCGGGCGCGGGCCCGGATGTCCATCACCGTCACGTTGGGGTTGTCGTCGATGAAGATGGGAGCGTTGCTCAACCGGGTGACGGCGGTGCCGATTTTGGCCCAGTCCTGGGTGCGGATACGGCCCGTCTGCAGGCTCTGCCCGTTGACCTCGGCCTCGGAGGCCAGCAGTCGCTGCGTGAGCTCGAGGTGGCCCATCTCGAGCGAGAAGAGGAGGGCGGGCCGCTGGGCGGTGACGCCGACGTGGGCCAGCAGACCCAGCGCGAAGCTGGTCTTCCCCATGCCGGGCCGGGCGCCCACGATGACCAGCGACGAGGGCTGCAGTCCGAGCATGATCCGGTCGAGCTCGTGGTAGCCGGTCGGGACACCGGTCAGGTCGGTGCCCCGCTGCCCCAGTTCCTCGATCCGGTCGAGTCCCTTGCCCAGCAACTCGTGCAGGGGGGCCATGGAGTCGACCGTGCGCTTCTCGGCCACGTTGAACATCATCTGCTCGGCCTCGTCGATGGCTCCCACCACGTCCTCGGGGACCGAGTAGCCGATGTCGGCGATCTCCCCGGCCACCCCGATGAGGCTGCGCAGCAGCGCGTGTTCTTCGACGATGGCGGCGTAGTGCCGGGCGTTGGCGATGGAGGGGGTGTTGGCCTGGAGCGAGATGAAGACGGTGGGGTCACCGACCGCCTCGAGGAGCCCGGAGCGTTGCAGCTCGTCGGTGACGGTGACGGCGTCGATGGGCTCGCCCCGCTCCATGAGGGCCCGGATGGCTCCGAAGATGTGCCCGTGCGCCGGCTTGTAGAAGTCGCCGCCCGAGCAGATCTCTATGGCCGCCGACGCCGCGTCGCTCGAGAGGAGCATGGCCCCCAGGAGCGACTCCTCGGCTTCGAGATTGTGGGGCGGGATCCGCGTCCCCGTCGGAGCGGGAGCCGGCGCGGCTCGCAAGCGGGGGCGGGTGTCGTCAAAGGCTTGGACCACGGTCCCCCCACTCTGCCCGTCCGGGCTTGGGGACCGTAAGGCCCCAAATGGTGTGTGTAAGTCCCGATTCGGTGTGGATAACTTCGGGACGACCGCGCGCGGGCAGATGCGCTTCGACGGCGTGGCGTGGCCTCACGCCGTCATGATGCGCACACGGGTGTCACAAATCGGTGGACCAGGCGGTCCGCCCAGCTCAGGAAGCGGCGGTGACCTCCACCGTCACCACGGTGGCCACACCGGTGAACAGGTCGACGGTGATGTCGAAGGAGCCCACTTCCTTGATGGGTTCGGAGAGCAGGACGTGTTTGCGATCGATTTCCACACCCTTGCCGGCCTTGATGGCGTCGGCCACGTCGGACGCGCTGATGGATCCGAAGAGCCGCCCGCCGCCGCCGGCCCGGGCCGAGATGGGGATCACCGCGCCGGCCAGGATGGTGGCCTGGGCCTCCGCCGCGCCCCGGTCCTTGGCCTCGCGCAGGTCACGCCCGCGGCGCATCTGCTCGGCCTGCCCGGCCACACCGTCGGTGGCGACGATGGCGCGTCCCTCGGGCAGCAGGAAGTTGCGGGCGAACCCGCCGGCCACCTTGACGATGTCGCCGCGCCGGCCCACGCCGGCCACGTCGTCGCGCAGGAGGACCTTCACGGGCTGTCCTGGGACGTGACGTCGGCCGGGGCGAGCTCGACCTCGGTCTCACCGGCCAGGGCCTCGGCCACCTCGGTCGCCGCGACCTCGTTCAGTACCTCCACGTCGGCCCCGCGCTGGCGCGGCGCTTCGGCCAGGGTGGTGTCGCTCAACGTGCGCTCGGCCCGCTCACCGCGTTCGCCGCGCTCGCCGCGGTCACGACCGCCGCCCCGTCCACCGGGACGCTCGGTCACCGTGCGCTGGGTGTAGGGCAGCAGCACCAGCTCGCGGGCCGTCTTGATGGCCATGGCCAGGGCCCGCTGGTGCTGGGCGCAGTTGCCGGTCACCCGGCGCGAGCGGATCTTGCCCCGGTCGCTCATGTACTTGCGGAGCATGGGGACGTCCTTGTAGTCGACCCAGGCGGTGCGGTCCCGGCACAGGGCACAGGGCTTCTTCTTGACCCGGCGCCCCAGGTCCTTGGGGGCACGACGGGTGGTGGTCCCGCCGCGTTGGTTGTTCCTTGCCATCAGAAGGGCTCCTCATCGAATCCATAGCCGCCGCCGTTGCTGGCGGCGGGTGGTGCCGGGGGTGGGGTGTTGGGGGCGGCTCGGCCGCCCTGGGGTCCGGGTCCCTCGCCCGGGGCCCGCCGTGCGTTCTTGGTGACCTGTGCCGAGGCCCAGCGCAGCGACGGCCCGATCTCGTCGGCCACCACTTCGACCTTGGACCGCTTGTCGCCGTCCTGGGTCTCCCAGCTGCGCTGCTCCAGGCGTCCGGCCACCATGACACGCGAACCGCGGGTGAGGCTCTCGCTCACGTTCTCGGCCATCTCGCGCCAGCACACCACGTCGAAGAAGGAGGTGGCCTCCTCCCACTCCTGGGTCTGGCGATTCTGCCAGCGCCGGTTGACGGCCAACCCGAAGGAGGCCGTGGGTTGCCCGGTGTTGGTGAAGCGGAGTTCGGGATCCCGGGTGATGTTCCCCACCAGGATCACGCTGTTGTCGGTCGGCATGGTGTCTCCCTCTTCCTAACTGGCGGCCGCGTCGGCAGCCACGCGTCCACCCGCGGCTTCGGGGAGCCGGACGATCTTGTGGCGGACGACCTCGTCGGCCAGGCCGAGCATGCGGTCGAGGTCGGCCACGGTCTGGGTGCCCGAGGTGAACTCGACCACGACGTAGTAGCCCTCGCGCTTGTGGTTGACCTCGTAGGCGAAGGTGCGCTTGCCCCAGCGGTCGATGGCGCCGGGATTGCCGCCCGAGCTGCGGATGGTGTCGAGCGCTCGGTCGAGCACACCTTGGATGATGGTGGGCTCGGTGGTGGCCTCGAAAATGGCCATGACTTCGTAGGGCCGCATGTGCGGCATACCTCCCTCCGGACCGGGCGAATCGCCCGGGCCCCTGGCGGTCAGGGGCAGGGTCTGTTGCGGGGAGTCATCGTAGCCGAGCCCGGGGCGGGCGTTTCCCCGCCCGCATCGTCGCCCGCATCGCCCCCTCAGGCCAGGGCGTCGCCCAACTCGCTCGAGCCGTGGTAGCTCTCGCCGTCGTCGGGGAAGGTGCCGCGGCGCACATCGGCGGCGAACGCGGCCACGGCCTCGGTGGCGATCCGGCCGATGTCGGCGTACTGGCGCACGAATTTCGGCGGGGGACCCGAGCCCAGCCCGAGCAGGTCGTGGAAGACCAGGACCTGCCCGTCGCAGGCCGGCCCGGCCCCGATCCCGATGGTGGGCACGTCGATGGCCTCGGTCACCGCGGTCCCCACCACGTCGGGCACGCCTTCGATCACGAAGGCGAAGCAGCCGGCGGCTTCGAGGGACTTGGCCGCATCGAGCAGCGCGCCCGCGGCGTCGACGCTCTTGGCCTGGACCCGGAAACCGCCCATGGCCAGCACCGACTGGGGGGTGAGGCCGAGGTGCCCCATGACCGGGATCTCGGCGCGGATGATGGCCTCGACCACGGGCAGGCGGGCCCGGCCGCCCTCGAGCTTGACCGCGTGGGCCCCGGCCCGGATCAACGTGGCCGCGTTGCGCACGGCGTCGTCGGTCGAGAGGTGGTAGCTCATCCACGGCATGTCGCCCAGGATCAGGCAGTGCGGGCGGGCCCGGGCCACTGCGGCGGTGTGGTGGGCCATGACGTCGATATCGACGTGCATCGAGTCCTCGAGCCCCAGCACGTTGTTGGCCACCGAGTCCCCGACCAGGACGATGTCGACCCCGGCCTCGGAGACGATGCGGGCGCCCGGCTCGTCGTAGGCGGTGACCATGACGATCGGCTCCGCACCGTCACGACGCTTGCGGCGCCGCAGTGAGGGGACGGTGACGCGGGCGGGGGCGGGGGCGGGGACTGCGGCGGGAGCCTGCGACTCGCTCATCGGGCCACCTTCATTCGGCGAGCTTCATTGGGCTTCATTGGGATTGGGCCACCTTGCGGCGACCCTTGTTGGGGCCCCCCGCCGGGTACTTGCGCATCAGGTGGTGCCAGGCGCAGTCGGGGCACACCTCGACCTCGTAGCAGAGCACGGGCTCGGGCCGGCGCTGGAGCTGCTTGAGCTCGGCCACGGTTCCCGGGCAGCGGCCACCCGCGGGGAGCTTGGCCCCGAAGACGAAGGTCACCTTGACCAGCCGGCACTCGTCGCAGATGGGGCAGAGCTCCTTGGTGGGGCGACCCACGTTGCGGGCGGCCCGGAGGAGCTCGGGGTGGGCGTCGCAGACATCGACCTTCTGCGTCCGGCCCCGCCGGACCTCTCGTACCGCGGCGTTGCGCACCAGGCGGTACTCGACCCCGGCGGAGATGTCGGCATTCACCGCTCGACTCGACCCACTCCGTTCCGAGGTCACGGACACGGCGCCAGGCTAGCCCTCACGCCCGGATATGGCACCCGCTTTCGGGACTTCGTGCCAATCCGGTGATCGGAGCGTGACAAATGACTGTACAACGCTATATCGATTCGATATAGTGAACCGCAATGTTGGACATGGCGATACTGGGGCTCCTGGAGGAACGTGATCTGCACGGCTACGAGATCCGGCGCCAATTGCGGGACCACCTGGGCATTCTGGCCAACGTGTCGTTCGGCTCCATCTACCCGGCCCTCACCCGTCTGGAAAAGGGCGGCGCCGTGGTGGTCACCGAAGGGTCCCCCTCACGGGAGGCCGGTCGGCCGGCCCAGGGACCCGACGTCCCCCCGACCGGCTCGCTGAGCGGCGAGCTCTCGGTGCTGCGGGCCCGGCGGCTGGCGCCGTCCCGGTCCCGGCGGGGCAAGAAGGTCTACCGGATCACCGAGCGCGGGCGGGAGCTCTTCGTCGAGTTGCTGGCCGAGGGTGGCTCGGTCGACGACGCCCGCAGCTTCGGGCTGCGTCTGGCCTTCGCCCGGCATCTGGCTCCCCAGGCCCGGTTGGCGCTCCTGGAGCGCCGCCGCGCCCTGCTGGTCCAGCGACTGGCGGAGACCGACCGCTCCCACGTCGAGCTCGACGTCTATGCCCAATCGGTCGTCCAACACACCGCCGACAGCCTGGCCCAGGACATCGTCTGGCTCGACCGCCTGATCGCCACCGAACGCGCCACCTCCCAACCACCATCACCCCCGGCCGATCGCACCAAAGAGGTCGATCTCAACTACGAGGCCGATCTCACCTACGAAGGAGACATCCGATGAGCAGCCCCATCCGTCTGGCCATCGCCGGCGTCGGAAACTGCGCCAGTTCCCTCATCCAGGGGATCACCTACTACCACGACGCCGACGTCGACGACGTCGTCCCCGGCCTCATGCACGTCGAACTGGGCTGCTATCACGTCCGCGACCTGGTCCCGGTGGCAGCCTTCGACGTCGACCAGGACAAGGTCGGCATCGATCTGGGCAAGGCCATCCACGCCGGGCTCAACAACACCGTGCGCTTCGCCGACGTCGGCGAGGTCGGCGTCACCGTGCAACGCGGCCCGACCTTCGACGGGCTGGGCAAGTACTACCGCGAGGTGATCGAGGAGTCGCCGTTCGAGCCGGTCGACGTGGCCCAGGCCCTGCGCACCGCCAAGGCCGACGTGCTGGTGTCGTATCTCCCGGTCGGTTCCGAGCAGGCGCAGCGCTACTACGCCCAGGCCTGCATCGACGCCGGGGTGGCCTTCGTCAACGCCATCCCCGTCTTCATCGCCTCGGATCCCGTGTGGGCCCGCAAGTTCCGTGACGCCGGGGTACCCATCGTGGGCGACGACATCAAGAGCCAGGTGGGCGCCACCATCGTGCACCGCATCCTGACCCGTCTCTTCGAGGACCGCGGCCTGGCCCTGGACCACACCTACCAGCTCAACGTGGGCGGGAACATGGACTTCAAGAACATGCTCGAGCGCGACCGCCTCGAGTCCAAGAAGATCTCCAAGACCCAGTCCGTCACCAGCCAGATAGAGGACAGCGTGCTGGCGGCCGACGACGTGCACATCGGCCCCTCGGACCACGTGCCGTGGCTGAAGGACCGCAAGTGGGCCTACATCCGCATGGAGGGCCGCAACTTCGGCGACGTGCCGCTGAACCTGGAGCTCAAGCTCGAGGTGTGGGACTCCCCCAACTCGGCCGGCGTCATCATCGATGCGGTGCGCTGCGCCAAGTTGGCGCTCGACCGCGGCATCGGCGGGCCGCTGCTGGGGCCGTCGGCCTACTTCATGAAGTCGCCCCCCGTGCAGTACCACGACGACGTGGCCCAGGCGCTGGTGGACGGGTTCGCGGCCGGCGACGCCGTCGAGGCCTGGCCGGCGGACTGACCCCGGGTCAGACCAGGATGCGCTCGTCGGGCGCGCGCACGCCGACCACGGCCAGGGTGCGGCCCATGCCGAGGAACATGCCGCAGCAGATGGTGAGGTCGGCCAGTTCCTCCTCGGAGAACAGCCCGTGCATCCGGCCCCAGAACTCGTCGTCCATGGCCAGGTGGTCCAGGGCGAAGCGCTCGGCGAACTCGGCGGCGAGCCGCTCCCGGTCGCTGAGCGTACGGGCAGCGCGCCAGTCGGTCACCTCGGCGTAGAAGGGCTCGTCGGCCCCGACCTCGGCGCCGTCGCGGGCCCGGGTGTCCCGGCACACGGCGCAGTCGTTGATCAGGGCGATGGTCCAGCGTGCCGCCTCACGCTCGCGCACCGGAAGCTCCGAGTTCCCGTAGACGGCCTCGGACAGGGCGCCCATGCCCGCGGCCATCTTCGGCCGGAGCAGGGCCCAGTCGATGTGCTCGCCGAGACCGCTTTCCTGAGCTGAAATCCGTGGTGGGGCCATGGGGTGAGGGTAGTCCTCCAAGGGCGCTCGAGCCCGCCGGCGGGTACGGGGGGTACGGCGGGCCGGTCGGGAGCTCCACATCGGCGCGGGGAGCATCAGCGCGCCCCGTCAGGCCCGGGCCACCGTCAGGTCGTCGCCCAGCACGATCGGCCCGGTGAAGTGGGCGGCCGCCAGTGCTCTCCAGGCCTCCTCGTCACCGGGGGTCAAGGGCGGCACGTAGTGGGTCAGCACGAGGGTCTTGACCCCGCTGCGTGCCGCCGTCTGCGCCGCCTGTTCGACGGTGGAGTGGTAGTCGAGGATGTCCTGCAGGCGGGCATTGGGAATGGCGCGCACCAGGTCGTCGCGGATCACCGTTTGCACGTACAGATCCGCGTCGTGGCACAGCACGTCGAGCTCGGGGCACGGGACGGTGTCGCCGGCGATCGCCGCGGCCCGGCCGTCGTGCTCGATGCGGTACCCGACCGTCGGGCTGACCGGCCGGTGATCGGTGCGGTGCACCGAGATGGTGACGTCGGCCACGGCGAACGCGGCACCCGGTTCGACCTCGGTCACGTCGATCACCGGATTGCGCTCGAGGTCGGCATGGTGCGCCAACCGGTACTCCTGGTCCTGGGCCAGCATGGCCTGGAGACCATCGACCATCCGTCGGGTGCCCGGCGGTCCCACCACCTTGAGCGGGAGCGACCCGGGCGACATCACCCAGTGGGTGGTGACGATGTCACCGAGGTCGACGATGTGGTCGCTGTGGAGATGGGTGAGGAGCACCGCGGAGAGCCCGATGGGCAGGACGCCGGCCGCCGCCATCCGCATGACGACACCGCGCCCGCAGTCGAACAGCAGGGTCGCCCCGCCCGCGCGGAGCAACGTCGCCGGGCCGGCCCGGTCCGCACTGGGCAGCGGGCTGCCCGTACCGAGCAGGGTGATCTCCATGCCGCGGCACCTTAGGGCAGCCTGGTTAGGACCGGGCCCGCCACCACTCGAGCAGCCGGCGGCCGGCCTCGGCTTCGCCCAACGGACCTTCGTCCAGGCGCAGCTCCATGAGGAAGTTCAGCGCCTGCCCGACCACCGGGCCGGGGGGGACCTCGAGCAGTTCCATGACCTGGTTGCCGGTGAGGTCGGGCCGGAGGCGATGCAGCTCTTCCTGCTCCGCCAGTTCGACGATGCGGGCCTCGAGCTCATCCATGCGCCGGGACAGGGCCCGGGCCTTGCTGGCGTTGCGGGTCGTGCAGTCGCACCGCGTCAGCTCGTTGAGGAGCTCGAGCAGCGGGCCGGCGTCGCGCACGTAGCGGCGGACCGCCTTGTCGGTCCAGCCCAGGCGGTAGGTGTGGAAGCGCAGGTGGAGCTCGACCAGGCGTACCACCGTGTCGATGTCGGCCGCCGGGTAGCGCAGCGCCTCCATGCGGGCCCGGGTCATGCGGGCCCCCACCATCTCGTGGTGGTGGAAGGTCACCCCGCCGTCGGTGATGGCACGCGTGCGCGGCTTGCCCACATCGTGGAACAGCGCGGCGAGCCGGAGGAGACGGTCCGGCGACGTCTTGTCCACCACGGCCAGGGTGTGGGCCAGCACGTCCTTGTGGCGATGGACCGGGTCCTGCTCGAGAGCCAGGCCCGGCAGCTCGGGCACGAACGCCGCGGCCAGCCCGGTGCGCACGACGAACCAGAGGGCCTCGGACGGCACGTCGAGCACGACGATCTTGTCCAACTCGTCGCGGATGCGTTCGCGCGAGACGATGGACAGCCGGTCGTGCATGGCCTCGACGGCGGACTCCAACGCGGGGTCGGGCTCGAGCGAGAACCGGGCGGCGAAGCGGGCGGCCCGCAACATGCGCAGAGGGTCGTCGGCGAACGACACCTCGGGGTCGAGCGGCGTGCGCAACCGTCCGGCGGCCAGGTCGGCCAGTCCGTCGTAGGGATCGACGAGCTCCATGTCGGGCAGCCGCAGCGCCAGGGCGTTGATGGTGAAGTCGCGCCGGGACAGATCCTGCTCGATGTCGTCGCCGAAACTGACCTCGGGCTTGCGGGAGTCCGGCACGTAGACCTCGGCCCGGTGGGTGGTGATCTCGAACACCTCGCCCCCGCGCCGACAGCCGATGGTGCCGAACCGGGCCCCCTGGGTCCACACGTCGTCGGCCCAGCCGCGCACCAACTTCTCGATCTCTTCGGGGCGGGCGTCGGTGGTCAGGTCGAAGTCACCCTGGGCTGCGTCGTGGGTGGGGACGAGGGCGTCGCGCACCGATCCACCGACCAGATACAGCGTCCGGCCCGCCCGGGCGAAGCGTTCGGCCAACTCGGCCGTGGCCGCCACCAGGGGTCGGAACCGTTCGGGAACGGAGGTGGCTGGCACCCGACCACGGTAGTGCCCACGTAGCCTCTCCCTGTGTCGACGCGATGGGTCAAGGTCGCCCTGAGCACGCTCGCCCTGTCTGCGGTTTTCCTTCCGAATGCGCTTCCCGCCGCCGCCGCGGCGCCGTCGGCCCCCGCCGGTCCCGCGCTCACCCTGGCCTACCAGACACCGTGGGTCACACCGGCGCAGCCGGCGTTCTCGCTGGCGCTCGCCGTCGGATCGGGTGCCGGCCCGGCCGCCGATCTCCATGTCAGCGTCACCTTCTACAGCCGGATCGACGACCCCTCCCAACTCGAGCAGGCCACCGGCGCCACGCCGAACAAGACCCCCCTCACCACCCGGCCCATCACCGTGCCGGTCGCCAACGGGTCGACCGGCCTCACCGCCGACACCTGTGTCACCGTCCTGCCCGAGGAATCGTCCTCGGTACCCGCGCCGGGCCCGCCGGGAACGTGTGCCGCCGGCGCGCCCTCAGTGGTGCTCGGCTGCTCACTGAGCGGCGAGACCTGCCCCGACGTGTACCCGGTCTCCATCGCACTCCTTCGCACCGGGGACAGCACGCCCCTCGAGCGGTTCACCACCTTCCTTACCTACGAGCAGCCGGGAGTCGATGGCGCCGGCGGACCGTTGCGGGTGAGCTGGATCGTCCCGGTGCGCAACGGCGGCAGCGGGCAATCACCGACCGCGGGCGCGGCACGCACGACCGAGATGCTGATCTCCCTGCTCTCGGCGGCCCGCACGGTGCCCACCACCTTGGACGTGAGCCCGACCACCGTGGCCGACCTGGCGACGCACGGCGGCGTGGAGGGCCAGCGCCGCGCTGCGCACCCTGGCCGACCTCACCGAACCCCCGGGCCCGGACCAGCTCCTCAGCCCTTCCTACGTGCCCGTCAACCTCGCCGCCATGGCCGGGAAGGGCTTGAGCGGCGAGATTTTGCTGCAGGTCGTGCGCGGGAGCGAAGGGCTCCGGGCCGCGTCGCTCCGCCCGGGCGCCGGTCCCTGGGTCGACGCCGACAGCAACCTCTCGAGTGCGGACACCGGCAACCTGACCATGGGCCTCCAGGCGGCGCGCGCCAAACAGCTGGTGCTCAACGACGGGGACCTGGCTTCGGTGCAGAGCCCGAACGGCATTACGCTGTCCCAACCCTTCATGCTCTCGCTGACCCACGGCGCCCGGGTGACCGCGGCCGCCACTGACAGCCAGATCGACTCCCGGTTCGTCGCCCATCCCACCGATCCCGTGCTGGCCGCCAACCAGCTCCTGGCCAGCCTGGCCTTCGTGCACTTCGAGAACGTCCTTCCTGGGTGACTCCCGCGGCGTGGTGCTCGTTCCCCCCGGCGGCTGGCGCCCCTCGAGCGCGTTCGTCTCGACCCTCCTGACCGGGTTGACCAACACCCAGGTCCTGAGCCCGGTCACCCTGAACCAGTTCTTCGCGCAGGTACCGATCGGGGGCAACCAGGAGCCTTCGACCCGCCGTCTGCAGTCGGGCTCGGTGGCCGGCACCGGCGGGTTCACCAAGGCCTTGGCGCAGCGGATCATCACGGCCCGCACTCAGCTGAACTCGCTCGACACCGCGACCGGCGGACACCCCGCCGAGATGGCCCCGCTGTCCGATCAACTCCTGCGCACCGAGAGCAGTGCCCTCGGGCGCGGGGCGCGGACCGCGGCGCTCGACGCCTACGACGACAGTTTCAACACCGTGCTCTCGGCCATCAGCTTGGCCGTCGAGCGCACCATCACGTTCACCTCGCGCACCGCCGCCATCCCCATCACCATCCTCTCGACGGCGCCCTACCCGCTCTCGGTGGTCATGACGCTGTCCAGCGACAAGTTCACCTTCCCCTCGGGGGCCACGCGCGCGCTGGTGCTCACGCACCCCACGACCTCGGTACGGGTACAGGCCCGGGCCCGCACCTCGGGCGACCATCTCCCCGTCGAGGTCACCCTGCGCACCCCCGACGGCGGGCTCGTCCTTTCCCAGACCGTCGTGAACGTCCACTCCACCTCCATCTCCCTGGTGGGAGTGACGCTGACCGTGTTGGCCGGCCTGGTGCTGCTGGTCTGGTGGGCCCGCACCTGGGCCCGGGCGCGGCGGCGCCGGCCCCGAGCGCATTGATGGTGGCTCCCCCCCGTCGCGCCCAGCGCGGCCAACCGTTGCGGACCGCGGCCGCCTACGTCGCCGCCGGCACCACCATCTCGCGCCTCACCGGTCTCCTGCGCTTCGTGGCGCTGGCCTGGGCCCTGGGCCAGTTCCGCCTGGCCGACGCCTACAACCTGGCCAACACCACCCCCAACATGCTCTACGACATCGTCCTGGGGGGCGTCCTCTCGGCCACCTTCATCCCGGTGTTCGTCGACCAGCTGTCCAACCGCGAGGAGTCCGAGGCCTGGCGGTCCATCTCGAGCATCCTCACCGTCTCGGTGGTCGTGCTGGTGACCACCACCGTCCTCGCGCTGGTGTTCGCCCCGCTCTTCATCACCGGCCTGACCGGGCTCGATACGTCGGCGCACCCGCACCAGGTGCACCAGGTCCTGGCCGAGCGGGCCGTGGCCACCACGCTGCTGCGCTGGTTCGTGATCCAGATCGCGGCCTACGGACTCTTCGCCCTGGCCACCGCGCTCCTCAACACCCGGCGGCGATTCGTGGCCGTGGCCTGGGCCCCCATCGTCAACAACCTGGTCTGCATCGGCATCCTGATCTGGTTCGGGCTCTGGGCCGGGCGCGGGGCCGACCTGGCCAGCGTCCAACAGCACCAGTCCCAGCTCGTCCTGCTCGGGCTGGGCACCTCGCTCGGCGTCGTGCTCCAGTGCGTGGTGCTCATCCCGAGCCTGCGGGCGGCCCGGCTCGGGCTGCTGCGGTGGCACTGGAACCTGCGCGACAAGGCGTTGCACACCGTGGTCAGGCTCGGCGGGTGGACGTTCGGCTTCGTCGTGGCCAACCAGATCGCGTTGTTCGTGATCACCCTCCTGGCCGGCACGGCGACGGGGACCGACCCGGTCTCGTCCTACACCTATGCCTACGCCTTCCTGCAGATGCCCTACGGGATCGTGGCGGTCACCATCATGTCGGTGGTCACCCCCGACCTGAGTGAGAAGTGGTCCACCGGGCAGACCACGGCCTTCCTGGCCCGGCTCTCCACGGGGTGGCGGGCCATGCTCGCCCTCATCATCCCGGCCGCCGTGGCCATGCTGCTGCTGGCCAAGCCGGCGGTGGCCCTCATCCTCGGCCACGGGCACAGCCGCCCGGCCGAGACGTACCAGACCGGTGAGGCGCTGGCCATGTTCGCACTCGGTCTCCCCGGCTTCTGCTCGTACCTCTACGTCGTGCGCGTGCTGCAGAGTATGCAGCGGACCAAGGTGGCCTTCTACCTGTACCTGGTGGAGAACGCCCTCAACATCGTCCTGGCCGTCGCGCTGGTCCATCCCCTGGGCGTGCGCGGCCTGGCCCTGTCCCTCTCGGTGGCCTACTCGGTCAGCGCCCTGCTCGGCGTGGCCGTGCTCCGCCGCTGGTTCGGCCGCCTGGGCACGGCGCACACCTGGGACCCGCTGCGCCGGGTGGGACTGGCCACCGTGGCCATGGGGATCGTCGTCCTGGTCGTCTCCAACCTCTCGGCGGCCACCAGCGGGGTGGCGCTCCTGGCCCGGGTGGCGCTCTCGGTGGTGGCCGGGCTGCTGACCTACGCTGCGGTGATCGTCGCGCTGGGCCGACGCCACTCGGCCCGGATGCGCGCCTGAAGGCGTGGCAGACTCGCTGCATGCCCGGCGTGCGCATCGTGACCGACAGTGCCTGTGACCTGACCGACGAACTGGTCGCGCGGCACAACGTCGTCGTGGTACCGCTCACTATCCGCTTCGGCGCGGAGGAACTCGAGGACCGCCGCCAGCTCACGCCCGACGAGTTCTGGATCCGTTGCCGGGGGAAGGCCGCGCTCCCCGAGACGGCGGCCCCCTCCCCCGGGTCCTTCGTCGCCGCGTATCAAAAGGCCGTCGACGAAGGGGCCGAGGGTGTGCTGTGCCTCACCATTTCGTCCGGCGTCTCGGGTACCTACGCTTCCGCGGTCACCGCGGCCGACACCTTCGCCGCCGCCCCGGTGCGCGTGGTCGACACCCGCTCCCTCACCATGGGCCAGGGCCTCATGGTGATCGCCGCGGCCGAGGAGGCCGCCGCGGGGGCCGGGCTCGAGCAGCTCGAGGCCGCCACCCTCGACCGGGTGGGCCGGGTCCGCGTCTATGGCGTGCTGGGCGGGCTCGACTTCCTCCAGCGCGGGGGCCGCATCGGCGGGGCCCAGGCCCTGCTGGGCTCGCTCCTCTCCATCAAGCCGGTGATCCAGGTCGAGGACGGCGTGGTGGCCGAGGAGTCCAAGCAGCGCACCCGCACCCGGGCGCTGGCCTACCTTTCGGCCAAGGTGGCCGGCGACACCCCGCTGGAGCGGCTGGCCGTGGCCGACGGTGCCTGCGACGACATCGCCGAGGTCCGGGAGAAGATCCGCGAGATACCGGTCGAGCACCCGCTGGTCGCCGTCCAGCTCGGCCCGGTGGTCGGCAGCCACACCGGTCCCAACACCGTGGGCGTCTGTTACATCGTGGCGGTCGGTGCGGGCAGAGCCGCCGAGTAATCTCAGCCCGTGGCCGAACCCAACTTCAGCGACCAGTGGTCCTCCAAAGCCATGGACACCATCGACACGGTGGTGGCCACGGTCAACGACAAGGGCGTCCGGCCGGCCGTCGTGGCGTCGCGCGGCGTCGTCTTCGGGGTCATCATCGGTGTCATCGCCGTGACCGTGGCCGTCCTCCTCTGCGTCGGGTTCATCCGGCTGGTGACCGTCTACCTGGCCGGCGGCCGCGTGTGGGTTTCGTATCTCGCCCTCGGAGCCATCCTCTTTGTCGTCGGCGCGTTCCTCTACTCCCGGCGGAACCCGCCTCCGGCGCCCCATGGCTGAACGCCGCAAGGTCCTCATCATCGGCTCGGGACCGGCCGGGCTCACCGCCGCCATCTACGCGGCCCGGGCCCAGCTCGAGCCGCTGGTGATCGAAGGCGAGCCCTCGTCCAACAGCGACCAGCCCGGGGGCCAGCTCATGCTGACGACCGAGGTGGAGAACTACCCCGGGTTCGTCGACGGCGTCATGGGGCCCGAACTGATGCGCACCATGCGCGAGCAGTCCCTGCGCTTCGGGGCCGACCTGCGCACGGCCAAGGTGAGCCGCCTCGAGCTCTCCACCTGGCCTTTCGCAGCCTGGGTAGGTGATCCCAACGCGGACGAGCCCACGGTCGAGGCCGACGCGTTGATCGTCGCCACCGGGGCCCGCTCGCTCATGCTGGGGTGCCCGAACGAGGACCGGCTGCTCGGCTACGGCGTCTCGACCTGCGCCACCTGTGACGGGTTCTTCTTCCGGGACCACCACATCGCCGTGGCCGGCGGGGGTGACTCGGCCATGGAGGAGGCGCTCTTCCTCACCCGCTTCGCCACCAAGGTCACCGTGATCCACCGCCGCGACGAGCTGCGCGCCTCGAGGATCATCCGCGACCGCGCCTTCGCCAACCCCAAGATCGAGTTCCTGTGGAACGCCGTGGTCGTCGACGTCCTGGGCGACACCCGGGTCAGTGGCGTGCGCGTGCAGGACACGGTGACCGGAGCCGAGTCGGAGCTCCCGGTGACCGGGCTCTTCGTGGCCATCGGCCACGAGCCCAACAGCGCGCTGCTCAAGGGTCAGCTCGAGCTCGAGGACAACGGGTACGTGCGCACCCTCGATCGCTCGTCGCGGACCAGCGTCGACGGGGTGTTCGCCTGCGGCGACGTACAGGACGACTACTACCGCCAGGCCGTGACCTCGGCCGGGTCGGGGTGCATGGCCGCGATGGACGCCGAGCGGTGGCTCGAAGAACACGGCGAGTAGCCGGGAACAAATCCCGCAGCCGCGTCGTTACACCCTACTGACAAGGGAGAACCCATGACCGAGAACATTGTGACCCTCAGCGACGCCAACTTCGACGAGCAAGTAAAGGCTTCGGACGTCCCCGTGCTGGTAGATTTCTGGGCCGAGTGGTGTGGCCCGTGCAAAATGATCTCCCCCGTTCTGGAAGAGATCGCCGACGAGCAGGCGGGCAAGATCCAGATCGGGAAGCTGAACATCGACGACAACCTGGACGTGACCCGTCGCTTCGACGTGATGAGCATCCCGACCCTGATCCTGTTCAAGGACGGGGAGCCGGTGAGCCGCCTGATCGGCGCCAAGCCCAAGGGGCAGTTGCTCGAAGAGATAGCGCCGTATCTCTAGACCTCCCGTTGAGCGTCGGGGATAGCGGGGCCGCCGTCCGCGACATTCAGCAGCGCCTGGCCACGATCGTGCCGGGCGCCCCGGTCGACGAAGACGGCGACTTCGGCCCGGCCACCAGGGCCGCCGTCGAGGCCTTCCAACACCGCCGGGGCCTGCGCGTCGACGGCGTGTGCGGCCGCCAGACCTGGAACACCCTGGTCGAGGCCAGCTTCCGTCTCGGTGAGCGCTTCATCTACCGGCGCACGCCCATGCAGCGGGGCGACGACGTGGCCGAGCTCCAGCAGCGGCTCTGCACCCTCGGCTTCGACACCGGGCGGGTGGACGGGATCTTCGGCGACCGGACCTCGAGCGCCCTGGCCGACTTCCAGCGCAACGCCGGCCTGCCCGTCGACGCCATCGTGGGCGGTGCCACCCTGCGCGAGCTCATCCGCCTGGAGAGCCGCCACGAGGCGCCCCAGTTCGTCTCCTCGGTGCGGGCGCGCGCCCAGCTCCGTGAGGCCGCGCCCACCCTGATCGGCCGGCACGTCGCCGTGGGTGAGGGTGGCGGCCTGGGCAGTGTCACCGCGGCCCTGCGCCGGCGCCTGCTCCCGAGCGGCACCCGGGTGACCGAACTCCACCACCCCGACGACTCCACCCAGGCCCAGCTGGCCAACGAGCTCTCGGTCGACGTCTACCTCGGCCTCCGGCTCGACCCCAGCGCGCAGGCCTGCACCACCTCGTACTACGCCGGCTACCGCGACCAGTCCCAGGGTGGGCGGTTGCTGGCTGAGCTGGTGCAACGCTCCGTGCCGGGCGCGCTCGGCATCGGCGACGGTGGCGCCCACGGCATGTCGCTGCCCATCCTGCGCGAGACGCGCATGCCTTCAGTGCTGGTCGAGGTGGGGCCCGCCAGTATGGTGGTGGAGCGGGCGGCCCGGCTGGCCGGAGCCCTTGCCGGGGCCCTCAGCGAGTGGGTCGACGCCTCCTGGGACTGAGTGACGGTGGCGTGATGAATGCCTCGGCAACATGAACCAGGTAACAATCCACAACGTCATGCACAGGTTGTGGATGAAGCTGAACCGTGTCTTGACAGTTGTGTGACCAATCAGGCGCCGTTGTCACCAACCATGGCCCGGTAGATCCGCTCGAGGTCCTCGAGCGTGGCGAATTCGACCACCAGACGCCCGCGTCGATTCTGAATATCGACCTTGACCCGGGTGTTCAGATAGGTGGAGAGCAGGTCCTCGAGCTCGAGGACACCCGGTTCGGGCAGCTTGCGGTCGGTGCTCCCCCGCCGCGCTCCCCCAGCAGTACCACCCTTGGTATTACCATCTGTGGCGGGCGGGCCCTCGGCCGGAGGCGGTACCTGTACCTCAGGTTGGTCGGTGTCGCCCCGGACCAGGACCTCGACGGCGCGCACGGTCAAGCCGTCCGTCACGATCACCTCGACCAGCTGCTCCTGGAGGGCCCGGTCGGGCGTGCCCAACAAGGCCCGGGCGTGCCCGGCCGATATGGTCCGCTCCGCCAGCGCTCGCTGCGCCCCGGCCGGAAGCTGCAGGAGGCGGAGGGTGTTGGTCACCGTGGCCCGGCCCTTCCCCACCCGGGTGGCCACCTGCTCGTGGGTCAGGCCGAACTCATCGATGAGCTGTTGATAGGCCGCCGCCTCCTCGAGGGCATTGAGGTCCTCCCGATGGAGGTTCTCGACCAGGGCCTGCTCGAGGGCGATGACGTCACTGGACTCGCTTTGCACCAACACCCGGATGGTCTGGAGCCCGGCCCGGCGAGCGGCCCTCCACCGGCGCTCCCCCGCGATCAGCTCGTAGCTCTCGCTCTCACCCTCGACCTCCCGCACCAGCACCGGCTGGAGCAGTCCGATCTCCTGGATGGACGTGGCCAGCGCCGCCATCGACTCCTCGTCGAAGTGACTGCGGGGTTGGAACACGTTGGGCTTGATGTGGGAGATGGGCACCTCCCGCAGTGAAGAATCGAGGTCGCCGGTCGCCTCGACCGGCGGGATCAGGGCGCTGAGCCCCTTACCGAGTCCGCTTCGGCGCGCCATTGCTCACCTCCTCAGCCAGGCCACGGTAGGCCACGGCCCCTCGTGACGTTGGATCGAACACCGTGATGGGTTGCCCGAACGAGGGGGCCTCGGAGAGCCGGACGGTCCTCGGGATCACGCTCTTGCACACCCGGTCGGCGAAGTGGTCCCGGACCTCCTTGGCCACGTCGACCGAGAGGCGGGTACGGGCGTCGAACATGGTCAGCACGATGGTGCTCACTTCCAGGGCATCGTTGAGGTTGGTCGAGACCAGCTTGACGTTGCGCAGCAACTGGCTCAGCCCCTCGAGGGCGTAGTACTCGCATTGGATGGGCACCAGGACCTCGCCGGCGGCGGCCAGGCCGTTGACCGTGATGAGACCCAAGGAAGGGGGGCAGTCGATGAGGATGAAGTCGAAGTCGTCGACCACGGCGTCGATGGCCTTCTTCAGCTTGAGCTCCCGGCTGAAGGCCGGCACCAGCTCGATCTCGATCCCGGCCAGATCGATGGTGGCCGGCGCCGCGAAGAGATTCTTGACGCTGGTCGGCTCGATGCAGTCCTCGAGCGGCTGGTCCCGCATGATGACGTCGTACATCGACATCTCGAAGTTGCGCGGATCGATGCCCAGTCCGGTGGTGGCGTTGCCCTGCGGGTCCAGATCGATGACCAGCACCCGGTAGTCGAGGTCGGCCAGGGCTGCTCCGAGATTGACGGTGGTGGTGGTCTTGCCCACACCGCCCTTCTGGTTGGCTATGGCGATGACCCGGGGCAGCTCCCTCGGTGCCGGGCGATCGGTGGGGATCATGGCGTCGTCCTCGACCCGGATGGTCGGCGCCCGTCGGGGGGGATTGGCCGCCGTGCTCGGGCGGGTCGGTGCCTTCGGGGAATCGACGTCGGCCCCGCTCGGGGTTGCTTCTGGTTCGGCCGAGAGCACGGGTTCGGGCGGCGGTTGGGGCGCCGGTTCGGTTACGGGTTGGGGTTCCGGTTCGGCTACCGGCTCGGCTACCGGCTCGGCTGGCGCTGGTTGTGCCGCCACGGTCTCGGCTTCAGCGTTCGGTGCCTCCGTGGCCTCTTCTTCGGTCTCCGCGTCGTAGGGAAGCGCCGGGGGAGGGGTGGAGTTCGTGTCGACCGGGAGGGCTTCGCTGGGAGGCGGTGGGGGAGTGGCGGACCCTGCCGCGATCAGGGTCGAGACCGGGTCAGTGGCATTGTCCGCTCCGTCTGCGGACGGCGCCGATTCCTCGACCACTCCTTGATCAGGACCCTGGAAGTCCTCGGGCGCGCTGGCATTACGGTCTCGACGACGGATCCGCACTAGGAGGTTTCTTCGGATCGCCGCATCACTGCGCCCATCCTGACCTCCCCACCTACTCAGGTCAAGGTTCTGCCCATGTTTCACGTGAAACAAACGGGTGAGACTTCTTCGGGCGGGCCTATGGTCCTCATTCGATGTTCCACGTGGAACCCTGGGAGATACCCGGGACGGTCTACAACGGGGGATGCATAGCCGGGTCCCGTTGCCCCGACATCGTTCCAAGCAGGCCTCCCGCAGGTTCAGGACCTGGCCGCCGAACTCCCGCCGGGCGAATTCCCCCGGCTCCAACTCGACCTTGACACAGGGCTCCTCCGGCCAGCGGGCACGCGCCCGACTTCGGAGGGTTCGGACGGCTCTCGTGGGCTCCAGCGGCTCCAGCCAAGTCCGAGTGGCCGGACCCTGGCCGGAGGAACGGTCGGCCCCCTACAACGCCCCCCGGGATCTCCGGGGGTCAGAACAGGGGGTGTTTGGCCGGAACCCCGTTGCGCCGGGGGAACCGTTCCGGGCAGGCCGCCCGCTGGTACAGGACCTGGTAGCCGAACTCCTGGCGGACGAACTCCCCCGGCTCCAATCCGACCTGGGACAGGGGCTCCGCCGGCCAGCGGGCACCCCGCCCGGCCTCGGAGGCTTCGGCCGGGTCCGGCGGCTCCGAGACGATCATCCAGCCTCCCGGCCGTAGGAACGGCGCCCCGCACTCGGCCACCACCGCGGGGGACCCGAACGACCGCACCACGACGCCGTCGAAGGATCCTCGGTAGGAGGGATCGCGCCCGCAGACCTCCGCCCGTTGGTGCACCACGCTGACCCGGGCGTCGAGGTGGCACCGGCTGACGGCCCGACGGAGGAACTCGGTGCGGCGCTCGTTGGCATCGAGCAGCACCAGGCTGGCCGGGGACCATTCGGCGGCCATGACCAGTCCGGGCAGGCCGCCGCCCGAGCCCAGGTCCATGATGCGGGGGCTGCGGGGAGTGCGGGGGGAGGCCTCCCCGGGCACGGGCAGGGTACGAGCCAGTTGGACGAATCCGGCGGCGTGAACCAGATGCGGCTCGAGGGGCCCCGGACCGAGAAAGCCGGCGGCGCGGGCCTCGGCCAGGATCTCCAGGAGAACGCTGGGTGAAGGGGGGAGGGGAGCGGAATCCCCGGGGTCGGAGTCGGTGTCAGGCACCGACGAGCCTGCCTCAGCCGGCAGGGGCGATGACGATGTAGCGGCCCGGGTCCTCGCCCTCGGATCGGGTGACGACACCCTCGATCTCGTTCACGGCGTCGTGCACCGCCTTGCGGTCGGCCGGGCTCATGGGCTCGAGGGCCTTTTCCTGGCCCGAGGAGGTGACCTCTTCGGCGATCTGGACGCTGAAGCGCTTGAGGGCGGCCGAACGCTTCTCCCGGTAGCCCGCCACATCGACCAGGATGCGGTCGGTCCTCGACGGGCACTGCCGCTGGACCACGGCCCGGGTGATGTCCTGCAACGCGCTCGAGGGTGGATCCCCGGGGACCGACCAGCAGCCCGAGCTCCTCGCCCCTGGCAGCGATCTCCACCGTCTCCTCGTCAATCAGCCTGGTCTCGACCGTGGCCTCCATGCCGTACTCGCTCAGCAAGCCCGCCAGGAAGGTTCGTCCCGCCTCGCCCTGCTCATCCAACGTCATTCCCTCGGCCATGGCAACGGTCTCCTTCGGTTCTGTGCTGCGCTGCTTGCTCTCGTCCCTCGTCCGCGGCGCGGCAGAAGTCGTTCCTTGACTGCTCTCCGGGGCACCCCCGCCACCCTGGCTGCGGTTGCGCCGGCGGCGGGCCGAACGGCTGGTGCCCGAGCCTGTGCGCTCACCCGCCTGAGGAGCCGATGTGGATGCGCTCTCGGCGTTCTCAGGCTTCGGCGCTCTCTCGGTCCGCGAGGAGCTCTGGCGACTGCCGTTGCCTGACCCCGGGCCCGATCCCTGATTCTGTTTGCGATCGCGATCTCTGTCCCGGGGTCGGCGTTCGCGCTTGGGCCGGGCACCGACCGGGCGGACCCGGACCTTCACCCGCGCCTCGACCCGCATGCGCCCGAAGAGACCCGACTTGGGCTCGGAGAGGACGATGACCTCGGCGTCAGCCTCGGCCACGCCCAGCTGGTCCAGAGCCGATTCCTTGGCCTCGTCAATGGACTTGGCGGCAACTTCCACCCACTCCACGCTCTATCGAGCCTTTCTCGGCTTCTTGGCGCGCGAGCGCGGATGCTCCTTGGGAGCCGGCGTCGGCTCGGCGTCGGCCTCGGGTTTGCTCCCGTTGCCTCCATTGGACCTTCTGCCCCGGGTGGGAGCCCTGCCGTTGGTCGGCGGCTTGCTGTTGGTGCCGCCCTTGCCGTTGCTCCCCGCCGTTTTCGGGGTGGCGGGCCTCCGGGCGGTGGTGGGCTTCTTCGGGGTGCCGCTCTTGGGGGTTTCCTTGCCCTTGGGCGGTGTGATGCCCTTGCCCACGGCCGCCCCGGTCCCGATGGCGGTGCCGTCCGTCACCTCCCTGGACTTGGGTGAGCTCTTCTTGGGCGTGCTCTCGTCGGGCGGGGAGAGCGCGGCCTTGGCCGGTTTCGAACCGGCCCCGATCTCGCGTTCAGCGGCCACCGGGGTGACCATGCCGGTTCGGAACATGAACTCCTGGGTGGCGATCCGCATCGCCGAAGAAACCACCATGTAAATGGTTGCCCCTGCCGGCACTCTCAGGTAAATGACACCAAAGATAATGGGGAAGAACTTCTGCATTGTTTGCATCTGTGGGTTCGCCGCGGCTGCCTGAGGATTGCGGCTGTTCATCTGCTTCATTTGGTAATATTGAAGGAATATTGCCGCCCCGATTAACACCAAATAGGGAATGGTGAGGAGCACCTGATTCGTCCCATGGTGGCTGAAAGGTGCGGACGACAGATCCATGCCGAACCACCAGTGCATTTGCCCGTGGCTGGTCACAAGATTCGAGTACATCGTCGAATTGGTCGGGATGTATCGCGGAGCCGCACATCCGTTTACATTCGCGGTGTGACAGACGGCATTTTGGGCAACGCCATTCACATAAGTTACGTAATGCGTACCGTTCTTTACCGTATTGGACAAGCCACGAATAAGTGAATAGAGGACGATCAGGAAAGGCATCTGCAGGAGGCTGGGCAGGCAGGCCCCAAAGGGACTGGTGCCGTTCTCCTTGTACAGCTTCATCATTTCCTGATTGAGCATCTCCCGGTTCTCCGGGCCCTTGTACTTGGCCTGGAGCTTCTTCATCTCGGGCTGCAGGCGCTGCATGGCGATCATCGACTTGGTGCTCTTGATGGTCACCGGGGTCAGGGCCAGCATGATCAGGACCGTCAGGCCGATGATGGAGAGGCCGTAGTTGCCCGTCACCGAGTAGATGGCGGCGAGGATGAGGCCGAAGAACTCGAAGATGGGGTGGAAGATCTTCCCGATGTCGCTGAACAGGGCGTTTTCCCCCAAAAGCGGTGTCACGTGCATCACTGCGCCCGCACCGCCTTCCCTGGCGTGGCCCGGTCGACCGGGATCGGCACCAGATCAACCCCGTGGGGACCGAAAGGGCGGCAGCGGACGAGGCGCTTGGCCGTGAGGGCCAGCGCGGTCCAAAACCCGTGCTCCTCGAACGCCTCGAGGGCGTAGTTGGAGCAGCTGGGGTAGAAGCGACAGGGCGACACGTGGCCCGACGCCGCGCCCTGATAGGCCCGGAGCACCCGCTGCGCCGCCCGCGAGGCCCGCCCGACCTGGGCCTGGGCCTGGGAGGTGGCGGCGCTCATGCGCCGGCCCGTTGCAGCGCCTGGCGCACGCATGAGGAGAGCTCAGCGGGATCCCACTGCGCCGCCGCGGGCTCGAACTTCAACAAGTAGGTGCCGCGGGGCAGGTGCGGCGCCACGGACCGGGCCGACGCCCGGGCCCGCCGACGGAGGGTGTTGCGGACCACGGCGTTGCCACAATGCTTCCCAATTGCGTACCCCACCTGGGGAAATACACCAGTGGCCCCCGGCGGGACAGCCACGAAGCTGGCACGGACCGGGCCACATCGCGCCCGCGTCGAGGCCCGCTGCAGCTGGCCAAACGCAGCGCGGGAGCGGACCCTTCCAACCGTGCGGACAGGCACAAGCAGCTCAGACGGTGAGGCGGTGGCGCCCCTTGAGCCGCCGCGACTTCAAGATGGCGCGGCCCGCTCGGGTCGACATGCGCTTGCGGAAGCCGTGCGTCTTGGCCCGCTTACGGGTATTCGGTTGATAGGTTCGCTTCACGTCATTTCGCCTTTCGCCACGCTTGGCGGCATGAAAAACCGGGCGCTGCAGAGTTCGAACCACTTCCTGGGATGCAGCCCTCCGGCCAGCGGCAGTGGAGTGGCCCATGTTAGGCGCGAATCGCCAATCCCCACTAGTCGGGGCACGTGGCACGGTGTACCGTCAACCAATTACCCGCGCCGAGGAACGTTCATGCCTGCCCAGGACGTCGCGGTCGAATGAACGGCGAACGGACGAACACGTGACGCAAGCAGGAGAACTCTGGATCCGGTGTGCCGGGTCCCTACGCGACCAGGTGTCCGAGACCACCTGGCAGCTCTGGCTTTCGGGGATCGAGCCGGTCACCTACGACGACGGCGTTTTCACCCTCTCGGTGCCCAACGGCCTGATCCGGGAACGGGTGGAGACCCGCTACCTGCCCATGATCGAAGACACCCTGGCCAACGAGGTCGGATCCCCCGTCCGGGGCCGGCTCGAGGTCCAGGAGCCCGACGAGCCCGACGAGCCCGAATTCCTGGGCCTGCCCGAGCCGCCACCCCCGGCCGAACGTCCTCTCACCCTCGTGACCCCCGCCCGCCCCGGCCGGGAGACCCAGGCGGTCCAACTCGACCCGCGGTTCATCTTCGACACCTTCGTGGCCGCGTCCTCCAACCGCCTGGCCCACGCGGCGGCCCAGGCGGTGGCCGAGACACCCGGTCGCTCCTACAACCCGCTGTTCATCTACGGCGACAGCGGGTTGGGCAAGACCCACCTCCTGCACGCCATCGGGAACTACGTCTCGGAGAATTTCCCCCGGCGCAAGGTCCTCTACGTCACCACCGAGACCTTCATGAACGACTTCGTCGACTCCCTGCGCACGTCCACCACCCTGGCCTTCAAACGGCGCTACCGCGAATGTGACGTGCTCCTGATCGACGACGTCCAGTTCATGGAGAACAAGGAGGGGCTCCAGGAGGAGTTCTTCCATACCTACAACGACCTCAAGGGCGCCGCCAAGCAGATCGTGCTGACCTCGGACCGACCCCCCAAGTCGATCGAGTCACTCGAGGACCGCCTGCGCAGCCGCTTCCTGTCTGGGCTCATCACCGAAATCGACCCCCCCGACCTCGAGACCCGCCTGGCCATCCTGCGCTCCAAGGCCGAGAGCGAGCACCACGAGGTCCCCGACGACGTCCTCGAATTCATCGCCACCCACGTAAAGAACAACATCCGTGAGCTCGAGGGGGCCCTGACCAGGGTCAGCGCCTTCGCCAAGCTCAACAAGGAGGTCATCTCCCTGGCCCAGGCCGAACGTGTGCTCTCCGACATCGTCTCGGCCGGCGAGCCCCGGCGCATCACCCCCCAGATGATCCTCGATGCCACCGCCACCAGCTACGGCTTCTCGGTCGAGGCCATCTGTGGCCCCAGCCGGACCCGTCCGTTGGTCACCGCCCGGCAGGTGGCCATGTACCTGGTCAGGAACCTCACTGACTACAGCTATCCGGCCATCGCCCGGGTCTTCGGCAACCGCGATCACACCACCGTGATCCATGCCGTCGACAAGATCAGCGGCCAGATGCAGCAGCGCCGGCAGATCTACGAGCAGGTCACCGAATTGATTCAACAGGTTCGAGCCGGGACCTGACGTGGAGAGGGAGCGCCGGGGGTGGGGGAATCGTGTGGGCCGTGCCGCGTGCCCTGTGGATGCGCTCCGCCGCGCTGGGGATGGCGTGACCCCCCGTCCCCAGGCCGGCCACCCTCGGGCCGAGGCGCGGCGCGACCAGGCCGCTCACCCACACCGCCCTGGGGACAGATTCTTCGGGCTCCACCAGCACAGACGCTCCATCATCCACAATGCACAGGGCTTATTACCCTTACTACCTACACCTCTCTCCATCTCACCTTCGGGTAATTGGGGACACAGCCGAAAGGACAAGCTTCGGTGAAGTTCAGATCCGAACGAGACGCACTGGTTGAGATGTTGGCCACTGCCGCCCGCGCCGTGGGCGCACGAACCACATCATCACCCGTGCTGTCCGGGCTCCTCCTGGCCTGTACCGGCAACGTCCTGTCGGTCACCGGCACCGACCTGGACCTGACCGTCCAGGTCACCGAGGAGGTGATCGGCCTCGAGGACGGGACCTGTGTCGTCCCGGCCCGGCTCTCGACCGACATCGTCCGGCGGCTCGAGCCGGGAGCGGTGACGTTCGCCCATGACGACGACCACGTCACCATTTCGGCCGCCCGTTCGAACTTCAAGCTCCGGACCTTCCCGGTGGTCGAGTTCCCGGCCGTCGGCCGTACCGGGGAGGCCATCGCCCAGCTGCCCGAGGCGGCTCTGGCCGAGGGGGTGCGCCAGGTGGTACGGGCCGCGTCCCATGACGACGCCCGGCCCCTGCTCACCGGGGTCCTGCTGTCCTCGGTGGAAGGGTCCATCCGCATGGTGGCCACCGACTCCTATCGCATGGCCATGCGGGACCTGACCGGGGTGGCCGCGCTGCCCGGGGTCGACGACCTCCTGGTGCCGGCCCGCGCCCTGGCCGAGTTGCAGCGCCTGCCCTCGGGCCCCTCGGGCGAGGGCGAGGGGAGCCACGTGGCCGTGGCCGCGAGTGACAACGAGATCACCTTCTGGCAGGGGAGGGTCCAGATCAGCACCCGTTTGTTGGAAGGCCGGTACCCCGACTACAACCAGCTCATCCCCGACCACTACCCCAACCGGCTCCACCTGGGCAAGGAGTCCTTCCTGGCGGCGTTGCGCCGGGTCCAGCTGTTGGTCCGGGACAACACCACCCCGGTGCGGCTCTCCATGCGCCAGGCCGGAGTGGACCTGAGTGTGGTCAGCCAGGAGGTGGGAGACGCTTCCGAGACGGTCGACGGTGATTTCACCGGCGAGGATCTGATCATCGCCTTCAACCCGTCGTACCTGATCGACGGGGTCGAGGCGGTCCAGGGCGACGAGGTGATCCTCGAGACGGCGGATGGATCGAAGGCGGCCACCGTGCGGGGCGCGGAGGACGAGCAGTTCCGCTACCTGCTCATGCCCGTGCGCGTCTCCTGAGCGACACGTCGCGGTGAGCCTGCGCGTCCTCGAACTGGTCGACTTCCGCCTCTTTGGCGCCGCCAGCTTCACACCCGACCGCGAGGGCACCACGGTCATCACCGGGCCCAACGGCACCGGCAAGACCAGCGTGCTCGAGGCTCTGGTCTACCTGGGGACGCAACGCTCCTTTCGCGGCGTGCCCCGTGACGCCCTGGTGCGCACCGGTGTGGACCGGGCCATCGTGCGGGCCGAATTGCGCCACGGCGACGAGGCCCCCACGTTGGTCGAGGCCGAGATCCTCCCGGTGGGGCGCAGCCGTATCCAGGTGAACCGCAAGACGGCGTCGACGCGCCGCGACCTGGCGGCCGCCACACCCTGCACCATCTTCTCTCCCGAGGACCTGACCATCGTGAGTGGGGGACCGGCCGGCCGGCGCCAACTGATCGACGATGCGCTGGCCCTGGTGGACGCCGAGGGGGCCCGGGCGGCCGACGAGGTCGACCGGGTCCTGCGTCAGCGGGCCGCGTTGCTGCGCCAGGCCGGTGGCCGGGTGAGCGCGGACGTGGCGTCCACGCTCGACGTGTGGGATCAGCGCCTGGCCGACGCCGGAAAGATCCTGGTCACCGCCCGCGAGCGCCTGGTCACTGCCCTGGGGGACCTGGTCGGCCCGGCCTACGGCCGCCTGGCCGGCGCCGGCGACCGGATCGTGGTCACCGATCACTACGCCCGGAGCTGGCGGGGCGACCTCCTGGTGGCGCTCGGGGAGGCCCGGGGCGACGATCTGCGGCGCGGCGTCAACACGGTGGGCCCGCACCGCGACGACTGGTCGCTCTCCATCGACGCGCGGGAGGCCCGCACCCACGCGTCACAGGGGGAACAACGGTGTCTCGCCCTGGCCCTGCGCATCGGGGTCCACCAGCTGGTGACCACGCGGACGCCCCACGTCCCCACCCTGCTGCTCGACGATGTCTTCTCCGAGCTCGACCCGGTGCGGAGCCAGGCGTTGGTGGCCGAGCTCCCGCCGGGGCAGTCCATCTTGACCACGGCGGTGCCCCTTCCCCCGGGCGTCGATGTGGCCCGGATCGTCCACATCGACGAAGTGGTCGGGGCGTCGTGAGCGCGGACCGTCGCCGCCCGCCGGGCCCCGATGCCGGCCCCCAGCACGTGGGCCGGGCCATGGCCAAGGTGCTCGGCCGGATGGGGGCGTCGCTCTCACCCTCGAGCATGGAACTGATCTTCTCCCGCTGGGAGGAGGTGGCCGGGGCGGAACTGGCGGCCCACGCGCACCCGGTCCGGGTCGACGCCTCGGTCCTCCTGGTCGGGGTGCAGCACGCCGCCTGGGCCACGCGCACACGTATGGAGTCCCGACAAATTCTGGCCCGGTGCCGCCAACTGGGCGACACGACGATCGAGCGCATTGACGTGGTGGTCCAGCGTCCGTCGTGAGCCCCTCAGGCTGTCCCGATCGGCCCGAAATGTCGGCCCGTTCGGGTAGACTTGAGTGTTCTCATCGGAATGCCGGGGGTTGCCTCGTTCGGGGATTCGATGGGCAGCGTATGACGAGGTTTTGAAAGGGCGCGCCTGTGGCGATAAAGGTCGACAAACTATCGGATGAGTCGTACAACGAGGCCGACATCACCATCCTCGAGGGACTCGAAGCGGTGCGGAAGCGCCCCGGGATGTACATCGGATCCACCGGCCCGAGCGGCCTGCACCACCTGGTGTGGGAAGTGGTTGACAACTCGGTCGACGAGGCCATGGCCGGTCGGGCCAACCGGATCGACGTGACCATGCTGGCCGACGGCGGCTGCCGGGTCAGCGACGACGGCGCCGGCATCCCGGTGGGCCCGCACCCGAAGAACCCCAAGCGCTCGACGGCCGAGATCGTGCTGACCACGCTGCACGCCGGCGGCAAGTTCGGGGGCAAGGGCTACCAGGTCTCCGGTGGGTTGCACGGGGTGGGCGTCTCGGTGGTCAACGCCCTTTCCTCCCGACTCATCCTCGAAGTGGACCGCGACGGCGAGCACTGGGAGGCCGAGTTCGAGAAGGGGGGCAAGGTCACGCGCAAGGTTGCCTCGACCGGTCCCTCACCCCTCGACCGGTCCACCGGGGAGCCCCGGACCGGGACCACGGTGACCTTCTGGCCCGACGCCACCATCTTCGACGAGGTGGAGTTCCGGGCCCAGACCATCACCGAGCGCATGCAGATCATGGCCTTCTTGAACAAGGGCCTCGAGATCCGCTTCACCGACCAGCGCACCGACCCGGTGCTCAAGACCACATTCAGGTACGCCGGGGGCATCGTCGACTTCGTCAAGCACCTCAACGCCTCCAAGGAGTCGCTGTTCCGCAAGGTGGCCTACTTCGAGCAGCTCGAGGACGGGCAGGAGGCCGAGATCGCCCTGCAGTGGAACACCGGCTACCACGAGTCCATCCATTCCTTCGCCAACGGCATCTCCACGATTGAGGGCGGCATGCACGTCGAGGGGTTCTCCAAGGCCCTGACCAATGCCATCAACCGCTACGCCCGGGCCCGCAACCTGCTCAAGGAGAAGGAGGAGAACCTCAAGGGCGAGGACATCCGCGAGGGCCTGACCGCCATCATCTCGGTGCGGCTACGCGACCCGCAGTTCGAGGGGCAGACCAAAGCCAAGTTGGGCAACGTCTCCATCCGCTCATTGGTCGAGAAGGCCACCAACCGCAAGCTCAACGAGTGGCTGGAGGAGAACCCGCGCGAGGCCAGCCAGATCGTGCAGAAGTCGACCCAGGCCGCCCGGGCCCGCATGGCGGCCCAGGGCGCGCGCGACCTGACCCGGCGCAAGTCGGCGCTCGACGGGGCCGGCCTGCCCGGCAAGCTGGCCGACTGCTCGTCGCGTGATCCGCGCGAGTCGGAGATCTTCATCGTCGAGGGGAACTCGGCCGGCGGCTCGGCCAAGGACGCCCGCAACCCGCACACCCAGGCCATCCTGCCCATCCGGGGAAAGATCCTCAACGTCGAGCGGGCCCGCATCGACAAGATGCTGAAGAACGTCGAGATCCAGGCCCTCATCTCGGCCATCGGCGCCGGCCTGGCCGAGGAATTCGACGTGACCAAGATCCGCTACCACAAGGTGATTCTGCTGGCCGACGCCGACGTCGACGGCAGCCACATCCGCACCCTGTTGCTGACCTTCTTCTTCCGGCAGATGAAGCCGTTGGTCGAAGGCGGCTTCGTCTACGTGGCCCAGCCGCCGCTGTTCTCCACCCTGGTGGGCAAGGAGAAGATCTACCTGAAGGATGAGGCGGCCCGCCTGGCCTTCCTGGCCGAGCACCCCGACCACAAGCACGAGTTCAACCGGCTCAAGGGTCTGGGGGAGATGGACTTCGCCGAACTGCGCGACACCACCATGAACCCCGCCCTGCGCTCCCTGCTCCAGGTCAACGTGGAACAGGCCGCCCTGGCCGATGAGGTGTGCTCCATCCTCATGGGCGACGACGTCGAGCTGCGCCGGCACTTCATCCAGACCAACGCGAAAGACGTCCGCTTCCTCGACATCTGAGCAACAACCCAAAGAGAGATCACATGGCACGAAGTACAACACGCGGCGGTTCGGGTCGCGGCGGACGCGGCAGCGGCGGTAACGGGGCGCCTCCCGGCGGCGAGACGGTGGTCGAGGGGTTCATCGAACCCATTGAGATCCAGGAGGAGATGGAGCGCTCGTTCCTCGAGTACTCCATGTCGGTCATCGTGTCGCGGGCCCTGCCCGACGTGCGCGACGGTCTCAAGCCGGTGCACCGCCGCATCCTCTACTCCATGTTCGACCGCGGCCTGCGGCCGGACCGGCCCCACAACAAGTGCGCCAAGGTGGTGGGCGACGTCATGGGGACCTATCACCCCCACGGCGACTCGGCCATCTACGAGGCCCTGGCCCGCATGGTGCAGGACTTCTCACTGCGCCACCCGCTGATCGACGGCCACGGCAGTTTCGGCGGCCGCAGCCCCGACGACGGCCCGGCCGCTATGCGCTACACCGAGTGCCGCCTGGCCCCGCTGGCCCTTGAGTTGATGGCCGACATCGACGAGGACACGATCGACAAGATCCCGAACTACGACGGCTCCGACGAGGAGCCGGTCGTGCTGCCGGGCCGCTTCCCCAACCTGCTCATCAACGGGGCCCAGGGCATCGCCGTGGGCATGGCCACCAACATCCCGCCCCACAACATGGGCGAAGTCATCGACGCCGCCATTCACGTGCTCCATCACCCCGAGGCCACGCCGGACGAGCTGATGCAGTTCGTCAAGGGCCCCGACTTCCCGACCGGGGCTCTGATTCTGGGCCGGCAGGGCATCCTCGACGCCTACCGGACCGGCCGCGGCTCCATCAAGATGCGGGCGGTGGCCGAGATCGAGGAGGGCCGGGTCGGCGACCGTATCGTGGTGACCGAGTTCCCGTACCAGACCTCGGTCGAGGTCATTGAGCAGAAGATCACCGACCTGGTCCGGGCCGGCGACCTCGACGGCATCAGCGAGCTGCGCAACGCCTCGGCCAACCAGGAGCCCCGCCTGGTCATTGAGCTCAAGCGCGACGCCAACGCCAACGTGGTGCTCAACAACCTGTTCAAGCAGACGCCGCTGCAGACCAGCTTCGGCGTCAACATGCTGGCCCTGGTCGACTCGGTGCCCCGCACCTTGAACCTGGCCCAGGCCCTGGGCCACTACATCGACCACCAGATTGAGGTGGTGACCCGGCGCACCGAGTTCCGCCTGCGCAAGGCCCAGGAGCGGGCCCACATCGTCGAGGGTCTGCTCAAGGCCATCGACATGCTCGACGCTGTCATCGCCACCATCAGGGGCTCGGACGACCGCCCGGCGGCCCGCACCGCCCTCATGGCGGCGCCCTTCGAGTTCACCGAGGTCCAGGCCACCCACATCCTCGACATGACCCTGGGCCGGCTGACCCGGCTCGGTCGCAGCGAGCTGGAAGAGGAGATGGCCAAGCTGCTCGAGACCATCATCGAGCTTCAGTCGATCCTGGCTGACGACACCAAGCTGCGCGGCGTCATCGCGACCGAGATGACCGCCATCCGGGACAAGTACGCCAACCCGCGCCGCAGCATTGTCACCCACGACCCCGGCGAGATGGGGGTCGAGGACCTGATCGACGACGAGGAGATCGTGGTCACCATGACCACGGCCGGGTACATCAAGTCGGTGGCCGCCGCCGCCTTCCGGACCCAGGGCCGGGGCGGGCGCGGTGTCCAGGGCGCCCGGTTGAAGGAGGAGGATCTGGTCCGCGAGGTCATCCACACCTCGGCCCACGCCTACCTGCTGCTCTTCTCCAACCGGGGCAAGGTCTACCGCCTGCGCGGACACGAGATCCCGATGAAGGAGCGCACGGCCAAGGGCACGGCGGCCATCAACCTGGTCCCGTTGGCGCCCAACGAGAAGATCCAGGCCATCATCTCCACCCGCGAGTTCCTGCCCGACCGCTTCCTCGTGTTCGCCACGGCCCAGGGCCAGGTGAAGAAGACGGCGCTGAGCGAGTACGACAAGTCGCGGCGCGAGGGTTTCATCGCCATCAACCTGCGCGACGGCGACGAGTTGGTGCGGGTCATCGCCACCTCGGGCGACGACGACATCTTCGAGGTGACCCGCAACGGCGTCACCATCCGCTTCAACGAGAAGGACGTGCGCGCCATGGGCCGTGACGCCGCCGGCGTGCGGGGCATCCGGCTGCGTGAGGGCGACATCGTGGTGTCCTGCGACGTGGCCGCCGACGACACCGACATCTTGCTGGTGACCGACGCCGGCTACGGCAAGCGCACGAAGCTGGAGCGCTTCAACCGCCAGGCCCGGGGCGGGCAGGGCGTGCGCGGCATCCGCCTGACCGGCACGCGGGGCTCGGTGGTGGCCGCCTTCATGATCGCCCTCGACGAGGAGATCCTCCTGGTTTCCTCCGGCGGCGTGGTCATCCGCACCGCGGCCCGCCAGATCGCCTCACAGGGCCGCGACGCCACCGGCGTGCGGGTGATGAATCTCGACGACGGTCAGTCGGTGGCCGCGGTGGCCCGGGTGACCGCGGAGGACGAGTAGCGCTCCCTCAGCCGGTCGGGTTCACCGTCAGGGTGAAGGGTGCCTTGGTCGGCACGTAGTAGGTGATGCTCTTGGAGCCCTGGTAGAGGAGGAAGTGGGCCGCCAGGCTCCCGGTCTCGATGGTGGTCGATTGCGTGACCGGGAAGGTCTGGGTCTGCCCCGGTTGGACCACCTGGGAGAAGACGGGGGACTGGCTGGCGGCGTCGGTGACCTGCACCCAGCTCGGGTTGCCGGTGACGACCACCTTCACCTGCAATGAGGTGGCGTGTACGTTGAGCGTCGCGCTCTGCCCGCTCGGATCGGTCACGGTGGTCACGGTCGGTGTGGCCCCGGCGCGATGGTGCGACGCGACGGTGGTGGGGGTGATGCCCGTGGCGTTCTTGGCCTTGTTGATCAGGTGGGTCGTCTCCGACTGGGCCGAGTGGATCCACCCCGAGACCTGTTTGTGCAGGCCCAACCCGACGCCGGCCACCACGATGAGGAGGGCCACCAGGACGACCAGCGCCTTGAGGTACCCCGGCGGTCCCTGGCGGACCACGGGGACTTGGCCGGTCTCGAAAATGGGCACCTGCCGGGTGTCGTTGATGGAGCCCACGACCCCGGTGACCGAGGCGTCGCCCACCCCGCTGGTGAAGGAGCCGTAGACACCGGCCGGCGAGTGCCCGCCGGCGGGGGCCGAGGTGAGCGACACGACCGGCACCACGCCGGTGTCACCGTTGCGGGCCGGCGCGTCGAGGCTCGGCCAGAGTTCCAAGACGGCCAGGACGTAGCGGTCACCGGGCAGGTCGAGCGAGTCGGCGTAGGTCCGCAGCGTCCGCAGCGTCTCGATGCGGTCCGGCATGCGGCCGACGGTGCCGCTCTCGAGAGCCTCGAGCTCCGACGAGGCCGCGCCGATCCGGATGGCGGCCTCGGGCAGGGAGAGGCCGGCCTGGCTGCGGGCATGCTGCAGCGAACGCCCTATGTCAGGGACGGAATCCGATGTCACGTGAGCTTCACCACCGGCGGGGCTTACGCCACGACTTACCACCACGCGCCCCTTCTCTTTGGCGGACCAACACCGATTGTACCTGGCACGAGGCGATTCCGGTCTGCATACGCCGCCCGAAACGCCCCGGCGCAATGGGGATTGTACCTAGAAGAAACGAAAAGAGGCAATGGGCCAGACGCGCAGGTCCACCTTGCCCACGATGAGGTTGCGGCTGATCGGCCCCCAGTACCGGCTGTCGCACGAGTCCGTGCGGTTGTCACCCATCATGAAGTAGTCGTTGGGCGGGATCACGTAGGGCCGCGACAGGCTGTAGGCGGGCCCGGGGGGACCCGGGACGGTCAGCCCCTGCTCGGACGCCGGGAGCCACGACTGGTCCAGTTCCTTCCCGTTGATGTAGACGTTGCCGCGCGAGAGGGAGATCGTCTCGCCGGGAAGACCGATGACCCGCTTGACCAGATCGTTGACCTCGGCCCCCCCGCAATTCTCGGCCGCCGGGCGATCGAAGACGACGATGTCGCCGCGACCGACCCCGTGCAGGTGGTAGCTGAGCTTGCTGACCAGGATCCGGTCGCCGATGTGCAAGGTGGGCTCCATGGAGCCCGAGGGGATGTAGAAGGTCTGCACCACGAACAGCCGCAGCACGAACGCGAGGGCGGCGGCCACCAGCACCACCACGACGGCCTCACGTACCCAGCGCGATTGCTTGGCCGGGGCTGGCCGCGACCCTGGCGATGCACCGCCCGGGCCGCTCCCGCCCGCGCCTCCGCCGGTGCCGCCGCCAACGACCGCGCCCCCACCAGCGGTTGTGCTGAGGGGAGGGCCCGAGCCCTGCTCGTGGACCGTCGTCGGTTCGGTGATGTCGGGCGCCACGGTAGGGGCGAGGCTACTCGCGCCATCGCGGTCGGTCCCCGCGCCTGCCGCGCGACCGGACCGATCGGAACCGGAGCGGACCGAGCGGACCGGATCAGACGCCGAGCGGGACCACCGAGGCGGTGTCGCGTCCCGACCGGAGCAGCGATCCGGGGACGGCGCCGGTGGCCGCACCGTCCCGCACCGTCTCGACCCCGTTGACCAGCACCCGGACCACCCCGTTGCTGGCCGCGACCAGGCGCGGCGCGTCGCCGGGAAGGTCGTGGACCAGTCGGGCCGGATGGGACCCCACCGTGGCCGGGTCGAAGACCAGGAGATCGGCGGCGTAGTCCTCGGCCACCAGCCCCCGGTGGCGCAGACCGAACAGCTGGGCCGGCTGGCCCGTCATCATGTGGACGGCCTGCTCGACCGCGACGAGCCGGCGCCCGCGCAGGCAGTCCTCGAGGAAGGCGGTGGGGTAGTTCGACCCGCACATGCGGTCGAGGTGCGCCCCCGCGTCGGAGCCGCCCACCATGGCCCGGGGATCGCTCCAGATCTCCGCCCGCATGACCCAGGTCCGCTCGTCGCCGTCATCGGTGTTCGGCCACAGGACGGTGCGCAGATCGTCGGCCAGCACAATATCGAGGAGGGTGTCGAAGGGGGACGTGCCCCGCTCGGCCGCGATGTCGTCGACCACGCGGCCGGCACAGCCTTCGTTGGCCGCCGCGTACGTGTCGCCGATCACATAGGTACCCCAGCGGGCCAGCCCCCGGAACACCCCGGCCTCCTTGGACCGGGCCCGCTCGTCCAGGATCGCCCGGACCTCGGGGTCGGCCAGCTGCACCTTGCGTTCGGCCGCCGGCAGACCCATGACGTCGTTCCACCCCGGGATGAGAAAGAGGGCGCAGTGGGTGCGGAAGCTCATGTTCATCGGGACGAGGGTGGGCATGGTCAGCGCCACGATCTGCCCGCCGGCCGCCGCCGCCGTGCTCGATGCCTCCAGCTGATGGGCGATCCGGTCGGCGGATCGCGCGTCGACGGTCAGTACGTTCCAGTTGAGCGGGCGCCGGGCCGTGGTGCTCATGGTGGTCATCAGGTCCACCTCTTCGGCGCTGAAGGCGTCGAGGCAGCCGTTGGTGATGTACTCCAGCGTCGTCCCCTCGTGCGCCGCCACCTCCTCGCAGAAGGCCAGCATCTCCCGGCGATCGGCCGCTCTGGTGGTGATGGGCCGGTTGTCGCCGTCGGAGTGGGTGCGCGATTGCGACGAGGAGAAGCCGAGTCCCCCCGAGGCGAGCGACTCGGCCAGCAGCGCCCGCATGGCATCGATCTCCTGGTCCGTGGCCACTTCGTCGGCGCGCGCCGCGCCCATGACCTTGCGGCGCAGGGCGCAGTGGCCCACCAGGAATCCGGCATTCACGCCGAGGTTGCCCTCCAGGGCGCCCAGGTACTCGCCGAACGTCGACCAGGTCCAGGGCACGCCCTGCTCGAGCGCCGTCAACGGCATGCCCTCGACCTTGGCCATCATGCGGCGGATGTAGTCGGCGTCCTCCGCGTTGATCGGGGCCAGGGTGAAGCCGCAGTTCCCGCCGATGACCGTGGTGACGCCGTGCAGGTTGGAAGGGGACGCCGAGGGGTCCCAGAAGAGCTGGGCGTCGTAGTGGGTGTGGGGGTCGACGATGCCCGGGGCCACGACCAGGCCGGTGGCGTCGAGTTCGGTCGCCCCGTCCTCGGTGACCGCACCGATCTGGGTTATCCGTCCGTTGCTGATGCCGACGTCGGCCCGGCGGGCCGGCCCTCCGGTGCCGTCGATGACCGTGCCGGATCGGATCACGTAATCGAGCATGGAACCTCCGTCGAATGTCGGCGCGCGCGGGTGGCCAGAGGATCTGACGCGGCGTCAGTTTAGGGCCACGCCGGGCCCCTGCCCCAAGCCAGCAACGTGGATGCAACATTGCCCCTGTGGATAACAGTCCCGTGCCTGGGCAATATGCGTGTAACCCCAATTTGTCCCCAAGTCATCCACAGGGGATGCCGCCGACGATGGGCCGGACCCGCTTTCGCCCCGGCACCTCACGTGCTTCACTCCTCTGATGGCCGTACTCATGCCCCCACCGATGCCCCCGCTCCTTCACCTGCCCGCTGCCCCCCCGACCCCCCCGATCCGGTCGCGCCCATGGTGCTGAGCCTTCATCCGAGCGCCGAAGGCGTCCTGCCCGGTCATCTGCTCGAACGCGCCATCAGGGCGGGCTACATCGACGCCGGCCGCTTCAAGATTCCCGAGGGCAACCTGCAGCCGGCCAGCCTCGACCTGCGCCTGGGGGAGCGGGCCCTGCGCATCCGCTGTAGTTTCCTGCCCGGCGCGGGGACGGTGGACGACAAGCTCAAGGACTACATCCTGGACGAGATCGATCTCCGGGGGGACGGGGCCATGCTCGAGGCCCGGTGCCCGTACCTCATCGAGTTGAAGGAGCGGCTCGATCTGCCCAGCGGCCTTCGGGGCAAGGCCAACCCGAAGAGCTCGACCGGTCGCATCGATGTCTTCACCCGGGTGATCACCGACCACAGCGAGCGCTTCGACGAGATCGCGCCGGGGTACCAGGGGCCGCTCTACCTCGAGGTCGTGCCCCTCTCGTTCGCCATACGGGTCAAGGAGGATCTGACCCTGAACCAGCTCCGCCTCTCGAGCGGTCGGCCCTGGCTCAACGACGACGAAGTCCGGGCCGCGCATGAGGAGGAGCCGATCCTGTTTCGGCAGGGAGCCGCGGTGCCCACCGAGGCGCTGGTGCTCTCCAACGGTCTCTTCCTCGGCCTCGATCTGCACGGTGATGCCGAGGGTCGCGTGGGGCACAGCACCCGGGACAGCGCGCCACTGCTCGACCTGACGTCGGGAGGCGGTGCAGACCCCGCGGGCTTCTGGGACCCCGTCATCAGAGAGGCGGGCGACCGCCTGGTGCTGTCCCCCAAGCGCTTCTACCTCCTCATGTCCCGCGAGGCGGTGAGCATCCCGCCCTACCTGGCGGCCGAGATGACGGCCTACGACCCGACCAGCGGCGAGCTCCGGACGCACTACGCCGGGTTCTTCGACCCTGGATTCGGGTACGACCCCAATCGCCGCTTCCACGGATCCCGGGCGGCGCTCGAAGTCCGGGCCCACGACGTCCCCTTCATGGTGGAGAACGGGCAATCGGTGTGCAAACTCACCTTTGAACGGATGCTCGAAGAGCCCTTGACGCTGTATGGGTCAGATATAGGGTCTTCCTACCAGCAACAGGAAGAGACACTGAGCCGGTACTTCAGGCGCTGAGCCTCCGGGGCTAGAAACCCGGGAGGCCCGCTCGGGGCCGATCCTGGCGCTAGCCCGGATGGCGGTTGACTCCGGGTGGCCGGCGGGGACCCGGGGCCAGAAACGTGCCGGATCGTGCCCCGAAGAAATTCACGAATCTTTTTTCGTCTTTTCGCAAGAAACGGGTATTTAGGCGTTCCCCTTTCAGCAGTACCCATGAAAAGGGAGTATCGCCATGCCGTCTCTTCGCCGTCGTCGCAGAACACTCGGGAGTGTCGGAGCGGGGGTGGTGTTGGCAGCCACCCTGCTCGGGTTTGGGACTGCCGGTGCGGCGACGGCGCCCGGCCTCCCCCTCCCCCCGCTGCCCCTCCCCCCGCTCCCGGTCTCCTCCCCGCTCCCGGCCCCCTCGTCCCTGCCGGTCTCCATCTCGGCCCCGATCACGGCCCTCACCAACGAGATCGGGTCGACGGCGCTCCCGGGCCAGGGCTCACCCCCCGCCTCCAACACGACCACGCAGAGCGGCGCCGTGGGCAATGTCAGCGCGCCGGTCAATGTCTGCTCGGTCTCGGGCGGCGTCCTGGCCAACGGCAGCAGTAGCTGCTCGACCACGTCGGTCGGCACGGGACAGAGCGGATCGGTGGCCAACGTCAACGTCCCCGTCACGGCCAATGACAACGCGGTCGGTCTCCTCGGCCAGGCCGCGTCGGCCTTCGGCCTCAACAGCTCCACCCCGAGCGCCTCGACCACGCAGGTCGGCGCGGTCAACGTGTCGGCCCCGGTCTCGCTCTGCGCCATCAATGTCGGCGTCGCGGGCGACACGTCGAGCGCATGCGACACCACGGGCACCAACGGCACCACCTCCCAGACCGGTGTGATCGATGCGGCCGCGCCGGTGACGGTGTGTGATGTCATCGTCGAGATCGTCGGCAACAGTTCGAGCACCTGCCCGACCCATCCCGACACCACGACGCAGAAGGGTCAACTGATCGATGTCAACGCGCCGTCGACGGTGTGCGGGGTCATCGTCGGCGTCGACGGCACCGACACCGGCAAGTGCATGCCGGCGAAGGGCACGCCCCTGGTGAACGGGTTGCCGACCAACACGCTGACCCAGTCCGCCCCGATCGACGGGGATCTGCCCATCAACGCCTGCAGCATCGTGGTTGCCGTCGATGCCACCGCCTCCAACACCTGTGAGCCCAGTCACGTTGCTGCCACCCAGACCGGATCGGTCCCGGTCAAGGTCCCGGTGACCGTCTGCGCCGTCGCGGCCGCTATCGCCGGCAAGGCCACCGCCGTGTGCACCGGAGGCGGCACCACCGGTGTGCCCGTCGGCCCCGGCACCGGCGTGACCATCCCGATCACCATCTGTGGGATCCAAGCTGCCCTGTCGGGAACGGCCGACGCGTCGTGCCCGGGGGTTCCCGCCCCCACCACGCCAACGACGCCGACGCCCCGACCGGACCCACGGGGCCGACCACGCCGACGCCGCCGACCGGACCCACGGGGCCGACCGCGCCCCTTCCGGTGACCTTGGCCGCAACGAGCGCACCGGCCCCGGCCGCCCCGGCCGCCGCCGCGGCACCCGCCGCCGCGGCACCAGGCGGGCCGTTGGCCTTCACCGGAGCGTCGCTGCTCCTCGAGCTGGTCGTCGCCCTGGTGATCGTCGCCGGCGGTTGGGCCCTCGCCCTGCTGGCTCGCCGGCGCCGGGCCGGAACCGCAAGGGAGTCGATCGCCCGGCGTTAA
>CAWIKB010000013.1:0-42279 GCA_963836605.1 uncultured Acidimicrobiaceae bacterium | reverse complement strand
ACGCCGTTGGCCCGGCTAGTCCTAGCCCGCACGTTTCATGAAGGTGACGTGAACACGGGCCGATAGACGCGGAAAAGCCCTTCTTCTCTGGGAAACTTGGTGTTGCGAAGCATCAAACATCCGCCGAGAGAAGGGCATTTCCAAGGTGAAGCGTAATCACACGCGCCCCCCGTTGTCTGTGACCGCCGACGGCAAGGGCATCGCTGCCCATGCCGGCACCCGATTGCTGGCCGAGATGGCCGAGTTCACCGGATTGGCCGGCGGTCTGAGCGAGGCGTTGGCACCGACAGTGCGGCGGACTCGACGTCACGATCCGGGCCGGGTCCTCCTCGATACGGCCCTCACCCTGGCCGATGGCGGCGACTGTCTCTCGGACCTGGCCGTGCTCCGCGACCAGCCCTCCTTGTTCGGTTCCGTGGCGTCGACCCCGACGGCCTCTCGGGTGATCGACTCGGTCGACGCCGATGGCCTCGGCGCCATTCGGGCCGCCCGAGCAGGGGCCCGTGCCCAAGCCTGGGCCGCCGGGCTGTGCCCGGTGCGGGAGACCGGGCCACTCATCATGGACTTCGACGCCACCTTGGTCGACGCCCATAGCGAGAAGTTCGGCGCCGGGCCAACCTATAAGGGTGGCTACGGCTTCTCTCCTTTGACCTGCTTTCTCGACGCCACCAACGAGGCGTTGGCCGTGCTGTTGCGTCCGGGCAATCGGGCCCCGGGCAACGCCGATGACCACATTGCAGTGCTCGAGCTGGCCTTGGCCCAGTTGCCGGTCAAGCCCAAGGGCACAGATCCCGAAGGCGGCGTGGCCATGTTGGTCCGGACCGACTCAGCCGGGGCCAGTCACACATTCGTCGACGCCCTGGTCGAGCGGGGCATCGAGTTCTCCATCGGCATGGAGATGCGAAAGCCCCTGCGCCTGGCCATTTTGGCTCTCCCAGAGATGGCCTGGACCGAGGCCATCAGCGCTGCGTGTGAGATCCGCGAAGGAGCAGAAGTGGCCGAGCTGGTTGGTCTCGACCTCTCCCATTGGCCCGAAGGAACCAGGGCCATCGTCCGACGAGAAGAGCCCCACGTCGGAGCTCAGTTCAGCCTCTTCGATCCCGACGGCTGGCGTCACCAGGTCTTCATCACCAACTCGAACGATGCCGATATCACCTACCTCGAAGCCCGCCACCGGGGCCACGCTCGCGTAGAAGACCGCATCCGTTGTGCCAAAGACACCGGACTCCGCAACCTGCCCTTCGCAGACTTCGCCAACAACGCCTGCTGGGTCGAGTTGATCTGTCTGGCCCAAGACCTCATCGCCTTTACCCAGGGCCTGGTGCTCGACGGCGATCTGGCCATCGCCGAGCCCAAGCGATTGCGTTACACGCTTTTGCACACCGCCGGGCGGCTCACCACGACGTCTCGCAAGACGACACTGCGTCTCCAGTGCGAATGGCCCTGGGCCGCAGCGTTGGCCGACGCGTTCGCCAGACTTCGATCGCTGCCCTTGACCACCTGAGGCGTGGTGTCGTTCATGGAAGGCGACCCAGCACCACATCAGCGACCCGTCACGGCCCTGAATCGGTCGACGGGGTCACTTTTGACGCCAACAACCGGTCATCTCGCGCCGCCGGCCGATTGAGCACACCGATGGACCGGATCGTTGCCTTCACGCAGGGCCGGAGCAGATCGGATTCGGAAACGGGGCACCTAATGAAACATCCGGGCTAGGCCTCGACGCTGATCTCGATGCGCGGCGGCCCAATCACGCCCGCTTTGCCCATGGCATCCTTCAGATCGGGATCGGCGGCGAAGGATCGGGCGGCATCGACTGAGGGGAACCAGTGCAGCCCTGTGACGTCGTTCGGATCATCCGCGTTGCGCAAAACGACGGCGTCGCTTACCCCGTGTTTGTCACGGATCGGTTGCGCCTTGTCGTATTCAACCCGCCATTGGTCGTAGTCGCCGACGGAATGCTGCACGATCATTAACACTCTGGCCATTTGGTTCTCCTCAACCTGGTTCCGATGAGTCGAAGTCTGCTCCCGTCAAGGTTAATCCCCCAAAGGTGCGGAGCCGCCAGTCGATGTCAGGTCCAGCGCAAGGCGGCGAGGTCCAGAGTTCGAGCAGAACAGCATCCACTGCCGACCGAGGACTTGGAGGACGGGTCAAAGCGGGGCGACTTCCTGGCCGGACGGGACCAACGGCGACGGTGACGGCGGCACCTGCGTCGGGCACGAGCGGGCTTTCACCCGATCCTGGGAGAGGCGGATATTCGAGTTGGCCACTTCTGACCCCCCTCCCGCAGGACGGCCCAGTCCAATGGTCAGCAGGTCGCGTTGTTCGCGCAGTCGAAACATGTCCGCACGGCCGGCAGTGCGGCCAAACGTTCGGCTGAGATCTGGGAGAGACATTGTTCGCAAACCAAATAATCCCCAGCTGAAAGCCGGGCCAGCGCGCAATCAAGATCCCTCAAGTTCGATTGGGCTCCAGCAAGGAGAGCGGCCACCTGCGCCCTCTCGTAGGCGATGGTTGATCCCTCTGGATCGTGCTCATCGTCGGTATTGGCGTTGGCCGAGGCGGCAACTATTGCGTCGAGATCCGCTTGCATTGCCCGGATTCGAGTCAGGGTTGCAGCTCGCTCCACATTGAGCACGTCACGAATGGCTGATTCGTCCATCTTTGAAGATCTCGCTCAAGGACGGCGCGTCCGCATGTACTCGGTACCAACGTCAGACACCGAAACGGTTGGCCCGGTTCCTGGGACAAAGCGACGAATGACGTAGCCCCTGTCGTTCGCCTCCTCCCAGACCGGCAAACGGGGGCACGAGGTACGCCATGCATCAAGAACCTCGGCATAGAGGCGGGGACTGCTGCCTAGCCATTCGAGGAGATCGAAAATCAGGGTTTCGACGGTGTCGCTCATAGGCTCGTCCAATTCATCGCAGCTGATCCGATTGGGGGTCCCGGCACGTCTCCCCCCGAGGATCCTGGTGTCCATTCGACAAAGACAGGCTCATCGCCTGCTTCACCCCATGATTACTTACCGGCAACGGAGGAGTCTGGCTATGGATGGCTATGTCGTGACGGTCGAACGAATGATCCGGGCCTCACCGGAGAAAATCTTCGATGTACTGGCCGACCCTGCGCAACATTCGATGATCGATGGGTCCGGCATGCTCCTGGGCGCCCTCGAGGAAGGCTCACGGCGCTTAGCCCTGGGGGCGACCTTTGGCATGGGCATGAGGATGGGCGTCAGTTACTCGACAGTGAGCACAGTGATCGAGTTCGAAGAGCCCCGTCGCATCGCTTGGCAGACGGGTCCCAAGGGAAAGCTCGAGCGTTACGTGGCGGGGCGAATATGGCGCTATGAGCTTGAACCATCTGAAGGCGGCACGCGAGTCCGAGAAAGTTGGGATATTACCACCGATCATCAACGTGCATTGCTGAAACTCGGCGACATCTATTCGAAAAAGACCCGACGTGACATGGAACTGACCCTGGCCCGCCTCGACACGTTGGTTACGACGACCGGTCCGGCTGACGACGCATCGAGTTGAACTCCTCCACGCCACCCCGCGCCGGTCTGATACCCCCGGTACGGCGATCGATGCAAACGTCCATCCAGTCAGTGCAGAAGAGCCATCATGAACCAGCGTCGTTCCAGCTGGCACCAACGATTTCAGCGCCACCGTGGACACCGGTTACGGGACCCAGCTGTCCGACTAGGTACAACTGGGATTCGAACTAGTGCCGTGACCGGCAACGTTGAGGGGGCGCGTCCACCACTTTGACCTCCGGGTCGCGCAAAGTAGTGCCATGGCAGAACGCGTGGCAGTCAGGGATATCACCAACGAGGAGGGTCGAAAGCTCCTCTCGATCGTGCGCCGGGGGTCGGGCTCGGTGGTGCGATGGCGAAGAGCCCAGATCGTGCTCTGGTCGGCCCAGAGGATGGACGTCCCGGCCATTGCCAAGATCGCCTTCACCTCAGAAGACCGGGTCAGAGAGGTCATCCACAACTTCAACGCTGACGGGTTCGATTCGTTGGCCGCCAAGTACTCGGGGGGCCGGCCACCGAAATTCACCCTGCCCGAACGCCGGGAGATCAAGAAGATCGCCCTGTCCCGGCCGGTCGACCACCACCTGCCCTTTTCCACCTGGAGCTTGTCCAAGTTGGCCGAGTTCCTCGTCGCCGAGGGGGTGGTCGACGACATCAGTCACGAGGGTCTCCGCGTGCTCCTCCGCGAGGAGGGTGTCTCCTTTCAAGTGATCAAGACCTACAAGCAATCCACCGACCCCGACTTCGAGGCCAAGAAGAACCGGGTGCTCGAGCTCTATGAGATCGCCGATGGCCAGGACAAACCAAAGAAAAGTGACCCCACCGTCGTCATCTGCATGGACGAGTTCGGCCCGCTCAACCTCTTGCCCCGGCCCGGCAAGCAGTGGGCGCCGAAGATCGTCAAGGGGGATGGTTCCTCGACAGAGCCCAGGCGCCGACGGCGCCGAGCCACCTACACCCGGACCAAGGGTGTCCGCCACCTTATGGCGGCCTACGACCTGAACGCGGACAAGATGTACGGCCACGTCAAGACCACCAAGGACCGCACCAGGTTCCTCGAGTTCTGCCGCTACCTGCGCACCTTGTACCCGCCGAACGTCCGCATTGCCCTCGTGTTGGACAACTTCAGCCCGCACCTCTCGACCAAGGTCGACTCCCGGGTGGGCGACTGGGCCGAAGCCAACAACGTGGAGTTGGCCTACGTGCCGACCAACGCCAGCTGGATGAACCGCATCGAGGCGCAGTTTCAGGCGCTGCGCTATTTCACCCTCGACGGCACCGATCACCGCTCACACGAAGAGCAGAACTCGATGATCCGCCGCTACATCATCTGGCGCAACCGCAATGCTCAGGACAAAACATTGCGTGAGCTGGTAAAGCGCGCAAACGTTGCCTGATGCGGCACTAGGCAGGTGGGGTCGTCCCACGTCTTCGCGGTGTAACTGCGCCCGTAGGTGCCCCAAGCCGCGGATTGTGACCCGATTCACGGACAGCATTGATGCCCGGATTGCTTACTTTGGATCAACGGCCTTCGGGTCATCTGGGCTTCTAGTGCTCTCGCGCGTAAGTCACAATGACTTACGCGCGAGAGCACCAGCCAGACGCTAACTGCGAGTTGACTCAGCTGAAACCTCCGCCTGACCCCATACGTTGCCTCAACTGGGAATCTCCGCTTCGTCGTTGAGATCGACAGCCGGCGGTGCCGGGGTTACGCCTGAGCGATGGAGCTTTCGATGGGTCAACGCCAGGCAGTGACGAAGAAATTGGCTTTGGCCTACAAGCGAGGAAGCCGGCCCGAGAAGTCCAGGATCCTGAACGAGCTGGTCGAGCTCACCGGGTGGCATCGCGACTACGCCCGGGCAGCTCTGCGCAATGCCGGCACGATCAAGGTGGCACAGCCTCGGGCGATGCGGACGGCCAAGTTCGGACCTCACGTGATCACCTCTCTGATCACCTGTTGGAGCTGACCCGAACACCTGCCGGCAAGCGCCTGGCCCCGATGCTGGCCACCTTGGTGCCGCTGTTGGCCCGCGATGGCGACATCACCCTCCGCGATGCCGAGGCGCAGCTGCTGATGTCGATGAGCGCGGCCTCGATCGATCGTCACTTGGCCCCCGAGCGGGCCAAGTTGGTCCCCCGGGGGCGGGCCCACACCAAGCCGGGCACCCTGCTCAAGTCCCAGATCCCCATCCGCACCTGGGCCGAATGGTCAGAAAACGTGCCTGGGTTCGTCGAGATCGACCTGGTCGGCCACGAGGGCGGGCACCTCGTCGGATGAGTTCTGCTTCACGCTGACCGTCACCGATATAGCCACCGGCTGGACCATCAACCGCAGTCGTCAAGAACAAGGCCGCCATCTGGGTCTTCGAGGCCCTCGAGCACGTGGTCGCCCAGTTCCCCTTCCCGATCCTCGGCATCGATTCGGACGACGGATCGAGTTCATCAACGCCCATCTGTTCGATTACTGCACCGAGCACAAGATCACCTTCACCCGGTCGCGTCCGGGCAACAAGAACGACGGCGCCCACGTCGAGCAGAAGAACTGGACCCATGTCCGCGAACTGGTCGGCTACCTGCGCTTCGACACCGAAGCCGAGCTGAGCGTGCTCAACGAGATCTGGGAGCTCGACCGTATCTACACCAACTACCTCTTGGCCCACCAAAAGCTGGTTTTCAAGGCCCGCCATGGCGCCAAGGTCACCAAGCGCCACGACCGGGCGGCCACTCCATTTGCCAGGACAAGCGCCCGCAACGACATCTCAGCGGCGACGCGGGCCACCGTCGAGGAGACCATGGCCGCCGTCCGGCCCGGCGACCTCTACCGATCAATCCAAGGACTCACCGTTCGTCTCGAGCGCATAGCTCTGACCAAGGCCCCGCCCCGGTCAAGCCGCCGGTGAACAGGGCATTCAACCAAAGCCTCCATCCGGAGATTTAGTTGAGGCAACGAATCAGGCTTCCCGGAGGATTTGACCTGAGGCAACAGGAACTGAGCGCTTCGTACGTTCTTTGCGAGTCATCGCTATAAATTGCGTCGATCTTCGACGAGTGGGCAACTATCCGGAGGTCAATCGCGCCAGGCTGGAGCTCTCGGCTGATGACTGATGCACCTCTACGGGCGGCGTGCCTGCTTGGCTCCGGCGGCCGCAGGGGCGTCGGTGCAGGCTGTGCTCGACGTCGACCGACCCATGACCAGCGGTTCGGTTGGTGATCGTGAAGCGACACCTGACCCCGATGCCCTTGATCACGGCGGGGTATCTCCGCATGATCTTGAGATCCCATCAAGGGAACTGCGAAGCAACGTAGATGTAGTCCAGCTGGCGGAGGTCGCAGTAATCAGATCGTTACGACTCCCGCGACCTGCCAGAGCCCTTTGAAGCCCAGCCGGACCTGAACTGCCCGACGAGGCCCATCCTTCCATTTCCTCGGGAATGAGAGGCCGCGGTTCGACCCGGCAGTGGCGAGTGATGTCCACGGACGCCGGGAGCTCGACGCCCACGTCCGTCGCCATTTCGCCCGGAGAGGCGCTGTTCCCGAGCCGATTGAGGTCGCGATAGCCTTTTCGGGAGCCCGAGAACCGTCACCGCCATGAGGCGATCACACTTACCCATGAGGATTCGATGAGCCCCCACCTGACGCGCCCTCGGCACACGGCCGGCAAGCAGGAGCCGGATCACCCGTCGTTGCGTCAGCTGTATGGCGACTCGCAGCTCCTCTTCGACGATGCAACGAAGCGCAGGATCAAGTGGGCCTTGGCGGGTTCCATGGTCGTCGCCCTGACCGAGACCATCGGGCTGGCATTGATCCTCCCGCTAATGGAGCTCGTTGCCGGCGAGAGCATTAAGTCAGGAGTGCTGGGCCGAATCGATGCGTTTTTTGGGCACCCGGACCGCAGCTCCTTGGCCCTGATCCTGGCCGGCGTGGTTCTGGCTGCGTTCGTTGCCAAGGACCTCTTCACACTCATCTTTCGGTGGTGGATGTTCGGCTTCATCTTTAAGCAGGAGGCCCACACCGCCTCGGACCTACTCCGCCGGTACCTGACGGGGCCGTACTGGCTGCATCTCCAGCGGCACTCTTCTGAGTTGGTCCGCAATATGAACGACGCGGTCGTGCAGTGTTACTCAAACACGGTGGTCGGGATCCTGAGCTCCATCACCGAGGTCGCAAATATTACGGGTATCGTGGTGGTGTTGCTCGTCCTGAAGCCTATCCCGGCGATCGTGGCCGCCGTCTATTTCGGGGGAGCGGGGTTCATCTTCCAGCACTTCGTCCGGCCGAAGGCGATGAGGGCGGGCGAGGAGATGACCGACTCGGCCAGTGACGCGTACCACCACACGTTCCACACGCTGGGTGGCGTCAAGGAGATCAAGGTCCGGAACAGCTCCAAGTTCTTCACGGACCGCTACGATGGCGCGAGACTCCGGTACGGGCGGGCTAAGCGGGCTTCCTTTTTCTACAACGACATGACGCGGTACGTCTTCGAGGTGGTGTTCATCCTCGGGATCTCCTTGATGACCGGCATCGTGTACGGGGGCAACGACACGACGTCAACACTTGCCGTACTCGCGCTCTTCGTCGCCGCGGGCTCCCAGCTCCTGCCGAGCCTCACCCGATTGTCGGCCTCCACCGCATCGGTCCGCGTCGGCCAGCAGGGTCTGCACATCGTGTTGGAGGATCTTCGGACCATCGACGAACCAGCTGAGGGCGCCGACGTTCTTCCGGGTTCAGTCTTCTCGCTCGAGCGATCGCTCGAGCTGCAGGGCCTCACCTTCAGGTACCCGCGTTCGAACATGAACGTGATTTCCGACCTCGACCTGACGGTACGGGCCGGTGAATCCCTGGCCATCGTGGGTCCCTCGGGAGCCGGGAAGAGCACACTTGTGAACATCATTCTGGGTCTGTTCCAGTCCGACGAAGGCATGGTCTTGGTGGACGGGACGGACATCACGACGAACCTCTGCGGCTGGCAGCGCTCAATCGGCGTGGTTCCGCAGGACGTCTACCTTTTGGACACGAGCCTCCGGGAGAACATCGCGTTCGGCGAGGAGGACGGGGAGATAGACGACGCACGGATCCTTGATGCGATATCTCTTGCCCAGCTCACGGACCTGGTGGAGTCACTTCCGCATGGAGTCCGATCCGAGGTCGGCGAGCGGGGCACCCGGTTGTCGGGGGGACAGCGTCAACGGGTTGGCATCGCCCGGGCGCTGTACATCCGGCCGCAATTGCTGCTCCTCGACGAGGCGACCTCTTCGCTGGACAACGAGACGGAACGACGCATCACCTCCACGATCGAGTCGCTGCACGGGAAGACCACTATCATCGTGGTCGCTCACAGACTGTCCACCGTCAAGCATTGTGACCGGGTTGCTTTCCTCAACCACGGACGGCTGGAGTCACTCGGAACCTTCGAAGAAGTACGAGTTAGCAACCAAAACTTCTCCCATCTGGTGGATCTGGCATCAGTCAGTACCAATGGGAGCTTGGACACCGAACTCGAGTACTCGGACTGAGCCTACGAGTGGGCGAAATGCAGTCGCATAGTCGCTCTAGATGTACCTGGCCATGACGGCGGTGACTGATTGACCAAAGCGAAGGACTCCAGGACTGTGGTGTTTGCGGACAACACACCCAGGAGGCCTTCATGTCGCACCGTAATGCCCGATTGACCCCTCGTAGTCACCTACTGCTCGTCGAACGGGTCCGGGCCCACGGCATGCCCGTCGCCCATGTGGCCAAGGCCATGGGTGTTTCCCGGCAGTGTGCGCACCGCTGGGTGAAGCGATTCGACGAAGAGCGCCTGGCTGGCCTCGAGGATCGTTCGAGCCGGCCGAGGCGTTGCCCAAATGCCACCGGGCCCAAGCTGGTGGCGCGAGCAAGATCCCCGACGGCGGCGGTTGGCGGTTCAATGGTCGAGGGACGCGCCCGGAGTCCAAACGCTACATCGGCTACGCCTGCGTCCACTCGATGGTCGACGACCATTCGCCCTTCGCTTATTCGGAGACCCTTCCCGACGAGCGGGGGGGTGACCTGCGCCGGGTTCCTCCTTCGTGGCGCCCAGGCCTTTCGCGCTGCCGGCATCGACGTGATCGCCGAGGTGACGAGCGACAACGCCAAGAGCTACACGTGAGTAGGGACTTCAAGCAGCACTCGACGAACTCGGGGCTCGGCACTGCCGCATCAGGCCCCATTGCCCGTAGCAGAACGGCAAGGTCTGTGAGCATCATGGGGGCGCAGCACGGAGCCGATCTGACCCAGGTCAAGGTCTGACCAAGGTGTCTTAGGGCCCGCCGCGGGATAGGTCGCGCGGTTCACGGCTCGATGCTGTAGTTCCACTCACCGTGCCAGTCGTGGGGTCGTAGCGGGATGGCCGCGTAGTCGTCGTCGCTGATCTTGACTCCGGTCGGGTACCAGTTCGGGTCGTAGCCGCATTGGACGGTGAGGCCAGTCTTGGTCTTGGTGGCGGCGATGAGCTCGACGATGGTGCGAATGTCGGTCAGCGAGCGACCCCGCCAGTTGAGCGAGATGAAGCTGAAGAGGCGGTGTTCGATCTTGTTCCACTTCGACGTGCCGGGTGGATAGTGGCAGACCGTGATGCTCAGGCCCGTCTCGGCAGCGAGCTGGGCCAGGTGGTACTTGAAGGCCCGCACCCGCGGGCCGTTGGACCCGCCGGCATCCGCGGTGATCAGCAAGCGTGGAGGCGTCGGGGAAGCGGGTCCGGCCCATCTGGTCCCACCAGCGCCGGATCGACTCGACGGCGAACTCGGCGGTGTCCGCGGTGTCGCCGACCGAGACCCAGCCCTCGTCGTTGCCGACGTCGTAGACCCCATAGGGGATGGCCTTGGCGAACTCACCGAGGGCCCGATCGGCGAAGTCGTGCACGTTCACCCGGGTGGGCTCGCCCGCCGGTTGCCATTCGCGCCCCCCGTTGGCGTAGTTGCCGATGAGTTCCTTCTTCTTGGTGTCCACGCTGATGACCGGCTCAGCGAGTTTCAGCCGAGCCACAACCACCTTGTTGATGTAGGCGAACTGGCCGTCGCGGTCCGGGTGAGCGGTGCCCTCGTTCTGCTTGGCCGGCGCCTGGAGGCTGTAGCCCATCTGATGCAACAGCCTGCGCACCAACTCCGCCGAGGCCCGATACCCCTGGGCCTGGAGGTCCGCGGCCAGCTCGTAGGTCGACTTGAGAGTCCAGCGCAGCGCCGACATCGGCGTGCCACGTGTCGAGGGATGGACCAGCTCGTCGAGCGCTTCGGCCAGGCCGGGCTGCTTGTCGATCGCCGGCTTGTCCCCTCCGCCCAACCGCGCGTTGGCGATCAGAGGGTTCGACCCCGACGCGCACCTCTGCAACCGACTTGTAGATCGTCGAAGAACTCATTCCCGACGCCTCGACCACGCGCGCCTGGCCGCCACGACCCAGCGCCACCGCCATGGCGCCCGCCACCACGCGGGTCTGTAGCTCGTTCAAGTGCGGCAGCACCGTGTCGAAGAACCCGGCCAGTTCCTCAGGCGACAGCTCCACACGAAGAGGCTACTACCTCGCGAGTTAACCTATGGTGTAGCCTGACGCTCGATTTGTCCATCGGCTTTCGTGCTGCGTCACGGCGCGAGCCGGCCAGACGGATGACGGCCCCGGAATTGGTGACTGCTCCTTCCCTTGAGAGGATGGAGCAATGCCAGAGAAGAGCAAGGCGGGACGAGGTCCCTATCCGCCCGAAGTCCGGGAACGGGCCGTGCGGATGGTCTTCGATCATCAAAGCGAGTACCCGTCGCAATGGAAGGCCATCGAGTCGATCGCCGCGAAGCTGGCGATCAACCACGAGACACTGCGACAGTGGGTCAGGCGGGCCGAGACCGATGCCGGCGAGCGACCCGGGCTAACCACCGACGAGCGGGCCCGGATAAAAGAGCTGGAAAAGGAGAACTTCGAGCTGCGCCGGGCCAATGAGAAGGCGGGCTCGGCTTTCTTCGCGTTTATGTAACGATCTCCTGGCCCGGTGGGTTGGCTCGTTTCTTCGCTGCCCGACTCTGGTCGTGGCTGTTCCTTGTTGTGCCGCCCACCGGGCACGCGACGGGTTAACCGGAGTGACTTGATAGGAGCCTGGTTGCACACCTGAATAAAGGCGTGTCCCCGGCCCAACCCAGCGCAGCCCCGATGAAGCGATCAAGGAGGTTGAGCACCATGGTGGTCGTTGGCGTTGACGCACAGAAGCGCACCGCCCTGCGTGAGCTCAACCTCCCTGTGGTCCGTCTCGACGGCGAGGCCAGGGAGTTGCGTCTCCTGGTAGATCACCGCGATAGCCTGGTCAAAGAGCGTACCCAGCTGCAGAGCAGGCTGCGCTGGCACCTCCACGAGCTCTTTCCCGGTCTTGAGATCGCGCCCAAGGCGCTTCGTCGCTATCACGTGATGAGCGAGGTCGAGGAACGGCTGGAAGGAATCCCCGGAACCGTCGCCAGGATGGCCCGCGAGCTCCTGATCCGCTGCCGGGAGCTCACCGTCCGAGCCAACGAGCTCGAACGTGAGATCACGGTGCTCGTCGGGCGACTGGCGCCATCCTTGCTCTCCCTGCCGGGCTGTGGCTTGCTCTCAGCCGCCAAGATCGTGGGCGAGTCGGCCGGAAGCCAGCCGGTTCCGCTCCAAGGCTGCCTTCGCCCGCTGGAACGGCACCGCTCCGATTCCGGTGTGGTCGGGTAACAACGTCCGGCACCGCTTGACCCGCGGCGGGAACCGACAGATCAACGCGGCTCTTCATCGCATCGCCGTCACCCAGCTGCGCGGTGTCGGCGTCATCGGGCGTGAGTAAGTGGAGCGGCGGATGTCGAACGGAGACACCAAGACCGAGGCGCTTCGTCTCTTGCGTCGACGACTCTCCGATGAAGTCTTCGGTCGCTTGCTCGACGACGAGACGGCCCAAACGACCGAGTCATCGGACCTCTTTCTCGTGGCCGCTTGACATAGGAGCAACCGGGAGCTCGACCCGCGACTCCCCAAATAGTCGCCTTCATCGACGACCACCGCCCTCGCTCCGGGGTCGAGATGCTCCTACCTCTTGTCAAGTGGCGGTAAAGGTGCTTCGAGTATCCGATAGAGGTGACGAGCCAGATATCGCTTCAAGCAACGGCGGGCCTCACGCCGCGTCTTGCCTTCGCTCACGCGGCGAGCGATGTACGCCTTCGTCCGGTCGTCGTACTGACTGCGGATTGTGACGGCCTGATGCAAGGCTCGGTTGAGCTGACGATCACCCCCTCGGCTGAGTCGATGGCGGGTTTGGTTTTGACCGGAGGTAGCCTCCACCGGAGCAACTCCGGCGAGGCGAGCGAAGGCAGCTTCGTTGCGACAGCGTCCGGCGTGCGACCATGACACGATGACCTGTGCGGCCATGACGCCGATGCCCACCTCGTCGAGCAGCTGAGGGCCCGCCTCATTCACCAATGGACCCATCGCCTCCTCGAGTTCCCTCGCCTGTTGGGTGAGAAAGTCCACTCGCTGGGCCAACGCCCGCAACGCGCAGCATTTGGTCCCGAAGAGTTCGGGGTCCCCGGCAACATCTGGACGAAAGTGGGCGCAACGGTCAACCAAGACACCCAACGAAAGACCCCGCAGGTGATCGCGGAGCGCCACCGGGGCAGTGAGGATCAGGGCCTTCAACTCGTTGATGGCTGCAGTGCGGGATAGCTGAGCCCCGCTGCGAGCGACGAGGAGGGCACGAAGTCCCTCCCGGGCTCCTCGAGCACGGGGAGTAGACCATTTCGTTCGTCCGAGCACCTCACGCGCGGCGCGAACAGCGTCGAGCGGATCGGACTTCGCTCCGTCCTTCGCGGCCCGAGTCGAGGGACGATCGAACTCAATGACCCACTCACCCTCGGTGCTGAGCGTCGAGGCCAGGCCTGCTCCATAGCTGCCAGCTCCTTCGACGGACCACACACGCTGATCAGCCTGTGTGTGCTCGTCGGCCCAGCTGATGGCTCGGCTGTAGCCCATCCCGGTGGCCGGAAATTCGGCATGGTCCAGCTCCCCTTGCGTCTTGGCGCAGACGATCGACGCTGTTATGCGATCCCGATCGGGGTCCACCCCAATGACATAGTCCACAAGATCTACGAGCATTTTCATTCCTCTCTCTGATTTGATGGGTCGGCGTCGGCACCAGCCTGAACCGCTGCGGCAGGACTGTGATGGGTCACCTCGAAAGGGACATGCTCCTAATCAGGCCAGCAACGGATGGCAGGCTGGCGCCGGCGCTCGACGGACGAATCTCGACAAGGACACCCTCTTTGGGGTCAGCCGATCTGTGAGCCACGCCGAGCACCGACACCATCCTCATTGGGCGTAAAGCCCAACCCTGGGATAGTCACAAACGATCTGCCTGGCCCAGGACCTCTTCGCCTTCACCCAGGGCCTGGTGCTCAAGGGTGACATGGCCAGCGCCGAGCCCAAGCGACTGCGCTACGCGTTGTTGCACACGGCCGGACGGCTGACTACGACGTCTCGGAAGACGACATTGCGACTTCAGCATGAATGGCCCTGGGCCGCAGGGTTGGCCCACGCCTTTGCCGAACTTCGATCACTGCCCCTGACAACGTGAGGCAGGTGTCCTCCACGAAGCTGAGCCAGCACCCCATCAGCGATCCGTCACGGTCCTGAATCGGTCGAGCGGGTCACTTTTGACACCGACAAACAGTTCTTTCGAGGCGACCGCCGGTTTGGTGCATCGACGCACCTGCTCATCGTCAGCGATCGAGCCCTGGCGTCCACGGGGTCAGAATCAGGTGCCTAACGAAACATCCGGGCTATGTCACGCAGCTTGATACGGCATCGGTACGAATTAACCAATCGTCGCATGTGATGCGCCAGTGCTATCCAGCAGAATCGAGACCGGTCATCGATCTGAATTCTGATTTCGTATTCACGTGGGGAAAAGGCTCGGAAGGGAGATCGATGTCCAGGGCGGCGCAGAGCGGCGCCCATCCGTCACCCGGCCGCCACTCCACCAGCCGCTCTGGTGAGACGGACGCACGAACGTCTTCGTTGTGAGCGTTGTACGCAGCGATAGCCTTGTCCCGATCTCGCCACTCTGAAGTGAAGCGTCGATCGAGCAGATCGCTGATCATCCGAAGTTCAGCGACCGCACCTGGATCGTCAGGAGGGGCACCCCGATCCAGGACAGCAAAGATGGTTTCAGACGCACTCTTCCACCATGCCTCTGAGTCACGGATTGACAAGACGACCACGGCATCAGGTGAATTAGAAACCAGCTCTCTCCAGAACGAAGCAGCCGGCCAATCCACTGTCGCCACATACCCCGCCAGAAAGGTTCGCCAGTCCGGTTCCTCTCCACGTGCAGCTCGGGACCAGGCCGCTACCTGGTCAGGCCGGCCCAGGACTTCGACCATGTGGTAGCACGGGCCACCCAGTACCTGCTCCAAGGCGAGTTTGAGCGAATGCGTACCCGTACGTCCGAGCCCCGCACCAACAACTCGCAAGGTCATGGTTTCGATCCCCCTCTCATCCACTCCGGATATCTCGAGCCCTTCAGTTCAAGTAACTCGCAAGAGAGAATACCAATGGCCTCGGCAGGGCTGCTGAATGAGGGCCGACCCGGAGAGGCAACAACGCAGTGGGGCTCTCATGCCTTCGAGCTCACTCTCCCCAGACAACCCAGCGCAAAGGGTTCAGACGGACCAATGCAACGGTTTCAGCGGAACCGTTTCGGAAAGAGCCAACTTTCAATGGCATTTCACCCGTACTCGGCGTACCCTTGTAGTGGCGGATTGCCGACTCGGGCAGGTTCGACCAAGGGAAAAGGGGGATCAGATCATGTCGTACCTCAAGGTCCGGCGCCTGGCGGTGGTGGCCATTCTCAGTTCTACGGCTATGGGTGCCCTCAGCCTCGTTCCCGCTTCTTTGCCGTTGGGTTCTCAGATCGCTGGTGCGACGACACCAACGACGCTGGTGCTTCATGCGAATCCCAACCCAGCCGCCTTTGGGGCGCCAGTTACCTTCACTGCGACACTGAGCGGCGGACTTAGCGGACCCAATGAGCCCATGGGGTCGATCTCTCTTGGTGCGTACACTTCGCCCAGCTGCTCGAACGCCTCATCGTTTACCTTGGGTGTCGACAACAACGTCAACGCGGGGAACGGCACCTATTTCATAGGGACTACCGCCCCACCTCTGCCGGGCACGTACTACGTCGGTGCCTTCTTTGCAGATTCCGACGGCTTCAACTCGAACTCGAGCACCGGATGCGGTGCGGTCGTCTTGGTAGTCAAGCCCGTCACAACGCCGATCACCGTGCCCTGTTCAGGTCCCGGGGGTGGCACGGCCGGTCTCATTGCAGCCATCAACGTCGCCAATGCGAGCGGGGGTGGGACCATCAATCTGGCTCCCGGTTGCACCTACGACATAGCGGCCCCCAACAACACGGTTCCCATGACCGGCGCAAACGGTCTGCCGATCATCACAACCCCAATCACCGTGAACGGCTCATCCACCACAATCGCCGTAACAGGCAGCAACTTCCGTATCTTTGAGGTTGACGGCCCTGGTGGGAACCTGGCCCTCAATGGCCTCACGCTCACGGGCGGCAACGGTGTCTTTGCCGGTGGTGGGATCTTGAACAGCGAAGGCGCAGTTACGCTCAACTCCAGTCGGGTCATCGACAACAACGCTCATATGGGTGGCGGAGGCATCGCCAGTGGTGTCGTCAACCCCTTTGACCTCGGACCGATTGGCACCCTCACACTCAACTTGAGTCAGGTGAGCGACAACACCGCCCAAGGTGGCGGTGGGGGTGGCATCCTCAACCACGCCGGTACGCTCACGGCCAACTTCAGCCAGGTGAGCGACAACACTTCTGAGGGCGGTGGTGGAGGAATCGCCAGTGGCAACGGCATGGGTGGTGGTCCGGGTACCGGAACGAGCAACCTGTTCCTCAACGCAACCCTGGTCAACGACAACACCTCGAACGGCGGCCCAATGGCAGGCGCTGGCGGGATCGCAAATGGCGGTGCAGCGACCATCAAGCTGAGCCAGGTGAACGGAAACTCAGCGCCGGGTGCGCCGGGTGGGGGAATCCTCAACCACGGAAGCATGACCATTTATTCGAGTCAGGTGAACAACAACACCGTGCCCAACGACGGCCTCGGCGGCGGAATCGCCAACATTGCCTTTGGTTTCCCCAACAGCGGGGTGCTGACCATCAATATGAGCACCGTCCTCAACAATTCGGCATCAGGATTCGGCGGCGGGATATTCGAAGCAGGGATCAACATGATGACGGGCATGCTTACCGCCCCTGGGGGCGCTCTGGTCCTCCAAGGCAGTGCCGTCTCAGGAAACTCCAGCGCTTCGGGTGGCGGTATTTACAAAACCAAGGGAAGCCCGGTGGCTCTCAAACAAAGCTCGGTGACTGCGAACACTCCTGACAACTGCTTTCCCCACGGGAGCATTCCGGGCTGCTCTGGCTAAGTCATCGCTGTCGCCAGCGGTCCACCCGAGGACGTAATCGATACCGGGGTGTAGCTCCCGCCTCACGTGGTGTTGCGGGCTGAGCCGAGAGGCCAAAAAGTGGATCGGGTAGCAGCTTCGAGTCCCCTAACCTCGATCATTCTTCCGACCTCTGACGAGGTGCTCCCGGCGCGTCATTTGGGTTCGTTGACCCGCTGATGGCCTTGAGGGTGCACCAGGGGCGTGACGGATCAAGGTCTCTCGCTTTCAGTCTCGTGATGTCACGCCCTGCGGGATCGCTTCGGGGTCGGGCGCCGGGACCCGTCCCGCTATGGGAACGCGGCGCGTAGACGCGTGAAGGCGGTGGCCAGCTCGCTGGCCCAGGGCCAGCTCTCGTCGAGATGCACGACGAGGTCACGCCCGCGGTGGGCGAGGACGGCGGCGACGTGGAGGACCCGGTAGCGCATGGTCTTGGGCTCGGCCTTGGCCAGATCGCGCCGTCGAAACACGTCATCTGGCTCCAGGCCAGCAGTGCGCCGGCGAGCAAGGACACCGCCACCCAGGCCTCGTTGGCGCAGAAGCCGTCGAAGGGCAGGTTGGCCAGTCCGCAGGCCTTCCAGGTGCGCACCCGGTCCTCGACCCGGGCGTGGCCGCGGTGGCGCAGTTCGAGTGCGGCGATGTCGGCGCCTTCCGTGTTGGTGATGAAGCAGGTGTGGCGCCACCCGGCGTGGGTGTCGAAGAGGGAGAGCTGGGCGCCCGGGATGGGGGCGCTCGCGGCGACAGATCACCCGCATGTCGGCCGGCCAGCCCTTGACCTCGTAGAGCTCGCTCAGCTCGATGACCTCGGCGCCCGCTCGGATCCCCCCGTCGAGCTCACGGGTGCGCGCACCCAGTCCTCCTCTTGGGCCAACAGCAGGGCGTCACGCACAGAACCGCTGATGGGGAAGCCGATCGAGTAGTCGAAGTTGGCGTCGGAGAGGGAGGCGACGAAGCGGTGGGTGGCCCCGGCCGAGTCGGCCCGGACCAAGATGGGATGGAGGACCAGGGCGGGGTCGTCGCCCTCTTCGTGGCCGAGAGCGTACTCGGGCGGGCACGCGCGCGGACGGCGCACTCGAGGAGTTCGAGGTGGTCGTCGGTGTCGTTGGGGGCGGCGTTGCCCGGCCGCAGCATGGCGGCGAGGGGCTCGTTGGTGTTGTCGCACCACACGGCCAAGGGATTGAACCCGAAGCCGTGCTTGTAGGTGGGCGCGGCGTCCTCCTTCTCCGAATGCACGTTGAGCAGGGTCGAGTCGAAGTCCCAGATCATCGGGCCAACCGGTGGCTCGGCGGCCCAGACGCGTGCCCGGGCCGTGGCGATCGCGACGGGGATGGCCCGCAGCTCGACCGAGGCCGTCTTGTGCACGGCCCGCCAGGCTGTGGCCACCGAAGCCACCGGGCCGAAGAGCTCCTCTTGTTCTTTGAGCGCCGCGATGTCGGCCAGGCAGTCCGCGCCATCGGCGATGGCGACGGCGAGGTGCGTGAGCACGACCCCGGGATCGTGGGTGTGCCAGTTGATCCCGCACTCGGCCATGGCCACCGACATGGCCTCGGTCAACCCGCTGCGATCGGCCAGTTCGGCCAAGAGAGCGACACCGGCATGGGACACGAGGTTCTTGCCGTCGGGTATCACTTTGGCGCGACGGACCGAGCGACTACGGTGCACTTTCAAGGAGCCCTCCGGGTCTGGTTGGAATGTCTGCTTGGTAACAAACATCCTCCCAGGTGCGGAGGGCTTTTACGTGGACGCGCGCACCGCGTCGTTCAGGGGCCGCGCGAATTATCGAGGCTAACTGCACCAGCGGAATCTGTAATCGCTTCCGTGTGTTTATCGACCTTCGATTTCATGCCCAATACGACACCAGCTGGAGTACTACGCCCGATTACAACGGCTGTTGATGGGGCTAACTAATAGGTGGACGCCCCTATAACGCGTCAAGTGCAACTTGAGGCGTTTCCAGCTGGCGGAAGAGCTGCCGGGCTATGTGGCGCTTCAGGCACCGCTTGATCTCCCGGTCGGTCTTGCCCTCGGCTCGTCTGCGCTCGACATAGGCCCGAGTCGCACTGTCGTGGCGGATTCGGTTGATGACGACCACATGGAGCGCCCGGTTCAGCTGACGGTCGCCTCGGCGGTTCAGGCGGTGGCGCACCGTCATGCCCGACGAGGCGGGAATCGGCGACACGCCAGCCAGGCTGGCAAATGCTCCGTCCGATCGAAACCGTCCCGAGTGCGACTAGGCGCAGAGCACCGTCGCCGCAACGACCGGACCCACCCCGCACTCTTCGAGCAAGCTCAGGTCGCCATGCCCGCACGATGGCGGCCATCTCGCCTTCGTGCTCCTTGGTCTCTGCCTCAAGTTCGAGGACGCGCTTGGCCAAGGCCCGGAGCACCCGCACGATGCTCCTGGTCTCGGTGTCCTGAGCCGGGCTCGTCCGCAACCGGGCTGCCATCGTGACGACCTGGTGTCCCGTCTTCCCCCGAAAGCGGGCTCGTAGTGACTCCGGGGCGGCGATGGACAGGTCATGGATCTGCCGTTGTGCGGTGGAGCGGGCATCGACAGCGGACCGCCGAGCCGAAAGCAGGACGCCAAGCGCTGCCCGTTCGCCCGTCGAGCGCGGCTCCCCGAGATCGGGACGCCCAAGCGCCTCCCTGGCCGACCGGACCGCATCGAGCGGGTCGGACTTCTTCCCGCCCCTTCGAGCAGTTTCGGTTGGGCCGGTCGAGCTCGATCACCCACTCACCGCGCTCACGAAGGAACCGGGTGAGTCCAGCCCCATAGCTGTTGGTGCCCTCGATCGCCCAAGCCCGAGAGCCTTCGTGGCGGACCGCCATGTCGAAGACGGCTTGATGACCGCCTGGATCGGTCGGACCCGTCAGATCGGCGAGGGCGCCACCCGTCGAAGCCCGGACGACCGCCGCGGTGTTGGTGTTCTTAGACCCTGTTCGGAAAATGAGTGCACTTCATCGGTTGAATAGCCACTTTTTGGGTTCGGTCGTCGCGTAGCGTTGGGTATGAAGTCCGACTCGGTTGCAGCGGCGCAGACCTGGCGAACGAGCCACGGCGACATGAGTAACGAAGAGTGGGAGCTCATCGCCGATCTGGTCTCTCCCTATTGGACACCGGGCTCGATGGGCCGTCCCGTCAAGGTAGATCGCCGCCGAGTGGTCGACGCCATCTTCTACGTGACGGCGACGGGCTGTCAGTGGCGCGCCCTTCCCGAGAGTTATCCGAACTGGAACACGGTGCACCGCTACCACCTCGAGTGGTCCAGAGACGGCACCTGGGCCCGGATCGCCGAGCGACTGGCCGTGGCGGTGCGCCGAAAAGAGGGACGCGAGGGCACACCCTCGGCCGGGATCGTCGACGCCCGCTCGGTGCGCGCCACGGCCACCGTGAGCAAGAAAACCAAGGGATATGACGCCGGAAAGAAGATCAACGGCCGCAAGACCTTCGGCATCGTCGACACCCTCGGGCTGCTCATGGCGGTGGTCGTCGTCGCGGCGAGCATCTCGGACAACGTGGGCGGCATCACCGTGACCGACCGTGCACGCGACCGCTCCGCTCGCTTCGCCAAGCTGTGGTGCGACTCTGGGTTCAAGCGCGCCTTCATCGAGCACTGTCGGAACCATCACGTCGGCGTCGAAGTGGTGCACCGCATCCACCCCGGCCAGTTCAAAGCCCTCCCCAAGCGCTGGATCGTCGAACGCACCTGGTCGTGGCTCATGAACAGCCGACGCCTTCAAGTCGACTACGAGCGCGATCCGATCGTCACCGAAGGCTTCATCTGGGCTGCCCACAGCCGCCATCTCCTGCGCCGGCTCACCCAGCCGCCGATCGCGTGATCGCGCTGGGGAAATAATCGCGACAGTCACTTAGAGCCCAGCGGATAGGCACCGCGCCCGGTGACCAGCGGTTGCGCCAGTCGATGAGCTTGGCGGTGAGCAAGAAGGCGACGGCGAGTGCGAACTGAGCGAGGCGGTGGACGCTCCTTCGATCGGTGTTGCGTCGTAGCTGTCCGTAGTTCGACAGCCAGCTGTTGGTGCGCTCGACCGGCCAGCGCAGACCCATGGGCTGTGGGTTCGGCGACGTGGCGACACCCTTCTTCTGAGGTTGCCCAGAGATAGTGGACACGGTGATTAAGCAGCTTGTTGCTTGAGGCCCAACGATAACTCGTAGCGAATGGGACTGAGATCGCCAGCCTTGGCGCAACGACGTTGGTGGTTGTAGAAGTTGATGTAGCGGGCGATCCCGGCTCGGAGTTCGTCGATGGTGGCGAAGGTGTGCCGGTAGAAGTATTCGTGCTTGAAGATCGACCAGAAGCTCTCGGCGCTCGCATGGTCATAACAACTGCCCGTGGCGCCCATGGAACGAACCAGGCCCACGCGCTCGCAGAGGTCCACGACCTTGCCGTCTGAAAATTGGCTGCCTCGGTCGGTGTGGAACACCGTTCCCTCGATGTGTCCGAACCTGGTGGCCACCGATTGCTCCAACGCGTCGAGAACGATCTCGGTCCGCATGTGCTCAGCCACGGAGAACCCGAGCACGCGAGACGATCCCTCGTCGCGAATGGCACACAGGTAGGCCTCGCCGTCGCCCACCGTCAGGTAGGTGATGTCCGAGGTCCACAGCTCGTCGATGCCGTCTGGATGGAACTGCCGATTCACCAGGTCCGCCGGGTACGTGGCGGCTGGATCGGGGGTGGTGGTGACCTTGAACAAGCGCGGACTCACCCCCACGATCCCGAGGCTGGCCATGCGCTCGGCCACGGTGTTGCGGCTCACCCGTTCGCCGGCCTCATGGAGGTCGAGCGTGATCCGGGGGGCGCCGTAGGTGCCGTTCGAGCTCTTGTGCAAGTCGATGATCCTGGCGTCGAGATCGGCCCGGCGGACCTCGCTCGGGAGCGGGGGACGGTCCTGGGCCGCCCGCCAGCGGTAGTAGCCCGCCGTGGACACCTCCAACAGCCGGGCCATGCGGGTGATCTCGAAGTTCGCGCACTCGGCGGCCATCAACGCAAATCTCTCTGCTTTGGTGGATTCGAAGCGAAGTACGCGGCAGCTTTTCCCAAGAAAGCCAGGTCCTTGTCCTGCTCAGCGACCTGACGTCGCAGCGCCAACAGCTCGGTTCGCTCCGCCGCGCTCAACGGTTCATCAGACGATCCGGCCACCGCATCGAGCCGACGGCGCTCTTCGCGCACCCATCGGGCCAACACGCTGCCTGACACCGACAGCTCAGCGGCTACTTCGGCCACCGTCCTGCCCGTATCGATCACGCGATGAGCGGCCTCTGTCTTGAACTCCAGCGTGAACTTCCGCCTTGTCGCTCCCATATCGGACATCCTTCCAGCCGACCAAAAGATCGGCTTGTCGGGTGTCCACTAATTGCGGGGAACCTCATTCCTCTTCTTGGCAATGATGGCGTCGTCGAGGCCGAGAGCCAAGAGTCGCTGACGAGTGACGTCGGAGTCATAGCCCCGGTCGAGCCAGATGGTCTCGATGTCGTCGAGCAGCCCGCGGCGATCGGCGTCGTCGAGGGTGGGCTCGAGCAAGATGGAGTCTTGGCGGTTGGCGCCGTCGATGGCCCAGCCGATGGGGATGCCGTGGGCGTCGGTGAGCACTGACCATTTCCACCCGAGCTTGGCTCGATCGGTCGGGCTCTTGCCGGTTCCCTCCCCTCCCGCAGGGCTTTTGTGCAACGACCCGTCGGCGGCCACTTGGGAGAGGTCGAGACCGATGATCTTGTCGTAGGAGCGGATCGCCTCGTCCGCGATCGACGCGAAGACGCCGGCGGCGATCCACTCGTCACGGCGGGCCCGGGCCGTGGTGTCCGAGACCTTGTTCCCACAGAGCACTTCGGCGTCCTCCCAGCTGCACCCCGTCACCAGGCGCACCAACATCATCTCGAAGCAGTCCCGATCAGAGGCGCGCGGCCGGTGACAGCCGAGCGGATGGGTCTCGTTATGCACTGGGAGCAGGGCTTCGACGGCGGCCCAGACGGTATCGAACACTTCGGGTTCCAGCGCGCGCATGATGGTGGGGTACCTCCACTTGGTCGTTGGTGTTTGGACAAGCACCCCGATTGTCTCGGGGCCTCCATCACGACCGGTGGATGGTCAGACGCTCTCAGGCAGAAATGCTTGACAGCGTCGCGAGCTGGTGCCTATTCGCGCGGGCTCTTATCTTGCGATTAAACCTCAGGCACCCGCTCAGGCCGCCTTCTTGACCGCCGGGTACCGCTTTCTGGGCGGTTTTCGTGTCCCTTTGGGTCGTCCCGGTCCGGGCGTCGTCGATTTCGGTGGACTGGCCGGTGTGCCGATCGTTGGGCGAAGTCGTCGAAACCCCCGCCGCACTCGCGTCGGCGTGAGCTTCGCTGGTCCAAGTGGCCGCTCCCATGGCAGGCGTAGGTCGTCGACCAGGTCGCGGGCGAGCCGCAGTTGGGTCAAGGCTCCGACGATGAGCCAACTCCAGCGGTCGGCTTGTTCGGGCGTGCACAGTGACGGCGTGGTCCAACCCAGGGTGTTCTTGATGAAGCGGAAGGTGTGCTCGATGTCGAAGCGCCGCAGGTAAGCGCGCCAGCATCGCTCGAGATCGGGCTCGCCAGGCCCGGTCCAAAACAGCCACAGTGTCTTCTTCGTCCCCGAAGCGGGCTTGGGCAAGCGCTCGACCTCGACGCGGATGACGGTGCCCGGCACGATCGGCGGTGCGCCGCTGTAGTCGTGCCAGCGTCCGCGACCGATCACCCGAGGATGCAGACCGTGCCAGGCCTTCACCTTGACGGTGCCATAACGGGGATCAGTCGCCGTGAGGCTTGCCGATGGCCGCGCCCAGGTCTTCTTCTCCGAGCACTTGAACCGCCGTCCGTGCCGCGGGGGACGACCACCGGTTCCCCTCGGTCGGCTGGGACGAGGAGGGGGTCAGCGAAAAAGACGCGGTCGTCGCGGATGCGGGTGAGACATTCGCACCGCTCTTCGGCCAGGTCGTGACCGAGGGCGACAGGGTTGTAGCCGGCGTCGAAGACGAACAACGGGACCTCTTGGTCGTCAGGGAGGAGTCGAACGAGGCGCTGGATCTGTTGCGCCGTTGCCGTGGTGCCGTCGCGCTCTGGCGCGATGCGCGCCATGTCGAGCGGTGCCGTCCACGAGTCAAAGGCCCAGTCCAGCTGGCAGATCCACTGATAGTTCCAGCCGGCCACGATGGGTTGGCCCGCCGAGTGCTTCGACGCCGAGTAGTAAAAGCCCCGCTCGGGGCTGCACTCGGCGTCACAGCGATCCCAGGTCGAGGCGTCGACGGCAAAGACGAGAGGCCAGGTCGCCGGGCGCTGCGCGACCAGGAGCGCCCGCAGACGGTCCTCGTCGATTCGGCCCCGCTCGAGCGCCTTGTAGAGGCTGCCGTGAGAGCGGCGGAACTCGGGCTCGAGGCTGAGAGCGGGCACTGATCCGACGGCCCCTGGGGCGCACAACGTGGCATCGGCCAGTTCGAAAAGGGCGTCTCCCCAGCGCACAAAGCACCCATGGAGCCCCGCTCGGAACTCGACCAACTGGCTCAACGCACCTGCACCCGCTGGCGGTGGTGGCATCCCCGATAGTATTACTACTATCGGACCGAAAAGTTGGGATACTGGGGGCGGAGGCACGAATGGCAACCAAGAGGAGTACCACTCGGCTCGAGGCCTATGAGCGGCGCTATCGCGAACTGGCCCGTCAGCTGGCTGACGTCGGCTACATCGCATCGGGGAGTGTGGCTCCTCGTTACAACCGGTGCGGCAAAGAGGGCTGTGGCTGTCACGCCGATCCGCCTCGACTTCATGGGCCTTATTTCCAGTGGACAGCCAAGGTGGCCGGCAAGACGGTCAACCGGAGGCTCACTCCAGACGAGGCTGCGCTCTACAGCGAATGGATCGGCAACGATCGACAGGTACGCGCCCTGATCGCCGAGATGCGCCAAGTGGCGGCGCAAGCCCAGCAGCTCATGCTCGAAGAAACCCAGAGCAAGGCGGGCTGAGGTTTAATCGCAAGCTTATGTGTATCGACCCCGATGACGAGATCGACCTGATCTGCAAGCATTGTCATGGGGTCTGCTGTCGGTCTGGTTGACATCTCTAATGTGGGATTACCTCCCGCTGGAAGGATGGAACCATGCCGAAGAAGTTCCCCCCAGAGTTCAAGCGTGACGTCGTCGCTGTCGCTCGTCGGGGCGATCTGAGCGTCGCTGAAGTCGCCGTCGACTTCGGGGTCGCCGAGGAGTCGGTTCGGCGCTGGATGCGCCAAGCCGACGTCGACGATGGCATCAAGGACGGCCTGACGACCGCCGAGCAGGCTGAGATCGTCCAGCTGCGACGCGAGAAACGCCGCCTCGAGATGGAAAACGAGATCCTCCGCCGGGCTGCCGCCTACTTTGCCAAGGATGCACTCCCAAAATGAAGTTCCCGCTGGTCCAAGAGCTGGCCGCCACGGGGTTCCCGGTGCGGCTGACCTGCGGGGTGCTCGGCTTCAGCGCCCAGGCCTTCTACAAGTGGCAGGCCGTCCCGGTCTGCCAACGTGACTACGACGACGCCCACCTGGTGAACGCCATCCGAGACGTCCACGACGACGACCCTGAGTTCGGGTATCGGTTCATCTCCGACGAGCTCGAGCGAGGCGGCCACACGGTGGGGGAACGACGGGTCTGGCGGCTCTGCTCCGAGCACCGGATCTGGTCCAGCACCACGAAGAAGGGGCGGAGGAACTCGGGCAAGCGACCGGGACCTGCCGTCCACGACGACCTGGTGCAGCGGAACTTCACCGCTCCCACTCCCGACAAGGTCTGGCTGACCGACATCACCGAGCACTGGACCGACGAGGGAAAGCTCTACGCCTGCGTGATCAAGGACGTCTGCTCGAACCGGATCGTCGGTCACGCCACCTCTGATCGGATGACAGCAGCGCTCGCCGCCTCGGCGCTGCGCTCTGCGGTCGCCAGGCGCCAACCCAAGGCCACCGTTGTGGTCCATTCGGACCGGGGCGGCCAGTTTCGTTCACGAGTCTTCCGAGCCGTGCTGAAGGCCAACCAGCTCACCGGATCGATGGGTCGGGTCTCCTCGGCCGGCGACAACGCGGCCATGGAGTCTTTCTACTCACTGCTCCAGAAGAACGTCCTCGACCGGAAACGATGGAGGACGAGGGACGACCTCGCCTACGAGATCGTCTACTGGATCGAGCACACCTACAACCGCCGCCGCCGTCAGCGCGGCCTCGGCAAGCTCACACCGGTCGAGTTCGAGCTGGCCTTTACGGAAAGAATCGAAGACACTGCTGCCTGATCAATGAAAACCGATGTCAACCAGACCGACAGCAGACCCCAAGACCTTCCTCTGTTAGCCCTTCTGGGGACACTCAAAGTTCTAGACGGTCAACGAAATCACTCGATAGTCACCTGCTCTGACCTGGTGTTATACGAGAGCCACCATTTACGGCCGATTACAAACGGGGTTGGAGCGACTGGTTTTCGACGGATCAGTGTTAGAGAAAGGTCACTATGAGAGATGAATACATCGCACCTCGAATTAGCCGCCCGGATGTGCCGCCGATTTCCGAAACTCCCCAGGGGCGATCAACGAAATTCCCCAGTTGATGGACCGGTGAGTTTTCCTTCATTTTACTCCTTGACCTTGGACACCCCCTTCCGGAGCCCTTCGGTGCGGGCCCGATGGGAGCGCATCCGGTAGCTCTCGCCGTCGATGTTGAACACGACGCTGCGGTGCAAGAGGCGGTCGAGCATGGCGGCGGCCACCATCGGGTCGTCGAAGATCTTCCCCCACGAGCCGACACCCAGATTGGTCGTCATGACGATGGAGGACTTCAGATAGCGCTGGGTGATGACCTGGAAGAGCGCGGCGGCGGCCTCGGTCTGCAGCGGCAGGTAGCCGACCTCGTCGATGACCAAGAGCCTCGGTCCGGCGAAGAAGCGCATGGTGGTGGCCCACCTTCCTTCGAGGGCGGCCCGGTGACATCTCGCCGCCAGATCGGCGGCCGTCGTGTAGTAGGTCCGATAGCCGGCGTTGATCGACGCTCGGGCCAGACCAACAGCCAGCATGGTCTTGCCGACACCGGGCGGCCCGATCAAGAGCACATTGGTGGCGTCTTCTAGAAACCGCAGCGTGCCGAGCTCGGTCATCAGCTTCTTGTCGACCGACGGCTGGGCGCTGAAGTCGAAGTCCTCGAGCGTCCACGGGGACGGCAGACAGGCGAAGCGCTCGAGTCCGGCTCGGCGTCTGATCTCGGTGGCAGTCACCTCGACCTCGAGGAGGCGGTGCAAGAACTCGGAGTGTCCGAGCTTCTTCTCTCTGGCATGGTCGAGCTCTCCGGGCAGTGCCTCGGCGGCAGCACCGAGACGTAGGTAGGCCAGGTGCGAGCGGATCTCTTGATAGATGGAGGAGTCGCTCACCTCTGTCCCTCCGCAATCTCGCCATAGACGGAGAGGTCGACGACGGGCTCGCGTCCGATGGGCCCGAGCAGTCGGGCTGCCTCTTCGAGTGCCTCTCGGCCTGGCGGCCTGTTGGCCTTCTTGTCGCACGGACGCGCCGTGGTGAAGGCGCTCAGCACGGCGGCCTCGAGGGCCTCTTTGTGCTCGCGGCTGCGCACCAGGGCGCCCGATCCCGCCGGGGCAAGGCGATGGGTGACGAGCACTGCTCCCGATGGAGCCACCACGTCGATGGTGGGAGTGCTCAGGCGATGCCGGACAAGCAGCGTCGTCCCCGAGAGCCCGGGCGGCACCGAGTAGCGGTTGCCACGAAAGGCGACGCTGGCATTGTCGGCGACGAGGCGCGACACCTCGGTCGTGGCCGGGAAAGGTGCCGGTGGGAGGGCGAGCAGCGGTTCGGCATCGGCCAATTCACCGACAGTGCTGCGCTCACCGCCCGGTCCTCTCCGCTCGCGCTCATCGCCGGTGGTGGCGCAGAACACGTCGAGGGAACGCTGGGCCTCCTCGGGCGTCGTGGCCGTCATGGTGCGCCACCAGCGTCCCGACACGAAGCGCACGGAGGACTCGACGGCACCCTTTCGGTTGCCGCGCCTCGGCGGACAGGGCTCGACGACCGCCGCGTAGTGCTTGGCCACGGGAGCGAAGGAGGCCTGGACGTCTCTCGTCCCCGGCACGATCACCGTCGCCAGACGGTCGGTCCGCCACACCCTCGGCGTCCCGCCCAGGCGCCGGAGCACCTCGTCGATGGCCTCGATGAGGTGGGCCTGGTCCATCTTCTCGGCCAGGACACCGCGGACCTTGCCCGAGTGCGGCAAGGTGCCCAACAGCACGTAGGCCGTCGCTCCCCACGGAGCGTTCCTGCGCTCGAACCAGTCCCACTGGATCTCTTCGCCCGGCGGGTGCTCGATCTCGATGGTGTCGCGGCCCTTGACCCCCGAGCAGGCTTCGCAGTGCGGGCGAAGCTCGGCTTGGCGCACCTGGCGGGCGAAGCTCGGGTAGCTCAGCGCATAGCCGAGCCGGACGACCTCGTCATAGAGGGCCGAGGCCCAGACGTGCGGATCGTCGACGAACCGGGCCGCCAGGTACTTGGTGAACGGCTCGAGCGGGTCTGGTGCCGAGCGAGCCCGGACGCCGGGGACCCTTGTCCCATTGATGTAGCCCCGGACGGTCTTGCGGTCCCGGCCGAGGTGCCGGGCGATCGCCGAGATCGTCCAGCCACGTTGTCTGAGTGCATGTGCTTCCACGTCTTCCCCATGTGTGAGCATGCGGAGCGGGTCTCCCTTCGAGCTGGCTGGCTTGGTCGCTCGTCAGCATCGAAGGGGGCCCACCGCCGCGGGTGGATGGTTCAGCTCACCGGGCTCAAGGTGGGGAATTTCAGTGATCGAGAGTGGGGAGATTCAAAAATCGCGGACAGATGCCCCGATGGCTCAAATGCGACCTGAGGGATGTCTTGGCAGTCTTAAATTCAGAAGAGTGAGTCTCGGCCCACAATGCGCAGTTCAGTCAAAACGATATCGACGGCTTGTCGGGTTTCGTCCTCGCTGTTAGGCCACAAATGACCGTAGACGTCCAATGTCTCAATGGCGGACTCATGGCCGAGACTTCGCTGGATTGCCTTAACTGAGCACCCACGTGCGATCAGAAGGCTGGCATAAAAGTGCCTCAAATCGTGAAACGTTGCCCACTGGGGCAATTTGGACTTTTCGGTGGCCCTCTGCCACATGTCGCCGAAGGTGCTACGCCGGAGGGGCCCTCCGAACGTGTTGGTGAATACGAGGCCTTCGGGACCCTCACCGTAGGACGCAAGATGAGCGGCCAAGGTCTCGCCGACGACTTCTGGCATCGGAACCGTGCGGTATCCCGCCTTAGTTTTCGGAGGCCCGAACTCATAGATACCCTGCCGGCCCCAGATGAGCTGGCGGTCGACACGAACCCGGTGACGAAGGAAGTCGACACGATCGACCGTGAGTCCAAAGCACTCACCCTGTCGGAGACCCATACCAGCGGAGAAAATGATGAGTGCCCGGTAGCGGTCGGGAACCTCCTTGGCGAGAGCTTTGACCTCGCTCACGGTCAATGGAATTACTTCTGTGTGAGCCTTCTTCGGTAGGGCGACGCCAACGCAGGGTGATGAGGCGATGAGTCGATCGGTGACGGCTGCCTTGAAGATGGTCGAGACCCAGCGGAAAGTCAGCTCGACTGAACCTGGAGCGAGTACTGCAGATTCCCGCTTTATCCATGCGGCGATTTCACTGCGTCTCACATCGGCCAGCGGTCGGTGACCCAGGTCGGGATATGCATGCAGGCGGAGGTAGGTCTCGACTTGAGAGGCTGTGCTTGGTCGATGAACTTGGATCGTGCGCCAGCGTTCGGCGTATTCCTTAAACGGTGTTCGTCCGCCGTCGGGATCGACATACTGACCGTGGACAAGATCGCCACGCACGCCGTCAAGGAATCGCTCTGCTTCGCCTTTGCGGAGAAAGGTCCGGGTCTTTTGCGGACCCCCGGGGAACTCCCGCCATCGGGCTCGGTAGCGTCCGTTGCTCCGCTTGTCGATGCTTGCCATCGCTGCCTCCAGTGACAGTCTGAGGGGCCCCGATCTGTCCTCAATCAGTCCTCAGGTCCTCAATCAGTCCTCAGTTCTGAGGACAGTTACGGTCAATCTCGGGACCTGACGGTCAGCAGTGGATAATTCGAAACACCAGCTCAGAGCCTATAATAGCGGTCTGGCCAGGAGGCGGTGACGGTGAGCCGGCCTGTAGGCGGGATTCTGTCCAGCCCTCGCGGGCCTGGGTGACCATCCATCTGAGCGGCCTACCTGGGGATGCTCCTCCTTCGAGGAGCGGGCGAGCAACCCGTCTCCCACGCTTGGCCTTGCTCCGGGTGGGGTTTACCGAGCCGACCAGGTCACCCTGATCGCTGGTGCGCTCTTACCGCACCGTTTCACCCTTACCTGTGCGAACCCGGGGGCGCGCCATCGGCGGTCTGCTTTCTGTGGCACTTTCCTGCGAGTCACCTCGACTGGCTGTTAGCCAGCACCCTGCTCTGCGGAGTCCCGACCTTCCTCAACACGATCCCGCAATGCGGTCCGGGCTGCGGTCACCTGGCCGACTCACCGTCACGGCCAGTCTGCCACCTCCCCGGGCGAGGGTGGCGCGCACCGCATCGGTAGGGTGTCGTCTATGCCGAGCGAGGCCCACCAGCTCTTCGATCCCGAAGCCCCCCCATCTGTGCCCGCGGCCGATCCAACGGCGGATGGTGGCCACGCCGACGTGCTCTCGATCGGCGCGCTCTATGACGAAGTCGACGAGGCGTTGGCCTCGGTGTTCCCGCGCCGGCGTCAGTTGTGGGTCCGCGGGGAGATCCAGAGCTTCTCTGACCAGTCGGGCCGCTCGGGTCATTGCTACCTGGACCTGGTTGATCCCGACGAGGGCGGCCACGGTTCGTCGTCCCGAGGGCGGGGAGCTCCGACCTTGAGGGTCAAGTGTTGGAAGAGCACGTGGGGACCCCTGAAGTCGGCGTTGCACCGGGAAGGCATCGTGCTGGCCGAGGGCATGGTGGTCGTTCTCCGGGGTTCCCTCGATCTCTATCGACCCAAGGGTGAGATCGGCTTCATTCTCTCCGAGCTCGACGTCACCGCGCTCCTGGGACGTTTGGCCGCGCAGCGAGCGAAATTGCTGCGCACACTGGAGTCGGAGGGGTTGTTGCGGCGCAACAGCGGGCTGGCGGTTCCCGAGGTGCCGCTACGAGTGGGATTGGTGGCCAGCCCGGGGACCGAGGGGTACCGGGACGTCGTGGGGCAGCTCACCGGTTCGCCTTTCGGGTTCCAGATTCGGGTCGTCCCCGTCAAGGTGCAGGGAACCGGCACGCCACGCGCGGTGGCCAGGGCCGTCGGCGCGTTGTGCCGCACCGATTGCGACGTGGTGATCGTCGTGCGGGGTGGGGGTTCGAAGGCGGACCTGGTGACCTTCGATACCGAGGTGGTGGCGCGGGCCATCGCCCTGGCCACCAAGCCGGTGTGGACCGGCGTTGGTCACACGGGGGATGAGTCGGTGGCCGACATCGTGGCCAATCGATCCTGTATCACCCCGACCGAATGCGGGCACCAGTTGGTCGTTCGAGTCGGGCAGTGGTGGGAGACGCGCGTCGCCCAGCCGGCGGCACAGGTGAGTCGCCGGGCCCAGGTCGTGCTCTCGGATGCCCAGATCCGGGACAGCCAGGCGCGGGGGCGTCTCACCCGGGCCGCCCGGGGCCAGCTGCGGGTGCACCGTGAGCGGGTGGCTGGCCGTGCTTCGGCCGTGGCGCGGTTGGCTCCCGAGCGGTTGATGGCAGGGCAGGCTCGAGTGCGGACCCAGACGGCTCGCTTGGGCCCACTGTCCATGGGACATCTGGCGCACGAGGACGAACGCGTGCGATCGTGGCGACGACTTCTCAAGGCGTACGACGTCGATCGACAACTGGAACGGGGGTACAGCTTGACCTTGACGTCTGAAGGTCGACTGGTTCGGAGTGCCGATGGGGTCGAGGTGGGTGAGGAGATCGTGACGCGTCTTCCTGACGGCGTGCTGCGCTCTCGGGTGCAGGACAGCGAGACCCGTGGTCATGACGAAGAGGGCGTAGAAGGCGCAGAGGACGAAGAGAAGGACAAGGGGCATTGAAGATGGCGGCAACACAGGAACCGGTCGCAGTAGGGGAATTGAGTTATACCGACGCCAGCCGCGAGCTCGACGCAATCGTCGAGTACTTCGAGCAGCGGGAGGTGGACGTGGACGTGCTGGTGTCCCGCTTGGAGCGGGCAACGGCCCTGATCGACGAGCTCGACCGGCGCCTTCGCCAGACCCGGGCCCAGGTCGAGGAACTGGTACCCCGGCTCGACGCCCTGGCCGCCGAGGTCGAGCCCGTAGGAGGCGATGACGACGATGGCTGACGTGGCCGTAGGTGAACAGCTGTACTTCCGCCAACTCCTGTCGGGCCGTGACTTCGCACGCGGTGACCAGATGGCCCGCCAGATGGTGAACTTCGTCTACCTGATCGGTGACCGCCAGACGGGTGAGGCGGTCATCGTCGATCCGGCGTACGCGGTGCAGGACCTGCTCGATCTGCTCGAGGCGGACGGGATGAGGCTCACCGGAGTCCTGGGTACCCACTACCACCCTGACCACGTTGGAGGGAACATGTCCAGCTGGTCCGTCGAGGGGATCAGCGCACTGCTCGAAAAGGTGCAGGTACCGATCCACGTGCAGAAGGAGGAGCTGCCGTGGGTGGAGCGCACGACCGGTGTCGGTGGCTCGGACCTCGTCGGTCACGACAGCGGCGACGTGGTGCAGGTGGGTGCGGCCGGGATCGAGCTCATCCACACGCCAGGCCACACGCCGGGAAGCCAGTGCTTCCTGGTCGACGGGCACCTGGTGGCCGGCGACACCCTCTTCCTCGACGGCTGCGGGCGGACCGACCTGCCCGGCGCCGATCCCGTTGCCATGTACGAGTCGATCAACACCCGCCTGGCCCGGGTGCCCGACGATGCGGTGCTCTACCCGGGCCATCTCTACTCGGCGGACCCGTCCCAGCGCCTGGGTGACACCCGCAAGTGGAACTACGTCTTCCGTCCCCGCTCCGTCGAGGAGTGGATGACGATGTTCGGCGGATAGCGCCGGTGCCCGGACTCACGAACGACGACACCGTGATCGTCGTCGGAGCCTCCCTGGCCGGCTGGCGCGCCGTGGAGACCCTGCGGACCGAGGGCTTCGAGGGTGGGGTCACGCTGGTGGGTGAGGAACTGCACCTTCCCTACGACCGGCCCCCTCTTTCCAAACAGGTGTTGGCCGGCACATGGCCGCCGGAGAAGGCGGTCCTGGCCGACCGAAAGCGATCGAGCGAGCTGCGCGTGCACGAAGTGCTGGGCCACCGCGCGATGCGTCTCGACGTCGAGGGCCGTCGGGTCGAGATCGACGACGGCACCGTGCTCGAGGGAGACGCGGTGGTGCTGGCCACCGGCGCCAAGCCCCGAGCATTGCCCGGTACCGAGGCCCTGGGCCAGCGCGACGGCCTCTTCACCTTGCGTACGGTCGACGACTCGTTGGCCCTGCGGGCCATGCTGGTTGCCGACGAGGCCACCCGGGTCGTGGTGATCGGTGCCGGTTTCATCGGAGCCGAAGTGGCCTCGACCTGCGCCGCCATGGGCTGCCGGGTCACGGTGGTCGAAGCGCTGAAGATCCCACTGGTCAATGTGCTCGGCCCTGAGATCGGCGCGCACTGCGGCTCCCTGCACGGCGCGCACGGGGTCGACCTCCGCACCGGCGAGGGAGTGGCCGGGATCCGGCGCGCCGAAGGCGCGGCACGTGGCCTGGTCGTGGCGTTGTCCGGCGGAGCCGAACTCGACGCTGATGTCGTCGTGGTGGGCATCGGTGTGGTACCCCGGGTGGAGTGGCTCGACGATTCCGGGCTTACCTTGGAGAACGGGGTCGAGTGTGACGATCGGCTCTTTGCGGCCGAGGGGATCGTGGCGGCGGGAGACCTGGCCCGCTGGACGTGGCGCCACGACGGGCTCGAAGAGCAGATCCGTATCGAGCACTGGCAGGTGGCGGCCGAAGCCGGCGTCGCCGCGGCGCGGAGCGTGCTGGCCGGGCGGGCCGCGGCGCCGTCGTTCACCCCCATCCCCTACTTCTGGTCGGACCAGTTCGGCATCCGTTTCCAGGTGCTGGGCAATCCCGGCGGCACGGACGAGGTCCGCATCGCCGACGGGTCCCTCGACGAAGGCAAGTTCGTGGCCCTCTTCGGCCGGGCCGGGCGGCTCCGGGCCGTGATGGCCATCGGCAAGCCGCGCCAGCTGATGAGCTTCCGGCCGCTCCTCGAAGCGGGCAGCAGCTGGGACGACGCGTTGGCGCACCTGGCCGCGTAGCGGACGCCTGCGGGGCGGCCTAGAAGGAAATCCCGGAGAGCTCGGGAATGGTCGCTTCGGCTTTGGAGCGGGCCAGCAACCACCGCTCGCGCACAAGGTTGCGGGTGGGTTCGTCGGTCCCGGGATCCACCGTGCGGAGAGGTCTGAACGTGCGGGCCACGTCTTCCTCCGAGGAGTAGGTCCCGATGGCCAGACCGGCCAGGAGACCGGCGCCGAGCGTGGTGGCCTCGAGCACGGGAGAGATCTCGACCGGTCGCCCGATGGCATCGGCCAGCGCGTGCACGAACACGTCGTTGCCGGACATGCCGCCGTCTATGCGGAGGGATCCGATCGGGAACCCGCTATCGGCTTCGGCGGCCTCGACCAGGTCGGCGCCCCGGTGGGCTACACCCTCGAGGACGGCGCGCACCAGCTCGGGACGACCCGAACCGCGTGTCAGGCCGACCAGCGTGCCGCGGGCCCCGAAGTCCCAGACCGGGGTGCCCATCCCGAGGAGGGCCGGCACGAACCAGACGTCACCGGTGGTCTCGCACCGGGCGGCCACGGCCGCTGACTCTTCGGACGTGCGCAAGATGCCCAGGTCGTCGCGCAGCCACTCGACACAGCTGCCGGCCGAGAGCATGACCGCCTCGACCCCCCAGGTGGCCTGACCACCCATCCGGTAGGCGACGATCGGGAAGGTGCCGGCTCCTCCCTGTCCGGCGTGGGCCGGACCGCCGCCGGGTCCGGTGCACTGGTCGAGCATGCCTCCGGTGCCAAAGGTCGCCTTGGCCAGACCGGGCCGTGTGCACCCCTGCCCGACCAGCGACGCCTGCTGATCGCCGGCGATCCCGCAGATGACCGGGGCACCGGGGAGGGCGTGGGTGGCGCCGACCGGTCCCGACGAGTCGACGATGCGGGGGAGCATGGCCGTCGGGATGCCGAGACGCTCGAGGAGAGGCTCGTCCCACGAGATGGAGGCGGCGTCGACCATGGCGGTGACGGCGGCGTTGGTGGCGTCCGTGACGTGGAGCGCGTCCGGGCCCGCCGCCGCGCCGCCCGAGAGGATCCAGGCCACCCAGGTGTCGACCGTTCCGAAAGAGAGCTCCCCGGCCGAGGCGCGGGCGCGGTCCGGGTCGACCGCGTCGAGGATGGCCATGAGCTTGGTGGCCGATGCGTTGGGAGCGAGACGGATGCCCTGGGCTTGCAGCTCCAGGCAGGTGCCGACCGTGCGCAGGTCCTGCCATCCGATGCCGGGGGCCAGCGGTTCGCCCGTGGCCCGGTCCCACACGATGCTCGAGGCCCGTTGGTTGGCGATGCCGACCGCGTCGACCGGCCCACCCTCGGCGAGCGCGGCCCGGGCCACCGACAGGGCGGCCTCCGCCAGACGCGTGGCGTCGAATTCCACCAGGCCCGGCGCAGGGGAGTCGGGCAGGACGGGGGCGTGGTGGGCGTGGGCCACCGTGGCGTCGGGCCGCACGATGGAGGCGCGGACACCCGAGGTGCCGACGTCGACCACCAGGACGCTGCCGCCCGCCGTGCTCATGCCCAGGGTGAGGAGCCGAACGGTGAGGGCAGCCCGAGCTTGCCGGGATTGAGGATACCGACGGGATCGAAGGTCTTCTTGAGGCCGTGCAACACGTCGAAGCCCGAGCCCAGGGCGCGGGCGAGGAAGCGGGACCGGTTGAGCCCGATGCCGTGATGATGGCTGATCGCCGCGCCGTGGGCCAAGGTGGCGTCGGTCACCGTGTCCCACGCGTGGCGGTAGTACTGCTCCCGCCACGCCGCATCGCCTTCAGGCCCCCGACCGGCGAAGGTGAAGTACAGGCAGGCCCCATCGGTGTAGGCGTGGGACTGGTGGGCCGAGGCGGCCAAGGTGCCGTCGATGGCGGTGAGCGCGGTGACCACCTCCTCGAAGAGCGCGGGCAGCGCGGCCCAGGGTCCCGAGATCTCGGCCGTGTCCACCACGATGCCGGCCCGCCACAGCGGGGCGAGGGCCGAGACGTCGTTGCGGTGCCCCAGCCAGCGTTCCACCAGGGCCACGTCCAACGGTTCCGCGCCGGCGGCCGGGGTGCATTCGTCGTCGACCACGGCCAGGGTGGCGGCCAGCAGGGCGGGATCGGTCTCGTCCAGGACGATCAACACGTTGGTCGCGGGCTGCTCGAAGTTCCGCCCCGACTCGGCCTGGTCGTACAGGCGGAGCACGGCGGGGGTGGCCCCGCGGCGCAGGATCTTGCGGCAGGCCTCGAGCCCGGCCTCGAAGGAGGTGAAGCCGAACGCCCGCCGTTCCTGGGCGGGGGGCAGCGGATGGATGCGCAGGCGGGCCTCGGTGATCACGCCTAGGGTGCCCTCGCTCCCGACGAACAGCTGGGTCAGGTTGGGCCCGGTGGCGGCGCGCGGCCCCTTGCCCTCGGTGTGCACGATGCGGCCGTCCGCCAGGACGACCTCGAGCCCCACGACCATGTCCTCGATCTTCCCGTAGCGGGTCGAATACTGACCCGCCCCGCGGCAGGCCAGCCATCCCCCGACCGTGGAGAGGTCCATCGACTGGGGCCAGTGCCCCAGGGTGTAGCCCGTCCCGACCCGGCCCAGGGCATCCTCGAGGTCGGGCCCGAACATGCCGGCCCGGACATCGGCTGTGAGCGACGTCTCGTCCACCCCGATGAGGCCGTCGAGCGCCGTGAGATCGAGGGCGACCCCGCCGTGCACCGGGATGGCGGCGCCGCAGACCCCGCTCCGCCCCGCCATCGGGGTGACCGCCACCATCGCCTCGTTGCAGGCGGACAGGACGGCGGCGACTTCGGCGGTGCTGTGGGGGCGCGCGACGACGGCCGGGCGTTGGGGCACCGAGCCTTCGGCCGCCCACCCGATGGCCAGGGGCCACCAGTCGCGGCCGGCTTCGGCCCGGCTGGCGTCGTCGGTGCGCACCTCGGCACCGCTCGCCGCGAGGCGATCGGCCAGGCCGGGGGGGAGTGGAGGGGTGGCCCCCGAGAGGTGATCGGTGACGGCGACCGGATCGGCCGCGATGGGTGTGACCGGGGTGGGGGCGGTCATGGCAGATCGAGCCCGGCGGTCAGCAGCTCTTTTTCGCAGGTCTCGATGAAGCGGGTGGCCTGGTCCGCCGCCTCCGCTTCGGTCCAACCCAGTTCCGGCGCGATGAGGGTCGCCGCGGCACGGGCGGCGGCGACGGTCGGTTGCGCGCGCTGGATCATGGCCCGGGTCCGTCTGGTCAGCACGTCCTCCAACGTCTGGGCCATCTCCTCCCGGACGGCGTAGAGCAGCTCGGCGCCCGTGTAGGGCAGGCTGTCGACGAACGGTTCGAGCAGTTCGGGCCGACCCTCGGCTAACGCCAGGACCGCGGTCGACTCGGTGCCGTAGCGGCCGAGGAGATGGGCGTGCGGGCGTGCTGCCGACGCCGGGTCCCTCGGGGCCGTGGTGGCGCCGATCAGGCGCAGCGACTTGGTCACACAGCGCCGGGACTTGGGGGATTCCCCGAGCTCGAGCAGGACCGCATCGACCGTGTCCTGGGCCATTTTCCGATAGGTGGTGAGCTTGCCCCCGGTCACTGTGACCACCCCATGGCCCGAGGTGCGCACGGTGTGGCGCCGGGAGAGGTCCGCCGTGCGCTCCGAGACGTGCCCACCTTTTTCCGGCGGCGCCAGCAGGGGCCGCAGCCCGGCCCAGACCCCGGTCACGTCGGCCCGGGTCAGGTGGGAGGTGGTGACGTTGTTGGCCGCTTCGAGCAGGTAATCGACGTCCTCGGGCGTGCAGGCCGGGTTGTCCAGCGGGCCCTGGTAGTCGGTGTCGGTCGTACCCAGGTACACCAGGTCGGTCTCCGGCCAGGCGACCACGAAAATGGAGCGGCGGTCCTTGGGGACCGGGATGACGGCCGCGATGTCGCACGGCAACCGGTCCGCCGGCACGCTGACGTGCACGCCCTTGGCCGGCCGGATGGAGTGCGGATCCGTGCCCTCCTCGAGTGCGCGGACATCATCGGACCAGACCCCGGTGGCGTTGACCACGACCCGGGCCCGCACGCAGAATTCGGCTGAACCGTCGGCGCCGTCGGCGCCATCGGGTCGCACAATGGCACCCGTGGCCTTGCCCCGGTCATCGGTGGTGAACCGGACCACGTCGGTGTAGTTGGCCACGACGGCGCCATGTTCGAGGGCGGCCGTGCGGGCCAGGGTGAGGGTCAGGCGGGCGTCGTCGGCGCGGGCGTCGAAATAGAGGAAGCCGGCGACGAGGTGCTCGACCTTCAAGGTGGGGAGGTGGGCCAGCGCCTCGGCTTTGGACACCCGCTTGTGCCGGGCGCCGATACGCAGGCCTCCGGTCAGGTCGTAGAGCCACAGGGCGGAGGAATACGAGCGGGCCAAGGTCTTGGACACCACACCGTCCCGACCGAAGAGCGGGATGAGAAAGGGCAGGGGACTCACCAGGTGCGGGGCGTTGTCCAGCAGGTGCTGCCGCTCCGCCAGGTTCTCGTAGACCAGACGGAATTCGCGTTGCTGGAGGTAGCGCAGGCCGCCGTGGACCATCTTGGATGATTTCGACGACGTCCCCGACGCGAAGTCGCGCTTCTCGACCAGAGCGGTCTTGAGGCCCCGGCTGGCCGCATCGAGCGCGACCCCGGCCCCGGTGACGCCTCCACCGACGACCAGGACGTCGAATTCCTCGTCGGCCAACCGCCGCAGGGAGTCCTGGCGTCGAAACCGGTGCACGATGCCAGCCTGCCACATGGGGTCGGAGCGAAATCCGGCGAATCGGTTGGCTGGCGTGGGGCTATGTACGTTCCACATTCGTGGGCCTCGCCGGCGCTGGTGGCAGGCGGAACGCCCACGCACCACCCGCACTGACGTGGAACGATGGTCCGATGGACACCGGCGCCTGGGAGGAGGCCGGCCTCTACCAACCCGACGACCCGGCGGCCGGGGAGCGCCGAGCACTCCTCGAGTACCTGACGGACCGCGGGGCCACCATCGAGATGATGGTGGAGGCTCATCGCCTGGGCAGCCTCCCCGCCGTGGCCGGCGATTTGGTCATGGGCACGGCCCCGGCGACCCTCCCGATCGGGGAGTGGGCCGCCCGCAGCGGGGTCCCGGTGGACCGGGCCGAGCGGGTGCTGTTGGCGGCGGGTCTCCCCGTGGCCCCCGACACCAAGCTGCCGGCGAGCCTGGGCGACCTCCTGCCGGCCTTCGAGCAGGGAGCCGCCCTCATGGGCGAGGACGCCATCCTCGCCTTCACTCGGGTGCTCGGGGCGGCCGCCGCCGGCATCGCCGAGGCCGCGGTGGCCCTCTTCTACGCCGAGTTCGGCCCCGGTGCCGAGCGCGAGGGACCCGACGAGCTGGCGCGGGCGAAAGCCACCGAGACGGCGACGCTGGCCTTCACCTCGGTCCCCGGGGTGCTGTCCCACGTCCTCCTGACGCAGTTCGACCGGGCCACCCATCGCGCCGCGATGTCCCGGGGCTGGGCGTCCCCGACCGGAGGTGCGGGTGAGGTCGTCGCCCTGGGCTTCGTCGACCTGGTCGGCTCCACCTCGTGGGCCGAGGGTCTGAGCCTGCGTGACCACAACCTTGCGCTCTCCCGGTTCGAGTCCACCGCCTGGTCGAGCGCGGTCCGGGCCGATGGGCGGGTGGTCAAGATGATCGGCGACGAAGTGTTCTTCACCGCCCCGTCGGTGGACGCGGCGTGCCGGATCGGCCTCGAGGTGGTCGCGGCGGCGGAGGCGGACCCGGTCCTGCCCCCGGCGCGCGGTGCCGTGGGCTTCGGGTTGGTCACACCACGCGAGGGCGACTACTTCGGGCCCCTGGTCAACCTGGTCTCGCGGCTGGTGAAAGTGGCGCGGCCCGGTGGGCTGGTGGTCACCGAGGACGCGGCGGCAGCCCTGCCCGTCGACCAATGGGTCCTCGGGGAGCTCGAACCACAGCAGCTGCGGGGCCTGGAGCATCCCGTCCGAGCCTTTGTCGCCGAGAACGTGGAGTCCCCGCAGGCGTAGCGATGTCGGCGGCCTCCCGAGCGTCCTCCAAGAAGTAGTGGCCCCTAGATCTTCTTGGTGCCCAGCTCTCTGGATTTTGTGACAAGTTTCAGGCTGCAGTCCCGAGACGGGCGTTGGTGACGTAGGCACTGAGTACGTGTTCAATGGTCCCCAGGGCGCGGCGGAGCTCAACGGGTGCTGGTGGCTGGTGGGCGTCGAGGAGCGGTCTGAGCAGGCGGCCGTGGAGCTTGGTGTAGAAGACGGCGACTCGGATTCCCTCGGGAGTCACGGTGTAAGAGTTGGTGCCGGGGGTGCGCGCGATTAGCCCGTGGAGACGGAGTCGGCGCAGGTCATAACTCATCTGCGAGGAGCTGTAGTCCGTGCCGAGGAGTCCGGCCACCTGCCCGCGAAGGCTCTTGTTGGTGAAGCCGGTGACGGCGTGGACGACGAGGCACAGTGAGCCGGCCAGGGCCATGGCGCGTTGATCCCCGAAGCGCAAGGCCCCGGTTCGTTGGCCCTCACATGCGTAGGGCTGGTGGATGCGCTCAAAGAGCGCAGAGCCGATGGCACAACCCTGGCCGGCACGTTCGATCATAAGCAGACGGTCGTTGACCCCTCGGGCGCGCTCCACCAGCTCGGGGAGATGCTCGAGTCGGGCCAGCACTCCGATGTCTTTGGGCTTGTTGATGACGGTTTCTATGCGTAGCGCCCTCCCTTCCTTGAGATACTGCTTGACCCGGCTGTTCTTGTAGCGAAAGTCCATCCTGACCTCGGTGCCTGGGTTAAAGATCCTGGTCGAGAAGGGGGCCTTGGTGGTGACACCACGAGAATCGCGCCCAAAGACGGCATGGACCTCGTGGGGACGCCCCACGCCGACGTTGTCTGCCACGAGCGACTCGAAGAACAGGCGGGCCCGACGCGGGTCGTCAAAGACCAAGGTGCGGGAGACTTCGACCTGGCGCATGGAGATTTCCCAGAAGTAGCCCGCCTTCTTGTCGTCGTCGGTGAAGGGAGTGGGGATCACGGCCGTCCAGCGGTCGAAGAAGCCCTGCACATCGGCTGGACCGAAGCGGTCGCAGATGCTCTGGAGGGCAGCCGGCTCGGCGCATGACGCGAAGCCATTGGCCAACGTGGAGAAGGGAATGCCCGCCTGAGCGGCCTGGCGCTTGGCCCACTCGTGCCCGTTGCACCAGATCTTGGCCGGGTAGGGGAAGTAGGTACAGATCTTGATGAAGCCCGGCCCGAACTCGGGATCGAGCACGTAGAAGTAGTACATCCCGACCCGGCGCTCCTCCTTGACGAAGTCGAAGAACACCCCGGCCGAACTGGGCGTCCGTTTCTTGGCGCTGAAGACCCACTGGAACTCCTGGGCCGTGACGATGGCCACCACCCCGAAGCGGCCGTCGCGCTCGGCCTTCTCGAGATGGGGCCGGACATGGTCAAGCTTGCGGTCGTCGAAACGGGTTCGGTCCGGCTTTTTCAACTGCAGGACGGGTATCTCGTTCTCAGCAGCGAAAGCCTTGACCTCCCGACGGAACCGGTTCCCGATCTTTTCGAGCAGCGCGGGTGAAGGGATGGGAAATCCGAGGTGTGCGGTGAGGAAGGTGACCACCTGACCCGCCACCTGAAGATTGGGCACGTAGGCGTTCAGATAGAGCCGGTCGATGCAGGCAAGGTCGAGGCCCACGTGTCCCTCGAGCACTTCATTGATGTTCGTCACACTCGTCATGACACAAGCGTGCCCGCCAGAGGGTCGGCTCTGCCGGCCCGACTATCTCAACGCAGCACTCGGTCGCGTCAGGGGGAGGCCGGGAGGGGGCCTGCCCCCTCCCGCTAAAAGCCTGATGCCGAGATCCAGAGCTCCCCATCTGGCACCCCCTCCGGTTCGTGCGGCGTGAACAACGATCCGCGTTGTTGCTGGTCAGGGAAACCTGGTGGGCGCTGAGGTG
>CAWIKB010000012.1:0-163552 GCA_963836605.1 uncultured Acidimicrobiaceae bacterium | reverse complement strand
CGACGCCTGCGCCCGTCGCCCGCTCTCGCCGGGCGTCGAGCAATCGACAGGAGAGCCACTCCGTTGGGCGGCGAGGGCGTGAAGGCCGACCGGGGAACTGGTCGACCGACCCGTGCCGAGAAGGTCCGTTGCCAACGGCCCGCACCGGGCGCGCTCCCCGAGGTCCACCGCCTGGCCGTATGCCAGGGGACCACCAGGTCCGCTCGCACCAGACGGCTTCCGGGCGCGACCAGACGCCGCAGCAGTGCGGTGCTGATGGCGAAAGGTGGGTTGGCGACGACCCGGAAGGGTCGTTTGGGCAGTCGCAGGTCGGCGCCGTCGGCGACCACGACCGTGACGTCGTCCCCGGAGAACGTCCTTCGCAACTCGGCGGCTCGGTATGGATTGAGTTCGATCGCGATGACGCGGGCCCCCAGTGAGACCAAGGGAACGGTGAGGGCACCCGTGCCCGCTCCGACATCGAGGACGAGATCACCCGCGCCAATGCCCGCGTCGGCCACGATCTGCGCCGCCCACCGGCTACTGAGTTGATGCCACCCCCACCGTGTCCGTACCGCGGACACGGTTCACCATCGTGCAGAACGTCATGCTGCCAACATACTCGACGACCTCGCGGGCGCGGCGTGGCAGAGTGCACGGAGAAATCGAGCATCTTCAGGTGTGAGAAGGGGTATCGCCGTGAGCATGCGAGGCAAAGTGGTCGTGATCACCGGCAGCAACGTCGGCATCGGGAAGGAATCGGCCGTTGGCGTGGCCGCTCTCGGCGCGACCACGGTTCTGGCCTGCCGAAACCGGGAGAAGGCGGCGTTGGCCGCCGCCGAGGTCACGGAGCGCACCGGCAACGGAGACGTGCACGTGGTTCCCCTGGACCTGGCCGACCTCGACTCGGTGCGCGCCGCCGCGGAAGTCCTCCTGTCCGACTGGGGCCGGCTCGACGTGGTGATCAACAATGCCGGTGGGACATGGTCGGACCGGCGCCTGACCGCGCAAGGATTCGAGCAGACCTTCGGCGTCAATCACCTTGGTCCCTTCGCCTTCACCGGTCTGTTGCTGCCGCGCCTGAAGGCCAGCGCGCCGTCACGCATCGTCAACGTGACGTCGGTCGGTCACCACTTCGCCCGGAAAGGGATCCGCTTCGGCGACCTGCAGAGCGAGCGACGCTACGAAGCCATGGATGCGTATGCGCACTCGAAATTGGCCAACGTGCTGTTCACGCGCGAATTGGCGAGGCGCCTCGAAGGGAGCGGTGTCACGGCCAACGCCGTTCATCCGGGTGCGGTCCGCAGTTCCTTCGGCATGGATGGAGACCTGCACGGCCTCATGGGGCTCGGCCTCAAGCTCGTCCGGCCGTTCGAGAGGAGTCCGGCGGCGGGGGCCCGGACCTCCATCTATCTGGCCACCTCACCTGAGGTCGCCGAGAAGTCCGGGCTCTACTGGGTCCGTGGAAAACCGGGCCACATGAGCCGGCACGCCCGGGACGATGACCAGGCGGCACGCCTGTGGACGGAGAGCGAGGACCTGCTGGCTTCGGCCGGATTCTCGTCGCCGTGAACCTCGTGCGGTGAATTTCGTCGCCCTGACGGGGCCGTGCCCATCCGGCGCCGGACGCGGGCGCTAGGGCGCGGCCCATAGAGTCACCGTTGCCATGGGACGCCCGGAGATCGTTCGCTCTGCCGGCGAGATCACGCCGGAGTGGATGTCGGCGGTGCTGACCGAGGCCGGAGTCCTCGCCGGTGCTCGCGTCATCGGGGTGACGGCATCTGCCATCGGCACCGGCCAGATGGCCGACACGGCCCGACTGTCACTCACCTATGACGCACCGGGCGCGGGTCCCGCGAGCGTGGTGGGCAAGTTCGCCTCGTCCGACCACCAGAGCCGCGCCACGGGCCTCGCCTTGCGGGCCTACGAGATCGAGGTGCGGTTCTACCAGGAGGTGGCCGCTCGGGTCATCGCCCGCACGCCCAAGGCGTACCTGGCGCACGTCGAACCGGACACGGGATGGTTCACCCTCATTCTCGGTGACCTGGTGGGAGCGAGCCAGGGAGACCAGATCGAGGCCTGTGGCCCCGATGTCGCAGCGGCCGTACTCGAGGAGATGGCCGGGCTCCACGCACCCTGCTGGGAAGCCGCCGACCTGGCCGCCCTCCCCTGGTTGAACCGCGCTTCGCCGGAGTCCGATGCCCTCCTGGCGGCCCTGGTGACCTCCCTGCTGCCGGGATTCCTCGAGCGCTACGGTGATCGCCTGGAACCCGAGCACGTGGCCCTGGTCGAGTGGTTCGTGGCGCATCTCCCGGGCTGGGTGGCCAGCCGCATCGGGCCGCGCACGGCGAGCCACGGCGATTTTCGGCTCGACAATCTGCTCTTCGAACCCGGCGAACGGCGACCGGTCGTGGTCGATTGGCAGACGCTGTCGTGGGCCGGCGGGTCCTCCGATGCGGCGTACTTCATCGGCGGTTGCCTCAGTGTGGAGGATCGGAGAGCGCATGAATCAGGATTGCTGGCGCATTACCACGAGGCCCTGTGCGCTCTGGGAGTGGAGCACTATCGGTTGGAGCAACTCCGCCGGGACGTCCGGCGGGACATCTTCGGAGGGCTCCTCATGGCCATCGTGGCGTCCATGGTCGTCCAGCGCACCGAGCGCGGTGACCGGATGTTCCTGACCAGCACCGGCCGCCACGCCCAGCATGCGCTCGATGTGGACGCCAAGGCATCCTGGTGAGGCGCGGGTGACCGACCTCCTCGTACTGTGCACCGGCAACGCCGCCCGCTCGGTCATGGCCGGCTTCATGCTCGAGTATCTGGTGGGGCACGAAGCCGACGGCGCCGCGTCGGATCTGCGCATCGTCACCGCCGGTACCCACACCATTGACGGGCAACCCATGGGGATGCGGACCCGCAACGCGCTCTCCGCCCTGCCCGAACTGGCGGGCGCCACGTTCACCGGTCACCGCAGCCGTCAGGTCTACGAGGCCGACCTCGTCCGGGCCGACCTGGTGGTGGTGATGGAGGCCGACCACGTCCGGTTCGTGCGCCGGCTCTTCCCTCAGGCTGCGGGGCGCACGGCGAGCATCCGCCGGCTGTGCGGGGACCTGCCGCCCCCGCCGCCCACGCTCGGGGAACGAGTGGCGGCCCTCCATCTGGCCGAGGCGCCGCTCTCCGACGAGGACGACGTCACCGACCCCGCCGGCCGGGACGATCAGGTCTACGCCGCCTGCGTCGCCGAGCTGTGGGAGCTGTGCGGGCAACTCTTCAAGCTGCTGTAGGGCGGGGACAGACGAAGATCAGCTCGTCCTCTTCGGCACCGGGGACGGTGACCTGGCGCACGGCCCGGAACCCGGCCTTCTCGAAAGCCCGGTGCGACCGGGTGTTGCGCGGGCTCGGGCCGGCCATGGCGCGCCGCACCTCGGGGTAGCGCTCCCAGATCAGTCCGAGGGCGTGGCTGATGAGGCGCGGCCCGAGACCGCGGCCGCAGCGCTCGGACTCACCGATGAGGAGATCGATGCCGGCCCCGTCGTCCACCCCGACCGCGCGCTGGTAGTCCTGGTTGTCCGACAGCCGGTAGATCTGCACCAGTCCCAGCGGCCCCGACCCCTCGACGGCGACGAACACCTCGGTCGGGTCGGTCCGGTCGACGCTGCGCCCGAATTCCTTCTCCACCCCCGCCAGGTCGAGTGGGGCCCCCCACCACGCGGCCACGTGTGGCCGGGCCAACCAGTCCACGACCATCGGGAAATCGGCCCGGGACAGTGGGCGGAAGTCCAGGGCCGCCTCCGTCGGGGTCAATCCGGGTGGACCGATCGCAGGCCGGCCCAGGCCAGATCGGCCATGCGCTGGGCCAGCCGATGCGCCTCTTCCTCCACCGCGGCGTCGCCCGTGGGGCGCTGCGCCATGAAACGGCGGCTGGCCCCCTCGGCCATACCGACCACGGCGTAGGCGAGCAACCGTCGGTGGTCGTCATCGAGCCCGGCGTCGATCAGGGGATCGATCGCTTCGGCAATGGCGTCTTCCACCATCCGCAAGGCTCGACCCAGCTCATTGTCGTCGGCGTGGTCCCGGCCGTAGAGCAGCCGGAACTCGGCTTCCCGGTTGATGACCAGGCGGAAGTAGGCGGCGAAGCCCATCTCCACCTGTTGGCGCGGCCCCCGGGCCTGCTCGACACCGCTGCGAACCGCCCGGAGGAGTTCCTGGGCGATGGAGTCGACCAGCTCCAGATAGAGGGCCCGCTTGCTCGAGAAGTGTTGGTACACCAGAGGCTTCGTGACGCCGGCCGCCTCCGCGATGTCGTCCATGGTGGTCGCCCGGTAGCCGCGCCGGGCGAAGAGCTCGAGGGCAACCGAAAAGAGCTGTTGGCGCCGCTGTTCGGCCGTGAGCCGCCGGCTCGGCGCCTGCAGTGCTTCGTGCATGGCACTCGACGTTACCGGCCGGTCATCAAGGGACCCGAATGCCGGCCTCATTTCGTTCGGCCTCTGTTATGCCGGCCTCAGGTCGCTCGGCCTCTGTGGTCGAGGACGCCTTGCAACTTCCCGGGAAGGTCGGCCAGGTCGAAGTGACGGGCCGCCACCCGGTGATTGTGCGGCACGAGATCCTCGTCGGGGTGGTCCAGCCAGGCCGAGAGCGGGCCGGGCGTGGCACTGTCGAACCAGTGGAAGCCGAAGCCGGACAGTTCGGCCGCCACCGGGTACGGTCCGACGGCCAGCGGACGGCGATGGGTGGCTGACTCGATCGAGGGGTTGCCGAAGCCTTCCCAGGTCGAGGGCAACAGGACCACGTCGCACGCCGCGTAGGCATCGGCGATGCCGCAGGCGACATCCGGTGGCCCGAGCAGCACGGGGCAGCGCGCCCGCTGCACCAGGCGGTCGAGCTCCGGACCGTACCCGTCCTCGGCCGGGCCGAGGAGCCAGTAGGTGGCGTCGGCGGCGGCCGCCAGCGCCAGTCCGCCGGCCACGTTCTTGCGGGCCAGGGCCCGGGTGGGTTGGAGGAACAACCGGGCCCCCGCGTGAAGGCCCAGCGCCCGGCGGAGCCGCCCGCGGTCACCCGGGCCCGGATGGGGGTCGAAGCGGTTGTACAGGGTGGTCGCGGCGATGCCGCGTTCGGCCAACTGACGGCGGCTCAACTCGTTGATGGTGACGTGGGCCCACGCCGGATCATCGGGCGGGCCGGGATGGTGGGCCAGCTCCGGACGCTGCCAGGCCAGGTCGTGGTGGTGCAGGACGGTGGGCCGCCCGGCGCACACCGCGGCCACCACGTGGGCCGCGGCCGGGTTGAGGGGGAGTGAGCACAGATTCTCAATGACCACGAGGTCGGAGGACTCCAGCGCGTCCTGCACTTCGCGCCGGGTCGGCGGTTCGGGGGCGTCCATGGCCAGACCCGGGAGCAGGGTGTCAACGGGCCCCACACCGGCCACGGTGTGCACCTGCCATCCCAGGGCGCCGAGGGCATCGGCCCACTTGGCCGACTCGATCGAGACCCCGTCGCGCCCGCCCAGGCGAAAGGAGAGCAGGGTGACGTCCGGCACCGCCGCACACTACGGCGCACCCTCGAAGCTCTGCCCGCACGATGGTCGAGTATCGTGGTCGCCCGATGGCAAAACGGGCACTCATTACCGGCGTCACCGGCCAAGACGGCTCCTACCTGGCGGAATTCCTCCTGACACAGGGCTACACCGTCATCGGCATGGTGCGGCGCTCGAGCACGCTCAACTTCGAGCGGATTGCGCACATCCAGGACCGGTTGGAGTTGGTGTCGGGCGACCTGCTCGACGAAGTCTCGCTGATCAACATCCTGCGCGACCACCGGCCGACCGAGGTCTACAACCTGGCCGCCCAGTCGTTCGTCCAGACCAGCTTCAGCCAGCCGGTCTTCACGGGGGAGACCACCGCCCTCGGGGTCACCCGCCTGCTCGATGCCATCCGCCTGGTCGACCCCGGCATCCGCTTCTACCAAGCCAGCTCGTCGGAGATGTTCGGCAAGGTGCAGGAGGTCCCCCAGGTGGAGACCACCCCCCTGTACCCGCGAAGCCCGTACGGCGTAGCCAAGGTCTACGGCCATTGGATCACCGTCAACTACCGCGAGAGCTACGACCTGTACGCGTGCTCGGGCATTCTCTTCAACCACGAATCCCCCCGCCGGGGCCTCGAGTTCGTCACGCGGAAAATCACCAACGGCGTGGCCCGGATCGCGCACGGGCTCGACGACAAGCTGTACCTCGGCAACCTCGACGCGCAGCGCGACTGGGGGTTCGCCGCCGACTACGTGCGGGCCATGTGGCTCATGCTCCAACAGGACCACCCCGATGACTACGTCGTCTCGACCGGTCGGACCCACGAGGTTCGCGAGCTCTGCCGCCTGGCGTTCGCCGCGGCCGATCTGGACTGGGAGCAGCACGTCGTGATCGACGAGAAGTTCCTGCGACCGGCCGAGGTGGACCTTCTCGTCGGCAATCCAGCCAAGGCACACTCGGTCCTGGGTTGGAAGCCCGAGGTTGATTTCCCGGGACTGGTGGCCATGATGGTCGAAGCCGACATGGACCTGGTGCGCCGCACCCTCCGATAGGAGGGATTCCGGCGCTCCCTCCCTCTGCCGTAATTTCGGCCGACCCGGTCGGCGTGCTGGCCGCCTTCGGTGCCGGGATCCTCTCCTTCCTCTCGCCGTGCGTCCTCCCGCTCGTCCCGGGCTATCTCTCCATGGTGTCCGGGCTCTCGGCGGCCGAGCTGTCGGCGGGAGGGGCAGGCGGCGGGGGCACCGCCACGTTCAGCCGGCCGATGCTGACGGGAATCGGTCTCTTCGTCGCCGGCTTCACCGTCGTCTTCGTCGCCCTCGGGGCGGCAGCGTCGGGCATCGGCCGCCTGCTCGATTCGCACCAGGTCCCCCTGGCCCACGTGAGCGGCCTGATAGTGATCGTCCTGGGGCTACTGCTCGTCGTCGGGTCGCTGCCGGGGCACTGGTTGGCTCACCTGGGCGCCGGGCCCCGGCGCGTCCTCACCCGGCTCAGCGGGGAGCGCCGCTTCGACGTGCGCCCCTCGACCCTGGGCGTGTGGGCGGCCCCGGTGATGGGCATGGCCTTCGCCTTCGCCTGGACCCCCTGTATCGGTCCGGTCCTGGGCGTCGTCCTGGGGCTGGCCGCGCACAACGGCTCCCTGGCCGGCGGGGTCCTGCTCCTGTTCGCTTACTCCATCGGCCTCGGCGTGCCGTTCGTGATCACCGGCCTGGCCTTCGGGCGGCTGACCTCCATGTTCGCCCGGGCCCGCCGCAGCCTGTCCATCGTCGAGGCGGTGGCCGGCCTCATCCTGGTCGTGTTCGGCATCCTGCTGCTCACCGACAATCTGGCCTGGGTCTCCACCCAGTTCTCCAACCTCCTCGACCACATCGGACTGAGCCGGCTCTCGAAGAGTTAGAACCGCTACCCGGTCACCGGCGGGACGGAGCCGGCCCGCGGGGCGGCGTGGCGGGGGGCGCCTGAGTTCTTCGAGTTCTTGAACTGCAGTGCCGTCACGGAGACCAGAACGACGAAGAGGACGGCCAGCCCCAGCGAGACCCAGCCCTCGCCCCACCCGAGCCCGCTGAGGATCCGGTCCTTGCCCGTCAAGTCGGCGATGGAGGCTCCGATGGGCCGGGTCACCACGTAGGCGAACCAGAAGGCCAGGATGGCGTTCATGCCGAAGAACCGGTAGCCGGCGGCCGGGATGGCGATGATGCCGATGAAGACGAGCGTGGCGACGGCGTACCCCAGATGCAGGGGGGTGGCCAGCAGGTCACCGGCGGCGGTCCCCAGGGCGAACGTGGAGACGACCGCGGCCCAGTAGAACAGCTCGCGCCGCGGCGTGTTCACGCTGTGGATCGAGAGCGTCTTCTCCACGGAGTTCCACGTGAAGAAGACGAGGGCCAGCACGACGGCGAAGAAGACCGTCGTCACCGCATAGGGGATGCCGAACTGGAGGTGCAGGACGTCGGCCGCCATCGTCCCGAACACGGCCACCATGGCGACGGCGAACCAGTAGACCCAGGGGATGTAGCGGCGGACCCAGAACTGGAGTGCGAGGGCCGCGGCAAAAACGACGAACCCCATGAGCACCGCCGGGACCGGGTGGAATTTCTTGACCAACGCGTCAGACAAGGCCTCGCCCAGGGCGGTTGTCACCAGCTTGGTGATCCAGAAGAGGGCCGTGATGGTGAGCGGGACCTTCGAAGCGTCCCGCAGTCGGGCATCCATGACAGGGGGAATGGTAGGACAACGCCGTCACCGGACACAACGCGGCGGGGCGCACGATCGGCGGCGGACGGCGAGGCCCGAGCGAGGAGGTCACGAACACGATGGAGGAAGCGCCGGACGGACGCGGCGGACGGACGCGGCGGACGGACGCGCCGGACGGACGCGCCGGACGGACGCGCCGGACTACGACTTCTCGCGGAGCACCGTCGAGAACGTGCGGGCGAACGTGTGGACGTCACCGGGCCAGCGGGCCGAGACGTAGTTCCCGTCCCGCACCACCCAGGCCGGGCGCGCATCGTCACCGGTGTCGCGTGCTCGCCCGCTCGTCTTCAACCGGACGTCCGGTGCATCCGGCGGGACATCGAGGAAGTCAGGCGGCCGGGCCAGGGCCCTGGTCACTTCCTGCTGCACCGACATGTAGCCCGCCACCTGCCCGGGCTCCTCGGGGTAGGTGCGGTAGTACGTCGGGTCCCAGAAGCGCGAACGGCGACCGATCTTCCACGCCGTCCTCTCCAATTGCCACGTGAGCGCGGTGGTGCGCCGGCCGTAGAGCACCGAGCGCCCCGACATCGGGTCGATGCTGCGCGCCGCGGCCAGTACGCCGTGGCAGATGGCCCCGATCGCCCGTTCGCGCCTGAAGAAGTCAACCACCAGCTCACTGAGCAGCGCGCTCTCCAGATACGGCCGCATCCCCCTTGCCCGGTGTCCTCCGGGCAGCACGAGCCCGTCGAACTCGGCCGCGCGGGCCTCGCGCCACGGCATCGGGTCGGCGAAGGACCGATCACGTTGCACCTCGGCGTAGGCCGCCCGGCCGTCGGCATTCGCCCGCAACGCCCGTCCGATCACCGTGAGGTTGCGCAGCAGAGGGACAGCCCCCCAGGGGTCGAGACCCCGTCCGGTCACCATGATGTCGTCGGCCCGGCCCGGCTTTCCCTCGGGGGTGGCGAAGACCACCTGGTGACCGAGCTCGGTGAGGACGCTCCAGCTGACTGCCACTTCGGTGGGATCGAAGTCCGATGCGGGAAGGGGAAGCAGAACGAGCGCCATGGGGAACCGGCCGCAATCTAGCCATGACCAGGTCACACCGCTCCGGGCATTTTCTCCGGGCATCCCGGGCCGGAGCGACGTAGGGTCGAGCCCATGGCTGACACCCGGACCGACACGGCAGCGTCAAGAGAATCGATGTTCACGGCGGACGACGCGTTGGAGACCTTGTTGATCAAGGCCTACAACGGGGAGGTCCTGGGCGAAGTCCTCTTCGCCCGCCTGGCGGAACAGGTCGACGACCCCGAGCACGCGCACAAGATGCGGGTGCTCAGCACCTTGGAACGCCGGACTCAGGAGGCGTTGGTCGCGCCATTGGAGCGGGCCGGGCTCCCCGTCGAGCCCGATGCGAACACGATCGCCGAGGCCGAGTCGCTCGCCGAAGCCCTGGCCGACGTCCCCTGGCCCGATCTGATGGGTTCGTTCGAACCGGTCACCACGCAGTACGCCGCCATGTACGCCCGCATCGGCGAGCTCGATCCGTCCGAGCAGGCCACCGCCGACCTGCTGGTGGCCCATGAACTGGCGTTGCGCTCGTTTGGGCGTATGGAGCTCGATGGCAACGACGTCGACTCCCTGGCCGGCATCGCCGCGCTGCCCCACATGCGCTGACCGCAGCGGGAACCGCCTCGCGGGGCCAAGGCGTCCCCGAGAGGCCGAGCGCCCGGCGGCCCCAGGCGTCCCCGGCCCGTGGCCGGCCAGGCACACTCCCAGGCGCCGCTTGGAACCCCCGTACCCACCCCCCCTACCATGGTGGCGAAGGCCATGGCCCCTGTTGTCCAATTCCGCCGCCGCCGTCGCTCTCGCCGGCCGCTTCCCCGCCCTTGCCGGGGTCGACCTGTCTCTCGGGACCGGCGAGGTCGCCGTCGTGGTCGGCCCCAACGGCGCCGGCAAGACCAGCCTGCTCCGTGCCTGCGCGGGGCTCCTGCCGGTCACCTCCGGCCAGGCCCTCGTCCTGGGGGTCGACCTCACGACCGACCGCACCGCCGTCCGCCGCCACGTCGGCCTCCTGGGCCATGCCGCTCCCCTCTACGACGAGCTCAGTGCGGCGGAGAACGTCCGCTTCGCGGTCAAGGCCCTGGGCATCCCCACCACGACGGCCGACGCCGCGCTCGAGCGCCTCGGCCTGGTCGGCCGGTTGCGCACGACGCCGACCGGCCGTCTCTCGGCGGGGCAGCGGCGCCGGGTGGCCCTGGCCGCGCTGGTCGCCCGGCGCCCCGCCCTCTGGTTGCTCGACGAGCCCCACGCCGGCCTCGATGCCCCCGCACGCGCCCTTCTCGGTGCGCTGATCGCCGAGGCGGTCGCCGACGGGGCCTCCGTGCTGCTCTCCTCCCACGAGCCCGAGCTCTCCGTACCGCTGTCCGACCGTGTCGTGGCCATGCACGGCGGCCGGGTCACCGGCGAAGAAGCGGGAGGCCGGCGGCCGAGCCTGGCCGCGGTGCCCGCGGCGGATTCCCCCGCTCAGCCGGGCACCATGGGGGCGTGGCATGTGGCGTGACGCGGTCCTGGTGGCCGGCAAGGACCTGCGGATCGAGGCCCGCTCCCGCGTGGCTCTGTGGCAGGTCGTCCCCTTCGCCTTCCTGGTCCTCCTTCTGCTGGCCTTCGCCATCGGCCCCGACGCCGCGCCCCTCCGCCATGCCGCGCCCGGCATCTTCTGGATCGCCGTGCTCTTCTCCACCGTCCTCGCGGTGCAGCGCAGCGTGGCCATCGAGTCCGGCGAAGGCACGCGGGACGGGCTCCGGCTCTCGGGTATCGACCCGGGCGGGATCTTTCTCGGCAAGGCGGCCGCCGTGGGGCTCCAGCTCCTCCTCCTCCAGCTCGTGCTGTGGGCCGGCGTGACCTTCCTGTTCGACGTCCGGGTGCACGTGGTGTGGCTGGCCATCGCCGCCTCACTGCTGGCCACGGTGGGCCTGGCCTGTGCCGGTGTCCTCTACGGCGCCCTCTCGGCCGGCCTCCACGTGCGTGACACGCTCCTGCCCCTGCTGGTCCTGCCCGTCCTGGCCCCGGTGCTCCTGGCGGGCTCGAAGGCCTGGCAGGCCGCCCTGGCCGGCAATGCCGCCTCGGGCACCGGGTGGCTCCGCATCCTGATCCCCTTCGCCGTGATCTACCTCGTCATCGGCATCGTCCTCTACGGGCCGCTCCAGGAGGCCGCATGAGCGTTGTTCCGGTCACCTCTCGACCGCGCTGGCTGAGCGTGGTCGGCATCCTCGGCGTCATCGCCATGGCCTTCACCGTCTGGCTCGGTCTGTGGATCACCCCCCCGGACCAGACGCAGGGGAACCTGGCCCGACTCCTCTACATCCACCCACCACTGGCCACGGTGGCGCTGTACTGGGCCGGAGGTGTCGCCGCCGCGGGCAGCCTCCTGTACCTGTGGCCCCGCACCCGGTCCTTCTTCTGGGACCGCCTCGCCGCCTCGGCCGTCGAGGTGGGTGCGGTGTTCTCTGCCCTGACCCTCGTCAGCGGGTCACTCTGGGGGCGTCCGGTGTGGGGGGCGTGGTGGACCTGGGACGCCCGCTTGACCTCCACCGCTCTCCTCCTCCTGCTCGAGCTCGGCTACCTGGCCTTGCGCCGTGTCCCGGCCGACCCGGCCATTCGCGCCCGCCGCTGCGCCGTGGCCGCCCTGCTCGTCGCCGTCGACGTGCCCATCGTCCACTTCTCGGTGCAGTGGTGGCAGACCCTGCACCAGGGCGGCACCATCCTCGATCCGGGCTTCAACCTGCACGTGCACGGATCCATGCTGTGGACGCTGCTCCTCGGGTTCATCGCCTTCTCCCTTGTCTTCGTGTGGCTGCTCGGGGTCCGCTACCGGGTGGCCGTGCTCCAGGACCAGGTGGGGGACCAGGAACTCGAGGTCTCGTTGAGCGAGCGGTGGGACGAGGGGACCGAGCTGGCCGCGGTCGGGGCCGGACCCGATGACGCGCCGAGCGGGGGAACGCCATGAGCTACGTCGATGCCGGGTACGCCGTCGCGCTGGCCACCCTCTTCCTTTACGCCCTCGGGCTGGTGCTGCGGCGCCGGCGCTGGGAGCGCGCCGCCCGCGTGCAGCAGGAGAGCCCACTCCCTGGGGCAACCGCCACCGAGGGGTCGGCGGCTCCGGTCGCCCCCGGCGGGCGGCCGTGACCGGCACCATCGACGGCTCGACTCCCCCTCCCTCCACGCCGCCTCCCGCGAGCACGCGCGGTCCGGCGGTCCCCGTCACCCGGCGCCGACGATCCGCGCGCCTGTGGTTCGTGTTCGCGGTCCTCATCGCCGCCTTTGTCTTCTTGCTGGTGGAAGGGTTGGGGAGCTCACTCGACTATTTCGACACGGTTGATCAGGCCTATGCCCACCGCGGCACACTCGGTACCACGACGTTCCGCTTGGAGGGTGCCGTGGTGCCGGGGTCGATCCATCCCACCGCAGTGGGCACGAACTTCGCCATTTCGGAGGGTGACCACACGGTGTCGGTGCACAACACCGGGAGCCCGCCACAGCTCTTCCAGGTCAACCTCCCGGTCGTGGTGGTCGGGCACTTCACCTCCGCCACTTCGAGCGATTTCGTCTCGAACCAGATTCTCGTCAAGCACTCGGCGAACTACATCGCCCAGCACCCCGGACGGGTGAAAGCCAAGAACGGGACCGTACGTTAGGGATGAACGCATCGCTCGGTGCCCTCGGCGTATGGCTGGCCTTTGCGGCCAGCGTCGCCGGCGCGATCGTGATCGCCGTCGGACTGGTCCGGGCGCGAGGCGCTCCCGCTCCAGCTCCCGCCGCCGACCAGACGCCGATCAACCTCACCTCGGGTCCAGGAGCCGGCGGGGGCCTGGGCGACGGCCGGCTGTTTGCGCCCGTCATGTTGGCGGGTGCGGTCCTGGCCACCTTGGCCATGGAACATGCCTTGATCACGCACGACTTCAGCCTGGTCTTCGTGGCCGAGAACAACAGCCGGGTGACGCCGCTGCTCTACTCCATCACCGGCATGTGGTCGGCTCTGGCCGGTTCGATCCTCCTGTGGGGCGCGATCCTGTCCCTCGTTTCGACCATTTTCGTGTGGCGCTACCGTCGTCTCGCCACCGATCTGGTCATCCGGTGGGCCACCTTGGTTCTCTACGTGGTGTCGGCTTTCTTCTTCGGCCTCATGGTCGGGCCGGCCAACCCGTTCGTCACCACCCGCGACGTCACGTCGGGGCTTGGCCCGAACTCGCTCCTGCAGGACAACCCTCTGGTGGCGATCCATCCGCCGCTCCTCTACATCGGCTTCGTCGGGTTCACCGTGCCCTTCGCCTTCGCCATCGGCATGTTGGCGACGGGGCGGGTGGGTGAACGGTGGCAGATCGAGTGCCGCCGCTGGACCCTGGTGGCCTTCACGTTCCTCTCCGTCGGCATCGTGCTCGGCGCCTGGTGGTCGTATCAGGTCCTCGGGTGGGGTGGTTTCTGGGGCTGGGACCCGGTGGAGAACGCAGCCCTGCTCCCCTGGCTGTGCGGCACCGCCTATCTGCACTCGGTCCTGGTCCAGGAACGGCGCGGGCTCCTGCGGGTGTGGAACCTGTCGCTCTCGGTGGCCACGTTCGCCCTGACCATCCTGGGGACGTTCTTGACCCGGTCCGGCGTCATCGTCTCGGTGCACGCCTTCTCCGAGTCGACCATCGGCCCGGCCCTGATCGGCTTCTTCTTCGCCGTGATCGTCGTCGGCTTCGGCCTCATCGCCTGGCGCGGTGATCGCTTGCGCTCACCTGGAGGTATTGACGCTCCCCTCGGTCGAGAGGGCGCCTTCTTGTTGAACAACCTGCTCTTCGTCGGCTTCGCGTTCGTGGTGCTCTTGGGGACGGTGTACCCGCTCCTCTACGAGGCCCTGAGCCACCAACAGGTGACGGTGGGCGCCCCGTACTTCAATACCGTCGCCGTGCCCGTCGGGCTCGCCCTCTTGTTCCTGATGGCGGTGGCGCCCGTGCTGAGTTGGCGCAAAATAGATTCCGCCGTGCTGTGGCAGCGCCTGGCCGCGCCGGTGTGGGTCGGCGTGCTCACCGTGGTGCTGTGCGTGGCCTTCGGCCTGCGGGGCATCGCCCCCCTGGTCGGCTTCGGCATGGCGGCGGTGGCCGCGGCCACCGCTGCCCGCGCCCTGGTGTTGTCGGTCCGGGCGGCTCGGGCCCGGCATGTGGGCGCGTGGCGCGGGCTGGTCGGACGGACCAACGGCGGGATGGTGGTCCACCTCGGCGTGATCGTCCTGGCCGTCGGCATCATCGCGGCCACGAGCTATCGTCACCAGGCCGAGCTGGCGCTCCGCAAGGGTGCGGTCGTCACGTTCGATGGGCATCAATTCCAGTTCGAGGGCCTGCGCAACGTGGCCTCGCCGTCGCGGAAATCCGATGAGGCGCTGGTCAGGATCGACGGGGGCGGCGTGTTCACTCCGGCGATCACGAGCTTTGGGAGCGCCCTGTCCTCGGTCGGCACGCCGGCCATCGATTCGGGTGCGTTGGGCGACGTCTACCTCACGTTCGATCAGGTCGGCGGCCAGGGCAACGTCTCGGGGAACAGCCCCGTTGCCAACCTGCCGGCCGGCTCGGTGGCCATCGGTGTGGTCATCGAGCCCTTGCTGGCCTGGCTCTGGGCCGGCGGGCTCCTGATCGGGGTGGGCGGCGCGCTCGCCCTCGTTCCCGGCAACCGGCGCCGGGCCACGGACCCGACGTCGGCCGCATCCGCCGCGGTGACCGGTGCCGGACGAGCGGCGCGGCACGCGGGGGCGGCGGTCGGCCCCTCCGGTGAGGGCGCCTCCGACGACGGCGCCTCGGGAGATGGTCCCTCGGGTGACGGTCCGTCCGGTGACCGCTCTTCGGGCGACGGCATCCCGGTGGAGACTGGAGCGCCCCGCACATGACGGTTCGGGCCAGACACCACACCACCCGTTGGGTGGCGGGAGGCGTCCTACTGGTTCTGTCCGTCGTGGGCATCGTCCTGGCCACGCGCACCCCGCAGGAGGCGACCCAGGTGAACAGCCCGCTGCTCGGGCAGCGGGCGCCGGCGTTCTCCGGCACCGACCTGCGGACCGGGGCGCCGGTCTCCCTGTCCTCCCTGCGGGGGCGTTACGTCTTCGTCAACTTCTTCGCCAGCTGGTGCGGCCCGTGCCAGCAGGAAACACCGGACCTGATCACCTTCGACTACACCCAGCAACATGAGCGGAGCGGCGCCGACCTGGTCGGCGTCGTGTTCCACGACGAGGTGTCGTCGGCTCGTCAGTTCCAGATCACCCAGGGCGCCACCTGGCCGACCGTGGACGACCCGGGCGGAACCATCGCCCAGCGCTACGGCGTGACCGGCCCCCCCACGACGTTTCTCATCGATCCCTCCGGTCGGATCACCGTCAACCCGTCGAGCGGACCGGCCACCCAGGCCGAGCTCTCCCGCATGTTGAAAGAGGCTCAGACTGGCCGCCGCTAGGCGCGCCCCGCGTCTGCCCATCGGCGTGCGCGTGGCGTTGCCGTTGATCGTGCTCACCGCCGCGCTCGTCATCGGCAGTGGCGTGTTCTCGGGGCACGCGCCGGCGCCGGCGCAGCGAGCCGCCGCCATCGAGGCCGACGTCAAGTGTCCCTCCTGTCCCGACCTCTCGGTGGCCCAGTCGAACGAGTCGACGTCGCTGGCCGTCCGACACGAGATCGTGCGGATGGTCGGGGAGGGACGGAGCACCGGGCAGATCGAACAGGCGCTGGTGGCCCAGTACGGCCAGACCATCTTGTTGGTGCCGCCGGCGTCGAGCGGCTTCGACGTGATCTGGGTCCTGCCGATCGTGCTGGGGATCGGAGCCCTCGTCACGGTCGGAGCCTTCTTCGTCCGTCGGGCGCGCCAGTTCGCCGACCTCCGCGACGACAGTGTCGCCTCCGATCCGGTGGTGGAGACCCAGCGCGATGGGTGATCCTCAGACGCGCTCGGGGGGCGAGCAGGTCCACGCCGACGACGAACGCTGGTACCTCAACGACCAACGGGACTTCTTGCGCCGCTCCATTGACGATGCCCGGGCCGAGCACGAAGCCGGTGATTTGACCGACCGGGATTTCTCCCTCCTCATGGCTCGGGACGAGCACAAGCTCACCGAGGTGGAGTCTGACCTGGCCCGCCTGGGACCCCTGGTGGAGCCGTCTGACGCACCGGACACCACTCCGGATCCGGCCTCGGCACCGGCCCCGGCAACCGGTGCCGCGCCCCGCTCGCGTTGGCGCCTGGTCGGGATCGTGGCGTCGAGTGCCTTGATCATCCTTGGCGTCGCCATCCTGCTCGTCCACGCGCTGAACCCCCGGCTTCCCGGTCAGGCATCGTCGGGGAGCATCACCCAGTCCCAGGCGCAACTGATCGAACAGCAGCTGAATCAGGCGGCCACACTGAACAACCACGGTCAGGTGGCCAACGCTCTCTCGCTCTACGAGAAGGTGCTGGCGGAGGACCCCGGCAATCCCAATGCCATCGCCGCCTCAGGATGGTTGGAGTGGAACGCGGGGGCGACGAAGGGATCCCGGTCGCTCATGTCCCTCGGGCGAGTGACCGAGGAGAAGGCCATACGGCTTGAGCCGACGTACTACGCAGGTCACTTGTTCCTGGGTCTCATCCTGCTCAATCAAGACGACAATGCCCCCGGCGCGGCAGCCCAATTCACGCAATTTCTGGCCGACGGCCCGCCGGCCTCGGAGGTGCAGGAAGTGGCGCCGCAGATCAAGGGGGCCTACACCAAGGCCGGTCTGCCCGTGCCGGCGGCGCTGACTACTCCGGGGTAGCGATCGGGCCGTCTGCGCGCGTCACGACCAAAGTGCTGGACTAGACACTGGGTATGGCCGCTCAGGCTCATGAGCACGGGGGCGAAGAGACAAAGCTGTCACGCCGGGATCGCACCGGTTCGCTCGGCTCGTCGCTACGGCGTTGGTGGCCCGCCTTGAGGATTCTCATCGGTGTTGGGATTCTCGCGTTGGCCCTGTGGGCGCTCTCCTCACACCGAGACGAGCTTGCGGGTCTGACGACTGTGCTGAAGAACCTCAAGTGGTGGTGGATCCTGCCGGCACTGGTCTGTGAGGCGGCATCCTTCATTTGCTTTGCCGGATTGCAGAACGAGTTCCTGCAGAGCGGAGGTCTGAAGGCTCCACGGGGCCCGCTCCTCAAGATGACCGTCGCCACCCAGGCCATCGCCAACTCCCTGCCGGGGGGCAACGCGGTTGCCACAGTTTACGGTTTTCGGTGGTACCGGCGGTTCGGAGCCGACGACACGCTGGCGGCCTGGTCATTGGTGGGCACAGTGGTCGCTTCAGCCGTCACGCTTTCCCTCCTCGCCACCGCAGGCCTCGCGCTGGCCACCAGCGAAGGCGCCACCCTTGACCTCATCCCGGTGATCGTCGGTGTGTTTCTGGTGACCGTGGCCATTGGGGCCTTGTTCATTTACGAGCGTCCGCTGGTCACGGTCCTCTCGTGGAGTGTGCACGCCTCGCGCAAGCTGGTGGGGCGACCTCGTGGTGATACGGCCGCGGAGATTGATCGCATTGTGCACTGGGTCACGACCATCCGACTGGGGTGGCGCCAGATCAGGAACATCGTGCTCTGGGGCACGGGAAACTGGATCTTCGACTGCGCGTGCTTCGCCATGATGTTCCTGGCGGTTGACTCGACCATTCCGTGGAAGGGGCTCCTGCTGGCCTACGGTGCCGGTCAGTTGGCGGCCACCCTTCCCTTCACTCCGGGTGGATTGGGCGTCGTCGAGGGGAGTATCACGATTGCCCTGGTTGCCTTTGGTGGTGCCCAAGACGCCACCGTCGATGCCGTGCTGATGTATCGGGTCATCAGCTTTTGGCTCGTCCTGCTCGTCGGTTGGGGGTTGTGGGGTCAACTCGCGTACCAAGCTCGAAAGGGGCGTTGGAGTCGCTTCGCGCTCGAAGCACAGGTGGAAGCAGGAGTGCAAGCCACGAGCATTTCGGCGGACCGGACCACGGCGGGTGACGAGACATCCTCGGCGGTGGGGGCATGAAGCAATTGAAGAAAGGGGGGAGCGGAGTGATGGGCCGACTGGCGAGTGGCCTCGTGGCCTGCCTTCTCCTTTCGGGTGTCCTGGCCGGCTGCTCGGCGCGGAGCAGCCTCGGTACCCACGACAGTTCGTGCTACCTCGCGCTGCCGACCGCGACCGATGCGGTGCATGCGCACGGCCGATTGCTGGGGGTCCATCTGTTCAATTTGGCGGCACTGCGCCAGCAGGCACCCCATCTCATGACGGTGCTTGCGTCAACGCACGCCGGGTCGCAGCCGGTCTGTGTCTTCGCCTTTACCGGAAAGTTCGACGAGGATTCGGTGTCCCATCCGCTCGGCAGATCCGCCGGTCGCCTGGCCGTCGTCGTCTTGACGACGCCATCGAACCAACTGCTCGGAACCGTGATCTTCAGGCATGCACCGCTGCGTTTTGGCCACACTCATTTCGGATGACCACCACCACGGTCCCCGGCACCAGCATGAACCCGGACGGCGTGGACGTGCGTGCTGCCCTGGTACGACAGTGGGGGCTGATAGCGGATGTGGTCGATGAGATCGACCTCGCTGTATCTAGCCGGTGCACTGGGTGGACGAATCGAGAGGTTCTCGCCCATCTTCACCTGCAACCCCGCTTGGTGGTGAGATTCCTCGGCACAGAGGGTGCAGGCGCTCCTGTCCTGGGACTTACCGAGAACCTGTCGGGAACGAAGGCCTACCGTGAACTGATCGACGCCTCGGCTCGGGAGGGGGCCGCTTCGAACAAGGTCGAGTTGCGCGGCCCTTTGGAAGCGGCTGGCCCGATTGTCCTGACGGCACACCTGGAAGGCACGATCACGACAGTGCAGGATCCCATCTCGGTCAATGACTACCTCATCACCAGGTGCATCGAGGCCGTTGTGCATGGGAACGATCTCGTCCCTCCCGTCGCTCCAGATCCCGTTGCACAGGCCATCACCTCCCGAGCGCTCTTGGAAGCGCTCGCCGTCTCCGCACCCACACTGGTACCGCACGCACGGGCACTCCCGATCGATCAGTGGATCGCCCTCGCCACCGGGAGGACGAAGACGACCGGCCCTCTGGCGGGGGTCCTGCCCGTCATGTCCTGACTCGCCCGCGGTAGGTATTCACACGTCCTGGTGGCCTCGGCCCGGCGCCGACTTGCGATCTACAGTACGGGGAGCTGGGCTATTGGAGGTGTGTCGTGCTGCTGAAGGGACTCAATCACGTCGCCATCATCACGAATGATGCCACCCGCCTGATGTCCTTCTACCGGGACGTCTTCGATGCAGAAGTCGTCAGGGACGGTTCTGAGTTCCCGGACGGGAAGGGCCCTCGACTCTCGATCATCAAGATCGGCGACTGGTCGGAACTGAACGTGTTCCAGATTGAGGGAAACAACGAGGCCGACCGCCAGACCCCGATGTTCGGGCGTGGTCGGATCGACCATATGGCGGTGCAGGCAGACTCGATCGACGCGTTTGAGGCAATCCGGGAGCGGCTCATGGCCCGTGGAGCGGCCGACGACTTCGTGACCGATTTCGGTCCGATGCTGAGCCTGTTCTTCAGAGACCCCGACGGCCTCGAATGCGAGGTCTGCGTGGAGAACCCCGATGTGGTTCCCGGCGTCACCAACCCTCCGGGGACCCGGGCTGCTCGCTATTCGTAGGGGCAAGAAGGGATGGATCCAGTAGGGGTTGGATCCAGTAGGGGTTGCCAGGAGATCATTTCACGGGCATCGACCGTCTCTGACGTATGACGTTGAGCGCGCTGCCGGCGCGGAACCATTCGATTTGATCGGAGTCGAACGTGTGGGTGCACGCGAAGTCGACGTGCCTGCCGTCGGGCTTGGTGATGCGGCAACGTACCGGCGCGTCGGGGGCGATCGAGGCAAGGTCCAGGATGGAGATGCGGTCGTCTTGTTCGATCATCTCGTAGCTCATGGGATCGGCAAAGGTCAAGGGGAGGAGGCCCTGCTTCTTCACGTTGGTCTCGTGAATGCGAGCGAAGGAGCGGGCGAAGATGGCCAGGCAGCCCCGGTACCGCGGTTCCATGGCCGCGTGCTCGCGCGACGATCCCTCGCCGTAGTTCTCGTCACCCACCGCGCACCACCGGGCACCGGAACCGGCGAGGTGCTCGGCCACCTCGGGAAACGAGCGGACCTGACCGTCGAGTGGGTCCTTGCCGGACCCGATTGCCCCGGTGAAGGCATTGAGCACCCCGAGGAACAGGTTGCCCGAGATGTTCTCGAGGTGGCCTCGGTAGCGGAGCCACGTACCCGCCGCCGAGATCTGGTCGGTCGTGCACTTGCCCCTCGCCTTGAGGAGCACGGGCAGGTCGATGAAGTCGTTCCCGTCCCAGGCCGGGAACGGGGCGAGCAGTTGGAGCCGCTCGGAGGTGGGCGAGACGGCAACGTCGACCCCGGAACGATCCTCCGGAGGCGCCACGTAACCGGACCGGCCTGGATCGAATCCACCGGAAGGGAGATCCTGGCCGATCGGCGCCTCGAAGCGCACCGGGGTCCCGGAGTCGGATGCGATCGAGTCGGTGAGCGGGTCGAAGTCGAGCGTGCCGGCCAGGGCATACAAGAGCACCATATCGGGTGACGTGAGGAAGGCCTTGGTGTTGGCGTTGCCGTCGTTGCGCCGTGGGAAGTTGCGATTGAAACTGGTCACGATGGTGTTGACCTTGCCGGGTTCGGGGTCGTTCCGTTCCCATTGACCGATGCAGGGACCACACGCGTTGGCCAGGACCGTGCCCCCGATGGCGTGCAGGTCCTCGAGCAGGCCGTCGCGTTCGATCGTGGCGCGTATCTGCTCGGAACCGGGCGTGACGAGGAGTTGGGTCTTGGCCCGCAAGCCATGGGCCGATGCCTGTCGTGCGATCGAGGCGGCACGGGTCATGTCCTGGTAGGAGGAGTTGGTGCACGAGCCGATCAGGGCGGCCGAGATCTCGGACGGCACCCCGTTGTCGCGGGCCCACGCACCCACTTCGCTCACACCGTGGGCCAGGTCGGGGGTGTCGGGTCCGTTGATGAGGGGAGTCAGGGCGGAGAGATCAATCTCGATGACCTGGTCGAAGAACCGCTCAGGGTCGGCCTCGACTTCGGGATCGGCCCGAAGGTCGGCGCCCACCGTCGATGCCAGGTCGGCCACCTCAGCTCGGCGGGTGGCCGCCAGGTAGGACGCGATGTTGGCGTCGAACGGGAAGAGCGAGGTGGTGGCGCCCACCTCGGCTCCCATATTGCAGATTGTCGCCTTGCCCGTCGCGCTGATGGTGTCGGCTCCCGGGCCGAAGTACTCCACGACGGCGCCTGTGCCGCCGGACACGGTGAGAAGGTTGGCGACTCTGAGGATCACGTCTTTGGGCGAAGTCCAGCCGCTCAGCGTTCCGCTGAGGTGCACGCCGATGAGCCTGGGCCAGCGCACCGTGAACGCCTGGCCGGTCATGACGTCGATGGCGTCACCGCCTCCCACCCCGATGGCCACCATGCCCAGTCCCCCTGCATTGGGCGTATGACTGTCGGTGCCGATCATCATCCCGCCGGGAAAGGCGTAGTTCTCGAGGAACACCTGGTGGATGATTCCCGAACCAGGCTTCCAGAACCCGAGGCCAAACCTGGCACAGAAGGTCCGCAAGAATTCGTACACCTCGGCATTGTTCTCCAGCGCGACCCGCAGGTCGGCGGCCGAAGCCACCCTGGCTTGGATCAAGTGGTCACAATGGACCGTCGCGGGCACCGAGACCTCGTCCAGGCCGGTCGCCAGGAGTTGGAGCGCGACGATTTGGGCGAGGGCGTCCTGGAGCGCGACCCGGTCGGGATCGAAGGCGGCGTAGTCCCCCGGTCGGACCCATTCCTTCCTACGGGGTTCTCGGAGATGGTTGACCAGCACCTTCTCGGTGTAGGTGAGGGGACGCCCCCCCGGGACCTCGCGTGCGAGCGCCACCGCCTCCTGCCAGTGGGCATAGACGGGCTCGACCAGCGAGGGCGGAGTCGATGCGGTTGCGGCGCCGCGTCCCCAAGGCCTCCGGTGGCTGGCGTCGGGAGCATCCTGTTGGGACGGGGTCATGGGCGTCTCCTTATCTCTTGATATCAAGAGAGTTCCACAAGACTATCTTGATGTCAAGGTATATCTGCAAAGGGGGACGCGAAGTGGAGGTTCAGATGGAGGACGAGGTCGACCGTCTGGTGGCGGGGTGGCGCCGGGCCCTGCCCGATGTCGATGTGGCACCGCTCGAAGTGCTCTCGAGGGTCACCCGTCTGGCCCGCCATCTGGAGCGCCAGAGGTCTGTCGTCTTCGCCCGTCACGACCTCGAGACCTGGTCTTTCGACGTGCTCTCCGCCCTCCGCCGTTCCGATGCCCCTCATCACCTTTCGCCGGGCCAACTCCTGGCGCAGACGTTGGTCACCTCGGGAACCATGACCAACCGGATCGACCACCTCGAGCAGCGAGGCCTCGTCCGCCGTCGGCCCGACCCGCTCGACGCCCGATCAGTACGGGTCCACCTCACCGCCGCCGGTCGGAGGCGTGTCGACCGGGCCCTCGGTGATCTGGTGGCACGAGAGCATGCCATCCTCGGGACGCTCGACACCGATCAACGGGCCGCGCTCGCCGAACTGCTCCGGCGGGTCGTGGCCCCGTTCGACGCGTAGCTCGGACGCCGGCTTCCCTGCCGAGACTTCGACGGATTCCGAAAAGGGATTGACAGAAATGGGATCATCCGAAGTGCCGGGATTGTACGCTGCCACCGGCACCACGAGACCCGGTTCACGGCGACCCAACGGGGTCACTGGCCCGGGTCGCCGAGGACCCGAATAGCCGAATAGCCGAATAGAGAAAGCCGGGGGATGGCTGAGACGACGACGAGGCGACCCTGGCCGAGAGGCACCGAGCAGGACCGTCTTCGCCTGCTCCTGGCTCCCCGTGAGGGTCGGTGCCGGATGGTCCTCGATACCGACACGTACAACGAGATCGATGATCAGTACGCCCTGGTCCATGCGCTGCTCTCGCCCGATCGCGTCGAGTTCGAGGCCATTTACGCGGCGCCCTTTGAGAACGCTCGTTCCCGAGGTCCCGAAGATGGAATGCGAAAGAGCTACGAGGAGATCAGTCGAATCCTCGAGCTCGTTCCCGGGACCCACCCTCCAGTATTCGAGGGCGCGCGCCAGTGGCTGACGTCCGGGAGCCCGCCTCGGCCGCACGCGGCGGCCATGGATCTGATCGATCGAGCCACGGCGCCGTCCACCGATCCGCTCTACGTGGTCGCCATCGGCGCTCCGACCAACGTCGTCACGGCGCTCATGCTCGAGCCCGAGATCGCCGACCGGATCGTCGTGGTGTGGCTCGCCGGCCATGCGCTCCACTGGCCGACGGCGCAGGAGTTCAACCTTGGCCAGGACCTCGTCGCCTCGAAGTTCATCTTGGACTCGGGAGTGTCCCTGGTGCTGGTGCCCTGCCGCGACGTCGCCGAGCACCTGACCACGACCCGCGCCGAGATCGAGCGCTATGTGCGGCCCTGCGGGCGCGTGGGGGAGTTCCTGGCGGAGCGCTACTTCGAGTACGTCCCGGACCGCCCGGGTGTATCCAAGGTGATCTGGGACATGGCGGCGACCGGGTGGATCCTGGGGGAGTCCTGGACGACGAGTCGGCTCGTGCCCAGTCCGCTCCTCACCTCAGACATGACGTGGTCGGGCAGTCACCAGCGCCATCTGATCGCGGCTGTGACAACCGTCGATCGCGACGCAATATTCGCTGACCTCTTCGAGCGCCTGGCTCGCGCCACGGCGGGGGAAGAGGCAGAGGACGAGAAGGGCCGGTGAGAGCGAGAAGAGGATGGCGGGCCAGACCCTGACGCGACGGTGTGGCCCGAGACAACCACCCGCGGGGTGTCAGGTGCGCAGGGAGCGTAGGCCGGCCACGACCGCGCCGAAGGCGTCGCCGAAGGCGTTGATGTCCGCCTCGGTGGTCGACCAACCGACGGAGACCCGGAGCGAGTGGCTGGCATCGACTCCCATGGCCTCGAGGACCGGCGAGGGCTCGATGCTCTCCGAGGAACAGGCCGAACCGGAGTGGACGGCCACGCCGGCACGGTCGAGCCCGATGAGGACAGGCTCGGCCTCGACGCCGCGCACGCCGAGGCAGACCAGGTTGGGCAGCCGATCTCCGACCTGAGATGGCCCGACCACATTCACCTCCTGCACCGAGGTGGCGGCCGCCGTCAGCGTGGCGACGTGCCGGCGAGCCTCGACAGCCTCGTCTCGTACGGGCTGCTGGTCGTTCTCGGCCAGGGCACGGGCGGCGGCACCGAACGCCACCAGGGCCGGCACGGCTTCGAACCCGGCCCGCCGCGCCCGCTCCTGCTCGCCGCCCACCAGGAGGGGGGCGATGCGGCTGCCCCTTCGGAGCACCAGCGCTCCGGCACCGGGGAGGCCTCCGAGCTTGTGGGCACTGAGACTGACCAGGTCCGCGCCGAGTTCGTCCAGATCGAGAGGCACGTGCCCGCAGGCCGCCACCGCGTCCACATGTACCGCCACCCCGGCGTCGCGGCACAGGCGCACCACTTCGTGGACGGGTTGCAGGGTGCCCACCTCGTGGTTGGCCCATTGGCAGTGCACCAGCGCCGGCCGGGCCACCGTGGTCGAGCGCAACTGGTGCTCCAGCGCACCCAGATCGAGGCGGGCAGAGGCATCGACCGGGATGACGTCAACCGGTCCGGATCGGGCCGACGCATCGCGCACGGCGGAGTGCTCCACCTCGGCACAGAGGATGCGGGCGCCCTCCCTACCGGCCGTCACACCCCAGACCGCGGCATTGATGGCTTCGGTCCCCCCGGATGTGAAAACCACCTGGCGCGGCGTGGTGCCGACCAAGTCGGCCACCTGCTGGCGGGCCTCCTCGACGGCGTCGCGGACGATGCGTCCTTCCTCGTGCAACCGCCCCGGATCGGCGGTGGGCAGCGTCATCCACCGCCCGAGTGCCGCCCGCACCTCGGGTCGGGGTGGAGTCGTGCTGGCGTGATCGAGGTAGGCGCGTGGCACGCGTGCTCAGGCCGAAGCCGTGCACGCGTCGTCGCCGCGGGCGCGGGAAGACAGAATCACCGGGAGCGCCTGCTCGGATGCCCTTCCACAGAGCCCCGACAACAGCCCCTTCACCATGCCCCGGTCGACGGCGCACAGGACGGGGTTCGTGGTGCTGGCATTGCCAAAGGGGCAGTGTTCGGCGACCACGGCCGTGGTGGCGCCCCGGTCCTCGGCGTGCGCCGCGAAGCCGTGTGCGGTCAGGGTGTCGGCCACGACGTGCATGGCTGCCCGCACGGTGCGCTGTCCTTCGGTCGGTGTCATGCGAGCGGCCAGCGAGCGGCCGTACTCCTCGCCCACATGCGCGGCCATGGTCTCGGCTTCCTCGGGCCCCAACCGTTGCATCGCTTCGGCCAGCAGGCGCATGAGGAGGTCGTCGCGACGCTGCTCCACACCGATGCTGAGCTCCTCTTCGACACAGGAGTACTGCTTGGAAGGACGTCCGGCACCGGCAGGCCGACGACCCGTCTCCACCCGGAGGTACCCGCCGTCAACCAGGCGCTGGAGGTGGTGTCGCGCCACGTTGGGATGGAGCGAGAAGGTGGCCGCCACCTCCGTCGCCGTGACCCCGGGTGCGGCCCGGACGTGGAGGAAGATGTCCCGGCGCGTCGGGTCGCCAAAGGCCGCCGACATGGCGGCCACGGCGGCGGAGAATTGGCCGTCTTCCGAGCCGTGCGGCGTCGGTTCAGCCGGCATCGTGTTCCCCACTGCGATCGGGACCGTGCTCACGGTCAGTAGTCTACCGAGGGATCAGGCCCGCCAGCTGGGGTGATGCGCCTACCCCGCGCCCCAGGGCTGGACAGCCCGGTCCAGGCACCGAGGAACACGAGGAAGTGCATGGCCCTAGACCAATCAGAGCTGCAGAGAGCACTCGACGCCATCGTCGAGCCGGAGTTGGGCCTGCCCCTCGGCGCCATCGGTCTGTTGCGTGAAGTCAGGACGCGTCGGCACCGTGCCCGCATCGAGCTGGCCCTTCCCGTGCCGGCCTGGCCGGGCTCCGATGAACTGGCCGACGAGGTGCATCGGGTCGCCCTGGCCGTGCCCGGCGTGGATGAGATCGAGTTTGACCTGACGGTCATGAACGAAGACGAGCGGGCGGCGCTGCGTGTCGCTCTGCGCCAGCGGATGCTCGGCACCGGTTCCAATGGCAACGACACGGGTCACGATCACGGGCACGGCGATCACGGGCATGCCCATGGTGATGACACGCCCGCCCCCGCCTTCCTGCTCCAGGACTCCCCGACCCGGGTCATCGGCGTCTCGTCGGGAAAGGGCGGCGTGGGCAAGTCGACGGTCACGGTCAACTTGGCGGTCGCACTGGCCGCGGCGGGGCACTCGGTGGGCCTGCTGGATGCCGACGTCTACGGCTTTTCCGTACCCAAGATGCTCGGGACCGACCACGACCCGATCATCCTCGGCGATGTCGTGATCCCGACCTCGATGCACGGGGTGAAATGCCTGTCCATGGGCTACTTCGTCCCCGACGACCAACCGGTGATCTGGCGCGGTCCGATGCTGCACAAGGCCATTGAACAGTTCCTCTCGGACGCCTACTGGGGTCAGCCTGACTTCGTCCTGGTGGACATGCCTCCCGGTACCGGAGACGTGGCGCTCACCCTGGCCCAGGTGATGCCCAAGGCGGAGATCATCGTGGTCACCACGCCCCAACCGGCCGCCCAGCGGGTGGCCCAGCGATCGGCGTTCGCCGCGCGGCGCCTCAAACTCTCCGTGCGTGGGGTGGTCGAGAACATGAGCTGGTTCACCGGGGACGACGGCACCCGGTACGAGTTGTTCGGCGCCGGCGGGGGCGACACGTTGGCGGCCGACCTCGGCATCCCGCTGCTCGGCAAGGTGCCCCTGGTCAATGCCGTGCGTCAGGGAGCCGACGAGGGCCGACCCATCGTGAGCGACCAGCCCGGGAGCGAGACCGCGCGGGCCTTCGTGGCCATCGCCACCCGCTTGGCGTCGCTCGGGCCGGCCCGGGTGTACCGCAAGGAGCTCACTCTCAACTAGGCGTTCAGGCTCAACTGAAGGGATGCTCGAGGTCAGCGCGCCCACAGGATGATGCCGGCCAGCGTGGCCGACAGAACGACCACGCCGAGGGCCCGTCGGAACGGATTGACGCCTCGGAGAATCTCGTCGGCCGCCCAGATAGATATCGCCACAGCCGCCAGCACCCGCAGTACCGTCCCGGCGCGTCCCACCGGATGAAGGACTCGCAGCGCGATCGAGAGGGCGGCGAAGGCGATCAGCGGGACGTTGGGCCACTGAGCCACGGTGAAGCCGCCCGTCCGGCGGTTGAGAAACGTCCAGCGAACGGCCCGCCGCACGACTCCGAGGCTGCCTGACGTCGCTGCATCGGCCGGCATCTCTCAACTATGACCGAGTCCTGGCGAAGAGCATCCGCAGCGAGCCAGGTCCGTGGCTCCGTTCCAGTGGCGCTCAGTGCCCTCGCCATGGGCTCGGGGGAGCAGCCTCTCGGAAAGGCCAGTGTGCTCCATTAGGGTCAGCTCTAGCCAACAGGGTCAGCTCTAGCCACCGATCCTGGGCGCCGGTTCCCCCGAGGCGTGACCACGTCGGCGGTCCACCGGTCGCCGCACAGAGGAGAATCCACAGATGCCGCACGCCGAGATCCGACTCCTACTGGCCGATGTGGACGGGACGCTGGTCACGCCTGAAAAGGTCCTCACGCCGCGCGCCGCCGCCGCCGTTCGGGCGCTCCACGACGCCGACGTGCTCTTCGCCGTCACCAGCGGCCGGCCGCCCCGAGGCATGTCGATGTTGATCGAGCCGCTCGATCTCTCCACCCCCCTCGCGGCGTTCAACGGTGGACTGATCGTCGAGCGGGACATGACGGTGATAGAGCAGAAGGTGATACCGGAGCCCCTGGTGACGCCCACGGTGGAGCTCATGGAATCCTTCGGACTCTCGGCCTGGATCTACCGAGGCGCCGATTGGTACGTGCGCGACCTCTCGGGTCCGCACGTCGACCACGAAGCGGCCACCGTGCAGTTCCCACCCACCCTGACCGAGACGTTCGCCGGTCTCAGCGACGGCGTGGCGAAGATCGTCGGGGTCAGTGACGACCCCACGGCCATGGGGCGCGCCACGGAGGGGGCACGGGAGCAGTTCGGTGACCACGTCACGGCGGCCCAGTCACAGCCCTACTACCTCGACGTCACCCATCCCGACGCCAACAAGGGCTGCGTCGTGCAGTATCTCGCCGCCCGGTTCGGCCTGCCCATTGCGCAGATTGCCACGATCGGGGACATGCCGAACGATGTATTGATGTTCGCCCACTCCGGACTGAGCATCGCCATGGGCAACGCCTCGACCGAGGTGCAGAACGCCGCCCGAGCGGTCACCACCTCCAATCAGGACGAAGGCTTCGCCAACGCGGTCGAACGATTCGTCCTGCCGTCGTAGGGCCGCGCCATCGCCCGGGCTGTCCAGCCCCATTAGCGTGGCCCGGACGCGTGCGGAAGGAGCGGCATGGCACAGGACTGGGCCCGGCCCGTGGTGCATTGGGAGATCGAGAGCCGAGAGCCCGAGCTCCTGCGGGCGTTCTACGGCGAGCTCTTCAACTGGAAGATCGGCGAGGGCTTCATCATGGAGATCCCGGCTGGCATCGGTGGGCCCGAGCCCGGTCCCGCCGGGCACATTCGCCAGAGCGACCGATCGGGTGTGACGCTCTATGTGCAGGTGGCAGACCTGCGGGCCTCGCTCGACCGATCGGTGTCGCTCGGAGCCGCCATCGTGGCCGAGCCGTTCGACGCTCCCGGCGGTCCGACCCTGGCCGGTATCACCGATCCCGAGGGCAATCCGGTGATGTTGGTACAGGCGTGATGGGACGTGTGACGAAGCGCAGTGCGCCGTGTCGGTAGTCGAGACGACGACCTTTCGGTTGCGGGCCGGGGCCGACGAGGCCGCGTTCCTGACATCGGATCGGCGGGTGCAGACCGAGCTGGTGCCCAATCAGCCCGGCTTCGTCCGCCGCACCACGGCCCGACGGGACGGCGAGTGGGTGGTGGTGACGCTGTGGGCTTCGCAGGACGACGCCACCGCCTTCGATGCCGCGGTGCAGGGCAATGGTGTGCAGACGGAGTTCGACGGGCACCTCGAACCAACCAGCGTCGCGGTGCATCGTTACGACACGCTGGACTGACTGGACCGGCATGGACCTCGACGAGCTCAAGGCCACCCGCTACGAGGTGCGTGACGCCATCGCCACCATCACGCTGCACCGACCGGATCGCATGAACGCCTGGACCGGCCGAATGCACGCCGAGTACCGGCATCTCCTGGCTCGGGCGGCCGACGACGGGGGCGTGCGGGTCATCGTCGTCACCGGGTCCGGGCGGAGCTTCTGCGTCGGGGCCGATGCCCAGGCGCTGGAGGGCCACGTGGCGCGGGGCAGCTATGACCCGGGCGTGGGCGACGATCTGGACGAGCCGGGTTACGGCGTGCGCCCCGAGTTCGACGCCGACTTCGCATACCACTTCGGCATCCCAAAGCCGATCATCGCGGCCATCAATGGACCGGCGGCCGGGGTCGGCCTTGTGCTGGCCTGCTACTGCGACCTCCGTTTCGCGGCCGCCGGGGTGAAGCTGACCACCTCGCACGGCCGTCTCGGCCTGCCGGCCGAGTACGGGCTCTCCTGGCTCCTGCCCCGCCTGGTCGGGCTGACCAGGGCGACGGACATCCTGTTGTCGAGCCGGGTGGTCATGTCCGAGGAGGCGGCGGCCCTGGGGCTGGTCAATCAGGTCACGGCGGCCGTCGACCTCTTGGCGTTCACCTACGGCTACGCCGGCCGCTTGGCCACCGAGATCGCCCCCGCGTCCCTGGCGGCCACCAAGCTCCAGATCTACACCGATCTCCACCGGGACGCGGCGTCGTCGGTCGCCGATGCCAATTCCCGCCTGGCCGCCATGATGCGTGGCCCCGACTTCGCCGAAGGCGTCGCCGCCCTGACCGAGCGGCGTCCGCCCCGGTTTCCCGACCCCCCGACGGTGCCTGCTGCGCCCTGAGGCAAGAACCGGGACGCTGACCGAGTGCCCGATACATTGGCCGCAATGCCGAGGATCGAGATCCGGGACCGGACCCTGCGCGACATCACCACCGGGCAGGACAGCTACATCCTCCTCTTCGTCCTCCTCCTCATCGACTACCTGGTCCTCATCCTGATCGACTCCGCCCGCTGGGGTGGCCTGTGGCACATCGTCCCGATTGCGGTGACGGTGCTGGTGGGCCTGCACACCTCGGGGGCGAAGCAGCGCACCATCCGTATCGCCACGCTGATCCTGGCCTTCGCCCTGCTCGCCGCCATTGCCCAGGCCATCAACGACGACCACCAGGTGGGGGCGACGGCCTTCTTCATGAGCGCCATCCTGCTGGCCGTCACTGCGCTGACCATCCTGGGCCGGATCCTGCGGCACCGGCACGTGAGCATCGAGACGATGTTCGGCGCGGTCGACGTCTACATCCTGATCGGGCTGATCTTCTCGAGCATCTTCATCGGCATCGCGCTGGTGTCGTCGAGTCACCACTGGGGGTCGTTCCTGGCCCAACCAGGGCCGCACGACAGCAGCGACTATGTGTACCTGAGCTTCGTGACGCTGACCACCGTCGGCTTCGGCGACCTCACCCCCTACACCAACCTGGCCCGGTCGGTGGTGGTGCTCGAAGCGCTCATCGGGCAGATCTTCCTGGTCACCCTGGTGGCCCGGTTGGTCACCCTGTTCGGGATCGAACAACCCCATCTGATCCGGGTCGAGGAGGACCCCCCATTGCCGCCCTCGGAGATCACGCCGGACCCCTTCGAGCTGGACCAAACCGACAATTCCGACGACTCCTGAAGCGGCTGATTCTTGAAGCCGCCAGCTTCTCAGGCCGGCCGCGGTCAGGAGTCGACGCCGGCCGGCAGCTTGTCGGCGTCCCACCTGAGGAGGGCCACTGCCTGGCGAAAGGCGAAGCGGTCGGTCATGCCGGCCACGTAGGTGACGGCGGCCCGGACCGCCTCCTCGCCCCCGGCCAGGAAGTCGGTGGGAGCGCCGGCGCCGGAACGAGGGCCCGTCTCGGCGATCAGGTGCGGCCGGTCGGCAAAGTGCTCGACCAGGGCCCGGAGCACGGCGACCACGGCCTGCCCCTGCCGCACCGAAGCCGGACGAAGATAGATGAGGTCGTAGTTGCAGGCCCGGAAGGCGGCCAGCGCCTCAGCCGGCTCTTCCTCCATGCCCACCTGGCCGGTGCGGACGGTGGCCGAGACCACACCCTGGATGAAGGCGCCGAGCTGCGCGCTGCGACGGTCCCCGCAGAGGTCGCGCACGGCGGCCGGGAGCTGGCGGGGGGCGACGATCCCGGTGAGGACGGCGTCCTCCCAGTCGTGGCACACATAGGCCACCCGGTCGGCCCAACTGACCACCTCGCCCTCGGGGGTGGCCGCCGCGGGCCGGGACCAACTGTGGCCGGCGATCCCGTCCACCGTCTGCGCGCAGAGATTGAGCGAAGCCAACGAGACATGGGCCCCCCAGGGTGCATGGTCGAAGCCTCCCGGGACGAACGGGTCGAGGGCATCCTCGCTGGCGTGCCCACCGGGCCCGTGGCCGCAGTCGTGGCCCAGCGCGATGGCCTCGGTCAGGGCCACGTTGAGGCGGCAGGCCCGGGCGATGGCGGTGGCCACCTGCGCCACTTCGAGGGCGTGGGTGAGGCGGGTGCGCTGGTGATCCTGAGGGAAGATGAAGACCTGGGTCTTGCCGGCGAGCCGGCGAAACGAGGTGGCGTGCAGGATCCGGTCGCGGTCCCGTTCGAAGCAGGTCCGCCATTCGTCCGGCTCCTCGTCGACGGTGCGATCACCGCCACCCCGTGCTCTCGACGCTCCCGGGGCGAGCAGGCCTGCCTCCCGTGCCTCCCGATCGGCCCGGGTGAGGGGATGCGCCGCGTCGGCCCGGGGTGCCCCACCCTCGGGCGGTGGCCCGATGCGCGCCGACGAGTCGGCATGGGCCAGCCGGATCAAACCCGAATAGCCCGACATGGTGGCGCGCCGAGCGCGCCGCCCGCGCCGTCTCGGGGGCCTTGGGGGTGTCACCCATGTCGTGCAGTCTGGCTCATGCCTGTAACGTCCAAGTGCCCGCAGGCCCCTGTGACGGGGGTTGACGAGAGGAGCCAGACCAGGTGGACGTGCGCATCGGAATCACCCAGACACCCAAGGAAGTCGAGGTGGAGCTCTCCGATGATGCCGACCGCGAGAAGGTGCTGGCTGAAATAGAGAAGCTGCTGAAGACCGGCGACGGCGTCCTCTGGTTGACCGACCGCAAGGGTCGCAAGGTGGGCGTGCCGGTGCCCAAGGTCGCCTACGTGGAAGTGGGCGCACCCACGGCGGAGCGCCGTGTCGGCTTCGGCGCACCCTGAGCCACCGGCGGGACGGGGTGGACGGTGACCGGGGCGGCGCCTGACCTGCTCCAGCTCCGGTTGGTCTTCGTCACCGGCAAGGGTGGTGTGGGCAAGACGAGCGTTGCCGCCGCGCTGGCGCAGCTGGCCGCCATGCAGGGCCAGCGTGTGCTGGCGTGCGAAGTGGACGCCAAAGGCGATCTGGCCGACATCTTCGAAGCCGCACCGACCGACTTCGTGCCCCGCGAGATCTCGCCCGGCGTCTGGTCCATGTCCATGGACACCGAAGCGTCGTTGCGCGAGTACCTCAAGCTCCATCTGCGCATACCGGTGGTCGGTCGCATCGGTCCCTTGGCCAAGGCCTTCGACTTCGTGGCCACCGCCGCGCCCGGGGTGCGCGAGATCCTGACCGTGGGCAAGCTCTGCTACGAAGTCCGCGAGCGTCACTACGACCTCGTGGTGGTGGATGCGCCGGCCAGCGGGCACATCATCGGGCAACTGGCCGCTCCCCAGGCCATCAACGACCTGGTCAAGGTGGGGCTCATCCGGAGCCAGACGGACTGGATGCTCGAGATCCTCTCTGATCCTCAGCAGACCGGGCTGGTGGCGGTGACCACCCCCGAGGAGATGCCGGTCAACGAGACCTTGGAGCTGGCCCAGCGGGTGATGGACGAGACCACGGTGCGCCTGTCGGCCGTGGTGGTCAACCAGTTGCTCCCCGAGCTCTTCGGCCAGCGCGAGGAGGAGATCTTCGAGCAGCTCCGGGAGCCCGAGGTAGAGAAGATCCTCTCGGAGCGGGCCGGCGGCCCGGTGGCGCCGGTGTTGGAGGCGGCCCGGTTGGCCGTCACCATGCGCCGCACCCGGGCCGGCCACCTCGAGCGACTGCAGGCCGGCCTGCCCCCGGATCTGCCGGTGCTGTTGTTGCCGTACCAGTTCACCCGCACCCACGGGCTGCGCACCACCCGCCAGATGGCCCAGTCGCTGAGCGAGGAGCTGGGCCACTGATGGCGCCGCGCCAGGCGGTCGAGGGGCCGCAGACGATCGGTCGGCTCCTCTCGTCCAAGGAGATCGCCATCGCCTGCGGTCCGGGCGGGGTCGGAAAGACCACCACGGCCGCGGCCGTGGCGGCCACGGCCGTGGCCGAGCAGGGCGGACGGGTGCTGGTGCTCACCGTCGACCCGGCCCGCCGCCTGGCCGACGCCCTGGGGCTGCGGGGCATCGGCAACCGCGAAGTCCGGATCGCCGACGACGTGTTCCGGCGGGCCGGCGTCACGCCCCGCGGCGAGTTGTGGGCCGCCATGCTCGACACCAAGCAGAGCTGGGACGACCTGATCGCCCGGCACGCTCCGGACGATGCGACCCGGGAGCAGATCCTGGCCAACCCGCTCTACAAGGACATCTCCGGTCGCTTCGTGCAGTCGCACGACTACATCGCGATGGAGCGGCTCTTCGAGATCCACTCCGAGGGCACATATGACCTGATCGTCGTGGACACCCCCCCGACCCGCAACGCGTTGGACTTCCTCGATGCCCCCAAACGCATGGCCGACTTCTTCTCCTCGCGGCTGCTGCGGTGGCTCATTGTGCCCTACCGATCCCGCTTGGTGAACGTCGCCGCCAGACCGTTCTACTCGGTGGCGGACCGGATTCTCGGTACGCAGTTCCTGGCCGACATCTCCGAGTTCTTCATCCTCTTCCAGTCCATGTACAACGGGTTCGTGGAGCGGGCCGAGGCGGTCACCCGGCTGCTCTCGGACCGCCGGACCACGTTCATGGTGGTCTCCACGCTCGAAGCGACGCCGGTTCGCGAAGCCGAGTTCTTCTCCGCCGAGTTGACGGAGCGGAAGCTGCACCTGGGGGCCATCGTCTTGAACAAGGTGCTGCCCGACTACCTGCGGGACCCCAGAGCGGCCAAATTGGCGCAGCACATGTCGGACGGGCCCGAAGCCCTGACCGATGGCCTGACCGACGATCCAAGGGTGGCCGCCCGGGTGCTGCGCGAGGTTGCCGAGAGCTTCCTGAACTTCGGGGTGGTGGCCCGCCAGGAAGCCGAGCAGCAGGCCGAGCTGCGCGGGGCGCCCGAGATACTCGTCACCGTGCCCTTCTACGAGGCCGACATCTTCGACATGGGGGGCCTGCTCCGCCTGGGGGCACGAGTCTGGGACTAGGGCGCGGGGCCTACCATGGCCGGCATGACCGACCTCATCGATCCCGAAGTCCTGGCCTACGCCGAAACACACTCGACCGCTCCCTCCGACCACCTGGCCGCGGTGGACGAGGCCACCCGGGCGGACTTTTCCGCCTGGGGGATGATGGTGGGCCGCCAGGAGGGCCGGTTCCTCGAACTCCTGGTGTTCGCCTCGCAAGCCACCAGCGTGCTCGAGATCGGGACCTTCACCGGCTATTCGTCCATCGCCATGGCCGCCGGGTTGCCCGACGGCGGTTCCATCATCTCGCTCGAGGTCGACCCCCATCACGCCAAGGTGGCGCGGGGGAACATCGCGGCGGCCGGGTTGGAGAGCCGGATCAGCGTGATCGAAGGACCGGCCCTCGAGACGCTGGCCCAGCTGCAGGGTCCGTTCGGGCTGGTCTTCATCGACGCCGACAAGGTGGGCTACGACGCCTACTTCGAGGCCGTCCTGCCCAAACTGGCCCCCCACGGCCTGATCGTGGCCGACAACACCCTGTTCCATGGCGGCGTGCTCGACTCCGCCACCGACCGCAACGAGTCCTCGACGGCGTTGCGCGCCTTTAACGACAAGCTGGTCAACGATCCCCGGGTGGTCTGCGTGCTGACCACCATCCGCGACGGCGTGACGCTGATCCGTCGCGCCGCCTGAGGTGGCGCGGAGCTCCCGTGCTCGACTACCACCTCCACCTGTGGCCCCACAGCGAGCGTGACACACCGCTCAGCCTGGACCAGATCGCCGCCTACTGCGCGCGGGCCTCGGCCGCCGGGGTGGAGGAGCTGGCGCTGACCGAGCACCTGTTCCGGTTCCGCCAGGCCGACGCGCTGCTCGGAGGGTTCTGGGACGACAGCCGTGTGCCGGCCGGGTTGGCCTCCTCCATGGCCGACTACTGGGAGTTCCACGCCACGGCCGACCTCGACGCCTACGTCGCCTGTGCCCAGGAAGCCAAGGATGCCGGGCTGCCGGTGGTGATCGGCCTGGAGGTCGACTACTACCCGGGACGCATGGACCAGGTGGCCGACCTCTTGGCCGGCTACCCCTTCGACGTCCTGCTGGGCTCGGTGCACTGGCTCGGCGCCTGGCGGTTCGACGATCTCGACGATCCGCTCTCCATGGCGGAGTGGTCGGCCCGGGAGGTGGACGCGTGCTGGGAGACCTACACCAGCGCGCTGGAGGAACTGGCGGCGTCGGGGGCCTGCGACGTGCTGGCCCACCCGGACCTGATCAAAGTGGCGGGGCACCGCCCCGACAACCCGGTCGAGTGGTGGGATCGCATGGCCGAGGCGGCCGCCTCCGCCGGCATGGCGGCCGAGGTCTCCTCGGCCGGGTGGCGCAAGCCGGTGGGGGAGCAGTACCCGGCGTTGGGGCTCCTGTCCCGCTTCGCCGGCGCCGGCGTGCCCCTGACGACGGCGTCCGACGCGCACCGGCTCGCCCATGTGGCCGACCATGCCGACTCGCTGCGCGCGCTATTGGGCACGGTCGGCGTCGATTCGCTCCAGGCCTACACGGCGCGGACGCCTCGACCGGTTGCCGTCGGGACCGCGCCCGCCCAGGGGAAGTCGGCCTAGTCGATGCCCACACCCGCCGAACTTGCGCAGTCCCACACCGAGCTCGGACCCGAGGCGCTCGAGCACCTGCAACGGCTCATGGGGAGTTGGAGTGTGCTGGCCGACCTCTCCTTCTCCGACCTGCTCCTGCTGGTTCCGGTGAAGGGAAGCCAGGCCCGCAAGGAGGGCGACCCCGAGCTGGTGGTGATGGGCCAGATGCGGCCGAACAACCGCCCGACCCTGGTCGAGCAGGACCTGGTCGGGCAGACCGTGAACGAGTCGCAGTGGGACCTCGTGGCCGATTGCCTGCACACCGGGGAGATCGTGCGCGGCACCATCCACCACCCCATCATCGGCGAGCGGGTCCCGGTGGAGAACGTCCCGGTCCGCTACGAGGGCGGGGTCATCGGGGTCATGCTCCGGGTGTCACTGGCTCCCTTGACCGGCCCGACCAGTATCTATGAGCGGACGTACCTCGACGTCTTCGAACGCCTGGCCGACATGGTGGCGCAGTCCGCCTTCCCCTTTCCCGAAGAGGACGTGGGCACCGAAGAGGCGCCCCGGGTGGGCGACGGCGTGGTCGTGGTCGACGCCGACGGGAGGGTGGAGTTCGCCTCGCCCAACGCCATGAACGCCTTCCACCGCATGGGCATCTACTCGCCCCCCGAGGGCCGGCGCTTCGGCGATCTCGACATCGAGGAGTCGGCCATCGAGTGGGCCCTGGCCACGGGACGGCCGGTGGTCGAGGAGGTGGAGCGGCGTCCCGATGTGATCGTGCTCGTGCACTGCATCCCGTTGCTCTCCCACGGGGTGGTCACCGGGTCCATGATCCTGCTCCGGGATGTCACCGACGTCCGGCGGTTGGACCGGCTCCTCCTCTCCAAGGACGCGGCCATTCGCGAGGTGCACCACCGGGTCAAGAACAACCTGCAGACCATCTCGTCCCTGCTGAGCCTGCAGGCCCGTCGGGTCGATGAGCGGGCGGCACGCGTCGCGCTGCACGAGGCCGAGCGGCGGGTCCGTTCCATCGCCCTGGTGCACGAGATCCTCTCCCGTGATCCGACCGAACAGGTGCCGTTCGCCGAGATCGTCGTCTCGCTGGTCCGGATGGCCGAGGATTCGGTGGTCTCGTCCCAGCCGATCGTCATCTCCACCAAGGGGGACCTCGGTGACGTGTCGGCCGATGTGGCCACGCCGCTGGCGGTCACCGTGGCCGAGCTGTTGCAGAACGCCGTGGAGCACGGTTTCGACCCCGAGGCGGCCACCGAGGACGGAGGCCCGGTGCCCCCGGTCGGTCACGTGCAGGTGATCATGGCCGACACAGGGGCTGAACTCTCGGTGGCGGTCCAGGACGACGGGGTGGGGCTCCCCGAGGGGTTCGACATCGAGCGCACGACCAGCCTCGGACTGTCGATCGTGCACGACCTGGTGGTGAGCCAGCTCGACGGCCGCATCGAGATGGTGACCCTTCCCCCCAGCGAGGGTGGTGGCACGCGGGTGCTGGTCTCGGTGCCCCTACGGGCCCCGCACTAGTCGGGTCGGCGGCTCAGAACGTGCGCTGGGACCGGCGGGCGGCCAACCAGGCCTTGCGGAGCTTGCGGCGCTCCTCCTCCGAAGTACCGCCCCAGACGCCGGACTCCTGGTTGGTGGCGAGCGCGAAATCGAGGCACGGCTCGAGCGCCTCGCAGGATCGGCAGACCCGCTTGGCCGCATCGATCTGGTCGACGGCGGGACCGGTCGTGCCGACCGGGAAGAACAGGTCGGGTTCGGTATTGCGGCATGCAGCGGCGCGGCGCCAGTCGTCAGCGTCCCAGTCGACCGTCCGATTCCACATGAGAGCCATTGAGGAGCCTCCACCAGCGGTTGTGATCCTTTTCACATGATCGGGCCCAAACAGGTATCCGCCAGTGAGAAGGGATTGACGGGAAGAGAGTAATAGGTCGATTCGGGACGGGCAAGGAGTTTTGTGAAATTTTCGAACGGCAGCGGAAAAATGGTTGACACGCTGGGAAGAAGTCCTTCGTGACGGCGGTATTCGCGCACCGGGGAGCCACCGAGAGCTGCGTCGAGAACACCCTCGAGGCCTTCGCCGAGGCCCGGCGTCTCGGCGCCGACGGGGTGGAGCTCGACGTCCGCCTCACGGCCGATGGAGCCCTGGCCGTTCACCACGATGCCCTTATCGACGGGGTCGGGGCCGTGGCCCAGCTCACGGTGCCCGAACTGCCACCCCATGTGCCCCTCCTGGCCGACGCGTTGGTCGTCTGTGAGGGCTTGGTGGTCAACGTCGAGATCAAGAACGACCCGCTCGAGGTCGGTCCTGACGCCGGCGAGACGGTGGCCGCGGTGACGGCCCAGGTCATCGCCCGGGCCGGATGGACCGGACGGGTGCTCGTCTCGTCGTTCCAGGTCAGTACCCTCCACGCCGTCGGGTCCGCCGACGGCCGCCTCCCCCTCGGCGTCCTCTGGCCCTTCCTGACCGACGTGGACGTGGCCCTGGCCGAGGCGACGGAGGCCGGCTTCCGGGCCGTCCACCCCTTTGTGACCGAGGTCAGCGCCGATCTGGTCGAACGGGCCCACGCCGCCGGATTGGCCGTCAATGTCTGGACGGTCAACGCGGCGCACGACCTGTCCGCCTTCGTGGCGCTGGGAGTGGATGCCGTGATCACGGATCACCTGGTCGAAGCGATAACCATCGCCCGGGCCGGGGCCCGCTGACCCGACGGCCCCAATGCCCGTTGGGGCGCCCGAATGGCGAGACACCGCTTCCGTCGTGAAGGATGGCTAGCCATGAACATCGCCGTTTGCGTCAAACAGATCCCCGATCCGGTCGCCCCGGGCGCCCTCGATCCCGACACCAAGACTCTGGTGAGGACCGGCAAACTGATCATGGACGACTCCGACAACTACGGGGTCGAGATGGCCCTGCAACTCGCTGGGGGCGAGGGGGACGAGGTCACCCTGGTGTCGATGGCGCCCGGTGGGGAGACCTCGGGCCTGCGCACCGGGCTGGCCATGGGTGCGGCCCGGGCCATCCTGATCAGCGACGACGCCCTGGCCGGGAGCGACGCGCTGGGGACGGCCAAGGTGCTGGCGGCCGCCATCAAGCGGGCCAATCCCGACCTGGTCGTGATGGCCACCGAATCGACCGACGGCTACACCGGGACGGTGCCGGTGCAGGTGGCCGAACTGCTCGGGCTGCCCTCGGTGACCTTCGCCAAGTCCATCGCCATCGACGGCAGCTCGGTCAAGGTGGAGCGCCAGACCGAAGCGGGATACGACGAGGTGGTCTGCCCGATGCCCGCGGTGGTCACGGTGACCGCCGGTGTGGTCGAGCCCCGCTACCCCTCCTTCAAGGGCATCATGGCGGCCAAGTCGAAGCCGGTCGACAACCTCACCGTGGCCGACCTCGGCCTCGAGGCGTCGCAGGTGGGTACGGCCGGGAGTGGTCAGGAGATCACCGAGGTGGCCGAGGCCGAGTCGCGTGCGGCCGGTGAGATCGTGGTGGACGAAGGGGACGGTGCCGAGCGCATCGTGGCCTTCCTCGAGCAATTGAAAGTGATCTGAGATGGCAATCGAGAAAATCTGGGTACTGGCCGAGGCCGGGGACTCGGGCCCCACGCCCATCACCCTCGAGCTCCTGACCGAGGCCCGGTCGGTGGCCGCGACGGTCGAAGCCGTGGCCTGGGGCGCTGACGTGGCCTCGCTGGCCGGGGCGCTCGGCGCCTACGGCGCCACCACGGTCTACGACGTCGGCGACCTGGGTGGTGCGCTGCCCGGCGTCCCGGTGGCCGCAGCCATGGCCGCCCTGATCGAGTCGGGCAACGCGCCCGACGCCGTGCTCATACCCGCCACCTATGACGGGCGCGACGTGGCCGGCCGGCTCTCGGTCAAGCTCGACCACCCGGTCCTCACCAACGTCACCGGTCTGGTGGCCGGCGACGCACTGTCGAGCCAGCACCCGGTGTTCGGTGGGAGCCAGATCGTGACGGCGCGGTTCACCGGCGACGGTCCGGGCATCTTCGTGGTGCGGGCCAAGTCCTTCGCGGCCGAATCGGCCGAGGGCGGCGCGGCAACGGTGGTGGCGGCACCGGTGCCCGAGGTCGGGGCGTCCAATGCGGCCTCCATCACCGAGCGCCACGTCGAGGAGCGCAGCGGCCCCAAGCTGGACGAGGCCGCGGTGGTGGTCTCGGGTGGCCGCGGCCTCACCGAGAAGGACAACTACGCCATGATCGAGGAGCTGGCCAAGTTGCTCCACGGCGCGGCCGGGGCCAGTCGGGCCATCGTCGACGCCGGATGGGTGCCGTACTCGCACCAAGTCGGGCAGACCGGCAAGACGGTGAAGCCGACCGTGTACGTGGCCTGCGGGATCTCCGGAGCGACCCAGCATCTGGTGGGTATGAAGGGCTCCAAGAACATCGTCGCCATCAACAAGGACGCCGAGGCGCCGATCTTCTCGGTGGCCGATCTGGGCATCGTGGGCGACGTGCACAAGGTGCTCCCCGCGTTGATCGAGGCACTCAAAGCCAAGGGGTAACGCGGACGGGGGCCGGGTGGGGGCGCGCGCCGCGCCGGACCGGCCCGCGGCGAGGCGCAGTCCGGCCTGAGGCCGGAAGTCCCGTGGCATGGCGCAGTCCGGCCTGAGGCCGGCAGTACAGTCGGCTGAGTTTTCCGACCGCCCCGACATGCTCTTTCCCACCTTCGATTTCGCCATCTTCTTCGCCATCGCCTTCACGGTGAATTGGCTGCTCAACCCCTACGCGGGTCCATGGAAGCTGTCCATGATCGGGCTGAGCTACTTCTTCTACGGCTGGGTGGGGTGGAGCTACTGCCTCCTCCTTCTCGCCACCACGGCGATCACCTTCGCCGGCGGGGAGATCATCACGGCGACGCACAGCGAGCGGAGCCGTCGCTGGGCCATGGGCCTGTCCGTCGTCGCCCTGCTCGGCCTGCTCGGGTGGTTCAAGTACTACGGCTTCGTCTCGGTCAACCTGGACAACCTGACCCATGTGGTCGGGCTCGGCCGCGCCGTGCCGCTGCTGCAGGTCGCGCTCCCGATCGCCATCTCGTTCTTCACCTTCATGGCCGTGAGCTACGTGGTCGACATCTACCGTCGCGAGCTGGAGCCGGCACGACCGCTGGACCTGGCCCTCTACCTCTCGTTCTTCCCCCACCTGCTGGCCGGGCCGATCGTGCGCGGCAACGAGCTCCTGCCCCAGCTGCGGAAGCGACGGGACCCCAACAACATCGACTACTCCCGGGCCCTGTGGTTGATCATGGCCGGGCTGTTCAAGAAGGTGGTCATTTCGTCGTACGTGGCCACTGCCATCGTCACCCCGGTCTTCACCGACCCGTCGCAGCACTCCGCCCCCGAGGCGATCCTGGCGGCATGGGGCTACGGCGTGCAGATCTACTGCGACTTCAGCGGGTACACCGACATCGCCATCGGGCTGGCCCTGCTCCTGGGCATCCGCTTCCCCATCAACTTCGACGCGCCCTACAGCGCCCAGAACCTGCAGGACTTCTGGCGGCGCTGGCACATCACGCTGTCGCGCTGGCTGCGGGACTATCTCTACATCCCGCTGGGCGGGAGCAGCGGCTCCGACGGGAAGACCATGCGCAACATCATGATCACCATGGTGCTGGGCGGGTTGTGGCACGGCGCCGCGTGGACGTTCGTGTTCTGGGGCGCCCTGCACGGCGCCGGGCAGGTGGTGGGGCACCTGCGCCGATCGCGGCGCGTGGCGAGAGGATTACCCCCGGTGGCGCAAGGGCCCGTGCGGATCTGGAACCAGCGCTTCTGGACCTTCCAGTTCGTCAGCCTGTGCTGGGTGTTCTTCAACGCGTCGGGCCTGTCCCAGGCCTTCGCCGTCCTCGGTCGCCTCTTCTCGGGGTGGGGGCAGCCATCACCCCTGGTCACGCCCCTCCTGCTGGCGATTGTGCTGGGCTCGATCGCCTTGCAGTACGTGCCCACGGTGAACGTGGCCAAACTCCAGGCGACGTTTTCCCGGCAGCACACTGCGATACAAATCGGGGTGCTCTCGTTCGCCCTGCTCGTCACCACCACCTTCGGCCCGGCCGGCGTGGCGCCCTTCATCTACTACCGGTTCTGAGCATGGTCGAGACCTCGCCACCGACCGAGAAGGCCCCCGCCGAGGTGGCCGCCACCCGGCGGCGGCTGCCGTGGACCCGCGTGCTGCTGATCTGTGTCGTGGCGTTCGCCGTGTGGCTCCTGCTCTTCGCACCCACCCTGCAGCACAACGCCCAAGTCTCGCCGGTCGGCGCGCGCCGCACCCTGGCGCTCGACCTTCTGGGGCCGATCGCCGCCACCAGCCGCGGGCTGCAGCTCTCGCACATCGTCTCGGAGACCGACGCAGCCACCGGGAGATCGGGCAACCGTCCCGGCAACGGCTCGAGCTTCAGCACCCTGGGCCCGAGACCACAGCACGGCCACCCGCCGGCCGGGGGGACAACGCCGATCACCCACCCGGCCGGGGAGACCACGCCGACCACCGCGATCCCCGCGGTCAGCGCGCTCCACCCGAGCGCAGCCAACCCCCTGCGGGTGCTCATCGTGGGTGATTCGCTCGGGCTGGACCTGGGGGGCCCGCTGCAGAACGACATGTCCAACACCGGCGTGGTCACCGCCACCCTGGACGGGCACGAGAGCACGGGACTCACCCGCCCCGACTACTTCAACTGGCCGGCAGAGTTGCAGGCCGACCTGGCCAAGGTCAAGCCCCAGGTGGTGGTCATCATGATCGGCGCCAACGACCCCCAGGACTTCCCGGGCCCCCCCGACGTCCCCTACACCTCACCGCAGTGGAACCAGATGTACGCGGCCCGGGTGGCGGCCTTCATGCAGGTGGCACAGAGCGGGGGAGCGAAGGTGATCTGGGTCGGCATGCCGCCGATGCAGAACCCGGGCCTGTCCTCCCAGATGGGCGATCTCAACACGATCGTCCAGCAGCAGGCCGCGTTGGCCAAGCCCCCGGTCGCCTACATCAGCAGCTGGTCCCTGCTCGGCAACCCCCCCGGCTCCTACACCGCCTTCATCACCAACGCGTCGGGGCAGGTGATCAACGTCCGCACACCGGACGGGACCCACATGACCCCCGCCGGCGGCGAAGTCCTCTCGCAAGCGGTCCTGAACTATCTGCGCGGGACGCTGCACTACGTCCTGCCCTGACCGCTCAACCGCCGGTCCCCGCGTACCGAGATGGCTGAATTGACGGTCCCCGCACCACTCCACCGCGGGGGAATGGGGCAATGGGGGGCGTTGTGAAGGGGGGCGTTGTGAACCGGGCGGTGTGACAGGGGCGTTGTGAGAGGCGTTGTGAGGGCGGGCACCCGTCCGGATCGGGGCGGCTCCGTGGTTTGGCCACGACGACATGGGGGTACCTTCTCGGTACTGTCACACAATTGACACGAATGGGGGTGGGTTGGAAATGCCGCTGAACGAGTGTGCATTCTTTTAGCCTCGCTTCGGGCGCAGGCGGTTAGGTGACCTCGGTCGAAGCCGCGCCGGCCCCCCGCGCCGAGGGCAAGGGAAAGACGCTGCTCGTCGAGGAGCTGGGTGTGCGCTTCGGGGGACTCCTCGCTCTCGACAACGTTTCCATGTCGGCCGACCAGGGCGAGATTGTCGGGGTGATCGGGCCCAACGGCGCCGGCAAGACCACGCTCTTCAACGTCATCTCGGGATTCGTGCGGGCCGACTCGGGAACCGTCACCTTCGGCGGGTCCTCCCTGCTCCGCATCCATCCCCATGGCCTGACCAAGCTCGGGATCGCCCGCACGCTCCAGGGTGTGGGCCTCTTCGCCGGGTTGACGGTGTTGGAGAATGTCATGGCCGGTGCGCAGGCATCCCGGCACGCCGACATCGGTTCGGCCTTTCTGGGCATCTGGCGTTCCAGCCGGGAGGAGCGACGGGTGGCCGACCGGGCCCGCCAGCTGCTCGACGAGCTCGGCGTGGGCGGTTACGCGCAGCACTACCCGGCGGTGCTGCCCTACGCCATCGCGAAGCGGACCGCGCTGGCCCGCGTCCTGATCGCCGAGCCCAGCCTCCTCCTGCTCGACGAGCCGGCCAGTGGTCTCTCGAGCCAGGAGATCGACGACCTGGCGTCACTGATCCGCAGTCTCGGCGCGCGGATGGGCGTGCTGGTGGTCGAGCACCACATGGACCTGGTCATGTCGGTGTGCGACCGGCTCGTCGTGCTCAACTTCGGCCAGGTCATCGCCGACGGCACGCCGGAGGTGGTGCGGGCCAACAGCGAGGTCACCACGGCCTATCTGGGCACCGAGGTCGTCGGGTCCACCGATGGGGCCGCCGACCCTTCCACCGACCCTTCCACCGAGCGATCCACCGAGGGTTCCGGGACGTCCGACCATGCTTGAGGTCAAGGATCTCAGCGTCTCCTACGGGGCCGTCAACGCGCTGCGGTCGGTGACCTTCTCAGCCGAGCCCGGCGCCATCACGGCGGTGCTCGGAGCCAACGGCGCCGGCAAGACCACGCTGCTCCGCACCATCAGCGGCCTGGTCAAGTCGCGCTCGGGCTCGGTCCGTTTCGAGGGCGCACAGCTCCTGGGCCGAGCAGTCGAGAACGTGGCCCGGCGCGGCGTGGCCCACGTGCCCGAGGGGCGGGGGATCATTGAGGAGTTGACGGTGGAGGAGAATCTCCACCTGGCCACCCTCTGGGGCATCGGGCGCCGCCAGCGCCACGCGGCCATGGAGTCGACCTACGAGCTCTTCCCGCAACTCGGTGGCCTACGCCGCCGCCATGCCTCGACGCTCTCGGGTGGGGAGCGACAGATGCTGGTCATCGGCCGGGCCCTGATCTCGCGCCCGCGGCTGCTCCTGCTCGATGAGCCGTCGTTGGGCCTGGCGCCCCTGGTCACGGCTCAGCTCATGGGGGTGCTGCGCGCCCACACGGTGGGGACGGACATGGCAGTGGTGCTGGTGGAGCAGAACGCCCGCAGCGCGCTGTCGGTGTCCCACCACGCGGTGGTGCTCAACCTGGGCGAGGTGGTGGTGTCCGATTCGGCCGAGGCGGTCGCGGCCGACAGCGACCTGCGCCACCACTACCTGGGGTTCTGAGGGGGCAGGGTGAGTCTCTTCGTCAACATCACGCTCAACGGCCTGACCGAGGGCATGATCTTCGCCTCGCTGGCCCTGGCCCTGGTGCTGGTTTTCCGGGCCACCAAGATCATCAACTTCGCCCAGGGCGCCATGGCCATGATGACCACCTTCATCGCCTCGAGCCTGCTCAACAAGGGCTGGGGCTACTGGTGGGCCTTCGTGGCCGTGCTGGTCATCGGGTTCGTCTTCGGCGGGCTGGTCGAGCGGGTCCTGATCCGTCCCCTCCAAGGACGGTCCGAGCTCAATCCGGTCATCGTCACCATCGGCCTGCTGGTGGTGATCGAGGGAATGGCCGGGGCCATCTACGGCAACTCGAGCCGGGCCTTCCCCGGCCCGTACTCGCAGACCGGGCTGACCATCGGGCACACCAAGATCGCCTTCTCACACTTCGACGTCTTCGTCCTGGTGGCCGTCCTCCTGCTCATGGGGGCCACCCTCTTCTTGTTCCGGGCCACCTCGCTCGGCCTGCGCATGCGGGCCTCGGCCTTCGCGGCCGAGATCTCGCGCCTGCTCGGGGTGCGGGTGGGCCTCCTCCTGACGCTGGGCTGGGCCCTGGCCGGTGTGGCCGGCGCCCTGTCGGGCCTGCTGGTGGCGCCGACCAGTTCGTTCGGGCCCTACTTCATGGACCTGATCCTGGTCTATGCCTTCACCGCGGCGGTGGTGGGCGGACTGGAGAGCCCGGTCGGCGCGTTGATCGGTGGCCTCATCACCGGCCTCACCATTTCCTATGTCGGCGGCTACCTGGGCTCGGGGCTCCAACCCCTGGGCGCGCTGGTGCTGCTGACGGTGGCCCTGATGCTCCGGCCCGAGGGCATCTTCGCCCGACCCGCGGCAAGGCGGGTGTGAGATGACCCAGGTCGCCTCCCCCGACGTCGCCCCGGACGCCTCCGCGCCGTCGGTTGGGCCGCCGCGCCAGGCCTGGTCCCGCCACCTCCGGTTGCCCCGGCAACCCTTACTCCGGCATGTGCTGTGTGCGCTGGTGGGCGCCGGCGTCTTGTACGTCATCACCATCCGGCTGAGCCCCTACAACGATTTCCTGGTCGGGGAGATCGCCTTGTACGTGATCGCCCTGGCCGGGTTGAGCCTGCTCACCGGGGTCAACGGGCAGATCTCGCTGGGCAACGGGGCCTTCATGGCGGTGGGGGCCTACACCGTGGCCCTGCTCATGACCCACACCCAGCTGAACTTCTTCATCGAATTGCTGGCCGCCATCGGCGCCGCCGCCGTCCTGGGCCTGGCCATCGGGATCCCGGCCACCCGGCTCAAGGGCCCCTACCTGGCCGGCATGACCCTGCTGCTGGCGCTGGCCCTGCCTCCCATCGCCGACAAGTGGAACTCGGTCTTCGGCGGCGATCAGGGGCTCACCACCATCGTGCCGACGGCGCCGGGCACGATCAACCCCGAGCAATGGCTGGCCTGGATCGAGATCGGGGGGGCCCTGCTCACCCTGGTGCTGTTGGCCAACCTGCTGGCCAGCCGCTTCGGCCGCTCGTTCCGGGCCGTGCGCGACGACGAGATCGCGGCGTCGCTGGCCGGCATCCACGTGGCCCGCACCAAGGTGACCGCGTTCGTGATCAGTGCCGGCTGCGCGGGGCTGGCCGGGGCGTTCCTCGGGCTCTCCACCGGCGTGGTCAACACGGGGGAGTTCCCCCTGACGCTGTCCATCCAGTTGTTGGCCGCCATGGTGCTGGGCGGCACCGGCACCCTCATCGGCATGGTGTGGGGTGGCGTGCTGCTGGTCTACCTGCCGCAGTGGTCGACCTCACTCTCGGGCCACTTCAACCTGGGCAGCGGGGCCAACGCGTACTTGGCCACCATCATCTTCGGCGTGGTGTTGATCGTCGTCATGATCGCGGCGCCGTCGGGGATCCAGGGGGGGCTGCGCAAGGGGTGGGGCTACCTGGCGGGCCGCTGGTCGCCCTCCCGGGGGCCGTTGCTCACAGGACAGTTGGGAGATGGGGAAGACAGTGCGGTTCAGCGTGAGTATCAGCGTGAGTAAAGGAGCAGTGATGAGACAGAAGAGTCACAGAGCAATCGGACGATGGGGGCGCATCATCGCAGCCGGGGCCCTGGGGGTGACCCTGGCCACGACGGTGGTGACCACTTCGACGCCGGCCGGGGCAGCCTCGACACCGGGGGTGACGTCGTCCCAGGTCCTGATCGGGGCCACGGTGCCGCTCACCGGCCCGGCCGCGCCGGGTTACGACGAGATCGCCCCGGCCATGCAGGCCATCTTCGCCTGGGCCAACGCCAACGGCGGGGTGAACGGGCGCAAGATCAAGTACACGTACCTCGACGACGGGTACAACCCGGCCAATACCGCCACCCTGACCCGGAAGCTGGTCCTGCAGGACAACATCTTCGCCGACGTGGGCTCCCTCGGGACCCCGACCCAGACGGCGGTGCAGAGCTTCTTGAACGCACAGAAGGTCCCGCAGATGTTCATCGAGTCGGGCTGCAATTGCTGGAGCAGCTCGAAGTACCCCGAAAGCAGCGGGTGGCAGCCGCCGTACACGGTCGAGGGCAAGCTCCTCGGCGCGTACATCAAGGCGCACTTCGCGGGCGAGAAGGTGGGCTACCTGACCCAGGGCGACGAGTTCGGCCAGGACTTCGTCAAGGGGCTGAACATGGAGATCCCGTCCTCGTCGGTGGTGTCGCGTCAGACCTATGACGCCTCGACCCTGGCCGGACCCCTGTCCAACCAGGTGGCGGCCCTGAAGGCGGCCGGCGCGCAGGTGGTGGCCATGGCCACCATTCCCGCCGCCACGGCGCTGGCCATGCTGCCGGCCGCGGCCATCGGGTACAGCCCGCAGTACGTCCTCTCCAATGTCGGCGCCGACGGCCCGACGGTCGGGCCGCTGCTGTCCTCCTTCACCACCAAGGGTGGCGGCACCGCCGCGCAGGCCGCCGCCGCCGGTGGGCTGTTGAACGGGGCCATCACCGACTCGTACTTCGCCCCGGAGAACGACACCTCCAACGCCTGGGTGCAGGTGGAGAAGAACATCCTGCAGAAGTACGCGCCGAGCCTCTACGCCAAGTCCGGCCTGGACGGCAACACGCAGTACGGCATCGCGTTGGGGTACACCTTTATCCAGGCCCTGAAGGCCGCCGGGAAGAACCCGACCCGGGCCAGCCTGCAGGCCGCTCTGGCCAACGACGGCAAGTCCTTCGTCACGCCCGGCTACGTGCCGCTCTCCTACTCGAGCAGCGTGCACTACGGCTACCAGGGGGCCGAGGTGGTCAAGCTCAGCACCACCGCCCCGCCGGCGGTCACCCCGACGGGCAGTTGGATCGGCGGCACCCCCGTCGGGCCGATTCAGACGACCAACGTCGGCTCCGGCTCGATCGAGAAGTACACGGGCAAGGTCAGCACCCCGCCGGAGAAGCTGGTCTCGACGTCCGGCGGCTGACGGCAAGGATGCGGTCGTGAAGGATGCGATCGATGGCGGGGGCCCCGCGCCCCCGCCATCGATGTGTCAGTTCCCCGGAACGGGGAATGGTTCTCACCCTTGAGGAGTCGAATGCTCTGTCGCCCACAGATCCGGAGAGGTTTTGCTTTCGGATGCATGTCTATATCGGAGCGGCTGGAGTCACGGGTTCCGACTCCTTCGAAGTGACGGTGTGTTCCGGCAGCGTTCGGGGACAGGGCGGTCATCGGGATCGAATTCGCGCTATGGGGCGCTCTTCTGTTGTCCAGCATCACTTCTCGGACGTAGTCGTGGGGTCGAGTTCGGTACTTCAACGACATCGGGCCATGACGTAGGCCCTGCGGGTGTCGACTTCCTCCGGGTAACTCCTGCGCTCCAGCTGCGCCTCGATTTCGAACCCCGCAGCATCCAGGATCTCGACCACCGCCGCCGTTTCGAGGAATCGAAAGTCAAGATCAACGCCCTGGCCCCAGAGCTCGTCGACGTGTCGGACCTCATCACCGACGTGGAAGGCAACGAGCAGGCGTCCGCCAGCAATCAACACGCGTCGTAGTTCGGAAAACGCGGGTGCCAACTCGTGAGCGCCGAGGTGAATGATCGAGTAAAAGGCAACTGCCGATCCGAACTCGCCGTCGTTCGCCGGTAGTGAAAGCAGGTCTCCCTGCCGGAACTCGACCTCTGGATGCTCGCGTTGGGCCACCGCGACCATCCCCGGAGACATATCGATCCCAACCGCTGCCACTCCACGAGCGGTGAGCCAGGCTGCGACGTGGCCGGGCCCACAGCCCAGGTCGACAATCGATGTGCCAGCTAGGTGTTGTTTGATGAGCGCATCCAGCAAGGCCCGGTCGAGGGGCTTGTAGACGAGCTCGTCACCCAGCTGAGCCGAGTACCGCTCGGCAAGTAAGTCGTAGCTGCGGCGGATCTCGGAATGATCCGGACTATCAGGCACGAGAACATGATGTCACCGCGGGGTCAGGCGCGGCGGCCGCTTGCAAGTGAAGCCCTGCGTGAAGAACCAGTCGGGTAGCGGTTCTCCGGAGTCCTTGACGCCGAGGTTGCGATGGGTGACGCCGCCGGCGCGTGCCCACAGATAGACGTGCGACCTCGTCATCGGGTGAACGTGACTGCCGGTCTACTGGCATTGGGAATGGGCGCCCAGCAGGACGGCATCGATCACCTCAGAGCGGCTGTCAAGCGCAACGACCAACTTGGAGCTCGACCATTCTGCGCCCTCGCCCTTCAGCACCTCGTGAAAGCACTTCGGAATGGTCGCGAGTCGGAAGGAGCGCAGCGTCAGGCTGCGGCGATCGCGACCGCTGTCGGTCTGCCTTGGCTTGCATCCTGAACCCATGAGGACCGCCGTAACCTCCGGTTACCAAGGGACTTCTAGGCTCCCAGGACTATCCCGATGGTGCGTACGAGGCGACCCCGCCGAGGGCCAAGGTTCTGGAATGTACCCGGAGAGGTGCTCCGCGTTCCAGCCTTCGAGGACAGGATCTCCTCTGTCAGCCGGGACGCGCGAACCGTCGGATGCCGCGCTCGCACCACCCTCTCTCTCATTGAATCCTTACATCTCCCCCGCATAGTGGCTTTAGACACCTCGGAAACCTCAGGAGCGCACCATGATCGGCAAGACCCTTCTCAAGCTCACCGCTGCTGCGACCAGCGCCGGGGCCATTGCCGGAGTGTTCGTGGCAGAAGGGAATGCGGACGCTGCCACGAAGCCCGTCGTCGTACCTCTCAGCGTGGCCGGAGCGCGGGGCAGCGCGGTCGGCGCCTCCCCGATAGTCGAGGTGCGCGTTGGAGCATCAAAGCCCGTGCCCGTCATCCTCGACACCGGTTCTTCGGGCCTCCACGTATTTGACAGTGCCCTGAACGCGACACCGGGAGCGGGAGTGAGCGTCACCTCCCAGCGGTCCAACATCACCTATGCCGGAGGGCACAAGTTCACTGGTGTCGTGGCCTCGGCCGTCGTCACCATCGGCTCTCAGGCGACCGCTGGTCGGGTTCCATTCTCGTTGGTCAGCAATGCCTCGTGCACCGCGTCGAAGCCCACCTGCAAGGCGGCCGGCGGCATTGCCGGATTCGCAGCAAAGACAGGCGCTGATGGGATCCTGGGCATCGGCACCCAGCGCAGCCGTGGGTCGGTGACCAGTCCCATTTTGGCGATGCCCGGGACCCTCGGCCAGAGCTGGAGCGTGCATCTGAGCGGCACGGTGGGGACGCTCGTTCTCGGTGCGCGGGCACCGCAGAGCACCATGATTGCGGCCACCTTCCAGATGAAACGGCTTGAGGCCACCGGGAGCCGGCCTCTTTGGAACGACTCCGCTTTGCCGTTCTGCACCACCATCGGCACGGCACAGGAGTGCACGCCGGGCCTGTTCGATACTGGGACTCCGTCGTTCCAAGTCTCAGGCTCGGTCCTCGGCACACTGCCCACCACCACGGCCTTGGGCCAGGTGCAAAGGGGCCTGCCGGCCACTGTGGCCCAGAAGGGTGCCGGCACCCCTTTCTGGGCGTTCACCACGGGTACCGCCAAATCCCAGAACTTGGTGCGAATCAAGTCGGGGCACGGTCCCTACGTCAACACTGGTGTGCAGGCCTTCTACGCCTTCACCATCATCTACGACGACCATCAGGGCACCATCAAGCTCTCCAAGTGATTCCCGCTGACCCGCTGTTGAGCGGATGGTGGCGCTACCCGATTGTGCAGGGGGGCGCCGCGTCCCGGCGTCTGGGACACTCGGATAGCGGAATCGCCCGTTCGCTCTCGGCACGCCAGAATGTCTGGTGAGTGGAGACATTTGAAATCGACATTGATACGTCAAGGCGGCGAATAGTCGATATATCCGAAGACCTGAAGCGATTCTGCCGCGGAAATGCCGATGGTCTGGTCAACGTGTTCGTTCCGCACGCCACTGCTGGGCTCGCACTCATGGAAACAGGCTCGGGGTCCGAAGCAGATCTGAAGGTCGCTCTGGACAGGCTGCTCCCGCGTGATGATCGATATCAGCATGCTCACGGCTCTCCGGGTCACGGAGCTGACCACGTCCTCCCCGCGTTCGTCAGCCCGTCAATGATGGTTCCTGTGTTTGGGGGTCGCCCCGCACTCGGCACGTGGCAGTCCGTGGTGTTGGTGGACCTCAACATGGACAATTCCCAACGGAAGGTGCGGTTCAGCTTTGTGCCAGCCTGAACGAATCCAGCGGGCACAGGCGACGTGAATAGATGACGACGAGCGCTAGCGTTACGTCGACAGCCTGGCCCGCCGAGGGCCAGATTCCTTCCCTCGCCCGCCCTTAGACCAGAGGCCAGGGGTAGGGAGGCCACTCGCCGTCGTCGGCCATTTCGGGGAGCACCCCGTGGGTGACCAGCCAACCGACCCTGTGTCCCAGGGCCGCCACCTCGGGCGGGGTGAGGAGGTCGCAGAGGGCCGGTGGGGGGCCCGCCCGGGCGAAGTGCTCCAACGCGGCGGTGTCGTCGGGTGCCAGAGGCGCACCTCCGAAGTCCCAGATCACCGTGCGCAACTTGTCGTCCTCGTTGAAGCAGAGGCCGTTGTCGATGGCCCAGATGCGCCCCTCGGCCAGGAGCACGTGCCCACTCTTGCGGTCGGCGTTGTTGGCGGCCACGTCGAACGCGCACAGGCGGATCAGGTCTCGACGCCAGCGGGGATCCTCGCGCAGGGTGAAGTAGTGCGAGGTGCCGTCCTCGGGAACGAAGCGCTGCACCGACCCGAGCCCGAAGGGCGCTTCGGGGCGTTCGACCGTCTCGGGAACCAGTCCCCAGCCCAGTGACTCCGACAGGACGTACGCGGCCACCTCGCGCCGGTGGAGGCCGCCGGGGAAATCCCAGAGCGGGCGCTCGCCCGAATGCGGCTTGTAGACGGCCAGCAACTCCTCGCCCCCGAGCCGACAGGTCACCAATAGCGTGGCGTTGGAGCTCCCGGCGATCCTCCCGTGCACTTCCATCGCGCCTTCAGTCAGAAGGCGCGCTACGGATTCGTCGGCCACGACGTTCAGGTCACGGGGGGTCGGTGGCCGTTTGTCCTCGGACAGTCGTGGCCGGCCGGATCGAGCGGGAGACCGCAGAGCGGGCACGGCGGCCTCCCGGCTTCCACCAGGCGGGTGGCGTGAATGGCGAACCCCGCCGCCTGCTCGCGCGAGAGGGCGACGCGGAGCGCGTGGCCGCTCTCGTCCTCGTCTTCGTCGTCGTCCTCCACCTCAGCGGCTTCCTCGAGGACGACGACCACCCGATCGAGCTCCTCGTCGTAGGAGACCCCGATGGTACCCACCACCCACTCGGGATCCTCGCTCCCGTAGAAAGCCAGGTCGTCGGGCAGATGGCCCGGCCGCCCGAGCTCCTTGACGATCCGGCCCAGATAGCTGGCCAGCACCGACACCTGCTGCTTCTCGACCTTGACCGTCGTCTCGGTGATGCCCTGGCGCACGTAGAAGAGAAAGAGCCGCGCCCCCACCTCGCCGATGACGCCGACGGTGCAGTGGTCCGGTGCGTCGTAGTCGACGTCGTCACTCACGACAGGACCAACTCGCCGAGCGTCGCGGTGGAGTTGAGGCACAGCACGACCGGCCCGCCGTAAGTGAACAGCAGGGCGGAGATGGAGCACGGCGAGATGACCAGGCGCTGCATGAGATCGAGAGGAATGCCCGCGGTCGCCGCGATGACGGCCTTGATGGGATCGGCGTGGGAGACAGCGACGATGGTCTGGCCCGGATGCTGGGCCACCAGGCCCAACACAGCGTCCAGGCTGCGCACCGACATGTCGGCGAACGACTCGCCACCGGGGAACCGGAACCCGCTGGGCCAGCGCTGCACCTTGGACCACTCCTTGGTCCGGGACAGCGTGCGCAGCGATCTCTCCGTCCATTCGCCCACATCGGCCTCGATCAGGCCGGGCGCCGAACGGACCCGGAGGCCGAGGGCCGACGCGATGGGCGCCGCCGTCTCACGCGTCCGCTCCAGCGGCGAGGCGTACACGGCGGTCGGTCGCTTCTCCATGGAGCCGATCCGTTCGGCCACGGCGTCAGCCTGGGCCCGTCCCTTCTCGGCCAGGTGCAGACCGGCTGCTCTCCCGGGCAGCTTCTTCCCGGTGGTCGGGGTCGTACCGTGGCGGACCAACAGGACCACCGTCGGCGCGGGTCCCTGCGCAGATCGACGGCCGGTTCTACGTGCGGGGGCGGAGCGGGAGGATGCGGGCACGGGCAGCCATCGTACGCTCTGCGCTGTGGATTCGGACCGGGCCCAGGAGGACTCGCTGGTGGCGGTGCAGGCAGAGGTGGCGGATTGCCGCCGTTGCCCCCGCCTGGTGCGCTGGCGGGAGCAGGTGGCGGCCGCGCCCCGGGCTTCGTACGCAGGGCAGACCTACTGGGGCCGCGCCGTGCCGGGATTCGGGGATCCCCGGGCCCGCCTGGCCATCGTCGGCCTGGCCCCGGCCGCCCATGGGGCCAATCGAACCGGGCGCATGTTCACCGGGGACCGCTCGGGGGATTGGCTCTTCGGCGCCCTGTTCCGGGCCGGGTACGCCACCCAGGCGACGAGTACGGCGCCCGGTGACGGGCTCGAACTCGAAGGGGCCTACGTCACGGCGGCGGTGCACTGTGCCCCGCCGGCCAACAAGCCCGACGCCGCGGAGCGGGCGGCCTGTGCGCCCTACCTGGCCCGGGAACTGGAGTTGCTGCACGAGGTCAGGGTCACGGTGGTGCTCGGCCAATTCGCCTTCCAGAGCGTGGCGGGACTCTTCGGGTTGCGCCCGCGCCCCGCCTTCGGCCACCTGGCCGAGCACGCGCTGCCCGACGGCCGGACGCTCCTCTGCTCGTATCACCCGAGCCAGCAGAACACGTTCACCGGTCGCCTGACCGAGCCCATGTTCGACGCCGTCTTCGCCCGGGCCCGGGCGATCGGTGGCTGAGGGCTACGAGGCCAAGGACCAGCACGCGGACAGGACGGCCGCTACCGACCGGCTACCGTCATCCGACAGCCTCGGGAGGGACAGAGTGAGCGAACCGGCAGACGTGACACCCTGCGATGTGGCGGACATCCGCTCCTGGGACGACACGGCCGATGTCGTCGTGGTGGGGTTCGGCGCGGCCGGCTCGACGGCCGCGTGCACTGCAGCGGAAGCCGGAGCCCAGGTCATGGTGACCGAGCGCACGGGAGGTCCGGGGGGCGCGGCGGCGTTGGCGGAGGGCATCGTCTACCTGGGCGGCGGGACGCCGATACAGCAGGCCTGCGGATTTACGGACACGACCGAGAACATGTTCGCCTACATGATGGCAGCGTGCGGGCCGGACCCCGATGAGTCCAAGATCGCCCGGTACTGCGCCGAGAGCCTGGGCCACTTCGACTGGCTGGTCGCCCGGGGGGTGCCGTTCGACCCGACCTTCTGCGCGGAGACCTCCATGGCACCCGACGGCACCGAAGGGCTGGTGTACTCCGGCGGCGAGGACGCCTACCCCTTCAACGAGATTGCCACCCCGGCGCCGCGAGGGCATCTGGCCAAGACCAACGATCCACCGGTTGGCTTCTCATGCAGCACCTGGCCGCCGCCGCGACCGCCGCCGGGGCGGTGCCCTCCTTTGACACCAGGGTGGACCGCCTGGTGGTCGACGACGGTCGAGTGGTCGGCGTGCAGGGCCAGCGCTTCGGGGGGACGGTCTCGCTGCGGGCCCGGCGCGGAGTCGTGCTGACCGCGGGAGGCTTCATCTTCAACGACGACATGCTGCGACAGCACTGCCCCCCGCTCGTGCGCGGCAACTTCAAGGTGGGGACCGAAGGGGACGACGGGCGGGGCATCCGCATGGCCCAGGCCCTCGGCGCCTCCGTACGTCACATGTACTCCGGAGAAGTGTCGTTGCCGCTCACGCCACCGCGCACGCTCATCCACGGGATCCTGGTCAACGGCGCGGGTCAGCGGTTCATCAACGAGGACACCTACATGGGAAGGGTCGGCCAGTCCGCGCTGTACGCCCAGGACGGCGAGGTCTACCTCATCGTCGACGAAGCCACCTACGAGGTGAATTGGATGGGCCTGGCCGCCACCTGGGTCTGTGCGACCCCGGGCGAGCTCGCAGCCGAGATCGGCCTGCCTCCCGGCTCGCTCGAGGCCACGGTGGCGCTCTACAACCGCCATGCCGCCTCGGGCGACGATCCGCTGTTCCACAAGGGGCGGGAGTGGGTCCGTCCCCTCGTCCCTCCGCTCGGAGCCGTCGACGTACGGATCGGCCCCGCCCCCTACGCACCGTTTACCCTGGGCGGGCTCGAGACAACCGTCGACGGAGAGGTCATCGACCTGGGCGGGCATCCGATCCCCGGGCTCTTCGCGGCCGGACGCACCACGGCCGGGGTCTGCTCCTTCGGCTACGCCAGCGGCCTCTCCATCGGGGACAGCACCATGTTCGGCCGTTTCGCCGGGGCGAGCGTGGCGCGCGCCCCCGGTTGAGCGCAAGCCCCGATCGGACAGCCCGTTCCGGGAGATCTGCCCTAAGTTCGAGGGCCGCGTCACAAAGGAGAGCGGGGGCCATGCATCGGATCACCTCACTGGTGGCAACGAGCGCCGTCATGGCGGCGGCCCGTGCCCTGGGTGCCGTCGTCGCCGTGGTCGCCGTCGTCAGCACGGCGTCGATGGCGATGGATGCGAGCCCGACGTCGGCCAGCACCCGGCCCGACGGCCAGCCACCGGTCCCGCACGCCAGCCCGTACGCCGCGTTCTCGAAGAACGGCCCCTACCAGCCGGGGGTGGCCTACTTCACCACCCCGGTCGGGGACACCGTCGTCGTCACCTACCCGGTCGATCCCACCTCGACCGTGGGGAAACCGAGATACGTCATCAACCTCCTGCGCTGGTTCACCGGCTCGCCCACCGCTCCCATCCCGGCGGGCCTGCCGTCGACGCTGCCGACCACGCTGGCCACCGACGCCTACAGCGGGGTGCCGATCAGCGCCAAGGGGCCCTTCCCGGTGGTGCTGTTCAGCCACGGTTACGGTGGCTATCCCGAGCAGTCGAGCTTCCTGACCGATCATCTGGCGACCTGGGGCTTCGTGGTGGTGGCGCCCGACCATCGCTCCCGCGACCTCAAGGCCGTCGTGAGCGGGACGACGGGCCAGGGCCAGAGCGACGTGACCGACCTGCGCCAGGCGCTGGCCTACGTGAGCACCTTGAACACCACCCCGGGCACCCTGCTCACCGGCAAGCTCGATCTGAGCCGGATCGCGTCGCTCGGCCATTCGGCCGGTGGTGGCGCGGCGATCAGCGTGGCCACGGACAGCGATATCCGGACCTACGTCGCCCTGGCGCCCGCTCCGGCCGCACCGCCTCCCCCCAAGCCCGGGCTGGTCATGCAGGGGACGGCGGACAAGGTGGTGAACCCGGGCGGCACCGCAAAGCTCTACGCCAAGCTGCCGACACCCAAGCGTCTCATTCTGGTCGGGCGGGCCGGCCACAACGTCTTCGACGACGGGTGCACCATCGGGGCGGCGCAGGGCGGCCTGGTGGCTTTCGTCAAGCAGTTGAAGCTTCCATCGGCCTTCCTGGCCATCGCCACCGACGGCTGTACGGCACCTGACGTCTACCCCCCGCGGGCCTGGCCCCTCATCGACCAGGCCGTCACCGCCCAGCTGCGGTGGGGCCTGGGCATCGACAAGACGCCGGTCGGGCTCGGCCCCGGCCTCGACCATGCCTACCCCGGCGTCATGGCCCGCGTGCGGTCTGACCAGGGGTCGAAGGGCTGAGGCTCGACGCGCAGCGGGCTGCAGGCAGTCGGAAGCCGGCGGCCTGCTGTGGGCAGCGTGACTAGTGGCGGAGCTGGGCGTATTCGCCGACCCGGGCCATCACCGTCTCGCTGGCTTTGGCCACCGATCCCGCGTCGAAGGGCGGCTGGGGGTCGTACTCGATCATCAGCTGCGCGGCCTCGGCCGCGGTTCGGTCGCACAGCAGCTCGACCAGGCGCAGCGCCATGTCGATGCCGCTCGACACCCCGGCCGCGGTGATGATCCGCCGGTCCAGGTGCTCGACGACACGTTGGGCCGTGGCCACGGCGCCGTGGGCTTCCAGCTCGGGGTAGCAGGCCCAGTGCGTGGTGGCCGTGAGGCCGTCGAGCAGGCCGGCCGCCCCCAGCACCAGTGAGCCCGTGCAGACCGACGTGGTGAACCGGGTGGTGCCATGGGCGTGCCGGACCCACTCGAGCACTTCCTGGTCGAACTGCAGGCGCCGGGTGCCCAGGCCGCCCGGGAAGACGACCACGTCGGGTTCGGGCAGCTCGGCAAAGGTGGCATCCGCGGTGAGGCCGAGCATTCCGTTCTCGGTGCGGACCGGGCCCCGCTGGTGCCCGACGAAGGTGATGTCGAGGGAGGGGATGCGCTGGAGCACCTCGTAGGGGCCGACGCCGTCGAGCGCCGTGATCTGAGGGAACAGCGCGATGGCGACCTGCAGGGACTGGCTCACGCGGATTTCCTTTCTCGGGTGTCGGTGCGGAAGCGGCGGCGATAGGCGTCGGGGGAGACATGGAGCCGGCGCTGGAAGGCGCGCCGCAGGGTCTCGGACGACCCGAGACCGCAGTGCGCCGCGATGAGATCGAGCGTGTCATTCGTGGTCTCGAGCTCGACGCGAGCCGCTTCGACGCGTACCCGCTCGACGAACCGGCTCGGTGACTCGCCGACCTCGGCCGTGAAGACCCGGGTGAAGTGGCGCACGCTCATGGCGGCCGCGGCGGCCAGGGCCGGGACGCGGTGGTCGCCACCGGGTGCGGCCTCGACCAGGGTCTGCACGGCCCTGACCGTGGACCGCTCCGCACGCGGCACCCACACCGGCGAGGCGAACTGGGACTGGCCCCCGGGACGGTGCAGGAACATCACGAGCCACCGGGCCACCGTCTGGGCCACCTCGACCCCGAGGTCCTCCTGGACCAGGGCGAGGGAGAGGTCGATCCCGGCGGTGACGCCGGCGCTCGACCAGAATTTCCCGTCGTGGACGTAGATCGGATCCGGGTCGACGGAGAGCGATGGGAACTCGTCGCGCAGCCGGTCCGCGCTGGCCCAGTGCGTGGTGACTCGACGCCCGTCGAGCAGTCCGGCGGCGGCACCGAGGAAGGCCCCGCTGCAGACGGTGGCCACCCTCCGGCTGCCGGCGGCGGCGGCCCGGAGGTAACTGAGAAGCTCTTCGTCGTGGCGGGCCGCGTGCGTTCCGCTGCCACCGGGAATGATCAAGGTATCGATCCGGGCCCCGGGAACGGGCAGCGGTTCGGCGCCCAGTTCGACGCCGCTGCGGCCCCGCACCGGACGGCCACCGGCCGAGGCCAGCGTCACCCGGTAGGTTCCGGAGCGGCCCATGGCCTGGGCGGCCTGATCGGCACCGGCGAAGACCTCGTACGGACCGATCGCATCGAGCGGTTGGAGCCCGGGGAAGGCGACGATCACCACGTGGCGTTCGGGCACGCCCTCCACAGTGCACGGAATCGGTGATGGCGTCAATGACCTATATCCCACGAAATCGGCCATGGGAGGGTCGACCCCAGGGACCTACGGCAGGTGGCGCTGGGCGCTCTCAGGCCCGGCGGGACCGCCGGGTACCCCGGGCCCGGACCCAGGCCAGGAGATCGCCCTCGTGTCCGCGGCGGACCGTCCCCGTGAAGATGTCCTCACGATCAGTCGACGCTTCCCGGGTGATCTCCGCGTAGAGGACGTCACCGAGAGAGGCGGGCTGAAGGTACTCCACCAGCACCGAGGAGATGATTCCCGAGTGCTCCTCGTCGTTGGCCGCCGCCGCCACGGCCGCACCGGCCACGGCGTAGAACACGGCCCCGTGCACCGTGCGGTGCGGATTGGCGTGACGGTCGCCGGTGGTCAGCGTGGCCACGGTGTGTCCCGGACCGTGTCGCTCGACCTCGATGCCGAGCAGGGTGGCGAACTCGTCCTTCTCTGGTCCAGCCGTCATGTAGTCGGGGCAGGCAGCCGTCCGGGCATCGGGACAGCTGTCGCGGGCCACCGCTTCCGGCTCACCCGGCTCAGCCTGTCCATGAGCTTGACGGCTCCGGGGTCGTCCTCGGACGGGCGGGTCTCGATGACCCCCGCGGCCGCCATCTCGTCGAACAGAGCCTCACCGCGCTCGGTTCGCAGAAGGGTCAGCGTCCAGTCACCGAAGGCGCCGATGCCTCCGGTGGAGATGTCGGCGTGCTCGGCGGCGAAGTCCGGGCAGCTGGTGCAGCCCTCGCGCGTCCAGGCATGCGCCTCCTTCAGCGGGATCTCGTGGTAGGCCCCGTCACGCATCCACACCTGGAAGACGCCCTTGATGTTCATCTTGGCGATATCGGCCCGAGCCAGGCCGTACTTTGCCTCGAAGAGCTCGGGGAAGATGGCGTCGTCAAAGGTCTTCGAGCACAGCAGACCGATCGACAACACGAACCGCCGAGCGATCTTGCCGGCTTTGCGGGCAGCCATGACCGGGGGAGCCGAGGCCTGGCATCCCATGCCGACCAGGGCGATGCGCTCGGCGCCGCCGGCGATGGCCTCGGGATAGGCCAGAGGGTTGGCCGAATAGGTGTAGCGGGAGCCCGCGGTGGCCAGGACGTCCTGCTTGGACCAGGCCACCTGGGGCACCGCCTTCCAGGTCGATCCGTCACCCTCGAGTCCCGAGACGAGGGCGGCGTCGATCACATCGTGCTCGAAGGCCCAGATCAGCAGAGCGGAAACCAGGCCACCGTCCTGACCCGTTCCCTGCACCTCGGGGTCGGTGGCCCGGGCCAGGACGACCCGGCGGGCGATGCCCGACACCTCGTCGTCGACGCGGGCCCGACCGAACAGCTTCTCCTCGATCTCGGGTTCCCAAGTGCGAAAGCGCGGGCAGGCCCGGGTGCACAGGGTGCACCCTTTCAGCCCGTGGGTGCAGTTGTCGGGTCCGCCCTCGGCCAACACGTGGAACGGCTTGTAGTGCCCGTCGGCATCGTCGTACTCGAGGACGTCGTAGGGACAGGCGATGACGCACGCCGCGCAGCCGGTACACAGACCCGATGTGACGACTTCGGTGAAGAGCTCGGCCCATTGTGGCTTTTCGGGTGGCACGGGTCCACCATATAAGGCTGGCGCGCGGTGGTCCGGTACGGTCTCGGTGCGTGCCCGAGATTCTCGAGGTCGAGCTCTATCGTGGACTGGCCGAAAAAGCCCTGGGGCGCCCCATAGAGCGCGTCTGGATGGTCGATGCCCGTTACGGCCGGGGTGGCACCACCAGGCGGCGCTTGGCCGAAGCTCTCGTCGGCCAGGCGTTCGCCGCGGCGCGACGGCGGGGCAAGCTCCTGCTGCTCGACACCGACCGTGGCCCCACCCTCGGCGTCCGGTTCGGGATGACCGGGGGCTTGGTCGTCGACGGTGAGCAGGCCCTCGATCGTCTCCGCTACGGCCCCGGGATCTTCAATGACAGTTGGGTGCGAGCCCGGTTCTCCTTCGTCGACGGGGGCCAGCTGCTCATCCACGATCCCCGACGTTTCGGGTCGTTGGAGCTGGCGCCCGACGAGAACCGGCTCGGGCCCGACGCGTTGGCGGTCACCCGGTCCCAACTCAGCCGGGCGCTCGCCGTCAGCCCCGGGAGGTCGAGCGTGGCCGCACCGCTCAAGGCGCGCCTGTTGGACCAGGAGCGCGTGGCCGGTATCGGCAACCTCCTGGCTGACGAAGTGCTGTGGCGGGCCGGGCTGGATCCGGGGCGCCGCACCCCGCTGACCGAGGCCGAGCTGCGCGCGTTGCACGCCGCGGTGCGGACGACGCTGCGCCAGTTGGAGCGCCGAGGTGGGTCGCACATGGGCGACCTGATGGAGGAGCGCCGGGTGGGTGGCCGATGTCCCCGGGACGGGACCGAACTCCGACGGTCCACGTTCGGTGGACGCACGACCTGGTGGTGCCCGGCCCACCAACGTTAGGCCGGCGACATCAGCCTTCGGTGAGGGTCTCGAGCACTTTGGCCGCGTGCCCGTCGGCCCGCACGTTGTACCAGGCCCGCTCGATCTTCCCGTTGGGCCCGACGAGGAAGGTCGAGCGGATAGTACCGACGGTCTTCTTCCCGTACATGGTCTTCTCGCCCCAGGCCCCGTACTTCTCCATGACCTTCTTCTCGGAGTCGGACAGCAGGGGGAACTTGAGCTTGTACTTGGTGCGGAACTTGGTGTGCTTCGCGGCCCCGTCGGGTGAGATGCCGAGCACCGCCACGCCGGACTTCTCGAAGGTCTTGAGGTTGTCGTTGAACTGGCAGGCTTCCTTGGTGCACCCCGGCGTGTCATCGGCCGGGTAGAAGTAGACGATCACCCGTTGACCCTTGAAGGTGGAGAGCCGTACCGGATTTCCATCCTGATCGGGCAGCGTAAACGCGGGGGCCGTGGCGCCCGCTTCCAGTCTTGCCATGGTGGATCCTCCTCGGGGTGGGGTCAGGTGCGACCACCTTGGCACATCGATGCCGCCGGAGAGGTCGCTTCCGCTGGTACAATGGGGGTGCGACCATCGGCAAGGGGCTGGTGTGTCGGGGCCGTTTCCTCCTCCTCTGGTTGGCGCAGGGTCCCGCCGGACAACAGAGAAAGTGGGAAATGACCATCGAAGCATTGGCCGGCGCGCACGCCGGAACACCCGACGGAGATGCCGCCGCGGGTGATCTGTACGAGACGGCCCGGACCTTTGAGTCCCTCGGAGTTTCGGAAGAACTGAACAAAGCGCTGGCTGATCAAGGGATCGTCAGCGCTTTTCCAATTCAGGCGCTCACGATCGCCGACGCCCTGGCCGGTCGCGACGTGTGCGGCAAGGCCAAGACCGGCTCGGGCAAGACCCTGGCTTTCGGCGTGCCGCTGCTCCAGCGGACCAAGGCGACGCGGCTCGCCCAGGGACCGCCGGCCGGAGCCCCGCCCCGCCCTGCCCTTCCCCTGGCGCTGGTACTTCTGCCCACGCGGGAGTTGGCCGTCCAGGTGCACGACGTCCTTGCTCCGCTGGCCGCGACGCTCGGCCTGCGGGCCGTGGCCGTCTACGGCGGTGCTGACATCGATCGGCAAGTCTCGAAGCTCCACAAGGGCGTCGACGTGATCATCGCCACCCCGGGTCGACTCATCGATCTGGGCGACCGGGGCGAGATCTCGGTGGGCCAGCTCGAGACGCTGGTGCTCGACGAAGCGGACCGCATGGCCGACATGGGGTTCATGCCGCAGGTCGAGTGGGTCCTCCGTCGACTCGAAACACCCCACCAGACACTGCTCTTCTCGGCCACGCTCGACGGGGCGGTTGACCGCCTGGTGCAGCGGTACCTGACCGAGCCGGTCTTCCACGAAGTGGCATCGACCACGCAGACCGTGACGGCCATGGAGCACCGGTTCATCCAGGTGCACCAGATGGACAAGGTGAAGGTGGCGGCGGCCATCTGCCGCTCCCAGGAGAAGTCGCTCTTCTTCGTCCGCACGAAGCGGGGTGCCGACCGCCTGGTGGAGAACCTGGAAAAGGAAGGGATCCATGCCGCGGCCATTCACGGCGATCTTCGTCAGGCCAACCGCGAGCGGGCGCTGGCGGACTTCTCAACCGGCAAGCTGCCGGTCCTGGTGGCCACCGACGTCGCCGCCCGGGGCCTGCACATCGAGAGTGTCGATGGCGTCATCCATTTCGATCCACCCGAGGACCACAAGGCCTACCTGCACCGCTCGGGCCGCACGGCGCGAGCCGGAAAGGCCGGCGTCGTCGTCAGCTTGACGTTGTGGAACCAGCTGGTCGAGGTCGAAGTGATCCAACGCCGCCTGGGCCTGCGCATCCCCATCGTGGAGATGTTCTCCAACGACCCCCGACTGGCCGACCTGGGCGCCTGGATCCCGTCTCCTGAGGAGAGCGTGCTCTGAGCGATGCGTCCACACTCAGCGTGTGGTCACCTGAGGACGGGATCCGGCGGGTGTTGGTGGTGGCCGCCCATCCCGATGACGTCGACTTCGGCAGCGCCGGGACGGTGGCTGCCTTCACCCAAGCGGGGCTAGAGGTCACCTATTGCATCGCGACCGATGGCGACGCCGGTGGCGCGGACCGGACCATGTCGCGGCCGGATATGGCCGCGCTGCGGCAGCGCGAGCAGCGCGCCGCCGCAGCGGTGGTGGGCGTGAGCGACGTACGGTTCCTCGGGCATGCCGACGGGAGGGTGCAACCGACGCTGGAACTGCGACGTGACATCAGCCGGGTCATCCGCCAGGTCACGCCCCAGCGGGTGCTGTGCCCGTCGCCCGAACGGCGTTGGGACTTCATTTTCGCCAGTCATCCCGACCATCTCGCCACCGGAGAGGCGGCGGTCTGCGCCGTGTACCCCGACGCCCGCAATCCCTTCGCCCACCCCGAACTGCTGAACGACGAAGGGCTCGAGCCGTGGACCGTCAACGAGCTGTGGATCACCGGAGGCGACGGCCCGAACATGGCGGTCGACACGACGACCACGGTCGAACGCAAAGTGGCGGCACTGTTGTGTCATGCGAGCCAGATTGACGACCCGGCCGGTATCACCGAACGCGTCTCCACCGGCGCCCGCGCCCAGGGCGCGGTGGCGGGCCTCGGTGATGGCGCCAGCGCAGAGCTGTACCGGGTGACCCGCATACCCTGAACCTTCGGGCGAGAGGTACCCGGGAACTCAACCCGCCAATTGCCGGAGCACGTAGGGCAGGATGCCCCCGTGCCGGTAGTACTCGGCTTCCATGGGGGTGTCGATGCGCACGATGGCCCTGAACTCGGTGGGGGCGCCGTCGTCGGCTGTGGCCACCACGGTCAGCTCCTTGGGCAACTCACCGCGGTTGAGCGTCTCGACGCCGGCGATGGAGAAGAGCTCGGTACCGCGCAGCCCCAAGGAGGCAGCGGAGTCTCCCTTGTGGAACTGGAGCGGGAGCACGCCCATACCGATCAGATTCGAGCGGTGGATGCGTTCGTAGCTCTGGGCGATCACGGCCCGTACGCCGAGGAGCGCGGTGCCCTTGGCGGCCCAGTCCCGGCTGGAGCCGGTGCCGTATTCGAGACCGGCCAGCACGACGAGGGGAATGCCCTCGGTGGCATAGCGCATGGCCGCGTCGAAAATGGACGTCTCGGCTCCGTCAGGAAGGTGGAGCGTGAAGCCCCCCTCGGTTCCGGGGGCCAGGCGATTGCGCAGGCGTACGTTGGCGAAGGTGCCCCGCACCATGACCTCGTGGTTGCCGCGGCGGGCCCCGTAGGAGTTGAAGGCATGGCGGGGGACACCGTGTTCGGTCAGATAGCGGCCGGCCGGCGTGTCGGGACCGATGGAGCCGGCAGGTGAGATGTGGTCCGTCGTGACGCTGTCCCCCACCATGGCCAGGACCCGCGCCCCCACGATGTCGGCGACCGGGACCGGGGTCATGGTCATCCCATCGAAGTAGGGCGGGTTCTTGACGTAGGTCGAGTCCTCCTGCCACGAGAAGGTCTCGCCTTCGGCCACCGACACCTGCTGCCAGTACTCGTCGCCATCGAAGACGGCGCCGTAGCGGGTGCGGAACATGTCCGAGGTCAGCGCGCCCCGGATGGCGTCGCTCACGTCGATGGCGCTGGGCCACAGGTCGGAGAGGAAGACCGGCGTGCCGTCCGGGTCGTGACCGAGGGGTTCGGTGGTGAGGTCGATGTCCATCGTTCCCGCCAGGGCGTAGGCCACCACCAAAGGCGGCGACGCGAGGTAGTTCATCCGGACGTCGGGATGGATGCGACCCTCGAAGTTGCGGTTCCCCGAGAGCACGGAAACGACCGAGAGGTCATCGGCGTGCACCGCCTCGCTGACGCCGGCGAGCAGAGGGCCGGAATTCCCGATGCAGGTCGTGCAGCCGTACCCGACCAGGAAGAAGCCGAGCTGCTCGAGCGGCTCGGTCAACCCGGCGCGTTGGAGGTAGTCCATCACCACCCGGGAACCGGGAGCAAGCGACGTCTTGACCCACGGCTTCGAGCGCAGGCCCCGAGCCACGGCGCGCTGGGCCAGGAGCCCGGCACCCACCATCACCTGGGGATTCGAGGTGTTGGTACAGCTGGTGATGGCTGCCACCACCACATCGCCGTCGGCCAGGAGGTGGTGGGGTGCCGCCTCCGGGGCCTCGGCTGAGTGGCGCGGCGTCCGCCCCAGGGCGACCTTGAACGAGTCGCCCGCCGTGGCTAGGGCGACCCGATCCTGCGGGCGGGACGGTCCGGCCAGGGAGGGCTCGACATCAGCCAGGTCGAGCGAGGCGTACTCGGAGTACACGGGCTCGCCGCCGCCCGGGTCGTGCCAGAGGCCCTGGGCCTTGGCGTAGGCCTCCACCAGGGCCAGGTGCTCCTCGTCGCGACCGGTGAACCGCATGTAGTCAAGAGTGACCTGGTCGATGGGGAACATGGTGCAGGTCGCTCCGTATTCGGGGCTCATGTTGCCGATGGTGGCCCGGGTCTCCAGGGGGAGTGCCGCCACCCCTGGGCCGTAACACTCGACGAACGCGCCCACCACCCCGTGCTGTCGGAGGAGCTCGGTCACGGTCAGCACGACGTCGGTGGCCGTCGTGCCCTCACGCAGCTCGCCCGAGATGCGCAGACCGACCACCGGCGGGAGCAGCATGGAGAGCGGCTGTCCGAGCATGGCGGCCTCGGCCTCGATGCCGCCGACACCCCATCCGAGCACGCCGAGTCCGTTGACCATGGTGGTGTGCGAGTCGGTGCCGACCAACGTGTCGCAGAAGGCCTGACCATCCGCCGTGGCGAAGACGACCCGGGACAGGTACTCGAGATTGACCTGGTGGCAGATGCCCATACCCGGGGGGACGGCGCGGAATCCGTCGAACGCACCCTGGGCCCAGCGCAGCAATTGGTAGCGCTCCATGTTGCGCTCGTACTCAATGGAGACGTTGCGGTCGTAGGCCGACTTCTCTCCGGAGCGCTCGGCGATGACTGAATGGTCGATGACCAGCTCGACCGGGACGAGGGGATTGACCAGTGCCGGGTCGCCGCCGAGCTTGGCCAGGGCATCGCGCATGGCGGCCAGATCCACCACCCCCGGCACGCCGGTGAAGTCCTGCATGAGCACCCGCTCGGGGGTCAGGGCAATCTCGTGTGCCGCGTCACCGGCCGCCTGGCCGTGACCCTCGGGATTGGCGCCCCAGGCGGCCGTGGCCACGATGTCGTCGGGCGAGACGTGGGGACTGTCCTCGTGGCGCAGCAGATTCTCGAGCAGCACCTTGATGGAATAGGGCAGCCTCCGCACGTCGTGGGCAGAGGTGAGAGCCGCCGCATTGAGGTCGAAGATCCCGTATTCGCGGCCCTGGACCGTGAGGACCGATCGGGCACCGAAGCTGTCGGGGTGGGGCGCGGAATCAGGGTGAGAGGCCATGCGGCCATTCTGCCGTGCAATGCGGCGGGAGCGCCCGTTGGCATCGACCCGGGCTACCCGCGCCGGGCGGTGCGCTCGCAATCCCCGGTGCCCAGGTGCCCCCTCGGAGCCCCCGGTGTGATGGCCGGATCAGGCGCCGGCACCAGGGACCGACCGCGCGAGCCGGTCCAGCAACTCGACCTGACCCGACACCAGACGCGCCCTCGCCTGGGCATCGGGTATCCATTCCGCTCGATCGACCTCGGGGAAGCTCGCCGTCCGTCCCGACCTCGGGGGCCATTCCATCTCGAATTGGTTGCTCACCACGGCCTCAACAGACAGGTCCTCGGCTCGTATGGCCCACGCCCGCACGTGCTTTCCACCCGCTTGGCGAACGGTTCCCAGGTCGATCCGGGGCCCGTCGGGGACGGCGAGGCCGAGCTCTTCGCGGAACTCCCGTTCGGCCGCCGCCTCCGGATCGTCCCCGGGGGCGTACTCACCCTTGGGAATCGACCAGGAGCGGAGGTCCTTGTTGGCCCAGTAAGGACCGCCGGGGTGCACGAGGAGCACCAGGATGGACCGGTGCGCATCGAGCCGGTAGAGGAGGAACCCTGCACTCAGTTTCGGCATCTCGCGGGGTGTCCTCCATCCGATGGGTTGGGGCACGACGCCCACACGACGGCCTCACACGACGGCCACAGACCCCTTGCTTCACCGTCGGAACGCTTCTCGGAGTCGCGCATGAGGGTATCTGCAGGTGGAAGTGGGCGTACGCCGAAGGCGGTCTGGTGGCCCCGTTTGACAGATGGCAGCCCTGACGGGATTCCGCGGCCTTGGCCAAATCGCGCAGACTGCCGACGGGTCAGCAGATACTCGAGAGCGGTCGCGGCTCGACTGCGCGTGCTCTTGTGTGGCGGGAGGATCGTCTGAGTTCGCGCCAGGCCCTGATCTCGTCCCGGACGCGGTCGATCAAGGCCGCCACTGGGCCCTAGGAGCTTGTTCGCTGTGGCGGGCAGGTGCGACCTTCATTTGCTTTCCTCGGCTGGTTCTGTCTCACCTTGGTTTGCCCATACCTTCGGCAACATCTGTCGGCCGTCGGCATGCGTCGTCCCGCCCGTACTTTCGTCAGTTTCGTTCAGCGCACTGGTGTCACGCGCAGCGTCGCGGTCCGGGCACCGGGTACCCGCGTAGGGGAGCGGCCGGCGTTTCGAGTTGCCGAAGAGAATCGGTGCGCGTCCCGGACCGCGCATCCACCGTGGTCATTATTGAAATAGACGAAGACATCTTCGCTATCGTTCCATAAGTCGGCCAAGCGGTTGGCCCACGACCGCAGTGCGGTTCGGCCATAGCAAGGATGAGGTCGGGCCCTGCCCTCGTGCATGCGAAGGTAGCCCCAGTTCGCAGTGCGCCAGAGTGGACCTTGGGGACCACATGCATCACTCAAGCAGAGAGCCGCATTGTATTCGAGGAGCAACGTTGACAGCGATGGGGTGAACCACGATTCGTGTCGTGGTTCGAATGCTACGCGGGTGCCAGACGGAAAGTGCCGCAGCGTACGTTCGAGAATCGGTAGATCGGCTCGGAAGTTCGGGGGCAGCTGGAGAAGAATGGGCCCGAGTTTGTCGCCGAGATGGCGCGCCCTTGACATCAGTCGGTGGACTGGCTCCTTGGGGTCTCTCAGTCGTCGGACGTGCGTCAGATATCGACTCGCCTTCACCGACATAATGAAATCGTCGGGCACGGCATCTCGCCATCTGCGAAACGTGTCCACTTCGGGTAGGCGATAGAAGGCGTTGTTCACCTCCACCGTCTGGAAATTGTCTGCGTAATGCTCGAGCCACTGCGTAGAGGCCATGCCGGCGGGGTAGAAACGCCCGTGCCAATCCTTGTATTGCCAACCAGACGTTCCGATGATGATCGCCATGTGGTTACCCGATGGACATCGTCATGACTGTCACCGACTCAGGGCCTTCGCCAATAGCCCTTCCTGGAGCGCCCGTGGGGAGATCTGGCTCATCATCGATAGGTGTACCCGCCGAGGGGGTCCACTAGTCCTGTGTGGCGGTCAAATGGTTGGTGACCGCAGACGAGCCCCTTTTGAGGTCTCTACACAGCCGTCGAAGCGGCGGTGTCGTCGGGTTTGCAACGGGCCGGCGTGGGTAAGGCGCAGACAGCCATGAACCGCACCAGCAGGACCGGCATCTTCTTCGACCTTGATGGCACACTCCTTGATACGAACTATCTCCATACATTCGCCTGGTGGCGCGCTCTTGGCGATGCCGGGGAGCCTCGTCCCATGGCCCAGATACATCGACTCATCGGCATGGCAGCACCGAACTGTTGACCACCATTCTGGGTCACGACGCCCCGGAAGTCCGTGCCGCCCACGAGCGGTATTTCGGCCAACTCCACCCGTACATCCGGCCACTTCCCGGCGCTGCCGAGTTAGTGGAACGGGTCAGTTCACTCGGTGGAATGGTGGTGATCGTCACATCAGCCAAGGGACAGGATTTGCCCGCCCTCCTCGGCGCCCTGGGGATCCAAGATGGCATCGACCTCGTCGTTGACGGGGAGGACGCCGACCGGGCGAAACCACATCCGGACCTGTTCTCCATCGCGCTCGAGAAGGCTGGACTGGGTAGCTCGTCTGTTATGGCACTGGGAGACGCCGTATGGGACGTCCAGGCGGCGGCGCGAGCCGGAATTGGGTGCACGGCGGTGGAGACGGGTGGATTTTCCGAGAGTGAGCTGCGCGCGGCTGGGGCATTGGCCGTCTACCAGTCCTGTGCCGACGTTCTCGTCCATTGGGGCGAGAGTCCGCTCACTCAATTCTTCGACTGACTGAGAGCCCGTCACGAGCGGCTCAAGGAGAAAGGCATGACCAGGCAACGAGCCGCCCGTATCGCCAACAGTCCCGACGCGTTCAAGCACGGTCGTCAACAGTCCGGAAAGGAATCGAGCGGTTCACCTTCTTGTGGCGGATTCGATCAGAGTTGCCTGATTCCATCTGGTGAAAGCGGAGGGTCTTGTCCGTTGTCGCGGGATTCAGGCCAACCGGCACATTGACCAGTCCAAAGCTCAGCGATCCCTTCCGATTGAACGTGGCATGATCACACTCCTTCTGACGCGAATTCGAGCGCATCAATTTTTCCGCGGTGTCGGTGAGACCGGCTCCCTACGCACATGGCGACCTACCTACTTGACAGTCGCCTTCGTCTTGGCTTGCACTTTGTCGGACACATCGTCGACCTTGTCATTTGCAACCGAGAGAACTGTTTCGGCGACGTCCTCGGCCTGCCCAGAAATCTGGTCTACCGCGTCTTTGACCTCGGGCCGACGCGAGACCTGCCGCAGCTTCGTTTGGACGCGCTCGTACGGTTCCCGCCCTGCCCTCGAACCTAGAATGAATCCGATTCCTACACCCAGCAGCAGCCACAATCGCCTCATGGAAAGCTCCTCTCTATTCGATTCTCGATAGACCACTCCATACCCCACTTCTGGCAACCAAACCCAAGAGTGCTGGAACGCGGTTCCGACGTGCCACCCGCCCGCCCAAGTAGACGCCCAAGTAGAGGCGGAAGAACCTCTTCCTTATTCGTCACGCTTTGTAGCGGCGCCGAAGGTAGCGGCACGATGTGAGAACTGCGGACGAACGTGGAACGCCTGTCCCCTCTCATGAATGGGCGTCACAGGTCCGGGTACCGGGCTCGGGCTACCGACCGGTCTCTCGGAGGACAGGCAAGAGCTCCTTCTCCGCCCAGGAGATGAAGGAGAGCTGCTGATCGCAACCGACTTGGACGAGAGCTACGTGGGTGAACCCGGCGGCCGTGAACTCATCGACCGCGGCGACGAACGCCTCCACGTTCGCACCGTACGGGATGGACTTCGCCACGTCACTGGGGCGCACGAAAGCGGATGCATGTTCGAAGGCCGAAGTCCCGGGAAGCTCTGCATTCACCTTCCACCCTCCCCCGAACCACTTGAAGAGTCGGTGGGCGCGCTCCTCTGCCGCATCTTCATCGGGGTCGAAACAGACGGGCAATTGTCCGACGCGAGGCTTTCCTCTCCCGCCAGCGTTATCGAACATCGTCCCCAACTCGGCTTTGGGCTCAACTGCGATCATGACGTCCGCGTATTGGCCAGCGAGCTCGCATGACTGCTGTCCGGAGACCGCAATGCCGATCGGAGTCCGCACCTCGGGCAAGTCCCACAACTTGGCCGAATCGACCTGGAAGTGTGTTCCCTGAAAATTGACATATCCGCCATCGAACAGCTTGGCGATGATCTCCACCGCTTCGCGCAGCATGGCATGTCGCGTGTTTACGGCTGGCCAGCCTCCGCCGACCACGTGTTCGTTCAGATTCTCACCGGCACCGAGGCCCAAGGTGAATCGACCGTCGGAGAGCAGGGACACGGTGGCCGCCTTCTGGGCCACTATGGCCGGGTGGTACCGCTTGATCGGGCAGGTGACGTAGGTCATGAGTCCGATCTGCTCGGTGGCCTGCGCCGCCGCGCCCAGGACGGCCCACGCATAAGGCGAATGTCCCATGGCATCGAGCCATGGAGAATAATGGTCGGAGATCACAGCAAATTCGAAGCCGGACGTTTCGGCCGCGCGCAGGTGGGTCACCAGTTCCTTGGGTCCCGCCTGCTCGCACATCATGGTGTAGCCGATGGTCGGCATGGCCTGCGCCCCTTCTACGAATGAACTGAGATCATTCCCCGCCCGGCTGGAGCCGAAACGCCTGGAGATGCCACGCGGGCGGTGCCGTACGGCATCCATCCCCCAGCTATTCGTTTCGAATGGGGTGAGCCGGGTACACACCTTGCGTACTGATGTGTCGACAACCCGCTCAATGAAAGGAAGCACCGTGGGACTGACCAATGGGCGATCTAGGGAAGATGGGGTGTGGAGCACGTGGTAGCCCGGACGGCTAAGAAAACATCCTCACGTGTTGCCGCAACGAAGCGAGGCGGTGCCCCGTCCCATCGCCGTAATGCATCGACTGACGCCATCGCCTACCTCAAAGCAGACCACCGAGAGGTGGAAAAGACCTTCCGTGCCTTTGAAAAGGCCGGTGACCGGGCGTTCCGCACCAAACGGAAGTTGGTGGACGACATGGTACGTTCGCTCTCCCAGCACGCGGCGATAGAAGAACAGTTCTTTTACCCTGCCGTGCGGCGCGGTGTGCCAGCCTCGAATGGTGAGGTTCTCGAGTCTCTCGAAGAGCACCGTGTGGTCAAGTGGATACTCTCCGAACTCATGGACATGCATGCGTCAGATGAGCGTTTCGACGCCAAGGTCGCGGTCCTCATCGAGAATGTCCGCCATCACGTTGACGAAGAGGAGCACGATCTCTTTCCCGAGGTGCGCGCAGAAATAGGACGCAAGACGCTGTTGGATCTGGGAGCGACGCTTGCCGAGGCAAAACGCCTGGCACCGACCCGACCGCATCCGCGTTCACCCGACGAACCCCCTGGGAATCTCATCGTCGGGACAGCGGCGGGGGTCGTGGATCGAGCACGCACCGCCGTCAAGTCAAGGGTGTCATGACCGGATCGGACCCATGGTCCGATGCGGTGGACAGGACATCGATGCGTCCGAGCCGCTTACCGAGGCAACGCATTGTTCGTCCTTGGCCGGTCGTGGTGAGGTAGCCGTCGCAGTCCGCATTACTGAAAATATCCTCACGGGCGCAGCGAGAATCTCATCAGCTCGCCCCGCATCGAACGGCAACGGACCCCCTTGTATTCGGCAATGCTCGCCGATGATCCGGCGGAGTGAGTGAACTCGAATTCAGCCAGGTTGAGTTCGACGACCAGGGCGGGTGCCCCGCCTTGTCGATTGGCTCGAGACGCCTATGCTGCACCCGGAGGTTGCCCATGTCTGTGGTCGAGATTCGCTCTGTGCAGGTGTCATCGAGAACCGACGGCTCGGTTCAACCGGAGAAGAAGCAGCGGTGACTCTCTCTTCTTGGGACGATTTCCCGGTTCACCAGGCGCCAGAGTTCATCGCGCATCCCGGGACAAGCGACCGTAATTTCTACGATCGTTACTACTTCAACATGCACCCGAAGTCGGACGACTGGTTCGCCATCTTCGGGTTCGGGCAATACCCGAATCTGGGCGTGGTCGACGCGTTCATCGACGTTCGCATCGGCGACGAACAGCATGTCGTACGGTCCTCGAAGCCACTGGCCGACCGCGGGGATCTCTCGGTGGGGCCCATACGAATTGAGGTGCTGGAGCCACTGCAGCGGTTGCGCGTGGTGGTCGAACCCACCGAGCACAGTGTGGCCATGGACGTGACCTGGGAGGGGCACACGCCCGCAGTGAACGAGCCGCGCCAGTACCTGCGCAGCAAGGGAAGAGTCATCTTCGACACCCAGCGCCTGGCCCAGACCGGAACCTGGTCGGGCACCCTCTCGGTGGGGGGCAGAGAGGTGAGCATCAGGCCGGAGCACTGTTGGGGCAACCGGGATCGCTCGTGGGGGATCCGGCCGGTCGGCGAGCCCGAGAATGACGGCATTCGCCAGGGTGAGCTGGTCCTGGGGGGCATGTGGAACTACTTCCCCATGCAGTTCGAGGACCACGCCATCATGTACATCTGCCACGAGCGAGACGACGGTCAGCGACCGCTGGTGCAGGGCGAGCGGATCTGGGCCGACCCGAACCGCGAGGTGGATGACCTGGGTCGCTCTGAGCACGCGCACCACCTCGTTCCCGGTACGAGGGTGATCGATCGGTCGGTGGTGCGGTTCCCCGAGGCCGGCCTCGAGATCACCTGCACTCCGCTGTTGGCCAACTTCGTGTCCATCGGGACGGGCTATGGGATCGACGCCGATTGGCGGCACGGCATGTACCACGGTCCCGAAGAGGTGGTCGAGGGAATTGTCCTGGCGGTCGAGGACGTCAAAGGGCTGGCCCAGTACGGGATCGTCGATCACGTCGCCCGGTTCAGCTACGACGACGTGGTCGGATACGGACTCCTCGAGCACGGGTTCTTCGGCCCCTATCACCACTACGGGCTGACCGACGGCGGCGTCGGGGCGCCGGCCGACTGAGACGAGGTCGGGCCCCGGGTCCGAGGCGGCCGGGCGGGATGCGACAATAGGAGATGCCCGACGCCTACAGCGTCCTCCTGCAACGGCTACAGGCCGCGTTCGATTCCGTTGTCCCCGGCGCCGATCCGGTCCTGCGCGCCTCGGACCGGGCCGACTTCCAGGCCAATGGCGCGCTGGCCCTGGCCAAGCAGGTGGGCCGCTCCCCCCGGGAGGTGGCCGCAGAGGTGGTGGCCGCCGACCCGCTCGACGACCTCTGTGCCTCGGTCGAGATCAGTGGTCCCGGCTTCATCAACCTGACGCTGGCCGACGGATTCGTGGCGGCGCAGGTGGCCGCGGTGGGGGCCGATCCGCGTTTGGGGGTGGCGCCCGCGGCGCGGGCAGAGACCATGGTGATCGACTATTCGTCACCCAACGTAGCCAAGGAGATGCACGTCGGCCACCTGCGAACCACCGTCATCGGTGACGCGCTGGCCCGCGTGCTCGGCTTCCTCGGCCACAACGTGCTGCGGGAGAACCACGTCGGGGACTGGGGCACGCCCTTCGGGATGCTGATCGAGCACCTGATCGACGTCGGCGTGACCGCCGACGCCGAGTCGTTCAGCGTGAGCGATCTCAATGAGTTCTACGGGCAGGCCCGCCTGCTCTTCGATAGCGACCCCGACTTCGCCGAACGCAGCCGGCGCCGGGTCGTCCTCCTCCAGAGCGGTGACCCCGAGACCATGCGCCTGTGGCAGATCTTCGTGGCCGAGAGCCTGCGGCACAACAAGGAGGTCTACGACCTGCTCGGTGTCCTCCTGACCGATGATGACGTGGTGGGGGAGAGCTTCTACAACCCGCTGCTGCCGGTAGTGGTCGAAGAGCTCGACCAGCAGGGCCTGCTGGTCGAGGACAACGGGGCCCTGTGCGTCTTCCCCGAGGGGTTCGTGAACCGCAACGGCGACCCGTTGCCCTTCATCGTGCGGAAGTCCGACCAGGGATACGGCTACCCCGCCACCGACCTGGCCTCCGTGCGCGACCGCACCGGCCGGCGGGGTGCCACCACGCTGGTCTACGTAGTGGGGGTCGAGCAGTCGCTGCACTTCCGCATGGTCTTCGCCGTGGCGGCGCTGGCGGGCTACCTACCGCCACCGGCGAGGGCGGTCCACGTCGCCTTCGGTCATATCCTCGGGCCTGACGGCAAGAAGATGGCCAGCCGCTCGGGAGAGTCCGAGCGGCTGATCGACCTGCTCGAAGAGGGGGTGGCTCGCGCCCGCCAGGCCCTGGCCGAGCGGCCCAGCGATCTGGCCCCCGAGGCGCGGCAACAGGTGGCGCACGCCCTCGGTATCGGTGCCATCAAGTACGCCGACCTGTCGACCGAGCCCACCCGCGACTACGTGTTCGACTGGGACCGGATGCTGGCCTTCGAGGGTGACACCGGGCCCTACCTCCAGTACGCCCATGCCCGGATCCTCTCCATCTTCCGCCGCGGCGAGGTCCCGCCACCGGCGCCGGGAACCCGGCCCATGGTGGGGGAGCCGGCCGAGCGTGCCCTGGCCCTCAAACTGCTGGAGTTCGGCTCGGCGGTCCACGCCACCGCCGAGGCGTACAACCCGGCCAAGCTGTGCGCGTACCTCTTCGAGCTGGCGACCACGTTCACCACCTTCTACGAGGCCTGCCGGGTCCTGGTCGACGACCAGGACGTGCGCACGTCCCGTCTGGCCCTGTGCGACCTGACGGCGCGGGTGCTTGCCCGGGGGCTGTCCCTTCTCGGCATGGAGGCGCCCGAGCAGATGTGATCCCGTCCGCTCACATGGCGGGGTGCGGAGGGGCGCCCTATCCTCTGCCGGGCACATCTCAGGTCGGGCCTATCTCGGTCCGGGCCACGCGAAGGAGTTGGAGAACCGATGGATTTGAACGGCACGTCAGCCATTGTCACCGGAGGGGCGTCGGGACTGGGCGCTGCGACCTCCCGTCTGTTGGCCGAGCGGGGCGTCCGTGTCGTGGTCGCCGACCTGCAGGAGGAAAAGGGAACCGAGCTGGCCAAGGAGATCGGCGGTCTCTTCGCGCCGACCGACGTCACCAACACCGAGCACGTGATTGCCGCCGTCGAAGCGGCCACCGAAATGGCCCCCCTCACCTCGCTGGTCAACTGCGCCGGGACCGGGTGGGCCACCCGGACCATCGGGAAGGACGGTGATTTCGGCTCGGCCCACGATCTCGACCTCTACCGCCGGGTTATAGAGATCAACCTCATCGGCACGTTCAACTGCATCCGCCTGGCGGCCACCAAGATGAGCCTCAACGAGCCCGATGTCGATGGCGCACGCGGCGCCATTGTGAACACGGCCTCGGTAGCGGCCGAGGACGGTCAGATCGGGCAGGCGGCCTACTCCTCCTCCAAGGGTGGGATCGTCGGGTTGACGCTTCCGGTGGCACGCGATCTGGCCGTGGTCGGAATCAGGGTCAACACCATCCTGCCCGGCCTGATCGACACGCCGATCTACGGCCAAGGGGAAGGTTCCGAGGCGTTCAAGGCGAAGCTGGCCCAAGACGTCCTCTTCCCCCGCCGCCTCGGCTACGCCACCGAATTCGCCACGCTGGCCGTCGAATTGCTGGGCAACTCGTACATGAACGCCGAGTCGATCCGGATCGATGCCGGCATCCGGATGCAACCGAAATAGCTCGACTTTGGACACGGAGGGGCGCTCATGATTGACCCTGAGCTGGCGGCGGTGCTCGACCTGCTGCCCGCCATCGATCTTTCCGATCCCGTGGCGGCGCGGGCGGCGTTCGAAGCCGCCCTCACGGCCATACGTGTGGAGATTCCAGGACTCGAAGCGTTGGACATCACCGACGTCAGCGTCCCGGGCTGGGAAGGCGATCCCGAAGTCGGCGTGCGAATCTACGCCCCGAAGGCCCGGACCGGGCCGGTCCCCGGAATCGTGCAGATCCATGGCGGTGGGTTCATCATCGGCAGCGTCGAGGCCGAACATGCCGGCTCGGCCATGATGGCGCTGCAGACGGGAGCGGTGGTGGTGTCGGTCGAGTACCGGCTGGCCCCGGAGCACCCCTTTCCTGCCGGGCTCCATGACTGCTACGCCGCCCTGTCATACCTCTCCCAACACGTCGCGGAGCTGGGGGTCGATCCGGAACGGTTGGCCCTCTACGGCGCCAGTGCGGGTGGAGGGCTGGCGGCGGCGACGGCGCTGCTCGCCCGGGACCTGGGCGGACCGCCGTTGTCCTTCCAGATGCTGCACATTCCCGAGCTCGACGACCGCCTCGAGACTCCCTCCATGCGCACCTTCACCGACTCGCCGCTTTGGAATCGTCCCCTGGCCGTGCAGAGCTGGAAGGCCTACCTGGGCCCGGCGGCCGACCCCGACGACGTGTCGCCCTATGCCGCGCCGGCCCGGGCCGCCGACCTGTCGGGTCTCCCCCCGGCCTACATCTCCACGGCCGAGATGGACCCGCTGCGCGACGAAGGCATCCTCTACGGCCTCCGGCTCCTGCAGGCCGGCGTGTCGGTCGAGCTCCATCAGTTCCCCGGCACGTTCCACGGTTCGGCGCTGGTGATGTCGGCCGCCATCTCCAAGCGGTCCCAGCAGGAGAGCACGACGGTGCTGCGGAGGGCCCTCGGTATCGATTGAGCGCCTACGGCGTGGCGGCGCTCGAGAGCGCCTTCCACAGGGCGCGGTAGTTCGGGTAGGTGATGGCGTCGGTCACGTACCCGGCCCGGGCCAGTTCGGCGTGGTAGGCGGGCAAATTGCGCCAGGGCACGCCCATGTCGACGTGATGGGCCAGGTGCCAGCCCGTGTTGTAGGGGACGAACCAGAAACGCGCCAGCAGGGACTGTCGGACGTTGTGCGTGGTGGCCCGGCGATCCTTGCTCCGTTCCAGGCCTCCGTGCTCGGCGATGGACCGCAACCGGTTGATGACCCGCCATTGGGTCATCCAGGGGAGCCACCACAACAGCGGGTAGATCCACCACCGTCCGGTGAGCAGCCACGACGCGGCCCACAGCACCGCTTGGACGGCCAGGATCGAGAGGCCGATGCGGCGGAACGACGTGGACCGGACGCCCTTGACGAGGGGGACGAAGTTCTTCCAGCCCGATATGCCGACGGCGTCCCGGAAGAGGCGCCGGTGCAGCGCGGCCTTGGTGCACGGGTAGGGACGGTAGAAGGCCAGGTCGGGTTCATCGGGCCCGAATTCGTCCCGATGGTGGGCGAAGTGCACACGGCGGTAGAGCTGCACGGGGGTGAAGGCCGGATAGGCGATGATCCAGGTGCCGATCCAATCGTTCCACCGCTTGTTGGTGAAGAGCAGCTTGTGGGCCGACTCGTGCATGAGGATGGCCAGGCGGGCGAACATCGGGCCCATGAGCACGAAAGCGATCAGGTAGCTCCACCAGCTGTCGATCCAGACCGCGGCCCCGACGATGAGCGCGATGTAGCCCCAGACCGAGATGACGGTGACGGCATTGCGGACGTTGTCGATCCGACGCAGCGACGGTCGCAGATCGGGCATGGCCATCCCGTTGGCCAGGAGACGTTCGCTCGGCAGGACATCGGGCCTGGCTGCGGAGTCGGGCACCATGGTGGTGGCCATGTCCGCCATATTACAGTATTTAGCCAAGTGACACAAGACAGTAATGTCCCGTTCACGGCCCGCTCGGTGCTGGCCAGTGCCCTCCTGGGCATGGAGCCGCCCGAGCTGGCGGTGGCGCAACTCGTCCGGCTGACCGGTCTGTTCGGGATCAGCGAGAACCGGGCCCGGGTGGCCCTGAGCCGGATGGTGGCCCGCGGGGAGGCTACGACGGACGGCGGTGGGAGCTACCGTCTCGCCGGTCATCTGGTCGACCGTCAGTCCCGCCAGTCGGCCAGCCGCTCGGGGGCGACGCTGGACTACGCCGGACAGTGGCACCTGGCCGTGGTGACCACGGCGGGAAGCAAGGCGGAGGTGCGGTCCGAGCGCCGCCGCGCCCTGGCCTACGCGCGCCTGGCCGAGCTGCGGGAGGGAGTGTGGATGCGTCCGGACAATCTGGCCCGTTTCGCTCGGCCGGAGGTGGGCCGTGACGTCGAGTTCATGTCGGCGCGACCCGCGGCCCCGCGGGACCTGGCGGCTCGCTTGTGGGACTTGAGGGAGTGGTCAACCCGGTCCGACCGTTTGCTGGGCCAACTCGAAGCATTGCAGCCGGAGGGACCCGACGCATTGGCGCCGGGCTTCGCGTTGTCGGCCGCCGTGTTGCGCCACCTCCAGGCCGACCCGCTGCTGCCCGACGAGTTGCTGCCGCCGCGGTGGCCCGGTCATCGCCTCCGCACCCTCTACGACGAGTGGGACAGTCGGTACCGCCACACGCTGGCCGCCTGGAGTCGGGCCGCCGAGTCCAACTGATCCAACGATCTTCGTGGATCGAGGCGGCCCGGCCACCGGTTTCCGCTCCGACGGTGGACCCGCGCGTCCTACGAACTCGGGCCCGAGGCCATCACGTCGTCCTGCTCATCATGGGGCGGGGGGAGAAGCTCCGAGTGGCTGGTGGCGGTTCGATGGTGGACCCGGTTCGGCCACCAGAAGTGCCAGAACCGCAGAGCGGCCAGCGTGGTGACGATCCGGGTGGCCAGGACGTTGGCCGCGAGGAGGACACCGAGGGCGACGGCCAGCCCGATCTCCTCGAGGAGCTGGATCCCGGTGAGAAGGAGGGACGCGAACGTACCCGCCAGGATGAGCGAGGCGGCGGCCACGGCGGGCGCGCCGTGCACCACGGCGATGCGCGAGGTCTCACGAGGAGGCAAGCCCGACTCGAATCCCTCCCGGAGACGGGCCGAGATGAGGATGTTGTAGTCGGTCCCGATGGCCATGACGAAGAGGTAGACGACGATGGGGATCGTGAAGTCCAACCCTTCGAAACCGAACCCGTTGATGAAGACGAGCGTGATCACCCCGAGGGTGGCGACAAAGGTGAGGACCACCCCGAAGAGCAGGTACAGGGGAGCCAGGAGCGCCCGGAGCAGCAACGCCAGAATGACGGCCACGATGACCAGGGCGAGGGGGAACACATGCTCGATGTCGTGGCGCAGCGCGGCCCGGACGTCGACCAGCTGTGAGGTGGTCCCGCCGACCAGGGTCGTCGCGCCCGCCACCGCGGAGCGATCGGCGGTCGTTTGCACGGGTCCGGCCACGTTGTTCAGCGCGGTGATGGAGTAGGGGTCATCGGCCAGGAGGACGTTGATGAGCGCCTGCCCCTTGCTCGCGGTGTACTGGGGAGGGAGCACCTGTGAGACGCCCTTCGTCGTTCCGAGCTTGGTGGCCAGTGCGGACACATCCGCCTCGTTCAGGGGTGCGCCGGTCGTCGAGGTGACGAACACCTGGGTGGGCCCGAGGTATCCCGGGGGGAAGGCCGTGGCCATGGTGTTGAAGGCGACCTGTGAGGGGGTCGAGGCCGGGAGCTCGGCCAGCTGGTTGTACGTCGTCTTGAACCCGATGGCGCCGAGGGCCAGCGCCACCAGCACGATGCTCCACACGGCGAGAACGAGGCCCGGGTGCTTGGCCACCATGCCGCCGATGCGCTCCGAACGCGTGCGCCGGGTGGACGTCCGCGCCACCGGCTTGCCGGGCCAGAAGAGGTTGATGCCGAACAGGGTGAAGATGGCCGGCACCAGGGTCAGGGCGGCCAGGAGCATGAGCGCGATACCGATGATGAGGCCCGGAGCGAGCGTGCGCAACGACTCCAGGCTGGCGATCAAGAGGGCGGCGAAGGCCGCCATGACGGTGGCCGCGGCGGACGCGATGACCTCGCCCACCTTGGTCAGCGCGCTACGCAGCGCCCCCTTCGGTTCCTCGCCGTCCACCAGGTGCTCGCGATAGCGGAACAAGAGGAACACGATGTAGTCGGTGCCGACGCCGAACATGACCACCACCAACAACGGCGCCAGCTCGGGGCCGACCACGAAGTGGAACCAGTCGGCGAAGTCGGCGGTGATCGACTGGGCCATCTGATGGACCACCCCGATGATGACGATGGGCAGCACGGAGATCCACACGCTTCGGAACACCAGTCCGAGCAGGAGCAGGATGAGGAGGACGGTGGCGACCGTGATGATCAGCTCGGCGCTGTCGAAGGCGCTGGTCGAGTCCACGCTGATGGCGGCGTTGCCCGTCAACCCGCCCGTGAGACCGGTACCGTCGAGAAAGCCGTTCGTCGTGTCCCGGACGATGGGCACGGCGGCGTTCGGCCCGGCGTCTCCGGGCTTACCGGAGAACAGGACCTGGACGAGCTGCACCTTCTTGTTCGTGGAGAGATACAGCGCTGAGGTGGTGACCGACCGGACCGAGGGGATCTTGTCGCCGGCCAGCGCGGGCGCGAGCGCATCGATCTTCTGCTGGTCGGCGTCGCTCAGCACCGCGCCGTTGCTGGCGCTGACGACGATGACCCCCGATGCTCCCGAGGACGAGGGAAAGTACTGGGCGGCGACGCTCTGCGCCTGGACCGATTCGTAGCTGGCGGGGAGAAAGGACGAGTTGTTGTTCGAGGTGAACGTGACGAGCTGGGGGGAGAGGATGACGACGAGTATCCCGGCGAGGACCCAGGTGCCGATGATCCACCACGGCCGGGCGACGACGAATGCGCCCAACCGTTCGAAGAGACGGGTCAACCTACTTCGCCTTGCACTGGAGCCTCCCGTCTCAAGGGCCGTCAGAATATACGGTCGACGCCTTTCGACGGGGGTTCTCTCGAGCGCGGTGCCCGTTCCGTGATCGGTGGCCACCGCAGGATTGCGCCTGATGTGACACGGCGCCGTCACTCCCTCCGGGGCCGGACCGACACAATTGCCGGGAGTGACATCGGCTCGGGGACAGTGGCATGCTGAACCACCGACCGAGGGGGCAGCGATGACGCAGGAAAGGGAATTCCACGGTCGCATCGGCCGGGATTGGCGCGATTCGGAGCCCTGGTGGCCCGAGGAGCGGCGCGCTCCGGTGGGCGCCCCGAACGTGGTGCTCGTCGTGCTCGACGACGTGGGGTACGCCCAACTGGGTTGCTACGGCTCGGACATCGCCACACCGGTCATCGACGGGGTGGCCGCCTCGGGCGTGCGGCTGGCCAACTTCCACACCACCGCCTTGTGCTCGCCGTCGCGGGCCTGCCTGCTGACCGGGCGCAACCACCACCGCAGTGGCATGGGCCGGGTGGCCGACCTGGCCGTCGGGTTCCCCGGCTACTACGGCAAGCCGCCCCGGGAGAACGGCTACCTCTCGGAGATCCTGCGCCAACAGGGCTACGCCACCTATGCCGTCGGAAAATGGCACCTCAGCCCCGAAGACCAGGTCGACATGGCCTCTTCGCGCGCCACCTGGCCTCTGGCCCGCGGTTTCGACCGCTGGTACGGGTACCACGGGGGCGAGACCCATCAGTTCGTGCCCGCCCTCTTCCACGACAACCACTCGGTCCGGCCCCCCAAACGCATCGACGAGGGCTACCACCTCAGCGCCGATCTGGCCGATCGGGCCATTGAGTTCGTGGGCGACCTGCGCGCCGTCGACGAGGAAAGACCGTTCTTCCTGTATCTGGCCACGGGCGCCTGTCACTCGCCCCACCACGCTCCCCGGGCCTGGATCGAGCGCTACCGGGGCGCCTTCGATGCCGGCTGGGACGACTGGCGGGAGCGTGCCTTCGCCCGCCAGCTCGAGCTCGGGGTACTCCCCGCCGGCACGGCCCTGTCTCCCCGCCCCCCGTGGGTGCGCCCGTGGTCCGAGCTGGACGCGCTCGAGCGGGCCCTGGCCGCCCGCTTCATGGAGTGCTTCGCCGCCTACCTGTCCTACACCGACGATCAGCTCGGTCGGGTCTTCTCGTTCCTGGCCGATCTGGGCGACCTGGACGACACGGTGGTGGTGATCGTCTCGGACAACGGGGCCAGCTCGGAGGGTGGCTCCGAGGGCTCCATCAACGACATCCGGTTGGAGAACATGGACCCGGCGCCGGTGACCGAGATGCACGAGAAGATCGGTGAGATCGGTGGGCCGCAGACCCACAACAACTACCCGTGGGGTTGGACCATGGCCGGCAATACGCCTTTCAAGCGCTGGAAGCGCGAAACGCACGAGGGCGGGGTGGCCGATCCCTGCATCGTCAGCTGGCCGGCCCGGTTCGCCGCGTCCGCCGGCGGGATCCGACATCAATTCGCCCACGCCATCGACGTGCTGCCCAGCGTGCTCGACCTGGTCGGGGTGCCGGCGCCCGATCGGATCGAGGAGGTGGAGCAATCGTCCCTCGACGGGACCAGTTTCGCCCCGCTCCTCGGAATCGAGGGCGCGACCGCCCCCGGGGCGCATCTGACCCAGTACTTCGAGATGCTCGGATCCCGGGCCCTCTACCACGACGGCTGGAAAGCGGTGGCCTTCCATCCGGTCGGCCCGCTCTACAACGACGGGCTCAATCCCAACGCGCCGTTCGACGACGACGTGTGGGAGCTCTACCACGTCGCCGAGGACCTCTCGGAGACCAACGACCTCGCCGGGGCCGAGCCCGAACGGCTGGCGGCGATGGTCGACCTGTGGTGGGCGGAAGCTGAGCGCAACGACGTGTTGCCACTGGACAATCGACCGCTGTGGGCCCTGATCAACAAGAAGCCCGACCACCGGCGCGACCGCTCGGTGTTCCGCTATTTCCCCGGGGGCGCGCCGGTGCCCGAGTCGGTGGCCGTACAGATCCAGAACCGCTCGCACACGGTGCGGGTCGATGTCGTGGTCGGCGCCGGCGCGGTCCCGAACGGCGTGCTGGCGGCCACGGGATCAGCGCTCGGCGGGTGGTCGCTCCATGTACTCGACGGCCACCCGCGCTACGTCCACAACCTCTACGGCAAGGAGCGCCACGTACTCGTGAGCCCCGAGACGCTCGGACCGGGCCGGCACCAGGTGGCCTTCGAGTTCGAGAAGGACGATGGCCTGGGAGGCCCCGCGCGCCTCGTGGTGGACGGGGACGTCGTCATCGAGGGCGTGGTCAATCGCTTCACCCCGGGCGGTTTCAACGGAGTGGGCGTGGGGGTCACCTGTGGCTACGAGTGGGGACCGGCGATCGGGGAGGGATACGACGCACCCTTCCCCTTCAGCGGCACCATCGAGCGGGCGGTGGTCGAGGTGACCGGTCCGGTGGTGCGAAACCCGCTGGCCGAGGTCGCCGCCATCCTGGCCGAACAGTGACCGCGCCCGGCGCCCGGCGCCCGGCGCCCCGCGCCCGGTGCGCGCAGGGGCGCTACGTGGGCCGCAGCCCGGTGCCGGGGGCGCGCGCCAACGCCGCGGGCGACGAGTCGGTCACGCCGCGTGTGATTGGCTGATCCAGGTCTCGTACATCTCGGCGTAGTGGCCGCCCCGGGCCACCAGCTCGTCATGAGACCCGATCTCCAACAACCGGCCATCGCCCACGACCACGATCCGATCGGCGCGCATGGCCGTCGACAGCCGGTGGGCGATGAGGACAGCGGTGCGGGACTGCAAGAGCACATCGAGGGCCGCCTCGATCATGGTCTCGGACTGCAGATCGAGATTCGAGGTGGCCTCGTCGAGGACCAGGACCCGTGGTTGGGCCATGAAGGCCCGGGCCAACGCGATGAGTTGGCGTTCACCTGACGAGAGCGATTGCCCTCGTTCGTGGACGGCGGTGTCGAGACCGAACGGGAGCCGGGTGATCAGCTCGCTGAGGCCCACCTTGTGCACGGCTTCCCAGACAAGGTCGTCGGGGGCGCCAGGGCGGGCGAAGGAGATGTTGTCGCGGATGGTGCCGGCGAAGAGGAACGGTTCTTGGGGAACGACGCCGAGCTGGCTCCGCAGGGACGTCAGGGTCACCGTGCGCAGGTCGTGGCCGTCAATGAGGACCCGTCCCGCGGTGGGGTCATAGAAGCGGGTGACCAGTTTGGCCATGGTCGACTTGCCGGCGCCGGTCGCTCCGACGAAGGCCACCGTCTCCCCGGGCTCGATGGTGAGGTCGATGTCATCGAGCACGGGCACGTCGGGGTCGTAGCCGAAGGACACGTGGTCGAACCGGATCTCACCGTGCACTGGCGGCAGGTCCACGGCGTCGGCGCGTTCGGTGACGGTGGGCTCGCTCTCGAGCAGTGTACGCAGCTTGACGATCGAGGCCTGACCCTGCTGGTAGGCGTTGTACTGCTGCACCAGGAGCTGGATCGGTTGGAAGAACCGGTTCACGTAGAGGAAGAAGGTTACGAGTGCACCGATCTGGAGTTGGTGCTTGAGCACCATCTCGCCTCCCACGGCCAGGACCACGACCTGCCCCACCACCCCCAGCAGCTGCGAGCCGGGACCGTAGATCCCGTTCAACCGACCGGTGTAGTTGTTGGCGTCGCGATAGCGCCCCACCACATTGCGGTGGTGCACCACGTTGTACCGCTGGCGGTTGTGGGCGGTGACGATCCGCACACCCTGCAAACTCTCGGAGAGATCGGCCAGGACCAGCGCGATGCCGTCGCGGACCCGGTCGTACCCCCGCTCCGACGCCCGCTTGAACCACAGGGACATAATGACCAGAGGTGGAATCACCACCACGATGGTGATGAGAGCCAACCGCACATCGGTGGTGAAGAGGAAGATGGTGATGACCACCATGGTCAGGCCCTGAATGGCGAATTGGGCCAGCCCGTCCTGCAGGAGCTGCTGCAGGTTCTCAATGTCGCTCGTCATCCGGCTCATGACGACGCCCGCCTTTTCCTCGGTGAAGAAGTCGAGGGAGAGACGTTGCAGATGACGGAAGATGGTCACGCGGAGGTCGTTCATGACCCACGAGGCCAGGCGGCCGGTGACCCTGACCTGGCCCCACTGGGCGACAGCTGAGACCACCACCGAGAGGAGGTAGATGGCGGCAATCAGGACCACGAAGCCAAAGTTGTGATGCCCGTAGGCCATGCCGTCATCGATCGCGATACCGGTGAGCTTGGGCCCGAGCTGCGTAAAGAGCGCGATGATGCCGACCAGCACGATGGACAGGACCAGCATGCCGGGGTATTCCGCGAGAAGTCCGCGCAGGCTGAGCTTCTTCTTCTCGTGGTCCGTCGGTTGGTGGGTGAACGTGATGTCGGATTCGCCGCGTTCGGGCTCATCAGCCAGCAATTGATCGACCCCGGCCTGGAGCTCGTGGGGGATCCCGCCGAAGGGCAATCCGGCCTGCGCCGCTCCAGGTTGTCCGCCGCCACCCATCGGCGCGCCGCCCATGCCACCGAACACGACTACCGGACCCCCTTCACGGTGGCGCTGCCATCGTCAATGACGTCGTCGTCGCCCTCGTACTCCTGCGCCGCCTGGGCCAGGACCTCGGAGTACAACGGGGTTGAGGCGAGGAGCTCGGCGTGTGTCCCGTCGGCGACGATCTCACCGTGGTCGAGCAGGACGACTCGGTCGGCCAAGCTGATGGTGGAAAGCCGGTGCGCCACGATGAGCGTGGTGCGGTCCTGCATCAGGACGCGCAGTCCCGAATGGATCTGTTGCTCCACCTTGACGTCGATGGCGCTGGTGGCGTCGTCAAGGATGAGGATGGGTGGATTGATCAAGAGGGCCCGTGCGATGGCGATGCGCTGACGCTGACCCCCCGAGAGCGTGTAGCCCCGCTCTCCCACCACGGTGTCGTACCCTTCGGCCAGGTGCTCGATGAAGCCGTCCGCCCCGGCCGCGCGCGCCGCCGCCTCGACCTCCTCGGCGGTCGCGTCCGGACGTCCATAGGCGATGTTGTCGTGGATGGAGATCGAGAACAGGAAGGGTTCGTCGAGAACCACACCGATGTTGGCCCGCAGACTGGTGAGGGTGAGGTCACGGACGTCGTGACCGTCGACCGTGACGCTTCCGTCGCTGACGTCGTAGAAGCGGGCCATGAGGCGGGCGATGGTCGACTTGCCACTGCCGGTCCGGCCGACCAGGGCGACGGTCTCCCCGGATTTGAGATGAAGATTGAAATTCGACAACACGTCGGGATTGCCACCGTCTTCGACGGAGCGTGCGATCCGGCTGTCGGACCCGTAGGCGAACCGCACCTGCTCGAACCGGACATCCCCTTCGCTGTTGGCCAGGTCGATCGCCTCCGGTCGGTCGATGATGGTTGCCTTCTCGTCGAGGATCTCGTAGATCCGATCGGCCGACGCCGCGGCCCGTTGGCCCATCATGATCAGCATGCCGAGCATCATGAACGGGGCTTGCATCATCAGGAGGTAGATGTTGAAGGCCAGGATCGCACCGACCCCCAGGGTGCCGTGGATGACCATGTAGCCACCGAAGACCAGCACCAGGACGAGTCCCACCTGAGAGAGGTTCTGGATCAGGGGCGTGAAACGAGCTCGCAGGTCGGCGTCCTTGATATAGCCCCACTGCACCTTGTCAGCGGCCGTGGCCAACTGCTTCATCTGTTGTTCTTCGGCGGCGAAGGACTTGACGACCCGGACGCCGTTGACGTTTTCGTCGACCACGGTGGCCACCTCGGCCAGGCGGGCCTGGATGATCCACGACACCGGGAAGAGGCTGCTGCGCATCCGGACGCCGGTCCAGTAGATGAAGGGCATGGTGGCCATGGCGACGATCGCCAGCGGGACGCTGATGTGCAGCATGTAGACGAAGGCGACCACGGCGATGGAGCACTGGACCAGGATCATCGGGGCGAACGTCAGGTACATCTGCACCGAGCGGATGTCCGAGTTGGCCCGGGAGATCAGCTGCCCCGACTGCACCCGGTCGTAGAACGGGAAGGACATGCGGGTGAGGTGCTCATAGATGGTGTTGCGCAGATCGAATTCAATGGCGTAGGCGACCCTGAAGAGGTAGGTGCGTGAGAAGTACCCGGCCACGGCGCCGACGAGGCCGAGGGCCAGCACCAGGTAGACGTAGAAGTGCAGCGGAACCGTGGGATGGCTCCCCAGCGAATTGGTCAAGGCCTCGTTGAGGAGCTGGGGGATCTCCACCTGGAGCAACAACCCGACAAAGGACAAGATGAGTGCGACGAGGAAGAAACCCTTGTGCGAGGCGACAATGGGGTAGGCCCGCTTGATCCAGCCCTTGGACATGTCAGGATCGATGGTCGCCCTCGGTGGCTTGTAGTCGCTGGTGGCGCCCATGGGGACGTAGGCGGCCAGCGGGAGTTGGCGCTCACTCTCCGTGCCGGCCTCCGCCGTGGGCGAGGACTCGCCGGCCGGCGGCCTGCCCTCGATCCGGTCCTCGGTGGTGCTCACCGATTCTCCGTTCGCGCCTGGTGAAAATTGGAGAGGGCCTGACCCCAGAGCTCCAGCGACCGCAGCACCATGGTGTGGTCTTCGTCCGGCAGCGTGGCGGCGATCGACGCGATGTAGTCGTCAACTGACCGATTCGCTTCGGCCACCAGCCGCGCACCCTTGTCGGTCAGGCGGAGGGCGATGCGTCGGCGATCGTCCTCTTGATGCTGGCGATCAACCAGTCCGCGAGCCACGAGGCCGTCGATCACCGCGGTGATCGACGGCGGACGCACGGTCAGGCGGTCGGCCAGCCCCGAGGAGGCGGAGGACCCTTCGGCCAAGACCCCGAGAATCCGGTATTGGGGCAAGGTCAGGTCCACCTGGGTCAGCGCGACCTCGACCCGTTTCGAAAGCCAGGCAGTCACCCGGCCATAGGTGCCGACGGCGGGTTGGTCACGATCTGTTCGCGTTGTCGTCACGGACGAAGGGGAAACAGTCATTTCGACCATCATACAGTTAGAGACCCTAACTACAGACGGGACACCCACTCCGGATCGAGTTGGCGCAGGAAAAGGGCGCAGCGCTGGGCTTCGTCGTCTTCCCCGATGGCCGCGGCGGCCAATTCCAGAGCATGGAGCGAACGGAGGAAACCCCGATTGGACTCGTGGCGCCACCGCACGTACCCCGAGCCTCGCCACCCGGCTGCCCGCAGGGTGTCGAGCCCCCGGTGATAGCCGACGCGGGCAAAGGCGTAGCGATCGATGTCGGTGTCAGCCAACTCCGCCAAGGTGGCCCAGGCCTGGAGGCAGCGGGGGTCTCGGGCCGCGACGGCCGACACGGCGGTCCGCTGTTCGGGCCCGGGGAGGGCCATCGCCGCCTCGAGCGCCTGAGCCAGTTCGCTGCTGAGTGGTTCGAGGACCGTTTCGGGGCTTCCGCTGGTGAACTGCACGGCGTGATCGGTGGGCATGGCGCCATGCTATGAGCGGGTCCGGTGATCGCAGGCTGGGGCCCCGGACCCCCCGGCGATACTCTTCGCGGCACTGTGGACACCGAACCGACGCCCTTCTTCGAAGAACATCCCGGCTTGCGAGGTCGCCAAGTCGAAGCCAGGGCCATGGCCGACGTCTTGCGCCGCCTCATCAGACTGTCCGTGAGCACGGCACCCTCGCCGGCGGAGACGGCGGAGCTCACGGGTCAGCTGGCGGCGGTGGCCGACCGCCTCGAAGCCCATATGCCCGACCGCCCCCTGCCCCGTTTCGTCGCTCCCGCGGCCGACGCGCCGCCCCGCGTTCCGCCACTCGGCGCATCCATGCCGTACGACCTCATCGTCGGGAGGTTCAACCCACTGGCGTTGCCGGTGAGCCTGGAGTTCGATCCACCCAAAGCGTTGGGCCGAGCCACCTTCGACGTGGGCTACGAGGGTGCGCCGGGCTGCGTCCACGGTGCCGCCCTGGCCGCCACCTTCGACATCATCCTCACGGCGGCCAACGCCATGGCCGGAGCAACCGGTCCCACCGTGCGGCTCAGCCTCCGCTACCGGCGCCCAACCCTGGTGGGTGAAGAGGCCGTGTTCGAGGGCTGGGTCACCGAGGTCACGGAGCGCCGCGTCTTCAGCCTGGGACGAATCGTCCAAGGCGGAGTGGTCACGGTAGAGGCGGAAGGGGAGTTCGCCATCTTGAACCATGAAGGCGTCGATCGCATGGCCTCGGGACGCCGCCAGGCCTTCGACCGTACGGACGCCGCCGCCGGCTCGTAGCGAGATCGGCCCGACCGTGCGGCAATCCCTCCAGCCCTCCCGTAACCCGGACGACTACCAATTCGTCCACCGGGTCCGTGCCCGCTTCGCCGAGACCGACGCCATGGGGGTCATCCACCATGCCGCGTACTTGCTGTACCTCGAGGAGGCGCGGGTGGCGTATCTGCGCGAGGTCGGGCACCCCTATCACGAGGTGCGAAGCGAGGGCCTCGATGCCGCTGTCCTGGAGGTCGCGGTGCAGTATCGCCGATCCCTCCGTTTCGAGGACGAAGTCGATGTCCACCTCTGGGGCGGCGCGGTCACCCGCACCACGTTCCAGTTGGCCTATCTCCTTACGGTTCACGGGGAGGTCAAGGCCACGGCGGTGACCGTGCACGGGTGCGTCGACGAAGCCGGACGGGCCTCGCGGCTGCCCGCATGGGTCGGCGACGTCTTCATCGAATAGCTGGCGGGCAGAGCGGTAACCGAGTGGAACGTGCGGGCCAAATGGATCCGGTGGATCCGCCGCCGAAGGGTGAATGTGCAGTTCGGGACAATCGCCGGAACAATTGAGTAAGGGCTACTCATGATGCGGAGGACCTGGGAGCGCAGCCTTGTGAGGTGGGGCTACCTCGCCCACCTCGATGAGTTGGAGGATCACCATGCACACGGGCAGTCCACGATGACGGCGTCACGGCGGATGTGGGGGTCTTTCATCCTGTTCGGAGTGTTCTTTTTCGTCTTCGACTCGGGGCTCACGGAGAAGTCATGGCCGCGAGGCCTGGTCTACGCAACTGGCGCCGCGTCTCTCTTCTTCTTCCTGTACGCGATGTACGTCTTCTACTTCGACGTCACGCGCGGTGACCGGCACCTGCAGAAGAGAGGCGTCAACGGCACGGCAGTAGTCCTCAGTGCGCAGCAGACCCGGACGTTGGCCCAGACGGGGCAGTTCGACTTCCAAGCGCCATTCATCTGGAAGTACACGCTGCGGGTGACCGTCCCCGGCAAGGCTCCCTATGACGCGTCGTGCAGCGTCGCCCGCGACGACATCCGGGAGGGCTCGACCGTTAATGTCGCGGTCAGTCGGTTCAATCACAAGAGCTTGACCATTCTCTCCGGACAGCAGGCTTCGACGGTCGGGTGACACCGGCGTCGCCGGCGCTCCTGAGAGCTTTGCGCTCCGACCTCGGGTAACAATGGAGCCGCTGCGGCGGTGCTCTCCTCCGCCGATCAGGTCGACGGAAGGGATGAGACCATCGTGACTTCACGACTCGCCAGTGACGCCGAAATCACGTCATGGCGGGAAGACGGCTGGGTCCTGATCGAGGGCTTGGTGGGTAGCGAGGAGATCGACGCCGCGGCAGGGGACCTCCGGTCGATCTTTCCAAGTGCCGAGGAGCTCCATGCGGACCCGGAGGCGGTGACCGAACAGTGGAAGGGCCACCTGGTCGAACCCGACGAGGTGTTCGTGTGGCCCGACGAGGGCCCGGGGTTCCGCCCCGAGCAGCAACGATGGTCAGCCACGTTTCCCTTCCCGGGCCGGACGCTCAACCGCCTGTGCGTCCACCCGTCGGTCGTCGACTTCGCCGAGCGAGCTCTCGGGAGCACCGACATCCGGCTGTACCAGGCTGGCGCCAGTGCGAAGTATGCGGGGGTGACCAACTACGAGCAGCCGATGCACATCGACCGCAATCACTCGTGGCTCCCTCCTGGCGGCGAATCCCCGTGGTGGAACCTGGAGGGATTCCTCTACCTCTCCGACATCTCCGACGCCGACAACCCCACCCGTCTCGTCTCGGCGCCCAACTCCAATCACATCGACTCCCCCTACGGCGTCGTCATGCCCAACATGGAACCCGGCGTCTACGCGGCCGAGCGGCCCGCTCCGGGGCTCCGGGGGTCGTACCTGGCCTACCGGTCCGATTGTTGGCATCGAGGCGCGCCTTTCGGCTCGGCCTCGGGAGCCCGGTTCGTGGCCTCGCTCGCCTTCAAGAATGCAGAGGTCGAATGGATCGGGTACAACACCCAGCAGTCGGTGTCGACCGGCATCGAGTGGACGGTCTTCGTGGAGGGTTCGACTCCTCGGGAGCTGGCGCTCTTCGGCTGGCCGCAGCCGGGGCACCCGGTCTGGAGCGAGCGGCTGATCGGGCAGACACAGGAGCGGTACCCCGCGCTCGACCTCGGACCGTGGCGGGCCGCGCTCGGGAAATGATCGCCGTGGCGGGATCGACGGCTACCTGGGCACCGAGGCACTGGCCGCTCATCCTCCGACGGTCGAGTGCTGGGCCACTTGGTCGAGGGTCTGGGCGTCGTCCGGCAACAGGTAGCCCTTCCTCACCCCGGCTGCTGTCGCCGCGTCCCACTTCCTGACGAAGTCGGCGTGCGTTGGATAGAGCGCCGCCAGCTTGGCCGCGCTGAACGGCACTGTGGTGCCGAAGATCCCGCACAGGGCCTGGCCCGAGACGGCCTGCGTGTTCGCCCCCGCCCGGGTGTGCACCGGCGCTGCGCCGGGCTGGCCCACACCCGAGAGCTTGGCGACGGGTGCGGCGACTTGCGGCGACCTGATCCCTCCGAGCGCATTGCCGTTGGCATCGTGGAGGAAGGCGTGTGGATCGGTCTTATTCACCTCGAGGCGCGGCGACTGTGGGGGGGCCTGGCCGGTGGCGACCCACGTGTTGACCGCCTGCACCGCCGCCCGCAACTCGTAGGTGTGCGAGCCGGCGTTGATGGGCGCCGCGCAGTCGACGATGCCCGGAATGGGGTCCTTCAGCGGTTTGACCATCGAGTTGAACGCCGACGTGTCGGCAGCCCCGCTCCCGGTGTCGCTCCGGCTGTAGAGAAGGCCGTAGGTGTCGTCGTGGGCGGTGCCCGCCGTCTCCCATTCTCTTATGTAGCGGGTAGCCGGCTGTCGGGCAGCCAGATAGCCGAGCCCGAGCAGGTCCGACTCGGTCTCGAACAGGAAGATCGGCACGTGGAGGTCGGTGCGGATGAAGGTGGGCGTCGGGGTGGAGATGCTCAACTGAGGCGACTGCGACAGGTCGGCGCCGTCGCCACCCCGGCTGTAGACGAAGTAGGCGTCGTAGATGCCCGGTGAGGTCGGTTGGAGGGCGTTGATGTACGTGACGAGGCGGAAGGCGGACTGCGACTCCCCGAGGGCGATCACGCGTTTGGGCACCAGTCCGCTCAGGAGCTCGGTTCCGTCCGCGTGGACCGCCTGGCCGGTCTGTTGGTAGATGCTGTACGAGAAGCTGTCACCGGGGTGGTTCAATGACGCGTAGCGCGCCTGGGACTTGAGGCCGCTTATGCCGTCCTTGCTGGCGATGGAGCCGGCCTGGCCGTTGATCCCCCCCTCCTGGGCGTCGACCCCTATGAAGGCCATGCCCTGGCGGATCATCTGGATGTGGGCGTTCAGCCACGCCGCGGGCGCGTCGATGCCCCCGGTCACGTTCAGCCACTCCACCACGACGGTCCCGTCGAACTTGCTCGGGTCGATCGGCCGGTAGACCACGACCCGGGTGGTGTAGGGCGCGGTCGTCTGCGGAGTCACGTGCCACTTCCCGTCCTTCGTGAGCGGCTGGCTGCTCTTGTAGGCCGAAGCGGTGCCCGAGAGGAAGAACTCGGATTGCTCGTAGCCGACCACGGATGGCTCGAATGTCGTGGAACCGAGGTACGAGATCCCGCTGCTGGGGAGGATCGGACCATCGACCGTCGGCGTGGGCACTTGGGAGGAAGCTACGGCCGCGCCCGTGGCGGCTTGCGGACTGGCGCTCGCGACCGAGAGGGCCGTCGTCATCGCGACCAGCGCGCAGCACGTCACGCCCCACTGCACTGGTGTGCGCGAGGCCAACCCACTGAACTGACGCGTGAAGATTGCTCCGAAGCGGCTCACCGAACACCCCCGGCCCTAGGCCCTCTGATCCTGGCAGAGTGTGTCAATGTTGGCGTGATCTGTCAACGCGGGCCCGTCGGGTCCGAGTTAGGAGGACTTCGGCCTCGTGTGCTTCGGTCGGGTGCGGCTGCCTGCCCTTGGGATTTCTGCCGTGTCGCCGGCCGCCGCCCAGGTCCGGGGGTCGGCGCTGATGCCTCGCTCGAGGACAGCGAGGCTTTCGGACATCGTGGTGGCCAAGTCGCCATCATGGATGAACCACTGCGTGTGCGCCGCCTGCACGACGCCCATGACCGCCGCCGCCAGCATCGTTGGGACTAGGGCATCGGCGGGCAATCCCAATCGAGAGCCGAAGAACTCGGCGATCACCGGGTGGATCTTCAACTGAATGGCGCCGACGACGCCTTTCATAACGTTTGGATTGTCTGCAATCACGGCGATCCAGCGCCTGAGAACGATCGGGTCTATGGCTGAGAATTCCTCCTCGAGCACAACGCGGAGCGAGCGCAACGGCGGCTCGTCTGCGGGGCGGGCCGCCAGGGAAGCTCGGAGCACGTCGCCCCGTCGGACGATCCTCATCTGCAACACGTCGTCCTTGGCGGCGAAGTAGCGGTAGAAGGTTCGTACCGAGATGTGCGCTTCTGAGGCGATCTCTTCGACCGTGACATTGGCGAAGCCGCGCTGGTCGAACAACCGCAAGGCAACCGCCTCCAACTCCGACACCATCATTTCCGAACGCTTCGCCCGTAGCCGAAGAGAAAGCGACTCCGTCTCCAGCTCTTCTTCCCTCGTCGGTGCCATGTTCCTTCAGTTCGGCGCGCTGTTGGCGGGTCATCGGGACCGCGCAAAGGCCGACAAAACATAGTAGAGGGGGCCGCCGTCACATGCTGCCGATGGGACCGCCGTGCCCGACTCAGCGAGCGCGCCATGGCGGTCGCACATCGGTGGCGCCGATACCCTTCGCGCAGAACGGACCACAGACGCCGAACACCGCCGTAGGCCGTCTGATAGACACTCGACCTACCTAGCGGAGCCTGATTGCCCACTAGATGCCCGTCTTCTTTCGGAGATCGAACATTGGAACCTGAACCCAGAACTCGACCGAGCGCGGCGTCCGAACCGACCGCCCGACGTCGGCGCCGTTCCGAGGCGAGGGACTGATGCGCGCTCGCCGCACGAATCGCCGCACGAATCGCCGCCGCCTTTTGGCGCCGATCGGGGTAGCGCTTTGCGTCCCAGCGTTCCTGGCTGCCTTTGGCACCTCCGGGCAAGCGAGTGCCGGCGGAACGAGCCTCACCTCGACGTTCGCCGGGATCGAGGGTGCGCCGCGCTATGCGCACTCGAACTGGGGCTACGAGGTCACCGACGTCAAGAGCGGAAAAGTGCTCGCGGCACACAACGCGCAGAAGATGTTCGATCCTGGTTCGACCATGAAGCTCTATTCGGTGTCGGCCGCGCTGCGCGCCTACGGCCCGAGCTACCGGTTCGTGACGCCCGTGTATCGGGACGGATCCGTCACGGCGGGCACGCTGACCGGGAACCTCGTCCTGGTCGGATCGGGTGATTTGAGCTTCGGGCTCCGAGAGCAACCAAATGGCACGCTGTACTACGAGGACCTTCCACACGCTGACCAGAGCTATGCCGACGAGCTCCCGGGCGCCGTCGAACCCCCCGGAAATCCGCTGGCCGGCCTCGATGAGCTCGCCGCCCGGGTTCGTGCCGCGGGGATCACGCACGTCCAGGGCAACGTGGTCATCGATGATCGGCTGTTCACGCCGCACACCTACCCGGACGGTTTGATCTCGCCGATCTGGGTCAACGAGAACCTCATCGACATCCTCGTGTCGCCAGGCGCCGTGGGCGGACCCGCCTCGATCAGCTGGCGGCCCATGACGGGCTCGTACACGGTCGATGACCGGGTCACCACCGTAGCGTCGACGAAGTCGAGTTCGCTGAACGTGGCCGAGCCGACGCCGGGGGCGCTCGTCGTCACCGGCCAGATCGCCAGCGGCAGTACACCGACCCTCCAGACCTGGAACGTCGACCACCCCTCGGCGTTCGCCCGTACGGCCTTCATCGAGGCGCTGCAACGAGCAGGGGTCTCCGTGTCCGCTGCGGCCACGGGACCGAATCCCGATTCGCTGCTCCCTCCCAAGGGGAGCCTTACTGCAGACGCGCTGCTCGGTGAGCACGTCTCTGCGACCCTGGCCCAGTTCGCCACACTGATCCTCAAGGTCAGCTACAACCGCGGAGCCGATCTGATGACGTGTCTGGTGGCAGTCAAGGCGGGGAGCACGGATTGCACCGAAGGGTTGGCGGCCGAGGTCAAGACCGCCGAGGAACTCGGGGCGCCCCCGTCGAGCGTGTTCCCCTTCGACGGCGCCGGGTCGGACGACCAGGGACGCACCACGCCCGAGGCACTCGTCGCCCTTTTGCGAAATGCTGTCGGATCGCCCCTCGGACGGACCCTTCGGGAAGCAATGCCCGACCTCGGACGCAACGGCACGCTCGCGGACGTGCAGGCAAGATCGCCCGCTGCGGGTCATGCCCAGATCAAGACCGGCAACCGGGTCGTCGAGGGCCCCTCGGGTCAGATCCTCGTGCTGGGGAACAGTCTGGCCGGATATGCGGAGACCAAGAGCGGACGGCTGGTGGCGTTCATGATCGCGACCGGAAACGTACCCATTTCCACTCCCGAGGGCTTCGAGACCATCACCAACGACCAGGCCCGAATGGTGGTGGCTATCCAACAGGACCTGTAGCGACACACGAACGGGAGACGAATCATCGGGGTGCCCTACTGCTGCGACATCAGTCGGGTGTATTCGGCGGCCGGGTTCACGCGGAGTTCGCCGCTGATGTCGAGGATGACCTTCTCCAAGGTGCCGGTGAAGGGGAAGGGTGCTTCGTAGGCCCCCGGGTCGACGGTGTCGAAGTAGGCCCACCCACAACTCGCACCCGTGGTCGAGAACAGCACCGGGACGCTGTAGGGGAGTTCGCCCAGGCCGACGACTCGGTCGTCGTAGAACAGGCGGACCTCCGCCGGGCAGCCGCGTCCTCCGACGAAGCTCGCTGGTCCGGTGGGGGCGAACTCCATCCGTAAGGCGACGGGACCGCGGGGCACTGGCTCGGTCGAGGTCACCGTGAATCGCTCGAAGCTCAGATAGTTGTGCACGAAGCACAGGCGATCGTCGGCCAGATAGATGGCGTAGCCGCCGTGGCGATTGCCCTGGGTGAAGATGACCCCCTCCGCGCCGTCTTCGGGAATGGTGGCAAAGGCCGTGATGGTGTGGGCGCGGTTGTTGACTCGGGGTGCTGCCGCGAAGGAAAGGGGCGACCCGCCGGGATAGAACTCGAACACCTGGCGAGGCAATCCCACGCTCGGACGGGCAACGATGACGCGTCCGAGTTCGGTGGCGGCGAGGGGGAGGACCCCGTAACGCCGCGCCTCTGACCACCACAGGGCCCTGAGCTCCTCGAGTCTCTCGGGATGGCTGGCCGCGACGTTGCGGCACTCGGCGGGGTCGGAAGAGAGGTCGTAGAGCTCCCAGTCGTTGGCGTCGAGGTCGTCGAGGATCGACTCGCTGAGCGGCGTCCCGAAGGGGTGGCCACGGTCCTGGCCCTCGGACAGGCTCGGTCCGGGATAGGGGCAGACAGCCTTCCACCCCTCGTGATAGATCGACCGGTGGGAGAACATCTCGAAGTACTGGGTGCGGTGGCGATCTGGCGCATCGGCGTGCGCCAGGGCGGCGGAGAAGCTGGTGCCCTGGATGGGCGATTGGACGACACCCCGGATTGCGGTCGGCGGCTCGATGCCGAGGACCTCGAGCACGGTCGGCGCCACGTCAATGGCGTGCAGATACTGGGTGCGGACCTGACCGGCGTCGGCGATGCCCCGGGGCCAGGTCACGATGCACGGATCGGTGATGCCTCCTCGATAGGTCTCGCGCTTCCAGCGTCGAAACGGGGTGTCGCCGGCCCAGGTCCACCCCCATGAGTAGTGGCCGAAGACGTCCTCGCTGCCCCAGCGGTCGACGACCCCGACGTTGTCCTCCAGCCGGCTGGGCAAGAGGTTGAAGAATGCCCCTTCGTTCCGAACACCGTGCTCGCCGCCCTCGGCACTGGCCCCGTTGTCCGAGACGCAGATGACGATCGTGTCGTCGAGTTCGCCCAGTTGCTCGATGAAGCCGATCACCCGTCCGATGTGGTGGTCGGTCTGGGTCAAGAAGCCGGCGTAGACCTCCATCTGGTGGGCATAGAGGATGCGGGCCTCTTCGCTGAGCGAGTCCCAGGCGGGGACGTCGGGATCTCGCTCTGACAGCTCCGTCCCGGCCGGCATCAGTCCGATCTCGAGCTGGCGGGCGAAGACCCGGCGGCGGTACTCGTCCCAGCCCATGTCGAAGCGACCTCGGTAGGGCTCGACCCATTCTGGTTCCACCTGGTGCGGAGCGTGGCCCGCGCCGGTGGCATACCAGAGAAGGAACGGCTTTTCGGGGGCGACGGCGTGCGCGTCTTTGATGAAGTCGACGGCATGGTCGGCCAGGTCGGCGTTGAGGTGGTAGCCCTCGGACGGTGTGAGGGGGGGCCGCACGGAGTGGTTGTCGTAGACGAGCTCCGGATGGTACTGGTCGGTGTCCCCGCCGAGGAAGCCGTAGTAGCGCTCGAACCCGCGTCCGAGGGGCCAACGGGTGAAGGGGCCGGCCGACGTGGTCTCCTCGGGCGGGGTGAGGTGCCACTTGCCGACGCAGAACGTGTTGTAGCCCGCCGCGACGAGGATCTCTGGGAGCATCCCGTGCTCGAAGCCCATGGTGGCGTTGTGCGCCGGGTAGCCGAGGGAGAGCTCAGTGACGGACGACAGCCCCACCGAATGGTGGTTGCGCCCGGTCAGGAGGCAGGCGCGGGTGGGCGAGCACAACGCGGTGGTGTGGAAGTTGGAGAACCGCAGACCCCGGTCGGCCAGCTGGTCAAGGGTCGGGGTCTCGCAGAGCCCACCGAAGGCCGAGAGCTGCCCGTAGCCGACGTCATCGAGGACGATGACCACGACGTTCGGCGAGCCCGGCGACGGTGCCGGACGCGCCGGCCATGCCGGCGATGAGGTCTCGAGTGTTCGTCCGATCGTACCCGGGAAGGGCTCATTCGAGGGATAGGTGACGAGGGAATCGGTCATAGGTCAGACTCGCACATACTGGGAGCGGGACGCTGGCTGGGCCGAGGCCCACTGACCGTTCCGTCATGACGGTCTCCTGTTACCGAAGGGCGTGAGAGCCCGGCCTTCTTCGATTCAGATTCGGCGTGCGTTGCTTCCGCCGGGTGTTTGATCGCCCGCAGGTCGCCGGCAAACGAGCGATCACGAAATGTTGCCTTCTGAACCGCTTGAGAAAGGGCCCGGCAGGGTGTGTCGGACATTGCTCCGCGTGGCCTCCTCGTGGAGGGGCAATCCCGCCGCCGATGGACCGGAGATCACATCAGAGCCTCGCGAAAGCGGCAGCTTCCGCTTCGAAGGCAGCCGCCGCTTCCTTGTGGACGCTGGGACGCGTCCGCGACACGGCATCGGCGCAGTCGTCCGATGTCACCGCTGGCGCACCGCCGGCGAGTGCCCGTTCAAAGGCGAGCTGAGCAGCCCGCTGGGCGGCCAGCGCGAAGTCGGCAGGCGTGAAGCCCTCTGTGAGCTCGGCGATGTCCTCGGCATCACATGCCTCCAGGAACTCACCCGCGAGCTCAACCCGGCCGGCACCGTCGGGCGCGCCGATCGGGATGATGAGATCGAAGCGTCCCGGTCGGAGCATGGCTGCATCGATGGAGGCGATTGAGTTTGTTGCCATCACCATAAGGCGACCCGGGCGGGACTTGAAAACTGGAATCGCCTTGAGCAGCTCGTTCACGATCGGTTGGCTCTCGGGTCGGCTGGCACGCGCCGAGGCGATCTCGTCCGCCTCGTCGAGGAAACACACCAGGCGGTCCACGTGCGCGAGATCTTCCAGCGCGGCACGCAGAGCCGCTGCGCCCGCAGTGCCATGGCCCAGGAGTGAGGGGTGCAGCTCGACGAATGCCCAGGAGAGTCGGGATGCCATGGCCCGGGCAAATGAGGTCTTGCCGGTGCCCGGTGGCCCGAAGAGCATGACCGCCGCAGGCGCTCGCAGCCCGACACTGTCCGCCAGCTCAGAATGCGCCAGGGGAGCGACGATCCGGCGCTCCAGGAGCTCCTTGGTCTCCGAGAAACCCTTTATCTCTTCCCATAGGCCCACTGTCGGGAAGTTGCCGCCGTAGCGCTCCACGATCTCGAGCTCCTCGGGCACCATGGAGGCGGACCTGACGTAGAAGTGGAGCCCGTCAATCGGTTCGAACCCCTGGTGAGCGAACGCGACCTCCCCGACTTGACCCGGCTCGACCAGAGCCAGCATCCGCAGGGCGCCGTGATGAATCGCCTCCTGGTCAAGTTCGCGAAGGAGCGCAGAGCCGATGCCCCGGTTCCGCCAACTGGGGTGCAGGGCGAGGGCCAGCAGATGAGCATCCCGGCCGGCCATACGCGCGATGGCGACGCCGACAAGCTGGCCCGACGCGAATGCCACGGCGGCCGGCTGGTGTTCGTTGAGCGCCTGGACCACGTCGCTGCGGCTATAGGCGGCGGCCGTGGCCGTGCCGGCCATATCGATGAGGCGCACGATATCCTCCACCGGAGCCAATGGATCCCGGTGGTCCACTCGCTGTACGCGCCATCCCTGCGTCACACGTCCAGTCTTGCTCGTTGCGGCCCGACCTGGCGCCACACCAAGAGAGCAACTGAGATCTCCAGCTCACGGCAGATGTGCCCCATGCTCGGAACAGTTGGTACGTGCCGGTAAGGGCGAAGCAGTTCGCCTCCTGAAGGTCAATTCTGCTGTCCTCAGCGGCGCCTATTTCCGTATCGGCGGCGGCGAGCCCAAGAAGGTTCGCGCACAGGGTGGTTTGGCGCCCCCGGCACAGCGCCCGGCAATGGCGCCCCCGGCAATGGCGCCCCCGGCAGGACTCGAACCTGCGCCACCGGCTCCGGAGGCCGGTGCTCTATCCGCTGAGCTACGGGGGCAAGAGCAGGGGACGATCGTAGTCGGCGGGGTGCCGGCCCGGTCTCGAGGGGTTCGGGAGCTGCCGTATCCTTCTGCGATGCCTACGGGACTGGGGGTGGCGACGGCGGCAGTGGAGCGGGCGCTGCTCCCCCGCACGGCGGCGGTCGGCGCCGACGGGCATCTCCGGGTGGGGGAGATCGACCTGATCGAGCTGGCCGCCGAATTCGGCACGCCGCTCTTCGTCTACGACGAGCATCACCTGCGTCATGCCTGTGGCGAGGCGGTGGCGGCGTGGGGGGACGGCGTGGCCTACGCCACCAAGGCCTTCCTGTGCCGCGCCATGGCCCGTCTGGCCCATGAGGAGGGCATGCAGCTCGATGTGGCTTCGGGCGGTGAGCTCCACGTGGCGCTCTCAGCGGGCGTGCCGGCGGAACGGCTGGTGCTGCATGGCAACAACAAATCGGAGGGGGAGTTGGCGGCCGCCCTCGAGTGCGGTGTGGGTCGCATCGTGGTCGATTCCTTCGACGAGATCTCCCGCCTGGGTCGATTGCTCGATGAGCCTTCCCCCCGGCCGGTCCGTCCCCAGGTGCTGGTCCGGGTGACCCCCGGGGTCGAGGCGCACACGCACGAGTTCGTGCGCACCGGTCAGGAGGACACCAAGTTCGGGTTCTCGGTGGCCTCCGGCGCGGCGACCGAAGCCGTCGCGGCACTCGAGCTCCTTCCTGCCGTGGAGCTGGTCGGCGTGCATGCACACATCGGGAGCCAGGTCTTTGACGCATCGTCGTTCGAACAGGCCGCCGAGGTCCTGGGTACCTTCTTCGCCCCGCTCGAACTGCCCGAGCTCGTCGTCGGTGGTGGGCTCGGCGTGCCCTATGTCAATGGCGAGTCGGCGCCGACCCAGGCCGACTGGGCCGCCGCCACCCGGGGCGCCCTGGCCGACGTCGGCGTCGACCCCTCCACCCGCGTCTCCGCCGAGCCCGGTCGGTCCATCGTGGCCGCGGCGGGCATCACCCTCTACACCGTGGGCACGGTCAAGCCGCTCCCGGGGATCCGGACCTACGTGAGCGTGGACGGCGGCATGAGTGACAACCCCCGGCCGGTGCTCTACGGCAGCGGGTACGAGGCCTTCCTGCCGCGCGCGGTGGATGCTCCCCGGCCTCGGCCGATCCGGCTGGTCGGGAAGCACTGCGAGAGTGGCGACCTGGTCGTGCCGGACGCGTTCGTGCCGGAGACGCTGCGCGTCGGCGACGTCATGGCCACGCCGGTCACCGGCGCGTACGGCTACGCCATGGCCTCCAACTACAACAAGGTGCCGCGCCCGGCCGTGGTGTTCGTAGCTGACGGCAGCGCACGCGTCGTCGTCCGGCGAGAGACATTTGACGATCTGACCCGCCTCGACAGCTGACGGCCTCATTCTGCGTCCGAACGGGCACCCTGTACCGTTGTCCTATGAAGAGCGGCACCGATGCGACCGAAGCGCCTTCCTCGACCGTGCGCGTGGCGCTGTTGGGTTGTGGCAACGTGGGCGGCGCCTTGGCCGAGCTTCTCCTGACCCGACGCGAGGACATTTGCGCCAGAACGGGAGTCAGCCTCGAATTGGCCGGGATCGCGGTGGCCGATGTGGGGCGGACCCGCTCCTCCGTCATCCCGACCGACCTCATCGGGAGCGACGCCGCGGCCCTGGTGGCCCGCGCCGATGTCGATGTGGTCGTCGAGCTCATCGGCGGCATCCACCCGGCCCACGAGTTCGTCGAGGCCGCCCTCCGGGCCGGGAAGCCGGTGGTGTCGGGGAACAAGGCGCTCCTGGCGGTCGCCGGCGCCGAGTTGGCCGAAGTGGCGGACGCGGCGGGCGTTGACCTGCTGTACGAGGCCGCGGTGGGCGGGGCCATTCCGGTCATTCGCCCCTTGCGCGAATCGCTGGCGGGCGAGCAGATCGAGCGGGTCATGGGCATCGTCAACGGGACGACGAACTTCATCCTGACCCGCATGGAGGACAGCGGCTGTCCCTACGCCGACGCGTTGGCCGAGGCGCAGGAGTTGGGGCTGGCCGAGAATGACCCCGCGGCCGACGTCGAAGGTCACGATGCCGCGGCCAAGGCGGCCATCCTGGCCGCGCTGGCCTTCGGGAGCGACGTGGTCGATGCCGACGTCTACCGCGAGGGGATCACGTCGGTCAGCGCAGCGGACGTGTCCTACGCCAATCGGCTCGGCTACTCGGTCAAGTTGCTGGCCGTGGCCGAGCTGGTCGACGGCGGTCCGGAGATCTCCGTCAGGGTGCACCCGGCCATGGTGCGCCAAGCCCACCCGCTGGCGTCCGTCAGGGGGGAGTTCAACGCGGTGTTCGTCGAAGGTGCGGTCAGTGGGGAGCTCATGCTCTACGGCCGGGGGGCCGGCGGCGGTCCGTCCGCCAGCGCCGTGCTGGGCGACCTGGTCGACGCGGCCCGGAACCTGCGGTCCGGGGCGCCCGCGCCCGCTCCCAAGCGCACCAGCGCCACGGTGCGGCCCCAGTCCGAGCTGCGATCGGCCTTCTACCTGAGCATGGACGTGGCCGACCGGCCCGGGGTCCTGGCGGCGGTGGCCGGGGTCTTCGGCACCCACGCGGTGTCGATCCGGGCCATGGAGCAGGTAGGTCTGGCCGACGAGGCCCGCCTCATCTTCCTCACCCACGTCGCCCGGGAGGGGGACGTCCTGGCCACGATCGACGAGTTGCGGCTCCTGCAGGCGGTCGACCGGGTCGGCGGGGTGTTGCGGGTCATCGGCGAAGAGGAGGAGTGACGATGACGCCCGGTTGGCGGGGGGTGATGGAGGAATACCGTTCCTTCCTGCCGGTTGGTCCCGACACGCCGGTTGTCACCCTGCTCGAAGGCGGTACGCCCCTGGTGCCGGCGCCGCGCCTGTCCGAACGCATGGGGGCGCCGGTCTGGCTGAAAGTGGAGGGGGCCAACCCGACCGGGTCGTTCAAGGACCGGGGCATGACCATGGCCATATCCAAGGCGGTGGAGGAGGGGGTCAAGGCCGTCGTCTGCGCATCGACGGGGAACACCTCGGCGTCGGCCGCGGCCTATGCCGCCCGGGCCGGCCTGACCTGCGCGGTCCTCATTCCCGAGGGGCACATCGCGTTGGGGAAATTGGCCCAGGCCCTGGTGCACGGAGCCCGGGTGTTGCAGGTACGCGGCAACTTCGACCAGGCGCTGTCGATCGTGCGCGACCTACCCCAGCACGCGCCGATAACCGTGGTCAACTCGGTCAACCCGCACCGGATCGAAGGGCAGAAGACCGGCGCCTTCGAGATTGTCGACGTGCTGGGGGATGCCCCCGACGTCCACTGCATCCCCGTGGGCAATGCGGGCAACATCACGGCGTACTGGCAGGGATACCTGCAGTACAAGGAAGCCGGCCGTTCCACCAAGCTGCCCCGGATGCTCGGCTTCCAGGCGGCCGGGGCCGCGCCCATCGTGCTCGGTCACCCCGTGCAGAACCCCGAGACCATCGCCACCGCCATCCGCATCGGGAACCCGGCCAGCTGGTACGCGGCAACGGCTGCGGCCAGCGAGTCGGGTGGGTCCATCACGGCCGTGACCGATGAGGAAATCCTGGCGGCGTACACCTTCTTGGCGCAACAGGAGTCCGTGTTCTGCGAGGCCGCGTCGGCCGCCTCGGTGGCCGGGCTCATGAAATCGGGCGTACCCGAGGGCGCAAGGGTGGTGTGCGTCCTGACCGGTCACGGCCTCAAGGACCCGGACCTGGCCATCAGCCAGATCTCCGTGCCCACGGTCGTCGACCTCAATTTGGGGGCCATATTGGCCGAGCTCTCCCTCTGAGGAGGCCGGCACCGGTGCCCATGAATTCCCCTGGTTGAGCTGGGGGTGTTGGCATTGGTGGTTGGCGCCCGCTAATGTAGGGGAATCCCCACGGCGCTTCGAAGCGCTCTCCGCGGGAACCAACTGGTCCCGGAGGTTCTTCTCGCAGTGGTGATCGGGGGAAGGTGGATCCTTTCTCCTCCCTAGTTTCCTTTTGCCACGCGCGGACATTCCGTGCCGGCGTTAACCCTCTATGGAAGAGGAGCCCGATGACTGCGGAACAGCAGCTCGAACGATCGGTCCTTGAAGGCAAGGAGCGCGATGAGCTCAATGCCATCGCCCAGGCCATGTCGCTCAAGACGACCACCCGGACCAAGAAGGCCGACATCATCGACCAGATTCTCAGCGCCACCGGCGTGACCACCGACGGCGGCGCTGCCAACGGCAACGGCACCGAAGACGGCAACGGCGTCAAGCCCGCCCGGCGCCCCCGGGCCACGGCCACAGCTGCGGCCACGGCCGAGGTGCCGGAGGCCGTCGCCGCCCCCGCGGCGGAGCCGGCGGACACCAGCTCCGAGCCGACTGCCTCCGCTGACGCCGCACCGGCTGTCTTCGTCGAGCCCCCCGAACTCTCTGACGTGGGCCAGACCGGCGGATCGAACCAGAACGGGCAGGGCGTCCCCTCCGGCCCGTCCCAGGGGCGGAACCGCAACCAGGGGCAAGGTCAGAACAACCGGAACAACCAGAACAACCGCAACAACCAGAACCAGAACAACCAGAACCAGAACAACCAGTCCCAGGGCGATGGCGGGGATGTCGGGAACCGGCGGAGCCGCCGACGCCGGGGCCGGGAGCGTGGACCCGGTGGGGAGCTGCAGGGCGGTGGCGGCCAGGAGCAGCCGTACTCGGGCGAATTGGTCGAGGTGAAGGGCATGCTCGACCTGCGCGACGAGGGGTACGGCTTTCTCCGTTGCGATGGGTATCTGCCGTCCTCCAAGGACGTGTACATCTCCATCAGCCAGGCCCGACGGTTCGCGCTGCGCAAGGGCGACTACATCGAGGGAGCGTGCCGCCCGGCGTCCAACAACGAGAAGTACCCGGCGCTGCTCCGGATCGACACCGTGTCCGGCCTCGATCCCGAGGAGGCCCGTCGGCGTCCCCGTTTCGAGGATCTGACCCCGCTGTTCCCCGATTCGAGGCTGCATCTCGAGATGCAGGGGGACAAGGACAACGACAGTCTGACGGCCCGGATCGTCGACCTGCTCTCGCCCATCGGGAAGGGGCAGCGTGGCCTGATCGTCTCACCGCCCAAGGCGGGCAAGACGACGGTCATGAAGCAGATCGCCCACTCCATCGAGGCCAACAACCCCGACGTCCATTTGATGGTCCTGCTGGTGGACGAACGTCCCGAAGAAGTCACGGACATGCGCCGCTCCGTGCGGGGCGAGGTCGTGGCATCCACCTTCGACCGGCCGGCCGATGAGCACACGCAGGTGGCTGAGCTCACCATTGAGCGGGCCAAGCGCCTGGTCGAAGTGGGCCGGGATGTGGTCATCATCCTCGACGGCATCACCCGCCTGGCCCGGGCCTACAACCTGGCCGCACCGGCGACCGGCCGGATCATGTCCGGTGGCGTCGACTCGGGTGCCCTCTACCCACCCAAGAAGTTCTTCGGGGCGGCCCGCAACATCGAAGAGGGTGGCTCACTCACCATTCTGGCGTCGGCCCTGGTCGAGACCGGTTCGAAAATGGACGAGGTGATCTTCGAGGAGTTCAAGGGCACCGGCAACATGGAGCTCCGTCTGGACCGTCGCCTGTCCGAGCGCCGCCTGTATCCGGCCATCGACGTCAATGCCAGCTCCACCCGTCACGAGGAGTTGCTGTTCGAACGCGGGCAGCTGGCGCAGGTCTGGAAACTGCGCCGCGTCCTCAACGCGCTGGCCAATGACGGCAAGGAAGCGTCCGGGCTCGAATTGCTGATGGACAAGATCCGCACCACGAGCAGCAACGACGAATTCCTGGCTGAGATCGCCAAGGGTCCGGCCACCTAGGGACGTCGCCGGACGGGGGCACCCCCCGAACCCCTACACTGGACCGACCGAAAAGACGCAGGAGACGCCATGAAGCCCGACATCCACCCCGACTACGTAGAGGCCACCGTACGGTGCTCCTGCGGCAACACCTACGTGACCCACTCCACCAAGGCTGATCTCCACGTCGAGTTGTGCAACGAGTGTCACCCCTTCTTCACCGGCAAGCAGAAGCTGGTCGACTCGGGCGGACGGGTGGAGCGTTTCCAGCGTCGCTACGGCGCCCGCAAGGGGAAGGCGAAGTCGGCGCCCTCCGCCCCGGCGCGGGACTAAGTCCCGTCCCGCCACCCGGGCCCGCGCGGCCCGGCCGGCGATCCCACCTCGCCTGATCGCATGTTCGATGACCGGATGGACGCGTTCGAATCGGAATTCGAGTCCATAGAGGCCGAGTTGGCCGACCCGGTGACCCGGCCCGACGCCGATCGTCTGCGCGTCCTGTCCCTGCGTCACAAGGAGTTGGGCGAGATCGTCCGGGCCTGGCGCGACCTGGGCCGTTCCCGGGCCGATGTCATCGCGGCCCGCGAGATGCTGACCGAAGCGTCGGGGGACGAGCGCGACATGATGCGCCAAGAAGTCGAGCAGGCCGAAGCTTCGGTGGCCGAGTTGGAAGAGCGCATCCAATCGCTTCTCTTGCCCAAGGACCCCAACGTCGGGCGCAATGTGATCATGGAGATCCGGGGAGCGGTGGGCGGCGACGAGGCGAACCTCTTCGCGCGGGTCCTCTTCGACATGTACCAGCGCTTTGCCGCCCTGGAGAAGTGGAAGGTCGAAGTACTGGTCGAAGACGCGTCGGACCGCGACGGCATCAACGAGGCGGTCTTCCTCATCAAGGGCAAAGAGGCCTACCTGCGCCTGGAGCACGAGGCCGGGACCCATCGGGTGCAACGCGTTCCGGTGACTGAGGCCAAGGGCCGGGTGCACACGTCGACGGCGACGGTCACCGTGCTGCCCGAGGCGGCCGAGGTCGAGATCGCCATCGACCCGGGTGATCTCAAGGTCGACGTCTACCGATCGACGGGGCCGGGAGGCCAGTCGGTCAACACGACGGATTCGGCGGTCCGCATCACCCATCTCCCGACCGGGACCGTGGTGGCCATGCAGGACGAGAAGAGCCAGATTCAGAATCGGGCCAAGGCCATGGTGGTGCTGCGGGCGCGCTTGCTCAAGGCCGAGCAGGACCGGCAGGCCGAGGCCATGTCGGCCCAGCGGCGCGGCCAGGTCGGCGCCGGGGGCCGGACCGACAAGATCCGCACGTACAACTTCAAGGAGAACCGGGTCACCGACCACCGGATCAACCTCACGCTCTACAAACTCGACCAGGTGCTGGCTGGCGACCTGACCGAGCTCACCGACGCGCTCATGGCGGACAAGCGCGCCCGCCAGCTCGAGGGCACCGAAGACGTCGGGTCGTGACGCGGGGCGAGCTGGTCGCCGAGCTCGCCGCCCTGCTCGGGGCCCGTCATGAAGCCCGCTTCATCGCCGAAGAGGTCATGGGCACCTCCGGATCCTCCACCGACACGGTGAGCCCTTCCGACGCCGAGACCAGCCGCGCGTTGGCCAGACGGCGCTCGGGCGGGGAGCCGTTGCAGTACGTGCTGGGCCATTGGGCCTTCCGCTCCCTCGACCTGGCGGTGGACCCCCGGGTGCTCATACCCCGCCCGGAGACCGAACAGGTGGTCGAGGTGGCCCTGCGTGAGGTCAGCCGCGGTGGCTCCGACCCGGTGATGGTCGACGCCGGTACGGGGTCCGGCGCCATCGCCCTGGCCCTGGCCACCGAGCTCGCCCGTTCGCACCCGACCGGCAGTCTCTGGGCCACCGATTGCAGCGCCGACGCGCTGGCCGTCGCCGCGTCGAACCTCGATCGCCTCCGCCGGGACACGGGCGGACCCCTACTCCGGGTCACCCTGGTCGAGGGGTCATGGCTGACGGCGCTCCCCCCGGGGCTCAAGGGAGGCGTCACCCTGGTTATCGCCAACCCGCCCTATGTGGCCACCTCGGAGTGGGCCGCCCTGCCGCCTGAGGTGCGGCGCGAGCCGCGTTCGGCGCTGGTGGCCGGAGCCGGCAGCGACGGCACACCGGGCCTGGGCGCCGTCGAGGAAATCCTGGGCCAAGCCGCCCGGTGGTTGACCCGGCCCGGAGCGGCGGTGATCGAGCTGGCGCCCCATCAGGCCGACGCCGCCGTCGCCCTGGCGCGGTCGATGGGGTACGCCGATGTGCGCGTCGAAGAGGACCTGGCCCGGCGCCCCCGGACCCTGGTCGGTCGGATCCGGTGACCGCTCCGTCCATCGTGGGCCCTCGCCAACGCGGCCTGGTGGTGGCCGCGTTGGCGGACGATCAGGTCGTCGGTGTCTCCGGCGCCGGCGGCTACCAGCTGGCGGCCCGGCTGGGCTCGGACGCGGCCCTCCTGGCTCTCACCAGTCTGGTCGGGTCCGGTCCCGGCGGTGCACGGCATGTGGTGATCGGTCGTCGGGGCGACGCCGTCGGGCTGGCCTCGGACTGGAGCGAGACGACGCGTCAGCTCACCGAGAGCGTCTGGCCCGGTCCCCTGATGGTCGTGGTGTCGGCCCGGCTCGATCTTCCTTTCGCCGTGGACCCCGACGACCATTCGGTGCGCCTCGCCATGCCCAAGGCGCGGGCCCTTCGGCTGGTCTGCCGCCGTACCGGGCCCCTGGCCGTGGTGGCGCCGGGCGGGGAACCGCCGGCCACCGCCGAGGATCTCCGCGCCCAGTTCGCGCTGGCGGGCCTTGGCCCCGTGCTCAACGAGGGGCCGTACCACGGGCCCGGGCCGACCGAGGTCGACTGCCGGGTGTCCCCGCCCGCGGTGCGCCGGGTCGGGGAGTTGCCCGCGGCCTACGTCGACGCTGTCCTGCTGATGGCGGCACGGCGTCGGAAGCGATTCGGGTTCCTCACCTCTCGACGGGCGGCACCGAGCTGACGGAACGGCGTGCCTCCCAATGGCTGCGGCCCAACGCTTTGAAGTGCCCCGGGCGATCCGTCAGGGCATAGGTGGCCAGCCACAGGCGCTTGAGGTGGCGCTTGCGGCCGTGGGCCGGGTCGTCCTCGTAGGCCGTTCGGCCGTGGAGCACGTGGTAGTTGTTGATGAACTGCATCTCGCCCGGCTGCAGGTCCATGTAGACGTTGAAGTCCGGGTCGTTGGCCAGTTCTGACATCTTGGCGATGGCCGCCCGGGCCGTCGCACCGAGCCGGGGCGCGTCGGGATGGCGCTGCGAGGCCAGGATGTACTGGGGGATGAACCGCACGAAGAGCCGGCCCGATTGTTCCGTGAAGCCCGGGACACCGTAGAAGGGACGAGTGCCGTCGGCCTGTTCCCCCCGGGCGTCGTAGGGCAGTTCGTCGTAGAGGGCTGAGGCCAACGCAGGGTGGTCCCGGACCAGGGCGTTGTGGATGGACACGGCGTTGGCTACACAGGACAGCCCGCCCGCGCTCGCCGTGCGTAGGCAGAGCAGGCCCACCAGGTCCGACCCGTCGGTGTGGTAGTCGAGCGCGATGCCGCCCAGCTCGTTGCCCCGGACCGTCGGGTCGTCGACCGCCTTGCCCTGGTCGGTCACGTCGCCCAACACGTGGCCGTGCGCGTTCTGGGCCCAGGGCTCGCCCAGGTGGAGCCCGATGCCCCAGTACATGAGGGTGAGATCGTCGTCGGAGTAGGCGTCGGCATCGAGCGCACTGATGCGCATGAAGCCGCGCCCATTGAGGAGGACGTCCACCACCGCATCGAGCTTCGGCGCCAGCTGGTCCAAGGGGAAGTCGTCCCGGCCGATGTCGAGCGGATTGGTGCTCTTGGCCTTGGCCGTGCGCAGTGCGTGAGCAAGCTCACGATGGTCGGCGGCGGTGAGGCGAAGGGTCCATGCCTCGGGGTCGGCCACGTCGGCGGCGCGCCATTCGGCCGCGGGTTCCAATGGCCGCAGTTGTACGGGTTGCACGGGCATCTCCTTCACTCGGGCTGTCGGGGATCGGGTTGGGGACCGCGGACGAGGTGGCCGGGGAGGGCACCGGTGGAGTGGCCCGATCGGGCGATGACCTCGCCGCCGACGATGGTGGCGCTGTACCCCCGGGCCGGCTGCAGGAGCCGCTTCCCGCCGGCCGGGAGGTCGTAGGCCATGGTCGGTCGCTCGCAGCGCAGTCGGTCGAAGTCGATGACGTTGAGGTCGGCCCGCAGGCCGGGAGCCACGATGCCGCGGTCGCCCAATCCGACCGCGCCGGCCGGCCGGCTGGTCAGTTGCTCGACGAGCCAGGCGATCGGGAAGAGGTCGTGGCCCCGATCGCGTCCCCAGTGGGACAGCGCGTAGGTGGGGAAGCTGGCGTCGCTGATCAGGCCGACGTGGGCGCCCCCGTCACCGAGGCCGAGGACGGTGTCGGGGTGCGCCATCATCTCGCGACTGGCGTCGAGGTTGCACTCGGCGTAATTGGAGAAGGGGGCGAACAGGAAGGCCCGTCCTTCGTCTTCGGTGAGGAGGTCGAGGGCCAGTTCGGCGGGGTCCATGCCGCGGGCCGAGGCGGTGGCGGCCAGGCTGCGTCCGGCCGGCGGTTCGTAGTCCGGCGGATCGCCCAGTGGGAACATCCGCTCGTAGTCGACGAGGCGACGGCTTCTTGACGATGCCTCGTCGAGCAGGCGGCTCCGGAAAGCCGGGTCCCGCAACGCGCGCACCTGCTCGGCCAGGGGCTGCTGGGCGATCGAGGTGTAGCTGGGGTGGCCCGTGAACGGGTGGAAGCTGCCCTGGAGGCCGAGCAGTACGCCGACGGGGCGGGGCGCCACCTGGGCCCGCAGGGGCAGCCCCGCCGCGGCCGCTTCCTCCACCAGCGCGAGGATGTCGCGCCACGTGTCGGGCCGGCGGTGGCTCTGGGCCAGGGACACCGAGGTCGGGCGACCCGAGTGGAACACCAGGTTCCGGATCATCTCGAACTCACCGGCGAGATCCGGCGAGAAGTCGGAGATCAGCTCGACCACGCCCTGTCCCGCGTCGGCCACGCCGCCCACGATCATCTCGAGCTCGTGCGCCGAGGCCCGCAACGACGGGGTGGGGTCACCGGTGGCGGTGCGGTGGTTCAGGGTCCGTGAGGTGGAGAACCCGATGGCTCCAGCCTGCATGGCCTCGGTGGTGAGCCGACGCATGGCCCGCGCGTCCTCGTCGGTCGCCTCCTCGAGCCGTGCCGCCCGCTCACCCATCACGTAGAGCCGGAGGGCGCCGTGGGGCAGCTGCGCGGAGACGTCGATCTCGTGCGGGCGTCGGTCCAACGCGTCGAGGTACTCGCCGAAGGTCTCCCACTCCCAGTCGATGCCCTCGTCCAGCACCGCGCCAGGGATGTCCTCCACCCCCTCCATCAGCGAGATCAACCTCTCGTGCGCATCGGCCCGTACCGGCGCGAACCCGACGCCGCAGTTACCCATCACGACCGTGGTGACGCCGTGCCAACTCGAGGGCGCCAGGGAGGAGTCCCAGGTGGCCTGCCCGTCGTAGTGGGTGTGGATGTCGACGAACCCGGGCGTGACCAGCTGGTCGGTAGCGTCGATCTCATGGGTGCCGCGCTCGACGCACCGGTCCCACCGCCACGATCGTCCCGGCGTCGACGGCAACGTCGCCCGGCGTGGGCTCGCCCCCCAGGCCGTCGACGATCAGACCGCCCCGGATGACCAGATCGTGCGCCATGATCCCTCCCTCGCATTAGTTAGAGTCATCTAACTATATGACCACCCCTGGGGCCGGTTGTCAACCATTGGCGTGCCGGGGGTGGTTGTCAACCCCCCGACGGCGAGGGTGATCCGAAGACGTCGCGCAAGCGTTCCCCCCTGGTCTGGGCGTGGGCGTCGTAGAGCGCGGCCAGCGAGGCCCGTTGCTCGTCGCGGTCGACGCCCGGGATGAGCTCCTCCATGCGGTCGGCCAACGCCGCCTCGAAGCGCTCGACCCGGTTGCGCCCGGCCCGGGTCAGGGCGATGTTGGTGACCCGGCCGTCGGAGGGATCGATGGTGTCGGTGACCCACCCCCGCTCACGCAGGCTGTTGATCATGGCGGACACCGTGGGCTTGGTCACCGCATTGGCGGCGGCCAACTCACCCGCCCGCTTGGCCCCGCCCATCAGGTAGAGCAGGGTGCGGTACTGGGCCAGGCTCAGGTCGCCCCGCCGCGCCACCTGCTCGAATTCCCGGTAGAGGGAGACGACCAGGCGCACACCGGCCACCCGCGGTTCAGGCATGCGCCACCCTACGGCCCGGGTGGTCCCTTACGGCAGGGGCGCCACCCGACGGCCCGAGAGGTCCCGTTTCAGTGGAGGTCGAGGGTCCCGTCTGCGGCCAACGTGCCCGAGCGCCCGATGCCCTCCTCGGCGCAGAGATCCCCGAGGGTGTCGACGTCGCGCACGTTGCCCCAGGCCCGGCTGTCGTCGGCCGTCCGGCAGGCCACGATCCCCAGTTCGGGCTGGCCGTGGCGGTCGAAGGTGACGGTGTAGGTCTCGACCCGCACCGGACCGGTCGCCCCGGCGTCCACACCGCACTGCGGCAGCGCGTCCACTTCCGCCTGCAGATTGCGCCAGCCGAAGCCCCGGGCGGGTGGGCGCGAGGCGTAGAGGCCGACCGAGTGCTTGGTGGCGTACCAGCCCAGCCCGGTGACCAGGCCGACGGCGCCGGGCTCCCGGCGCAGTGCGCCCACCACCTGGGCGATGCCGTGCGAGGTGTAGTTGTTGCCGGGACCGCCGCCGAACGTGAGCCCGCCGGTCAAGGTGAGCGGCCGGGCGGGATCGTCGATGGGCAACCCGAGCTCGTGGGCCGCCATCTGCACCACGGCGGGGAAGCAGGAGTAGAGATCGACCGGACCGACGTCGTCGATGCCGAGGCCGGCCAGATCCAACGCCGCCTGCCCGGCCAGCCGGATGGCGGGGGAGCGGTGCAGTTCGGGCCGGTGCGAAATGAACCAGTGGTCGTTGGCATCGGCGCCCGAGAGGGGGAAGACCCACCGGTCCTCGGGCACGCCGGCCGACCGGGCTGCCTCGACCGAGCAGACGATGTAGCCCGCACCCTGGTCCACCTGCATGTTGGCGGTGCACAACTTGGGGTAGGGGAACGAGACCATGCGGTTGTCCGGCCCCGGGAGCGCGATCTCCTCGGCGGTACGGGGGCTGCGGATCCAGGCGTGGGGGTTGGTGGCGGCCACCTGGCTGAAGCGGGACCAGAGGGCGCCGATGTGCTGGGCGTGCTCGGCCAGCGTCCAGCCGCGGGCCGCCCGCAGCGCGTTCTCGAAGAGGGGGTAGGCGTGGATGGGGAGGATGACGCCGCGGGACATCTCGAGGTCGGTGGCTCCGGCCCGGTCTGCACCGAACATCGAGGGCTCGGGCGTGTCCCCGGGGACCTGGCTGGTCCAGGCCAGGGATGGCTTGGCCGGGTCGCGGCGCGACGCGGTCCGGGTGTACATGGCTTCGGCGCCGGTGACCAGCGCCACGTCGAGGTCGCCGGCCGCGATGGCGCGACAGGCGTCGTGCAGCATGGCCTGGGGCGTGTTGCCGCCGATGGCCGAGAGCATGAGCTCCGTCGGCATGGTCTCGTCGGTGAAGCCGAGCCGTTCGCCGACCAGCAGGGCCGGGTTGAGGGTGCGCCAACCCAGCGGCACCACCACCCGGATGCTCTGGGCCCGCCGGGTCAGGGCGGCACCCGCCCCGTCCGCCCCACCGGGGGCGGTGCCGTCGCAATCCTCGGCCGCGGCCCGGAGGGCCCGGACCATCAGATCGAGAGGCTCGGGCCGCTCAGCCGGGGCCACGTCGGGATCGGGGTGGACGGTGACCTGGCCCACACCGACCACAACCGGGGTGCGGGGGTCGAGGGCCATGGCGGTGGGAGCGTACCGGCTCTCGCCCGGAGGGGTCCCCGGGGCGTCGGTAGACTTGCCCCCGATGGGCGCCCTGGGTTCGGATCACACTGGGCACGCCGACGGGGTGATCCGCCGGTGCGAGCCGGGCCGACGTGGCCCCGGGGCCGCCGACCTCAAAGACCTCACCGACCTCGCGGACTTCGCCGACCACGACGAAAGGACCTCATGACCTCGTTCGACGCCGCCCTGCACGCCGATCCCGAGGTCGCCGGGCTCATCCATCAGGAGGAACGTCGCCAGCAGAGCACGCTCCAGCTCATCGCCTCGGAGAACTTCACCTCTCCGGCCGTGTTGGCCGCGTCCGGCTCGGTGCTGACCAACAAGTACGCCGAGGGGTACCCGGGGAAGCGCTACTACGGCGGCAACCAGATCATCGACGAAGTCGAGGACCTGGCCCGGGACCGGGCCACCGCCCTCTTCGGGGCCGATCACGCCAATGTGCAACCCCACGCCGGGGCCAACGCCAATCTCGCCGTCTACCAGGCCCTCCTGCCGCCGGGCGCCACCATTCTGGCCATGCGGCTCGATCACGGCGGGCACCTCACCCACGGTTCCCCCGCGTCGATCACCTCGAAGATCTGGCGTTTTGTGGCCTACGGCGTCACCCCGGCCGGCGACGACCCCCAGCGGCCCGGCGAGGTCATCGATTTCGATCAGGTGGCCGACCTGGCCAAGCTGGAACAGCCGGCCCTGATCGTGGCCGGGTCCACCGCGTACGCCCGCACCATCGACCCGCAGCCCTTCCGGGAGATCGCCGACTCGGTGGGCGCGCTCTTCATGTTCGACGCCGCCCACCCGGCCGGCCTCATCGCCGGCGGGGCCCATCCGAGCCCGGTCGGCGTGGCCGACGTGGTGACCCTGACCACCCACAAGACCCTGCGCGGCCCCCGCGGCGGGGCCATCCTGTGCGGGTCCGAGCTGGCCAAGAAGATCGACAGCGCCGTCTTCCCGGGCCTCCAGGGTGGACCGCTCGAGCACGTGATCGCGGCCAAGGCGGTGGCCTTCGCCGAGGCGGCCCGGCCCGAGTTCCGCCGCTACGCGACCCAGGTGGTGGAGAACGCGGCGGCCCTCGGCCGGGCGCTGGTGGCCGAGGGATTCCGGTTGGTCTCGGGGGGTACCGACAACCACATGGTGCTGGTCGACCTGCGCGCCTTCGATGCCGACCTCACCGGCAAGGAGGCCCAGGAGGTGCTCGACCTGGCCGGGATCACCTGCAACCGCAACACCATCCCCGACGACCCCCGCTCGGCCTTCGTCACCTCGGGGCTGCGTCTGGGCACGGCGGCCGAGACGACGGCCGGGATGGGCGGATCCGAGATGCAGACCATCGCCCGTCTGATCGGCCGGACGCTGCGGAACCGGACCGACGAGACCGCCCTGGCCGCGGTGCGGGCCGAGGTGGCCGACCTGTGCGGCGCCTTCCCGCCCTATCCCGACCTCTTGGGATAGGGCATGCCCGACATCGGCTGGTACGCGTTGGTGCTGGTCGTAGCGGCCGGGGCGACCGCCGCCCTGACCACGCCGGCTCGCCGCATCTCGCAGCGGGTGGGGTATGTGGCCCTGCCCAACGAGCGCAAGATGCACTCCAAGCCCATTCCCTACGGGGGTGGGGCGGCCATGTTCCTCGGCTTCCTGGTTGCCATGCTGGCCGCCGCCGCCGTGCCGGCGCTCCGCCCGATCTTCAGGGACTCCTCCGAGGCGCTCGGCGTGGTGCTGGCCGCCGGCGCCATCTTCGCCGTCGGGCTGATCGACGACGTGCGGGACATGTCGGCCCCGGCCAAGATGGCCGGCCAGGTCCTCGCGGCCAGCATCCTCTACTTCATGGGCGTGACCATGTGGCAGTTCAAGGTGCCCTTCGCCGGTTTCGTGGTGCTGACCCCGGGCATCGTCCCCCTCATCACGGCCCTGTGGGTCATCGCGCTGGCCAACGCCATCAACCTCATCGACGGGCTGGACGGTCTGGCCGCGGGCATCGTCGCCATCGGCAGCGGCGCGCTGGCCATCTACGGATTGCGCCTGGTGGAGCTGGGGCAGCTGCCGGCCGACAATCTCGGGCCACTGGTGGCGATCATCGCCTGCGGGATCTGCCTGGGTTTCCTGCCCTTCAATTTCCATCCCGCCCGGATCTTCATGGGAGACGCCGGGGCGCTCCTGCTGGGTGTCCTGATGGCGGCCTCGACCATGGTCATCGGTGGTCGGACTCCCCCCACCACCGGGGTCACCTACTTCTTCTTCGCCCCGCTCTTCATCCCGTTCTTCATCCTGGGGGTGCCCATCGTCGACCTGGCCTTCGCCTTCATCCGCCGGACGTACCGGGGTACCGGCTTCCACACCCCGGACAAGGAGCACATCCACCACCGCCTGCTCCGGCTGGGTCACGGCCCCCGGCGCACGGTCCTGATCCTGTGGGCCTGGACCGCCATCCTGTCCGCCTTCGTCCTGCTCCCACTCTTCATGCACCAGGCCAACGCCATTATTCCCCTCGGGGCGGCGGCCCTGGGTGTGGGCCTGTACACCTTCTTCCACCCCGGTTTGCGCAAGGGCGGCGGGGACGACGAGTCCCCGGTGGCGGCCGGGGCCGATCTCAGGCCCGCCCCAGCTGCGGAGGACGATGCCGGGGAGGTGGTCAGGCTCACCCCCTAATCGTTTGGACGGCATCCGGGCCGGGGTGCGATGATAACGGCCGTGTTCTCCGTCCACCTCGCCTCGCCAGACGCCGCGGTCGCGGCCCGTCAAGCGTCGGACTCTGGCTCGCCACGCCTCGCGTAAAGGGGAGGAATTCGCGTGCGTGGTCAAGTAGGTGTCGTCGTACGCGCCCGGGTCGGTGACCGAGTCAGGACTTCCTCAGCGAGGGCACCCGGGAGCCGAGACGTCCGAACCCAAACCCCTGCCCGGGGCGGTGGCTTTCCTGGGCATGGGCACCTCGGTCGCGGCCTGCGTGGCCGTCGGGGTGTGGCTGGGCATCTGGGGGGACGACACCTGGCACACCGCGCCGGTGCTCCTCGTGGTCGGTTTGGTCCTGGGCCTGGCCGCCGCCGTGGTCAGTGTGCTCACCCAGATTCGCAAGTACCTGTAGTGGTCGGGCCACGAGTACGTGTGGTGGGGGAGTGATCGGGCCAGTGGTCGAGCAATGAACATGATGTCCGGGCTCTCCGATCTCGAAGGCACCGCACTGGCCAAGGTGCTGCGCCGCACCACCATCTCCGCCCTGATCATCGGGGCCGGCGCGTTCGTCGTCGCGCTCCTGCTGTCGCAGCCGTGGGCCGGTCTGGGCATCGTCATCGGTCTCGGCCTGGCCGTGCTCAACCTCCGCTTCCTCGATGCCGGCGTGGCCAAGATGCAGGCCAAGGGCCAGACCGACCGCAAGCTCCTGCGCCGGGCCATGGGCACCAAGAGCGTGACCCGCCTGGGCGTGATCACGGTCATCGCCATCGGGCTCCTGGTGCTCAACGGCCCGCTGGGCATCGGCGCCGTCGTCGGCCTGGTCATCTTCCAGCTGGTCTTCGTGGCCAACGTCGGTCGGGTCCTCGTCTCGTCGGGTCTGCAATGAACCTGGTGGCCACCAAGGAAATGGTGCTGGCCAGCGGCACCATCACCATCGGGCAACATCACGGCGTGGTCAAGATCGCCGGGTTGACCGTCGACCTGGACGTGGTCTGGACCACGCTGATCGCCGCGGCCATCGTGTTGACCTTCGCCTTCCTCATGGTGCGCAAGGTCACCTCGGGCGTGCCGGGAAGGCTGCAGCTTTTCTGGGAGACCCTCGAAGAGCAGGTCGGCGACCTGGCCGAGTCGGCCATCGGGCCCCAGGGCCGGCCGTTCGTCGGACTCGGCGTCGCCGTCTTCTTCTTCATCCTGATCTGCAACTGGCTGGCCTTCATACCCAGCGGCGATCCCGGATACCTGGCCCCGCCGACGGGCGACGTCAATCTCCCTCTGGCGCTGGCCCTGATCGTGTTCGTCCTCGTCCACATCAACTCGGTGAAGGCGCGGGGGTACAAGGGCTACTTCAAGCACTACGCCCAGCCGTATGCCGCGCTGGCGCCGATCAACATCATCGAGGAGATCACCAAGCCCATCACGATGACGTTCCGACTCTTCGGCAACATCTTCTCGGGCGTCCTCATGATCACCGTCATCGTGACCCTCATCCCCCCTTACCTCTCGTGGATCGGCCTGGCCGTCTGGAAGCCGTTCGACGAGATCTTCATCGGAGCCATTCAGGCCTTCATCTTCGGCCTGCTCACCATCATGTACCTGGGCATGGGCATGAGCACCGAGGAGCACTAGTACCCATGACCCAGCGCAGCGCAACCTGAGTTCTCGAAATATCTCGACAAAGGAGAGGAAACATGGCAGCAAGCACAATGGAAGGGGCCGTACGGATCGCCGGCGCACTCGTCGGTGGTGGCCTGGCCCTCGGCGGTGGCGCCATCGGCGCCGCGGTCGGTGACGGCCTGGCCGGATCGCAGACCATCGCCGCCATCGCCCGGCAGCCCGAGATCGAAGCCAAGGCCCGTCAGTACTTCTTCTTGACGGTCGGACTGGTAGAGGCCATGTACTTCATCAACCTGTTGTTCATGGTCGTCTTCGTCTACGTCTTCGCCGCCAAGAGCATCGCCTAGGGACTCGTCGGGGCCGGTCGCCGAGGTGCGCCACCCGCGCCGGCGGACCCGTCGTCCATCGTCAACAGGCCGGATACGAACCGGAGACCGTGAGCATCATGACCACAGCAGGAATATTCCTCCTCCCCAACGGGACCTTCTTCATTGAGTTGGCCGTCTCGATCGTGTTGATCTTGATCATCTCCAAGAAGGTCGTCCCACCCCTGAAGGCGGCCACGGAGAAGCGACAGGAGCAGATCCGGTCCGCCCTGGACGCGGCGGACCGGGCGCGTGCGGACGCCGCCGCGGCCGACGACGAGCGGCGTTCCGTGCTCGAAGAGGCCCGCGCCACCGCCCGCGAGATCGTGGCTCAGGCCAACCGCACGGCCGAGGCCGTACGCGTCGACGCGCAGACCCGAGGCCAGGCCGAGTTCGAGCGCATCGTCGGGGGAGCCGAGGTCGAGGTGGCCCGGGCGCGCCGGGGCGCGGTCGAGGAGGCGTCGAGCCGCGTGGGCGAGATCGCCTTGGACATGGTCGAAGGTGTCATCGGGCGCCCCGTCAGTGCCGAGGCTCACCGCGACCTCATTGAGGAGGCGGTCGCTGCCTTGCATGCCGATACGAGTGGCAGCACGGCTGCCGGCTCCGGGGCCCGCCAGTGAGGAGCTTCATCATTGAGCTGATCGTCGCCCTTATCTTGCTCTACCTCGCCTGGACGAAATGGCCCGTCCCGCAGCTCAAGGTGGCCATGGCGAATCAACAAGAGAAGATCAGGTCATCGCTCGACGCGGCGGACCAGGCGCGCGCCGATGCCGCCGCGGCCGACGACGAGCGTCACGCCGCGCTCGAAGAGACGCGGCAGACGGCCCAGGAGATCGTGGCGCAGGCCAACCGGACCGCCGAGGCCGTACGCGTCGACGCGCAGGCCCGGGGTGAAGCGGAGTTCGAGCGCATCGTCGGCAGCGCCGAGACCGAGGTGGCACTGGCGCGCCAGCGTGCCGTCGAGGAAGCGGCCAATCGCATGAGCGAGATCGTCATGGACCTCGTCGAGCAGGTGATAGGGCGGGAAGTGGACGCGCGCGCCCATCACGAGTTGATCGAGGAAGCGGTAGCCGCGCTGCGCGCCGATGCCGACGGCGGGGCCGCTGCTGGGGCCGGGGCCCGCCCGTGAACCCGGTGCTTCAGGGTTACACGGCGGCGGTGATCGAGGGCGCGGGACACGACGCGCTCCGGACCATCGCCGGTGACCTCGAAGCGATTGAAGAGCTCGCCCTGGCCAACGGCCAGTTGCAATCGGTGCTCACCGATACCTCCATCAGGGGTCCGGTGCGCCGGGCCGTCATGCTCGACCTGCTCGAGGGCAAGGTCTCCGAGCCGGCACGACGCCTGGCCGCGTTCGCCAGCTCGGCGGTGGCCGCCCCCGATGTCCCGTCCGCCCTGGGCTGGCTGGCGCACCGAACGAATCAGCTGGCCGACGGCTTCGGCCTCGAGGAAGCTCCCCTGGGGCTACTGCAGTCGCGCCGCCGCGTCGGCGGCTTCGCCACCGCCCTCCACGAGGACCACGCCAACGACGACCTCGAGCAGATAGAGGACGACCTTTTCCGGTTCGCCCGCATCGTCGAGTCGAACGCCGCGCTGCGCAACGCCCTGGTCGATCGCGACCTGGCGGTCGAGGCCCGTCAGGGCCTGGTCTCGCAACTGCTCGAGGGCAAGGTCCACCCGGCCACCGCCGCCGTGATCCGCTATGCCGTGCTGAACGGGCGCGCCCGCGACATCGTGGGGACCCTGGACTGGCTGGCCGAGCAGACGGCGCTGGCTCGCGGCTGGCGCATCGCCCGGGTGCGCGCCGCCAGCTCGGTCGAGGAGGCCCAGCAGGGCGAGCTCTCCGCATCGCTCGCTTCGTTGGCGGGTGCACCCGTCGAGTTGCAGGTGGTGATCGATCCGGTGCTCCTGAGCGGCGCGGTGATCCAGATCGGCGACGTCCAGGTGGACGCCTCGGCCCGCGGGAAGATCGACACCTTGCGCGAGCACCTCGTCGCCAGCGGATGGGATGACAACCGGGTCGGCGCCGGCGCGGCCCGGGCGGCGGCAACGACGACAGAGACAGAGGGAGCAGGTTGATGGCAGAACTGACGATTGACGCCAACGAGATCACCGAGGCGCTGCAGCGCCACGTGGAGGAGTTCTCCGCCACGGTCGCCACCGAGCAGATCGGGCGGATCGTCGAGGTGGGTGACGGGATCGCCCGCGTCTCGGGCCTGCCCGGTGCGGCGGTGAACGAGCTGCTCGAGTTCGAGGACGGGACCCTGGGACTGGCGCTCAACCTCGACGAGGACACCATCGGCGCCGTGGTGCTCGGCGACGTGGACAACCTCGAAGAGGAGCAGACGGTCAAGGCGACGGGGCGGATCCAGACCGTGCCCGTGGGCGACGGCCTCCTCGGTCGCGTCGTCAACGCGCTGGGTGTCCCCATCGACGGCAAGGGCCCGGTCATCAGCTCAGAGTCGCGCCGGATGGAGGTCCAGGCCCCCGGGATCGTGGGCCGCCAGCCGGTGAGCGAGCCGCTGCAGACCGGCATCAAGGCCATCGACGCCATGACGCCGATCGGGCGGGGCCAGCGGGAGCTGATCATCGGGGACCGCAAGACCGGCAAGACCACGGTGGCCCTCGACACCATCATCAACCAGGCCGGCCAGGGCGTGAAGTGCATCTACGTGGCCATCGGGCAGAAGAACTCCTCGGTGGCCCAGGCCGTGGCCACCCTCGAGGAGCACCAGGCCCTCGAGTACTCCGTGGTCGTGGTGGCCGGAGCCGGGGATCCGGCTCCCTTCAAGTACCTGGCCCCGTACGCCGGCTGCGCCATGGGGCAGCACTGGATGGAACACGGCGAACACGCGCTGATCATCTACGACGACCTGTCCAAGCAGGCCGAGGCCTACCGCTCCGTCTCGCTCCTGTTGCGCCGGCCCCCGGGCCGCGAGGCCTATCCAGGCGACGTCTTCTACCTGCACTCGCGCCTGCTCGAGCGCGCCGCCAAATTGTCCGACACCGAGGGAGGGGGCTCGCTGACGGCGTTGCCGATCATCGAGACCAAGGCCGGCGACATCTCCGCCTACATCCCCACCAACGTGATCTCGATCACCGACGGCCAGGTCTTCTTGGAGACCGACCTCTTCAACTCGGGTATCCGGCCGGCCATCAACGTCGGCAACTCCGTGAGCCGGGTGGGCAGCGCGGCGCAGGTCAAGGCCATGAAGCAGGTGTCGGGGACGCTCAAGCTCGACCTGGCCCAGTTCCGTGAGCTCGAAGCCTTCGCCACCTTCGGTTCGGAACTGGACAAGGTGTCCCAGGCCCAGCTCGACCGCGGCTACCGGCTCACCGAGCTCCTCAAGCAGCCGCAGAACGCGCCGGTTCCCGTGGAGGAGCAGGTGCTGGTGATCTACGCCGGGACCAAGGGATGGACCGACAGCGTGCCGGTGAGCGAGGTGCGCCGTTTCGCCGGCGAGCTGATCGAGTACTTCAAGGGCAACCACCCCGACGTGCTCGAGGCCATCAGGACCAAGGGCTCGCTGCCCGACGGGGACGAGCTCGACCGGGGACTGACCTCGTTCCTCGAGGGCTTCGACACGGGGAAGGTCGACTGACACATGGCCGGAGGCCAGGAACGTGTGCTGCGCCGCCGCATCCGCAGCGTGCAGTCGACCAGGAAGATCACCAAGGCGATGGAGCTGATCGCCGCCTCGCGGATCGTGCGCGCCCAGAGCCGGATCGCCGCCAACCTCCCGTACCGCCTCGGCATGGAGCGGGTCCTGCGCATCACCGCCGCGGCCGACCCGACCGCGGCGCGGCAAGCTGCTCGGCACGCCCGAGGCGCCCGAGCGGGTGGGCGTGCTGGCCGTCGTGGGCGATCGCGGCCTGGCCGGCTCCTACAATTCGGGTGTCTTCCGGACCACCGAGCGGCTGGTGAACGCCCACCTGTCCCGCGGGGCCGAGGTGACCCTGTGGACCGTGGGGAAGAAGGCGCCGCCCTTCTTCCGCTACCGGGGCATTGCGGTGGCCCGTTCCTTCCCGGGCATCGCCGACCGCCCCGAGTTCAGCGACGCCCGGGACGTCGCTGCCGCGGTGTCGGCCCCGTTCGTGGCCGGCGAGATGGACATGGTCCAGCTCGTGTCGACCCGCTTCATCTCCGCCGGGACCCAGCGGGTGGAGACCCGGCAGCTCTTGCCCCTGCCCCTGCCCCTGCCGGCCGAGGACGCCGGCGACACCCCGGGCGGCGCGCCCGCCCCGCTGGAGGGCTACACCGAGTTCGAGCCCGAACCGGAGAAGTTGTTGGTCGAGCTGGCGCCGCGGGCCACCGAGGCCGAGATCTTCGCCGCGTTGTTGGAGGGGGCGGCTTCGTTCTTCACCGCACAGCAGAGGGCCATGGCGGCGGCCACGGACAACGCCGATGACCTCATCCAGACCCTGACCCGGGTCATGAACCGCGCCCGCCAGGACGCCATCACCACCGAAATCATGGAAATCGTCGGCGGGGCCGAAGCGCTCCGCCAGTCGAAGGGAGCTTGACCGCTATGACCACAGCTACGGCCCAGGACACGGTACCGGCCGGCTCACTCGAGGACGGCCGCGTCGTGGCCATCGCCGGCCCCGTCATCGACGTGGAATTCCCGCCCCACGCGCTGCCCGAGATCAACCACGCGGTCGAGTTCAGCATCGAGCTCGAAGGCAGCACGAACGTGGTGGCGGCCGAGGTGGCCCAGCAGATCGGCGACGGCCGGGTCCGCTGCATCTGCATGCAGCAGACCGACGGCCTCGTGCGGGGTGCCGCGGTGCGCAACCTGGGCCGGGGCATCACGGTCCCGGTGGGCAACGCCGTGCTCGGTCACGTCTTCAACGTGCTCGGCCAACCCCTCGATACCGAATCCATCGAGGGCATCGACGACTACTGGGAGATTCACCGCGGTGCCCCGGACTTCGACCAGCTCGAGCCCAGCGCCCGGATGTTCGAGACGGGCATCAAGGTGGTCGACCTCCTCGAACCCTACGTGCAGGGTGGCAAGATCGGGCTCTTCGGCGGGGCCGGCGTGGGCAAGACCGTCATCATCCAGGAGATGATCCACCGGGTGGCCCAGCAACACGGTGGCGTCTCGGTCTTCGCCGGCGTGGGCGAGCGCACCCGTGAGGGCACCGACATGTGGCTGGAGATGCAGGAGTCGGGCGTCATCGACAAGGCCGCCCTGGTCTACGGGCAGATGGACGAGCCTCCCGGCGTGCGCCTGCGGGTGGCCCTGGCCGCGCTCACCATGGCCGAGTACTTCCGGGACGTGCAGAACCAGGACGTGCTGCTCTTCGTGGACAACATCTTCCGCTTCGTCCAGGCCGGGTCGGAAGTCTCCACGCTGCTGGGCCGCATGCCCTCCGCCGTGGGCTACCAGCCCACCCTGGCCGACGAGATGGGCGAGCTGCAGGAGCGCATCACCTCGACCAAGGGGAAGTCCATCACCTCGTTGCAGGCCGTCTACGTCCCCGCCGACGACTACACCGACCCGGCCCCGTTCACGACCTTCACCCACCTGGACGCCACCACGGAGCTCTCCCGGCAGATCGCCGCGCTCGGGATCTACCCGGCCGTCGACCCGCTGGCCTCGACCTCCAACATCCTGGCCCCCGAGATCGTGGGCGACCGCCACTACGCGGTGGCCCGGCGCGTGCAGGAGGTGCTGCAGCGCTACAAGGAGCTGCAGGACATCATCGCCATTCTCGGGATGGACGAGTTGAGCGAGGACGACCGGGTCACCGTCACCCGGGCCCGCAAGATCCAGCGCTTCCTCTCCCAGCCCTTCTTCGTGGCCGAGGTCTTCACCGGCGTCCCGGGGATCTTCGTGCCGATCGACGAGACGGTGGAGTCCTTCGAGGCCCTGGTCAACGGCGACCTCGACGACCTGCCCGAGCAGGCCTTCCTGAACGTGGGCGGCATCGAATCGGTGCGGGCGAAGGCCAAGACCCTGCAGGACGAGGCCGGCTGATGGCCGACGGCGTCTTCGGCGTCGAGGTGGTGACGCCGGAGCAGTCCCTGGTGGCGGTCGGGACCTCGTCGGTGGTGCTGGCGACCTCGGAGGGCGACCTGACGGTGCTCGACGGGCACACGCCCCTGGTGGGCGACGTCGTGCCGTGCGAGGTCAAGGTCGAGCAGGCCGACGGCGACGGCGGCCCGGTCCGGCTGGCCGTGCACGGCGGCTTCGTGCAGGTGGACACCAGTCCGGGCGCGGCCGAGGGACTGGCCGAAGGTGACGGGCCGCTGCCCGGCCTCTCGACCAGGGTCACGGTGCTGGCCGGGGTGGCCGAGTTGGCGCACGAGATCGACGTGCCCCGGGCCGAACGAGCCCGGGATGCGGCCGCGGGGCGCCTGTCCGAGCTGGGTTCCGGCCGGGGTGGCGCGGCCGAAGGCTCCGAGGGCGATCAGCCGCAGGAGCGGGCGCTCGCCGAGGCCGAGCGGGCGTTGGCCCGCGCCGAGCTGCGGCTCAGCGTGGCCGGTTCAGGCGAATGACACCGAGCTGAATTCGGACAGCTTGGCCAGGGCGTGGTTGGCGTCGATTTTCCGCAGCGTCCCCGACTTCGAGCGCATGACCAGCGACTGGGTGGTGGCGCCGAACTCGTGGTAATGCACGCCCTGGAGGAGCTCGCCGTCGGTGATCCCGGTGGCCGCGAAGAAGCAGTTGTCGCCCTGGACCAGGTCATCGGTCGTCAGGACGGCGTCGAGGTCATAGCCGGCCTCGACGGCAGCCGCCCGTTCCGCCTCGTCGCGGGCGTAGAGCCGGCCCTGGATCTCCCCGCCCATGCACTTGAGGGCGGCGGCGGCCAGCACCCCTTCGGGCGTGCCGCCGATCCCGAACAGGATGTCGGTGCCCGCCCCGGGCCACCCGGTGGCGATGGCGCCGGCCACGTCGCCGTCGGTGATCAGCCGGATGCGTGCCCCCGTGGCCCGCACCTCGGCGATGAGCCCTTCGTGTCGGGGCCGGTCGAGGATCACCGCGGTGAGGTCGCGCACGGCCCGGCCGAGGGCATCGGAGAGGGCGTGCAGGTTCTCCGACGGCGTGCGCCGGATGTCGCAGGCCCCCTTGGCCCGGGGGCCGACGGCGATCTTCTCCATGTAGACACACGGCCCGGGGTCGAACATCGTCCCCCGTTCGGACACCGCGATGACGGCGAGGGCACCACCCCGGCCGAGAGCGGTCAACGTGGTGCCGTCAATGGGGTCGACCGCGATGTCGGTCATCGGAGGCGTCCCGTCGCCGATCTTCTCGCCATTGAAGAGCATGGGTGCGTTGTCCTTCTCGCCCTCTCCGATGACGACGATCCCATCCATCTGGACCGAGGACAGGACGATCCGCATGGCCTCGACGGCGGCGCCGTCGGCGCCCAGCTTGTCGCCCCGGCCCATCCAGCGGCTGGCCGACATGGCGGCGGCCTCGGTGGTGCGCACCAGTTCCATGGCCAGGTTGCGATCGGGGGCCTGAGGGTCGGTCGCCATGTGACGACCCTACTTGACCGCCCATCGCCAAGAGCCGGGGCGCTCCCCCGCCAGCGGCGATACTTGTGAGCGTGGAACGAATCGTCGTCCGGCCCAACGGACCGCTCTCGGGGACCGTCCGAGCGGGCGGGGCCAAGAACTCGGCCCTGAAGTTGATGGTGGCCTGCCTGTTGGCCGAGGGGTGCACCGTGCTCAGCAACGTGCCCCGCATCAACGACGTCGAGACCATGGCCGAGGTGCTGCGGGCGCTCGGCGCCCAGGTCGAGCGTCGCGACAACGGGGACGTGGCGGTGACGTCCCCGGCGGCGGCCGACCTGCGGCCGGTCGCCCCCTACGACCTGGTCGAGCGGATGCGGGCCTCGGTGGTCGTGCTCGGCGCGTTGCTGGCCCGTTGCGGCCGGGCGCAGATGCCGCTGCCCGGCGGCGATGACTTCGGGGAGCGTCCCATCGACTTCCATGTCAACGGGCTCTCGGCCATGGGCGCCCGCTTCGATTCGTCCCGCGGCGCCGTGCGGGGCCAGGTCGACGGCGGACGCCTGGTCGGCACCACAGTGGTGCTCGAGTACCCCAGCCACACGGCCACCGACAACCTGCTCATGGCGGCCGTGCTGGCCAAGGGCACCACGGTGATCGAGAACGCGGCCAAGGAGCCCGAGGTGATCGACCTGGCCGACCTGTTGCGCGCCATGGGGGCGGTGGTGCGCGGGGCCGGCACGTCGCGCCTCGAGATCGAGGGGGTGGAGGAACTGGCGCCGGTCCGTCACACCGTGGTGCCCGACCGGGTGGTGGCCGCCACCTTCGTGGCCGCGGTGGGCATCGCCGGCGGCGAGGTGACCGTCGCCGACGCCCGGCCGGACCACATGGAGATGCTGCTCCGCAAGGTCGGCCAGATGGGCGTGGAGGCCGACATGGGCCCCGGCGGCTTGCGGGTCGAGCGCGACGGGCCGGCTGCGCTCGGCTGACGTGGCCACCCTGCCCTACCCGGGGGTGGCCACCGACTACAGCCCGCTCCTCGTGGCCATGCTGGCGGGGGCCGACGGAGTCGGCATCCTGACCGAGAACCTCTTCTCGGGGAGGTTCCGCTACGTCGAGGAGCTCCGGCGGATGGGGGCGGACATCCGCACCGAGGGACACCATGCCGTGGTGCGGGGCGTGGACCACCTCTCGGGCGCCCCGGTGCGCTCGCCTGACATCCGGGCCGGCGTCGCGCTGGTGCTGGCCGGGCTGGTGGCCGAGGGGGAGACGGTGGTGACGGGCGCCGGCCACATCGACCGGGGGTACGACGACCTGGTCGGTTCCCTGACCGCACTCGGGGCCAAGGTGGTGCGCCAGTGAACCGCCCCCCGACGCGCCGCCCGCCGACGGACCCGGCCCAGCTCCTCGCCCTGGCCCAGGGCGGTGACCGGGTCGCCCTGGCCCGGATGGTCTCGCTGGTCGAGCGAGGCGGCGAGCCCGGTCTGGCCGTGGCCCGCCTGGCCTACCGGTCCCCCGTGCCCTACACCGTCGGCCTCACCGGCGCCCCGGGCGCCGGGAAGTCGACCCTCACCGACCAGCTGATCACCCACATGCGGGCCGGGTGGGCCGACGCGGCGCCCGAACCCGAACCCGAGCCCATCGGGCAGGTGGGGGTACTGGCCATCGATCCGACGTCGCCCTTCAGCGGGGGCGCCATCTTGGGTGACCGGATCCGCATGCAGCAGCACGTCCTCGACCCGACCGTGTTCATCCGTTCCATGGCCACGAGGGGGCACCTCGGTGGCCTCGCCCTGGCCGTTCCCGACGCCGTGCGGGTCCTCGGTGCGGCCGGGCTGCCCCTGGTCGTTGTCGAGACGGTGGGGGTCGGGCAGATGGAGGTGGAGGTGGCGTCGGCCGCCGACACCACCGTGGTGGTGGTGACGCCCGGCTGGGGCGACTCCATGCAGGCGAACAAGGCCGGCCTGCTCGAGATCGCCGACCTGTTCGTCATCAACAAGGCCGATCGCCCGGGCGCCCGGGAAGCCCGCCGGGACCTCGAGCAGATGCTCGATCTCTCCACCCTGGGGTCGTGGCGGCCCCCGGTGGTCGACACCACCGCCTCGACCGGTGCGGGGGTGGCGGACCTGTGGCAGGAGATCTCCCGGCACCGGGCGCACCTGGTGGCCCACGGTCTGCTGGAACAGGGGCGGACCGAGCGGGTGGCACACGAGTTGCGCCGCGTGATGGTGGCCCGGAGCCGGGTCAGGATCGGGGAGGTGGCCGCCGGGGAGGAGTTCTCCCGTGCGGTCAAGGCCGTGGCCGCCGGCGAGCTCGACCCCTACGAGGCGGCCGATCGGCTCCTGCCGGGGTGAACCGCCGGCCGGCCCGTCAGGTACGGTGCCCTCGTGACTCTGACGCGTGAAGCGCCCGGTGCGCGTGGGACGACCGGGTGGCGGGACGACCGGATGACCGGATGACCGGATGACCGACCCCTACGTCACGCTGGAGCGACGAGATGACGGCGTCGCTCTGATCCGGCTCGACCGGCCCAAGGCGAACGCGCTCTCCGGTGCCGTGCTCGGGCAGATCGAGGCCATCGCCCGGGAGTTGGCGGCCGACCCTCCCGGCGCGGCCGTGCTGTGGGGCGGCCGGCTGATCTTCGCCGCCGGGGCGGACATCGCCGAGCTCGACCGGTCGGCCGATGCGGTGGGTGCCAACTTCACCAGCGCGCTGGGAGCCCTGTCGACGGTGCCCCGGGCCACCATCGCGGCCATCAACGGCTACGCGCTGGGAGGCGGCTTGGAGCTGGCCCTGGCCTGCGACCTGCGGGTGTGCGCCGAGGACTCCAAGCTCGGTCTGCCCGAAGTCCTCCTGGGGGTCATTCCCGGAGGCGGTGGGACCCAGCGGCTGCCCCGGTTGATCGGCTCGTCGCGGGCCAAGGAGATCATCTTCTCGGGGCGCCAGGTCCGCGCCCCCGAGGCGTTGGCCATGGGCCTGGTCAACCGGGTGGTGGCGCCCGACGATGTCCTCGACGAGGCCCTGGCGTGGGCGGGCCAGCTGGCCCGGGGGGCCGTGGTGGCCCACGGCCTGGCCAAGGCCGCAGTGGATCAGGGGCTCGAGCGGACGACCTTGGAGGAGGGCCTGGCTCTGGAGCAGAAAGCCTTCTCGGCGGTGGCCCGCACCGAAGATGCCGCCCGTGGCCTCGCCTCCTTCGCCGAGCACGGTCCCGGCAAGGCCACGTTCGTCGGACGTTGAACCGGTGAGACCGTGAGCTCACCACCCATCCCGGTCAGTGCCGGCGAGGGACCGTTTGATCCCTCGGTGCGCTGGTTCCAGCACGCAGTCTTCTACGAGGTGCTGATCCGCGGCTTCTTCGATGCGAACGACGACGGGAGCGGCGACCTCAAGGGCTTGCGGGACAAGCTCGACTACATCGAATGGCTGGGCATCGACTGCATCTGGATGCTGCCCTTCTACCCGTCCCCTCTCCGCGACGGCGGCTACGACATCAGCGACTTCTTCAATGTGCATCCCGACTACGGGAGCATCGGCGACCTGGTGGCCTTCCTCGAGGACGCGCACGGCCGGGGCATCCGGGTCGTGGCGGACCTGGTCATGAACCACACCAGCGACCAGCACCCCTGGTTCATCGAGTCACGGTCGAGCCGGGACAACGGCAAGGCGGACTGGTACGTGTGGAACGACGACGACCAGCGCTGGCCCGACGCCCGGGTGGTCTTCACCGACATCGAGCGGTCCAACTGGACCTGGGACGACACCCGGCAGCAGTACTACTGGCACCGTTTCTACCACCACCAGCCCGATCTCAACTACGACAATCCCGAAGTGGCCGACACCATGATCGACCTCGTCCGCTTCTGGCTCGATCTCGGCTTTGACGGCTTCCGGCTCGATGCGGTGCCCTACCTCTACCAGCGTGACGGCACCTCGGGCGAGCACCTGCCCGAGACCCACGCCTTCATCAAGCGCATCCGCAAGCAGCTCGAGGCCGACTATCCCGGCCGGATCCTGCTGGCCGAGGCCAACGGCTGGCCCAGCGACGTGGCGGACTACTTCGGCGAGGGGGACGAGTGCCATCTGTGCTTCCACTTCCCGTTGATGCCCCGGCTCTTCATGGCGGTGCGGCGGGAGCAGCGCTACCCGATCACCGAGATCCTGGCGCAGACACCGGTCATCAACGACTCGTGCCAGTGGGCCATCTTCCTGCGCAACCACGACGAGCTGACCCTCGAGCAGGTGAGTGACGAGGACCGGGACTACCTCTTCGCCGAGTACGCCAAGGACCCTCGCATGAAGCGCCATATGGGCATCGGGCGGCGCCTGGCGCCGCTCATCGACAACGACCGCCGCACGGCCGAGCTCCTCTACGCCCTGCTCCTGTCCCTGCCGGGGAGCCCGGTCATCTACTACGGCGACGAGATGCTCATGGGCGACAACATCTATCTGGGCGACCGGGACTCGGTGCGGACACCGATGCAGTGGTCGCCGGACCGCAACGGGGGGTTCTCCAAGGCCGACTTCGCCCAGCTCTACCTGCCTCCCCTCATGGACCCGGTGTACGGGTTCAGCGCCGTCAACGTCGAGGCGCAGTTGCGCAACCAGGGGTCGTTCCTGCACTGGCTCCGCCGTATGCTGACCGAGCGCCGAGCGCTCCCGGTGATGGGGGTGGGGGAGATGGACGTCCTCCCCTGTCCCAACCCCTCCGTGCTGGCCTACATGCGCTCGGGGGAGGTGGCCGACATCGTGACCGAGGTGCCCAACGCGGCTTCGGGGCCGCTCTCGACGGCCGATGCCGTGGTCAACGCCCGCGATTGGGGCCGCTCGTTGGTGACGGCACGCACGGTGCCGGCGGGGAACGAGAGCGCCGACGACGAGGTGGTGCGCCGGTTCCAGGCCGTGCTGTGCGTGCACAATCTGAGCCGGTTCGCCCAGCCGGCCGAGCTCTCCCTGGCCAAGTGGGCCGGCTCCGTCCCCTACGAGGTCCTGGGGCGGGTACCGTTCCCGGCCGTCACCGCTGAGCCCTACACCGTCACGCTGCCGCCCTACGGCTTCCTCTGGTTCGACCTGGTGCACGACGAGGGGTCGGCGCCGGAGTGACACCCGAGGACGCGCGGGCCGCCCGCACCTTGGTGGAGGCGTGGCAGGCCCAGCGCCGGGCCGCCGATGGTGCCGAGCCGGCGCCGCTCGAGATCACCCCGCGCCGCGTGGAGGTGCTGCGCCCGGGGCGTCCCGCGCTGATCGACGTGGTGGCCGAAGTGGACGGCCGGATGGGCCACCTCGTCGTGGGCGTGCGCCGGGTGGGCGACGAGCCGCGCTTCCTGCGGGCCGGCGAGGAAACCGCCCTGGGGCTCTGGGAGGACGACGACGGGCTGGGCGTCTGCACCGATGCGCTGCGGGACGCCGAGCTGGCGCCGATGGTGCTGGCGGCCATCAGGGGGGTCGACCCGCGCCCGGGCCCGGTGGTCGCCCTGCGCGACGACGACGAGGTGACGGTCCTCGACTGCGGCGACCGCGGCGACCTCACCGTCTACCCCTGGCTGATGGATGGGCCCACGCCGGCGGTGGACCTGCTGGTCGCCCTGGACGCGGCGGGATTCAACCATGTGGCGGCACCGTTGGTCCGCTGGACCTGGGAAGGGCGTGATCTGGGCGTGGTGCAGGAACCCATGCCCGATCGATCGGGGGGCTGGGCCCTGGCCCTGACGTCGTTGCGCGACCTCTTCGCCTCGGGCGGTCGCCCCGAGTCGGCCGGCGGGGACTTCGGTCCCGAGGCGTACTCGCTGGGCACCATGACCGCCCGCATGCACCTGGCCCTCGACCAGGCGTTCCCCCGGCGGCCGGACTCGGTCACCGCGTGGGTCGACGCGGCCGAGAGGGACATCGGCCGGGCCGATCCCGTCCTGCTCGAGGCCCCCGGGGTGGCCGATCTCATCAAGCAGTTGCGGGCGGCGGACCTGCGCCTGCCGGTCATACGGACGCACGGCGACCTCCATCTCGGGCGCACGGCCCGCTCCGATCAGGGCTGGCTGGTCATCGACTGCAGTCCCGGCGGGGTGGTCGCCGGAGCCTCCGAGCCGACCTGGCGCTCCCCGCTGGCCGACGTGGCGGATCTCCTTTGGTCGCTCCACGAGGCCAGCACCGCGGCCGAGGCCGAACGCGATCCGGCCGGACGCCTGGGCCTGCACCAGTTGGGCCGGGCCTGGCTGTCGCGCAACCGCAAGGCGGTGCTCTCGGGGTACCTGGGATCGCCCGGGATCGCCGGCCTGGCCGGACCCGATCGCGAGGTGGTGGGCAACCTGGTGGCCCTGCTGGAGCTGGCCCGGTCGGTGCGCCCGGATCAGTAGGCGAACGCGCCCTGTTTCAGCGTCTCGGCCGATTCCTCGGGGGACACCACATTGATGGCCACCCCTGTCCCGAGCTCGAACCCGGCGGTGGTGGTCGCCTTGGGCCAGATGTGGGCGTGCCAGTGGTACGGCTCGCCCACCCGGTACGGGGCGGAGTGGAACACGATGTTGTAGGCCACGTCGCCGATCGAGTGGGCCAGGTGGTTCAGGGAACTCCGGATGGCCTCGCCGACGGCGACCAGGTCCTCGGTCGGGCTGGTGTGCATGTGGGGGGAGTGGGCGCGGGGGATGATGAGCATTTCGTAGGGGACCGCGCTCCAGAAGGGGCACACCACCACCACGCGGTCGTTGTCGTAGATCACGCGTTCGCCGGCGTCCTCCTCGGCCTCCATGGTCGTGCACAGGAGGCAGGACCCGACGAACCGGGCGAACCGGGCCTGTTCCTCGGCCAGCTCGCGGGGATGAACGAGAGGCCGAGCAGCTGACCGTGGGGGTGCTCCAACGAGGCGCCGGCTTCGCGACCCGAGTTGACGATGGCCTGGGTGTAGCGCACGTTGGGCCGCTGGGAGTGCTCGTCGAGGCGGTCCCGGAGGGCGGCCATCACCAGCCCACTCTGTTCCCGGCTCAGCATGCCCCAGGTCGCGTCATGCTCGGGGGAGAAGATGAGGATCTCGTGGATGCCTCCGGCCGTCGCCTGGGTGAACACGGGCCCGCGGTTGTTCACGACGAACGGCTCGTCGCCCTCGAAGGCCGGGTACAGGTTGGGGACCACCCGCACCAGCCAGCTCCCGGTCGGTCCGTAGGTCTCCAGCGCGGGAGGCGTCGTCTCCTCGTTGCCGGGGCAGAACGGGCATGGGCGGTGGGGGTCCTCCTCGACCCAGGGAGACCGGGTGACGAACGAGTAGGGACGCTCGGAGCGCCCCGGGCTCACGACGACCCAGCGGCCCGAAAGCGGGTCGAGGCGTAGTTGGTTCACTGCTCCTTGCCCCCTTCCCCTTCCCGGTCCACCGTCATGGGCAGTCGCCTCTTCGCTGATCTCGTCCCTGTCCACGGTACAGGCTCGGCCACCCTCTTCGGCTGCACCATCACGCGACGGTCACCCGGTTGGCGCGGGCATGGGCGAAGATGTCCCGCATGCACGACCAGCCGCAGGGGGCCGCATTCGACCTCGTGTTGCTCCTCCACGTGGCCTGCGTGATCGTCGGACTGGCCACGGTCGTGGCGGCCGCGGCCACCGCGACGCGTGTGCGCCGGCTGCTCCAAGCCGGATCCCCGATTCCCGATGCCGTGGCGCGCTACTTCCGGCCCGGGACCAATTGGGTCGGGCGGACCATCTACGGGATACCCGTGTTCGGCTTCGCGCTGCTGGCCATGAGCCGGGGCGCCTACTCCCTGTCGGACGGCTGGGTCTCGAGCGGGCTGGCCATCTTCGTGGTGGCCGCCTTTGTCGCCGAAGGGCTCCTGTGGCCGGCCGAGCGACGGCTCCAGGTCGCACTGGGTCCGGGCTCGGGTCGGGTCCGGGTTCGGGCTCGGGTCCGGGTTCGGAGTCGGGTGGAGAGCCGGGTTCGGAGCCGGAGCCGAGTGGTGCGTCGGGTGGTGCTTCGGGCGCTGCGTCCGCGCGGCGTGACGCCCGGGCGATGGCCGCGTCGGCCACGGCGGCCCTGGTCCTCCTCCTCGCGGGCACGGTGCTGATGGTGGCCCAACCATGAGCGGCCCAACCATGAGCGGCCCAACCATGAGCGGCCCAACCATGAGAGCTGGAACCGAGGCTTCGTCCTCCTTCAGTTGCTGAGGATTCCCTCAGGTACCGATGATCAGGACGTGACCGCCGCCTCGAGCAGGGCGCCCGCTTCATCCATCCGGCCCGCCGCGACCAGACCGGGCAACGGCCCGTCGAGCAGGGCGGCCCAGTCGAAGGTCTCGGTGCTTACGCCGGCGGCCTTCATCCGGGCCCGGGCGCCGGCCAGGAGCTCGGCCAGCGCGCCGAGCCCAGGTCCGCCGGCATCGGCCAGGCGGCCCCGCAACCAGGTGGCCAGGGCCGGGCTCGACCCCGAGGTGGAGACGGCCACCGTGACCGGGCCATCCCGGTGGACCGACGGCAGAATGAGGGAGCAGTGGTCGGGGTCGTCGGCGCTGTTGACCCACACCCCGGCCGCCTCGGCGTCGGCAAAGACGGCGCCGTTGACGGCGGGGTCGCCGGTGGCCGCCACCACCAGGCGGTAGGCGGCGGCGTCGCCGGGCGCATAACGCCGTCGCTCGACGCTGAGCGGGGTCAAGCGCGCCATCTCGTCCCCGATGTCGGGGGCGATCACGGACACCACGGCGCCGGCGGCCAGGAGGCCACGCGCCTTGCGGGTGGCGACCCCGCCTCCTCCCACGACCAGGCAGGGGAGCCCGGCCAGGCGGAGCGAAACGGGGTAGTAGTCGACCATTGGCTCGGTCTTCAGGAGTGGAGGGTGGGTCGACCGACCATACCCGCGGCCACCGTGGCGATGGTGAGGTCGTCGATCAGGACGAAACTCCCGGTGATCCGATCGACCTGGTAGGCGTCCAGGGCGAGCGGCATGGCGGTGCGCAACCGTACGACGCCGATGTCGTTCTCCTTGAGCTCCTCGGCTTCGGTCATCTCCAACGCATTGACGTCGAAGATGCCTTCGACCGCTTCGACTACGGCGGGCGTCACGCGGGTGGTGTGCTTGAGGCGGAGCCGATCGCCCGGGGCCAGGGGTCGATCGTGGAACCAGCACACGGTCGCCTCGAAGGTGTCGGTCACCGTCGGCGGCTCTTCCAGGGACGAAATGAGGTCACCGCGCGAGACGTCGAGATCATCGGCCAACCTCAGCGAGACGGACAGGCCGACTTCGGCCCGGGGGAGCGGCCCGTCGGCGGTCTCGATGGCCTCCACGGTGGTGTACTGCCCCTGGGGGAGCACGATCACCGGATCGCCGGTCCGGAAGGGGCCCCCGTTGACCATGCCGGCGTAACTGCGCCCGCCGCCGGGCTGCCGCAGGACCCACTGCACCGGGAGCCGGCCGCCGTTGCCCTGGCGGAGGCCGTGTTGAGAGGCCCAACCACCCGCTTCGGCCGACTCGAGGGCATCGAGCACGGTGGGCCCGTCGTACCAGGGCGCGGCGTCCGAACGGGTGACCACGTTGTCGCCGTTGAGGGCCGAGATGGGGATCACGGTGCACGAATGGATGCCGAGGCGGCGGGACAGCGTCAGCATCTCGTCGACGATGTCCTGGTAGGCCGACCTGTCCCACCCCACCAGGTCCATCTTGTTGGCGCAGACCACGAGTTGGTCCACCCCGAGGAGGGCGGCGATGCAGATGTGCCGCCGTGACTGTTCGCGCAGGCCCGAGGTGGCGTCGACCAGGGCCAGGGCCAGATCGGCCGTCGAGGCCCCGGTGGCCATGTTGCGCGTGTACTGGACGTGGCCGGGGCAGTCGGCGATGACGAACTTGCGGTGCGGCGTGGCGGCATAGCGATAGGCCACGTCGATGGTGATGCCCTGCTCGCGCTCGGCCCGCAGACCGTCGGTCACGAAGGACAGGTCGACCTCGCCCATGCCGCGCCGCTCCGCGGCCACCGAGAGCGCGTCGACCTGGTCGTCGAAGAGCTGGCGCGTGTCGATCAGCAAGCGGCCGATCAGGGTGCTCTTTCCGTCGTCGACCGAACCGATGGTGGCGAAGCGCAGCAGGTCCATGGTGTCGGCGCCGAGCTCCGGGCCGCCGGCCGGCGGCGAGCTGGGCAGCGTGGGCATGGTCTTAGAAGTACCCCTCGCGCTTGCGGTCCTCCATGGACGTCTCGGAGAAGCGGTCGTCGCCCCGGGTGGCACCCCGCTCGGAGATCCGGGTGGCCGAGACCTCGCGGATGACGTCCTCCACCGTGGTGGCGTCGGAGCGCACCGCACCGGTCAGGGTGGCGTCGCCGACAGTGCGGTAGCGCACGGTGGCGTCCTCGACGACCTCGTTCCCGTCGGGGGTGATCCACTCGCTCACGGCCAGCAGCATGCCGTCGCGCTCGATCACGCTGCGCTCGTGGGCGAAGTAGATGGAGGGCAGCGTGATGCCCTCCCGGCGGATGTACTGCCATATGTCGAGCTCGGTGAAGTCCGAGAGCGGGAAGGCGCGCAGGTGCTCGCCGGGCCGGACGCTGCCCTGGTAGAGCTGCCACAGTTCGGGACGCTGGCGCTTGGGGTCCCACTGGCCGAACGAGTCACGGAAGGAGAGCACGCGTTCCTTGGCCCGCGCCTTGTCCTCGTCGCGACGGGCCCCGCCGAACGCCGCGTCGAATTTGTTGGCGTTGATGGCATCGAGCAGGGTGGTGGTCTGGAGCCGGTTACGCGAGGCCGCCTGGCCCGGGTCGGCCACGCGGCCCTGGTCGATGGAGTCCTGCACCTTGGCCACGATGAGCCGGGCTCCGACCGCCTCCACCTGGGCGTCGCGGTAGGAGAGGACCTCGGGGAAGTTGTGCCCGGTGTCCACGTGCAGGACGGGGAAGGGGATCCTCCCGGGTGCGAACGCCTTGGCTGCCACATGGAGCAGCACCGCGGAGTCCTTCCCGCCGCTGAACAGGAGGACCGGACGCTCGGATTCGGCGGCCACCTCGCGGATGATGAAGATGGCCAACGACTCCAGCAGGTCGAGATGGCCCAGCGGATGACCGAACGGCCTGACCAGGGCGGTGACGGACGCGTCCCCCGTCCCGGTCGCCCTGGTGCGGGGCCAACGGTCGGGCGCGAGCGTGTGGTTCGGAGGGAAGGGGCAGAGTCCATGGGACCTCGACAAATCATGACCAACTTAGTCATGTATACTGTGGTCTGCATTCCCCCGGGCGTCAAGCTCCGGGAAAATGACTCCCAAGACGATCCTATGGGCACACCGTGGACGGACGTGCCCGAGCCGGGAAGGCCGAGGAAGGGAAGGACTGATGGGTGGAACGAGAATGGCTGATCAGGTGCTGAGTCAAGAGGAGCTGGCGGGCCTCAATGCCGATTTCGAGACCGCCCCGGCCTCCAAGGTGATCAGCTGGGCCGTCGACACCTTCGGTGACGAGCTCGTCCTGGCCGCCTCCTTCGAAGACGTGGTGCTGATCGACCTGGCCACGGCCATCGCCCCGGGGATCGAAGTGATCTTCCTCGATACCCAAGCCCATTTCCCCGAGACGCTCGCCTTCGTCGAGGACGTGCGCGCCCGCTACGACCTCACGCTGACGGTGACCAAGCCCGGCCCCGAGGCGGCGGCCCACCCCTGTGGGAGTGAGCAGTGCTGCCAGTTCCGCAAGGTGGCCCCCCTGCGGCGGGCCGTGCAGGGAAACCGGGCCTGGCTCACCTCGCTCAAGCGCGACGATGGACCGACCCGGGCGGACGCGCCCATCGTCAGTTGGGACGAGGCCTTCGGTCTGGTCAAGATCAACCCGCTGGCGACGTGGACCAACGCGGACATCGCCTCCTACCTGGCCGACCACCATCTCCTGGAGCACCCGCTGGTGGCTCAGGGCTACCGCTCCATCGGCTGCGCCCCCACCACCCGTCCGGTGGCCGAGGGCGAAGACCCCCGCGCCGGACGCTGGGCCGGCCTCGACAAATCCGAGTGCGGGCTGCACGCGTAGCTCTGTGCCGCGCGACCTCGAGAATCCCTACGGGATCGAATTCCACGGTCGCCGCGATCGGGGCCTGCGCTTCATCAGGCCGTATCGGAATATCGGTGAGCTGAACCCCGTCGAGCAGCTGAAGCTGGCCCGCCATCCTTTCGAGGTGGCCCAGGCCATCATCGACACCTATTCGAAGCAGGGCGTGGACTCCATCGCGGCCGTGCCGGGCGAGCTCGAGCGGTTCAAATGGGTCGGCATGTATCCCCAGCGCCAGGGTGGCGACGCGTTCATGATGCGCATCAAGGTGCCCGGCGGGGTGATGACCGCGCCCCAGGTCCGCGAGATCGGCGTGGCGGCGGACGCCTTCGCCGAAGGACCCGACGACAGCCCGGTCTTCGGCAATCGCTACGCCGACCTCACCACGCGCCAGGACATCCAGCTGCATTGGATCCGCATCGCCGACGTCCCGCGCATCTGGCAGCGCTTCTGGGACGTCGGGTTGACCACGGTCCAGGCGTGCGGCGACTCCGCCCGCAACGTCTGCTCGTGCCCGGTGTCGGGCATCGACGCCACCGAGCTGGTCGAGGCGTTCCCGGTGGCCCAGGCCATCTCCGCCTTCTTCACCGGGCATCGCGAGTACGCCAACCTGCCGCGCAAGTTCAAGATCGCCGTGGCGGGCTGTCTCGAGGACTGCGCCCGGGTGGAGATCAACGACATCGGCCTGTGGCCGGCCGAACAAGGTGACGGGTCAATCGGGTTCAACGTGCTCATCGGCGGCGGGCTCTCCGACGGGGAGCGGATGGCCTCCGATATCGACGTCTTCATCCGGCCCGATCAGGCGGTCGAGCTCTGCCGCGGGGTAGCCCAGGTCTTCGGCGAACTGGGCAACCGGGAGAACCGGGGCTTGGCCCGCATGCGCTACCTGGCCCAGGAGCTCGGGCCCGAAGGCTTCCGGGCCGCCCTGGACGAGCGCACGCGGTTCACCCTCGAGGTAGCCGGACAGCGAGCTGACCAACCGGTTCCGGGGCGACCACGTCGGGGTCCATCCCCAGAAGCAGCCGGGCCTGGTCTACGTCGGCTGCTCGGTCCCGGTGGGCCGGATGCACGGGATCGATCTCGTCGAGACGGCGAGACTGGCCGAGACCTACGGGGACGGCACGGTGCGGATCGGGATCGACCAGAACTTCATCCTCTCGGGCATCGCCGAGGGCCGGCTGGACGATCTGTTGGCCGAGCCGCTCATGCAGACGTACTCGCCGTTCCCGGGGCCCTTCGAGCGGGGCGTGGTGGCCTGCACCGGGTCGGAGTTCTGCCGGTTCGCCGTCGTGGAGACCAAGGAGCGGGCGGTGAAGTGGGCCCGCACCCTCGACGCACGGCTCGGGACGAGCGGCGGCGGCGCCGACGCCGGCGTCATCCGCATGCACTTCTCCGGCTGCTCGGCCTCGTGCGCCCAGCCCCAGATCGCCGACATCGGCTTCCGGGGGGATATCGCCCACGTGGACGAGCACATCGACGAGGCGGTCGACATCGGGCTGGGCGGGTCACTCGGTCCCGACGCCGCCTTCATCGACTGGGTCACCGGTGCCCTGCCCGTCGACAAGGTCCCCGACGCCCTGCTGCGGCTGGTCTCGCGGTACCAGGCCGAGCGCCGAGCCGACGAGCCCTTCCATTCCTGGGCCCGCCGCACACCGCAGCAGGAACTGGCCGCCGCCATCGCCGCAGCGCCGGAGGCGGTCACCTCGTGAAGCGCTACCGGATCCGGGAGCAGATGAACGGCATCACGGAGCCGCCCGGCAAGGTCTGGTTCTGGGAGCTCGAGGCCGGCGTGATCGATGCCGACCGTTGCATCCAGTGCGGCACCTGTGTGGCCGTGTGCCCGTCCAACTCCATCGGCATCGACCTGGACACCGACCTTCCCGAGCTGGTCAAGATGTGCACCGGTTGCTCGTTGTGCTGGGACTTCTGTCCCCGGGGTGGGTTGCGGTACGAAGCCCTGTGGCCGCCGTCGACCACGACCGCGGACGAGGCCGCCGAGGTGGTGCCGGCCCAGGTCCGGTCCGACTCCGCCGACACCTACTGGAAGATCACCGGCGGGCCCCCCGCCGACGGGCTCGGTGCCGTCGTCGAGAGCTACGCCGTCCGCGCGTCGGCCACGCTCGAAGACGTCCAGGACGGCGGCGCGGTCAGCGCGCTCCTCATCGGGCTGCTGGCCGCCGGCGAGATAGACGGCGCGCTGGTGTCCAAGCCCAGCAGCGATCCGGACGAGCCGTGGAAGGGCAGGGCCACCATCGCCACGACGGCGGACGAGATCCGGGCCGCCTCGGGCAGCTTCTACAACCAGACGATGGCCTTGGCCGAATTGGACCTCTCCCCGTACGCACTCGGGGCCAAGCCACGTATCGCCGTGGTCGGGACCCCGTGCGAGGTGCAGGGGCTCCGGGCCATGCAGGCCCGGCGCTGGCCTACGGGCGCCCACCGGGTCGACGCCGTCGTCCTGAGCATCGCCCTCATGTGCACGAAGAACTTCGATTACGAGGCACTCACCCTGAGGGAACTGCGCGACAAGCGCGGGGTCGACCTGGACCGGGTGTCGAAAATGGACGTCATCCGGGGGCGCATGATCGTCGAGTACCGCGACGGGGAGCTGGCCGTGGACGAGCCGGTCAAGGACTTTCACGGCGCCGCCCTGAAGGGGTGTGACGAGTGCGCCGACTTCCTCGGTCGGTCGGCCGACATCTCGGTGGGCAGCGTGGGTTCCATGGACGGGTGGACGAGCGTGCTCATCCGCAGCGAGCGCGGCCGCCTGGCCTTCCAGGCGGCCCGGGCCAAGCTGGACGTACGCGGGCTCGACGACCCGGCCGCCCTGCTGCGTCTGGACGCACTGGACAAGAAGATCGCCGATCGCTCCCTGCAGCGAAAGCTCGACCCCGACGCCCCGTTGTTCATCGACTTCGACGAGCACGTACGCTCCTATGAGGGCACGGACCGCCGGCCCGTCTACATACGGCATTGACGGCGACCCTGCCCCCCGCTCCCCCCACGCTGCACGTGCCCGACGAGCCCACGGCTCGGGCGGATGTCTGGCTGGCCGCCATTGCCGACGGCGGTGACCTGGGTCACGTGCTGGCGGCCGACGACGGTCTGATCGGCTGGCTCTGGGCGCGCTGGAGCACGCTCAGCCGGTCCGGCCTGACCCGGGACGACTTCGATCGGATCGTCATGGACTACCGCCGCGAACTTTGGCTCTGGCTGGCCGGCGAGAGGACCTGGGCCCAGGCCTGTTCCGGCCTGGTCGGTCGCATCAACCGGCGCCTGGCGCGGGTCGACGCCGCGGGCGGGTGACCGCGGCGGGTGGCCGAGGCCCGGTCATCGCCCTCGAGGACGTCGCCGTTCGGCGCGAGGGCATTGTTGTCCTGGACGCCGTCTCCTGGGTGGTACACCCCGGAGAGCGGTGGATCGTCCTCGGCCCCAACGGATCGGGCAAGACGACGTTGCTGGCCTTGGCCGGGGCCCGGCTCTGGCCGTCGTCGGGTCAGGTGGACATCCTCGGATCGCGTCTGGGCCGGGTCGACGTGCGGACGCTCCGACCGCGCATCTCCCTGGTCAGCGGCTCGGTGACCCGGCAACTGCGGCCGGATCTGGCCGCCCGGCAGGTGGTGGTCAGCGGCCGCTACGGCGCGCTGGAGACCTGGTGGCACCCGTACGCGCCCGAGGATTGGACGACGCGCCGACGGTCTGCTCCATGAGGCGGGCGTCGGGGCGATCGCCCACCGCCCGTTCGGGGTCATTTCCGAAGGGGAGCGCCAGCAGGTGCTGCTGGCCCGCGCCCTCATGGGCCACCCCGAGCTGCTCCTGCTCGACGAACCGGCGGCGGGGCTCGACCTGGGCGCACGGGAGCGGTTGGTGACCCGCCTGGGCGCCCTGGCGATCGACCTCGACAGTCCGCCCATGGTCCTGGTCACCCACCACTGTGAGGAGATACCGAAAGGCTTCACCCACGCCGGGCTGATGCGCGACGGCAGGTTGATGGCCGCGGGTCGGCTGGCCGATGTGGTGACCTCACCGTTGGTGTCGGCCTGCTTCGATCTGCCGGTCACGGTTGGCTGTGACGATCAGAGGTGGTGGAGTCGCGCGCAATGAGCGCGGCGGCACCGTACTGACCTGGACGGCAAGAAGTCCCTTGCCATCGGTTGCAATCCGGGGTACACAAGGGGGGTACTACGAGGACAAGCACTGACGATGTCGGCGCTGCGCAAATCCCCACCATCCACCAATTGGAATTAGGCCCTGGCTAGGGTCTTCTACGGAGCGAAGGTAGGTCGTCGGGGAGTGACGATTGTGATCCTGCTAGTACTCGTAGGCGTACTGTGGATTGTGGTGCTGGCACCCAGCGCCTACCGGCGTATTTCCGAACGACAGGGCGTCGGTTCCATCGACCACTTCCACCGCCAGCTCGACCTGCTCGAGCACGCCGGCCCGAAGCTGGTCACTCCCGCCTACCGGCTGCACACAGCGATACCGGACGGGGAAGCGGCTCCCCAACGCGATGCCGGCGGTTCCGAGGGGCCGTCGATGCACCGAGCCAAGTTGGTGCTGCTGCGCCCGGTCGACGATGGGCAGTCGGCCGACATCGACGATTTCAAGGGGACCCACTACGAGCGGGTCGGCGTGCTCGATCCCCCCGAACCTGCCGTCTCCCGGCGGGAGACCAGGGGCGAGCTACAGGTGTACCGACGCCATCAAGCCCGCCGCCGTTGTACCACCGCGCTGCGCTTCCTGGCTGTGTTCACCGTCAGCACGCTCTTGTTGGGCCTGCTGCCCTCACTCCGCCTGGCCTGGATCCTGACCGTCTTCAGCGGCATCCTCCTGCTCGGCATGGTGGCGCTCGTGGCCTACGCCCGCGAGATCGAGACCCAGCGCCAGCGGGCCCGGTCGCCCCGGTCGGCCGAGTCAGCCGACGGTAACGGCTCGCCCGATCCGTACCGCGGTCCGGCGGAGTCGGGATTCCCAGGGGCGTGGGACGACGAGGAAGACTTCCCCGCGCAGGCGGTCGCCAGTAACTGACACACTCCAGGGGCCATTCCGGAGCCGACTAATCTCTTCGGACGTCGGGGGTGTAGCTCAGCTGGTAGAGCGCTACGTTCGCAATGTAGAGGCCGTGGGTTCGAGTCCCATCACCTCCACCAAAGAAAGTCCAGGTCAACGGGCTGAAGGTGGAAGCCCCCGTAAGGTCACGACGTCCCGAAAAGGGGCGACCGTGACCTTACGTGACCTTATCGGTCGTATAGTGGTCCCCCGACGGACGGGATCGGGATGGCAAAGAAGAGGAGAAGTCGAGGCATGCGGGGAGCCGGCGCTATCGACCAGCTGCCCGGGCGGGCGGTGGCGATCTGCGGGTGCCTCTCGACACCGGCGGGCAGGGCCACTACGGCACCTACGTCGACCGAAGAGCTGGCCGTGGTGGCTCAGTCCCGATGGCATCTCACCCACCTCTTGCCAGCAGACGACCCCGAACAGGCGGTCGAACTTCCGGCGAGTGTGGCGGTCGGAGGAGTGCGCTGCGACGAGTGGTTTGTCCGGTGGCAGGAGGCCAAGAAGGCCCGGCGCTCGCGAGTGCGGGTCAACAAGAAGCGTGGGGGCGCTGAATCGACAGCGGCACGTGACCGGGCCTATTGGTCGAAGTGGTGGGCGCCGGCTATCGGATCGATGTTGCCGCACATGGTCACCCAACGCGACATCACTGGCCGTCATCGACGCATGGAGAAAGCGGGGCGGCTCCGCTGACGATCAAGACGCACTGGTCGGTCATCAAGGCATTTTTCGGGTGGCTGTTCGAAGAAGACGTGTTGACAGTCAGTCCGATTGCCAAGGCTTCGGTGTCGGCCGACGCGGTGCTGGACCGCGTGCGGGACATCGTCGTGCCGGACTTCCGGTTCATCGACATGCTCTCGGCCAGCTTGGGGACAGGACAGGACCGCGTTATCTTCGAGCTCTTGTTCGGCACCGGGGGCGTCGCTCAGAGGTGGCGGGAATGATGGTGGGAGATGTCGACCTCCCGGCAAAGCGGGTCTGGGTTCGCCAACCAGTGGTCGAGGTGGAGGGACGACTCGTTCGCAACCCGACGCCGAAAGGCGGTCGGAGCCGGGCAGTGGTGGTTGGTCCCCAGCTGGCGCAGCTGTTGCGCGAGCATCTCATGCGCATGGGGATGCCGGCGATGATATCACCGCTGCTGACGAGTGCAAAGGGCGACGGTTTTCGGTGGAACAACTACCTGGCTCGCCGACTGCGCCCAAATATCTGTTCGACCGCCGTGCGTTGGGCGGTAGGGGAACGCAAACGACTCGTGCCGAGGGTCTGAGCCGCGCGCAAGCCACAGCGGAGGCAGTGCGGCCGCCCAAAAGCTCAAGGGCCTGACGCCGCACCATTTGAGGCACACGGCTGCCGCGCTGTTGTGGGCGGCGGGAGCCAGTGACATTGAAGTGCAGCTGATCCTGGGGCATGCAGACATCGAAACTTCAAAGCGGCTGTACGCCCACCTGCTGGATGGGTCGCAAGACAGTGCAGCTGCCCGAGTGGAGCAGCTACGTGAAGCTCGGCGGGCGAGCTGACCGCTTCCGGCCCCGACCTACAAATGGGTTGATTAGCACCTTCGAGACCTAAAACCAACACCGCTATATGTGGAAAACTGAGGTAGCTAATCAAGTCAAGATCACCTTCGTGATGATGTCTATGTCTGGACAAGAGAACCCAAAGGCACCAACATGGTTGTTTTCAACTTGAGTGTCGGAGAGGTTGTCGGTGGCTGACAAGAGCACTATCGAGTGGACTGAGGCAACCTGGAACCCCACAACCGGCTGCGACCGTACATCTCCAGGATGCGACCATTGCTATGCCCTTACACTGTCAAAGCGGCTTAAGGCAATGGGTTCTCCGAAATATGCCAACGATGGAGACCCACTTACTTCTGGACCCGGATTTGGTGTTCGAACCCACCCAGACACCTTGTCGATACCGCTCAAATGGACCACACCGCGTACGATTTTCGTTAACAGCATGAGCGACCTGTTTCACCCTGACGTCCCGTTCGAATTCATCAGAGAGGTGTTCGAAGTTATTCGGATGACACCGCAGCACACATATCAAATCCTCACCAAGCGTTCGAACAGGCTGGCGGCGCTTGGCTCAGAGCTTGAGTGGCCTCGTAATCTGTGGATGGGTGTCAGCGTTGAGAACCAACGATATACATTCAGAGCCCGACATCTGTGCGAAGTTCCAGCGGCAGTTCGTTTCGTGTCCTGCGAACCACTGATCGGTCCGATTAGTGGACTCGGCCTTTCTGGCATTCATTGGGTCATAGCGGGAGGTGAGTCCGGAAGTGGGGCAAGGCCGGTCGAGGCGGGCTGGGTCCAAGACATTCGAGACCAGTGTGCCGAAGCCGCTGTCCCATTCTTCTTCAAACAATGGGGAGGACGAACGCCGAAGGCTGGCGGTCGGACGCTCGACGGCCGAGTTCACAATGCGATGCCTCGGCGAGCGGTGTTGGCGACCTCGATCTGATGGACTGGTGCTGACTTGCCTGGCAGGGGGTGGGGCCTCTGGAGTGAAATCAAGCTTGACGTTCTCGATCAGTACTCTGAATCAATTTCTCCAGGCGACAAAAAACAAGTCTTCCGAGCGGATCTATCTTGACCTCTTCGTGGGCGAACCCGAGAATTTTCTGCGCACTACCGGCAAGCCCGTCATAGGCTCAGCAAGTCTGGCGTTGAGTAAATCCAACCCTCCATTTACGAGAATTGCGCTCTTTGAACTCGCCGCAAACTCACAAGCGCTAGAAGCAAAGCTGAGGGAAAAGCACCCGGGCGTCGCATTTCGAATGTATTCGGGAGATTGCAACCGGACGTTCGAGGGCGCGCTCCAGGATTTGAAATCAGTGAATTGGGCTCCGACCTTTGCGTTTGTCGATCCAGACGGTCCGCAATGTCAATGGTCGACATTGGAACTCCTGTCTTCATTCAAAGTTTCCACCTCAAAAACCAAAGCGGAATTTTGGCTCCTATTCCCGACCATGTTCATGCGGACACTGCCCCTAACTGGTGCTCCGTTCCGGCTTGAGGATGCCGCACAGATCACTGCAATGTATGGCGTCGATCAGTGGAAACAGATTTTCGAAGCGAGAAGGAGTAATGCGATTCTGGGAGAGCAACTTGCAGTGAATACGTAAATCTCATGCGATGGCGCATTGAGCAGGTGCTTGGATACAAATGGACCCATCCACTCGAAATCCCCAATGAGCGCGGAACCCTATCTATACGATGATTTTCGCGACATATCACCCCGCAGGTACGAGAATCATTAGTCTCTCTACAAAAAGGCGGCTCAGCGATTTCCTGTGATGCGGATGCAGTCTCAGTTGGTTCGTGAAAAGAATGCTCGTCATGATGCAGGGATCTATTCATTGTTCGATCCGGAGGGGATCGAAGAAATCGAGATTGACCCGAGTTCATTTCCATTGGGTACATATGGCCACGTTCCTCCAACGCTCCCCAGGGGTCCGTCGTCTCAAACTTTTGATCTTCTCGAGAGATGTCCGAAGACATCCAGAGGTGTCGAAGGGACTGGTGAAGGTCTGGTTGTCAGATACGCAAATTAAGTATTAGTTGTCGACTTGGGAATTGTTGTTGACGCCGCTGCTAATGACGTGAGTCAGCTTTCCCAGATTGCGAGATCCGATCCCAAATTCGGCGTTCCACCTGTTGAAGCAGCATTTATTGCCAGCGAACTCGTGGCCACTGATTGCCGCTCGAAGCCCCTGGTTATGTCGTGCAGTTGAATCTGGGTTGAATCCGATTGGTAGGGATTTTGGGCATCCTGGACGTCCGCGTAACGACGTATCGGGAGTCCTCAGGGGGACTTGAGGCCACATCGGCGCCGGAGCGGCCTGGAGTTCACTCAGAGTTGCCGAGATTGGTACATGGCTTGCGCGACGGCCGGCTGACCATTCTGGTGTCTCGCGTGAGGCGACGGTGAGCGATGCTTAACAGGTCTGGCGGCGGTCACCCGAGCCTGTAGGTGAGTCTGTTCCACCAACTCACCTCGCGGCTCACCTCACCAGCCAAGAGGGCATTGCAAGATTCGTCACCGACATACTCGCACCATGGATCCTTGCGGACCATGCACCACTCACCGATTGATTTCACCAGCGTGGACGTCCACATTGCGCTCAATGTCCCGAGGTGAGGGTGGCCCGAGATGTAGCAAGGCCTTGTCAGGTAGTCGTTGCCGTCTACCACCATGTCGTAGACGGGCCGTGTCACAATCACCTGATGACGATCGGCTGCGGCAGAGCATTTGAATGCCCAGTTGACCGGTTTTCCAGCCCACACATGGTTGGAGGCTCCTGATACGCCAAGGTGACTGACGGCGACGGTGCCGTCGGTCACCCCTATCTTGAGACCTGTGTCAGGGCACGCGCTGCCTAAGAACTTCACCACGCCAGGTTCGAGGATGTATTTGCTGAAGTGGGCCAGGACCATGGCCGAACCCATTGCTCGTTCATGACGCGCCGGCTCCATGGAAGACCCCGAAGAACCCATCTCCCTGCACTTCAGCAAAGTCGGGATCGAAACGAGCCATGATCCCGACGCCCCTGGTCGTGGCTGCCCTGTACATGCGGACAGTGGTGTTGACGTTCTTCCCCATTCCGAGCTTCGTTGAGTTCTTGAGGTCAGCGACGACGATGACGACTGGCGCGATCCGCTTCCATCGGCGTCCGTTCACAGAAAGTTCCGCAAGTTCGGGAAACTCGTCAACATCGTCTACAAGTGCGACTGTGGATAGTTCCTTGTTTACCGCCGCCTTCTCGGCTTTCATCAACTGGTCAAACATCGCGAGGTTCCTTTCGATCGAGAGAATCCATGGTTCGGTGGTTCGGCTTGTAGCGACCCCGCAGCGAGGGGAGTGTCAAACGCAGGATCCGCTTAGGGCGGCGCTGGAACTCAGGTGGACCGAGATCGGTCGACTCACGCGGCCGCCGGCTTCTCGACTGAATAGCAATGCGGTGGCCAAGGGAGGCCTGGTTGATTGGGGACATACGATGACCATGAGGTACGAGTCGAATCCCAGTTCAGGATCGTCAAGTAGGGCCTGAGCGGTGGACACATCCTTGAGCGATGGCTCGAACATCGACTCGGCTGAGAGTGCCAGTCGCCGATCCATTCGACCGGGAGCATCTGCTGAAGTTGGGACAACTGCTCTGGCACCACGCCGTATCTCGCTCGAACCTGCCGTAGTCCCCTAGTGCCTTAGGGCCGGGCCCATTGGATGTGTGACGAGTATGGGATCTCTCGCATGAGGCGGGCCCACCAAGATCCCGCCGGTCTCGAGCCCACCACTGTCTACGAGAGCCGCCAGAATGTCCTTTCTAGCGCCGGGTCGGAAGCTGACCAAAGCTTGACTCGTCAAGCGGGGTCTCATGTACCCCGAGAGCCCAAGACGCTCGCTCATGCGGTCCTTGTCGCCCTCGGCCATGGGTCTGGTGCCACCTCGGCAGATGGCACATGAAGTCTCAGTGGGCAACGGAACCCAGTTGGTCTGATTGGGAGATCGAACCTGAACGGAGCATCAAGTTCACTCTGAGCGACCGGATCCACAACGCGAGTGGAGCCTGCAGGTGGCCGGCTCCCCGCACGTCAGGGGCCAGACGCTTGCGACCATTCCGGCGGCAAGGGACGAGAGCCCGTAGATCGACGTGAGCAACCCGTTGCGATAGGCGCTCGGAGTCACTTCTACTTCCGCATTGATTTCGACCGGCAGAATCACTCGGGAACAGTTCAGGCAGGGTCCACCAGGCTTGACGACCAGCGACTCCGCAATGGTCCCTGCTCGATAGAGGGCTGCGAAGAGAGCCGGCACGCCCAGGGCTACCAAAGTGTGATTGAGCCACGCCCTGGTAGTGCGGTCGTCAACGGCGACCACGACGAAGTCGGCGGCGGTGATGAGGTCTCGCGTGACCCCCGTCTGTTCCATGACATCGAATCGCCACCCGGAAGTCGATGTCCCGTGGATGCGTTCGAGATCAGCAGCCACGGCCTTCGCTTTGGCCGCACCAACCCACCGTGAGTCACAAGCGTGCAGGGCGAGATTCTTGGCTTCGAGCCAGTCCTTGTCGACCAAAAGGAACTTCCGAAGTCCCCAGTGAGCCAGCGCTCGGGCGAGATGCGAACCCAGCGAGCCAGAACCGATCACCACGACAAAGCGGTCAGCGAGTCCACCGTCACCGTCGGATTCCGAGCGTGGAATGGGCTCCCTCAGCTTTGCAAAACTTTGGAACTTTCGGTCCTGATGGGTGTTGTCAACGATCAAGGCGGTTGATTTGAGCCCCTCGAACGTGATCAGGGCCCAGGACGTCGAGTCGTCCTGGTTGATTTCGAGACCTAGGTCCATCCCTTGAGACTTCGGTACTCATTGTCCTTCCATCGATCGAAGTCATCTGTAGTGATCGATCGCCACGGCATCTGACTGGTTGGCCACCGATGGTCCATTCAGCGGGCGAGGACCGGCTCCACGATAGAAGCGCGGTCCTCATTGGTGACGTCGAGGATCAGACGGCACGTCGACGAAGACGCACTGGAGCATGCCGCCGGTCAGCCCCGACGTGGCCATGGTCTTGATCATTTCCCCTACGCGAAACCGGTGAGCTCACACGCGTCGCCTCCTCGTTCGACGACACGTATCTCCCTGACGCGGGCATCTCTTCGATGACCCCGGCATCAGCGCGATGTAGTTGCTCAGCCAGTCGACACCTTGTCCAGTACCTCGACAAGCGTCATTTCAGCCGTCCATATCGACGGGTCACCGAAACAGACGCTCCCATCGTGATTGATGTGCCATCGGTGGGTCCCGATCCTTTCGGGCGGCCATTCGATGTCAGGCAGGAATGCACTCGGCGCCCGAGTCGGGAAGGCATCGGGACATGATCCGTGGAGTTCGGCCCGTGACCGCATCCCCACGAAAGGAAACGGTCACCACCCTTGTCTGGATGATTAGCGAGTCGCTGATTACCGATGCTGTCATCGCAAGGTCTCGCTCTTCGCAGGCGTCAAGCTCGCTGTTGAGCCGACATGGGTCGACCTCAAACCACCGCACCGGTCGACTACGCGAAGGGAGCGTCGCGCAGAGGCCGGGCGGGCGTCGACGAGCGGGGTACTGCTGATACCCGTGCTGCAGTTGCCGCTGCCGCCACTGTCAGTGAGCGGACCAAACCTTGGTGGTGAAGGTGTAAGCCGAGAGGTACGTCCCCCAGTCGAAAAGCCATCTCGGCTGACGGATCTGCTCGCTTTGGTATTGAAAGTCGTAGGACTTCGCGGGAGATTTCAGATCGTCCGGCACGTAGGCGGCGATCCCCTGGCCGATCAGGGTCTCCCAGGAGTTCGTGTGCCCCCCGCTGGCGTTCTTTCCGGCCAAAAATGTGACGCCCGAGACGGGCTTGACCTGGCTGCAGGTGTCATCGCCGAGGCGGGTCCAGAGCACGTCACCGGCCTTCATCCCTACCGTGGCCCGCACTGTGGGGTCGTCGTGTTGGCCCAGGTCTTCGTTCACCACCATCTGGATTCCACGAAGTAAGAAAGCCGAAGCCTCGAGCGATACCACGGCTTGGGCCAGATCGGGCGCTTCGAACACGGCCATGGCGCCATCGGAGTAATCGAGAATCTGGCCCCCGTAGCTACGGAAATGAGCGTTCGTGGCCAAAATGACTGCGTTGAGCGTTCGCACCGTCATTTCCATTGGGCTAGCCATGCGACCTTGGTGAAGCCGCGGATGTCGATGAAGGTGCAGACCAACTTGGCGGGTCGGGTCTCACCTGGCGCCAGATCCTGATGGAGCGGCACGCCCACCTCGGGGTATGCCGACGGGAATGGACTTGCTAGTGATACTGCCTCGGCGGGCTGATCCCACATGGCCTTGCGGAATGTTTCCGCGGAACAATGTGTCACTGATTGTTTTGTCCTCCATGGAGGTCAAACGGGGCGTGCCTCGGGACTTCCGGGGACATATGAATACGGAACAGCCATGGAGCCTCCTTGGTGATTGTCGGACACCACCAGAGGCCGCTAGGGTTCGAGCGCTAACTACGAACAGTGTGGCCCTTGTGGTCGATTCTGTTGTGTCGAGGAGCCGGCAATGCGGCTCCTCGCCGCGCCCGGGGACACGACGATTCCATGCTTGCACACAGGAGCGCCTACCGCAAGGGATGGGTATTTTGGCGTTGTATAACTAGTAATGATCTGTGGATAACTGCATATTTACTTAGGTTTTCCTCATATCCACCAAATATCCAGGTAAGACACCTATACTTATCCCTTAGAGCTATCGCCCCATGAGGTGGCAGATAGAGCAACATCAGGACCAGCACTATGAGCGACCAAACAGACCTCCAGTTCGCTGCAGAGGTGGCGCCTTTGGTGGATCCGGATCGCCTCAAGCTCGCCCGTGAGTTGAGGGGTTGGACTCAGACTCACCTGGTGAGCGAAGCCAATGGTGCCTTCACCGCAGCAGCACTCAGTCCGCTGGAACAAGGTCACACTCGGCCGCACCCGTCCACATTGTTGGCGATTGCGGAAGTGACGCGGTGCCCCCTTGGCTTTTTTGTTGCACGGCCAGCCGACGAGCGACGCGGAGGGTTCTTCCGGAGCCTGCAGGCGACTCCTGTGCGAGAGCGTAAGCGTCAGCTGGCCAATGCCCGCCTCCTACACGAACTGGTGGCTGTCATTGAAGAGCACATCGACCTCCCAGACGTCGATGTGCCTCGATTTGGGCCTGGGCCTCACTCAACGCAAGATATCCAAGAGTTGGGTCTGCAGCTTCGACGAGCCTGGAACGTTGAGGACCGACCGATTCCAAATGTTGTGCGGACGATCGAACGTCATCGCGTCGTCATTGTTCGATCGAAGGCCTTCACGCGCGAGGTGGATGCATTCTCGATACGTCACGACGGTCGTCCGATCGTCGTGCTGGGATCAGAGAAGGGCGTGACTGCCAGATTTCGATTCGAGCGGCACACGAGCTCGGACATCTCATCCTTCATGACGACAAGGATGCCGGGCAACGCAGCACCGAGAACGAAGCGCACCAGTTTGCGGCTGCCTTCTTGATGCCCGCGGCACAGATCCGTCGCGACCTTCCTTCAACAGCGGACTGGTCCGTTTTCACCAAGCTCAAGTCGAAGTGGCGGGTGGCACGCAGTTCTTTTGTATCGGGCAAGGGAACTTGAGGCAATGGCACCTCATACCTATGTTAAGATAAAGCCATGTCGGCTTGTGGGTGAAGGACCAAAGAGCCTGGCGACGAGAAGCTCGGTCCTCTCGAGGCTCCGGTTCTTCTGAGTCGAGTCTCGATGGTCTCGCTGATATCGGAATCTCACTGGAGCTCCTGGCACTAGAGGCCTCGCTCCCCTTGTCGGACGTGGAACGCCTGGTCGAGCTAACGCGCGAGCCGCCTGAGCGTCAAGATCTGAATCCCGGGCAGTATTCGATGCCAGATCAGCCCAGTCCAGCGTGTGCGTATCAAGAGGCGCTTTTATTGGAGACTCGTGAGGATCTTCAGAAGGCAGACGCAAAAGCTTGATTCTTTTTGCAACGGCTGGCATCGCCATGGGAGCGCTACTCACCGGATTTTCGGCTGGGACCTGGAGCCCCTCAAGACTGTCTTCTTCCTGGGCCAGGGTCTGGTCTGGGCGTCCATCGTATTGGCCACGCTAGGTATCTTCGTGCTGGGCACAGCCGTAAAGCCTCGGCTCCGGAAAGCCTCTCTGACTTCCAATGAGGGTCTGCACTATTTCGGGCATGTGGCGTCGTATGCAGGACACTGGCTTAAATTAGATTTCGCGAAGCAGCGCCCGGCCGAGTTTGATGCGGCACTCGCCAAAGCGTCGAACGATGTGAACTATGAACAGCGACTGAGGGATCAGATCTGGTTTCTTGGGTGTATCGTGTTCCGAAAGTACAAGTTGATATCGGTGTCGATGTGGGTTTTTGCAGCTTCTCTAGCCTGCGGTGGAGTGGCTGTGCTCTTTGAGGTCACCAAGTAGCAGCGAGGTCATCAAGGACTCGGTCCTAGGGTTGAGACTCAATAGTCGGCGACCTACTGGCCCCCGAACACTGGGGCTTCCGCCGGGGCGAGGGAGTCCCCCACCCCGACCGCCCCGCCAGCTACTGGTTAAGTTGGATCCGTGACCGACCCCTGAACAAGTATGTCCTTGGGCCTCAGCCCGAACTCAGCCCGAAAGCCCTCGACGGCCTCGAGATCCCGGGCACGGCGATACTGCTCGCTGCCGACTCGAAGGTGATCGTGACGGCCGAGAAGCCCCGTTCGTCTTGTTTTCGACGGCCAGTCGACCGCCCAGATGGTGTGGCTGGGGTATTTCATGTTCGGCTCCTAACTGAGGTCCAGACATTGGTCCTCACCTATTAGGTCGATTCGGAGCGGTATTTGCATTGCCATTCCGAAGAAATCTCGGATTTCTGGGAAGGGAACCGTCCCGGGGCGATCCCCCCTGAGCCCGAGTAGCGCTCGTGGAGCAGACTTGTGCCAAATGAGCAGCCAGCCAATCTTTCTGATCGATGGCGACGAACGGGTCGTGCTCGAGTCGAAGACCTACGACTCCGAAGCAATTCTCCGAGAGCTCCTGACCAAGCACCCAGCCTCTTGGCCGGCGGCACGACCGAGGGCGACGTCAGTGGAGGCCTCTTACTGATCCAGCCCGAGATCGGCATCCCGAGGGGCCCAGGCGGCAGCGACGTCTTCAACCGCGGGACAGTTACCAGTCATTTTGGCTGGAGCAAGTCAGAACTGGGGAGCAACCGACCTGACCGTCCCGCCGGCTCGGACGTCGAGGGAGTGGGTGGCCCGCCCGCCCGGTCTGACTGGCCGGCCCGGGTGGCTGGTCGGGGCTCGCAGGCCGGCCGGCTACGCCGGGGATCACCCCAGGATCGACTGACCGGGTCCCAGGACGCCGTATCCAAGACCTCGTCCAGGGTGACGAGGGGGTCGACATAGGCGAAGAGGGCATCAAGGATTTCAGCGAAGGAGTCCGGGAGCCTGTCGCCGAGCTCAGGCGGTCGCGCCAGCGGAGATAGCGGTCTTGGCCGAGTTCAGCGAACCCTTCGAGGGCGATACGGGCCGGCGTGAGTTCCACTTCGCGAAAGCGAGCCACTTCCACGAGTGAGCCACGTGCCACATCCGCCGTGTACGAATGCTGGCCGGTCAGCTGGTAGACGTCGCCGAAATCCCGCCATCGCGTATTGGCGGTCGCGCTGCAATGCAGTGACGGCCTTCTCGGCCAGGACCATCGTCATCGGATAGCCCAGAAGCCGGATCTTGCCACCGAGGAGCTTTGGGAGTTGGATCTCGCCAGGTGCCGGCCAAATAGGATCACCCACGTTGACGTCGACGTGAAAGGGCTCGATGGCTGTCGCCAGCTGGGCCCGAATGGTGACCCTGACACCGCTGTATTCGTCTTCTTCCCGAATCGATTCGGCGGTGACGGCACTGACATCGTAGGGAGACCGTCCTCGTCGTCCCCAGACAACTGGATTTGGGCGATCTCAATCACGAAGTTCTGACCTCTTCGACTTCGTTCGATCGGTTCTTGGCGGCGAAGTCGATGTCTGCGGTTGGGCGCCGAAGCCCATAGGCCGCCAGAGCACGCCGCCCTTGAGGACAAGGTCTCGGCATGGGCGAGGTTGCCAGCCGGGCCAAGAACCCTTCTAGCGCATAGAGGCGTAGGTACTCGGCGCTGGTGCGGCCATCCTTTTTGGCGAGAGCACGAAGCGAGAGGAATGCGTGGCCGTCGACTGTGGAGTGCGATGGGGGCCCGGCCGTTGTCCGGGGTCGGTCATATCAGGATCTCGAGCGAAGACCGGATGGCGGACTGGGTACGAGGGAACCTTCGAGAGAGCCCGAGCAGGGCAGCCGGTGATCCTCCCGCTCGCACCCACCGGCGGAGGGCTTCGTTGGCGGTCTCGGGCCCGAGCTGGATCGGAAGCGAAAGGCATCGACGATTGATCGCTCGGGGTTGTAGAGCCCGATGCGGGTGTCGCTGTCGAGGGCGATCTCTCTCGGCCGACACGGAAGTTCGGGTGTCGAAACTGTGCCAGTGGATCGAGGATGCCCGTGTGGGTGCCATGTCCCGCGGGGGAGTGCAATGTCATGGCGCGGGGATCAGGTCGGTGAGGTTGTGGCGTGAGAGGGCCGACGTGAGACACAGGGTCGCCATGGGGACCGTTGGGCAACCGCCAAGAGATCGAGATCGCCCAAGGAGGTCGTGGCGACGGTAGAGCCCCGCGCGATCGGCTCAAGCTGCCCGGAGTCCCTGAGCCTGTACAGCGAGTGCTTTGAGAGCCCAGCCTTGCGGGCCTCGGTATAGGTGAATGTGTCTGGAAGATCTGTTGGTGGCATGGCGTTTCTCCTCGGAACAATCCTATACAGATAAACCCTTTATGTAAAGGATTTTTCCGGCCGAGCCGCCCACCTGTCGGCCCGCCGCCTGCCGGGCGCCCCGTCGAGACGCAGAAGCCGGAACCTAAAGAGATTCGCCTAATACCCCGCTAGCACTCCGTGGAGTGGAATAATTGGTACATGCCCATTTCCACGTCACCAGCTGGTGCCGCGAGCCCCAAGAAGCCCGACCCCGCGTCCGTCCACGCCGCGATTTCGCGGGCATGGAAGCCACTCGGATGCGGGCGGCAGATCTGTTCACCAAAAAGGTGTCGCAGGCCGACATCGGCCGTGAGTCGGGGTCTCGCACCAGACGGTCTCTGACTGGCACAAGCTCTGGAAGGTCGGAGGGAAGCAGGCCTTAAAACGCACCGGACAGCCTGGTCGTCCGCGCAAGGTAACCGACGTGACCTGGCCAAGGTCGAACGAGCACTCGGGAAGGGTCCAAAGGCGAATGGATATCCGACCGATCTGTGGACGCTGGCCCGAATCGCCGAGGTGATCGAGAGGATCACCGGAGTGAAGTACCACCCTGGACACGTCTGGAAGGTGCTCCGCGCTGATGGGCTGGAGCCGACAACGCCCGGCCCGACGGGCCACCGAACGCGACGACGAGGCCATCGAGCGCTGGGTCAATGACCGTTGGCCCAGGTTAAAAAAAACGCCCGGGCCAGGGGTGCCTGGATCGTCTTCCAAGACGAGAGCGGGTTCAGCCTCCTCCCCTCGGTGAGGTCCACCTGGGCGCCCAAGGGCCAGACGCCTGTCCTCCACCACCATTTCAACTGGAAGCGCCTGTCGATGTCGGCCGTGGTTTGCTTCCGGCCCGACGGCAGCGAAGCTTCCCTCGTCTTTGGCATGCAGCCGGGCTCCTACAACGACGAGTCGATCATGGAGTTCCTCAGCGAACTCCACCGCCATCTCGACGGCGACAAGGTCACGCTCGTCTGGGATGGGCTCCCATCGCACCGCAGCCGGGTCATGCGGGCCTTCATCAAGAGCCAAAGAGAGTGGCTGGTGGTCGAGCGGCTTCCGGGCTACGCCCCCGACCTGAACCCGGTCGAACAGGTATGGGGCAATCTCAAAGGCGGCGAACTCGCCAATCTCTGCCTCGACACCATCGAAGAGGCACAAGAGATCGTCGACCAGGGCCTCTGCCGCATCGGCAACGAGACCAGGTTGGCCTTCGCATTCCTCCGCCACTGCGGTCTCGAGCTATGACCAGTCTGCGCGGTATCACGCGAAGGTCTTTAGGTGCTCAAGATCGTCGTGTCCGGCTCCCACCCGCTGAACAGCCATCCGAGACGTCTCGCCGAAACGGCTGCACGGCTCTTCGGCGACGCCGCCATCCGGGCCCGCAGAACGCCCTGTAGGTCAGACATTGGCTCCGGTGGCTCAAGCCAGGTCAGGTCGTCATATCCACCGGGCTCGCTCGGCTGCTCCTCCCCAGCGGGGAAGTGACCGAAGAGATCGAAAGAGCGGTATCGGAGTAGGCCCAGGACCTCCGGGTGGTTCGAGCCATCGGTCGTCTTGGCTAGAAACGCCGGCGTCGCACAGAGGTTCCACAGTGCCGTGTAGGTCGCTGGGTTCCTCGGGTCTCCCCATAGGTGATTGAACTGAACGTCAGGGCCCTTCAATCGTTGGGCCGACCACAGAAAGCAAGGGTCGGGGTTGTGTTGTCGTCGAACATTATCTCCGCCCCATCGGGAAGGGTCCCGAACGAGCCGCGTTGGCCTGGGTCCCGGACGGTCCGGAAGAGGGGCTTCCCGTTCGTCTGCGCCACAGTCTCGGGGTGCAGGAACAGGGTGTGTGCGGCGACGGCCGCCGCCACCGACTGGAACCCGGCCCGGGCCACCATCGAACTCAGCGCCTCGATGCCGTCCATGACTGGCAGGGCACCCGAGCGGCCTGGTGAGCGGACCGCCTGGCTTGGCTTGGATGCCACAAGGGCGCCGGCGGGAGAGAAGACGACCGCCACGCCAAGACGCACCTCAACGACTCGCCGTCCGGCTCCCAACCAGCTCTTTGCTTGGCTACGGCTCTTGTGGGTTGTGTTGCCCCACCATGTCCGGTCTGTCGAAGCGCCTGGCGGAAGGCCCCCCACAAGGCTGTGGATCTCAGTGAAGGTCAGCGATACGACCTCGTCCGCGGGCGCCGCCTCCAGTCTGCGCTGAACGCGTCGGACCTGGCCATTGCGCACCATCATGCCCTGAGGGTGTGTGACGCTCAGACGCCGGGATCGTGACGAGGTCCGACGAAGGTCCGACGAAGGTCTGAGGCGCCATGAAGGAACAGAAAGGCAGGCGCAGCGGTCGGAGATAGGTCGTCCAGCAGGGCGTTATGGGCCTCGATGTGCTCTGGGTGGGGAAACTTGGCCATACGGCCCTTATCGTTCACTGATCATTAGGGAACGATCGCAACTAGTGCGGTTGAGTTGACCCCTCGGTAGTCTCGTCTTTTACAACAGCAGGCGGTCCACGGTTCGTGGGTCACCAGTAGGAGTCAGGAGACGACGTGGGTCCAACTGGACTAAGTCAGCAGGCACTGGAGTCGAGGCTTTGGGCTGCTCAAACAGCCTAAGGGGCCCAGTTGATCCGAGCGACTTTAAGGCGTTCATCTTCCCTCTGCTCTTTTACAAACGCATTGACGACACGTGGTCAATGGAACGCGAAAGGCCCTGGCCGACTTCGGCGACGATCTCACCGACGAGATCGAGGCCGATTACCACCGCTTCGTAATCCCAGCTGGTTGCCATTGGTCGGATTTCAGCGGGTCCCGGAAAATGTAGGCGTCGCGCTGCAGAACATCCTCGACCGGGTCCAGCAGTGAACCCGAAACCCTGGCAGGCATTTTCGGAGAGTCCCCTGGGGAAACAAGGACAAGTTGCCCGAGACGGCACTTCTCGGTTTGATCGAGGCGTTCGGAACCCTCAATTTTTCACCGTCAGTCGTCGGGCATGACGTGCTCGGAAACGCCTACGAGTATCTGCTAAAGCAGTTTGCCGATGAGTCGGGCAAAAAGGCTGGCGAGTTTTTCACACCTCGTTCCTGGTTCGGCTGATCACCCGAATTTTTGACCCGATGCCAACAGACAGTGTTTACGATCCGGCCTGCGGGTCGGGCGGAATGCTCGTCGAAGCAGCGAATGAAGTAATCGAGTCCGGTGGCTCTCTGGCTCGGATGCGCTTTTTTGGCCAAGAGGTGAACCTCACTACGGCAGCAATTTCGCGGATGAACCTGTTCCTACATGACATCGAGGATTCCAAGATTCTCCGCGGTGACACTCTTCGTGATCCCAAGTTCCGAGACGATAAGGGTCGGCTTCAGAAGTTCAAAGTAGTCATCGCCAATCCTCCGTTTTCGCTGACCGGCTGGGGCGGCGGGGACGTGGACGTCGGACCCATGGGGGAGGTCAGGTTGCGGCGTGCCGCCGAAGGGTAACGCTGACTTCGCTTGGGTCCAGCACATGGTTGCTTCGATGGATCCGAGCAAAGGCCGCCTTGCCGTTGTGATGCCTCATGGCGTGCTTTTCCGGGGTGGCGCCGAGGCAAAGATACGACAATGCCTTGTTGAGGGTGACCAGCTTGAAGCCGTTATAGGTCTCCCTGTGAACCTCTTCTACTCGACGTCCATCCCCGCTTGCATTCTCGTCTTTCGGGCAAAGAAGGCCTTGGAGCGCAAGGGCGCGGTGCTCCTCGTCGAGGGGTCGCCCGGTTCTCCAAAGGCAAGAACCAGAACGCAATGGAGGACGCTGACGTCGAGGCAGTCATCCAGGCATATCGGACGGGTGAGAATCTCACTCCGAATGGTGCCCGAGTCCGACTTGTGGAGCATTCGGAGATCAAGGAGAACGGTTGGGACCTCAACATCGGTCGCTATCTCAATACTGCAGCCGAGGAGGGCGCCGATGTGGCCACCGCGCTCGCTGCTCTTGCCGAGGCACAGGCATCATTGCGAGAGGCCGAGGCTCGACTCGCCCGAAGGTTGAAGGCGGCTGGCTATGCGTGAGGGATGGAGATTGGTGCCCCTTGGGAATGTAGCAACCCTCGATATCGACAAGGTGCTCGTGGAGGAGGGTGACCAATATCAGATTGCGGGCATTTTGAATGCAGGTAAAGGGATGCTGAATCGCGGCACAATCGACGGATCCGAGACGGACTATCCAGCGTTATATCAGTTGGATCGGACCAGTTGGTGATGAGAAAACTGACGGCATGGGAGGGACCCATCACCGTGGTTCCGGCTGCGTATGACGGTCACTTCGTGTCACCAGAGTTTCCGACCTTCACGCTTGAGCTGGGCGAAGTGGAACCTCAGTTCATCCGACTTCTTTGCGAACAGCCTTCGTTCTGGGAACGGATGAAGGATTCATCGACCGGGACGGTGCAGCGGAGAAAGCGTGTAAACCCCTCGCACCTTCTGGCAATCAACGTTCTGGTACCACCACTCACAGACCGGCGTCGCATCGTTGATCTGATCCGGACGCTCGATAATGCGATATCTAGTGCCGATTCAGTTCATCAGACCTCAGTTTCAGCGTGGAAAAGTATGGCTGATGCTCTGATCCGATCTGGCCAGCGAAACCGATTGCTAGGACAGTCTGCAACGGTGACTATGGGCGTCAACGTTCGCCGAAGAATGCAACTGGCGATCATGTTGTGCCGTACCTTCGAGCAGCAAACGTAAAGGAGGTCGGTTGATGCTTGATGATGTCCTTGAAATGAACTTCTCTCCGAAGGAGCAAAGGACATTTCAACTTTGTCAGGCGACGTGCTAGTAACCGAAGGTTGCGGAAGCCTCTCCCAAATCGGTGCATCAGCTATCTGGCTATCCGAGATCGACGGGTTAGTTTGCTTTCAAAACACTCTTCTTCGGCTCAGGGGCGTCGACGGCGTTTCCGACTCCAGGTATCTCTGCCAGCCTGCCCGGTACAGCCATTTGGCGGGCTGGTGGGCGGCCGTCGCTAGCGGTACCAACATCTTCCACATTGGGTCAGAGCGAGCAAAGGTGATGGCCGTCCCAATGCCAAGTCTCGAGCGACAAGTGGAGATGGCTACGTTTTGGACAGCCTGGATGAGGTTCGCTCACATTGCGCCCTGGTTCGAGACGCTCTTCACCGTACGCGGGGAGCGCTCTTGACGGATCTTCTCTCCGGCGTCCACGAGATGCCGAAGTCCTACCACATGCTGCTTGAGTTGGCGTCATGACTGAAATCGCTGAGAGCGCAGTCGAGGAAGCTCTCGTCGCTCGCCTCAGTCAAAAGGAGATTGGCTGGACCTTTGTCGAAGCGGACTCGTTGCCAAGGGAGTTTGACCACGTCCTCTTGGAAGAACAGGTGATAGAGGCACTCTTGAATTTGAATCCAGCCATCGCCGAGAAGCCGGAACGAGTAAATGAGGTACTCCCAAGGCTGCGTGCCGTTCTACTCTCCGTGACGAACAACGGCTTGCTCACCCCGAACGAAGAGATGGTGGCATGGCTGTGCGGTCGGCGCACGATCAGATTCTCTGAAACCGACGACTACGTCCCCATTCGGTTGATTGACTTCGATACCCCGAGGTCGAACGAGCTCATTGTCTCAACTGAAGTGGTATTCCCTTCCGAGAAGGGAGGACGTCGATACGACATGGTCCTCTTCGTCAACGGGTTCCCCCTCGTCGTCGGCGAAACCAAGACCCCGGTGAGTAAAAGTAAATCCTGGCTCGATGGAGCCAACGATATTCACGAGACCTACGAGATTAAGACTGCAGCCTTTTTCGTACCGAACGTCCTTAACTTCGCCACTGAAGGTAAGGAGTTCCGCTACGGCGCCGCCGGACAACCGCCAGAGACGTGGATGCCGTGGTTTAGAACGACGGATAACCTGCTCCTGCTTGGACTCGGCTCTGTCCTTCGCTCCGCCGAGTTACTCCTCACGTCTGAGATGGTTCTGGATATTCTGCGGAACTTTACGATGTTTTCGCGTCGCTGTCGACGGCTGGCGGATATCTCACAAAGATCATCCCGAGATACCCCCAAGTCGAAGCGGTAGCCGCAATTGTTGAGAGAGTTTTGGATTCTCAGCGACGACAAGGTTTGATTTGGCACCACCAGGGTTTGGGTAAGACGCTTCTCATGGCGTTTGCCGCTGCCAGTGCGGCTTCGGATGGATTTGGACGCTCCGACCATTCTTGTGGTGCTGGACCGTCTCGAGTTGATCGAACAGCTCAGCTCCGAGTTCGAGTCAGTTGGGATTCCCACACTCAAGGTTGCAGAAACGGGTGGGCAACTCCGAAAGATGCTGAAAGACGACCGGCGAGGCGTCATTGTGACGACCATCTTCCGCTTCAAGGATGCGGGACTCCTTAACGACCGCTCCAACATCGTCGTCATGGTCGATGAGGCCCACCGCACCGAAGAGGGCCGCCTCGGGTTGGACATCCGCGAGGCCCTCCCTAACGCCAAGTTCATCGGCCTAACTGGTAACCCGATTTCGACGACGGATCACAACACTTGGGCCGCATTTGGAGATCCGGACGATCCTGAGGGCATTCTGAACCACTACTCCGTCGAGCGATCCATTGCCGACGGCGGGACGGTGCCGATTCATGTCGAAACCCGTCTAGTCGACTTTCACATCGACCAGGACGCCATCGACGAAGCGTTCGCCGAGCCCCGCGGCTTCGGAAGTCCTGGATGAGCGGGAGACAGGAATCCTCGCCAGCCGGGCGTCTCGAGTTGACCAAATGATGAAGGCAAAGGGTCGAGTCGAAGCGGTATCCACGGACATCGTTGACCACTACCGAAAGAAGATGGCGCCTCTCGGGCTGAAGGCTCAGGTGGTCGTCTTCGACTGTGCACTATGTGTCGCCTATTACGACGCGATTTTGGTCCTGCTGCAGGAAGGTGAGGAGGCTGCAGTCGTAATGACGACGGTCAAAGGTGATCCTCATGAGTGGGATCGGTGGAACATTGATCGTGACGAAGAGGCCAAGATCAAAGACCGATTTCGTGACGTGGACGATCCGCTCAAGATCGTGATCGTTACAGCCAAGCTCCTCGTTG
>CAWIKB010000011.1:0-898399 GCA_963836605.1 uncultured Acidimicrobiaceae bacterium | reverse complement strand
TGGGCCTTATACGAGAGAAAGACGGAATCGCCGTTCGGGCACTTGACCAATCCGATGTCTCACTTGATGCGGCGAGAGACGAGGTGCGGGACAACCTTGAGACCCCCAATCGGACTGCGAACGAGTCATCATCGGCAGCGTCCCGCCGAGTGGTGGGAAATGACCCGGTGATTCTCGGCGACGATCAGTCGGCGGGCTCGAGCTCACCAACTGTCGCGTCGTCATTATCGCGTTCGTCGTAGAGCTTGGCCATAGAGCCTTCGGAGAAGTACCTCCGTTCGGCTGAGACCCACTCGTCGTGAATGTCGACGAGCACGGCACCGCCGAGCCGGATGACGGCCGCCTCGTTGGGGAAGATGCCCACCACCCGGCAGCGGCGCTTGAGCTCACGGTTGAGGCGCTCGAGCGGGTTGGTCGACCAGAGCTGGCGCCAGTGCGCCCTCGGGAAGGCACTGAAGGCCAGCACCTCCTCCTTGGCCCCCTCCATGAGGACCGCCGCCTTGGGGAAGCGTCCCGTAAAGGTCTCGGCCACGTGGTCCCACTGGGCGGCGATCTCTTCGGCGCTGGCGTGGGCGAAGATGGTCCGGAAGGCCGCGGCCACCATCTCGTGCTGGCCCTTGGGGACACTGGCCAGGAGGTTGCGGGCGAAGTGGACCCGGCAGCGCTGGTGCGCCGCCCCCTGGAAGCAGCGCCCGATGGCGCTCACCAGGCCGGCGTGCTGGTCAGAAATGACCAACTTCACCCCGGCGAGGCCCCGGGTGCGCAGCGAGCGCAGGAAGCCGCGCCAGAAGACCTCGTCTTCTGAGTCACCGACATCGAGGCCGAGAATCTCTCGGTGCCCGTCGGCCCGGACTCCCGTGGCGATGACCACGGCCTTGGAGGTCACGTGGTGGTTGTCGCGGACATGCAGGTAGGTGGCGTCCAAGAAGACGTAGGGGAACTCTTGGTGGTCGAGGCGCCGGGTCCCGAAAGGCCCCGACCACCTCGTCGAGGCCAGCGCAGATGCGGCTGACCTCGGACTTCTTGATGCCGGTGCCGATCCCGAGGGCGCCGACGAGCTCGTCGACGCTGCGGGTGGAGATCCCTGCGACATAGGCCTCCATGACCACCGCGTAGAGGGCCTGGTCGATGCGCCGGCGGGGCTCGAGGATGGAGGGGAAGTAGGTGCCCTTCCTGAGCTTGGGGATGGCCAGCTCCACATCGCCGGCCTTGGTCGAGACCAGGCGGACCCGGTGCCCGTTGCGCTCGGTCACCCGGCCCTCGCTTCGTTCGTAGCGCTCGGCGCCGATCACGCCGGTCGCTTCGGACTCGATCAGCTCCTGGAAGACGTAGCGCACGGCGTCGCGGATCAGATCCACGCCGTCAGAGGTTTTGAACGCCTCCAGCAGTTCGGTGCAGACAGACTGGTCAAGGGCCATCGGGGTGCTCTCCTTTGGTGGGTTCGGCTAGGAACACACCGAGGATCACCCCGATGGCACCACCTTTTGGTGGATGCCTCGGCTCAAGTCAAAGCCCACCACTCGGAGGGACGCACACTCATCATCGTTCACGCTGGGTACGCAAATGGTCCTTGAAAACGCCGTTCGTGAAGCCACACAGCTCGGCCGCGATTCCGTCGGCACCGAGTTTTTGCTGATTGGACTGATTCGGGAGATTGGAGCGGAACAAGTTCTTCGTGGCTCGCCCGCTAACGAGGAAGGTGCGGCACTGGTTCTGCAAAAACTGGGCGTGGACCTTGGGTCGCTTCGCACAAAGGTCCTAGCTCTCATGGTGGCATCTGACTAGCCCATATGTGCCGTACGGGGCGCATCCGATCAGCGATGTTTCGACGGCATGATCTAAGAACTTCATGGTGGGCGAACGAGGACTTCTTCCGCTCGCCGAGGCGGCGGCGCAGCCGCCGGCCGAGGGCTGGGCGGCCTGGAAGTGATGGGGATAGTGGGTTCTGTCCGGCTTCTCCACACCATTCCCGGGGCAACACCAATACCTAGGTTTTGCGAGCAGCGTTACATCGATCGCTGTGGTCCTTGCGGGTGCGTGCCCTGTAACACAGCACCCGCAAAATACATACAAGGTCAATGGGCCATTTGAGTCAGAGTCCGCAGTCGGTTCATCGTCTGGACGTCGAGGGGCAGCTTCACCTCGCTAGGAGATCCTGACGCCGTCGCCAGGTCGCCTCGAGCTCGTCGGCTCCAGCGATGTTCTCCGCGAGCGTGAACACGTACCTCGAGATCAGGCCTCGTAGTGGTACCGGGCCTGCAGCACCACGATGTCGTCACCCTCGACCAGGTAGACCAAGCGATGCTCGCCGTCGATCCGCCTGGACCAGCTTCCCTGGAGGACGTGGCGAAGCGGCTCGGGCTTGCCGATGCCGGCGAAGGGGTCTCGTATCGTGTCCTCGAGGAGCCGGTTGATCCGCTTCACCGTCTTCTTGTCGACCGTCTGCCAGTACAAATAGTCGGACCAGCCGTGTGGCGTGAAGACCAGCCGCACTACAGCAGGTCGTGCGACTGACGCTCACCGTTGCGAGCCTGCTCGAGGCTCTCGAGCAAACGTCGGGCGTTTGCCGGCGCCCGGAGTAGGTAGGCCGTCTCCTCGAGGGCCTCGTAGTCTGCCCGCGACATCAGCACGGCATCTCCACGCTTGGAGGTGATCTCGATCGGCTGGCGGTCGTTATTCACCTGCTCGATCAGCGGGAAGAGGTTCTTCCTGGCCTCGCTTGCCGTCATCGCCATCGGGTCACTCCTCTACTTGTACAAGATATGGTACCACTGTTCCGCAGTGATCAGCTCGGATTCCAAGGGCAAGACTTTTTGAGAAGAGGACTTGACAGCCTCTCAAGTCAGTCGCATACTTGCGACCCCATGATAAACGCCCCTGACTACCGATCCGACCCCAGCGAGAGCCCCGAAGGGCGGGGCATCGCCTACGGCCGCCTGGCCGCCTTCTGGAAGTCCCTGCCCGAGAGCGTCCAGGCCGAGGCCTCCCGTGAGGCCACCATCTCCTCGATCGAGGAGTACCCGGCCCTCATCCGGGATCAGGTCACCAGCACGGCAGTCGAGGACGCCGAGCTCATCGGGTTCTGGGTGGCCTGGCACAAGGCCGGCGGTTTCGATGGCCTCGAGTCCGGCGGGTGGCACCGGGCCACCGTCTACCGCAAGATCCGCCGCTTCCGGGCCCGCTTCGGAGCCCACCCCGACGAGTACCGCTTCGAGTGGATCAAGCTCGATCTCCGACGAGCCTGGACCGAGGACCTCGAAGACGCCCTGATTCTTCCCCGTCAAAACCCGGACCCGGACCCCGGCTGAGAGACCCACATGCCTCCGCCTCCACACTCCTCTGGCCAGACAGTCGCAAATATGCATCGTAAGTTCGGATGACAGACACCGAGGTGCAGGGAGCTGGCCTCGGGGATCGACGCCCTCTACCTCTCGGGGTCACGGCTACCTCTCCAAGGGCTTCCTGGCCCAGCTCGAGGAGGAGCGGCTCTTCGCCGACCGGGTGTCCGTGCCCGTCCCCTTCGAGCTGGGTCCCGTCACCTTGGGGCTGGCTCCCCACGGCTGGGGCAAGTACCGCTACTGCCTCGACCACGAGACCGGGCGGATCGGCTTCACGTCCAGCCGCCGGCTGCCGTCGGTGCGCATCCAGCCCCGGGCCGAGTTCCTCCATTCGGTCGGGCCGGATGAAACGGTCCGACATTTCGACGACCTGGTGCGACCGTTCATTGAGGGACTGGTCTTGAGCGTCGCGCGCCTGGACCTGTTCGTGGACATGGAAGGGATGCAGCTGTGCGCTCAGGACCGCAGCGCCTTCGTGTGCCGTGGCGACGGCTGCACGACCTACGAGAACGGCAACGTCGTGACCGGGTTCGCCCTCGGTTCGAGACGGAACCAGCGCATCACTGCCCGTCTCTACGACAAGACGGCGGAGATGTCCGCCAAGGGCACCGACTGGTGGGAGCTCGTCTGGGGCGAGCGCCACACCCCCGGCGCCCAGGTGTGGCGGATCGAGTTCGAGATCGGACGGGCCGCCCTCAGCGACCTCGAGCTGTTCCACCCCGACGCCGTGCTGGCCGCCGCCCCGTCGCTCTGGACGTATTGCGCTGGGGAGTGGCTGACGTTGCGCAACCCGACTGCCGACTCCAATCGCTCCCGCTGGCCCGTGGATGGCGCTGGCAGGCCGTCCAGTCGGCGTCACTGGCCCACGGCGCCACCGAACTGCGGTTCATCCGGGAGCGCAAGCGGGCCACCGTCCTACGCCACATTGATGCCGGTCCTCGTCGGATACCTCGTCGCCTTCGCCGAGGCGATGGGGACCACCGACATCGACGACACCTTCGGCGAGCTCCTCGACGCCGTGGCCAACGACGAGATCGCCCGCCGCATGACCTTCGCCGAGCGGGTCTGCCGCCGTCGAGCAGAAAGGGGATACCGGTGAGCACCGAACGTCACGACAGCACCACCGAGATGGAGGGGGATGGAGGGCGCCGACATGCGTCCTACGGCGAGGACCGGCCCAAAGGCCGAGCCCTCCCGCCGAACTCCGCACACCGTTCCCTGCGCTGTGCCGAATGCGGCGCGCAGTGTCCGCCGTCAGCGCTCCTCACCATGGACCAGGTTGCGTTCCGACTGGGGACGAGCCTGCGTCACGTGCGACGGCTGGTGGCCGAACGGCGCATCCCGATCGTCAAGGTCGGTCGCTTCGTCCGCTTCGACGGCCACGCAGGTGGAGCACTGGGTCGACGACCACCGGGTGGCTGTCATCGAGCCGGGGTCTGTGCTCCGGGCTGTCCGCTCGCACGGAGCTGGAGCGCCGTCATGCCGGGTAGCTGTGTCCCTACGGAGGCGGCGTAGCCGTGCCGTCGACTCGCCCGTTCGGGAGCGTGCGCCAACGGGGCCGGCTCTACCAGGCCAGCTACTGGCACAACGGCCGCCGGCATGTCGCACCGACCAGCTTCAGGACCAAGGGCGACGCCCGGGCCTTCCTCGCCACTGTGGAGACCGACATTCGCCGGGGCGTGTGGATCGATCCATGGGCCGGCCGCGTCCGGGTGTCCGAACTGGCCGAGGAGTGGACCGCCTCCAACCCGAACAAACGAGAGTCGACCACCGCTCGGGAGGAGCTCACCCTCCGCCTGCACGTGCTGCCAAGCATCGGCGAGATGCGCATCGAGCGGGTCGGGCCCCGGGACATCCAGCGGTTGGTCAACTCCTGGCGGGCCGAGCACGCCCCTCGGACGGTCAAGCGCAACTACGAGGTGGTGCGGGCCATGTTCAGCTACGCCGTGCGTAACGACTGGCTCGCCCGGAACCCGTGCCGCTTCGTCAACCTGCCGCCGATCGAGGGCACCCGCCGCTTCGAGCTGACCCCCGAGGATGTGGCCGCCATCGCCGTCCACGTGCCTGACGAGTACCGGCCGATGATCTGGATCGGTGCGGCGTTGGGTCTGCGCTGGTCCGAAGTGGCCGCCCTGCGGGTCGGCCGGCTCGACCTCGACGCCGGACGGATCACGGTGGCCGAGGGGCTCACCCGAGGGACCGGTGGCCGCAACGTCTTCGGGCCGCCCAAGTCCAAGTTGGGGACACGAACCATGTTCATGCCCGAGGCCATCGTCGCCATGCTGTCGGCCCACCTCGAGCGGGCCGGGTTCAGCGACGACGACGACACCGATGCGCTGGTGTTCACCGACGATGAAGGCCGCGCGCTGCCCTACTCCAACTGGCGCCGCCGGGTCTGGCTCCTCGCCGTCGCTGCGGCCGGCTGTGTCGGCGCCGGCTTCCACGACCTGCGCCGGCTCAACGCCACCACGCTCGTCGTCGAGGGGATCGACGTGAAGACGGCGCAGACCCGATTGGGCCACGCCGACCCGCAGGACGACGCTGGCGATCTACGCCTCGGCCCCGGCGTCAATCGACCGGGCCGCAGCGGACGTCATCGGCGAGCGCTTCTTCGGCGAAAAAGGCCAAAAGGCATCAGGCACGAAATCTCCGCGCCACTTCCGCGCCAATCCTTCCGACGAGTCGGCCGCCCCGGAATCTTGAGGCCCTGACCAGGGGTTTTGAGTCGGGCTGCCCGGATTTGAACCGGGGACCTCTGCGTCCCGAACGCAGCGCGCTAACCAAGCTGCGCCACAGCCCGTCCGCTCCCCAGGGGAAGCAGGCCAGCCACCTTAGTCCCGGGATGCCGGCGCCTCCTCGGCCACGTCCTCCTCGGCCGGCTGGCTCTCTGAGGTGGCCACCACCTGGGCCACCCGGCGCTTGTCCATCTCGACCACTCTGAGGTCCCACTCGCCCACGCGGACGTGCTCGCCTTCGCGGGGGATGTGGCCGAAGCGCTCGAAGAGGAGACCGCCCAACGTGACGTACTCGCCGTCGGGTACCTCCATCCCCAGCCGCTCCCGGACCTCATCGACGTTGGTCTGGCCATCGATGAGCCAGCGGGTGCCGTCGACCCGCACGATCGTCGGGTCATCCTCGTCATCGAACTCGTCGTTCAGGTCACCGACGAGGGGTTCGAGGAGGTCCTTGACCGTCAACACGCCGGCCACGCCGCCGTACTCGTCCACCACGATGGCGAAAGCCCGCCGGTGCCGCCGCATGTCGGCCAGAGCCTCGAGCACGCCCAGCGACTCGGGGAGGACATAGGGCTGGCGGACTTTGCGGGAGATCTCGAGCGGGCTGGGGTCGGTGGCGTCCCGGGCCGACGCGCCGGTCTGCCCGGTGCGGAAGATGTCGTTGACGAAGAGGACGCCGATCAGATCGTCGAGATCGCCGTGGACGACGGGGAAGCAGCTGTGCCCCGAGATGCGCACGGCGCGGGCGATGTCGTCGGCGTGGACGGGGATGGTCAGCGCGGTCACGTCGACCCGCGGCGTCATGACCTCGCGGATGTCCATGAGCCGGAGGTCGGCCAGTGCGTCGAGGATGATGCGCTCCTGCTCGGTGGCCTCGGCGCTGGGCGCCGGAGTGGTGGGGGAAGGATTGGGTCCGCCCTTGTCCGACCGGCGCCAGAACCGACGGGGCCGACCCGGTGGGGCTTCTGAGGGTGGCGAATCGTTTCTGGTCGACACGCGGTGCCGGATCAGCTCGTCGGTTCGCTGCCCGCCGCAAGCTCGGGTCCGGCGCCGACCAGCACGGGCACGGGCGAAAAGGAGGTGTCGGCATATGTGCCGTCGTCGAGGAGGGCCGTGACGGCCCGCCGTAAGCGGAGTGGGTCGAGCGGCTTGACCAGCCAGCCTTCGGCCCCGGAACGGCGAGCCAGGAACACGTCGGGGCGGCGGTCCAGCAACATCAGCACCGCGATGTGGTCCAGGGCGTCGTAGGACTCCTGCAGGCGGAGTTCGAGACAGACGGCCATGCCGCCCATGTTCCCCATCTGCATGTCCACGATGACCAGATCGGGGGACTCGTCGGTGACCGAGGCAATGACCTCGGGACCTGATGTCACCGAATGAACCACCAGATCGGGGCCACTGATGACGGCTTCCACCTCCCGGCGGAGGGTCGGCGCGTCGCTCGCGACCAGGACGGTCTGCACGAGGGCGAGACTATCGGACCCCGGTCGGGGTGGGGGACCCGCACCCTGCGGACGAGGCGGCGGCGGCGCTCACGAGAAGAGTTGATCGGCCGCCAGCTCGAGCGCCGACAGGTCGTGGACGTCGTGGCCGAAGAGGGGGATCCGTCCCACCGGCGCCGGGGCCACCCCCGTGGCCAGGGCGGCGAAGGCCTCTTCCTCTCGATTCGCCACCGCGTTGAGCATGGCCAGGTTGGCTTCGAGCGGGGCCATCGCCCCGCCGTCGGCCATGGCGCGCTCGTCGGCGGCACCGAAATGCGGATGGATCCGGTTGACCACCAGCGCCGCCGGTCGCACGTCGCGTTCGGCCAGCTTCTCGGCGAAGAAGCTGGCTTCGGCAATGGCGTCGGGCCGGGCCGAGGTCACCAGCACATAGGCGGTGGACGGGTCGGCCAGCAGCTCGCGCACGGCACCGGCGCGGGTCCGGAAGCCCTCTTCCATGCCCTCGAAGGCCTGGAAGAACCCGACGGCATCCTCCACGATCTCGGCACCGGCCACCTTGGAGATGGTGCGGAGCAGGGCCCTGGTGGCCATGCCGATGGCCTTGACCGAGACCCTGGTCGGGACCAGCAGGGCGCGAAAGAGACGGTTCTCCAGAAACCGGGTGAGGCGGCGTGGCGCATCGAGCAGGTCCAGCGCGTTGCGGGTGGGCGGCGTGTCGACCACCACCACGTCGAAGTCGCCGGACTCCACCAGCTCGTAGAGCTTCTCCATGGCCATGTACTCCTGGGTCCCCGAGAGGGCGCCGGCCAGGTTCTGGTAGAGCCGGTTGCTTTGAATCCCCTCGGCTTGGTCGGTCGTCTTGGCGTAGCGGTGGACGAGATCGTCGAAGGTGCCCTTCGTATCGAGCATCAGGGCGTGGAGGTGTCCGGGCCACTCCCCGGCTACCTCGGAGGGCGTGTTGGCCAGGGACTCCACACCGAGCGAGTCGGCCAACCGTCGGGCCGGGTCGACCGTGACCACGCAGGCGCGCCGGCCCGCCCTCGCGGCCGCCAGGGCGAAGGTGGCCGAGACGGTGGTCTTGCCCACCCCACCCGAGCCGCAGCAGATGACGACGGAGCGTTCAGCGACCAGGTCGGACAACTCGCTCATGTCGTCTGGACCTCGTTGGACAATTCGCTCACGGCCTGGGCCAGGGCATCCGCCAGCTCGGCGGACTCGGCCGGGCCGATGGCGTCGACGGTCAGCGCGGGGACGAGCAGTTGGGGCAGGGGGAGCTCCCGGGCCAGTCGCCCGATCTGGTCGGCCGACAGGGCGTAGCGCTCCAATCGGAAGCGGCGCGCCGCCTCGAGCGCTTCGAGGTGGTCGGGATCGATCGGAGGTCCGATCCCCGACGCCTCGGCGGGCCGGTCCAGGCCCTCGGGGGCGGGTTCGCACCCGTTGACGATCACCGGCCCCAGCTGCACCCCGGCCCGGTCCTCGAGGGTGTAGGCCGACTCGATCGTCTCGCTGACCGGCATTTCCTCGGGCAGGGTCACCAGGATCACCCGGCACCGGGTCGGGTCGCCCAGGAACTCGACCACATCTTGGGCCTGCGTACGCAACGGCCCTCCGCGGGCCGCGCTGACCAGGCCGCCGGCCGAGGTCAGGAACGTGATGGCGTGGCCGGTGGCCGGTGCATCGACCACGATCAGGTCGGCCACCCCGTCCCGCTCCAGCTGTTTGACCTTGCCCAGCACCAGCACGTCGCGGATGCCCGGGATGGCGGTCGACACCACGTCGATGACGCCGGAGGAGACCAGCCGCTTCGATATCCGCCGCAGCCCGTGATCTTCGAGGTACTCGACCAGGGCGTCGTCGGGGGTGATCCGTCGGGCCCGGATCCATCCCCGGCGGGGCGCCTCCCCGGACTCGAGCTCGACCTCGTCGTAGCCGAGATCCTCGGCTGGCCCGAACGCACCGGTGATGCCGGACTTGCCCTCCAGATCCACGATCAGCACCGTGCGGCCCGTCGCGGAAGCCATGCGGGCAATGGCCACCGACATGGTGGTCTTCCCGACGCCGCCCTTGCCGGCCACTACGAGAACGTGGCTCTGCGCACAGAAGGATCCCACGTCCATGTCGCTCCGAGCGTAGTTGGAGCAGCGGGGGATGGGATGCTCCGGGAACCAAAAATCCTGGTGAGAGGTCTTGAATGCAAGGGACCGTCGGCAGTATCTTGGCCGGAGAGGGGGATGAAGATTCCCACTTCGGGGGGTTGTATGCGCCAGGGATCAGATATGTGGCAGGCCAAGGCCGCTTGCCGGGGACCGCAGTCGTGGGCTTTTTTTCCGCCCTCGCATGCTGAGCGGAAGGAAGAGAAAGCGACACGTGAGATCCGCGCCAAAGCGATCTGCCACGAGTGCCACGTCCGGGGGGACTGTCTCGATTACGCCATCAGGATCCGTGAGCCGCACGGGATCTGGGGCGGCATGAACGAGGTTGAGCGCAAAGTCGTGCTCGACCGCCGCGCCAGCTAGGCGGACCCGGCCGGCCCGACGCCGTCGGGTGACTGCCTTGCCGGGGATCAGCTCCCCGGGGATCAGCTCCCCGAGGCCGCAATCCCCAATTTGTCGTCGGCGGCAGTGACACCCCGCGTGTGGCAGACACCCGCGGGCCGGTCACCGGTGACCGTGCAGATGGCCGCCGTGATCTCGTTGGCCGAGGCCACGATGGCCTGGGTCACCGGGCTGGTGGGAATGGTCAGATCCGTGGCGATCTGCGACTGGTTCTGACTGGCCAGGACCGAAGGGGAGAAGCTGGACCCGGCCAGCACGTAGCGGTTGGCCACGTCGAGCAGGGGGAAGGTGGACGGCGAGGCGTCGTAGACGGCCACGGCCGCCGCCTGGTGCGGCGTCGGGATCTGCAACGGCATGTAGTGGCCTCCGGTGGGGTTCAACGCGCTGTAGCGCTCCACCGTCTGGACGTTGATCCATGGGCTCGAGTACGTCATGTGCGAGAACGTGAAGGTTGACGTGTTGGCGAAGGCCATGGAGCCGCTCGATTGCATCAGGCCCACCGGCCCGACGGTGCCGAAGCGCGTGAGCGCCTGTAAAACCGGCCAGCGTTCCGCCGCCGCGTAGGGCGCGAACTCGGCGCCATAGAAGAACACCACCGGCTTGGCCCTCCCTCCCTCCGTCGGGACCAGCCAGACGGAACGACTGGCTGTCGATGTCAGCGGGGTGATCGGACCGGCGGTCGAGGTCGTGCCCACGGCATCGATGGTGGCCGCGGGAACCTGGGAGAGAGCGGCGATAACCGACGTCGGAGCCAGGGTGAACGTCTCGACCGCGGCGGAGTTGTCCTGGGCCCGGTTGTCGCGGATGGCGACGAGGGTGGCCAGGAGGATGACGGCCACGACGATGAGGACCAAGGCCACGTACCGGCGGGGAATGGGACGGCCGACGGTGACCGCCGCCTGCTCAGGGGCATCGAGGCTCATGGGGAGAATCAGCGTAGACCAGGGGTCCGAGGCCGCCCGGGGCACCCGCGCTGACGACCAGTAGCCTCCCGGCGTGGCTTCCCGTGATGGACCCGATGGAACTGAGGCGGTGCCCATACGGCCGGCCGCGACCGTGATGCTGGTGCGCGACGCCCCCGAGCCGAGCGGCGACGAGGACTGCCTCGAGGTGTTGATGGTCCGCCGCAATCTGCGTTCTGACTTCGTCGGCGGGGCCTATGTCTTTCCGGGCGGCGCGGTCGATCCGGCCGACGGCGGGGCCGACGCCGAGGCCGCGTGCTCCGGCCGGACCGATGCCGTCGCCAGCGCGCTGCTCGGGATCGAGACCGGCGGTCTGGCCTACTGGGTGGCCGTCCTGCGGGAGACCTTCGAGGAGGCGGGTCTCCTGTTGGCGGAACGGCCGGGAGGGCCGGCCCTGCTGGCGGGCGACCCCGACGAGGAGGCGCGCTTCGTGACTGAGCGGGCGGCCGTGAATGCGGGCACGCGTCGCTTCCTCGACCTCTGCCGGGAAGAGGGCCTGCGCCTCATGGTCGGCGACGTCCACTACTTCGCCCACTGGATCACGCCGCTGGGCGCCCCCCGCCGGTTCGACACCCGCTTCTTCGTGGCCGCCGCCCCGCCCGGGCAACGGGCGGCCCACGACGCCGGTGAGACCATCGCGGAGACCTGGGTCTCGCCCCGTCGGGCTTTGGCCTCTCATCGGGCCGGCGCTTTCGAGATGATCTTCCCCACCATCCGCAACCTGCAGGCGATCAGCCGCTTCCCCACGGCCGCCGGTCTTCTCGAGGCGGCTGCCCTGGCTTCGGGGGCGGTGCCGACCATCGAGCCGCGGGTGGTGGCCGACGGCAACGGGGTGCGGATCCTGCTGCCCGGTGACGACGGCTACGACGACGGGGGCACGGTCGAGGTCGACGTTGTCCCCGAGAATTTCGATGAGGCCGTGCGGGCCATCTCGCTGGCCGCCAACCAGGAGGGCGCCGCGCCGTGATCCCGGCGGTGCCCGACTTCGGCGTCGGTCCGGCGCCGGTGCCGGGACGGCTGGACCAACTGGCTCCCGACCTCCATCGCCTGACGGCGCCCAACCCGGGGCTCATGACCGGGCCGGGCACCAACACCTATCTGGTCGGGACCACTGACCTGGCCGTGATCGACCCGGGCCCCGACGACACCGTGCACCGGGCCGCCATCATCGCGGCCGCGTCGTCCCTGGGAAGCATCCGGTGGGTCCTGGTCACCCACACCCATCGCGACCATGCCCCTGGAGCGGCCCCCTTGGCCGAGGTCTGTGCGGCACCGGTGATCGGCTTCGGGCCGGCGGACGGCTTTGTGCCCGACGTACGCGCGGGCGACGGCTGGACGCTGCCGGTGCCGGTGCCGGGGTCGGGGCCGGTGTCGGTGCCGGGCGGGGCAAACGCGGCGGGCCCGACTCTCGAGGCGGTGCACACCCCCGGACATGCCTCTGACCACGTGTGCTGGCTGCTGCCGGATCGCGGGTTGTTGCTGACGGGCGACCATGTGATGCACGGCTCGACCGTGGTCATCCGCCCGCCCGACGGGGACCTGCGCCGCTACATGGCCAGCCTGTCGCGGGTGCGCGACCTCCCGGGGATCCGGACGCTGGCGCCGGGCCACGGCCGGCTCATGCAGCCGGTGGCCCCGGTGGTGGACGCGCTCTTGGCGCACCGGAGGGGTCGCCATCGCCGGGTCGCCGAGGCCTTGGCGGCTCGGGGCGAGGGGACGGTCGACGAGCTCCTGCCTTCCGTCTACGACGACGTCACCGAGCCCCAGCTCCCCGTGGCCCGGTTCTCGCTGTGGGCTCACGTACGCGCCCTGGCCGAGGAGCAGCGGGCCGAACCGGTGGGAACGGAACTGGGCCGCGACACCATCGAGACACGCTGGAGCGCGCTGCCCGTGACGGGGTGAGCGTCAGTCGAGGTCGGCGTCGACGTCGCCGCTGGCCACGGCGGCCTCGACCCGCTCGATGAGCCGGGCCGTGCACGACGAGGTCTCGAGGACGGGCGCCACCTCCTCGGCGACCACCCGCGCCACCTCGGCGAAGAGCTCGGCCAATTCCCCGCCGGTACCGGCCACGGGCACCCCGGCGTCGCCGGCCGCCGCCAGGTCGGCGTGAAGGGGGATGGACCCGACCAGCGGGACCCCCAGGGAGTGGGCCAGGCGGGCGCCACCGCCCGAGCCGAACAGGGCGTAGGTGGTGCCGTGCTCGCAGGTGAAGTCGCTCATGTTCTCGATCACCCCGGCCACCCGCAGGAAGCCCTTGCGCGCCATGTCGGCTGCCCGCGCCGCCACCTTCTGGGCGGCCATCGGCGGCGTCGTGACGACCAACATCTCGGTCCGGGGCAGCAGGCGGGCCAAACCCATCTGGACGTCACCGGTACCGGGCGGAAGGTCGATGAGGAGGTAGTCCAGGTCCCCCCAGTGGGCGTCTTGCAGAAACTGCTGGACGGCGCGATTGAGCACCAGGCCGCGCCACATGATGGCCTGCTCCTCGTCGGCCAGGAAGCCCATGGAGAGGACACGCACCACACCGGAACCCACCGGTCTTTCGAGAGGGACCATTTTGCCGGCCCGAGCCTGGACCCCGCCTTCCATGCCCAGCAGACGGGGAACGGAGAAGCCCCAGATGTCGGCATCGAGGACGCCGACGGTCAGACCGCGGTTGGCGAGGGCCACGGCCAGGTTCACCGTGATGGACGACTTCCCGACGCCTCCCTTGCCCGAGGCGATGGCCAGGACCCGGGTGGTGGGCGCGATGGCCGTCTCGGGCGCGTCCTCCCGGGCCTTCCAACGGGCCCGGGCCATCACCGTCGCCCGTTCCTCGGCTTCCATGGCGGCGATGCGGATCTCGACCGCCCCGACCCAGTCCAAGGACTCCACTTGGCCCCGCACATCGGTCTCGATCTGTGACCGCAGCGGGCAGGCGGCAATGGTCAAGGCGACATCGACCACCACCCGATCGTCCTCGACGGCGATGGCGCGCACCATGCCCAGATCGACGATGGTGTCGCCCAGCTCGGGGTCGATCACGGCACGCAGGCAGTCGCGTACTTCGTCCTCCCGGCTGGGTGGGTTCGCAGCGGCGTCGACGACGGCGCCGGTCGGTGCGTCGGACGATGGGCGGGAGTCCGGCCCGGGGATCATCCCGATATTGTACCTGCGTGCAGGCGAATTCCATCCGCCCGACCCCGGCGTGGTCACAGTGCCTAGGACCCCGGTAAGATGTTCTCGTTCCCGGGCGCGGTGCGCATCGGGTAGGCCTGCGCCGCCACGGCGCGTCACAAGGAGGCTCCTTTGACGACCATGACCACCTCGGTCAATATCGGGAAGAAGCCGGATCCCGTCACACTCAGCGACATCGCCGCCGCCAAGGTGGCCGAGTTGCTGGCAACCGAGGAGGGCGAGGCCCTGGCCCTCCGGGTGGCGGTGAAGCCCGGTGGATGCTCTGGCTACAGCTACGAGATGTTCTTCGACTCCGAGTTGCTGGCTGACGATGTAGTGCGCGAGTTCGGAGCGGTCAAGGTCGTGGTCGACGCGGCCAGCGCCGAGCTCCTCACCGGTTCCACGCTCGACTACAGCGACGGCCTGCAAGGAGCGGGATTCCACATCGTGAATCCAAACGCCTCCCGTACCTGCGGGTGCGGGTCCTCCTTCAGCTGACCGAACGGGCGGCGCCGGAGGCCGTCAGCTTCACCTTGAACGGCAGCCCGGTGGCCGTCGAAGACGGCGTATCCTTGCTGGACGCCCTGCGTGAGGATCTACGTTGCCGCTCCGTCAAGGACGGGTGCAGTCCCCAGGGCCAGTGCGGGTGCTGCACGGTCTGGGTGGACGGGGCCCCCCGCGTGGCCTGCGTGACACCCCTGCGCCGGGTGGCCGGACGGGCCGTCACCACCGTCGAGGGACTCTCCCCTGAGCTGAGGAGTCGTTGGGTCGACGCCTTCGTGGCCGCCGGCGCCAGCCAGTGCGGGTTCTGCACGCCGGGGATCCTGCTCCGGTTGGCCGCGCTCGAGCGCGCGGACCGGCGCCCCACCCGCCAGGCCGTCGAGTCGGCGCTGCTGGCCCACCTCTGTCGTTGCACCGGGTGGCAGAGCATTGTCGAGGCCGGCTGCATCGCCCTCGGCCTCGGTGACGAGCCCGAGGTCCGGTCGCGCGACCCGCTGCGGGCGGCCTGGCGGGCCCAACTCGAGGGGCCCGCCTTCCAGAGCTCGGGCCCCGAGGTGGTCCTCGGGGGCGGGGGCTTCGCCGACGACACCTCGCCACCCGAGGCCCTGGTGCAGCTCGGCGCGACCGAGGCGCCGTTGGCCACGAGTCTGCGGGCGGCGCGCACGGGCTCGGGAAAGGTCCAGGGCCGCAACAGCACCGTGCCCCTCACCCATCCGGTCCCCCTGCCCGAGGGCGACTGGGCTCTCTCGTTGCAGACGACGTGGGTGGAGCCGGCCTATGTCGAGCCCGATGCCAGCTGGTGCCGGCCCGGGGCCCATCCGGCCACTCCCCTGGCCAACGGGGGCGCCTTCGGTGGAAAGCGACACAGCCCGGTGGCGGCGCAGGCGCGCGCCCGGTCGATCGAGGCCGGTACCGCGGTGCGCGTGCTCTACAGCCGTGAGGATGTGGTCCGTCGCGGGCCCAAGCGGCCTCCGATCGCCCTGGGCCTGCGTGCCGACGGTTCGGGCCACCTGCGGATCGGTCGGACTCCCGGGGCCGGGGACCTCGCCGCGATCCGGACGAGGGTGCGGGGCGTGGCGCCGCGGCTCGAGGTCGAAGAGGTCGACATCGTGGGGCCGCCGGTGAGCCCGGACCTGCGAGGGGCGGTGTGGGTGGAAGTCCTGGCGGCGGTCACCGCGCTGGCGGCGGACCGGCACCCGCACCAGCCCGGCACCGGGAGGGCCGAGGTGACGGTGCCCGGGGCGGGACGGGCGGTGGTCACCATCGGCGCCGAGGGAGGCACCGACGGCGGCAGCCAGGGAGGCACCGACGGCGGCAGCCAGAGAGGCACCGGCGTCAACGTGGAGGTCTGGGCCGGCGAGGTGCTCTGCCCGGTGACCCTGCGCTCCTACGTCATCGGGGCGGTGCACCAGGCGCTCGGCCTGGTGCGGAGCGAGGGCATCGCCGTGGACCCCGAGGGCACGCCCATCGATCTGACCATCCGCTCCTTCGGCATCCTTTCGGCCCGCGAGATGCCCCCGGTCGAGGTCGTCCTCCACGACGGCGACGGCTGGCCGGTCAACGCATCCGACGCCGTGTTCGCGGCCACCGTGGCCGCGGCGTGGATCGCCGAGGGGCTGCCCCCGACCTGGCCGGCCCGCCGCCGCCCCGGCAGCCCGCGGGCGGGGCGCACCAGCATCGCCGTACCGTCAGCCCATCGAGAGGAGCACCCATGAGCCCCGCCGCAGGTCCCTACACGCCGGTACGCCGAGCCGGGGACTGGGTCATCACCTCGGGGCAGGTCGGACTGGCCACCGACGAGACGGGCGCCGTCGGGCTGGTCCCGGGCGGCACCGTCCCCGAGCTGCGCCAGGCCCTGGCCAACCTGGCCTCGGTGTTGGGCCAAGAGGGGGCGACGCTGGCCGATGTGGTCAAGACGACCCTTTTCCTCGTCGACATGGGTCAGTACGCCGCCGTCAACGAGGTCTGGGTGGCCACCTTCACCGACAATCGGCCCACCCGTTCGGCCGTCGCCGTGGCCGCGCTCCCCGTCGGGGCGCGGGTGGAGGTCGAAGCCTGGGCCTACGCGCCGGGGCGCTGAGCCAGCCCCGGCTGCCACCCCACCTGGCCGAAGCGGTACCCCACGGATCGCACGGTCTGGATCAGGTGGGCGTGCTCCTCGCCCAGTTTGGCCCGGAGTCGCCTGATGTGGACGTCGACCGTCCGGGCCCCGCCGTAGTACTCGTAGCCCCAGACCCGGCTCAGTAGCGTCTCTCGAGTGAAGACCTTGGCCGGGTGACCGGCCAGGAAACGCAGCAACTCGTACTCCATGTAGGTCAGATCGAGCACCCGGCCGGCCACGGCGGCTTGATACGTCTCGAGATTCAGCACGAGGGCCCCGTACTCGATGATGTCGGGTCGCATGCTCTGTCCGGTGCGCCAGAAGAGATGTTGGAGTCGGGCCACCAATTCCTCGGCGCGCGCCGGCAGCACGCAGAAGTCGTCGAAGAGATCGTCACGCAACAGGAGGTCGCCCACCTGCTCGGTGCGGATGACCAGGAGCAGCGGGCTCAGCGGCACCTCGCGCATGCGGACGACGCGGCAGAAGGCCACGGCCGCCGCCATGTCCTCGCCCGTCACCACCACCGCACCCGACCAGGCTTCGGCGCGGCCTTCGGCCCCACCGTCACCCAGCGCGTCGGGTCCCGAGACCGCTTTGTAACCGAGGCCGGCGCCCTGGAGGGCCAGGGTTACCTCGGGGGGAAGATCAGTGGGAAAGCAGAGGAGGGGATCCATCGATCACAAGAGGGGCAGGTAGCGGTCGAGCTCGAACTGGGTGACCTGGGCCTGATAGGCACCCCACTCGGCCCGCTTGTTGCGGATGAACCACTCGAAGACATGGTCGCCGAGCGTGTCGGCCAGCAACTTGGACCGCTCCATTTCGTTCACCGCGTCGTGCAGGCTCGGCGGCAGGGACTCGATCCCCTTCTCCGCCAGTTCCCGGGGCGAGAGGGAGAAGAGGTTGGCGCCGGCCTCCGCCGGGAGGGTGTAGCCCTCCGTGATCCCCCGCAACCCGGCCGCCAACATCACCGAGAAGGCCAGGTACGGGTTGCAGGCGCTGTCGGGTGACCGATATTCCAGGCGGGTGGACTCGGACTTGCCGTGCTTGACCACCGGGACCCGTACCAACGCCGAGCGGTTGTTGCGGGCCCAGCTCACATGGACCGGGGCCTCGTAGCCGCGGATCAGTCGCTTGTACGAATTGACCCACTGGTTGGTCACCGCGGTGATCTCGCGGGCGTGGTGGAGCAGACCGGCGATGAACTGGCGGGCCACCGTGGAGAGCCCGTACTCGTCGTCCTCGTCGACGAAGGCGTTGCGCTCGCCCTCCCACAGCGAGATGTGCGTGTGCATGCCCGAACCCTGCACTCCACCCAGCGGCTTGGGCATGAAGCTGGCGTAGACGCCATCCCGGCGCGCCATCTCCTTGATCACCATGCGCGTCGTCATCACGGTGTCGGCCATGGTGAGGGCATCGGTGTAGCGCAGGTCGATCTCGTGTTGGCTGCGCGCGTCTTCATGCTGGGTGTGCTCGACCGGGATCCCCATTTCCTCGAGCATCAAGACCGAACGCCGTCGGAGGTCGCTGGTGGCGTCAGCCACGCTGAGGTCGAAGTACGAGCCCGAATCGAGTGCCCGGGGCGGGTGGCCGGGATCCGCGTCGGCGAAGTAGAAGTACTCGATCTCCGGGGCGGCGAAAAAGGTGTACCCGGCCGAGCGGGCCCGCTCGAGGGTCCGTCGCAACGCATGACGAGGATCACCTTCGAAGGGTGTGCCGTCCAGGTTGGCGATGTCGCAGAAGACCCGGGCCACCGACGAGTCGTCGTCGTTCCACGGCAGCAGCTGGAACGTCTTGGGGTCGGGTCGGGCCAGGACGTCAGCTTCCTGCACCCGGCTGAAGCCGTCGATGGCGGAGCCGTCGAAGGTCATCCCCTCGTCGAGGGCATTCTCCAGTTCGGTCGAGGTGATGTTGAATCCCTTGGGAGTCCCGAGCACATCGGTAAACCACAGTTGGACGAACCGGATGCTTCGTTCCTCGACGGTACGGAGCACGTAGTCGCGCTGGCTTTGCACTCCTTAAGCTTCGCAGGCGCGGGACCTCCACCGCCTATCCGGGTCCATTTCATTACGCTGCAGGCGTGGACGTGGCACCCCCGTTCCCCCCGGAACTGCTGCAGGTCGCATCCGGGAAGGCCCGTCTGACCCTGACCCGTAACGGCCGCGGGAGAACGCCGAGCGTGGTCTTCCTGCACACGGGCATCTCTGATCATCGGAGCTGGCACGACGTGATGGACCGTCTCGGCCCGGAGATGGACGTCGCGGCCTACGACCGCCGCGGCTTCGGCACCACCGCCTACCGGCCGGAGAGCCATGACCAGGTGGTCGACCTGTGTCGGGTGCTCGACGCGCTGGGTCTCGAGCGCGCCGTCCTGGTGGGCAATTCCAGCGGCGGTGAGGTCGCCCTCAACGCGGCGTTGACCCACCCGGACCGTGTCTCGGCCCTGGTGCTGGTGGCACCCGCCATCTCGGGCGCGCCCCAGGTCACCGAAGCGGACATCGAACCCGAGGTGGCGGCCATATGGGAGAGCCTCGAGGCGGCTGACACCGCCGGGGCGCTCGACGCCCTGAACCTCGGCGAAATCAGGTTGTGGCTGGACGGGCCGACCGCCCCCGAGGGGAGGGTCGGGGGGGTGCGGCGTGAACTCGCTCTCGATATGAACCGGATCGCGCTCCACGCCGAGAGCCCGGGCTCCGAGCGCGAACCGCCCGACGCCTGGTCACGCCTGTCCGAGCTGGCCCTTCCCACGCTGGTGGTGGCGGGGGACCTCGACCTCCGTCATCTCCAGGCCCGCTGCCGTGCGCTCGCGGCACGCATTCCGGGAGCGGAGCTCTGTGTTCTGGTGGGCGCGGCCCACCTCCCCGCCTTCGAGCAGCCCGAGGCGTTCACTGGGGTCCTGCGGTCGTTCCTTGCGGCGAGGCTGAAGTAGCCCCGGCCGCGACCGAGGCCGACCACACCCCTCTCAGTTTCGAGTGGGGCGAGGTCGGCCGGATCGTTGCGGCTACTCGGAGAGTGCCGCCAACTGCACAGGGTTTAGTAACTGTGGCAGCCGCCGGATTCGTTCGGAGGAGAGCCGACGTTCTGTTGTTCCCACTGCAGCTGCACCGACTGGGGCGCGGAACCGGCGGTGGCGTAACCGTCGTAGCCGTTCCATTCCTTGATCCCGTAGTAGCCGTAGGTCGGGTCGTTGCTGCCACCCTCCTCGCACTGCGCCACGGCGGACCAGCCGCCGGAACCCGCAGAGCTGCTGTAGTTCGAGGAGCCGGACGAACTCGACGAGCTCGGGTAACTGGACGAGCTTCTGTAGCTGCTCGAGGAAGCCCGCGCTGCTTGTGCACTGGCTGCCGCGGCTTGTGCCGCCTGCTGCTGGGCACTTGCATTCATCGCCTGCAGATAGGCGGACGCCTGACCGGCCTGCACAGCCTGCGCCCACTTGCCCAACACATAGTTGGCCAACTCGGCTTTCTGAACGGCGGCGACGTACTTGACGAACGCGGCGTGGTCAATCTTCTGTTCGGCTTTTTCGGCCCGCTGGGTGCGCACAGTCTGTTCGATCGCGACGCCGTGGGACGGTGTTGCCGACACCAACTGCTGGCCGACGAAGAAGAAGACCAGAGCAATCGGTGCGCATATGACGAGCATTGCCACCGTGAAGTGGCGTGCACGTAGAGGGGTACTTGTAAACATCGTGGGGTGACCTTTCCTTGGTCGGGCCTCTCGCCAGGGTGGCGGACGGCCTCTCTTTTGGTTCGGTTGGACCCCACGTCAGAGCATTCAAGCCCCAGCCGAGCACCGGGAAGGGTGGATCGACCTCGCTACAACAAGCGGGAAGGTGTGCTGGCGGGATATCCGGTCGTACTCAGGTATTGGTTCTTGTGATGCACTTCCTCCATTGGACATTTGGCTTGACGGATCGGTCCGTCCGGTCTTACCCGCGCGCCCTCAGAGGGGAACGGTCGGGTTCGCATGCCGGTGCGTACCTATCCCTCGTTCGAGGGTTGTGTCACTCCGGGATTTCGCACGGCCTTGCGATTCACAACTGCAGGCCAAGCATGTCCCTTACGGCACGTGAAGTAACGAAGTATACGACGAAAAATCACGCCGATGACGCGAGAAGTCGGGTCAACGCACGTTGCCGACACCGCAGAGGTCCGCGCAATTGCTAAGCTGTGTTCATCGACCTGCGCGACGCTGCACAGGTGAACACATCCCAGGGGTAAGTCCCTTTCTCGGATCGGTCAAGAATTTTCGGCTGAATTTCTCGGTGCCGCATCTCTCCAGCTCACCTTGTGGTCGGCGCTCCGTCGCGGACCACGCGACGCAAGAGCACGACGTCACCGAATGACGCCGCCGAAGGAAGCCACCGAATCGAATCGACCCGACATGTTCCCCGTCTAGACGGCCAATCCCCGTTGTTAGGCTGAGTCCGTGGGACACCTGCGCGTCGCGGCAGCGCAGCTCAACACCGTGGTCGGTGACCTCTCGGGCAATGTGGACCGGGTGCTGGCCGCCCTGGCTGCGGCCGAGTCCGCCAGTGCCGACCTCTGTGTCGTGCCCGAGTTGGCCATTCCGGGCTATCCCCCCGAGGATCTCCTCCTCAAACCCGGATTCGTGGCGGACAATGTGGCCGCGCTCGAGAAGGTAGCCGCGGCCACCCAGGAGTGCGCCATCGTGGTCGGCTACGTCGGCGCCACACCTGACGGTTCGGGCTTGGCCAACGCGGCGGCCATCTGCGCCGGCGGGCGTGTGGCCGGCGTCTACCGCAAGCACTTCCTCCCGAACTACGGGGTGTTCGACGAGCAACGCTGGTTCATCCCGAGTGACGAGTCGCCGACCTTGTTCGGCGTGGCCGGGGCCTGGGTCGGCATCTCGGTCTGCGAGGACGTGTGGTTCCCCGCCGGGCCGGTGGCCGAGCAGGGTCGCGCCGGCGCCGACGTGGTGGTGAACCTCAACGTGTCGCCGTACAACCGCGGCCGTCGCCACGAGCGGGTGGCCATGCTGACCGAGCGGGTGGCCGAAGCCGGCTGCGCCATCGTCTACGTCAACCAGGTCGGGGGGCAGGACGAGCTCGTCTTCGACGGCGACTCACTGGTCATGGGACGCGAGGGCACCCTCCTGGCCAACGGCGTCCAGTTCGAGCGTGATCTGGTGGTGGTGGACATCCCCATCCGCCAGCCTGACGCGCGATCCGTCACCACGGCGTTGCCGCGGGTGCTGGTGACGGGCCCCCGGGCCGGCGAGCGCCGTGTGCTCCCACCCCCGGCCATCGTCCCCCCGGTTTCCGACGAGGCCGAGGTCTATGACGCCCTGGTGCTCGGCACCAGGGACTACGTGGGCAAGAACGGCTTCACCGACGTGGTGATCGGGCTCTCGGGGGGTATCGATTCGTCGCTGGTTGCGGCCGTCGCCGTCGATGCCCTGGGACCCGCCCGGGTCCACGGTATCTCCATGCCGTCGCGCTACTCGAGCGAGGGATCACGACACGACGCCGGCCTCTTGGCCCAGCGCCTCGGCATCGACCTCCGGGTGGTGGCCATTGAAGAGGCCCACGTGGCCATGACGGCCATGCTGGCCGACGTGCTCGGTCGCGAGCCGGCCGGGCTGACCGACGAGAACCTGCAGTCCCGCTTGCGCGGCGTCCTCCTCATGGGCATCTCCAACGCCAGAGGGTGGATGGTCCTGACCACCGGGAACAAGAGTGAGATGGCCACGGGCTATTCCACCCTGTACGGGGACTCGGCCGGGGGGTTCGCCGTCATCAAGGACGTGCCCAAGACGTTGGTGTACCAGCTGTGCCGCTATCGCAACACGAAGGCCGTGCTCGATGCGATGCCCGCCCCCATCCCCGACAGCGTGCTGGACAAGCCGCCCTCAGCCGAGCTCCGGCCCGACCAGCGCGACGACCAGTCGCTCCCGCCTTATGAGGAACTCGATCCGGTGCTGCAGGGCTACGTGGAGGGAGACCGCACGGCGGCCGACCTGGTGGCCGACGGCTTCGCCCCGGCGGTCGTCGACCAGGTGGTCCGATTGGTGGACGGGGCCGAGTACAAGCGGCGCCAGATGCCGCCGGGGGTCCGCATCACCACCAAGGCCTTCGGCAAGGACCGCCGTATGCCGATCACCAACCGCTACCGCCCGCCCCCGCTCGAGGAGAGCGGTGGCTGACGGCCCTGACGGGTCTGACGGGTCTGTCGGTTCTGCGCCGGGGTCCTGGCGCACGATCGACCAGTTGGCCCAGATGGTGGGGGGCTACTGCTGGCAGGAGGGCCGTCTCTTCGAACTGGCCGGTGCGTGGGCCGGCGGCGAGGGCAGCCCCGAGATCCGGGTGTGGTTCAGCGAGTTGTCGGCCCGGCATGCCTTCTTCGCCGCCCAGTGGCGCGACCGCCTCCCGGTGCGGGCCGGCATCGATGTGCCGGCGCTGATCGTCGCGCCCGAGGGCGGCGTCCGGCCGGCGCTCGAGCGACTCGAGGACCTCGTTCCGGACCCGCTGCGCCGGCTCGGTGGCCTGGCCACCGTCCTGCCCCACCTGCGGGCCACCTATGGCCGGCACCTGGCCGGGGCCTCGCCGGTGAACGAGGCGCCGGTCGTCGATGTCCTTCGTCTGGTGGTGGACGGATTGCGGCGGGAATCGGACCGCGGCCACGCTCTCCTCCAACGGGAGTTGCAGGTATCGGAGCGTGGAGAAGAAGTAACCGAAATGTGTCGGCACCTCGAACGTTTGTTCAATGAGGGCTCCGACATAATCCCTGCTGCACGGCCATCTTGACGCGTCCAGTACAATGTTCCTGCAGCCCTTGTGCGCCGAAAACGACGCAAACTGCAAATTGAGCGCGAATGCCCGACACGGTCGTGACCTGTCGAGGCCCATGGTAACGGAAGGTTTGGCGAGATTTTGGCGAAAGAACGCATTGAGCGCGACGACGAGGATCTTGTCCGGCTCTATCTGACGGATATCGGTCAATATCCCCTTCTGACCAAGGACGACGAGGTCCGGCTGGCCCAGGCCATCGAGGCCGGCCGCGAGGCGGAACTGGACGTCGCCAAGGCCCCCAAGGGCCTGACCACGGCGAAGAAGCGCGAGATGCGCCGGTCCGTCATGGAGGGCGAGCAGGCCCAGCAGACCTTCGTGCAATCCAACCTGCGCCTGGTGGTCTCCATCGCCAAGAAGTACCAGGCGTCCGGCCTCCCGCTGCTCGACCTCATCCAGGAGGGCAACCTGGGCCTGATGCACGCCGTCGAGAAGTTCGACTGGCGCAAGGGGTTCAAGTTCTCCACCTACGCCACCTGGTGGATCCGCCAGGCCATCACGCGGGGCATCGCGAACACGGGGCGGACCATCCGGCTCCCCGTGCACGCCGGCGACACGCTGGCCCGGGTGCAAAAGGCGCAGGCCCGCCTGGAACTCAAGCTCGGTCGTCCGGCCACCCTGGCCGAACTGGGCATCGAAGTCGAGATGCCCGAGGACAAGCTGGTGGAGGCCCTGCGCTTCCGAGCCGAGCCCCTCTCCCTCTCCGAGCCCCTCCGTGAGGACGGCGATGCCGAATTGGGCGACGTGGTGGAGGACCGATCCGCCGAATCCCCCTTCGAGGTGGCTGCGGTATCCCTGCTCCCCGACGAGATCGGGCGCCTCCTCTCCCCCCTGGACGAGCGCGAGCGCGAGATACTCCGCCTGCGCTTCGGCCTCGACCGGGGTGAGCCCAGGACCCTCGAAGAAGTGGGCGAGCATTTCAACCTCACCCGCGAGCGCATCCGCCAGATCGAGGCCCGGGCCATGTCGAAATTGCGGCACCCGTCCTCGGACACGGGCGCCCGCGATCTGCTGACTGTCTAGGCCCCCCTCCCGCGGGGATAGGCTGACCGTCATGAAGAAGCTGCTGCTTTTGGTCCTCATTGTCGGTCTCGGTGTCGTCGCAGCGCGGCGACTGCGCGACGCCTGACAAACCCGTACTGAAAATCAGGCCGCGGCCCGCCCTCCGGGCGCCCGACTCCGTGCGCCGCGACGCCACAGGATGAGCGCGGCCCCGGCCACGGCCAGACTGGTCGTGACCACCGGTGTGGTGCGGCCCACCCGGTCGCGCAGGCGCACCGGTTTGGTGAAGGTCCGCATCTCCCAGCCGCGCTCACGTGCCACCTTGGCCAGGGCGCGGTCCGCATTGACCGCCACCGGACGCCCCACCGCTTCGAGCATGGGCAGGTCGGTCGCCGAGTCCGAGTAGGCGCTGCTGGCGGCCAGGTCGATGCCGGTGCGCTCCGCCAGGGCCCGCATGGCCGTCGCCTTCTCGGGGCCGTAGGCGTAGAAGGCCATGTGCCCGGTGTAGCGACCCTCGTCGTCGATCTCGCCCTGGGAGCAGATGGCCCCGTCGACCCCGAGCATCTCGGAGAGGGGGAGCACGATCTCCTCCGGCGACGCCGAGACGAGGTACACGCGATGCCCGGCCGCTCGGTGCAACTCGATCAACTCGAGCGCTTCGGCGTACATGATCGGCTCGATCGTCTCGAGCATGGCCTCGCGGACGATGTGGCGCACCTGGGACCGGTCCCATCCCCTGGTCAGCGCGAGCATCGACTCACGGACCCGGGCCAAGCGTTCTTCATCCGCTCCGAAATGCAGATAGATCAATTGCGAGATCGCGGCGCCGCGCCACCACCCGCCGGTTGATCAATCCGCCCTTCATGAAGTGCCGTCCGAAGGCGGCGATGGACGCGCGATCGATCACGGTCTTGTCGAGGTCGAAGAAGGCGGCCTCCATGTACCCATGCTAAGTCCTGGCCCCGCCGCCCCACGACCATGGGTGACGCGCCGTCGACGATCCGTCGACGATCCGGTGACGTCGTGCTGCTACTCGCTGATGAACAGAGTGTGCACGGCGTCTTCTGCATCGGCTGTGACGAGCACCAGCACCTCGTCGCCCGACTGGAGCACGGTGTCGCCCCGGGGCACGATCAACCGGCCGTCGCGCACCACGGCCACCACGACGCCGTCGCGGGGGAACTCCAGGTCGGCGATGGCGATGTCGTTGGCCGGCGAATCTTCGGCGAGCGTGATCTCGACCAGATGGGCCGCTCCCCCCTGGAACTGCAACAGACGTACCAGTGCACCGACCGAGACGGCCTCCTCGACCAGCGCGGTGAGAAGTTGGGGCGTCGACACCGAGACATCGACCCCCCAGCTCTCGTTGAAGAGCCACTGGTTCTTGGGATGGTTGACCCGCGCCACGACCCGCGGCACGGCGAACTCCTGCTTGGCCAGCAGGGAGACGACGAGATTGTCCTCGTCGTCTCCGGTGGCGGCCACCACCACGTCGACCGTGGCCAGACCGGCGGCGTCGAGCGACGAGACCTCGCAGGCGTCGGCGGCGATCCAGGTGACGTCCAACGTGGGACGAAGGCGCTCCACCAAGTCCGGGTCTTGTTCGAACACCAGGACCTGGTGGCCGTTGGCGAACAGGTCGGCCGCGATGGCCGTGCCCACGCTGCCGGCACCGGCGATGGCCACCTTCATTGCGCACCACCACTGCCCGAACCGGCGGCGGCACCCGAACCGGCAGCCGCACCCGAACCGGTACCGCTGCCCGAACCTTCGGCCGCACCCGCGCTCTCAGCCGCAGCGTTGCCGAGGCGCGCGTCGAGATCCTGGCGCGCGTCGTGGAGGACCGCGACGTGGAGGATGTCACCCTCTTGCCCGACCAGCTCGCGCGCGTCCATCCGGATGACGCCGGCCCGCGTCACCGCCACCAGGTTGAGCCGGCCGGCTTCTTCGAGATCGACCAGCCGGCGTCCGGCCCAGCTGTCCGGGAGGGATCGATCCATCAGGAGCAGACGCCCCGACGGATCGGACCAGTCGGCCGCGTCCTCGTCGGGGAGCAGCCTCCGGCGGACCTGATCGATGGTCCACGTCACCGTGGCCACGGTCGGGATGCCGAGGCGCTGGTAGATCTCGGCCCGACGGGGGTCGTAGATGCGGGCCACCACATTGGGGATGAGATAGGTCTCACGGGCGATCCGCACCGTCATGATGTTGGTGTTGTCCCCGCTGGTCACCGCAGCCAGGGCATCGGCACCGACCGCCCCCGCCTTTTCCAGGTCGTCCCGGTCGAATCCCGATCCGACGATCCGGGGGCCGTCCCAGTCCTTCAACCGGCGGAAGGCCCGGGCATTTCGGTCGATCACCGTCACCGAATGGCCCTCGCCGGTGAGCGAGACGGCAAGGCCGGATCCCACCCGACCGCACCCAACGACGATCACGTGCATTGCCACAGCACAACACGCGACGCCCTGACGCGCAAAGGGGCCCCGCGGGGGCGGGGAGTGGTCGCGAGGGTCGGCCCCCGTTTGCTCCTACTGTGTGCCGGTGGTTCCCAGCCCAGGATCTCCCCCACCGGTCCCACGGGGCGGCATGGCGGCCGACGGCATTCCCGAGACTCTGTCCTACCGGCTGAAGAACAAGCTTCTGGGTCCACCGCTGGTCACCGAGCAGCTCAGCTCCGAACGCCTGGGCCGTCCAACCGCGCTCGCCGTCCTCTCGTCCGATGTGATCTCCTCGTCGGCGTACGCAACCGAGCAGGCTCTGATCCCACTGATCAAGGTCATCGGGGTCGCCGCCTTCTCCCTACTCATGCCAGTAAGCATCGCGGTGATCGTCGTCCTCGCCTTCGTCACCCTGTCCTACCTCGAGGTGGTGAAGGTCTACACGAAGGCCGGAGGTGCCTACGTCGTCGCCAGGGAGAATTTCGGGCTCAATGTGGCCCAGGTGGCGGCGGTCGCGCTGCTGATCGACTACTCCCTGACCGTCGCCGTGTCGGTGGCCGCCGGTGTGGCCGCGCTCACCTCGGTGTTCCCGACGCTCGTCCCTGGGACGACGGCGATCGCCGTCGCGTTGGTCGTGCTCATCAGTTACGCCAACCTGCGCGGCGTGCGGGAAGCGGGCCGGGTGTTTGCCATCCCCACCTATTTCTTCGTCGCCAACATGGCGGTGCTGATGGTGGTTGGCGCGACTCGGGCGGCACTGGGCCAGCTCCAGGCCCACTCGATCCACCAGTCGGGTGCGGTCACAATCGGTCACCCCGGCGCCGGTCTCCTCTATGGTGCCGGCGCGTTCGTGCTCCTGCGGTCCTTCGCGTCGGGCGGGTCGGCCCTGACCGGCACCGAGGCCATCTCCAACGGGGTCAGCGTCTTCCGCCATCCCCAGGCCCGCAATGCACGGATCACGATGATCTGGATGGCCTGCATCCTGGGCAGTCTGGTGCTCGGGGTGAGTGCACTGGCGGCGGTAACCCATCCGGTCCCCTACGTCTCGGGGACCCCGACCGTCGTCTACCAGGTGGCCAAGTACGTCTACGGGAGCATGCCGCTCGCCCGGGTGCTCGTCTTCGTCCTGCAGATCAGCACCGTCTTCATCCTGGTTCTGGCGGCCAACACGAGCTTCACCGGCTTCCCGTTCCTGGCGAGCTTTGCCGCGGAGGACTCCTACCTGCCGCGCCGGCTGACCCGGCGTGGGCACCGGCTGGTCTTTTCGACGGGCATCATCGTCCTCACTGTCGTCTCGGTCGGGCTGCTCCTGATCACCCAGTCTCAGGTGGACAAGCTCATCCCCCTCTACGCGGTCGGGGTCTTCACCGGTTTCACCATGGCCGGCGCCGGCATGGTCCGCTACCACCTGCGGCACAAGGAGCCACACTGGCGCCGCCGTGCCGCCATAAACGGTACGTCCGCCGTTCTCTCATTGGTCGTGGACCTGGTCATCGTGGTGACGAAGTTCTCCGAGGGCGCATGGGCGATCGTAATCATCCTTCCCCTGGGTGTCATCGGCCTTGTCCGGCTGCATCACCAGTACGCGAAGGAGACAGTGGACCTCGAGGCCGGGGCTTTCGAGGCGGCCGAGGCATCGATCCTCAGACACCACGTGGTCATCGTGCTGGTCGATCGGCTGGACATGGCCACCGCCCGGGCCATCCAGTACGCGCGTTCGCTGACGCCCGACGACCTGCGCGCCGTTCACTTCGACATCGACTCCAAGGAGGCCCGCGCGCTCGAGGAGGAGTGGGGCCGGCTCGGGCTGGCCCGCCTCCCGCTCGACATCATCGAGTGCCGCGACCGGCGGCTGGGTCGGGCGGCCATCGAACTGGTGGCCGACGCCACGCTCGACGGCGACACCGAGTGCACCGTCATCCTGCCCCGTCGGGGCTACGCCCGGGTGTGGCAGCGCTTCCTGCATGATCGCACGGCGGACAAGCTCGCCGCCCTGGTCGACCAGGTGCCCCATGTCAGCGCCACCATCATCCCCTTCGTCCTGCCGGGGCAGCTCGGGAAGCGGATGGGCACCTACGGCCAGGCAGTGCAACAGTCACTTCGGCGCACGAGCCGCGGCGGCCCATCGGAGCTCGCCCCGGTCGGGGGCCCAGAGGATCCGATCGACGCGGGGGGCCGGAGCGGCTCCGGCGCCCGCAAGGACGGGGGGCGCAAGCCCACCGCCGTGTCCCAAGCCGACGACGAGCTCGCCCGCCGGGCGGGGGCCGCCCAGCCCATATCCAGCGTCACGTCCCGCCAGCGGGTCCGGGTGGCGGGACGTGTGAAATCGGTCCGGGTCCAGCCCCGGGCCGGGACCTCCAACCTCGAATGCGTGCTCGATGACGGGACGGGGGGACTGCTCCTGGTCTTCCAGGGGCGTCCCAAGATCTCCGGCATCGAACCTGGGGCGCGGCTGGTAGCCGAAGGCATGGTCGGGGCCTGGGGCCGGCGGCCGGCCATGCTCAACCCCTACTTCGAACTGGTGTCGGGCGCCGACGGTGATCGGTCCGGGGAATGACCGCCAACGGTGGTTCTTGCTCGCCCACCCACCAGTCGCTAACGTGCCCCCCGGCCCGTCGTCGGGTGCGCCGCCGAGGCGCGCCCCGCGGCCTGGGAAGACGGCGTTGATCACCTCCGGGCCAACGAACGCCGTCGCGCTGGGCAGGGGAACGGTCCGTCACGACCGGGCCCCCGCAACACGGACCGAAAGAGAAAGGGCACACCAGGCATGATCAACCTCCTCGCCGCCAAGGGTGGATACCAGAATTTCCAACTTGGCGGATCGGACAAAATCTGGCTGTACATCTGCCTGGCGGCCGGCCTGGTCGGCATCGTGGCGGGGCTTCTCCTGGCGCGCAACGTCCTGGCGGCCGACCAGGGCACGCCCAAGATGAAGGAGATCGCCCTGGCCGTGCAGGAAGGGGCCGAGGCGTTCCTGGGCCGACAATTCCGGGCCATCGCCATCATCGTGATCCCGCTGGCCGTCCTCGTGTTCTTCACGGCCACCGAGGTCGTGAAGCTGGGCCCGCATGGCCTGCCGATCATCCACGACGGGCACACCGTCCTGGCGCTGACCTTCGCCCAGGACGGCCTCTACCGCGTCATCTGCTTCCTCTTCGGCGCGACCTTTTCCGGGCTGACCGGCCTCATCGGCATGAGCATCGCCGTGCGGGGCAACGTCCGCACCGCCGCCGCCGCCTCGCAGGGTGGGGGCATGGCCGGGGCGTTGCGGGTGGCCTTCCGCACCGGTGCCGTGACGGGCATGCTCTGCGTCGGCCTGGGCCTGGCCGGCGCCACCGCCATCGTGCTCATCTTCCAGAACTCGGCCACGGCCGTGCTGATCGGGTTCGCCTTCGGCGCCTCGTTGATCGCCCTGTTCATGCGGGTCGGCGGCGGCATCTTCACCAAAGCGGCCGACGTGGGTGCCGACCTGGTGGGCAAGGTCGAAGCCGGCATCCCCGAGGACGATCCCCGCAACGCGGCCACCATCGCCGACAACGTGGGCGACAACGTCGGGGACTGCGCCGGCATGGCGGCCGACCTCTTCGAGTCCTACGAGATCACCATCATCGCCGCGCTGATCCTGGGGTTCTCGGCCTTCCGGACCATCGGCCACAACCCGACCCCGGCGGTCCTGTACCCGCTCATCGTCCCGGCCCTCGGCATCTTCGCCTCGCTCATCGGGGTCATGGTCGTGCGGGCCCGGGCCAAGGACCGCAACGCCATGACGCCCATCAACCGGGGCTTCTGGCTGGCCGCCGTGCTGACCGTCGCCGGAGCCTTCCTGGTGGCGCAGTACTACGTGCACGATCTCAAGGTCTTCTACGCCGTCCTCACCGGTGTGGTGCTCTCCCTGGTGGCCAGCCAGATCACCGAGCAGTTCACCTCCACCGAGCGCGGCCCGGTCAAGGAGATCGCGGCGTCAGCCCGCACCGGGCCGGCCACCACCGTCCTCTCGGGCTTCTCCATCGGCCTGGAGTCCTCGGTCTGGGCCATCATCGCCATCGCCATCGCCATCGCCGTGGCCATCGGGTTGGGCGACGGCAACATCGAGTTGACCTTCTATCTGGTGGCGCTCATCGGCATCGGCCTGCTGGCCACCGCCGGCATGGTGGTCTCCGAGGACAGCTTCGGCCCGGTCTCGGACAACGCAGCGGGCATCGCCGAGATGTCGGGCGAGTTCAGTGGTGAGGCCGAGCGCATCATGGTCAGCCTCGACGCCGTCGGCAACACCACCAAGGCCATCACCAAGGGGGTGGCCATCGGGTCGGCGGTCATCGCCGCCGTGGCTCTGTTCGCCTCGTTCATCGAGACGATCGGCGAACAGGTCCCCGGCCTGCACGCCACGGGCGCCAAGGTCTTCTCGATCATCCAGATCAACGTGGCCAACCCCACGACCTTCATCGGGTTGCTCATCGGTGGCTCGATCGCCTTCCTCTTCTCCTCGCTGGCCATCCGGGCGGTCGGGCGCTCGGCCGGCACCGTCGTCCTCGAGGTGCGACGGCAATTCCGCGAACACCCCGGCATCATGGATTACACCGAGAAGCCCGAGTACGGGCGGGTCATCTCCATCTGCACGGCCGCCGCCCAGCGCGAGTTGGCCACACCGGCGCTCCTGGCCGTTCTGACGCCGATCATCGTGGGCTTCGGCATCAACTACCTGGCGCTGGGTGCGTTCCTGGCCGGCACCATTCTCACCGGCCAGCTCATGGCCAACACACTGTCGAATTCGGGTGGGGCGTGGGACAACGCCAAGAAGTACATCGAGGACGGCAATGAAGGCGGCAAGGGATCCGATGCCCACAAGGCCGCCGTCATCGGCGACACCGTGGGCGACCCGTTCAAGGACACCGCCGGCCCAGCCCTCAACCCGATGGTCAAGGTGATGAACCTGGTCTCGCTCCTGGTCCTGCCCGCGGTGATCGCGCTGCGACACCACACCGGGGCCCGCCTGGCCATCGCCGGGGCGGCCCTGGTGGTCCTCCTGGTGGCACTGGCCTTCTCCAAGCGGGGCACCGAGTCGATGGATGCCGAGCACGTCGAGGCTCCTCCTGCGGTCGCCGCGGTATCCGGGGACTGACCTGTTCAGCACTGGAATCCGTCCCTGCGGTGGGACTCTGGTGGAGCCCCCCGCCCTTGACAGGCGGGTGGCTGACCTTCAACCTTGCTGGACCATGCCGACCGGACTGAGAGAGAACCGAATGCTCGAAGGGGCGCCCCATGGGTAAGGCTCTGGTGATCGTGGAGTCGCCGGCCAAGGCGCGCACCATCGGTGGCCTGTTGGGGCCGGATTTCATCGTGGAGTCTTCCATCGGCCACATTCGCGATCTCCCCGCGGGGCGGATGAAGTGCCCGAGGCCTACAAGGGCGAATCGTGGGCCCGTCTCGGCGTCGACGTCGACAACGGCTTCAAGCCGCTCTACGTGGTGTCGGGCTCGAAGAAGTCGGTCGTGGCCAACCTCAAGCGGCTGCTGAAGACCGTCGACGAGGTCTATCTGGCCACGGACGAGGACCGCGAAGGCGAGTCGATCGCCTGGCATCTCTCCGAGGTGCTCTCACCCACCGTCCCGGTCAAGCGGATGGTATTCCACGAGATCACCCCGGCCGCCATCGCCCGGGCCGTGGAGGAATGGCGCGATCTCGATCGCCGCCTGGTCGACGCCCAGGAGGCGCGGCGGATCCTCGACCGTCTCTACGGCTACGAGGTTTCGCCCGTCCTGTGGCGCAAGGTCATGCCCCGCCTGTCCGCCGGACGGGTCCAGAGCGTGGCCACCCGCATGGTGGTCGAGCGCGAGCGGGCCCGGATGCGCTTCCACTCGGCTACCTGGTGGGGTATCGACGGCACGTTCTCCCACACCGAAGCGCCCGCCGGCTTCGGCGCCGCGCTGGTCTCGCTCGGCGGCCGGACCATCGCCACCGGCAAGGATTTCAACGACGACGGCGTGCAGAAGGGCACGGCCCGGATCCTGGTCGAGGAGGAAGCGACCTCCGTCGCCTCGGCCCTGGCCGGCCGCTCCTTCACCGTGCGCGCCGTGACCGAGAAGCCGTTCCGCCGTTCGCCGGCACCACCGTTCATGACCTCGACCCTGCAACAGGAGGCCGGCCGCAAGTTGCGCTTCGAGCGCGCAGCGGGCCATGCAGGTGGCCCAGCGTCTGTACGAGCAGGGCTTCATCACCTACATGCGCACCGACTCGACCACGCTGTCGGACCAGGCGCTCACCGCGGCCCGCAGCCAGGCGCGCCAGATGTACGGCGAGAACTACGTGCCCGACGCGCCGCGCCGCTACGAGCGCAAGGTCAAGAACGCCCAGGAGGCGCACGAGGCCATCCGTCCGGCGGGCGAGACGTTCCGCACCCCCGAGCAGGCCGGGCGCCAGCTCAACGGGGACGAGCTCCGCCTGTACGAGTTGATCTGGATGCGCACGGTGGCCTCCCAGATGAACGACGCCACCGGCACCAGCGCCCAGGTGCGCCTGGTGAGCACCGTGGCGTCCGGCGTGTCCGCGGGCGAGGAGGCGGAATTCTCGGCCAGCGGTCGGGTGATTGCCTTCCCCGGATTCCTGCGGGCCTACGTGGAGGGCGAGGACGATCCGGACGCCGAGTTGGCCGATCGCGAAGTGGTGCTGCCGGCGCTGGCCGTCGGTGACGTGGTCGACGGGATCTCCTTCGAGCCCGGATCGCACGCCACCCAGCCGCCCGCCCGCTACACCGAGGCATCGCTGGTCAAGGCCATGGAGGAGCTCGGCGTGGGCCGGCCCTCGACCTACGCCAGCGTCATCGCCACCATTCTCGACCGGGGTTACGTCTGGAAGAAGGGCACCGCCCTGGTGCCGAGCTTCACCGCCTTCGCCGTGGTCGGTCTGCTCGAGCGCTACTTCGGCAACCTGGTCGACTACGGCTTCACGGCCAGCATGGAGGACGACCTCGACGAGATCGCCTCGGGGCGCGAGGAAGCCTTGCCGTGGCTCTCGCGGTTCTACTTCGGCGCCTCGGGGCCCACCCCTGCGCCTGCCGAGAACGGTGCTGCCGGGAACGGGGCGGCCGCGGCCAATGGCGGGGCGATGGGTTTGAAGGCCAGCGTGGCCGCGCATCTCGGGGAGATCGATGCCCGCGAGATCAATTCCATTCCCATCGGCGAAGGCACCGACGGGACGCCGATCGTGGCCCGGGTCGGGCGTTACGGGCCCTATCTCCAGCGGGGCGACGACCGCGCGTCGCTCCCGGACGACATCTGCCCCGACGAGCTGACCATTGAGCGGGCCGAGGAGCTCCTGGCCGCACCCTCCAATGACCGGGTGCTGGGCACCGACCCCGAATCCGGGCTGGACGTCCAGGTCAAGGCCGGCCGCTTCGGCCCCTACGTCCAACTCGGGGACGCGGCCGACGGCACCGCCAAGCCGCGCACCTCGTCGCTCTTCTCCACCATGGACCCGGCCACCCTCACCTTCGAGGAGGCGCTCGAATTGCTCCGCATCCCGCGCACGGTGGGCCAGGACCCCGCGAGCGGCGAGGACGTGGTGGCCCACAACGGGAAATTCGGGCCCTACCTGAAGAAGGGGAGCGACACCCGGAGCCTGACCAGTGAGGACCAATTGCTGACGGTGACCCTCGATGAGGCCCAGGCCCTCTTCGCGCAACCCAAGCAGCGCCGCGGGCGCACGGCGGCCCCCCCGCTGCGCGAGTTGGGGACCGACCCGGCCACTCAGCTGCCGGTGGTGCTCAAGGAGGGCCGCTTCGGTCCGTACGTGACCGACGGCACCACCAATGCCTCCCTCCGCAAGGGTGACGTGGTCGAGACGGTCACGATGGATCGAGCCTCCGAGCTCCTGGCGGAACGACGGGCGGCCGGCCCGCCGACCCGTAAGAAGAAGGCGGGCGGGGCCAAGAAGGCCGCGGCCAAGAAGGCCACGTCGGCGAAGAAGGCCACGTCGGGGAAGAAGGCCACGGCCAAGAAGCCCGCGGCGCAAGAAGGCCGCCGGGGCCAAGAAGGCCGCCACGAAGACGGCCGCGGCGAAGGGGGCTGCGCCGGTCGATTCGGCGTGACATGACGGCACCGGGCCGTCTTCTCGCGCTCGAAGGAATCGACGGCTGCGGCAAGTCGACCCAGGCCCGAGCCGTGGCCGCACAACTCGGTGCCCGACTGACCCACGAGCCGGGCGCCACCGCACTCGGTGCCGCCTTGCGTCAGCTGCTGCTGGCGCCCGGGGCACCGCCCATCTCGCTGCGGGCCGAAGCTCTCTTGATGGCGGCCGATCGGGCCGAGCATGTCGCGCTCGTGGTCACGCCCGCCCTGTCCGGCGGAGAGTGGGTGGTCAGCGATCGCTTCTCGGGATCGACGCTGGCGTATCAAGGGTACGGGCGTGGGCTCGACATCGAGGAACTTGGTCGCCTGGTGGCCTGGGCCACGGCAGGTCTGGTCCCCGATCTCTCGATCCTGGTCGATGTGCCCGTCGAGGTGGCGCAGGCCCGCCGGGGGCGGAGCGCGCCCGATCGCCTGGAGGGCCTGGGCCCGGAGTTCGCGCGACGGGTGCGCGACGGGTTCCTGGCTCTGGCGGCGGCGGACGGTGAACGGTGGGTGGTGGTGGACGGCACCGTGGATGTGTCGACGCTCACGGCTCGTATCGTCGAGGTGGTGCACGAACGGCTGGGTGAACCGAGCGCGGTCGGGTGAGCAGCGGTCACCGCGACGGGGCCGGCGGCGGCGAGGGGGAAGGCGGTGGCCTGGGGGTACCCGTGCCCTCTCTGTTCGACGACGTGGTGGGTCAAACCGATGCCGTCGCCTTCCTGCGGGCCAGCGCGGCCAATCCGGTTCATGCCTATCTTTTCCGGGGCGCGGCGGGGAACGGCGGCTTGGCCGCTGCCCACGGGTTCGCGGCGGCGCTGCTGTGCCCCGAGGGTGGGTGCGGGAATTGCGTCACCTGTCGGATGGCCCTGGGGGGAGCCGATCCCGATCTGCATCTCGTACACCGGAGCGGCGCCTCGCTGAGTGTCGAGGACATGCGGGGTCTGGTCGGACTGGCCCAACGACACCCGCTGCAGGCGGCGCGCCAGGTGATCATCGTGACCGATGTGCAGTTGGCCGGCCGGTCGGCCCCGGCACTGCTCAAGACGTTGGAGGAGCCGCCGGGCGCCACCGTGTTCGTCCTGTTGGCCGATGACCTCATCCCCGAGCTGGCCACGGTGGCCAGCCGGTGTGTGGTCGTCCCCTTTCCTCCGGTGGCCCGGGACACGTTGGTGCAATGGCTGGTCGAGCGCGGCGTGGCCGACGAGGTGGCGGCCGTCGTGGCCGACAGCAGCGGAGGGAATCCCCAGCGGGCCCGGGTGATGATCGATGACCCCGACGTGGCGGCCCGGGCAGCACTCTGGTCGTCCGTGCCCGATCGACTGACCGGATCCGGCGCGGCGGCCGCGGCCCTGGCCGCGCAACTGCTCGAGTCGGCGGATCGTGCCGTCGAGCCGCTCCGCACCGCCCACGCCGATGAGATCGCACGCCTCACCGACGAGGCCAAGGAAATGGGCCAGCGCGGCCTGCCGGGACGCAAGGAGATCACCGATCAACACCAACGAGAGGAGCGCCGCTGGCGGACCGACTCGCTGCGGGCGGGACTGGGCGTGCTGGCGCGGGCGTATCGAGATCGGGCCGTCTCAGGTTCGGGCCGGAGAACCGCGGCCGACGATGTGCACGCGCGGGCGGCCGTCGAGGCCGTGACCCTGATCACCGAGACGACCCAGGCCCTGCCCCGCAATCCCCAGGAGTCCCTGCTCCTGCAGTCCCTGCTCGTCCGGCTGGGAGGGTTGACGATCTAACGCCCGCCGCCGCCCTCGTCTCGCGCCTCGGCCCGGGCGCGCCTACGATTGTCCCGCTTCGCCCGGCCGGGACCGCCTGCGGTTCTCGTCCTGCAAGGGAGTGGCGTGCCTGGGTAGCTCAGTCGGTAGAGCAGCGCACTCGTAATGCGCAGGTCAGGAGTTCGAATCTCCTCTCAGGCTCCAAACGTTGTGGCCTGCTGCTCACGGGCGTGGGTCACCCACCTTCGGCAAATCGCCAGAGTTAGCATCCCGACGTGCGTCGACCGCTGCCGTCTCGACCCAACGTCGTCCTTATCAATTGCGACGATCTCGGCTACGGCGATCTCGGCTGCTATGGATCGATGCGCAACTCGACGCCGGCGATCGACCGGCTCGCCGAGGAGGGCATCAGGTTCACCTCGTTCTACATGGCCTCTCCTGTCTGTTCCCCCTCGCGGGCCGCGCTGTTGACCGGGTGCTATCCACCAAGGATCGGCTTCGGATCGTTCGAGGGACTCCCGGTCCTCTTCCCCGGTCAGCCGCTCGGACTTCCCCAGAGTGAAATCAGTCTGGCCCGTATCCTCTCGGAAGCCGGCTACCGCACCCAGATGGTCGGAAAGTGGCACTGCGGCGACCAGCCCGGATTCCTGCCCACCAACCACGGTTTCGACCATTACTTCGGCCTGCCCTACAGCAACGACATGGGTCGACAGGCCAATACGCCGAAGTTTCTGGATTTCCTGCCACCGCTGCCCCTGCTCGCTGACGACGCCGTGATCGAGCAGCAGCCCGACCAGCGCGCGCTGACCGGCCGATATGTCGCCGAGGCGCTCTCGTTCATCCGCGACGCCCGGGGCGGCCCTTTCTTCCTCTACCTGGCCCACATGTACGTCCATCTGCCCATCTACGTGCAGCCAGAATTCCTCGAGCGGTCGCGCAACGGCCCCTACGGTGCGGCCGTTGCCTCAATCGATTGGACGACCTCCGTGCTCATGGAGGAGCTGCGCTCCCTCGGGCTCGACCAGCAGACCATTGTCATCTTCACGAGCGACAACGGCTCGCTCGGCGACGTCTCGCCACCCATTGGGTCGAGAGGACGTCTCGGTGGAAGCAACCTCCCTCTGCGGGGGGCGAAGGGGGGGACCTGGGAAGGCGGCATGCGGGTGCCGGCTATCGTCCGGTGGACGGGCACTGTGGGGGGCGGTCTTGTCTGCGATGAACTTCTGACATCAATGGATCTGTATCCCACTCTGGCCGATCTCTGCGGTGCGCTGGTCCCAACCGATCGGATCATTGATGGCCTCAATGTCGTCGAGGTATGGCTCGATCCGACTGCCCGTTCACCGCACGAGACCTTCGCGTACTACCGGGGGAATGTCCTCGAGGCTGTGCGCGATACCCGATGGAAACTGCATGTTGCGCGAGACGGCCAAGAGGTCAGCGAGCTCTATGAGATCAAGAAGGATTCCGGTGAGTCGAGGAACGTGGCGTCAGCGCAACCAACGGTGGTGCATCGACTCCATGCGGTTGCCGACCGCTACCGCCAGGAGCTGGGGGACGAACGCCTTGGAATCGAAGGGCAGGGCGTTCGGCCGATAGGCCGGGTCGATCAGCCCTCCACGCTCACCACCTTCGATCCTGAGCATCCCTACTTCATGGCGGAGTACGACCTTGGGGACAGAGGTTGAGCTTCGGCGGCCTACCGGGTATCGACGAGATTCGGACGGTTTCCGGCTCGCGGGCTAGGTGCTGGACGAGCGACGCAGGTAGGCGCGGAGACGCACCCCTTCGCCCGCGTCCAACGCACGCAGCAACGATCTCAGCGCAGAGAATGCTTCCTCCCCGAGTTCGGCCCGCAACTCGTTTTGGATCGCCAGAGCCGCCGCGCGTTGGTGCGCCAGGTAGTCGATCCCCCTGGCCGAAAGGATCACCGACTTCTCCCTCTTGCTGGTCGTCGAGTCGCCCACCGCGACGTAACCAAGATCACGGAGACGCGCCACGATCTTGCCGGCACCCTGGCGACTGACGCCGAGCTCTCGTCCGACGGCCGAGATGGTCGATCCCGCCTGACCCGAGCACGCGCGTAGCACGCGGCCGTCGGGGAATTGTCGCTCGCCGAAGCCCGCTTCGGCCATGGCATGGTCCAACCGAAGCTGATAGCCGAGCCAGGCTCGTCGGAACGCCGCACCGAGGCCTGGTGATGTCGATGGTCCGCTCGATGCCTTGGCGCCGGGATCCACGGGAAGATATTAGTGAATTGTGAACTTAGTTGACAGTCACTTCCAGGCGTCCGATACTTTCGAGGATGGGGTGCGTGGAAACCACGACGACTCACCGACGGGCAAGATGCACCGGTATCGCAGCCCGAGCGCAAGAGCTCCGCTACGGCCGTGTGGTGGGGTCCATCCTTGGCGTGGCGATGCTGGTGACCGTGGGCGCGCCGCCAGGCGCGGGAGGGACGACCACCCAAGGGGCCCGCATGTACGCCGTGGCGGCCCAACGCCAGCCGCTGACCACCAACGCCAATTCCCCCGTGGCACACGACACCGAGACCGAGGCACTCGTGCCCCACTCGGGACGCCTCTTCGCGGCAACGGGCCAATGGGAGTACCCGGGCCCCTCGGCGTTCGGGCAGGTGCTGGTCAAGAAGTCCAAGACGAGCCCGTGGACGGTCTTCGAGCAGACACAGTCCCTCCGGGTCCAGGCGCTGGACTCCTTTGCGATCCCGAGCGATCAGGGTCTCGGGCCGGGGCACTCCCTCCTCGTGACCCAAGCCGATCGTGGCCGGGCAGTCGAGGATCCAATGGTTGCTCGACGGCGCCGGATCCTTCTCGCTCAGCGATTCGTTCGTGCTCCCCGCGGGCGCTGATATCCGTGCGTTCGGTGCGCACGATTCAGGCGGGGTCTGGTCCGTCTATGCCGGGGTTCGCCCGACCGGCGTCCTCCAGGGAATTTGGTCACGAGCTCGCCACACCTTGGTGTTCAGTCCCAGCGCCGAGCTCACCGTGGCCCCACCGGGGTCACCGGGTGCGGTGACCCAGAAGGTCACGGGCTTCGCCGATTGCGCCGGGGCCTTGTACACCAGCATCAACACGACTCTCTATCGGCGCAACGACGGCGCCCTGCCCTCCGGCATCCCTCGCTGGATCCCGGTCTTCCGAGCACCACCGGTCGGACCGCACAACAGCGGGCTCCGGGGCATCACCTGCCTCACTCACGACGGATCACCGTCGCTCCTCATTTCGACGGAGGGGAACGGCAACGTGTACCGGTTGGATCATCTCCCGCGGGGTCGGATCGCTGCCACGGCTGGCCCGAGTCCGGGCTCGGTCGCCGACGGGCTGGTGCAGACGCTCGAGTTCCGACCCATCCCTGCCATCCGTCAGATGCTGGCGACTCAGGGAACAGTGGTCCCGGCAACGGGAAGGGGTTCGATCGTCTACGTCATCGCGGCCTACAACAACGGCGATTTCCAGACCATCAGGATCGAAGGAGTCGATCGGCAGGTGTTCGGGTTCGAGTGGGGCTACCAGGGAGCCTGCCCAACGACGCAGAAGTGCGGACCGATCGCCTCGGGTGTCGTCCATTTCAACGCCAGCGCCTGCTTCGCCGTTCGGACCGATCAAGGGCAATCGCCAAAGTACTCGTTGCGCTGCCTCAGCGGGCCCACGCTCAAGCCATCGGCCACGGTGTCCACACCAATCCGCTCGGGCCAGGCCTTCGTATCCATCCGGAGCATTCTGCCCTCACCCTTCGCAGATGGCCGGATCTACTACGGCGGCTATGACTGCAACTTCTACCCCGCCGACGGCACGGCGTGGATCGCATCGTCGAGACTCACGGCCCTTCACGTCCCCGCTTCGTCAAGAGGAAGGCATTCATGACACGAGGAACAAGATCACATCGGCAGGGGATGGGCTGGGCCATCGCCTTGGGCAGCGTCGCCGTCCTGACGTTGGCGATCAGCGCCGGCAGCTCCTCGCCCTCGCAGCCATCAGCCTCCGCCGAGGGGGTGAGCGGAGGGCCGACCGGTCACTACGTGGTGGCCGCGGGGATCCACAAGATCAAGCACATCATCGTGATCGAACAGGAAAACCGTTCCTTCGACAGCTACTTCGGGACCTACCCGGGGGCGGACGGGATCCCAATGCGGAATGGTCAACCAACCGTGTGCGTTCCGATGCCCTCAGGAGGATGCCAGAAGCCGTACCACGACACGGCTGACGTGAACGGCGGGGGGCCACACAACGCAGGCAGTGCCGTGGCCGACGTCAACGGGGGGAAGATGGATGGCTTCATTACGCGGGCGACCAAAGGCAAGAAAGGCTGCGGCCAGAGCAAGATCGACAACCCCGCGTGCTCGAACTCGGCCGCACCGGACGTCATGGGATACCACACGGCGGCCGAGCTACCGAACTACTGGACCTACGCCAAGGATTTCACGCTCAACGACCACATGTTCGAGCCGGTGGCATCCTGGTCCCTGCCCGATCACCTCTACCTGGTGTCGGGGTGGTCGGCCAGGTGCTCGAGCCCAGCGCCATCGAGCTGCGTGAACGAGATCAAAGGGCCCTACACGCCGGTGCAGATGCAAAAGTACGTGGACCAGGCCATCAACACCGGTACGGCGGACATCACCAATGCGTGGACCGACCTCACCTGGCTTCTCTACAACAAACACGTCTCGTGGGCCTACTACGTGCAGACGGGAGCGCAGCCCGACTGCGAGAATGACGCATCCGTGGCCTGCCCGCCGGTCGCGCAGAGCTACCTCACGCCGGGCATCTGGAACCCGCTGCCGGTTTTCGAAGACGTGCAGAAAGACCACCAGATCCGCGACATCCAACCGCTGGGCAACTATTTCTCCGAGGCCAAGAAGGGCACACTGCCCGCTGTGATGTGGGTCACCCCGTCTCAGGCAGACAGCGACCACCCTCCAGCCAGCGTCCACCAGGGCCAGGCCTATGTCACCGCGGTGATCAACGCGGCCATGAAGAGCCCCGACTGGAGCTCGACGGCCATCTTCGTGCAGTGGGACGACTGGGGCGGTTTCTACGACCACGTCGTCCCGCCCCCCGTCGACCAGAACGGCTACGGGCTGCGGGTCCCGGCCATGGTGATCTCGCCCTACGCAAAGTCCGGGTACATCGACCACCAGGTCCTCTCGAGCGACGCCTACCTCAAGTTCATCGAGGACGACTTCTTGGGTGGGTCCCGGCTCAACCCCAAGACCGACGGACGACCCGATCCCCGGCCCGACGTCCGCGAGAACGAGAAGATCCTGGGCAACATGGTCAATGATTTCAACTTCAACCAGGCCCCACGGTCCCCGGTCCTGCTCCCGACCAACCCCCCCACCGACTCGCCCAGCGCCCCTGCCTACTTCAACGGGTTGGGGCCATGCGTCGGATGCACCGCGACGCCGCCGAGCACATGAACAGGGACAAGGGTCGGGGCTCACCGGAGCGACCCCGAATTTCCACCAGAGGAGGTCACGAGGTGACCGGTTTCTCCCCATAGGATCCACACAGATCACCAGGATCCACACAGATCAACCCGAGCGGAAAGGTGGCGACCATGGCCGAGCGAGACGGATACATCCCGGGCGTTCCCTGCTGGGTCGACACCAGCCAGCCGGACCCTCAAGCTGCCCTTCCGTTCTACCGTGGCTTGTTCGGATGGGAACTTGAGAACATGATGCCCGAAGGTTCCGAGCTCCCGTACTTCATCGGCCGGTTGCACGGCGGTGATGTCGCCGCGATCGGTCCCATTCCCGAGGGCGCTCCGTCGACGGCGGTCTGGAACACCTACATATGGGTCGACAGCGCGGACGAGACGGCGAGTCGGGTTCGACGGGCCGGGGGCCGGGTGGTTTCGGAGCCCTTCGACGTCATGGACGCGGGGCGGATGGCGGTTCTCAGCGATCCCGAGGGAGTCATCTTCACCGTCTGGCAGGCGAAGGATCACAAGGGCGCGACGGTGGTCAACGAGCATGGGTCCGTGAACTTCAATGGCCTGGTGACCCGCGACCCCGAAGGTGCCAAGACGTTCTATGGCGCGGTCTTCGGCTGGACCACGCTGGAGATGCCGGGCGGCGCCATGTGGACGCTGCCGGGCTACGGTGACCACCTCGAGGCGAACACCCCGGGCCTGCGCGAGCAGATGGTGCAGATGGGTGCACCCGACGGCTTCATCGACGTCGTGGCCGCTCTCAATCCGATCGCGGACGACGACCCCGAAACGCCGGCGCACTGGAGCGTTACGTTCGCCGTCGACAACGCCGACGCCGCGGCGGCGAGAGCGGGCGAGCTCGGCGGCGAGATCGTCGCCGGTCCGTTCGATGCTCCCTGGACCAGGTTGGCCGTGATCAAGGACCCACAGGGAGCGACCTTCATCGCCGGGCAGTTCGTTGCCGAGAACAAGGACCTCACGACGTAGCAGGGCGTGATGACGCGGGCATTCGACAAGGACTACTGGGAAACCCACTGGCAACGGGCGAGCGGGCACGCGCCGGGCCAAGAGATCGTTCCGAACTCGTATCTCGCCCGCGAGCTCAGCAGCCTGGCCCCGGGCTCGGCGCTGGATGCCGGTTGTGGTGAGGGAGCGGAAGCAATCTGGCTGGCCACCGTGGGCTGGCACGTCACCGCAGCCGACATCTCCACCGAGGCCCTCTCCCGCGCCTCGAAGCGCGCGACGGAGGGTTGTGCCGCACCCGAGCGCGTGCAGTGGGTCGAGGCAGACCTGAGCGTTTGGGAACCCGGGACCCAGTTCGACCTGGTCACAACCCACTACGCGCACCCCGCCATGCCGCAGCTGGCGTTCTACGAGCGCATTTCCGGCTGGGTCGCACCGGGCGGCACCTTGCTGATCGTCGGGCACCGGCACGCCTCGGAAACGCCCGGCCACGGACACAACCAGGTACAGCAGGACCCCGGACACCACCCTCCCGAAGAGGTGCGGGTCACCGCGGCGAGCATCGCGGCGGGACTCGACGGCACCAAGTGGGAGATCGTCACGGCCGACGAGCCCGTGGGCACCCTCACGAACCGCGCCGGCCGGACGGTCCCGTTGGACGACGTCGTCGTGCGCGCGACCCGAGACCCTTGACCCACGGCTCTGTCGGCGGTCCCAACACACGGGTCGGTGGACTAGAAATGCCCTCTGCGGGGTGGACGAGGGGACATGTGGGGCATCGGGCGCAGGGCCGTGGTGACGGGGGTTGTAGTCGTCGCGCTCACCTTGGCCGCTTCCTCAGTGGCCGCGGCGGCGTCGAACCACAGCGCCACACGACATGAGGCGAAGGCCCTTTCAAAATCCGCGGCGGCGAAACGATACCTGGCCCTCGCAAATCCCCTGAATTTTTCAGCCAGTGTGTTCGGCGGAGAGCTTTCTCAGGCCAACGCCACAACGACGGCCGCAGAGGTCGAAGTGGCCGCCGCTCCCCTCATTGCCCGCCTCAAGGCCATGAAGAAGGGATTGCTCACTGAGAGGTGGCCCGCTCCGGTTGACCTCGAGAGCAAGTCGCTCGCGCAATTCGTCGGGAAGTTGGAGGCTGACATCTCGCAGCTTGGCTCGCTTGCCCTTCGAAATGCTCAGGATGTCTCAGCCTGGGGAAAGCGATACTTCACTGATGCTTTCGACGCGGCAACGCTCACGACGTTCATCCGGCGCAATCTCGGGTTGCCGTACAAGTCGGTGATCGCCGACAGTTCCTTCTGAGCTGGACCCTTCAGCAAACAGCTTTTGGGCGCCTGGTCCGCTCGTGCAGAGCGCTGTGTCCTTTCGCTCAGGCCCGCGGGAGGGACGAAGGGTTTCCCGAGCCTCGATCGTCGTCCGCTTCAACGGGTGAGAAGCGCTCCGCCGTCGCGTAGTAGGCCTCCCGGGCCCGAAGCCCGAGGCTGGATATCCGGCGGGAATCGACCAGCGCCATGATCAGGGCGGCGAACCAGCCGATGATGGTCCAGCCGAGCAGGAGGTTGACGAGCAGGATGGCCTTGAAGTGAGGGTCACGGCGCTCGTGCGCGATGTAGGAGGGGATGCAGTAGACAACGACCGCCGACACGACGTAAAGCCAGAAAATCATTGATTCCACGGTACCTCAGGGCCAGGTCGCTTCCGGGGGCATGGGAGCGACAGGTTCAGCGGAGAAATGCGGCCAATCCAAGACCGAAGGGCGTCAGGGCCCAGCCCCATCGCACCGCGGCGGTGACCACGGCCGAGCGATAGCCGTAGAGCACAGCCTGCTGAATGGGGTTGAACGACGGGGCACTGAGCGCACTCAGAGCGGCGACTATGGCCAGGGGGTTCGAGGTGGCCAGGATCACGATGAGCAGGTAGTAGCCGACTCTCACGACGGTGAGCCAAGTCCAACGCCGGAGCGAATGCGTCGTCCGTTCCACCGACAGGTTGTGCGGGTGGATCACCGACCCGGCAAAGAGTGCGGCTCCGGAGAAGGCCAGGAGCGGGCCGGCCAGGGTCAGCACCCCTTCGGTCCAGGAAGGGGCAGAGCCGGCCAGGTGGAGAAGGAGCCCTATGACCGACGCCAGGAGCGGAGACTGGTCTACCCAGGTCGTGGACCGGCGCTGCTTGAACGGCGCGTCGCGGCGCATGAGGTGCACGCACACGGCGTTGACCGCGGCGTTGGCCACGTTGGCCAGCACGGCGATCATGACACCGGCCGAACCGGCGAAGGCCGAAGCGGCGGGCACGACCCAGAAGCTCCCGTTGGGCGATACGGCCCAGGCCTCCAGCGCGCCCTCGCCGCCGCTCCGGCGACCGCGGGTCACCATTGCCGCGATGAACATGACCCAGAGTCCGGCGGCCAAGAGCAGGGGTCCCACCAGCTCGCCCGCTGACGTGAGGCGCCAGGCGGCAACCAACGAAAGGACGGCCGCCGTGACGAATATCTGCACGCGCAGGAAGATGGGCCAGGCCCGCCGCACCGCAGGTCCCCCCTTTGACGCCCTCCACCCGATCAGCCCACCGATGACGAAGCACAGGAGGCTGAGCACGGCCATGATTGTGCCCGTTGGTGACCACCGCCGTGACACTCGGGTTGGCGGCGGGGAGATAAAGTGCCCCATGCCCACATCGCAGATGCACGACGTGCTGGACGACGCACTGTCCGGTCGCCACCTTCTGGCCCATCCCTTCTACCGCCGCTGGGAGGCCGGGAGCCTGGCCCACGGCGAGCTCGCCGCCTACGCCGAGCAGTACCGCCTGCTCGAGCGCGAGCTCCCGATCACGCTGGCCGCCATTGCCGCGCATCTGCCGAAGGGGGCGGCACGCACCCTGGTGGAATCCAACCTGATTGATGAGCTGAGTGCGCCGGAGTCCCACGCCGTCCTCTTCGAATCGTTCGCCCGGGCCGCCGGAGCCCGCGCCGACGTGGCTCCGACCACTGCGACGACTGCATTGCTGGCTAACCTTCGGGCCGCGGCAGCTCAGGATCCAGTGGCCGCGTTGGCCATGGTCGCGGCCTACGAGGTCCAGGCAGCCGATATCGCCGCGTCCAAGGGCGACGGACTGCGGCGGCACTACGGCATGGATCGCGAGGGAACGCGGTTCTGGGACATCCACAGCACCCAGGAGATCGCGCACGCCGAGTGGTCGGCTGAGGCCCTGGCGGCGCTCGACGCCGACGCCGCGGTGGTGCACGACGCGGCGCGTGCGGCCGCTGACGGCTGGTGGGCGTTCCTGAGTGAGCGCGACGAGCTCGCCCCCAACGCCGCCTGATCGACTTCGCGTCCGCTCCGCTCAGCTCAGGGAACGAGTTCGCCCAACCGGGCTGCCGCGTCGGAAAAGGAGCGGCCTCGGGCGCGGTAGTCGGTGAACCGCCCGAAGCTCGGCGCAGCGGGCGAGAGCAGCACCACCGCGTCGGGCCCGCCTGATTCGGCCCACGTGAACGCGGCGGCCACGGCCTGGTCGAGGTCCGCCGCGGCGACCACCTCGAACTGATCTCCGGTGACGCTCCGGATGGCCTGACCGATGCGCGGCCCGTTGTCGGGCAGGGTGACCACCAGGGTGGGGTGCCGGCGGCGCGCCACGACGTGACCGAGCGGTGTGTAGTCGAGCCCGCGGTCGTGCCCGCCCACCAGAAGCGCCACCGGCCGGTCGCCATAGGCCTCGAGGGCAACCTGGGCCGGGAGGACGTTGGTGGAGAGGCTGTCGTCGACGAACTCCACCCCCGCCACCCGGCCGAGCGAATGACAGCGGCTCGGGAGACCGGTGAACCCCTCGGCCGCTCGGGCCATCAGCCGGTCGTCGGCGGCCTCCTCGATGCCGAGGGCCAGGAGCACGGCGCGGGCCATCACCGCGTTGCGGAGGTTGTGCCGGCCGGGAAGGCCCAAGGCGCCGAACCAGGGCACCTCGTCCGCCCGGTCCGCGTCGATCCACCGGAGGTGGGGGCCCAGGGACCCGGCCTGCTGGCGCAGGGTCGCATCGCTGCCATTGACCAGGGCCACCTCGACTCCCGGTTTGCTGCACAGCGACAACTTGTCGCCGTAGTAGCGCTCGAGGCTGCCGTGCCAGTCGAGGTGGTCGGGTGAGAGGGAGGTCACGGCCACAACCGCCGGGCCGACGGTCAGGTCCGGCACCTGATAGCTCGATGTCTCGATCACCCAGATGTCGGGCTCGGGTTCCGACGAGGGTTCCCACGGGGGTGCACCGATATTGCCACCGACCCCGGCGCGGTAGCCGAGGTGGGTCAGGAGGTGTCCGGCCAGGGCGGCGGTGGTGCTCTTCCCCTTGGTCCCGGTGACACAGGCCACCCGAGAGCGAGTGGCCCCCTCGAGCCAGAGTCCGAGACCGCCGCGTACCGGGATGCCGGCGCGCTCCAGGCGCCCGACCTCGGGCCGGTAGCGACTGATGCCGGGGCTCTTGATGACGACGTCGCACCCCAGGAGCGCCTCGAGTCCGCCCTGACCGGTGGCCAGTACCTCGAGACCGTCGGCCCCGGCGCCGGGTGGCTTGTCGTCGACGAGGACGGGCAGCAAGCCCGACGCCTCGAGCCGATGGAGGCTGGCCCGCCCCTCGACTCCCATGCCCCAGAGGCCAACCGAGGCGCCCGAGAGCTCAGTCCAGGAGATCGGGTGGCGCATATCGCTCGGGAATGTAGTGCGGACCGGTCGGTTGGAGCAGCGAAAGCGGCCGGTCCGGTCCCGGACCGTTCGCTCTGGCTGCTTCCGACGCCGCGACTTCGTCCGCCAATTGGCGCAACATCGGCGTGTCACGGCGATCGGGACGCGCGCCAGCCAGGGCCACGGCGGCGCGGCACTCGTCAATGTCGCCGACACACTCGAAAGGCCTGGTATCGGGGGCCAGCCCGAGCAGGGTCCCGAAGCGGTGCCGCAGTTCGGGGTTCTCGAGAGGCTCGCGGTCCGCGAAGATGCGACGCAGGGAAGCCGCGGGCAGGAAGGGCGCCAGGATGAGATCGATGAAGCAGCACTTGTCGCAGGTTCCGCACCACTGCTGCAGACGCTCTCTGGGATCCTGATGGAAGGACCGATTACAACTTCGGAAGACATCGTGGAAATTGGTGAGGCCGGCGAACTGTTGCGCCACCCAGAGTTCGGAGCGGGGCCGAAGGTAGGAGAACACCGAGAGGCGCGGGCCGAGGGACGCGGTCACGAGGTGAGCGAGGTCCCGCTCGAACTCGATGCCCTTTGACCACTGGTGATTGACCGGTTCACCGGCGTGGAGGAGGGTCGGGACCGAGGCCGACCACTCGTTGGAGAGCACCACGGCGTCACGCCGACCCAGCACGGCGGCCACGACGGCGGCCGTCGAGATCACCGCGGTGATCGGCACGTGTCCGTTGAGGAAGCCGAGCTCGGCCGAGCGGCGGACCAGTGGATCGATCTCGCGCACGGCTCGGACGATGGGCAGCGTGGTCACCGAGGCGGCCTGCTCGATGGCGCCGAAGTGGTCGCCCGGCGGATGGACGATGAAGAGCGCCGCGTCCGAGGCGGCAGCGATCGAATCGACCGTCACGATGGAATCAATACCTCCGCCGAAGGGGATCAGCGGGCGTCCCGGGTCCGGAACGTAGTCACGGGCGCGGGCGGGCGGCGCATCAGGTCCCTCGACGGCGAGGTCGCGCAGGTCGAGCCCGTTGCGGTAGGCGAACTCCCCCAGACCGTGCCGGTAGTACCGCTGCAAGAGAGCCCGCTCGTCGGCGGTGGACGCAATGGGCCCCAGGTCGATGACCGGTGCGGCGCCGGTCTTGTAGTACGAAACGCCGGCCAGGAGGTAGAGCAGGCGGGCTGCGGCGTCGGTGGCCGGATCGTCCCACTGGCCGCCGGGACCGAACTCGTAGCGCTCGGTGAAGGTGTGCCGCCCGGTCGAATAGCGGCAGCGGATCTCGCCCTTGCCGGGATCGATGGTGTAGCCGTCGTAGTGGAAGCGCTCGGCTCGTTGGTGGGGGGATGGCATCAGGTGAGAGGGGCCGCCCGCCGGGAAAACCGGCGGGAAAAGCGGTCAGGCCATGCTACGGCCGGCTCGCCGGAGGTCATGCGCTCACGAGCTCAGGAGCTGCGCCATCAGGGCGAACCGGCCACAGGGCTGGGCGGCTCGATGGCTGAAGAAGTCATCGCTGTCGGTGGACCTGTCGCAGCTGAAGATGCGGGTCGGGCCGACTCCGGACAGGACGAGCTGCTGGCGATTGGCCGCCTCCAGATCGACCAACCAGTGGTCCGGTCCGTCGGCGAGCGCCACATCCGGCCCGAGATCATGCGGCGCGATCGCCGAGGCCAGTGCGCGTCGCACCGATTCGCCGACCTGGTAGTGCTCCGGCGCCACGGCGGGGCCCAGGAACGCCCGGGTCCGTTCGGGCCGCGCGCCCTGGCGGCCCATGGCCTCGAGGGCCCGGGAAATGGTGCCCGCTGCCGTACCGCGCCAGCCGGCGTGGACCGCGGCGAGAACCCGCGCTTCGGGATCGATCAGGGCCAGCGGGACACAGTCGGCCACGAGAATGACGACCACGGTCCCCGGCGAGGCGGTGATGAGGACGTCGGTGGCCGCGATCGCGTCGTCACGGTGCCGCGCCCCCGGCCTCGTTCCGCCGGGCCGACCACGGTGACCCCGGCGCCGTGCACCTGTTCGGCGAAGACCATGGCCCCGAGGTCGGTGCCGAACGCCCGCGCCGCCCGTTCCCGGTTGGCGCACACCCGCTGCGGTTCGTCGCCGACGTGGAGTCCCAGGTTCAACGAGGCGTACGGGCCCTCGGAGACACCGCCGTGCCGGGTGGTCACCGCCACGGCCGCATCGAATGCCGTTGCTTCGGACCACTGCAGTAACGACACGTCGCGTCCGGGGCCCACGAAGGCTCACGCTAGTGAGCCTTGGCCGGTGCGGGGTTCAGGAGGCCTGTGTCTCGTCCCAGACGGTGGTCGGGACGACGGACAGCAGGGGTCGACCCCTGACCCGGCCCCGACCACGCCGCCGGGACGGGTCTTGTTGGAGGTCACTGAACCCGTACAGCTCGGCCTCGTCGGTTGTCTCGTCGGCGGCCCCGCCGGCCGCCCCGCCGGCCGCCCCGCCGGTGTCCCGGTCCATCCCGACGCGTTTCGTGACGTCGCCGTCGGCCACTCCGAGCACGACGCCGAGAGACTCGCCCCGCTCGTGTGCGGCGAAGAGAAGCGACAATGACTGCAGCGAGAAGCCCAGGGACTGCAGATGGAGGACGGCCTGGAGTCGCCGGAGGTGGTGCGAACGGTACACACCGGTTCGGCCACGAAGGTCGGGACGGGGCAGGAGGCCGAGCGTTTGCAACGAGCGAATGGAGCGGGTCGTCGTCCCGGCGGCGGCGGCCAAGGCATCGACGGTCAGCCCGTCGGCATCCGAGGGTGTGGGGTGTGCCACTTGACAAGCGTAACATAAATTAACGTAACATAATCAGACGTCAGATATTGGAGGAAGGCACAGCATGGGACTGAATCTCGAGGCAGTTGGCACGACGTCGGAGCCCAGTGAGCGGTCGTGGGACCACAGGGATGCGCTGCTCTACGCGCTGGGGGTGGGTGCGGGCGCGCTCGACCCCACCGGGTTCGAGCTCGATTTCACCACGGAGAACTCGGCCGGCCATCCCCAGAAGGTGTTGCCCACGTTCGCCACGATTGTGGGACAGGGCGGGGGCGGTCGGATGATGGCCGATCTGGGCGACATCGACATGACCAAGCTGGTGCACGGCGAGCAGGCGATCACCCTGCACGGAGAGATACCCGCCGAAGGCACCACCTTCATCACCACGACGGTGGCCGGGATGTACGACAAAGGGTCGGCGGGCCTGGTCGTCCTCGAGAGCGAATCGGTCGATGCCACGACGGGTGCTCCCGTGTTCTCGACGCGGACCGGACTCTTCATCCGCGAGGCGGGCGGTTTCGGTGGGCCGCGGGGACCCGAGGGCGACGACGACAGCGCGTTGGCGAGTCAACCTCTCCCGTCGTGTGAGGCCGATGAGGTGGTGAGTTACGCCACCCGGGCCGACCAGGCCCTGCTCTACCGGCTCAGCGGTGATCGCAATCCCCTGCACTCGGACCCGACCTTCGCCAAGCGAGCCGGCTTCGATCGGCCCATCCTCCACGGGCTCTGCACCTACGGCTTCACCGGCCGTGGGTTGCTCCACCTGGTCTGCGGGTCGGAGCCGTCCCGTTTCGGATCGATGCGGGCCCGCTTCTCCCGACCGACGATGCCGGGCGACACCCTCTCGATCTCGGTGTGGGACGTGGGCCACGAGTCGGCCGGGGCCTACCGGTTCCGCACCGAGACCCAGCGGGGCGAGGTGGTCATCGACGGGGGGCTGTTGCGCACGGCGGGCTGACGCAGGCGGCTGGAACCGCAGCCCAACCGCGGCTCAGCCGCCGAAGAGCAGCGAGTAGTCGGCGCCGCGGCGCAGGTGGTGGCCTCCGTCGATGCCGAGGGTCTCGCCGGTGACGAACGATGACCCCGGGCCGATGAGATAGCGCACCGCGCCGGCCACATCTTCGGTGGTACCCACCCGGCCCAGGGGCATCTGGGCCAGATAGTCGTCGAGCAGCGGCCCCCCGCTGGTGATGAACGACATGAGCTCGTCGTCAATGATCCCGGGCGCCACCGCGTTGACCCGGATGCCCAGGGGCCCCAGCTCCTCGGCAGCGGTCTCGCAGAGGAAGCAGATCCCGGCCTTGGCCACGCCGTAGGCCCAGAGGTGCGGGTGGGGAAAGCGTCCGGCGCCGGACGACATGAGCACAATGGACCCCGGCGTGTCCGCGGCGCGGAAGGCCGCGCCGGCCTGCTTGACGCAGATCACCGAGCTCATCAGGTTGAGGTCGATGGTGGCGCGGACCGACGCCATGTCGGCCTCGAGCACCGGGCCCAGGTGCAGCGAACCCCCGGCGCAGGCGAAGAGCCCGTCGATGCGGCCGGTGGCCCTGGTCGTCGCCTCGACCGCGGCCACGACCTGCTCCTCGACGGTGACGTCGGCCACGAGGTACGAGACCGTGGCTCCACCGGTGGCGGCCTTTTCGATCCGGGCGACTGCGTCGACCAGCTTCTGTTCGGTGCGACCGCAGATCGTCACGTGGGCCCCGTCGCCGGCCAGCCGCTCGGCCGTCGCCAGGCCGATGCCGCTCCCGCCCCCGGTCACCAGGACGGACCAGCCGCCGATGTCGTCGCGGGGTGCGGTCACCGGACGCCGGCCCCCACGGGGGACGTGGGCGTGAAGGCGACGGGCATGGCCTCAATGCCGCTGATGAAGTTGGCCGCACGTCGCGGGAGCGCGTGGCGATCGACCGTCAGGTGGAGATCGGGCAGGCGGGCCAGGAGCCGCTCCACCATGACCTTGAGCTCGAGCCGGGCCAACTGGTTCCCCAGGCAGAAGTGGGCCCCGAAGCCGAAGGCCATGTGCGGGTTGGGCGAGCGACGGATGTCGAAGTGGTCGGGGTTCTCGAAGACAGCGCCGTCGCGGTTGGCCGAGGGGTACAGCAAGATGATCTCCTGGCCGGCGGAGATGGTGGCACCCTCGAGCTCCACGTCCCGGGTGGCCGTGCGGGCCATGTTCTTGATCGGTGAGACCCAGCGCAGCATCTCCTCCACCGCACCCGCCATGAGGCCCGGCTCGGCGCCCAGCTCCGCCATCTGGTCGGGATGCACCAGAAGCTCCTCCATCCCGCCGCTGATCACGTGGCGGGTGGTCTCGTCGCCACCGATGAGGATGAGCAGGGTCTCGTGGACGAGGGAGGCGTCATCGAGCGAGTCGCCGTCGATCTCGGCGTGGCACAAGATCCCCACCAGGTCATCGGTGGCGCCGCGGCCACGCCGGTCGTCGAAGACGGGGTGGATGTAGTCGGTGTACTCGACGAAGGCGGTGGCCGAGGCGTCCATGAGCGACGGGTCGGGCGAGCCGAGGGCCTTGAGCATGTCGTCGGACCATCGGAGGAGGTCGTCCCGGTCCGCGGGGGCCACGCCGAGCATGTCGCCGATGACGATGATGGGGAGGGGGGCGGCGATGTCGGCCACGAAGTCGCAGCTGCCCTTCTCGCAGACCGCGTCGATGAGGGCGTCACAGACCGCGCGCAGGTTGTCCTCCATGGCCCGGACGCGCTTGGGGGTGAAGCCCTCGGACACCAGGCGACGGCGGCGCACGTGCTCGGGGGCGTCGAAGTCGATCATCATCGGCAACTGGGGAAATTTCGGCCGGATGCCCTGGGCGCTCGAGAACGCCTCGGTATCGACCGAGGCCGCCTTCACGGCGGCGTAGCTGGCCGCGGCCCACAGGTCGTTCGCCGGGTCGTAGTAGACGGGGGCATGGGCCCGCATCCAGGCGTAGGCGTCGTGGGGCTCGCGCCCGTAGAAGGCGCCGTCCAGCAAGTCGATCCCTAGTTGTTCGGGTGCGAGGGTCACTGGTCGCTCCTTCGGTCCAATCGCCCGGCCAGGCGAAACGGTGCTCACGATATCCCGACGGTAGGGTGTGCGAATGGCTGACCGGGCGCACTTCACCGAAGTCGCCATGGAGCACATGCCCGGGCTCTACAGCGCCGCCCTGCGCATGACCCGCAACAGCGCCGATGCCGAGGACCTGGTCCAGGAGACCTACCTCAAGGCGTACCGCTCCTACGGGTCCTTCGAGGAGGGAACGAATCTGCGGGCCTGGCTCTACCGGATCCTGACCAACACGTACATCAACACGTATCGAGCCGCCAAGCGCCGGCCCGAGGTGACCGATGTCGAGGACGTCGAGGATCTCTACCTCTACCGCCGCCTGCCCAGCACGGGAGGCAGCGAGCCCGGCCGGAGCGCCGAGGACGAGGCCCTGGACCGCTTCACCGACGACGATGTGAAGTCCGCCCTGGAGGCGCTCCCGGAGAACTTCCGGATGGCGGTCCTACTGGCCGATGTGGAGGGATTCAGTTACAAGGAGATTGCGGACATCACCGATGTGCCAATCGGCACCGTGATGAGCCGGATCCACCGGGGAAGAAGGTCGTTGCAGAAGGCGTTGTACGAGCTGGCGACCGCTCGCGGTCTGGTGGGGAGCACATCGGGAATGACGGCGGACTGAATGAGGAGGTGCGCGGATGGCTGAGGCGACTGGGGCGAACGAGGGATCACGTGCCCTCTTCGGGACGACGGTGGACTGCGACGAGGCGGTGCACCAGCTGTACCACTACCTCGACGGGGAGCTGACCGACGAACGGCGGTCCCAGATCGCCGACCACCTGAACTTCTGTGCGCCCTGTGGTGGGGCGGTGGAATTCGAAGCCGAGCTGCGCCAGGTCATCGCCAACCGTTGCAAGGACCACGTTCCCGAGAGCCTGATGGCGCGGATCGCCGAGGCCATCGACGAAGAGAGTCGCCAGCACGACGGCGAGCGCTGAGGCCGGCCATGGGCGGCGCACCTCCGGCGGAAGGCACGACCGCGCCGAGTAGCGCCGAGCTCGGGACGCCTGGAACGTCGGCGCCGAGCATGGTGGACTGGGAAGTGGCCCGGAAGGTGGCTGCCGGCGCCCTGATCCTCAAGCCCGCACCCGCCACCTACCGCTCGCCTCCGTTGCAGGCCCAATTCGACGAGTTGACCGCCCGGGCCGAGGTCCTGGTCGGGGAGGCCACCGGCCTGCGTTCCGCCCACGGGCCGGCCCGGGCCAAGGTGACGGACCGGTCCGGGTGGGCCGCCGCCAACGTCCGCTCCATGGAGCGCCTGATCGGCTCGGCGCTCGTGGTGCGGGAGAGCGAGGATGGCCCGATCCTCGGGAAGCAGGCTCTGGCTGTGGGCCGGGTCGTGACCGGGACCCAGCTCGGCCTCATGCTCGCCTACATGGCCACCCGGGTGCTGGGCCAGTACGACCTGCTCATCACCGACGAGGACCCGGGCGACCAGGACCTCGTCTCCTATGTCGGTCCCAACGTGGTGGCGATCGAGGAGCGTTACGGCTTCGCCACCGGTGAGTTCCGCCTCTGGCTGGCCCTGCACGAGGTGACGCACCGCATGCAGTTCACCGCCGTGCCGTGGCTGCGCGACCACTTCGTCTCCCTGGTGGGCCAGGTGCTCGAACCGTTGCAGGCAGACCCCCACGATCTGCTCGAGACCATCCGCCGGGTGGCCACCGAAGTACGCGCCGGCAATGCACCGTGGCGCGAGTCGGGGGTGGCGGGGATGTTGGCCAGTCCCGAACAGCGTGCGGCCATCTCCCAGATCTCGGGGATGATGAGCTTGCTGGAGGGCCACGGCGACGTGGTGATGGACCGGGCCGGGGCCGGCGAGGTCCCCGGGGCCGCCCGCTTCTCCAAGGTGCTCCACGATCGGCGGGCCCATCCCCGCGGCATGGGGAAGTTCGTCTCGCGGCTGCTGGGCCTCGAGGCCAAGATGCGCCAGTACGCCGAAGGGGAGAAGTTCGTCGAGGCGGTGGAAGCGGCCGGTGGCCCCGAATTGCTGGCCCGGGTCTGGCGCGGACCCGAATGGCTGCCCACCCTGGACGAGATCCGCGCGCCGGCCGACTGGGTGGGGCGCGCCGGTGGTGCCGCTTGAGCAGTGCGACGGACGTTGATCCCGACCCCTGGCCGGACCTGATCACCCAGCTCCTCCCGCTCTGCCTGTTCCCGCCCGCGGGCGCTCCGCTGGCCTGCGCGGTGTCGGGCGGTCCGGACTCTCTCGCCCTCATGGTGCTGGCCGCGGCGGCGGGCTGCGTGGTCACCGCCCATCACGTCGATCACGGTCTCCGGCCCGGGTCCGCCGGAGAGGCTCAGGTGGTGGCCGACGCGGCCGCCCTGGTGGGCGCCTCGTTCGTGGCCGAGCAGGCCGTGGTCGCGGCCGGACCGAATCAGGAGGCCCGTTGCCGTTCGGCTCGTTTCTCCGTGCTCCCCCCAGGGGTGGCCACCGGGCACACCATGGATGACCAGGCCGAGACCATTTTGCTCAACCTGTTGCGCGGCTCGGGATCGGACGGGCTGGCCGGCATGGAGCCGGGCGTCCGCCACCCGCTCCTGGGTCTGCGTCGTCACGAGACGCACGCGGTGTGCGCGGCCGTGGGCCTGCCGCCGGTGCGAGATGCCAGCAACGATGATCCGGCGTTCCTGCGCAACCGGGTCCGTCACGAGCTGCTGCCGCTCTGTGCGGAGATGGCCGGGCGCGACCCCGTGCCGGTGTTGGCCCGTCAGGCCAGGGTGTTGCGAGACGAGGTGTCGTTGCTCAACGTCCTCTCGGCCGAGATGGCGCCCGATCCGCAGGACGCGCGGGCCCTGGTCGAGGTGTCCGTGCCGTTAGCCCGGCGGGCCGTGCGGAACTGGCTGCGGGCCGGGCGGGCCTACCCACCGTCTCTCGCCGAGGTGGACCGCGTGCTCGACGTGGCCGCCGGGCGCGCCGTCGGCACCGAACTGTCCGGTGGCCGCCGCGTGCGTCGCCACGCGGGTCGTCTGGCGGTGGAAGCGGCGCCCTCGGATAGTCTCACCCCGGTGAGGACCCAGGAGGCCGATCCGGGGGTCCCGAGTTGGGCCCGGCCGGAGGTTGGCCCGGTTCTGGTCGACCAGGACCGGCTGGCGGTCCGGGTGGCCGAACTGGGTGCGCAGATCACCGCCGACTACGCCGATGAGCCCCCCCTGCTGGTGGCCGTGCTCAAGGGCGCCATGCTCTTCATGAGCGACCTCTGCCGGGCCATCGCGCTCCCCGTCGACGTCGACTTCATGGCCGTCTCGTCCTACGGGAGCGCCACCCGGACGTCGGGCGTGGTGCGCATCGTCAAGGACCTCGACGCGGAGCTCGACGGCCGGCACGTCCTGGTGGTCGAGGACATCATCGACAGCGGTCTGACGCTCAACTACCTGCGCCGTTACCTGCACGCCCGCAACCCCGAGAGCGTCGAGGTGTGCGCGCTCCTGGTCAAGGAGGGGGAGCAGCGGGTCGAACTCGACCTGCGCTACATCGGCTTCACCATCCCGCCCGACTTCGTGGTGGGCTACGGGCTCGACGTGGACGAGCGGTATCGCAACCTCGGCGGCGTGCACAAGTATCTCGGTCCGGACGGGAGGGCGTAGCGATGGCCGTCGACAACGAGCGGGTACGGGCGGCCGTGGCCGAATTGCTGATCGCCATCGGTGAGGACTCGACCCGGGACGGTCTGTTGCACACGCCGGCGCGGGTGGCCTCCATGTACGAGGAGCTCTTCTCGGGCCTCCACGACGACCCGGCCCGCCACCTGGAGGTCACGTTCGCGGCCGAGCACGACGAGATGGTGATGGTGCGTGACATCCCCTTCGCCTCGCTCTGCGAGCACCACCTGATCCCCTTCCTGGGCCGGGCCCACGTGGCCTACATCCCCGCGGAGGACGGCCGCATCACCGGGCTGTCCAAACTGGCCCGTCTGGTCGACGGCTACGCCCGCCGCCTGCAGGTCCAGGAGCGCATGACCACCGAGATCGCCGACGCCATCGAGTCCGTCCTCTCCCCCCGGGGTGTCCTGGTGGTGATCGAGGCCGAGCACCTGTGCATGTCCATGCGCGGCGTGAAGAAGCCGGGCACGATGACGGTCACCTCATCGGTGCGCGGACTCTTCCGCTCCGACGTGGCCACCCGGGCCGAGGCCATGCAGTTCATCCACGGTCGATAGGCGGGACCGGCCCGGCGCCGGCCGACCCGGCCGACCGCTGACGTAGCCTGGCTGGCGTGGATCGTCCCCATCGTCCCCTCGTCATGGGTGTGCTCAACGTCACGCCGGATTCCTTCTTCGACGGTGGGCGCTACGCGACGACCGAAGCCGCCGTGGCCCATGGTCGGGCGCTGGTGGCGGCCGGAGCGGACATCGTCGATGTGGGGGGTGAGTCGTCCCGGCCCGGCGCCGAGCCGGTCAGCGAGGAGACCGAACTGGCCCGGGTCGTCCCGGTCATCGAGGCCCTGGCCGGGGGCGGGGCTGGGACGGGCGCCGGTGCGGGGCCGGTGCGGGTCTCCGTCGACACCGTGAAGCCGGCGGTGGCCGAAGCGGCCATCGCAGCCGGCGCCACCCTGGTCAATGACATCTCGGCGAGCCTGTGGGAGGTGGCCGCCGCCGGCGGGGTCGGATGGGTGGCCATGCACATGCGGGGATCGCCGGGCACGATGCAGGCGGCGCCGCACTACGTGGACGTGGTGGGCGAGGTGGCGGCCTTCGTTCTCGAACGGGCCCGGCTGGCCCAGGCGGCTGGGGTGGCCGAGGTGTGGGTCGACCCCGGCATCGGGTTCGGCAAGACGCCGGCGCACAACCTGTCCCTGTTGCGCCACCTGCCCGAATTGGTCACGGCGGCCTCGGAGGCGGGGTGTGCCGGTGTGGTCGTCGGCACCAGCCGCAAACGCTTCATCGGTCTGTTGGCCGCCGGGCCGGGGAGTGACGAGCCGGCCGGGCTGGCCGAGCGGGCCGAGGGCTCTCTGGCCACGGCTGCCGCCGCCATGACGGCCGGGGTGTCGATGGTGCGGGTGCACGACGTGGCGGCCACGGCGCAGGCGGCCCGGCTGTATGGTCCGGGGTGCGCAGAAGGGGCTGGGGGTGAAGCCGCATGAAGGGAAAGTGGGCGGCGGGTATCCCGCCACGCAACTTCACCTGGGTGATCAAGGACCATCTGGCCATCAGCGAGCGCCCCGGCGGGTTCGCACCCAACCACCGGAGGGTCCGCCGCCAGGAGGAGATCATCTGGCTCCGGGTGCAGGGGTTTGGACGGGTGATCTCCCTGCTCCCCTCCCCGCACAACCTGGCCGCCTACGACGACGAGGGGTTGGCCTGGGCGCACTACCCCCTACCCCGGACGGGCGACCCCCGCACCGTGCTGGCCGACTGTTTCAAGGACATCGACAACTCCCTGGGCGCGGGTCTGCGCCTGCTGGTGCACCAGGACGAGCTCGGTGATCGGGTCATGGGGGTCGTGGCGGGCTACCTGGTCTGGTCCAACCGGCTGCACAATCAGCCCCAGGCCGTCGCCCTGATGGAACACGTCTGCGGCCACGCCATGGGTGAGCCCGGCCGCGAGCTGCTGGCCTCCCTGGAAGGGCTGCCGCGGCGCAAAATCACACAGTGACCGAGAGCGCGGCCACTGGGAGCGCGCGAGCGAGCGCGGCCGCGGCCGACCGCATCGAGATCCGCGATCTACGGGTGATGGGGGTGCACGGTGTGTTGGCCTCCGAGCGCGAGCGGGCCCAACCCTTCTCCGTGGATCTGGTGGCCTGGGTGGACATGACGGCCGCCCAGAAGAGCGATCAGCTGAGCGACACGGTCGACTACGGCGCCCTGGCCCAGTTGGCGGCCGATGTGGTGGCCCAGCGCTCGTTCCAGCTGCTCGAGGCCCTGGCCGGCCGTCTGGCTGACGCGCTCCTGGTGGTCGACCCGAGACTCTCGGCCGTGGCGGTGACCGTGCGCAAACTCCGACCGCCTCTGGCGCTCGACGTGGGCTCCACCGGGGTGCGGGTCTACCGATCACGCCCGTGAAGGGCGATGTGACCCGCGGTCGGACGGAGGACCGGGCCGGCGACCGGGCGGGCGATTGATGGACAAGGTCCGTCGGGCCTTTCTGGGGCTCGGTTCCAACCTGGGGGATCGCCGGGCCACCCTGCGCCGGGCCGTGGCCCAGTTGGAGGCCACGGGTGACGTGACCGCGGTGTCGCCGCTCTATGAGACCGCTCCGGTCGGTGGGCCCGAGGACCAAGGCCCCTATCTCAACCTGGTGGTCGAGCTGTCGACCACCGATGACCCCCGCCAGTTGCTCGAGCGGTGCCAGGCTCTGGAGAAGGCGGCCCATCGTGTGCGCACGGTGCGATTCGGCCCCCGCACCCTCGATGCCGACGTCCTGCTGGTGGGTGATCTGGTGGTGGACGAGCCGGACCTGGTGGTGCCCCATCCCCGCATGTGGGAGCGCCGCTTCGTGGTCCAGCCACTGTCTGACCTGGCCCCGGGGCTGGTTTCGGCCGAGCGGCACATTGCCTCTGGTGGCGCGGTTGCCCGTGTGGGTAATCTGTAGTCGTCTGTTGTTTCGATCGTCTGTAGGCGAACGGCACCCGAGAGGGGCTGGAACGCCGAAGGAGGTCTGGTGCACACCATCCGAATCATCGGCCCGGGACGGGCCGGCACGTCACTCGCCGCGGCTCTGTCCGCACGGGGCTGGGACGTCGTCGGTTTCCTCAGGCGCGGCGACGATCTGCGGCATGCCGCCCACGGCGTCGACGTCCTGGTCATCGCCACCCCTGACGACGCGGTGGCCGGCGTGGCCGCCACTGTGGCGCCGGGTGCCGGTACCACGGTGCTCCATCTCTCGGGGTCGCTGGGGCTGGACGTTCTGGCACCGCACCCTCTCCGGGCGGCCCTGCACCCGTTGGTCCCTCTGCCCAACGCCGTGGTGGGGGCGGCTCGCCTGGGTCAGGGGGTGACGTTCGCCGTGGCGGGCGACCCGGTGGCCGGGGAGATGGTCGAGGCGCTCGGCGGCCGTGTGGTCGCGGTGGCCGACGGTGACCGCGTGGCGTATCACGCGGCTGCCTGCATCGCGGCGAACCACGTCGTAGCCCTCCTGGGGCAGGTCGAACGGGTGGCGGCCTCGGTCGGCCTGGACTTGGACGCTTTTCTCCCCCTCACCCGGGCCGCGCTCGACGACGTAGCCGACCTCGGGCCCCGGGAAGCCCTCACCGGCCCGGCCGTGCGGGGGGACTGGGCCACCCTGAGCCGCCATCTCGATGCCCTGCCGGCCAGCGAACGGGCGGGCTATCAGGCCGGCGCCGCCCTGGCTACGCAGCTGGCCGCTTCGAAGGAGGTCGCGTCGAAGGAGCCAGCCTCGAAGGAACCGGTCGCCGAGACCGTCCCGGTGGTGGCCTGACCATGGACACCGTGATCTCCATGGACTCCATGGACATCGTCGAGACCGCCTCCGGTTGCCGCACGCTGCTGGACCACGCCCGGGTCGCCGGACGGACGCTGGGCCTGGTGCCGACCATGGGAGCGCTTCACGCCGGCCATGTCTCGCTCATGACGCAGGCCCGGGCGGAGTGTGACGTGATCGCCGTCAGCATCTTCGTGAACCCGCTCCAGTTCGGCGAACCCGAGGACATGGCGAACTACCCCCGCACCATGGAGCACGACCTGGCCGTGTGCGCCGAGGCCGGCGTGGACGTGGTGTTCGCCCCCAGCGTGACAGAGATGTACCCCTCCTGGCCGGAGCCCGTCGCGACCACGGTGTCGGTGTCGGGCCCCAGCGAGGGGTGGGAAGGCGCGTCGCGCCCGGGGCATTTCGACGGCGTGGCCACGGTGGTCGCCAAGTTGTTCTCCATCGCCGGCCCGGCCCGGACGTACTTCGGTGAGAAGGACTACCAGCAGCTGGCCGTCATCCGGCGGCTGGTCGCCGATCTCTCGCTTCCGGTCGTCGTGGTCGGGTGTCCCACCGTGCGGGAGGCCGACGGCCTGGCCCTCTCGAGCCGCAACGTCCGCCTCTCGCCGGCGCAACGCCACGCCGCCGCCGTCCTCCCCCGGGCCCTGCGGGCCGGGCAGGCGGCCCTCGAGCGAGGGGCCCAAGATGCGGCGACGGTGCGCGATGTCATGCGGGATGTCGTGGCCCGCGAGCCGATGGTGCGTCTCGACTACGCCGCCGCCGTCGGAGCCGACGACCTGGTCGAGCGCGCACTGATCGAGGACCCGAGGTCGGTCCGCCTTCTCATCGCCGGCGAGGTCGGCCCCGTCCGCCTCATCGACAACTACGCGGGGCCGGCAGCGGTGCCGGTTCGCCAGCACCTCCTCGAAAGGATCGGATGACGATGCGTCGACGCATGATGAAGTCGAAGATTCACCGGGCCACCGTCACCGGGGCCAACCTCAACTACGTGGGCTCGGTGAGCATCGACACCGAATTGATGGCGCTGGCCGACATCCTGCCCTACGAGCAGGTGGCCGTCCTCGACATCGACAACGGGGCCCGCTTCGAGACCTACGCCATCGAAGGGGAGCAGGGGCAGATCTGCCTGAACGGCGCCGCGGCGCGACTGGTATCGCCGGGAGACAAGGTGATCCTCATCACCTACGGCGAGTACGAGCGCGCGGAGCTCGAGGGATTCGTCCCCCGCGTGGTCCACGTGGACAGCCGCAATCGGGTGATCGACGAGGAGTCGGCTCGGCTCGATGTCGAGCTCGCCCTGACCGAACCGGCGTGAGCAACGCCGCCCGCCCCGGCCCAGGCGGGGTGGGCGGGCCCGGTCCGTTCGACGTCCTGGTCCTGGGGAGCGGGGTGGCCGGGCTCTCTGCCGCCGTCCGCCTGGCCCGACCGGGTTCGCCGCCGTCGCTCGGCGTGCTGACCAAGGGAGTGCTCTCGCAGTCGGCCACCCGATGGGCCCAGGGTGGCGTGGCCGCCGTGCTGGGTGGGGACGAGGATTCTACCGACCTGCACCTGGCCGACACGTTGGCCGCGGGCGCCGGGCTCTGCGACGAGGAGGCCGTGCGGATCCTGGTGGACGAGGGCCCGGGCCGGGTCCATGAGCTGATCACGCTCGGGGTGGACTTCGACCGGGAGGCCAGCGGGCTGCTGGCTCTGGCCCGCGAGGGTGGGCACTCCTACCCGCGCGTGGTCCATGCCGGAGGGGCGGCGACCGGGGCCGAGGTGGAGCGGGCGCTGGTCGACGCCACCTACCGGACCGCCGGAGCCGTTCTCGAGGGCTGGTTCGCGCTCGATCTCGTGGTCGAGGAAGGACGGTGCCGGGGTGTCGTCGCCCGGCCACCGCAGGGCCCGGTGGTCGAGATCAGGGCCGACCACGTGGTGCTGGCCACCGGCGGCGCCGGGCAGCTCTTCTCGGTCACCACCAACCCGGCCGAATCGACCGGCGACGGCGTGGCCATGGCCCTGCGGGCCGGGGTACCGACGGCTGACGTCGAGTTCATGCAATTCCATCCGACCGCCCTACACCATCCGGCCATGCCCCGACCTCTCCTCTCCGAGGCGCTCCGGGGCCACGGGGCGCTGCTGCGGGACGGCGACGGCGAGCGGTTCGTCGACGAACTGGCCCCTCGCGACGTCGTGAGCCGGGCCATGGCGGCGCGCATGACCGAGCAGGGGGTCGATCATCTGTGGCTCGATGCCACCGGTCTGGAACGCTTCGGGCAGCGCTTCCCCACCATCGCGGCGTCGCTCACCTCGATCGGCCTCGATCCGGAGACCGACTGGCTCCCGATCGCCCCGGCCGCCCACCACCTCTCGGGCGGTGTGGTCACCGATCTGTGGGGGGCCACCGCCCTGCCCGGGCTGTGGGCCGTGGGCGAGGTCGCGTGCACCGGGGTCCACGGGGCCAACCGGTTGGCCTCCAACTCCCTGCTCGAGGGGATGGTGTTCGGGGCCCGATTGGCCGAACGCATCGCCGCGGCGCACGTGGGTCCCGAGGCCAGCGGGGCGATGCGCGTCGTGCTCGGGGGCGAGGCCCCCGACGGCATCGGCTGGACCCTGCTCGACGACGCCCCTCGTCAGTGGCCGCCCCGGGAGCACTCCGACGGCCCGGCGCCCGATGTGCCCAAGCTGCGCGACGCCCTGCAACAGACCCTGACCGGCGGCGCCGGGGTGGTCCGTTCCGCGTCCACGCTCACCGCCGCGGCCACCGCGATGGACCACTTCGCCGAGGCGTTGGGTGACCGCACGGTGTCGGTGCGGGCCGGAGAGTTGGCCAATCTCGTCCAATTGGCCGATGCCCTACTGGCGTCGGCCATGGCCCGGGTGGAGAGTCGCGGCGCCCACTCCCGCAGCGAGTTCCCCGCCACCGAGCCGTCCTGGCGGCGGAGGCTCCTCCACGGCGCGGTGGCCCGGTGAGGACCGCGGGCGCGGTGCACTCGCTGCACTCGGTGCACCCGCCCGCCGACGCCGTGGTGGATGCGGTGACCCGTGCGCTGGCCGAAGATCTTCTGGCCGACGGGGACGTCACGGCTGCTCTGGTCCCGGCCGACGCGACCGCGCATTTCGCGTTGCGGGCCCGCGAGCACGGAGTCCTGGCCGGAAGGGACTGCGCCGCCGAAACCTTCCGGCAGCTCGATCCCACCCTGACCCTCGAATGGCGCGGCGACGACGGTGTGGTGCTGGCCCCCGGCGACACGGTGATGGAGGTCACCGGCTCCCTGCGGCCGATCCTCACCGCGGAGCGGACGGCCCTGAACTTCCTCGGGCACCTTTCGGGTGTCGCGACCCTGACGGCGCGCTTCGTGGCGGCGGCCCACGCCCGCAATCCGTCGGTCCAGATCCTCGATACGCGCAAGACCACCCCTGGTCTGCGGGCCCTCGAAAAAGCGGCGGTCCGGGCCGGTGGCGGCATCAATCACCGGGCCAATCTCTCCGAAGCCGTGCTGGTCAAGGACAACCACCTGGCCCGGGTCAGCATTTCCCAGGCCGTGGACCGGGCCCGTGCTCTCTGGCCCGATCGTATGCTCGAGGTCGAGTGCGACACCCTCGATCAGGTGGCTGAGGCCGCGGGCGCCGGCGCCGACGCGGTGCTGCTCGACAACATGGCCCCGGCGGACGTGGCCCGGGCCATTGTGGTGGCGCACGCCGAAGCCCGGGGCTCCGTCCTCACCGAGGTGTCGGGAGGGGTCAGCCTGCACAACATCGGCGCCTATGCCGCCGAGGGGCCGGACCGGATCTCCATCGGGGCGCTGACCCATTCGGCCACCGTGCTCGATCTCGGCCTCGATCTGCTCTGGCGTTCCACCGAGGGGGACTGAACGTGCTGCTGGTCATTGACGTGGGGAACACCGAGACGGTCATCGGGCTGTACGCGACCGGGGACGTCGATCGCCCGGCCGCGGCGCGCGAGAGCCTCGGCGTGGGCATCGGTACCGAGCAGGATCCCACCGCGCCCCGCGGCCTCACGCACCACTGGCGGCTCTCGACCGTCCCCACCCGCACGCCCGACGAGCACGCCGTGCTGCTGACGCAGCTCCTCGACCTCGAAGGGCTGGACATCACCTCCTCGGTGACGGGCATCGCCGTCAGTTCGTCGGTCCCCCACGTCACGGGCGAACTCCGGCAGATGGCGACGCGCTGGTTCGGCGCCCTCCCCCAGGTGGTGCTGGGCCCGGGCACCAAGACCGGGATGCCGATCCTCTACGACAATCCCAAGGAGGTCGGGGCCGACCGGGTGGCCAATGCGGTCGGGGCCTATGACCTTTACGGCGGGCCCTGCGTGGTCGTCGACATGGGCACGGCGACGACGGTCGAGGCCATCAGCGAGGCGGGGGAGTATCTGGGTGGGGCGATCACCCCGGGCGTGGCCATCAGCCTCGAGGCGCTGTACCAACAGGCGGCGGCGCTGCGGCGGGTGGAAATCGTCGAGCCCCACAATGTCATCGGGCGCTCCACGGTCGAATCGATCGAGTCGGGCACCTTGTACGGCTTTGCCGCCCAGGTCGACGGTCTGGCCCGCCGGTTCATGGAGGAGCTCGGACCGTCCACTGTGGTAGCCACCGGAGGACTGAGTTCGCTCATCGCCCCGCACTCCGACACCATTGAGCATGTGGAACCCTGGCTGACCCTGCACGGACTCCGCATCGTGTACGAACGCAATGTGTCGACCGACCGCGCGTGAGCAGGTCCCCCGTGAGCGAGTCCCCATGAGCGAGTCAACGTGAGCGAGTCCCCATGAGCGAGTCAACGGACCCGGTTCCCTATCGCTTCGAGCCGACCCATTCAGCCGCCGAGGTGATCGAGGGCTGGGCCAGCCTCGAACCCGGGGAGGAATCGGGGGTGGACGTGGCCGTGGCCGGCCGGCTCATGCTGTCGCGCCCCCAGGGAAAGCTGGCCTTCGCCCAACTGCGCGATGAAACCGGTTCGGTGCAGCTCTTCGCCCTTGCTGCCGTGACGGCGAACTTCGAGGCCTTCGTCCGCCTCAACCTGGGTGACTGGATCGGCGTCCGGGGCCAGGTGGTGCGTACCAGGCGGGGCGAGCTCTCGGTCAAGGTGGCCTCGTGGGAGCTTCTGGCCACGGCGCGCCGTTCGTTCGGGGACAAGTGGCACGGGGTGGCCGATGTGGAGACCCGGTACCGCCAACGCGAGGTCGACCTGTGGGCCAACGAGCGGAGCCGCCAGTTGCTCGTGCTGCGGAGCAATGTGGTCCGCGGCATGCGGGAGCGCCTGTGGGCCCAGGGCTTCGTCGAGGTGGAGACGCCGATTCTGCACCCGATCGCCGGTGGCGCCACCGCCCGGCCCTTCGTCACCCACCACAACACCTTCGACATCGACCTCTATCTGCGGGTGGCGCCCGAGCTCTACCTCAAGCGCCTCGTGGTGGGTGGATTCGAAAAGGTGTTCGAGATCGGCCGGAGCTTCCGCAACGAAGGCGTGTCGCCCCGGCACAATCCTGAATTCACCACGCTCGAGCTCTATCAGGCCTACGCCGACTACACCGACACCATGGTCGTCTTCGAGGAGTTGGTGGCCGGCGCGGCGCGGGATTTTCTCGGCACGACCGTCCTCACCTACGGCGGTCGGGAGCTCGACCTCACCCCGCCGTGGCGCCGGGCGACCCTGTCCGAGCTCGTGGCCGAGGCGACCGGGTTCAACCTGAGCGTCCGCACACCGCGCGAGGAACTGGTCAAGGTAGCGACCGAGGCCGGCATCCCGGTCAACGACGACTGGGGCCCGGGCAAGGTCCTGCTCGAGATCTACGAGAAGACCACGGAGGCCGGGCTCTGGGGTCCCGTTTTCGTCATCGACTATCCGGCTGAGGTCTCGCCCCTGGCCCGGCGCCACCGGGACGGGCCGGATCTGGTGGAGCGCTACGAGCCGGTGGTGGCCGGCCGGGAACTGGGCAACGGTTTCACCGAGCTCATCGACCCCGACGATCAGCGGGACCGCTTCGCCGAGCAGGCGGCCAAGCACGTGGCGGGGGACGAAGAGGCGTCGCTGGTCGACGAGGAGTACCTGCGGGCGCTCGAATACGGACTGCCGCCGACGTCGGGGTTCGGTCTGGGGGTCGACCGGTTGCTGATGCTGCTGGGAGACGTGTCGAACATCCGGGAGGTCATTGCTTTCCCCACCCTGCGCCCCGAACGCGACGCCTCGACCTGAGGAATCTCGCATCGGCGCCTCACGGCGTCCTCACATCCTCCTGACATTTGGCCCCCAGAGTGGGCCGTGAACCGGACCACATGCCGGACGACGTGAAGGAGACACCATGTTGCGCAAGCTCGTCGCGGTAGCGGCACTCTCGGGGACGATGGCACTCGGCGCGGCCGGGGTGGCATCGGCCGCCACGGCCACACCGACCACGGCCACACCGACCACGGCCACACCGGCCACGGCCACACCGGCCACGGCCACACCGGCCACCCAGGCAGCAAAGTGCGCCAAGGCCGAGGCCCGGGTCCCGAAGATCAAGGCCCGTGAAGCCAAGGCCGCGGCCTGGGTGTCCAAGGCTCAGGCGAAAGAGGCCGCAGCCAAGACAGCGGGGAACACCACGTTGGCCGACCGCATCGCGCACCGCATCACCCGCGTGCAGAAGCGCATGGATGCCGGCAACAAGCTGCTGGGTCGGATCTCCGCCAAATGCGACGGGAGCACCAGCGCTTCCTGAACCCACTCAGGCGTGAGAGCGCTCAGGTGGGCAGATCGCTGAGCAATTCAGTCGCCAGGCGGGCAAAGCCGTCACGGAGTTCGGGGTCGTCGAACCCCGCCGTGGCGGCTTTGGCGCGTTCGACGTAGCGGCGAGCCTCCTCCACGGCCACCCGAATTCCCCGGGACCCCGCCACAATGGAGCAGGCCTTGTCCCGTTCGGGCTGGGCCAGCGGCTTTCCCAGCAGCGCCCGCAGGTCCGGACCGGAGTTGGGGTCGGCCAGCGCCACCAGGGCTGGCAGCGTGTAGATCCCCTCGGCCAGGTCCTGCCCGGCCGGCTTGAGCAACTCGGCTTCCGTGGCGGTGACGTCGAGGATGTCGTCGCGGATCTGGAACACCATGCCGAAGCAATGTCCGAATTCGGTGAATGCGTCGACCTCGGTTCCGGCCAGCCCCCCGGTGAGCGCACCGATCCGGCAGGACGTGGCCGTGAGCGCCGCCGTCTTTCCGGCGATGGCCGTGGTGTAGCTCTCCTCGCTCCGGTCGATCTGGAAGGCGGATCGGACCTCGGAGACCTGACCCTGGCAGAGCTTGCCCAGCGTGTCGGCCAGCAACTTGGCGATCTCGGTGCCGAGGCCGGCGGCAATGGCGGCTGAGCGGGCCAGGAGATAGTCGCCGGCCACGATGGCGACCAGATTGCCGAAACGGCTGTTGACACTTTCGACGTTGCGGCGGATGGTCGCCTCATCAAGGACGTCGTCGTGGTAGAGCGAGGCCAGGTGGACCAATTCGACCGCCACCCCGCCCAGGAGCTGGTCCTCGGTGGCTTCATGCCGCCCGCCGGTGGCGGCGGCGAGGGTCAGGAGAGGACGAAGGCGCTTGCCGCCGGCAGCGATGAGGTGGGTGGTGACGTCGTCGAGGAAGGGGTCGCCGGTCACCACTGAGGCTGTGAGCAGGGGCTCCAGGCGGTCCAGGCCCTCCTGCATGCGGGGCAGGCCCAGGGCCTCCGAGGCATTCACTCCCACTGACGATAGGCGACGGCCGAAGCGGTGCGACAACTGGAATGCCGGGGCGATGCCGGGGTGTTCCCTGGCCGCCACCAGGAAACCTTGTCCCGGGCGCAGGATCGGACGGGCTGCTCGGTTCCCCTTTGTGAGCGTGCCGCCTATGCGGCGGGGGGGCGCAGGTACACTGAGGTTCGAGCAATTGAGATAGAGAGGCGGTCAGGGTGTTCGAACGCTTCACCGACCGGGCACGGAGGGTGTTGGTGCTGGCGCAGGAGGAAGCGCGCCTACTCAACCACAGCTTCATCGGGACCGAGCACATTCTGCTCGGTCTGATTCACGAGGGCGAGGGTGTCGCAGCCAAGGCACTCGAGTCTCTGGGCATATCGCTGGAGGCGGTACGCGAGAAGGTCGAGGAGACCATGGGTGTGGCCGGCACGGCTCCCAGCGGGTCCCCTCCGTTCACGCCGCGGGCCAAGAAGGTGCTCGAGCTCTCGCTCCGTGAAGCGCTGCAGCTCGGACACAGCTACATCGGGACCGAGCACATGCTGCTCGGTCTGGTGCGCGAAGGAGAAGGCGTGGCGGCCACGGTGCTCGTCAGCCTCGGTGCCGATCTGGGCCGGGTGCGCCAGCAGGTCATCCAGCTGATGTCGGGCAACCAGGGCAAGGAGTCCGTCGGGGCCAGCCAGGGCGCGGCATCGGGTGACAACCCCTCGGGGTCGCCCGTCCTGGACCAGTTCGGGCGGAACCTCACGCAGCTCGCCCGTGACGGGAAGCTCGACCCCGTGATCGGCCGCGAGAAGGAAATCGAACGGGTCATGCAGGTCCTGTCCCGTCGGACCAAGAACAACCCGGTGCTCATCGGCGAGCCCGGCGTGGGCAAGACCGCGATCGTCGAGGGCCTGGCCCAGCGCATCGTGTCCAACGAAGTGCCGGAGACCCTGACGGGCAAGCAGCTCTACACGCTGGACCTCGGTGCCCTGGTGGCCGGAAGCCGGTACCGCGGCGACTTCGAGGAGCGCCTCAAGAAGGTGCTCAAGGAGATCCGGACCCGAGGCGACATCGTGTTGTTCATCGACGAGATCCACACCCTGGTCGGTGCGGGAGCGGCCGAAGGGGCCATCGACGCGGCCTCCATCCTGAAGCCCATGCTGGCCCGGGGCGAGCTCCAGACCGTCGGGGCCACCACCATCGACGAGTACCGCAAGCACCTCGAGAAGGACGCGGCACTCGAGCGGCGATTCCAGCCGGTCAAGGTGGATCAGCCGACGGTGTCGCTGACCATCGACATCTTGAAGGGCCTGCGGGACCGCTACGAGTCCCACCACGCCGTGAGCATCACGGACCAGGCCCTCGTCGCCGCGGCCAACCTGGCCGACCGTTACCTGGCCGACCGGTTCCTTCCGGACAAGGCAATCGACCTGATCGACGAGGCCGGGAGTCGTCTGCGCATCCGTCGCATGTCCACCCCGTCCGGGGCCAAGAAGTTGGACGAGGAGATCACGCGGCTGCGCACCGACAAGGAGACCGCCATCGAGAAGGGCGCCTTCGAGCAGGCCAAGAAGCTGGCCGAGCAGGAGAAGGAGCGCCTCGACATCAAGGAGTCCCAGGACGCCGAACTGCGCGCCGATGGCGTCGACCTGTTCGACGTCGTCGACGAAGAGGTGATCGCCGAGGTGCTGGCGGCGTGGACCGGCATCCCGGTCTACCGGCTCACCGAGGAGGAGACGGCCAAGCTCCTGCGCATGGAAGATGAGCTGCACAAGCGGGTCATCGGCCAAGAGGAGGCCCTCAAGGCCCTCTCGCGGGCCATCCGCCGCACGCGGGCCGGCCTCAAGGACCCCAAGCGCCCCAGTGGCTCGTTCATCTTCCTGGGCCCGACGGGCGTAGGGAAGACCGAGCTGGCCAAGACGCTGGCCGAGTTCCTCTTCGACGACGAGGACGCCCTCATCCAGCTCGACATGAGCGAGTACATGGAGAAGCACACGGTGAGCCGACTCGTCGGCTCACCCCCCGGGTACGTCGGGTACGAGGAGGGCGGTCAGTTGACCGAGGCGGTGCGGCGCAAGCCGTTCTCCGTCGTCCTGTTCGACGAGGTCGAGAAGGCCCACCCCGACGTGTTCAACACGCTGCTGCAGATCCTCGAGGACGGGCGGCTCACCGACGCGCAGGGCCGTTCGGTGGACTTCAAGAACACCGTGCTGATCATGACGTCGAACCTGGGCACAGCCGATCTGCGCAAGTCCTCCATGGGATTCGCCAAGAGCTCGGAAGCCGTGACCTACGAGCGGATGAAGGCCAAGGTCAACGACGCCCTCAAGTCGCACTTCCGTCCCGAGTTCCTCAACCGCATCGACGAGGTCATCGTCTTCCACGAGCTGACGCGTGAAGAGGTCACCGAGATCGTGGACCTCCTGATGGCTCGCACCATCGCGCAGCTGTCGGATCAGGGCATCGGCCTGGAGCTGACGCCAGCGGCCAGGGCCTTCCTGGCCGACAAGGGCTACGACCCGCAGTTGGGGGCGCGGCCATTGCGCCGGGCCATTCAGCAGCTGGTCGAGGACCCCCTGTCGGAGCGGATCCTGTGGAAGGAATTCCGTGTCGGCGAGACCGTCGTGGTCGACGTCGAGGAGTCCCCGATCGACGGCGAGGGCCCGCAACTCAGCTTCCGGGCCATCGAAGGCATTCAGCCGCCTCCGTTGGAGTTGGCCGGGGCCGGCGCGGGGACCGACACGGAATAGGCCACCAACCCCGGCGCACCCGGGGTTGTGACAACCGCTCCCTACGGTGCGGGCCATGGCCCGAACCAGCGAGATCTCCCGGTACCGGTGCACAACGTGTGAGGGCACCGCCCTGCGGTGGGCGGGACGGTGTCCACACTGTGCCGAGTGGAACACCATGCACGCGTCCGCTGGGTCCGCGGCGGCTGGGGCCGGAGCCGCCGCCCCGGCCGCCCCGGCCGCCGCGGTGCCGTTGGGGAGTGTCGTCGGCGGTGACGCGCTCCCCCGGGCTACCGGGGTGGGCGAAGTCGACCGCGTGCTGGGCGGCGGTTTCGTCGACGGTGCGGTGACGCTGGTGTTCGGTCCACCCGGGGTGGGCAAGTCGACCCTGCTCTTCCAGGTCCTCGCCGCAGTGGCGGCGCGGGGTGCCGAGGTGTTGCTGGCCTCGGCCGAGGAGTCGCTGGCCCAGGTCAGCGGCCGGGCCGCCCGCCTGGGGTCCATACCGGAGCGGCTGAACGTCCTGGCGGGGAACGATGTCGGCGCCATCGAGGCGGCCATGGTCAACCGCCCCCCGGCCCTGGTGGTCGTGGACTCCATCCAGACCATCTGCGATCCCGGGCAACCGGGCGCCACGGGCAGCCTGGCCCAGATCAGAGATTGCGTGGATCGCCTGACCCGCCTGGCCAAGTCGACCGGGATCCCCGTGGTCCTGGTCGGCCACGTGACCAAGGACGGTGACCTGGCCGGGCCCCGCAGCATCGAGCACATGGTCGATACCGTCATCTCCTTCGAGGGGGATCGTCATCATGCGCTGCGCATGCTCACCGCGGTCAAGCACCGCTTCGGGCCCACCGGCGAGGTGGGGATCTTCGAGATGCGCGACGACGGAGTGCGGGCCGTAGCGGACCCCGGCCCGCTCCTCCTCGGCGACCGGATGGCCGGCGTGCCCGGCAGCGTGGTGGTACCCGTGCTCCAGGGTCGCCGCCCGATCTTGGTCGAGGTGCAGGCGCTGCTCGGTCCCGAGGCGGCGGGCGGCCGGCCCCACACCCTCGGCATCGATGCGTCAAGGGTCATCCTGTTGCTGGCCGTGCTCGGTTGCCGTACCGAGGTGAAGGTCGGCAAGGTGGAGGTCTTCGTGGCCGCCGTGGGTGGCATCACCATCTCCGAGCCGGCGGTCGATCTGGCCGTGGCCCTGGCGGTGGCCTCGGCGGCGGAAGGACGCGCCGTCCCTTCGGACCTGGTCGTGTTCGGCGAGCTCGGGTTGGCCGGTGAGGTGCGCATGGTGCCCGGCGCCGATCGACGGCTGAACGAAGCGATGCGAGCCGGATTCACCCGGGCGCTGATCCCCGCGTCGACCTCCCTCGATACGGTCCCGCCCGGCATGGAGGTGCACCGCGTCCGTACCCTGTCCGACGCGCTGGGACTACTGCGGCAACCCAGATTGGAGGCGAGGATCAGCGCAGAAGGGGAAGTCGGGGCGGGTACGATGCCCGGGTGGTCGACCGTGGCAGCCAGCCGCTGAACGACGCACTGGCGCTGATCGCGCCCGGCACGGCGCTGCGCGAAGGCCTCGACCGGATTTTGCAGGCCAAGCACGGAGCGCTGATCATCGTGGGCGACGATCCCTCCGTGCTCTCGGTCTGCACGGGAGGGTTCCTGCTCGATGCCGAGTACAGCCCCCAACGCCTCTCCGAGTTGGCCAAAATGGACGGAGCCATCATCCTGGCGGCCGATGCCTCCCGCATCGCCCGGGCCAACGTGCACCTGGTGCCCAAGGCGTCGATCGCCACATCGGAGACCGGGACGCGCCACCGCACGGCCGAGCGGGTGGCGCGGTCGATCGACGTGCCGGTGATCACCGTCTCCGAGGCGATGGCCACCATCGCCGTGTACCGGCACGACGCCAAGCACACCAGCCAATCGTCGGGTTGGTTGATCGACCGGTCCAGTCAGGCGCTGGCCACGCTGCAGCGGTTCCGGGTGCGCTTCGACGATGCCCTGACGTCGCTGTCACGACTGGAGATGGAGGACACCGTCTCCGTCAGTGACGTCGTCTCGGTGCTCCAACCGGGCGAAATGGTGCGCCGCATAGCCGAGGAGATCGAAGGGCACCTGGTCGAACTGGGGACCGACGGGCGCTTGATCCACCTCCAGACCGAGGAGCTCAGCGCGGGCGTGAGCGACACCCTGACCCTGGTGCTGCGCGACTATGCCGACGCGGCGGCGAGCGCCGACCCGCCCGCGTTGACCCGGCTGCGTGCGCTCTCCCCTGACGCCACCATGGACCTGCCCCAGGTAGTGGCCACCCTGAACCTCTCGGCACCGTACGACCAGCTCCATGCCGAGCTGGCCCCCCGGGGCTACCGCCTTCTGCACCGGCTGCCCCAGCTCTCCGATGTGTTGATCGAGCGCCTGGTGGCACGGTTCGGCAGCCTGCCCGAAGTGATGTCGGCCAGCACGTCCGAGCTCGAGTCGGTCGAGGGCATCGGTGCGGCCACCGCTCGGGCGGTGCGGGAAGGCCTGGCCCGCCTGGTGGAGGCCAGCATCTTCGAGCGTTACGAGTAGGCCTGCGGACCAGGGAGCCGGCGGATCATGTAGAATAGACCGCTGTTGTCCGACCGGCTGACCTGCCGGGCCCGGTGCGGCAACCTCTGGGAAACCGCCGCTGCCGCGGCGCCGTGTCCGTGCAAAAGGGAGATCTGTGTCGTTCAAGGTCGGAGACAAAGTCGTATACCCCCATCACGGAGCGGCCGTGATCGAAAAGCGGGAGACCAAGGTCGCCTTCGGCGAGAAACGTGAATACCTGGTCCTGCGCCTCGCCTACGGGGACCTGATCCTCAACGTGCCGGCGGACAACACTGAGGGTGTGGGCCTGCGCGAGGTCATCAACGACGAAGAGGTCGAAGAGGTTTTCGCCGTGCTGCGCAAGAAGGAAGCGCGCATGCCGACCAACTGGTCCCGCCGTTACAAGAACCACTCCGAGAAACTGCGGTCCGGCGACATCTACCAGGTGGCCGAAGTGGTGCGGAACCTGTCCATTCGCGACAAGGACAAGGGGCTCTCGGCGGGGGAGAAGCGTATGTTGCAACGCGCCCGCCAGATCCTGGTCTCCGAGCTGACCTTCGCCCTCAACGTGGACGAAGAGAAGGCCGAAGAGCGCCTCAACGAAGCGCTGACCTAACAACGCTGTGGCGGCGCACATATGGGCGATCGTGGTGGCGGGAGGGTCGGGTCAGCGGTTCGGCCAGCTCAAGCAGTTCGAGGTGCTGGGGGATCGTGCCGTGGCGGAATGGTCGGTGGCGGCCTGCCGGTCGGTTGCCGACGGGGTGATCCTGGTGGTGCCCCGAGGCGCCGAGGCCGACCATGTCTGTGGCGCGGACCAGGTGGTCGCCGGCGGAGCGACCCGGGCCGAATCCGTCCGTTGCGGCCTGGCGGGCATCCCCGAGGAGGCCGAGGTCATCGTCGTGCATGATGCGGCGCGCCCCTGGCCACGCCGGCCCTGTTCGAGGCCGTGGTGGCCACGGTGACGGGCGGGGGAGCCGAGGCCGCCATCTGCGCCCTGCCGGTCGGCGACACCGTCAAGCAGGTGGCGGGCCATATTGTCACCGCGACCCTCGACCGGAGTGAACTGGTGGCGGTCCAGACCCCCCAGGCCTTCCGTGCCGGGCTGCTACGGAAGGCCCACGCGTCGGGCGCCGACGCCACCGACGATGCCGCGCTGGTGGAGCGCCTGGGCGCCCGGGTGCACGTCGTGCCCGGTGAGGTCCACAATCTCAAGATCACCACCCCGGCCGACCTGCGCACGGCCGAGCGGTATCTCGAGGGATGAGCATGCGTATCGGACAGGGCCTCGATATCCACCCGTTCTCCCGCGACCCCCACCGTCCCCTGGTGCTCGGGGGTGTGGTCATCGAGGGAGGCCGTGGCCTGGCTGGGCACAGTGATGCCGACGCGGTGTGCCACGCCCTGGCCGACGCGGTGCTCGGCGCGGTCGGATTGGGCGACCTGGGCCGTCATTTCCCCGACAGCGATCCGCGTCTGGGCGGAAGCCGACAGTGTGGATCTGTTGACCCAAGTGGTGGCCATGGCCACCGAGGAGGGATTCGCCTGCGTCAACGCGGATTGCACCGTCGTGGCAGAGGCACCCCGGCTGGCCCCCCACACCGACGCCATGGCGGCCCGGCTCTCCACCGTGCTGCGCGCTCCCGTCTCGGTCAAGGCCACCCGGGCCGAGGGGTTGGGCGCGCTGGGCCGGGCCGAAGGCATCGCCTGCCTGGCCATCGTCCTGCTGGAGGAGTCGTGACCCCGCCCCGTCCCCGCCCCCGCCCGCCCGCGCCCGCCCCGGCCCCGGCCCCGGTCAGCCGGCTCGCGCCCCCCGCCGGGGCGGCCTGAGCGAGCTCGGTGGGGATCAGGTGGAGGGACGCCGGGCCGTCCTCGAGTTGCTGGCGGTGGGCCGGCGCACCGTGCGCAAGATCCTCATGGCGCAGGACCAGGACCCTTCGCCGCTCCTCGACCAGATCGAAGAGCTGGCGGCGCGGATGCGGGTTCCGGTCGAGACGGTGCCGCACACCCGCCTTGATTCCCAGGCCCGGACCGAGGCCCCCCAGGGCGTCATCGCCCAGGCCCGCCCGCTCGAGCCGGTGACCCTCGAGGACCTCTGCGCACCGGCGTCGGCACGGAAGGGCGTCGCCCCCTTCCTACTGGTGGCGTCGGGGATCACCGACCCGCGCAACCTCGGCGCACTGCTGCGGAGCGCCGAGTGCGCCGGGGTGACCGGGGTGGTGCTGCCGCGCCATCGCTCGGCCCGCTTGTCCCCAACCGTGACCAAGACCGCGGCCGGAGCCATTGAGCACCTCTCCTTCGCCGTCGTCGGCGGCATTCCGGCGGCACTGTCGGTGATGACGGACCTCGGTGTGTGGTCGGTCGGGCTGGCGGGCGAATCGGCGGAGTCGCTCTATGGGCTCCCCCTGGGTGAGGGCCCGGTAGCCCTGGTGGTCGGTAGCGAGGACAAGGGCCTGGCCCCCCTGGTCCGGCGGCGTTGCGACGCCGTGGTCTCGATTCCCCAACACGGCGCTCTGCCCTCGCTCAACGTCGGCGTAGCGGGAGCCGTGGCCGCTTTCGAGGTGGCGCGCCAACGGTCGGGCAAGTCGGCCCGATCGGCCCGGCCCGTCATGCCGCGCTGAGCGGGACCTCCGAGGTGCAGAAGGCGCACCGCCGCGCCTCGGCGGGGATGTCGCTCAGGCACTCCGGGCAGCTCTTCGTTTTCGGCGCCGGCTTCTCGGCCGGAAGCAGGTTCAGACGCTTCAGCACGTGGGTGAGCGGTATGACCACGGCGAAGAAGACCACGGTGGCCACGATGAGGAACGAGATCAGGGCATTGAGGAACGAGCCGTAATTGAACTGCGAATGGTGGATGGTGAAGGTCAGGTCCGAGAAGTTCGGCTGACCGATGATGGCCGCGATCAGCGGGGTGATGAGGTCCTTCACCATGGCGGTGATGACGGCGGTAAACGCCGCGCCGACCACCACGGCGACCGCCAGATCGACGACGTTGCCTCGGAGGAGGAACTGCTTGAACTCCTTCAGCATGCTTGCGCTCCTTTTCGCTCGGTCGACCGCTCGCTTTTCGCTCGGTCCACGCCTGGTCCACCATGATGCGCGGTGGACCACGACGTGGCAAAACACCGGCAACGTACCGGCAACGTGACAGAAGCGTGACACGATCAGAGCCCGATCGAGAGCCCGAGGCAGGAATTGAACCCGCGACATCTTCATTACAAGTGAAGTGCTCTACCAACTGAGCTACTCGGGCGGGAGACCCATTCTAGGCCGTCCGGCCTCGCGGCTAATTCCCGGGGCGTTGCCGGGTTGGTGCGTACCCAGCCCCAGCTCGGTCGTTTTCAAAGGGCCCCGTTGGGTATCACCAAACAGCGACCATCCCCCAAGATCCGATTCCCATCGACCCCGAACCCGAGCCACCGATTCCCGATCCCCGAGCTGGTGGCTCGCTGAGCGACGCTGCTCCAGCTACGGGTCCCGATTGCAACGCGCGCTCGGGAGTGTCCTCCACCGCTGGCTCGGGTACTTCAACCGGAGCTACGGGTTCGGGGACGCTGTCCGGCTCTGACTCCGGCAGGTCGGCAGGATTATCGGTGAGTGTCATGACTGGTCAATACCGCGTTTAGCTCCGCGCGAAACCGCCCGGGCGGAAGGAACCTGGGGTGCTGCGCTCGTTCGTGGGACGCCAATGGCCAGCGCCAGACAAGTCCGAATTCCTGACACCCGGTCCTTTGGGGCCAGTCAGCGACAAGGAGACTGTGCTTAAGGCCGAGTCGCTTTGCGACCAGGTCAGCCTGTTCGGCATCGGGGCCCGACCAGGACTCGGCCATGCAGACGATGTCCGGTGCGGCCCCGAGCCTCGCCGGACCCGCAGGCGCCGCGGCAGCCAGACGCGAACTGTCACCGATGCGCTCGCTCAGAGCCAGTTCGTGGGGGAATGGATCGGACACTGCTCGCGGTCTTTGGAATCCTTGGTCCACCTTTCGGTCACAAGAAGATCACGAACTCGCTTGGCCAGCGATCCGGCGGGGTCATTCAAAGTGGCCGGGACTCTTAGCACCGCTGCGCATTCGGGCACACGGCAGGAGACCTCGAAGTAGGAGCTGGTCAGCACCATGGCTACTACCGCCGGAATGATTTGCGGCCCTCACCACGGCTGAGGGCGAAACTTGCCACCCACACAATTGCGAGCACAACGGCCGCAATCCAAAGAAGGTGAAGGGCGAATCCTGCTCCAAAGAGAATCAGTACAAGTAGTGCCAGCAGGAGTATGGCCATGATGTTCCCCGTTTCATTGGCTCGGTTGATGGGACAACATCCATGTACCCACGTCTCTCATATCGGAAACGAATGGGCGGACCGCCGAACGAGGGAATGAAATGGGAGGCGGCCTCGACCGCTTCCTTTTAGACTTCCACGCCGGCGCAGTGTGGTCGGGGTGTCACTTACTCAGCACCGGCACCAAGAGCCGAGATCATCTGAATGGGCGAACGCAGTTGCTGGTCCGTTCCGATCGACCCGAAAAGTTAGGCGGCACTCGAGCGCGGCCGACAAGTGAGTTGACCGCGCCAAAACCCAGGCCCCGAAGCCTGGGTTTTGGCAGTCAGGTTGCAGCGTTGCCACAGAGTGACCTGCGGCTTCCCTGAACCCCCTGATGCAAATTGAATACCCATATTTCTTGCCGTCAATCGCGTTGAGAGCCTTGATCTGGTAATCGCCTCGTCGGAGAATTCGCGAAGGCACCGGCACGGTCGTAGTTAGTCCCCAACCTCTGATCGGAGGCCCGATCCTCGCACCGCCGCACTCTGTAACTTCAAGCCGACCGAAGGGCCTGTGGTTTCGCGACGCATCACACGTAGCCAGGCTGGTCCCGTCCTGGCCATCAGGCCTGCCGTCGCCAGTGACGGCCCAAGTTGCGGCCCAGAGGAGTTGTGGAGTCGGAAGTGCACGTGCCGCGCAGCCGGACCGATTGGGCAGTGCCGCATGAGGGTAAAACCGGAATATGACAATTATCGGCTACACGATGATGTGCGAGCAGGCGGGTCCGAAAGAGTTGGTGAGAGACGCCCAGATGGCGGAGTCCGCCGGATTCGACTTCGCTGTGATCTCGGATCACTATTTCCCTTGGGTGGAGGCAATGGGCCACTCGCCCTACGCCTGGTCTGTCCTGGGTGCGGTGGCCCAGGCCACTTCGCGGATCGAGCTGATGACCTACGTGACGTGCCCCATCAAGCGGTACCACCCCGCTGTCGTAGCCCAGAAAGCAGCGACCGTTGGCCTGCTCTCGGATGGCCGGTTCACGCTCGGCCTCGGAGCAGGGGAGAACCTCAACGAACACGTCACCGGCGGCGGGTGGCCGCCGGTGAATGTGCGGCACCAAATGCTCAGCGAAGCCATCGAAATTGTCCGCCTGCTGTGGGCTGGTGACTACGTCAACTTCGACGGCTGCCATTTCAAGGTCGACTCGGCCAAGGTGTGGGATCTGCCTGACCAGCCACTCAAACTCGGTGTCGCTGCGTCGGGGCGGCAGTCCAGTCAGCTGGCCGGACAGAAGGCCGACTGCCTCATCGCCGTCGAACCGTCACCCGATATTGTCGTCGCCTTCGACGAGGCCGGCGGGTCCGGCAAGCCACACGGTGGGACAACTGCCGATAAGCTTTGACCACGACCGAGACACCGCGATAAAGCGCGCATTGGAGCTCTTCGGGTGGTTCGGCGGCGGCTGGAAGGTCAACTCCGAATTGCCCGGCACAGCAGCGTTCGAAGCCGCTTCCCGCTACGTGCGCCCAGACGACATCACCGACTCCATTCCCTGCGGGGACTCCGTCGACGGCGGTAAAAACGCGGTCAACGAGTTCGCCGAGGCGGGGTTCACGCACGTAGCCCTGTGCCAAATTGGAGGCGACACCCAAACGGACTTCTTCGAATGGTGGAAGCGAGAGCTCGGGCCGGCCCTCCGAGAGTGAACGATATGGCGGAAGAATGCTCACTGGGGGCCATCTCATTCAATCCAAGCGTGTGGCCGTGGGCGGGATGGATAGATGAATCAAATGAGCAAAAGCGCGACGAGCGGTTCTTGCGCTCGGCTGGCCGAGACCATCTCGACGAAGCAGGCTCATCATCGATCACCGACGATTGGCGGTTCGGCCTCATCGCCGTCGCCCACGAGAGTGAGCAGCTGACGGCACAATTCGGTGTTCGCCGACTGAGAGCAGCAGGGCGACGCGTCACTTTCTCAGCCGCTTCCCTTTTCCTCGGGGTGGCGCAAGGTATCAGCGACTCCAGCGACGAACATGGAACGAAGGAGGGGGCGGGCAACTCGGCGGGGGACATACTGAGCGCCGACCGGCGCCCGCAACCTGTGCAATGTGAACAGAAAGTAGCCTTTCATGCTTGCTTTTAGCTGTGACAACTGCGGACAGTTGGTCTTTTTCGAAAATGACCAATGTCTGAGGTGCCACGCCCCGCTCGGCTATTCGAACTCCAATCGGTCAATCGTCTGCTTGTCAGAGCTGGGGCCCGACCGGTTTGTCGAATTGTCGGAGCCACCGACAACATGGCAGCGTTGCGCCGCGGCCCACGTCAACGGATGCAATTGGCTGGTTACTGCAGGTGGTGACTCCCTGTGTCGATCCTGCGTCCTCGCCCGGACGCGACCGGCGGACGAGGACGAGGAGAGCATGGAGAATTCGTACGGGCCGAAGCCGCCAAGCGACGTCTCATCTTCCAACTCGACGAGTTGGGATTGCCGATCACACCCCGGGATGACGCCGCCGGCACCGGACTCGCCTTTGACCTGTTGTCCTCTACCGAGAGAAAGGTGATCACCGGTCACGACGACGGCGTGATCACCTTGGATCTGGCGGAGGCCGACGACAAGCACCGAGAGCACCTTCGATTGCAGCTCAACGAGCCGTACCGAACGCTCTTAGGACACTTTCGCCACGAGATAGGTCACTACTTTTGGTCGGTCCTCGTGGATAGCCCGACGTTGCTGGAGGCCTGTCGGGACCTTTTCGGTGACGATACCGAAGATTATGCCGAGGCCATCGATCGCCACTATGGCGATGACTTCAACGATATCTCTTGTTCCGACTTGTACGTCAGTCGCTATGCCTCGATGCACCCATACGAGGACTGGGCAGAGACGTTCGCCCACTACTTGCATATCCTCGACACGCTACAAACAGCTGGGAGTTTCGGTCTCCGCGGCCCAAGCACGATGGGAACGGGGGAGTCCGATCGTTTCGCCGATCCAACTCGTCCGGACAACAGCCGGACATTCGGTGAATTTATCGACCACTGGCTCGAAATGTCCTACGCCCTGAATCAGGTGAGCCGGTCAATGGGCCGTGACGACCTCTATCCGTTCATGCTCCCACCGACGGTGATTCGAAAGCTCGCCTTCGTGGATCGGATGGTACGGCGTGGAGGGAGATCAGAATCGGACAGAGCTGAACCTTCTTGGCGGGTTGTGGACTTCGAACTGTCACCCTAACCCGTGAGTAGCAGGCTCAGGGGTTCTTCGGACCGATAGTTGGGGCCGGTGCGGGGGTATCGGGGGGGATCGCCACTGACCGGTCCACGGCGGGCGGAGGCTCGTCCGACCTAGAGGTGGACTGTCGGCGAGCGGCAATCCGCAACTGGGTGGTGCGGGCAATGCCGACGCCGAGCACGATGAGCGCACCGATCAAGGCCGCCGCCAAGAGTGCGATGGCGATGGGAACGTGCCCATCGGCGCCGAAGAACTGAATGTGAACAGGACGCGTGTTTTGCACCAAGAAAGCGATCAGGGCTATGCCCAAGATGACAATGACCGCAACGGCGGTCCAGGTTCCACTGATGCGAGTGTGCCGCACACCTCTGGTCGCTGCTGCTGAGGCAGCGGCTCCCGTCGGCGGGGGAAGGGTCGGGCCGGGGCTCGGAGTGCTCACGTTGTACCTATGCCCAGCGTGACGCCCGTAGTAACAAGGGTGGATTCAGCGCCAGAGAGGGTTAGTCGCGTCGTCCGTGTTTGGCCAACAGATGAGATGTCTTGGCCCGCTCGGCCAATTCGTGGGTGTCGAAGGAACCGAGCTGTCCGTGAGGAGGAAACGTGCACCGGGCAGTCCAGACCAACTGCGTGGGGTCATGGGCATCGGGTATCTCACCGATTACCACTTCGGCCTGTCCCGCATCAGTGGCCGGACTATTCGCATCCGCCGCTTTGCCGAGTTCGCCTGCCGAAACCAGCTCGTCAGATCCTTCAGTCTCACTCTGGTCTCCTGGGACGGCGGAGAGCAGTGGATCGGGGCAGCTCATCGCTTGCCACTACCCAGATGACGCTTGGTCTAGTCATGAGGCCCGCTCACGGTGCCCTGCCGTCGGCCGCCTCCGGTTCGAGCGGGCGTGATCGCTCAGAGTTAGGTGGATCGCACATATGGGTAGATCACTGAGAGCACGAACCTGAGGAGTTGGAGCGATGACCGCCACGGAGGAATTGCGTACGCAGGTGGATAAGGGCCGTCACGTCCTCAGCGACCTGGCCTTGAATGTGATTGAGAAGGTGCCCGATGTCGTCGATGCCACTCTGGAGGGGAAACGCCGCACGCCAAGCTCCCGGGCACTGAAGAGGTGCGTCGCGCTACAGCGCTGGATTGCAGCAGGTCAAATCCAGTGCCGCTCAGGCGCAACGCCGAGCGAGGCGATCTGCCCAGAAGAGTTCTGGTGGGCACAGCTGGAAGAGGGGAGTCTTCTTCCTGATGTTCGTCTTAGCCGTCGGTGTATTGGTGAATCGAATGCTACGAATTAACAGTCGCCCTGACGGGGACACAGCCGTGCGTACTGACGGCAGCGGAGTTCCGTTGCGTTCTACAGCATCGACATCTCAAGGTGACGGTCCGTATTACACCAACGCGACCGATTCCAGCAGTGAGGGTGGCGTCTACCATGACCGTGAGGCTTGTCCAGCCAGTCAGCCGATTAAGCCCGAACATCGAGTCAGTGGGACCGACGGGCGGTCGCTCTGCAAGGACTGTCAGAGTATGGCGTCATAGCCCGTTAGTCTCGGAGCGCGAAGAGCATCGAATAGACTCCGCATCGCAGCCTGGCGAATCCAGAACCGCGCGCAACGATCGAATCTCAGCGATCTCTTGCAGGGCTCCGGGCCGCTCGGTTGGGCGACCAGGTGCTATTCGGATTCCTGCCCTTGCTTCCCCTTACCAATGGTTTCGTGACGCTCGGCCCCTCCCAGCGTGGGCTCCAGCTACGAGGCAAGTGTGATTCATGGCCCCTATCGACCTTTGCCGCCACAACTTCAGTTTCGAATGCAGATGATCGGGTAATCGACTTTAGGCACGTGGACATCAGTTGCAAACGAGGGATTCGGCAACTGATTCCTTGACCAACGAACGCGATATGGAGGTGGCACCGTGGCAACGAAACAAGCACAAAAGAGTGCAGCACGAAAGGCGACCGCCACCAGGCGGCCGCGGTCGGTTGCGAACGGCCGAAGAGGCCCGTCGACGACGGATGCCATTGCCTTCTTGAAGGCCGATCACCGTGAGGTGGAAAAGATCTTCAAGGCCTTCGAAAAGACGGGTGAGCGGGCCTACCGATCTCGGCGCAGGCTAGTTGAAGACATGATTCGCTCATTGTCCCAGCATGCAGCCGTGGAAGAGCAAGTCTTTTATCCTGCCGTCCGCAGTGCGGTACCAGATGCGAAAGGTGACGTGCTCGAATCCCTTGAAGAGCACCACATCGTCAAATGGCTCCTCTCGGAACTGGTGAATATGGATCCGACGGACGAGCGATTCCCAGCCAAGGTGACCGTCCTCACCGAGAATGTGCGACACCATGTGCGCGAAGAGGAGGGTGAGCTCTTCCCCGAGGTTCGCTCCGAAATGAGCCGCAAGGCATTGGTCGAATTGGGTGGTGAGATGCAAAAGGCCAAGCGAGTGGCGCCGACTCGCCCTCATCCACGCTCGCCCGACGAGCCCCCAGGTAATGCGTGGGTAGGGCCCGTGGCTGCCGTGGTCGATGGAGCCATCAACGCGGTGAAGCCGAAGTCGTAGTGCGGCGAGGGGATCGATTTGCTTCCGATGAGTCTTACCCGATGAGCCCGACATGGCCGCCTCGGATCCGCTGACTCAGGCAACCGACTATCCGCTCTACGTGGTGACGGCCGGAGCCGGCAGCGCGGTCGAGCGGGTGTTTGGCCGGATTCGTCACACAAGCAAGCTTGCGGCCGGTGCGATTCATCGTGTGCCTTTCGAAGGTGAATCACACCTTTTCCATTGCTGAGCATGCTTCAGGGCTGGCCCTCCATCTCCTCGGTGCGGACCAGCATCAAACGGCATCTCTATTTGGCGAGCGCACAGGTGACTACACGGACAAGTTCGACCGGGTGCAGTGGACTCCCGGGGCCAAAGCTCCGCTCTTGCATGACTGCGTTGCGTCGGTTGAGGGTCCAATCCTCAACCGCATGAGCGCAGGCGATCACGAGGCCTTCGTGATGGCGGTCAGTGATCGGGGATCAGGCCCGCGGCAGGGCCGGTTCCTCGTTGTCCAATGCCGCTGATTTCGATCCCGGGCACCCATAGTGGATAGGAGTTCGCTACAGCGACGTTTATCGCAGGTCGAAGCTCGACCCGCTTCGCTGCTGCAGCTCGGGCTCGCTCGGGTGAGACCACGGGACGCCGTGACGTGAGTCGTCGACAAGTTCGTTTCAATTCAACCCAGATTCACCCTCACAACACAGTGAGAGCCATTTACTCGGGCAGGAGGCCAGCTTAGAGCCCGTCACCAGGTGAAAGCCTTGCACGGGAGGAAGGGGCACGTAGGCTGGACCGTCAATGGCCTTCGACCCACCCCCCTCCGATCCTCCCCGTTCCAGGGAGCGACGAGGCGCCAACCACATTTCGCCCATCCGGGCCGGTCTCGTCCTGATCGGATTCGTGATCGCCGCCGCCGTCCTGGTGGCCGTCGGGACCCGACCGGGAGTGAGCGGCGTGACCACGTCGAGCGTCACCACCACGACCGCGGCCGCGACCGGGGGCGGGAGCACCACGACGACGGCCCCCAAGGTGACGACCACGACGTTGGCGCGGAGCGCCACCAGCGTCCAGGTGGCCAACGGTTCACAGGGGGCCAACTTGGCGACGACCTACTCCGCTCTCCTGGCCGAACAGGGCTGGGCCCTCAAGCCACCGGCGAACGCCACGTCCCAGGTCGCCACCTCGTCCGTCTACTACGCGGCCGGCCAGCAGCAGGCCGCGGCCACCATCGCCACCGAGATGAAATTGCATCCGAGCGCCGTCCACCCCCTCACGACGTCGGTCCCGGTGACCGGGGCCGCCGGCAACGACGTGGTGGTGGTCATCGGTGCCGACCTCGCCGCCACCTGACCACCCGCCCGTGATGGGTGCGACGGGTCCGCTGCCCGACCTCCTGCTCCCCTTGGCTGGGTCGCCGCGTCGCAGCGCGCTGTGCCTCGACTTCGACGGCACGCTGTCCGCCATCGTCGAGGACCCGGTGGCCGCCCGCCCTCTCCCCGGGGTGCCCGACCTCCTGGCTCGCCTGGCCGCACGCCTGGGGTTGGTCGCGGTCATCTCGGGCCGGCCCGTTTCCTTCCTCCAAGCCGTCCTGGCGTCGCCCCCTGGGGTTCGCCTGATCGGCCTCTACGGCCTCGAGCAGATCGCCCCGGACGGATCGCGTACCGCGTCGCCCGAGGCCGCTGCCTGGGAACCAGTCATCGCCGGGGTGGTGGCCCGCGCCCAGGCCGAGGCGCCCCCCGGTGTCTATGTGGAGCCCAAAGGTCTCACGGTGACGTTGCACTGGCGTCTGGCTCCGGAGTCGGCCGACTGGGTGGCCTCGTTCGTAGCGCACCGGGCCGAGGCCGAAGGCCTCCAGGTGCATCGCGGACGTCGAGAGCTCGAGCTCCGGCCCCCGCTGGCCACGGACAAGGGGACCGTGGTGCGCTCCCTGGCCTCCGGCTTCGACGCCGTGGCCGCCTTCGGCGACGACATCGGCGACCTGCCGGCCTTCGCCGCGCTCACCGAGTTGGCGTCGACCGGGGTGGCCGTGGCTCGGGTGGCCGCGGTCGACGACGAGAGCCCGGCCGCCGTGCGCGATCAGGCCGACGTGGTCGTGGCGGGGCCCCGAGGCGCCGTGGCCCTGCTCGAGCGGTTGGCTCAGGCCGTGTCCTGATCGGCCGCCGCGGCCAGCTGATCCCGCATCCAGTCGGCCGCCGTCCGTGACCACACCAGTGAGCGCAGGTGCTCTGCCCTCCTCCTGCGCTCGTCCGGGTCCATGGTCAGCGCGTCGTGCAGCGCCTCGGCCGTCCCCGTCACGTCGAAGGGATTGATCCCCAACGACGGTTCGGCCAGCTCCTCCCAGGCCCCGGCCTGGCGGGAGAGCACCAGCACCCCGGCCACCTGATTGAGCAGAGGACCCTCCTTGGCCACCAGGTTGAGCCCGTCGCGCACCGGGTTCACCAGGAGCACGTCCGAGATGGTCAGCGCGGCCAGGGAGCGGGCGCGGTCATCCTCGACGTGGAGCACGATCGGCGTCCAGGTGGCGGTCCCCCAGGCGCGGTTGATCCGCTCGGCCGTGTGCGTGACTTCGGCCCCGAGGGCGAGATAGTCCGCCAGTCCCTGCCGGGAGGGATAGACCAGCGCCAGGTGCACCACCTCGTCGTGCCACTCGGGACGGGCCGCTAGCAGCTCCTCGAAGGCCAGCATGCCCCGCACGATGTTCTTGGAGGGCTCGACCCGGTCGACGCGCAGGATGATGCGGCGTCCCCCGGTCTCGCTCCGGAGCACCTCGACCGACCGGGCGCACTCTGGGCTGGCGGCTTCGGCGAGCAGCCCTTCCTGGTCAGGCGAGAGCGGGGAGACGAAGGTGGGGGGCGCCGACCTGGTGCCGGCCAACGCCGCCAGTTCGGGGTCCTCGTAGCAGGCCCGGAAGCCGGCGGCCCAGGGCTCGGCGTGGAAGCCGCAGGCCCCGAACCCGGCCAGCCCGGCCAGGAGCTCGCCCACCGCGGCGTCAGGCAGCACGCGCAGCACGTTCGGGTCGGCGAAGGGGATGTGGCAGAAGTGCACCGTGCGCAGATCGCGCCGCGCCTGCGAGAGCATGTGGCCCAACAGGGAGAAGTGGTAGTCCTGCACCAGCACGACGGCGCCGTCGGGAGCTTCCTCGTTCACGACGTCGGCCACGGCCTGGTTGTAAGCCCGGTACCCCTCCCAGGCCGCACGCCAGTGGCGGTCCAGGCGGGGCCGGCGGGGGAGATCGAAGAGGTGGTGGTGGGTGTACCAGAGCGTCGTGTTGGCGATGACGTCGTAGGCCATACGGTAGGTGTCGGCGTCCACCGTGACCGGCCGGAGTTGCAGGGACTCGTCGACCATGCGGCCCTGGGCCACCGCCTCCTCGTCGGCCGGCCCCATCGTCATCGACACCCACATGGCGTCGCCGCCGGCCAGCAGCGGGCGCAGCGACGAGACCAGTCCACCACCCCCGGGGAGCGAGTGCAGGTTGCGCTCGGCGTCGAAGCGGAACGACAGCGGGCCCCGGTTGGAGACCACGATGATGTCGCGCGCCGGCGCTGACGGCGTCACGGCCGGCTGCGCTCGAGGGCGGCCCGCAGGACGTCGACGGCCTGGGGGCGCAGTTCGTGGAGGGGCCGGTTGCGGTGGATGCGCTCGCCCAGGTCGACCTGGGCCAGGACGCCGGCGCCGAGATGCAGGGCCACATCGATGAGGAGCCCGAGCTCGACGCCGTAGCCGTCGGCAAACCCGACCTTCTCGAAGACCCAGCGCGGGGCCGAGGTCTCCCCCGCCAGCGGCTGGCGGATCTCGGAGAGCTGGGGGAACAGCAGCTCGAGCACCGGCCGCGCCACCAGTTCGGTCACCCGACCGCCGCCGGTGGGGTCGCCGTGCAGGGGGCGGGTGTAGACGCCCTTCACCAGGGCGACGCCGTCATGGCACAGCAGGGGACCGAGCATGCCGGTGACGAAGGCAGGGGTCGTGTTGGCCACGTCGGCATCGAGGAACACGATGACATCCCCGTCGGCCGCCTCCAGCGCCGCCGCCATGGCCTGCCCCTTGCCCCCGGACCCCGGACGGGGCACCACCCGGGCGCCGGCGGCCCGGGCCTGCTCGGCCGTGTCGTCGCTCGAGCCGTCGTCGAGCACCAGCAACTCGTCCACCAGGCCGTTCCCGCCGGCCGAAGCCATGAACGGCTGCACGACGGCCCGGACCACCGAACCGACGGTCGATCCCTCGTCCCGTGCCGGGATGCACACCGACACCCTCTGCTTGCCCTTGGCGCTCAGCACGCTCTCCACCGGGAAGTCGCCGTGATGGTAGGTGCGGGGGCCTCGCTCGTGTCCCGGCATAAGGAGATCATCGCGTGCATTGACGAGGGGCCGAGCACAGGCGCTACCATGGAGGCCATCATCCAGAGCGACTGAGGGACGGGCCCGTCGACGTCGCGGCAACCACTGCACACCCTCCGGGGGGCAACAGGTGCCAATGCCCGATCGATGAGGAGGACCCGATGGTCGATTTTGTCACTGGACTGCGTTGTCGTGAATGCGCGCGGCCTTTCCCAGCCCAAGCACTGCACGTCTGCGATTTCTGCTTCGGTCCGCTCGAGGTCGCGTACGACTACGAGCGGATCGCGGCCAGCGTCACCCGGGAGGGGATCGCCCAGGGGCCGCGCAGCATCTGGCGCTACCGCGACCTCCTCCCCGTCGAGGACGAGACGCCCGTCGACCTCGGTGCCGGCTTCACCCCCCTCGTGCGGGCCGACCGCCTGGCGGCCGAGCTCGGCCTGGGCGAGCTCTGGATCAAGGACGACACCGCCAATCCGACCGGATCGTTCAAGGACAGGGTCGTCTCCGTGGCCCTGACCAAGGCCCGCCAGTTGGGCTTCAAGGTGGCGGCGTGCGCGTCCACCGGGAACCTGGCCAACTCGGTGGCCGCCCATGCGGCCCGGGCCGGCCTGGAGTCCGTGGTGCTGATCCCCCACGACCTCGAAGCGGCCAAGGTGACCATGACCACCGTGTACGGCGGCACGGTGATCGCGGTCGAGGGAACCTACGACGACGTCAACCGCCTGTGTGCCGAGCTGACCAGCGAGCGGCCGAGCTGGGCCTTTGTCAACGTCAACGTCCGTACCTACTACGCCGAGGGGTCCAAGACGCTGGCCTTCGAGATCGCCGAGCAGCTGGGCTGGCAGGCGCCCGACCACGTAGTGGTGCCCATCGGCTCGGGGAGCCAGCTGACCAAGGTGGCCAAGGGGTTCGCCGAGCTGGGGACGGTCGGGTTGCTCGACGACGTGCCCGAGGTGCGGGTCTCGGGGGCCCAGGCGGCCGGGTGCGCCCCGGTGGCCACAGCGTTCGCCGAAGGGACCGACGCCATCCGCCCGGTCAAGCCCCACACCATCGCCAAGTCGCTGGCCATCGGCAACCCGGCCGATGGTTGGTATGCCCTCGAGGCCATACGCAAGTCCGGCGGCTCGTGCGCCTCGGTGACCGACGACGAGGTGATCGAGGGCATCGGGCTCCTGGCCCGGACCGAGGGCATCTTCGCCGAGACGGCCGGCGGCGTCACCATCGCCACGTTGGCCAAGCTGGCGGCTTCGGGCGCCATCCGGCGCGACGAGCGGGTGGTGGCGCTGGTGACGGGACACGGGCTCAAGACGGTCGAGGCCCTGGCCGGCCACAGTCCACCGCCGGTGACCATCGCGCCGACGCTGGAAGCCTTCGATGCTGCGCTGAGCGAGGAGAGCACCCGATGAGCCTGACCGTTCGCATACCCACCCAGCTGCGCGCCCTCACCGGGGGCGCCGGGGAGGTCGAGGTGGAGGGGGCGACGGTCGGGGAGGCCCTCAAGCAGCTCGATGCCGCCCATCCCGGCCTGGCGGACCGCCTCTTCGACGAGGAGGGTGCCCTGCGCCGATTCGTCAACGTCTTCCTGGCCGACGAGGACGTCCGTTTCCTCGACGGGCTCGCAACCCCAGTGACACCTGGTCAGACGCTCTCCATCGTCCCGGCCGTCGCCGGGGGCTGATCCTCGGCCTGAACCTCCGCCCTTGCGCGCGGCGCCCGCGCGTGGTTTCCTATTAGCACTCGACAGATGAGAGTGCTAACGGCCCGATCCGGGCCGCCCGAAGCGGCAGAACGATGGAGGAACACACCAGATGGCCAAGTTGATCGCATTCGACGAGGACGCCCGCCGGGCGCTCGAAACCGGGATGAACAAGCTGGCGGACGCCGTGCGCGTCACCCTCGGCCCCAAAGGCCGCAACGTGGTGCTCGACAAGAAGTGGGGTGCGCCGACGATCACCAACGACGGCGTCTCCATCGCCAAGGAGATCGACCTCGAGGACCCCTACGAGAAGATCGGGGCCGAGCTGGTCAAGGAAGTGGCCAAGAAGACCGACGACGTTGCCGGTGACGGGACCACCACGGCCACCGTCCTGGCCTGGGCCATGGTCCACGAAGGCCTGCGCAACGTGGCGGCCGGGGCCAACCCGATGTCGCTCAAGAAGGGGATCGAGGCCGCCGTCGAGACCGCGGTGACCTCGATCCACGGCATCGCCAAGGAGACCGAGACCAAGGCGCAGATCGCCCAGGTCGCGTCGATCTCCGCCGCCGACACCGAGATCGGCGAGATGATCTCCGAGGCCATCGACAAGGTGGGCCGCGACGGCGTGATCACCGTCGAGGAGTCACAGACTTTCGGGATGGACATGGACCTGGTCGAGGGCATGCGCTTCGACAAGGGCTACATCGCCCCGTACTTCGTGACCGACCCCGAGCGCATGGAAGCGGTGCTTGAAGACGCCTCCATCCTCCTCGTCGGCACCAAGATCACCGCCGTCCGTGACCTGCTGCCGGTGCTCGAGAAGGTCATGCAGGGCGGCAAGCCCTTGCTGATCATCGCCGAGGACGTCGAGGGCGAGGCCCTGGCCACCCTGGTGGTCAACAAGATCCGCGGCACCTTCCGTTCCGTGGCCGTCAAGGCCCCGGGCTTCGGCGAGCGCCGCAAGGCCATGCTGCAGGACATCGCCATCCTCACCGGCGGCCAGGTCGTCACCGAGGAGGTCGGCCTCAAGCTCGAGAACGTGACCCTCGACCTCCTGGGCACCGCCCGCAAGGTGGTCATCACCAAGGACGAGACCACCATCATCGAGGGCGCCGGCTCGGAGGAGGACATCAAGGGCCGGGTCAACCAGATCAAGGCCGAGATCGAGAACACCGACTCGGACTACGACCGCGAGAAGCTCCAGGAGCGGCTGGCCAAGCTCTCCGGCGGCGTGGCCGTGATCAAGGTGGGCGCGGCGACCGAGGTCGAGCTCAAGGAGAAGAAGCACCGGATCGAAGACGCGGTCTCGACCACCAAGGCTGCTATCGAAGAGGGTGTCGTCCCGGGCGGTGGGGTGGCGCTCCTGCGGGCGCAGGTGGCCATCCTCGAGCGGGCCGAGAAGCTGGAGGCCGACGAGGCCACCGGTGCCCGCATCGTGGCGCGGGCCGTCGAGGAGCCGTTGAAGCAGATCGCCGTGAACGCCGGCCTCGAGGGCGGGGTGATTGTCGACAAGGTGCGCCACCTCAAGGGCTCCCACGGTCTCAACGCCGCCACCGGAGAGTACGGCGACCTGTTCAAGGACGGGGTCATCGACGCCGCCAAGGTCACCCGGTCGGCGCTGCAGAACGCGGCCTCCATCGCGGCGCTGTTCCTCACCACCGAGGCGGTCATCGTGGACAAGCCCGAAGAGGCACCCGCCGGCGGTGGCATGCCCGGCGGTGGGATGGACGACTTCTAGTCCGCCGCTCCACTCCCCGCAATCCGTCGTCGACAGGGCACCCTCCGGGGTGCTCTGTCGCGTCCGGGCCGGGGCGCGTCCGGGCTTCTCTACACTGAAGCCCCGTGGCCTCCGACTCCCCCCTCGTCCCCTCGACCGGACTGGCCGTCCTCCACCTGTTCTGCCACGTGGGGAGCGATCTGGACGGAGGCGCCCTGAGCCATGCGGTCAAAGCGGTGGAAGCGGACGGCTACCAGGTGGTGCCGGTGGCCGTGTTGGGTCACAAAGCGGACCTGGGGCTGATGGTGCTCGGATCCGACCTGTGGCGCCTCCGCCGCTTCCAGACGGCGGTGCAGCAGGCCGGGGCGGCACCGGTGGCTTCCTACCTCTCGCTGACCGAACTGTCCGAGTACGCCGCCGGCGTGCCCGAGGAACTGCGCCAGGTTCGGCTCTACCCCCAGCTGCCCCCCGAGGGGAAGGCTGCCTTCTGCTTCTACCCGATGTCCAAGGCGCGCCGCGCCGACGCCAACTGGTACAGCCTCGACTTCGAAGCCCGCAAGGAGCTGATGGTGGGCCACGGGAAGGTGGGCCGGACCTTCCACGGGCGCATCCTCCAGGTCATCACCGGGTCCACCGGCCTGGACGACTTCGAGTGGGGGGTCACTCTCTTCGGGGTCAACCCCGACGATCTGAAGGACTGCGTCTACCAGATGCGCTTCGACGAGGCATCAGCCCGGTACGCCGAGTTCGGCCCCTTCTACGCCGGCATGACCGGTGACCTGGCCGATGTGCTGAGCGCGCTGACCCCATGACGGCGTCGCTCGACACGCTGCGGTGTGAGCTGCGCCGGATCGGTCGGGTCGTGGTGGCCTTCAGCGGGGGGGCCGACTCCGCGCTCCTGGCCAAGGTGGCGCACGACACGCTGGGGCGGTCCCAGGTGCTCTGTGCCACGGCCATCTCGCCCTCGCTGGCCGCCGGCGAGGCCGACGAGTGCCGGGCCCTGGCCGACGAATGGGACCTGCGGTGGATCGGGGTCCCCACCGACGAGATGAGCGACCCGGCCTACGTGGCCAACGGCGCCGACCGGTGTGCCCGTTGCAAGACGGCCCTGATGTCGGTGCTCGCCCCCCTGGCCGACGCCGAATCGGCCCGGGTGGTCCTGGGTGTCAACGTCAGCGACCTCGGGGACCACCGGCCCGGCCAGGCGGCCGCGGCAAACGCCGGGGCGACGTTCCCCCTCGTCGAGGCCGGGTTCACCAAGGCCGACATCCGGCGTTGCTCCAAGCAGCTGGGGCTGCGGACGTGGGACAAGCCGGCGGCGGCCTGCCTGGCCTCGCGCCTTCCCTACGGCACGCCGGTCACCCTCGGTCGCCTCGAGGCCGTCGATGCGGCCGAATCCGCCCTGCGCGGGCTCGGGCTCGGGCCGCTGCGGGTACGCCACCACGGGGCGACGGCCCGCGTGGAGTGTGAGCCCGAGGCCTTCGGCGAGATACTGGCCCGGCGCCACGAGGTCGTCGCGGCCGTCCGGGGCGCCGGCTTCAGCTTTGTCGCGCTTGACCTGGAGGGCTTCCGTTCCGGGAGCATGAACCGGATGCTGCACGGGGAGACCGACGGGGAGAGCGGATCGTGAGCCAGGTCCGGGTCAAGCTGACCTTCCCCGAGTCGGAGGTACGCCGGCCCGTGCTGGCCACCATGGTGCGCCGGTTCAACGTGGACCCCGACATCAGGCGGGCCGACCTGGAGGAGCACCGGGGCTGGATCGTCTGCCTCATCGACGGCGAGGCCGAGCAGATCGACGCCGCGCTCGAGTGGCTCCGCAGCGAAGGCATCACCGTCGACCTCCTGGGCGACATCCTCGAAGGGTGACGCCGAGGCGTGACCCAGCCGCTCAGGCCTTCTCGCCGTCGCGCCGCACGTGCCACCCGGCCTGCGAGACCTTGCGGGGCTCGTAGAAGACGCATCCTTCGGGGCAGGCGAACGGGAGCGGCTCGTTGGCGTCGACCTTGCAGCGCTCGAGTCGATCGCCCCGGGGCGTGGTCCGCATCACGTAGTGGCGGCAGTCCTCATTGACGGGCACGACCCATTCTGGCGCACCGGGCGGGGCGCGGTAGCGTCAGCGTCCGTGGATCGCGCCGTCCCCCTCAAAACCCTCCTCCGTTGGAGCGAGAGCCTGGCGGGCATCGCCCGGACCGGGCTGGGCTTCACCGAGAGCCTCTATGAGCAGGAACGCTTCGAGGAGATCCTCAAGGTGGCGGCCGACATCCGGGTCGAAGCCGACGAGAACCCCGAGCAGGATCCCGACGCGGGGGGCCTGGTCGAGGAGTGGCTCGACACGGTGGGCAAGGGTGTCCCTGGATACGTCACACCCAAGGTCGCCGTGGGCGCCGCCGTGGGCAATGACGAGGGGGAGCTCCTGCTGATCCAGCGGGCCGATTCGGGGATCTGGCTCTATCCCACCGGCTGGTGCGACGTCGGCTACTCGGCGGCCGAGGTGGTGGTCAAGGAGGTGGAGGAGGAGACGGGCATCGAGGTCGAGCCGGTGCGGCTCATCGCCGTGTTGGACGGCCTGCGGCTCGGCTTCACCCGGGTGCCCCTCTACTCCCTGCTGTTTCACTGCCGGGCCGTCGGCGGCAGCTTGAAGGCGCACCCCCTCGAAACCCGCGACGTCGGCTGGTTCACCCGCGACACCCTGCCCTCGCCCATGGTGGGGGTGGAGCGCTGGGGCGACCAGGTCTTCAGCGCGTTGGCGGGCGAACACCGCGACGTCCTCTACGACAGCGTCCGCCAACCCATGTGGCGGGGCGATTCCCAGAAGATCTGATGGCACTCACCATCGCGGCGGCCGAGGTCGCCGATGGAGCACTGCGCGACGCCGTGGCCAACCTGGTGCCGCAGCTCTCGTCCTCCTCCCCCCCGCCGGATCTGGACCAACTCGGCCGTATCGTGGCCGACCCCGCCACCACCTTGCTGCTGGCCCGCGACGACGACCGGAATGACGGCGTCCTGCTGGGCATGCTCACCCTCGCCGTGTTCACCCTGCCCACGGGCGTCCGGGCCTGGGTCGAGGACGTGGTCGTCGACGACGCGGCCCGGGGCGCCGGTGTGGCCAGCCGGCTGGTCGAGGACGCGCTCGACCGGGCGCGCCGGCAGGGCGCCCGCACCGTCGACCTGACGTCACGCCCCGAACGCGAGGCGGCCAATCGGCTCTACGTGCGGCTGGGCTTCGAGCGGCGGGAGACCAACGTGTACCGCCGCACCCTGACCGGAGATTGACGCTCCCGCCCCGGCCCTTGACATGCAGCTGATTGGCTGCTTATAGTTAAGGCAGCCAAATGGCTGCATATCCACTCGGGAGGTGCATGGCGAGGATGGATGCCGGGACGGAGGAGGTGTTCAAGGCGCTGGCCGACGGCAGCCGTCGTCGACTGCTGGACCGCCTGAACGCCCGGAACGGGCAGAGCCTGCGGGACCTGTGCGCCGGCCTGTCGATGGCCCGGCAGTCGGTCAGCAAGCATCTGGCGGTGCTGGAGCGGGCCGGTCTGGTGACCCCGGTCCGGCACGGCCGGGAGAAGTTGCACTACCTGAACGCCGCCCCCATCAACGACATCGCCGAGCGCTGGATCAACCACTACGACCAGGAACGGGTCCACGCCCTGTCGGACCTGAAGCGAGCACTGGAGGAGACCACCATGGACAAGCCGCAATTCGTCTACACGACGTACATCAACACCACGCCGGAACGCCTCTGGCAGGCGCTGACCGATCCGACGTTCACCCGCCGCTACTGGGGAGTGGCCCTCGAGACCGACTGGACCGTTGGCTCGACCATGACCTGGGATGAAGGTGGCGTGGTGACCGCCGATCCGGCTCAGGTGGTGCTCGAATTCGAACCGTGCCGTCGGCTGGCGTACACGTGGCACACCTTCACCCAGGAGCTGGCTGATCTCCACGGATTCAGCGACGAGTTCCTGGCCACGGTGTCCGGCGAGGGGCGGTCGAGGGTGGCCTTTGACATCGAGCCGGTCGGGGAGATGGTCAAGCTCACCGTGGTGCACGACGGCTTCGAACCCGGGAGCACCGTGCTCGAGAGCGTGAGCGGGGGGTGGCCCCAGCTCCTCTCGAGCCTCAAGACCCTGCTCGAGACGGGCGAGACCCTGCCCATCCGTTCGGCGGCGGCGCGGCAGGACCGGGAGGTCCCGGCCGGGGCGGGGTGACCTGATCTGATCTAATCGGGCCCGTGGTGCGAACCGAGCCCCCGGGGCGACCGTGACCAGCGGGCCCGGGAAACGGGGCTCCTCCACCTTCATCACCCGCTACGACACCGCCGGCGCCGGCGTCCGCCTGGCTGTCAAGGACCTCATCGACATGGCCGGGGAGCCCACCACGGCGGGCTGCCGGGCCGTGGCCCGCCGGGCGGTGCCGGCGGCGACTGACGCGGCCTGCCTGGCCGGTGCCCGGGCGGCCGGCGCGCGCATCGTGGGGCGTACCAATCTGCACGAGCTGGCATTCGGGGTCACCGGCGTCAATCCCTGGTTCGGCACTCCACAGAACCCGCTGGACCCCAAACTGGTCCCCGGGGGGTCCTCGAGTGGGTCGGCGGTGGCGGTGGCCACCGGGGAGGCCGAGGTGGCCTACGGGAGCGACACCGGCGGCTCGATCCGCATCCCGGCCGCTTGTTGTGGTGTCGCCGGCCTCAAGACGACGGCGGGGAGGATCCCCCTCGACGGCGTGTGGCCGCTGTCCCCCAGCTTCGACACCGTCGGCCCCCTGGCCCGCGACGTCGCGGGCCTCGTGCTCGGCATGGAACTGCTCGAGCCCGGTTTCACCATGTCCGGGCCCGCCGACGCCGTCGTGGGTCGACTGCGGCCGCCGGCCGATCCCCTCATCGACGCCGCCATCGACGGTGCGCTGCGGGTGAGCGAGTGGACATGGCGCGACTTCGACGTGCCCGAATGGGACCAGGCCACCCGGGACGCCGGGCTGCTGCTGGTCGCCGAAGCGTGGGCATCGAACCGGGCCCTGATGGCACGGGACCCCGAGGGCATCGGCCTCGATGTGCGCCAGCGCCTCGAATTGGGATCGGCCTGCGACGCCGCCACCATCGAGCGGGCCTGGGCCGGCCAGCGGCGATGGCGGGCCGCGCTCGACGAGGTGTTCACCCGCGTCGACTTCCTGGTTACGCCGACCCTGACCATCTTCCCGCCCGAACCCGACCAGGGGAGCGACCTGCTGATCGGTCGGTGCACCATCCCGGTCAACCTGGCCGGCGTGCCGGCGTTGTCGGTGCCGGTCCGCACGGGCGGTCCCCTGCCGGCCGGCCTGCAACTGATCGGACCGCCCCGGAGCGAAGAGCGCCTCCTCGCGGCCGGTGCGTGGCTGGAGTCAGCTCTTGGCGCTGGTTGAGGGGGCCGCGCCCGCGGCCGCACGACCGAGCGGCCGAGCCGGCCCATGGTGGGCCACCAGGGCCCGTCCGATGTCGGCCAGGTGGAGCCGCACGCGCTCGGGCCAGAGGACCTCGATGGCGTCGGCGAACCCGGCCAGCTGGCGGGCCACCAGTTCCTCGGAGTGCCCGCGGATCTCAACATCGATCAGGCCGCTGTCACCGGCGTCGCCCCGGCCCTCGCCGCCCGCCTCGACCAGGCGGGTGCCGAAGACGTAGCCCAAGACGTCGGCGGTGGCCTGGTCGGTCCGCACACCCACCCTGGTCGGGACCCGTTGGTCGTCCAAGGTGGACATGATGGAACGCCAGGCGCTGGCCAGGTCAAAGCCCTCGGGCCGTCGTGCCGGCTGGTCCGTGCGTTCCACCGACTGCACGCGGTCGACCCGGAAGGTCCGCTGACCGGCCTCGGTCTGCGCGACGAGATACCAGACCTGGTTCTTGACCACCAGACCGAGCGGGTGCACCGTCCGGAGTGACACCTCACCGTCGCGCCGGGCGTACCCCAGTCGGACCTGCACGCCGTCCACCACCGCCATCTGGAGGTCCTCCAAGGCGGCCGGAGGTAGGCGCTGGCCGCGATCCCAGTTGGTGGGGTCGAGGACCACCGCGCTGGCCGCCGCCTCTGCCCCGGAGCGGAACGTCGAGGGCAGGGCCCGGACCAGCTTGCGCAGGGCTGCCTTGACCTCCGGGGTGGCGGCCGAGGGGCCGGCCACCAGGAACAAGGTCCGGGCTTCGGCCGCGGTCAGGCCACTGAGGTCGGTGCGGGCTCCACCGAGGAGGGTCCAGCCCCCGCCTCGGCCCGGCTGGGAGTAGACGGGGATACCGGCCATGGCCAGGCCCTCCAGGTCGCGTCGGGCTGTGCGCTCGCTGACCTCGAGTTCTTCGGCCAGCTGTTGGGCAGTGACCCGTCCCCGGGCCTGGAGGACCAGGAGGGCCGCCACCAGACGATCGGCACGCATGTGGTCAGTATGTCCGAAAAAGTGGCCATGCGATGGCCACTTTCGGGGCGCACCATGGGGACACCACATCAGGCCGGCTCGCCGGCAGAAAGAGGGAAGACATCATGCCCGGACTCGTGCCACCCGTCCTCGACGAGCGTGACGCCTTGCTGTCCTATCTGGACCAGCAGCGTGACGGCATCCGCTACGCCACCCACGGTCTCACCGACGCCGATGCCAAGGCCCGGCCCAGCGCGAGCGAGCTGTCCCTGGGCGGCCTGGTCAAGCACGCGGCGCTGGTCGAGCGGGCCTGGACCACCTTCCTCCAAGAGGGCGACAGCGCGGTGTTCATGCCTGAGGGGGACTGGGCCGACGGGTTCCGGTTGGTGGCGGGGGAGACCCTGGCCGACGTGCGGACGTTCTCGGCCGACGTCGCGGTGCGGACCGAAAAGATCGTGGGCGACATCGCCGACCTCGGGGCGCCACTGCCCCCGACCGGCTCAGACGCCCCGTGGATACCGGCCGGCCTGGTCTGGTCACCGCGCTGGGTGCTGCTCCACCTGATCGAGGAGACGGCACGTCATGCCGGCCACGCCGACATCATCCGTGAGTCCCTCGACGGTGCCACCTGCTGGACGCTCATGGCGGCGGCCGAGGATTGGCCGAAGCAGTCGTGGGAATAGAGCTGGCTCGGTAGGGGGCGGATTCGAACTTCTCTGATGGTTTCATGTATCCGAGCGTTTTGCGAGGACGTCCGTTGAGGCTTCGCTGAAATCGGGCCAGATCGGCCGCACTGTGTACTGAGAGGTCGGTGCTCTTGGGCATGTATTGGCGCAGCAGTCCGTTCGTGTTCTCGTTAGACCCGCGTTGCCAGGGCGAGTGAGGATCGCAGAAGTAGACGGGGATGCCAGTGGCCACGGTGAAGTCCACATGGTCGACCATCTCACGGCCCTGATCCCAGGTGATGGAGCGAGCGAGCTCGTCGGGCAGCTTCTTGATCGCCTTGCGCATGGCCGCCTCGACGCTGGAAGCGCCGTGGTCGTCGGGGAGGTGCAAGAGCAGCACGAAGCGGGTCGAGCGCTCGACCAGGGTGCCGACAGCTGACTTGCCGCCGGCCCCGATGATGAGGTCGCCCTCCCAATGTCCGGGCACCGCCCGGTCTTCTATCTCGGCGGGCCGGTCGCTGATCATGACCATGTTGGAGATCTTGCCTCGCTTCTCCACTCGACCCTGGTGACGGCGGGCCGTGCGCCCCGAGCGCAGACAGCGGGCGAGCTCACGCCGGAGCTCACCACGGCCCTGGACGAAGAGGGACTGGTAGATGGTCTCGTGGCTCACCTGCATCATCGGATCGTCTGGGTACTCGAGGCGCAAGCGCTCGGCGATCTCCTGGGGCGACCACAGCCTCTCCAGCCAGGTGGTCACCTGGCGGACGAGGGGAGGGTGAGCAAGCTTGGCGGGCTTAGGTCGCCTCGACGAGGCCTCGGCCCGGCAATGGGCCCTCCAGGCCCCATAGCGGACCGCACCTCCGTTGGCGGCCACTTCCCGGGTGATCGTGGACGGGGCACGTCCAAGGCCCCGGGCGATCTCCGACATCGACTCACCTCGGGCCAGTCCCAACAAGATCTCCTCGCGCTCTTCGGCGCTGAGGTGCCCCGGCGCCGGCTTCCACCTGTCGGGCCTTCCTACCTCCTCGCTCTGGGCATAGACGCTGGCCTTCACCAGCGACATCGAACAGCTCAGATCTCTGGCGATCTCCCTGAGCTTCAACCCCTTGCTCCTGAGGCGACGCGCCATCTGTTTCTGTTCACGGGTCATGTGATGTGTGGCCATCCGCAACCTCCTGGTTCGGGCAACGAAGCGTTGCCTACTCACCAAGCCGTTGCGCGGACCCCTTGAAACCGCCGGGTTCTCCCTACCGTGGAGATTGACATCTGGTCCGACTTCGCCTGCCCCTGGTGCGCGCTGGGCCTCTACCGGCTCGACGTGGCGCGGGAACAGTTCGAACACGGGGACGAGATCACGGTCCGTCACCGGTCGTTCGAGCTGGACCCGCGCGCGCCGGCCCGGCGCGCCCAGTCTCTGGAGGAGGTGCTGGCGACCCGGTACGGGATGGGCCCGGCGCAGGTCCGGGCCGGGCACGAACAGCTGACCGAACTGGGCGGGGAGGTCGGCATGGCGTTCGCCTTCGACCGGGTCCAGCTCGGGAGCACGTTCGATGCGCACCGTGTGGCCCAGGCGGCACGGGGGACGACGGTTGAAGACGCGGTGGTCAAGGGTCTCTTCTCGGCGTATTTCACCGAAGGTGCGCTGCTCTCGGACCACGGCGTGCTGCGGCAGGTTGCCTCCGCCGCCGGGATGGACGCCGGCGTGGTGGAAGAGGTCCTGGGCAGCGGCGCCCACGCCGAGGAGGTACGGGCGGACGAGTCGGCCGCGCGGGAGCGGGGGATCACCGGGGTGCCCCACTTCCTCATCAACGGCGCCTGGGCGGTCCCCGGCGCGCAGGATGTCGACACCCTTCTGGCTGTCCTGCGCCGGGCGTGGGAGCGCGCCGAAGTGCAGCCGACGTAGTCAGCGCGCCGAAGTGCAGGCGACGTAGTCTGTCGAGCCCGTCCATTTCGGCGCCGCCATTCGTCGTGAGTTCGGAATGGGCCGCACGGCACCCCGATCAAGGAGTTGGCGATGGACGACGCGATGACGTGGCAGCTCATTCACGGCGAACGGGCGGCGACCGCGGAGACATTGGCCACGCTGACCACCGACCAATGGGCGGCGCCGTCGCTGTGCGCCGGATGGACGGTGCAGATCGCCGCCGGCCACATCGTCATGTCGGGTGAGCAGACGCCGGGTCTGTTCATGAAAGGGATGCTGGCCAACGGTTTCCGCTTCAACACCATGATGGACCGGCAGGCACGTGTCGTCGGCGCGCGACCCACCACCGAGATCATCGAGCGGATTCGGGCCCGGACCACGACCACCAACAAGCCTCCGGGGCCCGCTCGGACCATGCTCGGTGAGGTCCTGGTGCACAGCGAGGACATCCGCCGGCCACTGGGCCTGCAGCATGCGCCCGCGCCCGAGGCGCTGGTGGCCTGTCTCGACATGTACAAGATGGCCAACTTCCCGGTGGGTGCCAAGAACCGGATCGCCGGCCTGCGGCTCGTCGCGTCCGACCTCGACTGGGCGTCCGGCGACGGTCCCGAGGTGTCGGGGCCGGCCCTGTCGCTCCTCCTGACGGTGGTCGGGCGCCCCGCCGGGTTGGACGGCTTGGGCGGTGAGGGCCTCTCGACCCTGCAGAGCCGCCTGGCCGGGTAGTCCGCCCTCAGGCCATGGTGTCGAGGATCTCCGCGATCATGTCCAGCGTGGTGTTCGGGTGGAGGAAGGCGAAGCGGGCCACCGTCTCCCCCTCCCAGACGGTGGGCGTGACGAACCCGGTCTGATCGGCCAGGAGACGGGCTGACCAGTCCTCGTAGTCGGCTCTGGCCCAACCAGGCCGGCGGAAGAGGACCACCGAGAGCCCCGGGGGACGGACCAACTCGGTGTGCGGTGTGTCGCTGATCAGCCGAGCGGCGCGTCGGGCCGTGGTGAGGGCGGCTTCGACCGCCGCCCGATACGCGTCGAGGCCGTTGACCGCCAGGGAGAACCACAGCGGCAGTCCTCGGGCCCGCCGGGTCAGATGGAACGCGTAGTCGCTCGGGTTCCACTCCGCCGGGTCGTCGGTGTGCAGCACTTCGAGGTAGGAGGCGTCCTGGGCGTGCACCGCCTTGGCCAGATTCGGTTGCCGATAGACGAGCGCGGCGCAGTCGAACGGTGCGAAGAGCCATTTGTGGGGATCGACGATGAAGGAATCGGCCCGGTCGAACCCGGCGAGTTTGCTTCGGGCCGACGGGGCGAAGAGCGCGGCTCCCCCGTAGGCGCCGTCAATGTGGAACCACCACGATCGCTCCTCGGCCACCTCGGCGACCCCGCCCAGGTCGTCGACGATTCCCGCGTTGGTGGTCCCGGCCGTGGCCACCACGCCGATGACGTCGTCCGCCCGTTCGTGACGGGCCAGGGCGTTCCGCAGTGCCCCGCCGGTCAGCCGATGATCCGGGGTGGGCACCACCAGGGACTCCACACCGATGACGTGGAGAGCCTGGCCCACCGAGGAGTGGGCATCGTCGCTCACGGCGATGAGCGGACGGGTCGGTGCGGCGCGGCCGCCGCCGGTGGCCCGCCGTGTCCCGTGCCACGACCAGCGCGGAGAGGTTCCCAGCCGAACCACCGGCGACGAAGCACCCGCCGGCACCGGGCGGCATGCCGGCTTCGGTGGCGATGACCCCGAGCGCCTGGTTCTCGGCCACCACCACACCCGCCGCCTCCAGCCAGGAGGTGCCGTGCAGGGAGGAGCAGGACACGAACATGTCGAAGAGCAGGGCCGCCTTGGTCGGCGCGGCGGGAATGAACGAGAGGAAGCGGGGGCTGTCGCAGGAGACGACGGCCGTGGCCAGCCTGTCGACGAAGAGCTGCAACACCTCGCCGGCATCGTTTCCCTCCGGACGCATCAACCCGGACACCGCGTCGCCCAGCGCACCGCTCTGGCCGCCGAAGTCGAGCGGCACCGGGTCGAGCGCCAGCCGTTCCCGGCAGGCCGCGAGGACCAGATCGGCCATGGCCTCGTCGAACTCGAACATGCCCGCCGGCATCAGGCCGGGGTGGTGTCGTCCGGCGGCCTGGCCCGACGCCAGGCCTGCTCGGCCCGCCAGGCCACCTCCCCCAGGGGCGCACCCGTCTGGCCGGCGATCAGGGCGATGTCCTCGAATTCGGGCTTGGCCCGTCCGGCTCCGACCTTCATGCGCACCACCATGCCGTCCAGCGTGACCTGGTCCATCGTGCGGGCCGACGGCCAGCGCTCCACCGCGGTGGCCCGCACGCCGAAGGTCCCGGTGCTGGCGCGCACGACCTCGCGCAGAGCCTCGATCCGGGCGGCATCGGTCAGGACGTGCAGGACGTGTCCGGGTCGCCCTTTCTTCATGGTGACCGGGCTCACCCAGGCGTCGAAGGCGCCGGCCTCGAGCGCCGACGAGACGGCGAAGCCCAGCTGCTCCCCGGTCACGTCGTCCAGGTTGGCCTCGAGGATCATCGCCGCCTGACCCGGGCCGATCCCGCGTATCCCGGTTGTCCCGCTCGTCCCACTGGCGCTCGCGCCGCCACGCTGCCCGATGACGACCTGGGTGCAGTTGGGCAGCTCGTCCAGCTCACCCGCGCCGGCCCCGAAGCCCGTGGCCGTCACGGTCATGGCGGGCATCGGCCCGAAGGAGGCGGCCAGGCCGGCCAGGAGCGCGGCCCCGGTCGGTGTGGTCAGTTCCAACGGGGTGTCGCGCCCGTAGGTCGGCACGCCGGCCAGGAGGCGGACGGCGGCCGGGGAGGGGTTGGGGAGAAGGCCGTGGGCGCTGCGCACCATCCCGGTCCCGGTGGCCACCGGGGAGGCCGTGACCTCGTCGACGCCGAGGACCTCGAGCGCAGCTGCCGTCCCCACGATGTCGATGATGGCGTCATGGCCTCCGACCTCGTGGAAGTGCACCTGGTCGACGGGGCGGCGATGCAGCGATGACTCGACCTGGGCCAGGCGGTGGAAGACCGAGAGCGAACGTTCGGCCACGCGCCGGGGCAGACCGGCCCCGGTGATCAACGCCGTGATGTGGCCATGGGTCCGGACCACGACGTCGTCCTCGGCGCGCACCAACGCCCGGCTGCAGGCCACCCCACCGCGCAGGGAGTCCTCGACCTGGAGCTCCCAACCGGGCAGGGCGAGGCGCTGCAGAAGGAGGCGGACCTCGTCGACGGGCGCGCCGGCGTCGACGAGGGAGCCCAGGGCCATGTCCCCGGCGATGCCGGAGAAGCAGTGGAACCAGGCCACCGTCTCGGGTCGGTGGCTCATGGCAGGATCCGGGCGATGGCGCAGGCGGCGCCGAACCCGTTGTCGATGCCCACGACGGTGACGCCCGACGCGCAGGCGGCCAGCATGGCCAGCAACGCGGTCACTCCTTCGAAGGCCGCGCCGTAGCCCGTGCTGGTCGGCACGGCAACCACGGGCGCCGAGGTCAGGCCTCCCACCACGCTGGCCAGTGCCCCTTCCATGCCGGCGATCACCACCACGGCGTCGGCCATCGACAACCGGTCCACCTCCGCCAGCAGTCGGTGCAGGCCGGCCACCCCGCAGTCCACCAGCAGCGTGGGGGCGAAACCCAGGGCGCCGAGCACGGCGGTGCATTCGGTGGCCACCGGGAGGTCGGCGGTGCCGGCGGTGATCGCCACCACCCGACCGGCCCGGGCCGCGGCCGGGCGGAAGGTCATGGTCAGGATTGATCCGCTCCCCGACACTTCTCCCGGCCCGTAGCCGGCGCTCACGGCGGTGGCCGATGTGGCCTTGACCTGGGCCTCGGTCGCCCGGGTCACGAGCACCGGGCCCTCGGTGGCGCCGAGCAGCTCGCCGACGATGGCGGCGCAGTGCTCGGGCGACTTGCCCGGCCCGTACACCGCCTCGGGTACGCCCTGGCGGAGATCCCTCTGGTGGTCGACCCGGGCGAAGCCCAGATCGGCAAAGGGCAGACGGCGCAGTTGGCGGACGGCATCGTCGGGGGCGCAGTCGCCCGAGGCGACCTGTTCGATCAGTGTGCGGAGCGTGGTGGCGTCCATGACGTTCACTATCCTGCCCGGGTGTGAACCCTCCTGCGACCACGGTCGCCTACTTCGGGCCGGCCGCCACCTTCACCCAGGAGGCACTCCTGACCCAGCCCGACCTGGCCGCGGCCGAACTCGTCCCGCTCGGGACCATCACGGCGGTCCTCGACGCGGTGGCCCAGGGGCAGGTTGATCTCGGCTTCGTGCCCATCGAGAACGCCATCGAAGGCACGGTGAGCGCCACCATCGACGGGCTTATCTTCGACGTCGATCTCTACATCCAGCGTGAGGTGGTGATGGACATCCACCTCCACCTGATGGCCAAGCCGGGGACGGCCCTGGCTGACCTGCGAGAAGTGTCGTCCTACCCGCACGCGCTGGCCCAGTGCCAGAAGTTCCTGACGCGACGGGTACCGGGGGCCGAGCAGCTGGCGGCCAACTCGACCGCCGACGCGGCGCGGGTACTGGGGGACTCCGATTCGAAGGACGCCGCTGCCATCGCCCCCCGCCTGGCGGCTGAGCGGTACGGCCTGCACATCCTGGTCGAGGACGTGGAGGACCACCCCGAAAACCAGACGCGGTTCGTCGCCGTGGCCCGCTCCCTGGTCCCGAGGGCATCGGGGCACGACAAGACCAGCATCGTGTGCTTCCAGCGGGACGACCATCCGGGGAGCCTGCACGGCATTCTGGGCCAGTTCGCGGCGCGCAACATCAACCTGACCAAGCTCGAGTCCCGCCCGACCAAGCAGGGGCTCGGCGACTACTGCTTCGTCATCGACCTGAGCGGGCACCTCTGCGACGAGGTGATCGCGGACTGCCTGCGCGACCTGCATGCCGGCCTGGCCGGTGTGAAGTTCCTGGGCTCCTACCCCGCGGCGGGGGACCATGGCCCGGCCAAACGACGCGAGGCCGACGCGGCCCGCCAGGCCGCCGACGTGTGGATGTCGGGACTGCGGTCCTCGGTCGCCGACTGAGGGCAGGCGGGACGTGGCGACGGGGTCACCACGTGGAGCCGCTGGTACTCTGCGCTGGGAGGGACCACCGCCATGAAGACGATCGACGTCGACCAACATCTCTTCGAGTCACGCGCCACCTGGTCCGCCTACATCGATCCGGCCTTCCGGGCCGACGCGCTGTGTATCGACGATGACGATGCCGGCTGGGCCTGGCTCACCTGGCGCGGCAGGCGGCTCTCCCCCATCGAGGTCCCGTTTCCCGAGGAGTCGGGAGCCATCGGCGACGAGCGACTCTCGCGGTTGCGGGGCGAGCGCTCCCCGCTCAGCTTCGAAGACCGCGTCCCCCCGGCGTACGGATCGGCCGGGCCGCGCCTCGAGGCGTTGGACGCCTTCGGTCTCGACGCGGCCGTGTTGTTCCCCAACTTCGGCCTGCTCTGGGAGAAGATGCTGGCCGAAGATCGTGGCGCGCAGCGGGCCAACGCCCGGGCCTACAACCGCTTCATGGTCGACGCGTGCGGCGACGGCCGGGGCCGCCTCTTCGGTGTGGCCCATCTCCTGCTGCACGATCCGGCCTGGGCCGTCGAGGAGATCACCCGCGTGCGGGCCGACGGCGTTCGCCTGGCCATGATCGCTCCGGCTCCGGTCGACGGCAAGCCGCTCTCCCATCCCGACTTCGATCCCGTCTGGGCGGCGTTCAGCGACCAGGGGGTGGCACCGGTCTTCCACGTGTCCGGCTTCGAGAGCCCGCTGCACCCCGCCTGGCTCGAGGGCGAGCTCGACACCGGGGAGATCCTGCTCGACTCCATCTTCTTGTGGTTGGCCCCGGCGGTGGCACTGGCCAACCTGATTCTCCACGGCACGCTCGAGCGCTTCCCGGAGCTGCGCATCGGCGTGGTCGAGCTCACGGCGGGTTGGGTACCGAGCTTCCTCCTCCACCTCGACGGAGCCTCGGACTTCTACACCCTTCGCCACGGGGGTCCGTACCGGCCCCTGGCCGAGCGACCCTCGGACTACTTCCTGCGCCAGGTGCGGGTGGCCGCATTGCCCTACGAGATGCCGAACCGGCTGGTTCCCAAGGTGGGGGAGCGCACCTTCATGCTGGGCAGCGACTGGCCCCACGCCGAAGGGGTGGCCGATCCGCGGGTGGCCGCCGACCGGGCGGCGCACGGACTGTCCGAGGGAGCGCGGGCCCAGCTGGTCGGGGCCAACGCAGGGTGGCTTCTCGGGCTGTGAAGATCGACCTGGTGGCGACCGAGCGCGAGCGGGAACGGCTGCGCTCGCGCTACTTCTCCGAGCCGGCCGAACGGCAGCCGTCGACGGCGCGCGGCGTCCACCACGTCGCCCTTATGTGCGCCGACGTCGAGCGCACCATTCGCTTCTATCAGGGGCTGCTCGGCTTCCCCCTGGTCGAGATCTTCGAGAACCGCGACTACAAGGGCTCCACCCACCTGTTCTTCGACATCGGGCGGGACAACTCGCTGGCCTTCTTCGATTTTCCGGGCCTCGACCTCGGTCCCTACGCCGAGGTTCTGGGCGGGCTGCACCACCTCGCGCTCTCGGTCGACCGGCCGGCGTGGGACGCGGCCCGGAAGAAGTTGGAGGAGGCGGGTGTCGAGTACCACATCGACAGCGAGATCTCGATGTACTTCAGCGACCCCGACGGCACGCGGCTGGAATTGATCGCCGAGGAGCTGGGCTCCCTGTACGGCACCCCCCTGCACTGATGGCGGTCACCGGCATGGCCAACCTGGCGGTCAAGGTGGCCGACCTCGAGGCCGCCTGCGACTGGTATGCCGCAGCGGGCGCGACGGTGACCGAACCGGTCGAGTGGGAGAACGGGCGCCGGGCCGACGTGACGTTGGGTTGGCTGCACCTGACTCTCTTCACCAAGGCCATTTACGAGGACGTCTGCGACCTACCCGACGAAGGGTTCCTCCACCCCGCACTCTTTGTGAGTGACCTCGACGCCGAGTTGTCCCGGCACGAGGTCCTCTGGGGCCCCCGGGTCGTCTCGGGCACCTTCGGCACCCGCCGCATCGCCTTCGTCGAGGCGCCGGGCGGTATCCGGCTCGAGTTCATGGAACAGATCGCAGAGCCGGAGGTCCCGGCGTGAAGATTGTCCGGGTCCAGCACGTGAGCGTGAACTGTCATGGGCACCTCGAGGCGACGCGCGCCTTCTACGCCGACCTCTTCGAGACCGGGGAACTGCCGCGTCCGGTGATCCCCGGCGTCGACGGCACCTGGCTGGCCCTCGGGGACGCCCAGCTGCACCTGGTCGACGCCCCGACGTCTGGGATGCCGATCGATCCGGTGGCCGACCACTGGTGCGTCGAGGTGACCGACCTCGACGCCGCTCGGGCCGAACTGGAGAACTCGGGCATCGCCTATGTCGAGGGGGCGCAGGGCAAGGTCGTGCAGATCTGGATCAGCGACCCGGACGGTCGCGTCATCGAACTCCAACAAGCACGCTGAGCTGCGTGCATGAGGTTGACTCGAACCAACTGACCAGCTGACCAGCTGACCAGCTGACCAACTGACTGCACTCGCGCTCGGCGCGGACACCATCAAGTCCCAGTTCGACGACCTCCACCCTCACTGTGCGCAGTGTCGTCGCGAGGTACACCCTGATCTGCGGTAGAGATCAAACTGGCAACAATCTCGGGATAGAGCGAACGCAGCTTCCTGTGCACGATTCGCCCGGAGAAGGTGCGATCCCAATCTGCGTTCCAGTGGATGTGCGTTCCTCCTTGGCCGGTCGCGGTAAGGGTCACTTCCCCCACGTAGTTGCGCACGGGGATGCCCGACTCCACGCTGTAGGTCATGCGCCTTGGATTCTCGAATTCAAGAACCTTCTCAATGGTGGTCGTCCGGCCATAGCGCATCCATCGGATCGTCCCCACGCCTGAGGGTGGGTCGCTCTGGCCTTCGTAGCCGCTTCCGCTCCAAGGACCCCAATTGCAGTAGGCGTTGGCATCAGCGAGGAGGGCCCAAACGATATCGGCCGGCGCTTTAGAGATTCCGGAAGCCTCGACGTGCAGTCTCTTCATGAAGTGTCACCCTTCTGTACCATATGGAACATATGTACCAAATGGTACGGTGCGGTGTGCCCTCGTCGCAAGCTCGTGATCGCCTCTTGTCGGCCGCGGTCGACCATGCGCTCACGGCGGGCATCGCCGATCTGAGTCTTCGTGAGCTGGCTTCCGCGATCGGCACCAGCCACCGGATGCTCATCTACCACTTTGGCTCGCGCGAGGGGCTGCTCGTCGCGGTTTCGCAGGCGGTCGAGCAATCGGAGCGGGAACTCCTCCTGCAGAGCGGGACGGATCCTTTCGCAGCCTGGCAGTTTTGGAAGCGGCTCAGTGATCCGCAGTTGTGGCCCCAGGAGCGGCTCTTTTTTGAGCTCTACTCCCATGCACTCCTCGGTCGGCCAGGGACGGAAGCATTTCTCGACGGCGTCATCGAATCGTGGGTCGCGCCCGTCGCCGAGGCTTTTATCGAGGCTGGTATCGAGGAGCGCCTGGCCCGCACCGACGCTCGATTGGGATTAGCGGTTGTGCGAGGTCTTCTCCTTGATCTTCTGGCGACCGGTGATCGACCAGGCGTCGATCAGGCATATCGACGATTCCTCTCGTTATTCTCGGGAACACCGGTGGTTGGCGACCAGCTGTCGTGAATCCGGGCCATGTGCCGCTGCGCCCCGAGACCGAGGGGTGAGAGGGATACGCACTGAACGGGTCGGGCGCAGGCGGACACGAGAGAGGGACTGAGCGATATGAACGACATGAGCGACTACAAGACGATTCGCTACCAACGTCACGGGTACATCGGCACCCTGGCCCTCGCCCGTCCGGCCAAGCGAAACGCACAGAACCCGCTGATGTGGAAGGAGCTGGCCCGGCTCGGTGTGGAATTGCTGGCCGACGAGACGCTCCGATGCCTGGTGGTGACGGGGGAGGGGCCGGCCTTCTCGGCTGGCATCGATTTGGTTGAAGGCTTGGCGGGCATGGTGGGCGGTTGGGCCGAACGGCCCGAGGACGAGCGAAACAAGGCTGAGGGCGACGCGGCAGCAAGGACATTCAATTGGATCCCCGAACTCGGCTGTGCCAGCGTGGCGGCCGTGCGTGGCCATGCGTACGGTGCCGGGCTGCAGCTGGCCCTGGCTTGCGATTTTCGCATTTTCGCCGAGGACGCCAAGGTGGGCCTGATGGAAACCCGCTTCGGGATCATGCCGGACATGGGCGCCACCGTCCGATTGCCGCGCATCGTGGGTGAGAGCCGAGCTCGGGAACTGATCTTGCTGGGTGAAGTCATCGATGCCACTGAGGCCTATCGAATTGGATTGGCCAATCGAGTCGTTGCCGATGGCGACCTCGACACGACAGCCGCCGACCTCGCTGCGCGCCTGGCTTCGAAGCCGCCGATCGCGGTGCGGGGAGCAAGGCGGGCGATCGACGCGGCGTGGCATCGCAGCCCCGAGGAAAGCCTCGGGTTGGCCATCGAGGAGCAGATGCGCTGTCTCATGTCCGAAGACTTCAAGGAGGCCCGTGAGGCGATGGTTGAAGGCCGACAACCTGAGTGGCACGGGCGTTAGGCGAGTGCTCCTCTCCGTGACGAGCGCAACCCCCACAGCGGCCGACGCCAGCCAGGGGGCGGGGCCCACCAACGGCATGACCGACCGCTCGGTCAGGTTTGAAAGAGAGCGGCCCACCCCTGAGCGGAGGGAGTGGGATTCGAACCCACGGAGGCTTGCACCTCACAGCTTTTCAAGAGCTGCGCATTTGTCCGCTCTGCCATCCCTCCCGGCGACGCTCATGTTAGGCGGGTCCGGAATCGCCCCTCCCTGACCTACCGGCTGCGGGACGTTGCGGCATCCCGGGCCCGGCTCCGGGTCCGGCCCCGCACCGCCTGGTCGAGGACGACCTTCCGCAAGCGCACGACCTTGGGCGTCACTTCGACGCACTCGTCGTCGGCGATGAACTCGAGGGCGTGCTCGAGCGAGAAGTTCAGGGCCGGCGTCAGGCGCTCGAATTCCTCGGCGTTGGCCGACCGGATGTTGTTGAGCTTCTTCTCCTTGGTCGGGTTCACGTCCATCTCCTCCTGACGGGCGTTCTCGCCGATGACCATGCCCTCGTAGACGTCCTCGGCCGGACCGACGATCATCGTGCCGCGTTCTTGGAGGTTCATGAGGGCGAAGGTTGTCGTAAGGCCGCGGCGGTCGGCCACCATGGAGCCGTTGCGACGGGTCTTGAGCTCGCCGTGCCAGGGCTCCCAGCCGTCGAAGATGTGGTGCAGGATCCCGGTGCCGCGGGTGTCGGTCAGGAATTCGGTCCGGAAGCCGATGAGGCCCCGGGCCGGCACGCGGTAGTCCAGGCGGACCCAGCCGGAGCCGTGGTTGACCATTTCGGTCATGGTCCCCTTGCGCAGCGCCAACAGCTGGGTGACGACGCCGAGATAGTCGTCGGGCACGTCGATCGACACCCGTTCCACCGGTTCGAAGGTCTTCCCGTCCTCCTCCCGGGTCACGACCTGCGGCTTGCCCACGGTCATCTCGAAGCCCTCGCGGCGCATCGTCTCGACCAACACGGCCAGCTGCAGCTCGCCCCGCCCGAGCACTTCCCACAGGTCGGGTCGGTCGGTCGGCTTCACCTGAATGGCCACGTTGCCGACCAGCTCGCTGTCGAGGCGGCTCTTGAGCAGGCGGGCGGTGAGCTTGGTGCCGTCCTGACCCGACAGGGGTGACGTGTTGATGCCGATGGTCATGGCCAGGCTGGGCTCGTCGACGGTGATGGCCGGCAGGGCGGTGGGATTGTCGGCGTCGGCCAATGTCTCACCGATGGTCACCTCGGCCAGTCCGGCCACCGAGACGATCTCACCGGGCCCGGCCGACTCGGCCGGTACCTGTTCGAGCGACTCGGTCACGTACATCTCGGTGATCTTGGCCTTCTCGAAGGTGCCGTCGATCTTGCACCACGAGACGGTGCTGCCCCTCGTGAGCTCACCGTTGTGGACACGGCAGATGGCCAACCGACCCAGGTAGGGCGAGGCGCTGAGGTTGCAGACCAGGGCCTGGGTCAGTGCGCTCTCGTCGAACCGGGGTGCCGGTATGTGGTCGATGATGGCCTGGAAGAGCGGGTTGACGTTCTCCCCTTCAACACCCTTTTCGGTGCTGACCCAACCGGCCCGGGCGTTGGCGAACAGGATGGGGAAGTCGATCTGGTGTTCATCCGCATCGAGGTCCAGGAAGAGCTCCTCGACCTGGTTCACGACCTCGTCAATACGGGCATCCGCCCGGTCCACCTTGTTGATGACCAGCACCACCGGCAGGCGGGCTTCCAGCGCCTTGCGCAGCACGAAGCGGGTCTGGGGCAGCGGGCCCTCCGAGGCGTCGACCAGCAGGAGCACACCGTCGACCATGTTCAAGCCGCGCTCGACCTCGCCGCCGAAGTCGGCGTGACCCGGCGTGTCGATGACGTTCATCTTCACGCCGCCCCAGCGGACGGCGGTGTTCTTGGCCAGGATGGTGATGCCCTTCTCGCGCTCGAGGTCGCCCGAGTCCATGACCCGGTCGGTCACCTCTTGATGTTCGCCGAAGGCGCCGGTCTGGCGAAGCATGGCGTCCACCAGGGTTGTCTTGCCGTGATCGACGTGGGCCACGATGGCCACGTTGCGTATGTCATCTCGCGTCTGCATGGGGGTGACAACGATAGGCGAGGTCAGGGGGCTCTCAGGCCGCAGCGCCTGCTTCCTCGAGTGAGGCCAGTGTGCCGGCCACCGCCGCCACCCCCTGGGCCAGGCTGTTCTGGTCGACCTCGACCGCCACGAAGTGACCCGATTCGGGCCACCAGCCCACGACGCGCCCAGGTGGCAGGGCATCGTTCGTCCGGAGGGCCTCAATCAGAGCCACCACACTCAGCTCGGATCGGACGGTGGCTCGGCGTGGTCCACCGAGGACGACCAGATGGGCCGAGACCGGGTTCCCCCTGCCGTCGAGAGTGCTGGCGCGCACCTCGGCCCGGCTCCGGAGAGCCAGGAGCGAGGAATGGGGGCTGTCCCACCAGTGGTCCCGACCGATGGTGGGTGTGGTGGCGAAGGCTCTCCACTCGAGGGCCGTCCACAGCCGGGTGGCCCAGGTGATCGCCTCGGCCCGGACGACGGCGAGCCCCGCTTGGGACAGGCCGGCCAACCACCGGTCCATCGACGTCGCGGGCCGGCGGCCCTCACGTACGCCACCCATCGACTGGCGCACCGACTCGCGCACCCCCTCGACGGGGGAGCGAACCCTCCCCGCCACCAACGCCCGCACGGCAGCGAGGCCCACGACGCGGCGCGCCGTGGCGGGCGACCAGGCGAAGGGGGCGTGGGGCCGGGGGCACGCGGGCGGGCACGCCGGCGGGCACAGGGCCGTCCGCACCAGGTAGTCGGTCAGACGGAACGGACCCGCGCCCGGTCGACCGGCCACCAGGCGGGTCAGCTGAGCCGACAGGTGCTGGGCGTCCGAGGTCGAGACCGTCTGGTGGTCCGTTCTCAACGGGCGGAGAAGGGCCCCGGTAAGGCCGGCCGCGGCGACGGCATCAGGCATGCGCGTCGGCCAGCGTGGAGAGCCGCGTCACCACGTGGGAGACCATCGCACTGAGGTGCTCTTCGCGTACGTCCTCGACCACGAAGCGACCCCTCGCCGAATCCAACAGGGCCAGGCGGAAGGGTGGCTCCCCGCGGCGCAGGGTCTCGAGCAGGGCGAGGTGGTGCAGGGCGGCCCGGGCGAAGCCCCACGGGCCGCCCGAGGTGAGTGCCAGAGCGCACACCGAGGACTGCCCGCGCACCGGAGCACCCACGAGGAGGTCGAAGACGCCGGACAGGACGATGCGGCCCCCGGCCAGTGGAATGGAAACCCGGTCGTCCGTGCGGGGCAGCCACCCCGGGGCGAAGACCGGCGTGAGGTCGACCAGGTGCGCCGCCTGGTCCGACACCTCGCCGGCCAGCGCCGCCCTGGCCGCACCGTCCATTTCGGTGATATGGCGGACCAGGTCGGCCCGACCCGGATGGAGGCGCAGCGCGTCGAGCGCATCCGAGAACGGATCCCCCAGGGAGCCCGTCGTCACCAGCTGTCGGAAGAGTGCGTGGACGAGGCACGAGGTCACCAGCGCGGTGGGGTAGGGGCCGGCTCCGGGATCGCCCGCGGGGGCGTCGGACCGACCCAGCAGCAACCGCGGACCGAGATACAGGGGCGGCGCGCCGTCCCCGCGGGCGGCCACCAGCGCACTCGCCCCGTCTTCCAGCCAGGCGCGCAGGCCCCCGGCCAGGCCCGGGTCGATGTGAGGTCGCCGCGCCGAGCGGTCGCGTAGCCGGGCCAGGACGTCGTCGCGCGCCGGGCCGTCCATGTGACTCTCGAGGACCGGAGGCACCGGGCGGACCGCTGGCCCCGGGCGCCCCGGAGGCACGGGGGGCACCGGAGGCGCTGGGCGCTGCTGGAGTGTCACCGGGACCATGCATGGAGTGTGCCCTCCGGGTGTGACGCGCGGGTGCACCCGGCCCGCTCCTCTAGCGTGACGGGTGCCATGGTCACCGCCACGCACCCGCTTCTGGCAGCCAACGTGGGCTTCGCCATCACGTTCGGGATCTTCGTGCTGGCGTTGCTGGTACTCGCCTTCATCACCCTGCGCTGGGCCATTCGGCACGACCGTGCTGGATACGCCGCATGGCGGAAACGACAACGACAACACGCTGTTGCTCCCCCGGGGGAAGGGGATGCACCGCCCACGTCGGACGCATGAGATCGGAGGCATGAGCATGCCGACGTGGACGGACCGCCTGGCCGCTCGATGGCGCGTCCGGCGCGAGGGCCGGGCGCCCTCGGACCCCCAGAGAACGGCGTTCGTCCTGGCCGGAGGGGGCAGCCGGGGCGCCGTGCAGGTCGGCATGTTGGCCGAACTGATCTCTCGCGGCATTCGGGCCGACCGGGTGTACGGGGCCTCCGTCGGGGCCATCAACGGGGCGGCGTACTCGGGCGACCCGACGGCCGAGAACATCGAGCGCATGGCCGAGATCTGGCGGGGGGTGACCGGTGCCGACATCTTCCCCCGCTCCGCCCTCGACGGCCCCTGGCTCTTTCTCCAGAAGCGCCCGTCCGTGCATGCCAATTCGGGGGTCCGCAAGATCATCCAGGCCGGTATCTCGTTCGAGAACCTCGAAGATGCGCTGATCCCGTTCGAACTGGTGACCACCTCGCTCACCGACGGACGCGAGCGATGGATGGCCCACGGCGATGCGGTCGAGGCGATTCTGGCCTCTTCGGCCATCCCGTCCATCTTCCCGCCGGTCGTCATCGACGGCGACGTGCTGGTCGACGGTGGCGTCGTCAACAACGTGCCCATCAGCCGCGCGCTGGCCGCCGGGTGCACGCGCATCTTCGTGCTGCTCTGCGGCCCGCTGCACTACCACCCCCGCCAGCCCAAGCGGCCGGCCGAAGCCGCCCTCACCGCCTTCTTCGTCGCCATCCACGCCCGCTTCGTGCGCGAGTTGACCATGATCCCGCCCGGGGTCGAGGTCGTCGTCTTCAGCGGCGGGGGCGAGCCCTCGGCGCAGTACCGGGACTTCTCGGGCACCGCCACCATGATCGAGGAGGGGCGGGCCGAGGTGGCCGAGGTCCTCGACCGGTACGCGGGCACCTCCCAGGCCCTGGTGGAGTCGCACCGGGTCGTGCCGTGACCGGTGACCCGAGCGGCCATCTGCTCGAGAACCGGTCACCGGTCATGAAATCGACCTCCACCGGCCGATGTGGCGTCCGGCGCCTCGATGCGGCCGGCCGCCGAAGACGGTCGGAGGGTGGGCGCCGCCTGCCCTGCAGCACCGTTTCGGTGGGCGTGTGCGACGGCGTCACACCATCCTGGTGAAATAGGGGGGTGCCCGATCCGCAGTTCCACCCGGCGGTAGCCAGCTGGTTCGCCCGCCGCTTCCCCGAGGGCCCGACCGCCCCCCAGGCCGCCGCCTGGCCCCACATCGCGGCGGGGAGCGACGTCCTGGTGGCCTCGCCCACCGGGACGGGGAAGACCTTGACCGGGTTCCTTGTGGCCATCGACGCCGCCTACCGGGCGGCCGAGGACGGGACGGAGGTGGGTGGATCGCCCGCGGTTCTCTACGTCTCGCCGTTGCGCGCCCTCGCTGTCGACGTCCACGAGAACCTCCACGTCCCTCTGGGGGAGATCAGGGACGAGGCGGCGCGGCTGGGCTTGGCCGATCCGGAGCTGAGGGTCGCCATCCGGACCGGTGACACCCCGCCCGCCGAACGCGCCGCCATGCGCAAGCACGCACCGGACCTTCTCGTCACCACACCCGAGTCGCTCTACCTGCTCCTCACCGCGCCGGCGTCGAGAGCCATGTTGCGGGGGGTGCATACCGTGATCGTCGACGAGGTGCACACCCTGGCGCGCGACAAGCGGGGCAGTCATCTCGCCCTCAGCCTGGAGCGGTTGGCTGCCGTGGTCGCGGCGTCCGGTGGGCACCTCCAGCGCATCGGCCTGTCGGCCACGCAGCGCCCGCTCGACGTGGTGGCCCGATTGCTCTCGGGGGTGCACGACGACCGCCCGCCCACGGTGATCGTCGACTGCGGTCACGCCCGCAATCTCGATGTAGCCATCGAGCTCCCCGACTCCGAGCTCGAAGCCGTGGCCAGCGGGGCCCAGTTCGGCGACATCCTCGACCGGATCGCCGCCCACACCAGGGACCATCGCACGACGCTGATCTTCGTCAACACCCGCAAGATGGCCGAACGGGTGGCCCATCAACTGGCGGAGCGGCTGGGGGGCGACGGTGAGGGAAGGGGCGATGGCGACGTGGACGCCTCGCTCCTGGTGGCGGCTCACCACGGCAGCCTCTCGGCCGCACGCCGGCGCATCGTCGAGACACGCTTGCGGGCGGGCGACCTGCGGGCGCTGGTGGCCACCGCCTCGTTGGAGCTGGGCATCGATGTCGGCCCGGTCGAGCTGGTCTGCCAGATCGGTTCGCCCCGAGCCATCGGCACCTTCCTCCAACGGGTCGGACGGGCCAATCACCAGCGCGGCGGGACGCCGGCCGGCCGGCTCTTCCCCGTGACCCGCGACGAGCTGGTCGAGTGCACCGCCCTTCTGGCCGCCGTGCGGGCCGGGCGGCTCGATCTGCTCGAGCCGCCGGTGGCCCCCCTCGACGTCCTGGCCCAGCAGGTGGTGGCCGAGGTGGCGTCGGTCGAGGAGTACCGGATCGATGATCTGTGGAACCTGGTGCGGCGGAGCGCGCCCTACGCCGGCCTGGCCCGCGCCGATTTCGACGATGTCGTGTCGCTGGTCAGTTGGGGGATCGAGACGGGGCGGGGGCGCCGGGGCGCCCACCTGCACCACGACGCCGTCAACGACCGCCTGCGGGCGCGGCGAGGCGCCCGGCTGGCCGCCCTCACGGGAGGCGGCGCCATTCCCGAGACCGGTGACTACCGGGTGGTGCTCGACCCTGACGGCGTGACGGTCGGGTCGGTCCACGAGGACTTCGCGGTCGAGGCCATGGCCGGGGACATCTTCTTGTTGGGTACCCACTCCTGGCGGGTGGCCAAGGTGGAGGTGGGCACGGTGCGGGTCCACGACGCCGGCGATCTCCCGCCCTCGGTGCCCTTCTGGCTGGGTGAGGCACCGGCCCGCACCGCCGAGCTCTCGGAGGCCGTGAGCGATCTGCGGTCCGAGCTCGAACCCCTGCTCCGGGCCAACGACGGCGACGGGGCGCGCCGGCTGGTGATCGAGCGCGCCCACGTGTCGATGGAGGTGGCCCAGCAGGTGGTGGCCTACTGCGCCGCGGGACTGGCGTCGCTGGGCCACCTGCCCACCCGCCAGCGCATCGTGGTGGAGCGCTGCTTCGACGAGAGCGAGGGATCCCAGCTGATCCTCCACTCCCCCTATGGCGGACGCATCAATCGCGCCCTCGGCCTGGCCCTGCGCAAGCGCTTCTGCGTGTCCTTCGACTTCGAACTGCAGGCGGCCGCCGACGACGACACCGTGGTGCTCTCGCTCGGCCCGCAGCACAGCTTCCCGCTCACCCGGGTGCAGTCGATGCTGTCCAGCTCGTCCGCCGAGCAGGTGTTGACCCAGGCCGTTCTCCTCCATCCCATGCTGGCGGCGCGCTGGCGCTGGAACCTGAACCGCGCCCTTGTGCTGCCGCGGGCGCGAGGGGGCAAACGCCGGCCGATCCATCTGCAGCGGATGGAGGCGGACGACCTCCTGGCGGCCGTGTGGCCCGGACTGGCCGCCTGCCAGGAGAACGCGCCGCCCGGGCCGCTTTCGGTTCCTGATCAGGTCCTGGCCCGCCAGACCGTCGACGACTGCCTGCACGAGGGGCTCTCCGTCGAAGGCCTGGTGGATCTCTGGTCCGGGGTCGAGTCCGGCCGGGTGGAGGTGCACACGGTGGAGTCGTCGGAGCCGTCGGTGTTCGCCCACGGGATCCTGAACGGCCGTCCCTATACCTTCCTCGACGGCGCGCCCCTGGAAGAGCGTCGCACCCGGGCCTTGTCGTTGCGTCGGGGGCTGGGCGCTCTCGGGCCCAACGGGCTCCCGGTCCCCACCGACCAGCTCGACGCCCTGGATCCCGATGCGGTCCGCATGGTGCTCGAACAGGCGCGACCGCAGCTGCGCAACGCCGACGAGCTGCACGACGTGCTGCTCTCCCTGGTCTCCTGCCGCCCGGTGGCGGACTGGTCGGACTGGTTCGACGCCCTGGAGGCGGACGGGCGGGCCACCCTGGTCGACGGCTGCTGGGTGGCCACGGAGCGCCACGCGGCGGCCTCGGCGCTCTCGACCGACGACGAGGCGGCAGCGGCGTGTGTCGGGGGCCACCTGCAGTTGGCCGGCCCGGTCTCGGTCGACGTGCTGACCGCGTCAGCCCCGCTGCCCTCCGGCGCGCCCCGGGGCGCACCGGTCACGCCGGCCCGGGCGCGCACGGCGCTGGCCCGCCTCGAGGCGCAGGGCTCGGCCATTGAGCTGCCCGACGGTCGCTGGTGTGCCCGGAATCTCCTGGTCCGGCTCCACGGCGCCAGCCGCCAGCGCCGGCGCGGCCTGGTGGCGCCCGTGCCCATCGCCGACTACGTGCGTTTTCTCACCCATTGGCAGCACGCGGCCCCGGCCACCCGGGTGGAGGGGCGGGCCGGCCTGCTGGCCGTGCTGGAACAGCTCCAGGGGATCGAGGCACCGGCGGCCGAATGGGAGGCCAAGATCCTTCCGGCTCGCGTGTCCGATTACGACGCCCGCTGGCTCGACGAGCTGTGTCTCTCGGGCGAGGTCGTCTGGGGCCGGTTGACGCCGAGACCGGAACGCGCCGGTCGACCGGGTACTCCCTCGCCGGCCACCCCGCTCGCGTTCGTCGTCCGTGAGGATCTGGCGTGGATGCTGCGGGCGGTGCGGGCAGGTGCGTGCCCTCCCGATCCCGAGATCGGTGCGGCGGCCGACGTGCTCGCCGCGTTGCGCACGCGGGGGGCGTGCTTCCGTCCTGAACTGGCCCCCGTGACGGGGCGGCTGCCGGCCGAGGTGGACGAAGGGCTGTGGGACCTGGTGGCGCGGGGCATCGTGACGGCCGATGCCTTCTCGGCCGTGCGCTCGCTCCTCTCGGCGCGGGATCGTTGGCGGACCCGCACCCACCGCCGTCCCACGGCGCGGACGGGTGGGGGAAGGCCCGGACTGGGCCGGCGGCGCGCGCCGGTCGGAACCGGCATCGGGGAGGGCCGGTGGTCGCTGCTGCCCGTCGACGGGGAGGTTCCCGGCGACCCGGAGGCTCCCGTCGACCCGGAGGCTCCCGCCGACTCGATGGCACCGGCCAACGAGGAGCTGGCCGAAGGCGTGGCGTGGCAGCTGCTGGCCCGTTGGGGTGTGGTGGCCTGGGAGGTCTGGGGACGCGAGTCCTTCCACGTTCCCTGGCGGGAAGTCGTGTGGGCCCTGCGCCGACTGGAAGCGCGCGGTCTCGCGCTCGGCGGGCGCTTCGTCACAGGTCTGTCCGGTGAGCAGTACGCACTGCCGGAGGCGGCCGAGGAGCTGGTCCGGGTGCACCGGAGCGCGTCCAACGGCGAAGAGGTGGTGGTGGCCGGCGCCGATCCGCTCAACGTGACCGGGGCCGTGGGGGGAGGAGCCCGGGTCCCGACCCGCCGGCACCAGCGGGTCATCTATCGCGACGGCGTGGTGGTCGACGACCTGCAGGCGGGGTGAGCGGGAGCGAATGGGACCGGCTACGACGGTCGACCTGAGCGCCGACGCGGGTGAAGCCGACACTGTGGCGGGGCGGCGGGTCGAATTCGATCTCCTCGCTCTGGTCACCACGGTCCATGTCGCCTGCGGTGGCCACGCCGGGGACGAGGGGTCGATGCGGACGATCATCGGAGCCGCCGGTGCAGCGGGCGTCGCGGTGGGGGCACATCCCTCCTACCCCGATCGCGAGGGCTTCGGCCGGCGGCCCATGGACCTGGCGCCGGCCGACCTGGCACGCTCGTTGCGGGCCCAGATCGGCTCGTGCCGGGCGGTGGCCGACGCCTGCGGCATCGCGCTCACATCGGTCAAGGCCCATGGCGCGCTCTATGCCGAGGTCGCCCGGGGCGGACCCGAGTGTGGCGCGCTGTTGGGTGTCGTGCGCGAGCTCTGCGAACCGACGACGGCGATCGTGCTCCCGCCCGGCGCGGCGGCTTTGCGAGAGGTCGAGAACGCGGGCTTCCGTGTTCTCGAAGAGGGCTTTTGCGACCGGGCGTACGGTCCCGATGGCGAGCTGGTCGATCGCCGCCTCCCGGGTGCGGTGTACGAGGACCCGGCCCGGGCGGCCGAACAGGCGCTGGCTCTGGCCGGCCGGGTCGACACCCTCTGCGTCCATGGCGACTCTCCCGGCGCGCCGGCCATGGCGGCAGCTGTGCGCCGTGCGCTCACGCAGGCCGGTATCGCGGTCGCCGCCGTGGTGCCCCAACCCTGAGAGCGTGCACGCCATGTCGCCGCGCTCGGTGCCCATCGGTGAGGTTCGCCGCTTCGGGGATCACGCCCTGCTCATCGGCCGCCGCGACGCCCAGGCGGCGCGTGCCCTCATCGCGGCCGTTGACGCCACCGGACGCTCCGACATCGTCGAGGTGGTCGGGGGGATGGCCACCGTCATGGTGTCGGTCGAGGAGGGTGTCGACCCCGACCGACTCCGGCCCTGGGTGCGCGGCCTCGTCAGTGCGGTCGACCGTTCTCCCGACGTTGCCCCTGGAGCCGGCAAGTTGGTGACCGTGCCCTGTGTCTTTGACGGACCGGACCTGGCCGAGGTGGCCGAGGTGGCCGAGGTGGCCGACGGTCAGGTGGGGGCACTCGTCTGTGCGTCGCCCCTGACGGTGGCCGTGGTCGGTTTCTCGCCCGGCTTCGCCTACCTCGACGGCCTCCCCGACGCCCTGTCGCGCGTCCCTCGCCGTCGGAGTCCACGACCCGTGGTGCCTGCGGGATCGGTGGCCCTCGCCAACGGCCATGCGGCCGTCTACCCCTTCGCGTCACCGGGAGGGTGGCACGTCATCGGCCGCACGGCCGAGCCGTTCTTCGACGCCCTCGTCCCGCCCTACGCCCGGCTGGCTCCGGGTGACCGTGTGGCGTTCGTGGCCGAACGGGAGATCGCCGATCCGGGGCCGCCGGTCGTGAGGAGCTCGTCGTCTCCCGTGTCGGGGGACGCCCCGGTTTTCGTGGTCGAACAGCCCGGGATGCGCACGGTGCGCCAGGACGGGGGGCGCCGTGGACTGGCGTCCATCGGCGTACCGGCAGCGGGGCCGGCCGACCCCTTCTCCTTCGAGTTGGCCAATCGCCTGGTGGGGAATCGGCCCGATGCCTCGACGTTGGAGGTCACCGCCAAGGGACCAACCCTGCGCTGCCTCCGGCCGGTGCTGGTGGCCGTGGTCGGAGCCCGGCCCGATCTGCGCCTGCAGGGCCAGCCCGCGCCGTCGGGCCAGGTGGTCCCGGTCGGTGCGGGTCAGTGTCTCGACGTGGGCGTGGTCCGAGACGGCTTGCGCTGCTACGTGGCGGTCGCCGGTGGCTTCATCGGGACCCAACTGCTCGGGAGCAGTGCCAGTGACCTGCTGTCGGGACTCGGTCCCGGCCCGATCGCCACCGGCGACCATCTGGCGGCCGGCACGGTGTCGCCACCGCTGGGCGACCATGTGCGAGACGACGTGCTGGCTGAATCGAGGACAGGGGACGCCGTACCCCTCCGGGTCGTGCCCGGTCCCCATCCCGAGCGATTCGCCCCCGGCGCCTTCGCCTCCCTGGCCGGCCGGCGTTTCACGGTCGGGGACCACAGCAATCGAATCGGGGTCCGCCTACGCCCCCAAGGCGCGGCGCTCTCACTGGGCGAGGCGACCCAACTCGATTCCCAGGGCATGGTGACCGGCGCCGTGCAGGTCCCGCCTGATGGGCATCCGGTGGTTTTGCTCTCGGACCACGCCACCTTGGGCGGATATCCGGTGGTGGCGGTGGTGGCAACGGTCGACCACGGGCTGCTCGGCCAGTGCGCGCCCGGAGCCACCGTGGTGCTGGAGCCCGTGTCCCACGCCCAGTCCGCCCAGGCTCTGGCCGCCCGCCGACGCCGGCTGGGCCAGGCGGTGATCGGCCACTACCCGGTGGTGGTCGAGTAGCGGAGCGGGGGTGGCGCTGAGATCAGACCGGGAGGCGGCGGCCGATGTCGGCGCACTCCTCGCACACGGCCTCGGGAATGACGCCCCGCCGCATGAGGAAGCCGAAGATGTGGCAGCCCACGCAGATGGCCAGCACCGACTCGAGAAAGGCGAAGACCACCATCATGGCCAGGAGCACCTGCGACACCCGCCACTCCCCGGCCAACCAGCTCACGGTGGCGATGGTGGTGACCGCGGCCCCGATGCCCTGCGCGAAGCGTTTCGGCGGTCCGGGGACCGGGTGGGCGTGGGCACTCAGGCGGGGCGCGACGACCCTGGTCGCCAGCTGCCCCAACGGGCTCAGGGTGGGCCCGGTCAAGACCCGGGCCCAGAAGCCGTACGTCAGGGGGATGAGGAGGACCGGGAGGTCGGCCAGCAGCGTGACGAGCGCCAACACCATCACTCCGCCCGCCACGACACGCGCCGCTACCTCGTTCACCGGATTGGGAAATCGAAAGAGCGATCCCCGTGAGAGCGTGTCAGGTGCCGCCATGGGCTACAAAGTTTAGCGGCTTGGTCACGAATGGAAGCCGCCAGACGGCAGCCGTCAGCCGCGGGATGCCGGCCGCCAGCGCGAGTCACGTTCAGGCGAAGAGCTTTGCCGCGGTGCCCAGGCCGACGAGGATCACGACGATTCGCAGCAGGTTGGGCGAGATGGACAGGGCCACGCGGGCGCCGACCCAACCCCCGAACAAGCTGCCGACAGCCAGGAGGCCGACGGCTTCCCAGACCAAACCGCCGTGGATCAGGAACACGGCCGCCGCCACGCCGTTGACCAGCATGGACAGGATGGTGCGCAGCCCACTGGTCCGGGCGATCGAGTCGGGCAGGCACAAGCCCAGAATGGCCAGGAGCATGACGCCGAGACCGGCGCCGAAGTAGCCACCGTAAATCGAAGCGAGGAAGGTACCGCCCAGCAGCAGGACGGTGTGCGTCCTTGATGGCGTGTGTGATCCGTCGCCCAGGGCGCGACTCAGGAGAGGCTGCAGTGCGAAGAGCAAAGACGCGCCCAGAATCAACCAGGGCGCGATCCGGGTGAAGTCGGCCGACGAGGTGGTCAGGAGAAGGACCGCGCCCAGTACCGCGCCGAGCACGGCCACGGGACTGAGACGGGCCAACTGACCCCATTGGTCGGAAATCTCAGTGCGGAATCCGGCCGCGCTTCCCACGTAGCCGGGCCAGATGCCGACCGTGTTGGTGATGTTCGCCGTGAGCGGCGGAAGGCCCAGGGCCAGCAGTACGGGGAATGAGATCAGGCTCCCCCCACCGGCCACGCCGTTGAAGATTCCGGCACCGACACCGGCCAAGACCAACAGGACTACATGAAATGCGGTAAATGAAATCGTCCCCGCTAGCGCCGACTCCATGAATCGCCAGCGTACGGGACGGAACTCACTCCTCTGAGCCCCCGGCCCTACGGGGGCCGGCCCGAAATTCCACTCCCCGGCGCAAGATCTCGCGACCTCCCCCGTTCCTTTTTCATCACGGGAGGCCTCCTGGAGGCAACGGAGCGGGAAGGGGGTGCGTCATGAATCGATGTAGTCGTCTCGCCGTCATCGGCGCCGTCGCAGTGGCCACGGTCGCTGCCCTGACCCCCAGCGTCGGTGCCGCCGACGCCCCCGGCACCTACAACGTCTCGGCCACGGGCTCGGTGCTGACCTTCTCCGCGCTCAACGCGCTCAACATCAGCGGTGCGGCCTCGTCGGCCAGCGCGGGGAGTGGCAAGTCCACCACCGCGACGGGCTCCGGCGTGACCTCGCCCCTCGGTAACTCGACCTCGACCGCGACCGAAGGCACGGCGGGTGGGAGTAACGCGCCGGCCCAGGTCTGCGGACCACTTCCCTCGTTTTCGGTCGTCGTCGCCAGTGTCGGCTCCGCGTGCGGTCAAGCGACGGCGGCCGAGGACAGCCACGGCAACCCCGCGGCCACGCGCCACGGGATCGCTGCCGCAGGTGACGGTGGGAACCGGCCTTTCCGCCGTCACCGCACCGATCTCGTCGACCGTCTCCTCCACCGTGACCTCATTGCTCGGTCCGGTGCAGACGGCGCTCAGCTCGGCCAATTCGAGCGCCGGAGCCGCCTTGCCCACCACCGCCGGGATCTCGCTCAACACGCTCATCTCGGATCTGGAGGGCATCTCCCTCTCCAACGTGGCCAGCCTGGTCACGGTCAACCTCGGTACCTCGACATCGAGCATCGCCACGTCGACCGATTCGGCCGGCGACACGGTGGAGACTTCGACCGCCACCACCAAGGGCACCAGCATCGATCTCCTCCCGGGCCTTCTCGGCGGCGCGCCGCTGGCCACCATCACACTGGGTGACAACTCGGCCACGACGGCGGTCAACCGGACCACCGGTGCGGTCACCGCGTCCGACAGCCCTTCCGATGTCAGCGTGACCATCGCCGGCCAGACCATCAACGTCGGTCAGGGAACGGGTGAGGTACCGATCCTGGCCGGCACGCCGCTGGCCTCGACCATTGAAGTCGGCGGGGGTTCGGCCACCCCGGGCCAGGGCTCGGGCTCGGCCCAGGCCGGCGACCTGGAGCTGAATCTCCTGACCGGTGTCAGTGGTGGCATCCGCCTCGACCTGGTCACGTCGCAGACGTCTGCCGACGCCGCCCCAACTGCCGCACCGGCCGCCCCACCACCGGCCACTCCGGCCGCGACGCCGGTGGCTGCCGCGGCCCCCGCGGCCCCCGCCGTGGTGCCCAACGTCACTTCGGTGCACACCGGTGAGTTCTGGGCCGGCACGCTTCCCATCTTCCTGGTGTCGGGGATGGCCCTGGCCGGACTGATCCTGATCGCCCGCCGCCGCCTCGCCGCCGCCGTCCGCTCGTTCTATCCCTTCGCCCGCCATTCGACCTTGCGGTCGTCGGGCGGACCGCCGCCGGGCCCGGCTTCCGGGACCTCCTCCGTTCCCCCTCCGGTCTCGGGGCCGGCCCGGCGGCAGTCTCGCTGAGACGCATCATTTCCAGACCGAGCGTGTTCCGTCACGCGTGAGAGGAACAAGAGAAGAGATCTTCGGAGGATCCGGATAGGGGAAGAGATGCAGCGGGAACCGATGCTGCGAACCGCTCGGGACGGGAAGGCGGAAGCCCGTCCCGAGCAGCCGCAGCCCGCAACCAGTTCGGGCCCATGGCACCAATGAGAAGGTGGTCGCTCACCGGGCTCGGCGTGCTCCTCCTCTGGTCGGCCCTCGGGTTCACGGCCTATGCGGTGTCCTGGCAAGCCCACTCGCGTCATGCGGCACAGGTGCTCTTGAGGAGTGAGCACGCCGCGATGGACAAGATCGCCGCACGGAAACATGGCGCGGCCTGCCTGGTGAGCGGACAACAGTCCGGCCAACTCTCGGGGATCCTGCACATCCCGGCCCTCAAGCTCACCGCACCGGTCGAGGAGGGCACCGACGATCAGGAACTCAACGTCGCGGTGGGGCACGACCCGCAGTCGGTCTGGCCCGGAGTCGATGGTGCCGCCGTCTTCTTGGCCCACGATGTGAGTTACTTCGTCCATCTCAACGAGCTGAAGCCCGGCGACGTCATCACGTACCAGACCGCGTGCAACACCGTGAAGTTCACTGTCAGCCAACAGCAGATCGTGACCGCGGGTTCGGATGTCCCGAACACCACCGGTCCCAGCCTCGTGCTCGATACCTGCTACCCGCCCAACGCGCTCTTCTTCACATCGCAGCGACTCCTCGTGCGCGCCACCGAGGTGGAGGCGGCGAGCAGGGGCACCAGTTTGAGCCCCGGCCGGACCCTGACCGGCCGGGCCAGCGCGGTGGCGTACACCGTGCCGGCACCACCTGCGCTGGTCTCCCAGGGCCTCACGCTCGATCAGAACGAAGCCCCCATGGGCACCATGCAGTTGGTGAACCCCTCCGTCGGCTTCGCCCAGTCACCCGGACCGCTCTCGCTCACGGCGGCGGCGCTCGAGGCCTACTTCGGGGGCCTCCACGCCGGGGCCCAGAACCAGCAGGCCTGGTGGACCGCCATCGCCCCGGGGGTGATCATGCCGCCGGAGCTCACCGGCGCCACCGTGATCGGCCACGACAGCCCCCTGGACGTGGAGATTGATTCAGTCGGGGACACCCCTTCCCAGGTGGTGCTGCGGACGACGGTGACGCTGTCGGGCGGGTCGGCTCCGGGCGAGCACCCCGAAACCGTCATCCTTCCCGTTCACGGTGGTGTCGTCACCATCGGGAGTTGGCAATTCGCTTGATACGCGTGCCTCCCGTATGCCGCGTAACTCTCCTATGGGAGGAAAGTTCCTCCAGCGGGGGGTGGGCCGATCGCAAGTTGCCTCGTTCGGATCCGTTCTCACAGTGCAGATCGCGGGGAGATCCTGGAGACGACGGAGGGCATCGCCGATGAGTTTCGATGAGATGCACGATGAGCTACTGCATGAAGAGTTCCGGCCGCCGGGTGCGACAGGCCCCACGGAGCCGCGGCGGGGAGCTCACGCCGCCCCCAAAATTCCGTTCCGGACGACGCGCGCCCGCACCGTGACGCTGGTCGCCTCGGGCGGTGTGGCCTGTGCCGCCGTGGGTGCGTTCCTCGGCGGCCTCGGCGGCGAGTTCAACGTGATCCCGGCCACCGCCCACACGCTCACGACATCGCAGCGGGGGCTTCCCCTGGCGGCCGCGGCGAAGAGCTCGTTCCAAGCTCCCTCCGCGCTGGCACCCCTCACCGGATCGGTGATGGCCGGACAGGTGCCCGGCACGAGCGCAGCCCAAACCGCCGCGGCGACCTCGGGCGTGGGTTCCGTCGCCGGCTCTGGCGGCACCGCCCCTACCCCGGCGCCGACCATCGGGGGCTCACCGACCGGTGGCAGCACCGGCGTCACCGGCGGTTCGGGCGGCACTGGCGTGAGCGGCACGGGTGGTTCCGGCGGCACCGGCGGTTCCGGTGGCACGGGTGGTTCCGGCGGCACCGGTGGGTCCTGGCGGTACCGGTGGGTCTGGCGGTACCGGTGGCACAGGCGGCACGGGGGGTAACGGAGGCGGCGGTACGACCACCCCCACCGATCCGGTGACGCCGATCGTGGGCCAGGTGACGCAGACGTTGTCGGGCACCGTCACCAACCTGACCGGAGCCCTCCCCGGTCTCGTCACCAGCGTCTCGTCACCCACCACCGGGTTGGGGGGTGCCGTTCCGCCGGTCCCCGGCCTTTGACCGCCTCGACCCGGTAGCCAGCACCGGGGCAGAAGCCCCACTCGCGAGGCCGGCCCCGACCTGTTCGCGTACTGTGCGGAGGCGAGAACGGTTCCCGGCGTCTGCGGGGAGTCGAGCGACGACGACCGGGGAGGAAGCACATGGTCAGACTGACGTGCCTATTGCGACGCAAGGCGGGCCTCACTCCGGCCGAATTCCACACCCACTGGCGTTCGGTCCACGGACCTCTGATCGCCGCCAGCCAGAGCGGCAGTCACGTGGTGCGCTATGAACAGCATCCGCGTCCCCTGAGTGACTACAGCGGCGACGACGACCCCGGATTCGACGGGGTCACGGTGCAGTGGTTCGACGACATGGCGGCGTACCGAGCCCACATGGCCGAGCCCGACTTCTCGGTCATGTGGCAGGACATCGAGACTTTCCTCGACACGGACAGCCTGCACTTCGTCCTCACCGAGCATCCCCACCTGGTCATGGGTGCGGACCCATTCCCCCTGGCCTGATCAGGCCCCCTGATCCCCTCCGCCCGCGCTCGGTGCGGAAGGGGTCAGGTCGGTCGCGGGTGCGACCGCGGCCGCGGCATCCGCCGGGGTCGGAACGGCCCGCAGGGTCCGCCGGACCGGTGGCGTCAGAGCCAGGATCTCGTCCCGTCGCTGATCCATGGCCGCCGCAAGGTCCTGCCACGCTCGGGCCGAGACGCGGGAGAGATCGCGGGGGAGTCGGCGCAACAGCCTTCGCATGTCTCTTCGGTGGTGCTCGGCCACGCCACCCATGACGAAGATGGTCGTTGCCGGCAGGTGGGCCTCACCGACAGCCAGGTCGGCCAGTCGGGCGGCGGCAACCTCAGCGTCTTGGAGGAGACCGAGGCGGTCCTGTAGCCCGGTGAGGCGCCGGGTGTAACGGCTGGTGAGACCCCCATAGAGCTCGGCGCTGAACTCGAGGGAGTAGCGCAGTCGCTTGCAACGGATCCGCACCCGATGGAAGTCTGCCGCCACGCCGGTGCGCTTGGCCCGACGGGCGGCCTTCACCACCGCGGCATGCCTGGTGTTGACCAGGTCGGGCACGGCCACGGCGGCGGGCACCCGGGCGGCCCTGGAGCGACGCGGCGGTCCCTGGCGCACCATGGCGTCCATACCGTGGACAAGCCGATCCCAACGGACCGAGTCGAGGGCAGCCAGCATGTCGGCGCGGGCCTCGTCCCGGGTCCGCAGGAGCAGCGAGGAGAGGTCACTCAGCGGGTCATGCTCACTCGACCCGAGGACATCGCGCCACGACGTCACGGCCTCGGACATGGTGTCGAGTGTTTCCAGCTGGACATCGAGATCCCGGACGGATCCCAGTGCGGCGGCCATCCAACCCAGCTCGGTACGAAAGGTGCGGGCCCGCACCGGGAGCACCTCGACGAAGAGGTCGAGGGCCGCCCGCAGGCGCCGTGTGGCCACCCGCATGTCGTGGAGATCCTCGGGGTCTTCACCCAATCGGGTTCCCGGCTCCTTCTCGCGGAGCACCGCCAGCTGACGCCGGAGGACGGCGTAGGCCAACTCGCCCATATTGACGTCCCGGCCCACCTCCGTCGGTCCCAGATCCGGTGGGCCCGGGATCTCGGCGCCGAGCGCCAGCAGGCCCGCTTCGAACTTGGAGAGCGTCGCCGGCTGGAGCCCGCAGGCCGATTGGAGTTGGTGCACCACCGGCTCGAGCGCGTCTTGCCACTCCGGGAGGACCTCGACTTCCACTCGGCGCAATTGCATGGGACGTTGACCGTTCCCCACCACGATCGTGGTGTCGTCGAGCGCCAGCTCGGCCACGTCCGTCCCGCCCACCCGCAGCGAGAAGGGGCGCCGTCTGGTGCGCACCTGGAGCACCTGACGTACCGGTCGCCTCCCGGCGACGGCGTGCACACGCCGACCCACCGGTCCGTCCGTCCCCAGTGACTCGATGCCCGCAGGAAGGTCTTCGGTCACCTCGAGACGCTGCCGGAGCCCGCCCGCGAGGGCCGCATGCGTGTCCTTGAGGGTTATCTCGTCGCGACGACCGCGTCGACGAGTGCGCAGGACGAACCCGGCGCGAGCCATGCGCCAATCCTCCGTATCGAGGTACGTGTCGATCAGCCGGCGGGGCGGTCTGGCCGCGGCGGTGATCGTCTGCTGCTCCTCGACCCCAAGGGTCATCATGGGGAGGGCGGCCAGCCAGCGCTCGACCGGTCGCAGGTCGAGCGCGTCGAACTGCCACTCGATTTCGATGATCTCGCGACCCGGGTTGCCGTCGCCTTTCCCAGGAGCCATGGCGCGAGGCTACCGCCGCGAGCGCAGGTCAGCCTACGTGGCGTCGAATGCCCGTAGATTCAATTGCGGCGGCAGTAGGGTGAGGGAAGTGGGTCGTGAAACGTTGACGATGGAATCCAAAACGCCATCCGAGGTTGTGCAGGCCGCCGGCGGATTGTTGGTCCGCCGCCGCGGCGGTGCGTTGCAGATTGCCCTGGTGCATCGCCCGGTACACCAGGACTGGTCGTATCCCAAGGGCAAGCTCGAGGGCGGTGAGACCTACGAGGACGCAGCGCGACGTGAGGTCCTCGAGGAGACGGGCATGGCCTGTCGTCTCCTGCGCTTCGTCGGGCACGTCGAGTACACGGACCGCAAAGGGCGTCCCAAGGTGGTCGCGTACTGGGTCATGGCCCCCGAAACGGGCGACTTCACGGTGAATCAGGAGGTTGACGAGCTCCGCTGGCTGGACCTGGCGGCAGCCGGCGGTCTCCTCACCTACCAACGTGATCGTGAACTCCTGGCCGTCGTTGCCGCGGCCGACCGGGTCGACCCGCTCGTCTGACCATCGGACCGGGTACTCGTCGCTCCGGGCCCGTATCCTCCGGTCGTGTCCGCACCCGCGCCGGCACCCATCGGGGGCACTGCCGACGCCGCGTTCGCGGCCGTCCGCTCTGCTTTCATCGAGAATTTCGCCGCCCGGGGCGAGGTCGGGGCATCGGTCTGCGTGGTGGTGGACGGCAAGGCGGTGGTGGACCTCTTCGGAGGATGGCAGGACCGCGTCCGTCAGCGCCCTTGGGAGCACTCGACGTTGGTCAACGTGTTCTCCGTCGGGAAGGCGATGGCCGCGCTCTGCGTCGCCCGTCTGGTGGGCCAGGGTCTGCTCTCCTTCGAGGATCCCGTGGCCCGGGTGTGGCCGGAGTTCGGCGCACAGGACAAGTCGCGCGTCACGGTGGGAGAGCTGCTCAGTCATCAGGCCGGGCTCCCCGCGGTGCGAGAGCCCCTGCCCGAACGCTCGATCTTTGACTGGGACGGCATGTGCTCGGTGCTCGCGGCCCACGCGCCGTGGTGGGAACCGGGGACGGCGCAGGGCTACCACGTCAACACGTTCGGGTTCCTGGTCGGGGAGTTGGTGCGTCGAGTCACGGGCCGATCCCTGGGCACGATGCTGCACCAGGAGGTCGCCGGGCCTTTGGGGGCGGACTTCCTCATCGGGGTGCCCGCGAGCGAGCTCCGCCGGGTGGCCGAGTTCCTGGGTCTCACCGGAAGGCCGGACGTGCTGCCGGCAGAGGAGCTGACCGATGCGCAGCTGATGGAACGTCACGCCTACTTCAATCCCCCGACTTTGTCAGGCGTGGGAGTCGTCAACTCGGCCGAATGGCGCACCGCCGAGATGCCTTCCACCAATGGCCACGCCACCGCCCGGGGCATCGCCCGGGTGTACGAGGCCCTGGCGGCCGGCGGGCGGTGCGACGGCATCGAGATCGTGGCCCCTTCCGTGTTGGCCGAGGCAGTCTCGGAGCAGGGTTACGACGACGACCTGATCCTGCACCGCCCGTCACGATTCGGCCTGGGGTTCCAGCTGACGCAAGCTGAGCGTCAGCTGGGCCCGAATCCGGGCAGCTTCGGCCACTTCGGGGCCGGTGGCTCACTGGGCTTCTGCGACCCTGAGTCCAAGCTGGCTTTTGGCTACGCCATCAACACCATGGGCCCGCGCTGGCAGAATCCGCGGAATCGGGCTCTCATCGACGCGTGTTACGAATGCCTGTAGGTTGCGGCACCGATCCTCGGCCGACGTGTCCCGAGCGGGTAGCGTACCTGCGGTCCCAACGGGTCAGCTTCGGAGAACGGAAAAAGGAGAAACCTCGTCATGCTCGGTATCACCACTAACTACCCCATCCTCGACATCTTCTGGACGATGCTCGAGATCTTCATCTTCGTCATCTGGATCTACCTGCTCTTCATCATCTTCGTGGACATCTTCCGCAGCCACGATCTCAAGGGATGGGCCAAGGCCCTCTGGCTGATCTTCATCATCATCCTCCCGTTCCTGGGCATCTTGATCTACCTCATCGCGCGAGGCGGCAAGATGCACGAACGGGCCGCCCAGGCGGCTCAGGCGCAGCAGCAGGCGTTTGACTCCTATGTCAAGGAAGCGGCCGGAAGCAGCAGCGCCGACCAGCTCACCAAGCTGGCCGAACTGAAGGACAAGGGCGTGCTGACCGACGCTGAGTTCAACGCGGAGAAGGCCAAGCTGGTCGGCTAGGCGGGAGGGGGAGTCACGGACGACTCCGACGATCGGCACATCGATGTGGGGTGCCGGGGCACGCAGCGTCGTGTCCCCGGCACCGGGGTTTTGGTGCTCGGCACTTCGTCATGTCATTGCAACGAGATTCACCGGCAACTGCCAGGTTGTCCGAACAGGATGGACGCATGGGTCCACTGGTCTTCGAGTCTTGCCACAGCACCTGGATCTTCGACGAGCGTCGCCTGCGGTTCCGGCGGGTGCTCAAGGACATCGCCGTCGGGGAGCAACCGGTGGTGACGCAGTGGCGCCCCTACTTCGGGGTCGAAGTCGATCCTCTCACCGAAGGCTTCACGGTGCTGCTCAATCCCGATGGAACCCGGCTCCTTCGGTCTTGGCGGCACACCCGCGATTGCACGCAATGTGGAGGCCAGGCGACCAGTGAACTCTCCCTGGACGCGCTGAGGTGCGCCATCGGCTGAATGGCCGGCCGGCCCTGGGACGTAGGCCACCGCGGCGCGGCGATAGCGGTGGCCGAGGCGGGTGAGGTGCGAGAGATCAACGCATGCGCAAGGTGGCACACACCTCTCGGTCCGTTCACTCGCCGCCCCGGAGCTCTCGCTTGAGGATCTTGCCCGACGGGTTACGCGGCAGTACGTCGAGAAAAGTGACCTCCCGCGGGACCTTAAAGCGCGCCAGGTGGGCGCGGCAGTGCGCAATGAGCACCTGTGCCGTCGCCGTCTCCTCCGGGCGCAAGACGACGAAGGCCACGGGGACTTCGCCCCATCGATCATCATGACGGCCAACCACAGCCGCCTCGAGAACAGCAGCGTGCTCATAGAGCACGCGTTCGACTTCTGAACTCGCGATGTTCTCCCCACCCGACACGATCATGTCCTTCAGACGATCGACGATATAGAGGTAGCCTTCGTCGTCGCGGACGCCTATGTCCCCCGTGTGGAACCAGCCCCCTTCGAAGGCGGCCACCGTGGCCTCAGGGTTCCGCCAGTAGCCTTTGAAGACCTTCGGACCACGCAGGACGATCTCTCCGCGCTCTCCCGAGGGCAACGACTTCCCGTCCCTGTCCCAGATGTCCAACTCGACGTAGAGGCAGGGACGGCCGACACTGCCGAGTTTGCTCACGATGCTCTCCCGGTCCAGGAAGGTGTCACCGGAGACCGTCTCGGTGAGGCCGTAGGCATCGGCGAACCACGCCGAAGGAAACACGCGCTGAATCCGTTCGATGAGCGGGATGGGCATCTTCTCACCGCCGTTGATGACCACCCGCACAGAAGACAGATCGCGTTGCTCGATACCAGGCAATGCCATGATCGCGTTGACCATGGCCGGCGCCGCCCATACCGTGGTCACCCCCGACCGCTCGATCTCGTCGACGACGTCGGATGCTTCGAACGAGCGATGGAGGATCGTCGTCGCCCCGGCTGCGATCATCGACGTGGTCGTGAGGTCGAGCGCACCGACGTGGTACAGGGGTCCGCAGGCCAACCCGAGATCGCGACTGGTGAAGCCGAACTCGATGAGGTGGGTCAGGTTCTTCCATGTGAGGTTGGCGTGGGTGATCATGACGCCCTTGGGTCGTCCCGTCGTGCCCGACGTGTACATCAAACGATGGATGTCGTCGCCCGCCGCGGTGACGCGCGCCGCCGTGCTCGAGGTCGCTCGAAGATCAGCCAGCGTTGTCCATCCCTCGGCAGTGGCGGGCGAGATGCTCGCCCGCACCATGGTGGGCCTGAGGTCCCTCGTCGCTTCGTCGGCCAGATCGATGAGGGCCTCGTCGCACACGAGCAGGCGAGCGCCGGAATGCTCGAGGATGTACCGAACTTCCGGAGCGGCGAGTCGCCAGTTGATCGGCATCGCGATGGCTCCGAGGTAGTTGGCGGCGAAGATCGTCTCCAAGAACTCGGGACAGTTGTACGAGAGAAGCGCAACCACCTCCCCCCGCCCGACGCCACGTGCGGAGAGGCCGCTGCCCAGCGCTGCCGCGCGCACCGCCATCTCCCCGTAGGTCGTCGTCTCGCCCTCGAACACCGTGATGGCCTGGTCGGGCGTGCGGGCGGCGTGGTGGGCGAGCACGGCGAACCAATTCATGTCGGCCGGTGTGGTCTGTGCGAGCGTCATGTTCGCCGGGTCACCCACCGGCCTGGGCCAGATACTTCGCTCGTCGATGGACCGCTAACCTCACCCCCATGCCACGAGCGGAAACGACCGGCGATACTCGGCGCAAGGCGAACCGCGAGGCGCGCCGCCAAGCGATCATCGATACGTCGGCGAGGATCTTCGCCCGCGGTGGATATCACGCCACCGGCATCAACGAGCTCTGTACCGCGAACGATCTTGGCAAGGGCGCGCTCTACCACTACATCGGCTCCAAGGAGGAGCTCCTCGCGGCGATCCACGACCGAGTGATGGACGAGGTCATGCTCGGGGCCAATCGTGTGGCGGCAACCGGTGGCTCGCCGTCGCGACAGTTGTCCATGTTGGGTGAAGAACTGCTTGACGTGATCCACCGCTACCCGGATCACGTCTGGGTCTTCCTCCACGAGTTCCCGGCACTCACCGGTGAACGCGCCGCCCAGTTCCGTGATCGGCGCCGGGCGTACGAGCGGCGGGTCGAGGCGGTCCTCCAGGCCGGCGTGGACTTGGGCGAATTCCGTGAGGTGGAGCCACGGCTGACCGCCTTGGCCTGGCTCGGCATGCACAACTACACCTATCTCTGGCTCAAGGCGGGCGGACGGCTGTCGGCACGAGACGTGGCGAAGCCGTTTGCTGAGATCTTCATGCGTGGGATCGTCACCCCGACCCCGGAGGCGCCGGCTTAGCATCGTTCAGGGTGCCGAGTACCCGCCGTCGACGACGATCGCCGATCCGGTCGTCCAGCGCGATGAGTCGTTGGCGAGATAGGAGTACGCACCCGCCAGATCGGTGGCTGAGCCGAGACCGAGGGGATGGCGCGCCGCGATGGCGTCGAGCGCGTCCGGTGGAAGATCGTCATGCATGGTCGACCGGAACGTCCCCGGGCAGACGCAATTGACGCGGATTCCATCACGTGCGTATTCGATGGCGGCGACCTTCGCGAGTTGGATCACCGCAGCCTTGGTGGCGCAATACGGCGCCGCATGTGACCACGCGGTCAGACCTGAGACGGACGCGGTCAACACGATCGATCCCGACCGTTGGGGACGCATCACCGCCACGGCAGCGCGAATGCCGTTGACTGCGCCCAGGACGTTGATCCGAAACGCCCGCTCCCATTCCTCCGTGTCGAGATTGTGGATGCGACCGTTCGACGAAAGCACGCCCGCATTGCCGATCATCACGTCGAGGCGGCCGAAGCGTTCGATCGCCCGCGTGATGACGTGCTCGACTTCGGCGAACTCGCTCACGTCCGCGTGCACCGTCTCGATCGACCCGCCAGAGGCCGGAAGACCGGCGACGGTCCCCTCGAGCGAGGATGCACTGACGTCGCTCAGCACCAGATCAGTGGCCGGCTCGCTCGCCAGCCGTTGCGATATCGCCGCGCCGAGCGCACCGCCCGCTCCCGTGATCGCAACGACCCGCCGGTGCGCCGTCATGCCAGCAAGTATCCGCCATCGACGGTCAGCACGGTGCCGGTGACGAACGCAGCGGCTTCTGAGGCCAAGAACTGGTAGGCCCCGGCGAGGTCGGTGGGCGCTCCCCAGCGCCGCTGCGCGGTGTGCCCGGTGATCGCAGTCGAGAGCTTGGGGTTGCGCATCCAGCCTTCGGTCAATTGCGAGTCGAACCACCCCGGTGCAACGACGTTTACCGTGATGCCGGCCGGGGCCAGGTCCAGCGCAAGGCCCTTCGCCAAGGCGACCAGTCCGGCTTTGGAGGCGCTGTAGGCGGTGAGCCCCTTGCGAGGCCGCTCCCCCAGGACCGAGCCCGTGAAGATCAGCCGTCCCCCATCGTGCATGACCCGCGCCGCGGCGCGGGCACCGAGAAACGCCCCCGTGAGATTCACCTCGACAACCTGCCGCCAGATGGAGGGGTCAGTCTGCCGTGGACCAGCCACAATGGGCGAAATACCGGCGTTGCAAATCCAGACGTCGACGCCACCCCATTCGTCCGCCAGCTCGTCGGCGACCCCCTCGTTGAAGTCCTCGTCGGTCACGTCACCACTGAAGACCAGGGACGGGCCGGGGAGCCCCCCCGCCACCGCCTTGAGATCCCTCTCGGTACGGGCGACCAACGCCACCGAGGCACCCGCATTCGAAAAGGCGTGAGCGAGCAAGGCGCCGAGGCCCCGGCTGGCGCCGGTGATCACCACCCGCGCCCCTGCGACCGCTCCGGGGCTGGCGAAGGTCTCGGGGATCTCGATTTGATCCAACATCGTTCTCCCTTGTTGTACCGACCAGTACACTACACAATTCGTGTCGCCCGACCGCTCCCCGACGCCGACGTTCTCGAAGGCGGATCTCACTGAGATGCATCGCCGCATGCTGCTGATTCGCGGTTTCGAACAGCGGGTGGCGGATCTCTATCGGGACGGTGAGGTGCCCGGTTTCGTCCACCTCTCCATCGGCCAGGAGGCGACGGCCGTGGGGGCGTGTTGGCCGCTCGGCCCAAGGGACGTCATCACCTCGACCCACCGGGGCCACGGCCACTGTCTGGCCAAGGGCCTGGACCCGTTCGGGATGTTCGCCGAGCTGATGGGCAAGGACCAGGGGACGAACCGGGGCCGTGGCGGCTCCATGCACATCGCCGACCCCACGCGTGGGATCTTCGGCGCCAACGGGATCGTGGCCGCAGGCCTCCCGATCGCGGTGGGAGCGGCGGCCGCAGCGCAGTACCGGGCTGACGGCAGCATTGCCGTGGCGTTCTTCGGGGATGGCGCACCGGCACAGGGCGCGTTCCACGAAGCCCTGAATCTTGCCGGTGTATGGCAGCTGCCGGTGATCTTCTTCTGTGAGAACAACGGCTACGCCGAGTTCTCCCCGGCCGCGACCCAACATGGGGCGTCGCTCGAACGTCGGGCCGCGGGCTATGGCATCCCCTTCGTGTCGGTCGACGGCAACGACGTCGCAGCGACGACGGCAGTGATGGAAGAGGTCGTCCGTAATGCCCGCGCCGGCCGCGGCCCCGCTGTCGTCGAGGCGGCGACCTACCGTTGGCACGGTCACTACGAGGGCGATCCACAACGCTACCGAACACCGGAAGAAGTCAACGCGTGGGAGCAGCGTGACCCGCTGATGGCCCACGCGGGCCGCCTTCGGGACGTCGGGGTCGAAGACGATGAGATCAAGGCGCTCGAGTCGTCGGTGGATCGACAACTCGGCGACGCGGTCTCCTCGGCGCGCCAATCCGCCAGCCCGTCCGTGACTTCATTGAGCGACTTCGTCATCCGCGCCAGACCAGCGCAGGCCGAACCGCCGCCGCCCGGTCCCGACGCGCCGGAGTTCCGTACCATGGATGCAATCCATAACGCACTCGAGGCTGAACTCGCCCACGACGACCGCGTCTTCATCGCAGGCATCGATGTCGGAGCCGGCGGCAATGTCTTCGGGCTGATGCGCGGTCTGGCCGATCAGTTCGGGGCCCGCGTGCGTGACACCCCGATCTCCGAGTCGGCCATCATCGGCCTCGGCGTGGGTGCCGCCCTGGCCGGCATGCGCCCCGTGGTCGAATTGATGTACCTCGACTTCCTCGGTGTGTGCTTCGACCAGCTGCTCAATCAGGCCGCGAAGCTCCCGTTCATGACCGGCGGCGCGGCGGAGATGGGGCTGACCGTGCGCACCCAATTCGGGGCGGGGCGCTCCTCGGGAAGCCAGCACTCGCAGAGCCTCGAGGCGCTCCTGGCCCATATACCTGGACTGAGTGTGGTCATGCCCTCGACGCCAGCCGACGCCTACGGCCTGCTCCGAGCCTCGATCCAGGATCCCAATCCCGTGATCTTCATTGAAAACAGGCTGCTGTACGGCATGAAGGGACCACAGCCGCCATCCGACTACATCCTGCCGATCGGCCGGTCGGCCACCGTGCGAACCGGAACCGATGTGACCGTCGTCTCGGTCTCACGGATGGTCCACGAGGCACTGGCCGCGGCCGACACCGTGGCCGACGAGGGCATATCGGTTGAGGTGATCGATCTGCGCACCGTGGCTCCGCTCGACACGGCATCGATTCTCGAGTCGGTGCACAAGACGAGTCGGCTCCTCATTGCCCACGAGGCGGTCGTCCCCTTCGGCATCGGAGCAGAGATCGCGGCCACCGTGGCCCGCGAGGGTTTCTGGGATCTCGACGCACCAATCGAGAGGATCGGCGCCGCCACCACACCGCCCCCCTATGCGCCCGACCTCGAACAGGCCTGGCTCCCCGACCGTGACACCATCGCCGAGGCGCTCCGTCGCCTCGCTGCGGTGTAGCTCAACAACCCAGGGCGCGGGCGATGACCAGGTGCTGGATTTCGTTGGTTCCTTCACCGATCTCGAGCACCTTTGCGTCGCAATAGAAGCGGGCAACCGGCGTCTCGAGCATGTAGCCGAGGCCGCCGTGAATCTGGACGGCCTCCGAGGCCGCCCACGTCGCCACCCGACTGGCTTTGAGCTTGGCCATTGCCGCTTCCTTCTGAAAGGCCTGGCCGGTGTCGCGCAGGTAGGCGGCGCGGTAGGTGAGCCAGCGCGCCGCTTCGAGTTCGGTGGCGATGTCGGCCAGCTTGAGCTGCACCGCCTGGAACTTCGATATGGGTTGCCCGAATTGCACCCGCTCTCGGGCATAGGTGGTGGCGAGGTCGAGCACGGCCTGGGTCAGGCTGAGCGACAGCGCCGCGATCGAGATGCGTCCGACCTCGAGTGTGCGGAGGAACTGGCGGAGCCCCAGATTCGGATCACCGACGAGCTGGTCGTCGGGAACCCAGACGTCGTCGAGGTAGAGCTCGCGGGTGTCGAGGCCACGCCAACCGATGCCCCGCATCTTCGGTCCCATGGTGAAGCCGGCGACGCCCTTCTCGACGACGAAGGTCCCATACCTCGGCTTCTCATCGTCGGCCGGCTCGATGCGCGCCAGCAGCGTCACCCCGAACGACATGTCCGTCCCCGCGTTGGAGATGAACGTCTTGCGACCGTTGATGAGCCAGCCGCCATCATGGCGTTCGGCGCGCGTGCGGATGCCACGGGCGTCGGAGCCGGCGTCGGGTTCGGTGAGACCGAACGCGCCGAGCACGCGTCCCTCGGCGAGCGGGCGCAGCCAGCGCTCGCGCTGGGCGTCGTTGCCGAACAGACAGAGCGGCAGTGAGCCGATCGTCACATGCGCCTGCCACGCCGCCGCCACGGACTGGTCCGCCAGCCCGATCTGCTCCATCGCGGCGACGAAGCCGATGGTCGACATCCCGATCCCGCCCCACTCTTCGGGGACGAGCATGCCGAGAAGGCCGAGTTGGCCCATCTCGCGGAGCAGATCGGTTGGGCACCGCGCCTCCTCCCACGCCAGCGGTGCGCGGGACGCGATCTCATTCTGGGCGAAGTCGCGGCAAAGGCCGACAAGATCGCGTTCCGATTCGCTGAGCGAGAAGTCCACGTCCCGATTACGCCTCGTGTGGGGGCAGGTGCGCCATGAAGGCGGCTGACCACGACATCAGGTCGGCCGGTATGGAGTAGTCGGTCTCGTCGTTGATCGTGGGCCAGTTCTCCGCGACGTCCTCGATCGTCGGGTCCGACGCCGGGTGGACGTACCCCTCGGTCGAGGCAATGAAGATTCGGGCGAATCGACCGGCGCCGGCGGCGTAGATCTCGCCGCTGACCGGGCAGTCTTCGTGGGCGAGGAAGGCCACCATCGGGGCGACGAGGTCCGGCGACATCTCTGGTGGGCCGGTATCGTCGGCTCCGCCCGCCATCCGCGTGAACGCGGCGGGAGCGACCAGGTTGATCTTGATGCCGTGCGCCAGACCGGCGGTGCTCAGGCTCCGGGCGAGACCGATCACCGCCCCCTTGGCGGTGGCGTAGGAGAGATTGTTCGGGAGCCCGAACAGGCCCGCTGAAGTCGTCATGATGATACGGCCGTAGCCCTGTTCGACCATGTGTGGCCACGCGACGCGGGAGGTATTGAACGATCCGGTGACATGGACGGCCAGATGCTTCTCGAGATTGTCAAGGTCGGCCTCGGGAAATCCCGCCCATTTGATGATGCCAGCGTTGTTGATCAGGACATCGAGGCGCCCGAACCGCTCGATGGCCGTATCGACGAGCGTCTGGGCCCCGGTATCCGAGGCCACGTCACTGCCATCGGCGCATGCCGTGCCGCCTGCGGCGACGATCTCAGCCGCCACGGTGGCGGCCACTCCGGCGTCGGCGCCCCGACCTCCCATTGAGCCACCCAGGTCGTTCACGACCACACTGGCGCCCCGGTCGGCCAGCAGCAGGGCATAGGCCCGGCCGATACCGCGTCCCGCGCCCGTGACGACGGCGACCCGTCCCTCGAAGCTGTACCTGTCCACACACCTGCCCTTTGCTCTCACTGGTCGAAGCAACGCTCTCGGATTCGATCGAGGACTCAGCCGCAGTCCCCCCGGGTGGAGTTGCCGTGGTGTCTGCTGCCGTGCGTCGCCCTAGTTCCGGGAGGCCGGCTCGGACGCCGGAGCGCTGAACCCGAGGAGTCCGCCGAGGGTGCCCCCGACCATGGCCGCTCGATCGTTCGCCGGGACCTCGGCGAACAGCCGGTCCATGAGCTCCTGGCTACCCCGGAACGTCCCTTCGGCGTGTGGGTAGTCATTGCCCCACACGATCGACGACAACCCGGTGAGGTGCCGGCAGGCGACGGCCACGGGATCGTCCTGGAACGAGACATGGAACTGGCGGCGGACATATTCGCTGGGCGCGAGGGCGTACGGCCACTTCTCGTTCAGCCGGAACAGCTGGGCCATGCCGCTCTGGTCCTGTGCAGGGCGGGTGTCGTCCCACACGCCGAGCCACCAATCGGGATCCTGGCCGATCCCGGTGATCCAACACTTGTCCATGCTGCCGACCAGTGAGGCCAGCCAGTGGGCGTTGAATTCGATCAGCGCGAAGTGGAGGTCGGGGTAGCGCTCGGGCACGCCACCGCCGATGAGCTGGCAGATGATCTGCTGGGGGACGATGGTGCTGTAGATCGACTGCGTGATCATCCGCTTCGCCGCCGCTTTTTCGGTCATCGGCTGGTTGACCTGCGCCGCGTTCTCCATGACGACCTTGAGCGTGGTGGCTTCCGGATCGCTGACCTTGACCCCACCGGTCTGGGTATGGAAGAACACATGCACGCCGTTCGCTTGTGCGGCCTGCCACACGGGGTCGTAATCCCGCGAGTAGTAGGGCTTGGGCGGCACGGCCGGCAGGAGGATGGCACGGAAGCCGCCGGCGGCGATCCGTGCGATCTCCGCTGCCGCATCGTCGACGTCGGTGAGGGGAATGGGGGCGGTGGGGGCCAGCCGCGAGAAGTAGGGCGTGAAACGCTCCATGATGTAGTCGTTGTACACGCGGGCGTGGGCAATCGACAGCTCGTGGTCGTCGGAGTAGAGCCCGAAGAGCGAGAGGTTGGGATGCATGACCCCGACGTCGACCCCGTCGAGGGCGAGGTCTTCGATGATGGTGTCGGGATCGCCCTCGGGCATCCGCCCGGTCGTCTGGCGGTACCGGGAAATCGTCCAGCCCTCGAAGCCGGGCGTATGGAGTCGCCGGAAGATCCGGGCCCCACCCTCGACCAGCGGTTCGATCTCGAAGTCGTCCTCCCATACCGCGCGGTCCCGCAGGTGTGCGGGCAGCCGGGTGACGAAGAGGTCCGTCGGTTCGAGGATGTGCCCGTCGGCGGAAATGACAAGTTCCTTCTCCGGCATGGTGGCGACCTCCTACCCTGGGACGATATCCCTCGTTGTCGAGGCGGGAGGACGGGGCCGTCCCGCGCTACCCTCGCCGGATCCTAGACCAACCGGTCGGTACAGACAATGCGGACAGCCGGTCGCCGATCGCGGCGGCCAGAAGGAGAAACAACATGACGAAGCGGTGGAAGCAACGACCACCAGGCTCGACGTGGGGCGACTGGGGCGAGGACGACGAACTCGGCCGCATCAACCTGCTCACGCCCGAAAAAGTGCTCCAGGGCGTGCGAGAGGTGGAAGCCGGCGTCAGCTTCTGCCTCAGTCTGCCGCTGGACTTCCCCGGCGGGACCGCCTTGAACCAGCGGCGTCAACCACCGGTGCTCGCCCCGACCGAGGACATGCGGGGAAACGCCGGGACCTTCTACAACGTCCACATGAGCACGATGGACGAGGGGAGTCCCCGCTATGTCGATGTATGGGCCGACGACGTGGTGACCCTGTCCCTGCAGTACTCGACCCAGTGGGACTCGCTGGCGCACGTCGGCGCCGAATTCGATGCCGACGGCGACGGGATCGAGGAGGCGGTCTACTACAACGGGTACCGCGCCGGAACCGACCTGGTCGGGCCCCAGGCCGACGCCGCTGGGGATGGCGGCGAGCATCTCTGCTTCGCGAAGCATCTCGGCCTCGAGCACATGGCGTACCAGGGCGTACAGGGGCGCGGCGTCCTCGTCGACTTGGCCCACCATCTGGGCCACGAATGGCGCGCCGTCGACCTGAAGACGCTCGAGGAGATCATGGAGGCGGACAACGTCGTCGTCGAGCCAGGGGACATGCTCCTGCTGCACACCGGCTTCGCCACCGAGATCCTCCGGTGGAACCGCGAACCGGATCCCAAGAAGATCCACATGATGTGCACCTATCTCGATGCCCGGGATGCATCGCTCCTGCAGTGGATCGCCGACTCCCAGATCTCGGCCCTGGTGGCCGACAACTACGCCGTCGAAGGGCTCACGGGCAGAGATCGCGACGAAAGCCGCCATTCGTTCCTCCCGATCCACCACCAGTGCCTCTTTCGGCTCGGCGTTCCCCTCGGGGAGATGTGGTACCTGGACGAATTGGCGACCTGGTTGCGCGCCCACCAGCGGAGCCGCTTCCTCCTCACGGCCCCGCCGCTCCGACTGCCCGGAACCGTCGGTTCCCCGTTGACCCCGGTGGCCACCGTGTGACTCGGAGCGTCGACCGATCCCTGGTCGACCGATCCCTCATGGCGTGGCTTCGGCCACCCTGGAGGTTCGTGACAGGCTGAATGCCTCGTAGTCGGTATCGACCACCCGCTGCATCTCCTTGAAGAGTTTGGGCCGGCCGCCCGAGTTCAAGAGGTACTTGCGAGGCTTCCCCGGGATGTTGGTGCCGAAGTAGTAGCTGCTCTCCCCGAAGGGTGACAGGCCCGCACCGTCATCGACCATCTTCGTCCAGCGTGCTTCGGCCTCGAGGCTCACTTCAATGGTGTCGTAGTCGTGCCGGCGCAGGTACACCAGTGTGTCGGCGATGAAGTCGGCCTGATCGCCGTTGTACCGCGGATTGTTGCCGGCTGCCGCGTGCGGACCGCCGGGAAAGAAGAGGTTCGGGAAGCCGGCGGTCTGGATCCCCAGAAATGTCTTCGGTCCATCGGCCCAGTAGTCATTCAACGCCAGACCGTCCCGGCCCCGAACCCCGAGGCGCCGCAAGGCGCCGGTACCGAAATCGAAGCCGGTCGCCCATACGACGAGGTCGAATTCCCGCACCCCCTCCGTCGTTTCGATCCCGGTCTCGGTCATCCGTACCATCGGCGTGCGTTTGAGATCGACCAGGGCAACATTCGGTCGGTTGAAGGTCTCGTAGTAACCGGTCACGAAGGGGGGCCGTTTCTCCGCGAAGCGATGGTCCTTTGGAATCAGCATGTCGGCCGTCTCTGGGTCGGTCACCAGGCCGCGGATCTTGTCGGCAATGAAGTCGCACCACAGCGCGTTGGCGTCATGATCGATGGTGAGGTCGAGATAGTTGCTCGTCAGCTTCGAAAACCCGGGACTCCTCCACATTGCTTCGAAAAAGGCCGTTCGGACATCGGTCGGATCATCAAAGGTCTTGCGATCGTGGACAGGATGGAGAAATCCCGACGTCGACGTGTTCAGGATGGTGCACATGGCCTCGAAGTCAGACCTGAGTTGCGCCTGTTCCTCGGCGGTGATGGGCGCATTGTTGAGCGGGGTGCACCAATTGGCCGAGCGCTGATAGACCGTGAGGGAGGCCACGTCGTCGGCGATGGCCGGGATCACCTGCACGCCACTCGATCCGGTGCCGATCACGGCGACCCGCTTCCCGGTGAGGTCGACCGGCGTGGCTGGCCATCGGCCGGTGTGGATCGACAATCCTCGAAAATCCTGGCGCCCCGGCACGTCCGGGTAGAACGGCACCGAGAGGACCCCGGTCGCGGCAATGAGGTATCGCGCCCGTATCTCGGCGCCGCCACGAGCCGCGACCTTCCATGTGCCGGAGGGTTCGTCGAATTCGGCCGAGGTGACGGCGGCGCCGAATCGCATGTGGCGCCGGAGGTCGAACCGGTCCACCACATGGTTGAAGTAGCGCTCGGTCTCCGGTTGCCCGGCGAAGCGTTCCTCCCACTCCCACTCTTCGAAGAGTTCCCTGGAGAACAGGTAGGCGTAGGTGTAGCTCTCCGAGTCGAACCGGGCCCCGGGGTAACGGTTCCAGTACCAGGTGCCACCCGCACCGTCGCCGGCCTCCCAGAGCTGCGCGGTGAACCCATCTTGAAGGGCGCGATAGAGCTGATAGATGCCGGTGACCCCGGCGCCGACGACCAGCACGTCGACGTCCTCGGCGGGCCGAACCGAGGATTGGTCCAGTGCAGGTTCGGGGGTTGTCATGGGCCTCCGCGGCGATCTAGACAGACGGGATCGCATCATGATCTCAGGCCTACACAGCATGCGTTCCCGAGCCGTCGAAAGTTGTACCGACCGGTTAGTATAGGGTTTTGGGGGACGCATCCGAGAGGGAAAGGGGCCACGTGGCAATCGTGGACCGGAGAAGTTCGGCACTCCCGGTGCCCTATGCGGTGGAGCTGGCGGACCGGGCCCCCAAGGAGCGCTATTTCGACCCGGACTTCTTCCAGATGGAGGCCGACCTGCTGTGGCCCCGGGTCTGGCAGATGGCGTGCCGCCTCGAAGAGATTCCGCAGCCCGGCGATTTCGCCGAATACGAAATCCTCGACCAGTCCATCGTGGTGGTGCGTAGCCAGGACATGGGCGTCACGGCCTTCCAGAATGCCTGCCGGCACCGAGGCGTCAAGGTCGTCCAGGGCCACGGTACCTGCGATGGCCATTTCACCTGCCCATTCCATGGGTGGTGCTACGGAAGTGACGGCAAGAACACGGCAGTGACCCGCCGGCGGTCGTTTTCAGAGCACAATCTGCAGCCCGACGATCTCAACCTTACGGCGGTGCGATGCGAGAACTGGGGTGGGTGTGCCTGGATAAATCTGGACGACGGCGCCCCTCCGCTGCGCCACTGCATCGAGCCGGCGGCCTCCATTCTCGACGCCTGGAAGGTGGAGTCGATGCGGACCGAGTGGTGGTACGCCTGCCGCCTCCCCGTCAACTGGAAGCTCGCCCAGGAGGCCTTCCAAGAGCAGTACCACGTGGTGCCGACCCATCCGCAGCTCGCCATCCCCGAGCGGTTCCCGCCTCGCGATGGGCGGCCGACCGATGTGCGCGCGCTCATCGATGGAGAAATCCATTACCTCCGCACCATGAGCGAGGGGATGGCGGGGATGGTGCACGCCAACGACGTGCGCGTCGCCGAGGGCCTGCGGGACATCGCCCTGCCGGCCGATCCGAAGGAAGCCATGGCCACGTGGCACCGAGCACTCAATGACGCCGTCGTGCAATGGCACTCCGCCGCCGGAAGCATCATGCCCGACCTCAACGACCTCGAGGCACGGGGCCTCAACGAGCCCATGGCCTACGTCTTCCCGCACTACTTCGTCCTGCCCATGTACAGCAGTGCCTCGTCCTACCGCTTTCGCCCATTGGGCCCCGAGGAGACCCTGATGGAGATCTGGTCCCTGACGCGCTTTCCCGAGGGACAGGATCGAGGAAAGCCCGTGCCGCCGGAACGTTGGGAATGCGACGATCCCCGGTGGCCACCCATCCCGGCCCAGGACTTCTCGAACCTGCCCCGACAGCAAGCAGGCCTCCACGCCAAGAGCTTCGAATACATGCGCTTTTCGGAACGCAACGAGGGGCACCTCTCGAATTTCGAGCGGACCATCGACGGGTTTCTGGCCGGCCTCCCCTCCGAGAGGCTGCTGCCGGCATTGGGCGAGATCAACCTGAATCCCCTCGAGCGACCCATCGTCGACCTTGGCCTCTGAACGCGGATGACGATGCACGACGCGACGAGATCTCCCGGGAAGGCGGAATGACGCAGCGACAACGAACGTATGCCGAGGTAGCCGAAGGTGTGCGCGCCACCATTGCCACCTACACCCAGGCCCTGGACGACGGCCGGACAGATGATGTGGTGGCCACCTTCTGCGCCGACGGGATCTGTGAACTCCCGGGCATGGGCACCCATCAAGGCCACGACGCCCTTCGGCAGGCCTATGCGCAGTGGGAGCCTCGGCGACCCCAACGCCATCTCGTCGTCAACACCGTGGTGTCCGAGTGGACCGACTCCGAGGCCGAGGCGAGCAGTGACTTCGTCTTCTTACTGCTGGGCGACAGCGGGTGGAAGGTGCAAGTGGTGGGCCGCTATCACGACATCCTTCACTACGACGACGGCAGGTGGTGCTTCCACCGCCGTGCCGCCACCTTTGTCACCGAACAAGCATCGAGCAGAGGGACCGCCTGAGTGATGCCCACGTCCACCCGCTACGAAGGCTGAGGAGCTCCCTGTGCCGTCAGATCGTCTGCCCCCACGCTTCCCGAAGTTCGACACCGTCGAGGCTGCCCGCAGGCACCGAAAGCAGCGCTTGGCCGCGGCGTTCCGGTTGTTCGGCCACTTCGGCTTCGATGAGGGACTCGCGGGTCACATCACTGCGAGGGATCCTGGGTTGCCCGACCATTTCTGGGTCAACCCGCTGGGGCTGAACTTCAAGCTCATCCGGGTCAAGGATCTCATCCTGGTCAACGAGCGCGGTGACGTGGTCGAAGGCGACTGGCCTCTCAACGCGGCGGCGTTCGCCATCCATTCGCAGATCCACGCCGCCCGGCCCGATGTGGTGGCCGCCGCTCATGCGCACTCGGTGCACGGTAAGGCGTGGTCATCGCTGCGCCGTCCCCTGGACCCCCTGACCCAAGATGCCTGTGCGTTCTACGACGACCATGCCGTCTTCGACGACTACACCGGCGTCGTACTCGACCTCGAAGAGGGCAAGCGACTGGCCCATGCGCTGGGTTCGAACAAGGCCCTCATCCTCTCGAACCATGGCCTCCTCACCGTGGGCACGACGTCGGTGGACGAAGCGGCGTGGTGGTTCATCACGATGGAGCGAACCTGCCAAGCCCAGTTGTTGGCTGAGGCGGCGGGCACACCGGTGCTCATCGATCCCGCGCAGGCCAGGTTGACCGCACCGATGGTCGGTCCACCGATGGCCGGTTGGCGGGCCTTCCAATCTCTCTATGAATGGATCGTCAAGGTCCAACCCGACTTGCTCGATGAATGACCGGGTGGGACCGATATGGCCGTGCGTGCTCGTGACCCGGGCTCGAGGAAGGAACGCAAATGATCGTCGTCATCGTCAAGCAGCCGGTGCGGGCCAAATATGCCGATGCATGGCCCTCTCTCATTGAGGATTTCACCACCAAGACTCGCTTGGAGCCGGGCAACATCTCATTCGATTGGTACCGGAGTGCCGACGACCCCAATCTGTGGATACTGATTGAGATCTTCCGTGACCGCGCGTCGGGTGACGCGCACGTGGCGTCGGATCACTTCAAGGTGGCCACGGAACTGATGCCCCGCTGGCTCTCGGCCGCCCCCGAGATCATCAACATGGAGGTTCCGGGCGACAGCTGGTCTCAGATGGGCTAGCCGTTTCCTCCTGACCAGGCGTCGATTCGGGGTGGTGCAATGTCGCAGTGTGTCCCCGCCTGCGGTACGAGTCAGATATACATGCCCCCGTTGACGCCGATCACCTGGCCCGTGATGTAGCTGCCGCCATCGGAACAGAGGAACGAGCACGCGGCCGCAATGTCCGCTGGGGTGCCGGCCCGCCCGAGGGGGACCATGGGGCCGACCACGTCGACGCCGGGGAAATCCCCGGCCGCTTCGGCGTTTCGGGCCATCGGGGTGTCGACCAGGCTGGGCGGAATGGTGTTGACGGTGATCCCACTGCGGGCCAGTTCGACCGCCAGCGTCTTGGTGAGGGAGATCACCCCGCCCTTGGATGCGGCGTAGTGCGCCATGTTGGGCGCCCCGGATTGGGCGCTCGAGGAAGAAATGGTGACGATGCGGCCCCAGCCCGCGGAGATCATGTCGGCCAGCACGGCCTGGATGCAGGTGAAGGTCCCGGTGAGATTGACCCCGATCATCCTGTCCCACTCACCGGCCGTGATATCGGTCACGGAGATGAATTGTTCGATCCCGGCGCTGGTGACGAGGATCTCGACCGGCCCGAGCTCGGCTCTGATGCGGTCGAACCCGGCGTGGACGCTCGAGCGGTCGGCGACATCGATCTCAACGGCGACGGCGGTGGCGCCGTCACGCCGCAATTCCTCGGCTGCCGTCTCGGCCGCCGACCTGGCCAGGTCAACCAGGGCCAGTCGATACCCGTCGGCCGCGAACCTTCGGGACACGCCCAGTCCGATGCCCGAGGCTCCACCGGTGACGACGGCGACGCGGCTCACCGGCCCGTCCCGGCGATGTCGAATTCGAGATGAAGCTTGGAGAGTCCGCGCAGAATCCAGGTGGGCTCGTACCGGAAGGTCCGATCGCCGGGCGGGCCGTGATGCTCCTCGGAGAGGCGGATATTGCGGGTGCGGTCCAGGATGCGCTCGATGCTGACCCGGCCTTCGGCCCGGGCCAAGGGGCCGCCGGGGCAGGAGTGGACGCCCCGCCCGAAGGCGATGTGGGTGCGGGCGTTCGATCGATCGCCTTGAAATTCGGCCGGACACTCGAAGTGCCGCGGGTCGCGGTTGGCGGCGCCGTTGAGCAGCATGACCGGTGTGCCGGCAGTTATCTCGACACCTCCGATGAGGGTCGTGCGGCGGGTGAGCCGGAAGTCGGCCTTGACCGGGCTCTCGACCCGCAGCACCTCTTCGAGGAAGTTGGGGATGAGGCCGCTGTCGCCCCGTAACCTGTCCTGCAGTTCGGGGTGCTCCGCCAGCTGTTTGAGGGCGGTGGCCAGGAGCCGGGCGGAGGTCTCCTGCCCGGCCGCGAACAGAAAGGTCGAAGTCAGCACCACCGAGGACACATCCGGCGTGGTGCCGTCGGCGTAGGTGGCCAGCGCCAACTCGGTCAGCACGTCCTGGCGGGGCTGGCGCCGCCGGTCCTCGACGTATTCGGTGAACCATTCGTCCAACCAGGCCAGAGGGTTCTCTCCCGGGCTCCCTTCCTCGCCCGCTCCCACCTCACCGACGGTGCCGCTCAGCCCGAAACCCTCTCGAAAGCGTGGGTGATCCTCTTCGGGCACCCCGAGGAGGTCGGCCACCACCAGCATGGCGAAGGGTTGGGCGTACGCGCTGATGAACTCACAACGACCGTCGTCGACGAATTCGTCCAGCTGCTGACCGGCGAGGCGCCAGATGAACTCCTCGTTGTCCTTCAGCCGTTTGGGTGTGATGAGCCGCATCAGCAAGGACCGCTCGCGGGTGTGGTCGGGCGGGTCCATGGTCACCATGTGCTCGTGCATCGGCAGCTGGTCCCGGTAACGACTGACGATGTCACTGACATCGTCGCCCTCGAGCGGCACAGGGAAGGTGGCGAAGGGTCCAATGACGGAGTTACACGACGAGAAGGACTCGTTGTCTCGATAGACCTCGTTGAGTTCCTCGTAGCCGGTGACCGCGACGACACCAAGGTGAGGGAGTGGAAGTACCGGGCATTCCGCCCGCAGCGCTTCGAAATACGGGTAGGGGTCCTCGACCAACGATTCGTCGAAGAAGAAATCGGTCGTCTGCCAGTCGCTCAAGCCGGTTGCCCTTTCGTACCGATGCTGCGCACTTGCACAGCAATACTGAGCAATTGCTTAGCACTGGATTTGCCGGTGTGGCAAGGTATCGACGTGACGCCTGCGGCCTCGCCCCGACGTATCGGTGCGCAGGATTCCAAGACCCGCGCCCAGCTCCTCGAGGCGGCCGAACTGCTCCTCTTGGAGGAGGGATACGCCGCGGTCACTTCGCGCCGGGTCGCCGCCAAGGCCGGCCTGAAACCGCAGCTCGTGCACTACTACTTCCGCACCATGGACGATCTCTTCGTGGAAGTCTTCCGGCGCCGCGCCGAAGAGAACCTGGCCCGTGTCGAACGGGCCATCACCTCTGACGTGTCATTGCGGGTGCTGTGGCAGCTGAACGCTGACCTGCGCGGGGCCAGGTTCAACATCGAGTTCACCGCGCTGGCCAATCACCGCAAGGCCATCCGCACCGAGATCGCACGCTACGCCGAGCGGTTTCGGGCCGCCCAGCTGGAGGCGGTGACGAACGCATTGGCTGCAGCCGGCGTGACGGACGATCAGCTTCCACCGATCGTGGCCCTGCTGATCATGACCGGGGTGACCCAGGTCATGGCTCTGGAGGACGCCCTCGGCGTGACGGCCGGTCACGGCGTGACCCGCTCCTTCATCGAGCGAACGCTGGCCCGGGTCGAAGTGCCGTCCGATGCATCAGGTCATGTCGGGTAGGGCTCGTTGAGGAGCGTCACGCCGCGCTGCAGATCGGACAGGGCGAACCCGGCTACCCGGCGGTACTCCTCGGTGACTACGGCGATCTCCCCAGGTGTGATGACCGCCGAGATGTCGGCAAAGCCGTCCGGAGCCCGCTGTTCCACCAGCATCATCGGTCGCTCGGGCCCGAGGCCACGGTTGGCGGCGACGATGGCAGCGGTGGCGGGGCGCCGGGCCTGTTCGTAGCGGACCAACGCTTCGTCCAGGTCAGGGGCATGGCGGCGGATGCACCCGGCCAGCACCCTCGCGTCGAGGATGGCCTGCGATGCCCCGTTGGAACCGATGGGATACATGGGGTGTGCGGCGTCACCGAGAAGCGTGGTCCGACCGAACGTCCAACGAGGGATGGGCTCGCGGTCAACCATCGGGAAGAGGAATGTCTCCGGCGCGCCGCCGATGATGGCCGGCACGTCGAGCCAATCGAAGGTCCACGGCATGAAGTCGGGAAGGAAGTCCTCCGACGAACCGCGGCGGTTCCAGTCCTCCCGGGTGGCCAGATCCGATCCGGGCCGACGAAGCTCGGCCACGAAGTTGAAGGACTGCTTCCCGTTCGGAAGGTCGGCAATGGGATACCCGACGAACTTCTGGTCCGGGCCGCCGGCCCACACCATGGTGCGACCGTCACGCACCGGGTCGATGTCGGCGATGCCCCGCCACAGGAGGGCACCGTTCCACCGCGGGGGCCCTTCGTCGGGGTAGCGCTGAGCTCGAGCGACGCTGTGGATCCCATCGGCCGCCACGATGAGATCGGCGTCGACTTCGCCCCGTTCGAGGACGGCGACCGGACCGGATGGCCGCTCCTCAACTCGCCGCATCCGGGATCCGAGGTGGAGCGCTTCGGGACCGAGCCGGTCCATCAGCGCGTCCCGGAGCACCCGTTGCAGCGTCCCCCGATGGATCGAGAGTTGCGGCCAGGGGTAGCCGGCTGCGACACCACGCGGTTCCTGCCAGATCTCCTGCCCCCTTCGTGTGCAATAGATCAAGAGGTCGGGGGCGACGGACTGACGCCGCAGATCACTGAGGAGGCCAAGATCATCGAGTTCCCGGACGGCATGGGGAAGAAGATTGATGCCCACACCGAGCGGACGAAGCTCGTGCCGCGAATCGATGACGACTACATCGGCGCCGATCTGGTGCAGGCTCAGCGCGGTGGCCAATCCACCGATCCCGGCTCCGACGACGACGACCCGGACCGCAGTGGGCAACTACAGCACCTCGTGCACGTGGATGCGGACAATGTCCCGCTCGCGCTCGCCGGTCGAGACCGCAATGAGATCGTTCAGCCATGCCAGTCGCGGCGACGAAGTCGAGAATCGGACGTGGGTGCGAAAGTAATATTCCTCGGCGGCCACGGTGTCGCCGCGGGCGATGCGGGCGGCCACCGCATCGGTCGCCGTACGCAGACCCTTGGACACCACCTCAATTGCCTCGCCTGCCCCGGTCCGCAGCCCATAGTGCGCGTCTATTTCAATGACGCCGTCGGGCCGTACGACCTGCCAGTCGGTCCCGCCCTCGACGACGTCGCCGGACACTCCGTCGCGCCCGGCAAACGTTCCACCATTGAAGGCCACCAACCGCTTCCCTCCCCCGAGGTCCACCATCGGCCGCACCGATATCTCGATGGTCACGAGCTCGGACAACCGGATCGACTCCATCGCGTGATCACCCTCCCCCTGGCCGAATGCGCGCTCCCGTCGGGGCCATCGACATGTGGCGCGCGGCATGCCGAGAGGCAGGTTATGCCAAGGGGAGACGACAGCCCGATGGAAAAGCTCGGCTCGTGCATCGCCCGGTCCGGGCCGGGATGAAAAGGTGTGGTCGTGACTTCTCCGAGGGATGCATCCGAGTGGAGCCGGAGGGCGGCGGTATGAGCGACCCGATCGACGATGTCTGGGTCGTCATGTCGACCGCCCGGACCATCCGTCGCTTCACCGATGACCCGGTCGACGACCCCACCCTCGCCCGGTGCCTGGAAGCAGCGACCTGGGCTCCATCGGGAGCGAACGCCCAAGCATGGCGCTTCGTCGTCCTCAGGTCCCCAGAGCAGCGGGCGGTGGTGGCCCGGGCGGCCGCAGAGGCGTTGGAGGTGATCGAACCGGTGTATGGCATGGCACGCCCGGCCGAGGACGATCACAGTCGCCGGGCCCGGACCAGCCGCGCCACCTACGAGCTGCATGATCGCGCCGGCGACTTCACCTCCATCCTGTTCGCTCAGAAGCGATATCCCACCGCTTCCGAGCTCCTTCTCGGCGGATCGATCTTCCCCGCGATGCAGAATTTCCTGCTGGCCGCCCGAGCCCTCGGGCTCGGGGCCTGTCTGACCAGTTGGGCTTCCTATGGCGGGGAGCGGCTGCTTCGAGACGCTGTGGGCGTGCCCGATGACTGGATGCTCGCCGGGCATGTCGTGGTGGGGTGGCCTCGAGGCAACCACGGATTGGTGCGCCGGCACCCTCTGGAAGCGGTCGTTGCCCTGGATCGCTGGGACGGGCCAGCCATTGGCATCGTCGGTAGTGAGGCGGATCCGTCAGCCGGATAAAGACCTCGGCGCGTCCGCCTTATGGTTCCCACGCCCTCGATTCGATCGGCCGGTGCTCCCGGTGGGCCGAAGGGGTCGGCCGCCGTCGGCGAAGCGGTTTGGAAGGCCGATTCTCGAACATGGAGTTCACATTCTCTATCACCGCGAACCCCTGAAACCCTTCGTGAGCAAGACCATCGCGGAGCTGACGGTTGGGAGGGCGGGACAGTTCGGAGCGAAGCGATGCTGGTAGTTTCGGGTTGCGTCGTCGGCAGCCGCCGTAGGCGAGAGGAACGATCTGGAACCTCGACAACGAGATGTCGCATTGGGGGCTTCACGAATGACCACCGCTTCGAATACCGACAGCATCACGGCGTCAGTGATTCGCTCGGCCATGGAGACGGTGTGCTTCGAGATGGCCACCTACGTGTCCCGCACGGCAACGACCCCGATTCTCAACCAGTCCAATGAGCGCAACGCCACCATCCTCGATCAGCAGGGCAGGCTGTCCGCCCTTTCGGTGGGCATTCCCCAGTTCATGCTGTCCTCGACGCTCCCGGTGCGCATGGCCATCGATTTCTATGGTGCTGAACTCCGTCCCGGGGATGTGATCGTCGCCAACGACCCTTACCACGGGGGCGGCCACCTGCCTGACTTCAATGTCTTCAGCCCCGTCTTCGACGACGAGGGGGGGCTGGTCCTCGTCGCCTCCATCCAGTGCCATCACGGCGACACCGGCGGAGCGATGGCGGGGGGTTACAACGTCTTCGCCAAGGACATCTGGAGCGAGGGCACCCGGTACCCCCTCCTCAAGATCGTGGACGGTGGTGTCGAGCGCCGCGACGTCGTCCTGACCATGAGGGCCAACAACCGGTTGCCCGGTTTCATCGGCGACCTCCGATCGCAGGTGGGTGCGGCCCAGCTGGGCGCAGCACGGTTGAAGGCCCTCATCGACGACTATGGCGCCGACGTGGTGCGCTCGGCCGTGGACTGGTCCATTGCCGACGCTCGGCGGCGCTTCTCCCAGGAGATCGCCCAGTGGCCCGACGGGACCTACGAGGCCGACGTCTATGTGGACGCCGACCCGGTGGGAAACCGCGACATTCACGTCCATGTCGCCGTCACGGTGGCCGGCGACCGCTTGATCATCGACTTCGACGGTTCGGACACCCGGCCCGATATCCAGGCTTGGTCTACGTTCGGCAACACCCGCGGCAATGCCATCGCACAGCTGGCCAGCATGGTCGAGTCCACCATCCCGAAGAACGAAGGGTTCTTCGACTGTATCGACCTTCGTGTCCCCGAAGGGTGTTGCCTGAACCCGGCCGAGGGCAAGCCGGTGTCGAGCGGGACCCATCACCCCGGGGTTGAGGTCAGCGACGCCATTGCCATCGCCATGAGCCACGTCATCCCCGACCGCTGCGCTCCGCAGAGCTACAAGTACGGCAGCCCGCGGCAGATGTGGGGTGATGAAGATCCCCGGACCGGGAACTCGTTCTTCGACCACGGGGGCGAAGTCAACGCCGGGTGGGTCAACGCCGTACGAGGGCAGGACGCCTGGGGCGCGCTGGCTGCGGCCAACGGCAACTTGATCAAGGCCAGTGCCGAGATCAATGAGCGTCTGTTCCCGCACATTTTGCGGGGCAGGAACTACATCACCGATTCGGGGGGACCCGGACAGTGGCGAGGGGGGTGCGGGAGTAATTTCGTGAAAGAGGTCCGAACCCCCACCTACGTTAATCAATACGTGGTGAACCAGCGTCACATCCACCCGGGTATCGCCGGGGGCCGCCATGGCACCCCGGATCACTGCCAGGTCGGTGACGTGGAGGTGGACCCGTCGGTAGCCAACGAGCTCCTCGACACCGGCGAACAACTCGTCTACCGATTCGGTGGTGGGGGCGGCTGGGGCGACCCGTTGGATCGGGATCCCGCCGCCGTGCTGGACGATGTGTGGGACGAGTACGTCTCGGTCGAAGGCGCCTTCAAGGACTACGGAGTGGTCGTTGCCGGCTCGCTGGAAGCGATGGACCTGGCTGTGGATTTCGACGCCACCAAGTTGGAGCGGGAGTCTCGCAAGTGAGCTACCGGATCGGGGTCGACGTCGGGGGCACGTTCACTGACTGCGTGCTGCGGCGTCCCGACGGAAGCCTGGTGCTCGAGAAGGCGCCCACCACACCGCAGGACCAGAGCGATGGGGTCCTCGCCGGCCTGGCGCAGCTGGCCGCGCTCGAAGGTGTCGAACTGTCCGAGCTCTTGGCCCAAACTCGCACCATCGTGCACGGAACGACGACAGGCGACAACGCACTGATCCAGATGAAGGGGGCTCCGACCGGCCTCATCGTCACCGAGGGGTTCCGCGACGAGATTGAATTCCGTCGGTGCTTCAAGGAGGACATCTGGGACCCGGCGGCTCCGCCGCCCGCGCCCATCGCCCGGCGGCGGGTCCGGCTCGAGGTCGCCGAGCGGATGACGGCGGAGGGGGACGTCGAGACAGCGCTGGACGAGGAGGCGGTGCGCAAGGCCACCGTCCGACTCCGGAACTTCGGGGTCACGTCCATCGCCGTCTGTTTCCTGCACTCCTACATCAACGCTGATCACGAGTTGCGGGCCCGAGAGCTCATTTTGGAGGAATTCCCCGACGTCGAGATGGTGTCCCTCTCCCACGAGGTACTGCCGAAGCCGCCCGAGTTCGAGCGCACGTCGACCACTCTGGTCAACTCGTTCGTGGGGCCTCCCATCGCCCGCTACCTCGAACGACTCACCTCCCGGCTGGCCGACGCCGGGTTCACCCACGAATTGTTGGTGGCCACTTCGGCCGGGGGTGTGGCCACCGCCGAAGCGGCGGCCCGCCGGGCCGTGGCCACGATCGGGTCGGGACCCACCGGTGGCGTGATCGCGGCCGCTCGTGCCGGCATCAGCGCGGGACTCGGTGATGTCGTCAGCGTCGACATGGGCGGTACCAGTTACGACCTGTGTCTCATCCGAGGGGGCCGTCCCGAAGTCAAAATGGACTGGAACTGGCGGCACCGCTACTGCATCGGGATCCCCATGGTCGACATCCCTTCGGTCGGGGCCGGGGGAGGATCCATCGCCTGGGAAGAAGGGGGCATCCTGCACGTCGGACCGCAGTCGGCTGGCTCCGAACCGGGTCCGGTCTGCTACGGCCGGGGCGGCACCGAGCCCACCGTGACCGATGCCGACCTCGTGCTGGGTCGTCTGGACCCCGAACGGTTCGCCAGCGGACGCCTGGCGCTCGATCTCGATGCCGCCACGGCGTCCCTGGCCCGCCTGGGATCCCGATTGGGGTTGGACGCCGAGGACACGGCGGCCGCGGCGGTGCGACTGGTGGATGCCCACATGACCGATGCCATCCGCCGGGTGCTCTCTCTCGCCGGCGCGGATCCCCGCCGCCTCGACCTGGTGGCGTTCGGCGGCATGGGTGGTCTGCACGCCGCGACCCAGGCCGCCGCCCTGGGGATGCGCCGGGTGCTCGTGCCCAGCGCCGCCCCCGGACTCTCGGCCCTGGGACTCCTGACCGCCGATCACATCATTGACGACTCCCGCGGCTACATCGTTCCCTGGCAGGAAGTGGACCTCGACCGATTGGCCCGTTTGGCCGAAGAGCTCCGGATCCGAGCCATGGCCGAACTCTCCCAGGCCGGTGTGCCTGGGCGCCGAATCCGGCTGGAGTGGTCGATCCTGTTGGTCTATCCCGGGCAGACCTTCGACGTCGCCGTGCCCGTCGACCGTCCGACTGACGTGCCCGCTGCGGTGACCGAGTTCCATCGCCGCAATGAGGAGGCTCGCCTGATCGAGGCCCGAGCCCAGGAGCCGATCCTGCGGGGCATCCGGCTCACCGCTGTCGGTGCGGTGGACGAGATGGCTGCCGTGACGCTCGAGCCCGGGGCTACGCCGGCTCCGTTGGGCCACCGCGACATGTGGGCTGCCGACGGCTGGCAACGCCAGGCGCCCTACTACGACTTCGCCACGCTCCGAGCGGGTTCGCCCATTGAAGGCCCGGCCGCCGTGCAGAGCCCGTTCACCACGGTCATCGTCCGTCCCGGCGACGTGGCCGAGTTGACGGAGGGCGGCGACCTGCTCATCGATGTCGCCGCCGACCGCGGCGCTCTCTGACCTTCACCGGACGGGAACTGTGATGCGTGAACTGCCCAAGATCATCTCGGTCGACGACCACGTCGTCGAACCCGCCCACGTGTGGCAGACATGGTTGCCTGAGCGGTTCCGCCAGAACGGACCGCGCGTGATCCGCGAGAAGTGGGCGCCGTTCATCCACAAGCCGGGAGCACGCTACGAGAACACCATCGATTCGGAAGGGATCGAAGGCGATGCGTGGCTGTATGAGGACCGGCTGATCTACGTCCAAAAGAGCTTCGTCGCCATACCGAAGTCGGCGACGCCGGACGGCATTGCGGGGGGGTTGGACCGCACCAAGATGCAGATGGTCGCCACCACCTACGACCAGATGCGACCCGGTTGCTGGGATCCCCACGAGCGCGTCAAGGATTTTGAGGCGAACCACATGGACGGCTCACTCCCGTTCCCGACGTTCCCCCGATTCTGCGGCCAGACGTTCATGGACGGGAACGACAAGGAACTGGGATTGGCCTGCGTGCGCGCCTACAACGACTGGATGATCGATGAGTGGTGTGAGCCCACCAACGGAATGAACATCCCCCTCTGCATCATCCCCTTATGGGACCCGGTGCTCGCGGTCGAAGAGGTCTCACGGGTCAGCGCAAAGGGCGTGCACGCCATCTGCTTCTCCGAGATTCCGACCAAGCTCGGCCTGCCCAGTATCCACACCGATCACTGGGACCCGTTGTTCCAGATCTGCAACGACAGCGCGGTCACGTTGTGCATGCACATCGGGTCGTCCTCGTCGATGCCGGCGGCCTCACCGGACGCGCCCGAGGCGGTGGGATCGGCCCTGCAGTTCAACAACGCATTCGCCTCGTTGATCGACTGGCTCTTCAGCGGAAAGATGCTGCGGTTTCCGCAGCTCAAGCTGGCCTACAGCGAAGGTCAGATCGGGTGGATCCCCTACGCGCTCGAGCGCGCCGACATCGTGTGGGATATCCAGGACTCGTGGAACCACGCCAAGGACATGCTGAAAGATCCTCCCTCGACGCAGTACTACGGCAGGGTGTTCGGATGCTTCACCGCTGATGCGCACGGCCTGAAGAACCTCGAGGCGGTTGGGCCCAAGAACATTTGTTTCGAGATCGACTACCCGCACTCCGACACGACCTGGCCCACCTCCAAAGCGTACGCAGAGAACTTCGTCACTATGCAGGGACTCTCGGAAGAGGTCACCTATGACGTTCTGCGCGGCAATGCCATCCGGATGCTCTCGCTCGACCGCACGTAGGGACCACACGAGTGGCGCCGCCGCCCGGTGCTGGGCAGCCCGGCGCTGGGCAGAAGGAAGCGACGCTTAGTCGACGGGGGTGAATTCGAGGTGGAGCCGGTCGTGACCGCGGAGCATCCACGTGGGCGTGTACTCCCAGTGGCGGTCGCCGGCGGGGCCGTGGTGTGACTCGGAAATGCGGATGTCAACCATCCGGTCGAGCAGCCGCTGCAGGGAGACGTTGGCCTCGGCCCGGGCCAGTGGGGCGCCGGCACAGGTGTGGATGCCGTGACCGAACGCGATGTGCTGGCGGGCGTTCTCGCGATCGAGGCGCAGCTCGTCGGGATGCTCGAACTCGCGTGGATCCCGGTTGGCCCCGCTGGGCAGCACCATGACCGTGCTGCCCGCCGGAATCCTGGTGTCCCGCACCGTCGTCGGCGTCCGCGACAGCCGGAAAGTGCCATTGATGGGAGGCTCCAGCCGCAAGCTCTCCTCGATGAAGGGGGAGACCAGGGAGCGGTCGTCGCGGATTTGCTGCTGGAGGTCGGGTTGCTCAGCGAGGGTTCGGAGGGCGGTGCCCAGAAGCCTGGCCGTCGTCTCCTGCCCGGCGGCGAACAGGTTGGAGGCGATTTTCATGACGTCTTCGACCGGAGGGAGGGAGCCGTCGGGAAAGGTCGCCGTGGCCAGCCCGGTCATGACATCGTCGCGAGGCTTTCGCCGTCGATCCTCGATGTAGCCCGTGAACCGGGTGTAGAGGTACTCGAGCGGGCTGTGGGTCATCTCGAGGTGGTCGCCGCCGCCGTGCATCAACTTCTCGAGGAATTCCGCATGGTCCTCCTCGGGCACACCGAGAAGATCGGCGATCACCAGCATGGTGTAGGGCTGGGCGTACTCGCCGACGAACTCGCACTCCCCTCGGGCCTGGAACTGATCGATCCGGTCGTCGGCCAGTCGCCGTAGTGACTCCTCGTTCTCCTTGAGGCGCTTCGGGGTGATCAGCCGCATGAGGAGCCCACGCTGGGCCGTGTGCTTGGGTGGATCGAAGGTGGGGAGCTGGTCACCGAACGGGAGGCCATCGCGGTACGTCTCGATGATGCCGGTGATGTCGTCGCCCTCGAGCGGGACGGGGAACCTCGCGAAGGGCCCGATGGCCGAATTGCAGTTGGAGAACGTCACCTGGTCGTGGTAGATCTCGATGGCCTCGTCGTACCCCGTCACCATGTAGACGTCGTGATGTGGTTCCTTGGTAATGGGGCAACGATCACGCAGGTCCTCGAGATACGGATAGGGATTGTCGTAGAGATCATCCGTGCGGAAGAAATCGATGGAATCGAACTGCTCGTCGTTCATTGATTCTCCAGAGTTGTACAAGGGCTGATGCCCTGATCGGATGGGTGCAAAGATCGGTGCCGGACACCACTCGAAAGGAACCACCGGAAATGGGTCACGAGCTGTCGGGGAAGGTCGCCATCGTCACCGGAGGGGCGAGCGGGATCGGCCGGGCCACCGTCGAGCTCTTCGCCAGCGAAGGCGCCCGGGTCGTTATCGCCGACGTGGCCGTCGAGGCAGGTGAAGCGCTGGCCGCCGAGCTGGGCGATGCCGTAGCGTTCCGAACGACCGATGTGGCCGATGTCGCCGAGGTTCAGGCGCTGATCGACTTTGCCGTGGGCACCTTCGGTGGTTTGCAGGTGATGGTCAACAACGCCGGCATATCCAGTTCCTTCCGACGCTTCCTGCGAGACGATCTGCGTGACTTCGATCGCGTGATGGCGGTGAACCTGTTCGGGGTCGTCATCGGCACGCAGCGCGCCGGTCGGCACATGGCCGCACATGGTGGCGGCTCCATCATCAACACGTCGTCGATCGGTGGCCTCAGCGGGGGCGGGCCTCCAACCGCGTATCGCCTGTCCAAGGCGGCGATCGCTGAGTTCAGTCGTATGGTCGCCGTCGATCTGGCGGATCACGGCATCCGGGTCAATTGCATCGCACCGGGACACATCCCGACCGGTATCACCAGCTACGACATGGGTCCCACCATCACGCAGGACCAGCCGCTGCAGCGCCAAGGGTCGCCGGGCGACGTGGCCGAAGCGATCCTCTTCCTGGCCGGTGACCGATCGGCCCAAATCACCGGGATCATGGTGCCGGTTGATGGAGGAACGGTGGCCGGCCGACCAGTCCCCCAACGTCCTCCGAGCCCCTGAGGGCCCGACACCGCGGTCGACGGCTGCCGGCCGGCGCATCACGGTCGCGGCCGTCACGAGGGCCCCCGCCCATCTCGAACGGCCTCCTCGACCAATCCGATGACCCAGGAGATTCCCCGGACGGCACCTTCATGTCCTGTGTCCCAGTCGACAACCAGCCGTTCATAGGCGGCCACGCTCCAGAGCACATCGAAGACGGCCGCCGCCGTGGTCCGGTCGTCATCGGTCCACTCGGCGGCCCGGGCCGCCACCGCACCGAGGAGGGCTTCCTTCTGCCGACGGTTGGCGTCGACCAGGGTTGGATCGAGTGGCGGCCGGGGTTCCCTCGGATACTGCGAGACATGTTCGAATATCTGGGTTGCCACCATGGCAATGTCTTCGAGCGCCATGCCGGCCAGTTCGATGCCGGCCTCCTGCTCGTTCCGGTGCATCACCGCGTCCCGGAGCCCCTGCTCATTTCCGAAATAGCGGTAGACGGTTCGCTCGTTGACTCCGGCCCGTTCGGCCACGGCCCGCACGGTCAGCTTCTTCCAGTCACGAACCGAGGAGCGGTGCAGCAGTTCGGAGGCGGCGACCAGGATGCGTTCCCGCGTCTCAGCCGCTCGTTCGCGCCGCAGCGTGCCGTCGTAGGGGCGACTCTGCGCTGCCCGGGTCTCCTGCGTGGTGTTCTTGGCGGTGCGCACGGCGTCCGTTCGCCTAGGCCAGCTTGGCCGACCAACCGCCGTCGACCGGAATCACGGCTCCGGTGACGAAGGAGGCTCGATCGGAGGCCAGGAACGCGCCCACCTCGGCCACCTCGTGGGGCAGCCCGGCACGGTTCAACGCGGCCTTGGCGGCGATATCGGGGATGAAGTCCTCGGCTCCCACGGACATGATCTCGGTCAGGATGAAGCCCGGGCAGATGGTGTTCACCCGGATCCCCTGGGTGCCGTATTCGATGGCGGCCGACTTGCTGGCTCCGATGATGCCGTGCTTGGCCGCCTGGTAGACGCTCGTGTAGGCGGACCCGTTGAGCCCACCCACCGAGGACCAGTTGATGATGGAGCCACCTCCGGTCGGCAGCATGGTGCGGATGCCGTGCTTCATGCCGAGCAGCACGCCCCGAAGATCGACGTCCATCAGCCGGTCGTAGAATTCCATGGTGAGGTCGGCCAGCGGGCCACCATCGGCGATGCCGGCCACATTGAGCACGACGTCGAGCCGTCCGAATTCGTCCACGGCAGCGGCCATCATGGCCTCCACGTCGGCCTCCTTGGAGACGTCGCAGTGTACAGGGAGGACCTCTGCACCAAATCCCGCCGCCACGTCCCGTTCGGCCCCGCTGATGTCGGCGGCCACCACCTTGGAGCCCTCGCGGACGAAGACCTTGACCGATGCCTTCCCCATGCCCGAGCCGGCACCGGTGATGACGGTCACCTTGTCATCCAACAAGCCCATCATGTACCTCCGCTCTCACGCCAGCGACGAGCCCGCAATGGCGGCGGATCGTTGCTCACGAGGTGCGTACCGGGAGGGTCTCCCAGCCTCGGACCGTCGAGGTCGGGGCGAGCCTGGCGCGGTCCGTGTCGACCGTCCACGTGGGGAACCGGTTGAGGACCTCGTCAAGCGCCACCCGACCTTCGAGGCGGGCCAGGGCGGCGCCCAGGCAGAGATGGATCCCGTTGCCGAAGGTCAGCGGCTTCCCCTGATTCCGGTGGATGTCGAAGGTGTCGCCATCGGGGAAGCGGCGGTCGTCATGGTTGGCCGACGCGGGGAGGAGCATCATGATGCTGCCCTCCGGGACGGTCCGGCCGTGGACCTCGACGTCACGGACGACGTACCTGGCGGCGTGGGGTGCGGGTGTCTCGAAGCGCAGCAGTTCCTCAATGGCGCCGGGAATGAGCGACCGGTCCTCGACCAGTTCCTGTCGCTGGTCGGGGTGATCGGCCAGGACCTTGCCGGTCCAGCCGATCAGGCGACCGGTCGTCTCGTTGCCGGCCCCGGTGATGACGCTGATATAGGTCAGGAGCTCATCACGGGTCAACCGGCGCACGGTCCCGTGTTCGTCCTCGAATTCCACCTGGAGAAGCTCGGTCATGATGTCGTCCGACGGGTGCTGGGCTCGCCAGTCGATGTACTCGGCGAACATGTCGGTGGGAACGAAGTTCTCGGATACCTCCATGGGCTGGCCGGCCTCGGTGCGCAGGTTGGCGTCGACCATGTCCCGAACGGCCTCCTGGTCCTGCTCGGGAATGCCGAGCAGCATGCCGATGACCCGCATCGGCATCTGGGCACCCAGGTCGGCGATGAAGTCGAACTCCTCGGCGCCGACCAGCGGGTCAAGGCTGCGGGCGCAGAACGCCCGGATCTGTGGCTCGAGCGCGGCCACCCGGTTCGGCGAGAACACCCGCGACATCAGTCGCCGGTGGATGGTGTGCACCGGCGGGTCCTCGAAGATGAGCACACCCGAGGGCATCTCGACGTCGGCCCGGATGAGCTCGATGATGCCGCCCCGCCCCGAGATGTACGTCTTCGGATCGAGATACGCCTGTTCGACATCGTCGAACCGGCTCACCGCGTAGAAGTCGTGGGGCTCGTTGTAATACAACGGCGCTTCCTCGCGCAGCCGACGGAAGACCGGATACGGGTCGGCATCGATGTCCACGTCATAGGGGTCGAAGTACACATCACCGGCCCGCTGCATCGTCACGCTGAACCTCCATTTGCTTTCATGTCGTACTGTGACACTAAGCTTCAGGGAGGTCAAACGCGGCCATGAGCCGACCACCTGGTCAGCTCAAGGGGATGGGATCAATGAAGACGCACGCAGCGATTCTGTGGGGCCGGGAGCAGGAGTGGGAGGTGCTCGAGATCGATCTCGATGCGCCCGCACAGCATGAGGTCCTGGTCAAGTGGGAAGCAGCCGGCCTGTGCCACTCCGACGAGCATCTCCAGTCGAGCGAGATGGGATCGGAGGCGGGTACCGGTGCGCCGCCGAGGGCGGGACTCTTCCCCATGGTGGGCGGACACGAGGGGGGAGGGGTGGTGCTCGAGGTGGGGCCCGACGTCAGCAGCCTCCAGCCCGGCGACCACGTGGCGGCCAGCTTCTTCCCCATCTGTGGCCGCTGCAAGATGTGCATCACCGGCCACTCCAACCTCTGCGACCTGGGAGCCGCCACCTTCGCTCCCGGTCAGATCGCCGATGGCACGATCCGCTACCGCCTCGATGGCAAGCCCCTGAATGTGATGTCCAAGCTGGGCACCTTCGCCGAGCACGCCGTGTGCCACGAGGCGTCGCTGGTGGCGGTCGATCCCGACCTGCCGCTGAGTGCCGTCGCCTTGGTGTCGTGCGGCGTGGCCACCGGCTGGGGTTCGGCGGTGTACCGAGCCGAAGTGATGCCCGGCGACACCGTCGTCGTCGTCGGCGTCGGCGGAGTGGGCGTCAACGCCGTGCAGGGGGCCAAGATGGTCGGGGCGCGGAACATCGTCGCGGTGGATCCGGTGGAGTTCAAGCAGAAGTCGGCCCTCGACTTCGGCGCCACCCACACCGCGGGATCCATGGAGGAGGCCTTCCCGTTGGTCACCGAGCTGACCCGGGGCCAGATGGCCGACGCGGTGATCATGGTCCCGGGCGTGATGTACGGGGATCTGATGGCCGGAGCACTGGGACTGACCGGCAAAGGCGGCACGTGCGTGGTCACCGGGGTCGCGCCCCAGACACAACTCGAGGCCAGCGTGAACCTCTTCGACCTGGCCATGATGCAGAAGGAGATCAAGGGCGTCATCTTCGGTGCGGCCAACCCGCGCTTCGACATCCCGAACCTGCTGGCCCTGTACAAGGCGGGTCAGCTCAAACTGGATGAGCTGATCACGCGGGAGTACACGCTCGACCAGATCAACCAGGGCTATCGGGACATGCTCGACGGGGTCAACCTCCGTGGTGTGATCACCTTCGCGTGAGCCTCGACATCGACCCGCTCGATCTGGTCGACCCGACGCGGTTCGCCCTCCGTGGCTATCCCCACGAGGTGTGGACCCGATTACGAGCGGAAGCACCCGTGGCCTTCGTCGAACCACCGGGATACCCACCGTTCTGGGCGGTGACCACGTACGCCGACGTGCAGTACGCCGCTTCGCAGCCTCAGCTGTTTTCCAGCGCCTCCGGCATCACCTTGGACATGGATCTCAGTGGGATCGACATGCCGGCGGAGATGATCGTCTACCTCGATCCGCCCCAGCACGGTCCCATGCGCCAGGTGGCCAACAAGAAGTTCATTCGGAGTGCCGTCCGGGCGCGGAGCGAGGAGATCGAGGGCATCGCCGCCGATGTGGTCGACCAGGCTTCGACCGAGGGCGAGGTCCGGGAGTGCGACTTCGTTGACACTTTCGCCGCTCCCTATCCGGTGGCCGTGATCTCATGGGTCCTGGGTGTGCCGCCCGCCGATTGGGAGCACCATTTCCGCTGGACCAACGAGATCATCGGCAAGGACGACCCTGAATACCGGCGCCCCGGCGAGAGCCCCGAGCAGACCTCAACGTGGGCCAGGGGTGAACTGCACCGTTACTTCAAGGAAATGGTGGCGGCACGCCGGGAGGATCCACAGGACGACCTGGTCACTCAGCTGATGCAGAGTGAGGTACATGGCGTGCCGCTCACCCAGCGGCAGCTCGTTACCTACTGCGAGCTCCTGGTCGAAGCGGGGAATCAGACGACAAGAGACGCCATCGCCGGAGGTATGCAGGCCTTCTGCGAATTCCCCGATCAGTGGGCGAAGCTCGTGGCCCATCCCGAGCTCCTGCCCGACGCCGTCGAGGAGATCCTGCGTTGGGTCACGCCGATCAGCTACTTCTCGCGCACCGCCACACAGGACACCGAACTGCACGGACAGCAGATTCGCGGCGGCGACAAGGTGGCGCTCTACTGGGCGTCGGCGAATCGGGACGAGGACGTGTTCGAAAATCCGTTCGAGTTCCGTATCGACCGCAAGCCGAACCAGCCCGTGGTCTTCGGCTTCGGCCCGCACCTCTGCATGGGCGCGCACGTCGCCCGCGCCGAATTGGCGGCCATGTTCGGCCTCCTCATTGCTCGACTGGAGTGGTTTGAGCAGTCGGGACCGATGGAGCGCCTGAATTCATCGATCAACGGAGCCATCAAGCACCTGCCGATCCGGTATCGCTTGACCTAGCGATGGACGTCCCGTCGCCGTCTCAGGAAATTTCGAAGTGAAGGGAGGCAACGTAATGAACCAGCACAGCATCTACTCTTGCGACGATCACCTGGATCTGCGAGCGGTTCCGCCCGAGCTGTTCCAGGCCCGACTGCCCAGGGACCTGGTCGAACGCGGTCCACGGGTCGTGACCGATGATGGCGAATCCAAGTGGGTCTGCAACGAACGCGTCCTGGGCCGGAGCGGACTGCCGCACGGGGACCAGCTGCAGGCGCTCAGTGCCCTGAGCCGTGCCGGCATCGAGGACGACGGATTTCGGGTCAGCGACCCGAAATTGCGGCTGGCGGACATGGACCTCGACGGAGTGTGGGCCTCGGTCATCTACGGTCCGATCCCGCTGACCCTCTCGATCCCCGAGCCCGATCTCCAAACCGCCTGTTATGCGGCCTGGAACGACTGGGCCCTAGAGGAGTTCAACGCCTTTGCCCCCGATCGCCTCTGCGCGCTCCCGTTCCTGCCCACCCACGCACCAGGGGCGGCGGTGGCCGAACTCGAACGGGTGGCCGAGCTGGGCCACCGGGGCGGCATCATTGATGTGTTCGAAATCGACGCCGGCGATCCGGCCTGGGATCGTCTGTGGTCGGCCGCCGAGCAGACCGGATTGCCGCTCAGCTTCCACATCAAGTCAGGGTCCTCCCCGAGGCTGAGCTACCAGGTGGGCAAGTGGCAGTCGGCCGCATTCGCCACCCTGTTGCCCCTCCAGCTCGATGAGGCGCTGGCCATCATGGTCTTCTCCGGGGCGCTCGAGCGGCACCCCGGCCTCACGCTGGTGCTGGCCGAGGCGGGCGTCGGCTGGTTGCCCTACTTCCTGGCCCGGATGGATCTGGAGTGGGAGAACCTGCGGGACCAGCTCGACTACGCACCCAGCATCGCCCCGAGCGAACTGTGCCAGCGTCAGGTCATCGCCACCTTCGAGGAAGAGTCCCTGGCCTACCAGTACATACCGCACCTCGGCGCCGACTCATGCATGTGGGCGGCTGATTTTCCCCATACCGACAGCACGTTCCCCGAGTCCCAACGCTCCATTGAGGAGACGCTGGGGATGCTCCCGGCCGAGGAGCGCCGGAAGGTCACGGCACTCAATTGCGCCAAGTTGTACGGATTCGCGCATGTCGGTTGACTACACCGGCTCTCACGGCAACCGCCTTGCCTCCATGACGTACCCGAACGACCCGAAGGAGCACGTACATGTCAGCTGATGTGGTCATTCGAGGCGGGACCGTCTTTGATGGGACCGGCGAGCCCGGACAATTGGCCGACGTGGCCATCAGTGGGGGAATCATTGAAGAGATCGGGCCGAGACTCGACGGAGCGGTCGTTCTCGATGCTTCAGGCTGCGCCGTCGCACCCGGCTTCATCGACATCCACACCCACTTCGATGCGCAGGTGTTCTGGGACCCACAGCTCAAGCCGTCCTCCTCTCACGGGGTCACTTCGGTGGTGGCCGGCAATTGCGGCTTCTCCATCGCCCCTTGCCGCCCGGAGCATCACGACGTGATTGTGCACACGCTCGAGAACGTCGAAGGCATGGATGCCAACTCGCTCTCGGCCGGGATCGTCTGGGATTTTGAGACATTTCCGGAATACCTCGACCTGGTGCAGCATCGAGGGACAGCTCTCAACTTCGCCGCCTACATCGGACACACTGCCCTGCGGCTCTACGTCATGGGGGACGCCGCCTATGAGCGCGCAGCCACCCCGGAGGAGATCGAGCGCATGTGCCAGTTGGTCGACGAGGCGATGCGGGTTGGCGCGGCGGGCCTCTCCACCAGCTTCTCGTTCGCCCATCGGGGGGTCGACGGCAAACCGGTACCGAGCCGTTTCGCCGAGATGGACGAGGTGGAGGCGCTCTTCATGGCCGTGGGGAAGGCCGGCAAGGGTGTGGTGCTCACCACGCCGGGTTGGCAGTGTGAATATCCCGACGTCTTCACCTGGCAGCCCCGAGTCGGCCGGCCGTTCACCTGTCCGTTGTTCGCCCTGTCCAGTGGCAAGCACCGGGAAGTGGTCACATTGCACGCCGAGGCCCTGGCCCAAGGTGCCAACGTCTGGCCCCAGGTCACGCCGCGGCCGCTGACCATGCAGTTCACCTTGGCCGACGCCTACAACCTCAATGTCGGCCAGGTGTTCGCCGAACTGATGAAGGTCAGTCCCGGCGTGCGCCGGGCGGCCTACCGTGATCAGGAATGGAGGACGCAGGCCTTCGACGATCTCGAACGCGGCGAGACCGGCATGAAGCCACGATGGGAGACCTTCGAGGTTTCAGAATCGGAGCTGTTCCCCGAGCTGTTGGGCCGTCGGGTGAGCGACATCGCTCGCGAGCGGAATGTCAGCCCGCTGGACGTCATGTGCGACCTGGCCCTCGCCGAGGACCTGGGCACCCGCTTCCGGGCCTACATCGCCAACGACGACGTCGGCGAGGTGGGGAGCCTGCTCACCGAGGACCACGTGGTGCTGGGCCTCACCGACGCCGGTGCGCACGTCGACCAGCTGTGCGACGCGCCGCAACCCACCGACCTCCTCGGCACCTGGGTCCGTGAGCGTGAGATCATGCCGCTCGAACGGGCCATCCGGAAGTTGGCCGGCGAGCCGGCCGACATGTTCGGTTTCGAGGGCCGGGGCTACCTGCGTCCGGGTTACGCGGCCGATGTCTGTGTGTTCGATCCCTCGACGGTCGCCCCGGGACCTCAGCGCCGCCTGCGCGATCTCCCGGCCGACGGTGAACGGCTGACGTACGAGCAGCCGACCGGTGTGCGCCACGTGATGGTCAACGGCACCCTGATCCGGTCCGACGATCGTCAGTTGGCGCTCGAGCACCTTCCGGGGACCCGCCCCGTGCTCGTCTGATGGAGCGCGGCGGGCTCCTCAGCCCACGGATCCGAAGAAATCCCGTAGGTCGTCGACGAACAGTTCTGGTTGTTCCATGGCCGGAAAATGCCCGCCGCGCCCCATCACGGCCCAGTGCACGACGTTGTACTGGCGCTCGACCCATGAGCGGGGCCAACGCAATACTTCCTTGGGATAGCGCGCCACGCCGGTGGGCGCGTGGACGAAGGGCGGCGCCCCGGCCGAACTGTGCTTGTGTTCCCAGTACAGACGGGCCGAGGACGCCCCGGTCTGGGTGATCCAGTACACCATGACGTTGGTGATGAGTCGCTGGCGGCTGAAGCAATTCTCGGGCTGCCCGTCGCAGTCGCTCCAGGTCCGGAACTTCTCGACAATCCACGCCAGGAGTCCGCCCGGGGAGTCGTTGAGTGCGATTCCGAGCGTCTGGGGCTTGGTCCCCTGCTCGTTGGCGTAGCCGGACTCCTCGCCCGCGAATTCCTTCATGGCCGCCAGGTCCCCCTGTTCCTCTTCGGTCAGGGGTTCGCCGTTCCGGGGTGGCACGCCGCTGGCCATGTTGAGGTGGATGGCGGCACAATGCTGGGGATCGAGCGACCCGATCCACGTGGTCACCTGGGCTCCCCAATCACCACCTTGCGCCACGTAGTCCGGATAGCCGAGTCGATCCATCAAGGCAATGAACGCGCGGGCGATGCGGGGCACGTCCCAACCGGGCGATCGCGGCGGGTCGGAGAATCCGTAGCCCGGGAGGGAGGGAACGATGACATGGAAGGCGTCGCGGGCCTGGCCACCATAGGACTCGGGGTTGGTCAGCCGGGGAATGACGTCGAGGAATTCGACGAACGAACCGGGCCACCCATGGATCAGGAGCAAGGAGCGGGCACCCGGGTGCACCGATCGTGCATGAATGAAATGGATCCGCTGACCATCGATGTCGGTCCGGAAGTGTTCGAAATCGTTCAGGCGCGCTTCTTCGGAGCGCCAGTCGTAGCTCTCGCGCCAGAATTCGACCAGCTGGCGTAGGTAGTCCACGGGGATGCCGTAGTCCCAACCGGTGTCCGCCATCTGATCCGGATATCGGGTCTGGGCCAAGCGGCCATGCAGGTCTTCCAGGACGGGGTCATCAACCCGGATCTCAAATGCTTCGATCGATTCGCTCAATGTGACCTCACCGGCCTCCGGTCGGTGGAGCGATCACGTCGTCACGCGCCGAGATGATGGCGTGCAGGCGAAGCTCGACCTCACTCCGGTGGTCGTTGTCGGTGAACACATAGGGTCGGCGCTGTCGAATGGCGTCAATCACATTGTCTGCGACAACCGACGGTTCGGTCGAGCCAATCGGATTCATGGCCGTTCGGATCATGCCCGGCATGACCACGCTGACCCCGATCGGCGCGCCAATCGCCTCCATCTCGTGGCGCAGAACGTCTGACACTCCGAGAACCCCATGTTTGGCCACGGTGTACGGACCGAGTTGACCCCTCGGGAGAACTGCCGCCATGGACGAGATATTGACGACATGGCCCTCGTCTCCCGAAGCGATGATCAACGGCACAAAGGACCGCACACCGTGGATCACGCCCCAAAGATTGACATCGATCACCTTGTGCCACTCCTCGAGGGAGAGTTCCCACGAATAGCCCCCGTTGACGATCCCGGCGTTGTTGACGGCGACATTGAGCTGGCCGAAACGATCGAGTGTCGCCCGGCCAATACGATCGACCGAGGCGGGATCGCTCACATCGGCACAGACGGCATGAATGTCGGCACCCTCATCGGCCAGCCGGTTGGCCACCGCGGTCAAGTTCTCTTCATTGCGATCGGCGATGGTGACTCGCATGCCTTCAGCGACGAATGCCTCAACGATCGCCAGTCCGATCCCGCTTGCCCCGCCGGTCACGATGGCGCAGCGCTCCTCGAGCCGATCCATGGGTGAGCAATGCTAACGCCCCGTGACGTGGTGAGCCACGCCCGGGCCGGCTCGGAAATGACTGCCGCTGCATCTCAACGCAGCGTGCCATGCGCCCCATCGTGGTCAGACCTGTCCGATCACATCCTGGCCGTAGTGTGAAAGTGACGCCTCGAATTCGCCGCCGAACAGGGCGGCCGGAACCAGGATGCGGCTCGCGCCGAGCCCTTGCCACGCCTTCACCTGGGTCAGAGCTTCCTGGCCACTGGTGGCGTAACAGGGGACGGTGATCTCGATGGCGGCTGGATCCCTGCCGGCCTCCTCGGCACCCTGGCGGAGGACGTCGAGCAAGAGAGGCAGCTCCCCGGGGCTGACGCCCATAGGAAAGAATCCGTCCCCGATGCGCCCGGCGCGCCGGGCCGCCGCCTCGCTGTGGCCGCCCAGGTGCACCGGGATGGTTCCGCCGGGGGGCTGTGGCCGCAAATAGCAGTCGGCGAAGCTGGCCGTGCTGCCCTCGAAGCTGGCCCGCTCCTCGGACCATAGGGCCCGCATGGCGGCAATCGACTCCTCGGTGCGCCGTCCCCGTCCGGTGAATGGGATACCCAAGGCCTGGAACTCCTCCTGCAGCCAGCCGATACCGGCGCCGAGGATCATGCGACCGCCCGAGAGGTGATCAAGCGTGGCCAATTCCTTGGCGAGCACGAGTGGATTGCGCTGCGGCACGATGAGAATGCCTGTGCCCAACCGCAGGGTCGAAGTCTTCGAGGCGATATAGGCCAGCCACATCAGCGGATCGGGGAAGACGGTCCCTTCTCCGGAAGGCAGCCTCCCCGAAGGATCGTAGGGATACTTCGACTGGTAGCCGCCGGGAACCACCACATGGTCGACGGTCCAGATCGACTCGAATCCGGACGTTTCGCAAGCTTGAGCCAGTCGGATGGCGGCAAGCGGATCGACGAACGGGCCGACGTTGGCGAAGGCCACCCCGAACTTCATCGACTCCATACCTGTCGAGCCCCCGTCTTCTGCTGCTCCGATGATCGGGTTCAGCATAGGGCAGCCCCTCGGCGCGGCGTGGGGTGACGTCGTGCTCCGGCATGCGACGGTGATCGCGCACATCTGTCGGCGACGGTGATGTTCCCCTCAAACACATTTGTGTCGGCCGATGGCGTTCGTCGGTGGGCCTTCTGGATCGAAATCGACGTCCAGGCCGAGTGTTAGCCTGGCGTCGATGCTCGAGGAACCACGGCGATGAGCCCGAGCGACCGACCCGGTGAGGGCGTGATCGACCGCGATGCCTGCATGGGTTCTGGGAACTGCCTCTTTTGGGCCCCCGGCGTCTTCGACCTCGACGACGACGGCGTCGCCATCGTCTTTGGCGAGATGACCGGGCGTGAGGAAGAGGTGCGAAAGGCGGCCGCCAACTGCCCGACCGCGGCCATTCACCTGGCCGGAATACTTCCTTCCTAGCATTCCGTATCGGAGGCAATCGGTGGCCATCTACAACCACACGGGTCAAGTCGTCAGTGACCTCGAAAGAGCGAAGCGCTTCTACCAGGAGGTGTTCGGTTTCACGTTCTGGTACGAGATCACGCCTCCCGACGGGCCCACGGCCAAGCTCAGCGGCCTCACGCCCCCCTTGGGAACCACCGCCTCATATCTGACCCTTGACGGTTTTGTGCTCGAGCTCATGCACTACGCCGCCGCCGGCGTGACGGCTCCCTTCCGGGCCCGCACGATGAACGAGCCCGGGCTGACCCACCTCTCGATCTCCGTGGACGACGTGCGGGCCACGGCTGAGAAGGCGGCTGCATACGGTGGAAGGATCATTGAGGAGAGCGACGTCGGAGCCGCAATTTTCGTGCGGGATCCCGACGGCCAATTGCTCGAGCTCCTGCCGGCCGCATATCGGGGCACGCTTCCGCCCAAGCCCTAGATCGAGTGCTTCACCGCTGGACGTCGGGGCGGTGCCGGTTGATTTGTGCGCCGTAGGCAGTCCGCCGGGTGGGTAGGTACGCTGGATCCCAGTTCACTTGCCTCGGGATCCTGTCCGGCATCTCCGGGGCGCGAAGAAGGAGAGAACCCAATTGACCGTCATTAGTGAGACCGAGGCACCACTCCGGCACGCCGACCGATTCTTCACCGATGGCGAGTGGGTCGCGCCATCGACCGATGCGACTTTCGACGTCATCGACTCGGGTACCGAGCAGGTGTACTTCCAGGTACCCGAAGCGCGGGAAGCCGATATGGACCGCGCCGTCTCGGCTGCTCGCCGCGCCTTCGACGAGGGGCCTTGGCCCAGAATGACCCACGGCGATCGGGCCGGGTTCCTCCGGGGCATTGCCAATGGGCTCCGGGATCGAGCCGAGGACATCGGGCAGATATGGCCCCGCGAGTCCGGCGCGCTGTACCTCATTGCTCGGCATGGCGCGGCCGGCATCGCCAGCGCGTTCGACTTCTATGCCGATCTGGCGCAGACCTTCCCGTTTGAAGAGAGGGTGCAGCCGTCGACGGGTGAGTTCGGTCTGCTGGTGCGAGAGCCAGTGGGCGTCGTTGGCGCCATCATCCCTTGGAACGCCCCCATCGGGTTGATCACCTACAAGATCGCGCCGGCTCTGTTGGCTGGTTGCACCGTGGTGCTCAAGTGTTCGCCGGAGGCCCCCGGCGATGCCTACGTGGTGGCCGAGATTGCCGAGGCCATCGGCCTTCCAGCCGGCGTCCTCAACGTCGTGACCGCCGACCGCGAGGTTTCCGAACTGCTGGTGCGCGATGCCCGCGTCGACAAGATCACCTTCACGGGATCCACGGCGGCCGGACAGCGCATCGCCTCGATCTGTGGCGCGCGCATCGCCCGATGCACGCTCGAGCTCGGCGGCAAATCGGCCGCCCTGATCCTCGATGACATGGACCTCAACCAGGCGGCAGCGACGCTGGCCAAGGCCGAGTGCATGTTGGCCGGACAGGTGTGCTCGTCACTCACTCGGATTGTCGTGTCCCGGCGACGCCATGACGAACTGGTGGATGCGCTGGCCGGCGCCTTCTCCCAGGTTCGCGTCGGGGACCCCTTTGACTCGACCACCCAGATGGGCCCGCTGGTCTCGAGCCGACGAGCGCGACCGGGTCGAGGGCTACATCGCCAAGGGCCAGGAGCAAGGGGCCACGTTGGTGACCGGCGGTGGGCGGCCGAAGGGTCTCGACCGGGGCTACTACGTGGAGCCGACAGTTTTTGCCCACGTGGACAATTCCTCCGCCATCGCGCAAGAGGAGATCTTCGGCCCGGTGTTGTCCGTGATCCCAGCGGACGACGAGGAGCACGTCGTGGCCTTGGCCAATGACACCATCTACGGGCTCAACGCCTCCGTGTTCACGCACGATGTGGATCGGGCCCGGCAGGTGGCACGCCGACTGCGGTCCGGGACGGTTGGGCACAATGCCTTCCGCACGGACTTCAGCATCGCCTTCGGCGGCTTCAAGCAGTCCGGGATCGGCCGGGAAGGTGGGACCGAAGGCCTCCTCCCGTTCCTGGAGACCAAGACGGTGATTCTGGAGGGCGTACCGGACGAATATCGGTGATGATGCCCGCTCGACCCCGAGTGCAGGTCGGAGTCTCGTGACATGGACCTGAACCCTTCGCAAGAGCAGCAGCAACTCATCGATGCCTTTGTGGCCTTCTACGCCAAGGAGTCCCCGATCGACCGCGTCCGCGCCGCCGAGCCGTTGGGTCACGATGCTGCTTTGTGGTCACACCTCCACGACATGGGTGCACTCCTGATGGCCGTCGACGAGGCATCAGGTGGTTGGGGGGCATCACTCCTCGATCTGGCCCTCGTGGCGGAGCAGCACGGCCGCCACCTCGGCTCCGCCCCTCTGATCGAGGGACAAACCGCGGTGCGGTTGCTGGCTCGAACCGACGGGAGCGTCGGGGCCGAGCTGGTCGGGCAGAGCCTGCACGACAGCCGTTTGATCACGGTCGCGCTGCACCCCCCGCGGAACGGTGTATTGGCGATGGTGCCCGCCGGCGCGGTGGCCGATGACGTGATCTTCATGGACCAGGGACGCCTGATGGCCATGGCGGTCGGTGGACGCGGCCGCTCCGTGGCCAATATCGGCTCCATGCCGGTCGCCGATATCACCGTTGACGCGACGGCCACCGAACTCCTCACTGGTGAGCCGGCCCACGCGCTCTTCGAGTTGGCCCGGGACGAGTGGCTGGTCCTCATGGCCAACGCGCTGGTGGGCATCGGTACCCGTTCGATTGAGATCGGCGTGGAGTACGCCAAGGAGCGGCGCGCCTTTGGCGTGCCGATCGGTTCGTTCCAGGCCGTCTCGCATGGCTTGGCCGACGCGGCAACGGCCATGGAGGGCGGCACCCTCCTGGCCCGGGAAGCGGCGTGGGCGGCCGGTGAAGACACCGGGCGGGCGGCGCAGCTGGCCAATTTCGCCGGCGCGTTCTGCGCCGAGGCGGCCCGCGAAGCCAGCTACCGCAGTCTGCACTATCACGGCGGTTACGGGTTCATGCTCGAATTCGACATTCAATTGTTCTTCAGGCGAGCCAAGGCATGGCCGGCGGTGTTCGCCGAGCCGTCGCAGATGTTCGCTCGAGGCGAAGTCGACCGGCTGTCAACGACGCGAACGGGCGGGTGAGCATGGATTTTCGCTTGGGTGAAGGCAGCGAGGAAATCCGAAACGAAGCCAGACACTTCTTGGCCGAATATCACACCGAGGAAGTGCAGCAAAGGATGCACGTCACCGGCGTCCACCATGACTGGGACTTTCACCGGGCTCGGGTCGAGCACGGACTCCTGGCCCCGGGCTGGCCCGAGGAATTCGGCGGACAGGGCCGTGATGCACTCGAAGTGCTGGCGTCCGCGGAGGAGTTCCAGCGTTCTGGAGCTCCCACCTATGGCGTGGGCACGACGATGATGGTGGCCAATGTCATCCGGCACATGGGGACCGAGGAGCAGAAACGACTGATCCTGCCTGAGGCCCTGAGCGGGAGGATCATCATCGTCCTCGGCTTCACCGAGCCGGAGGCCGGATCCGACGTCGCGGCGGTGCAGAGCCGGGCGATACCCGACGGGGATGCATGGCGCATCACGGGGCAGAAGATGTTCACGACCAATGCCCAAGAGGCCGACTATGTGTTCCTGTTGGCCCGTACGAACCCCGACGTGGCGAAACACAAGGGCCTCACCACTTTCCTGGTCCCGCTGCGCCAGCCGGGAGTGGAGATTCAACCGGTGTACACGATGTCCGGTGAGAGAACGAATTTGACGTTCTACTCCGATGTCCGAGTGAGCGATGCGTTGAGGATCGGCGAGGTTGACGGCGGCTGGCACGTGATGACGGTTGGGCTCACCTTTGAGCGATCCCTCCCGCAGGGCGGCGACTCGACGCGTCTCCTGGAGGCCATGGAGCGGTGGGCATCGAATTCGACGGACGCGACCGGGCGGAAGCACGCAGACGACCCGGTCATCCAGGCCCGCCTGGGCCGAGCGGCGGCCGAGAATGAAGTCAGCACCCTGCTGGCCCGTCGGTGTGCCTGGGTGCAGTACGCCGGCGGTCTGCCCGGGGTCGAAGGTTCCATGGCCAAATTGTTCTCGTCGGAAGCGCTCACGAGGCAATCAGCCGAATTCGTCGACATGCTCGGTCCGGATGGCCTCCGGAGCGATGGGGAGGACACGGCCGTCGAAGGTGGCATTGCCGAGTACCTCTATCGGTTCGCCTTGGGCACGACCACCTACGGCGGCACCAGCGAAGTGCAGCGAAACATTATTGCGCAACGAGGACTGGGCCTCCCGCGGTCATCGTGAGCAACGCGCGGACGGGAACGGGACAGGGTTCGAGTGGCAACCTGACGGGAAGAGATCGATGACCACTGCTCCCAGTGACGTCGGCGTGCCGTTCGGGACACAGCTGCACCGGATGGCGATGGACAGGCGGGACAGCACGGCCATCATGTTCGCAGCCCAAGACGGGAGCGAACGCATCGTCACCTTTGGCGAATTTGACGACCGATCGACCCAACTCGCTCGAGTGCTGGTGGGGGAGGGACTCGGGGTGGGTGACTTTGTCGCCATCTCTCTGCCCAATGGGCCGGAACACCTGATGGCGTCGTTCGCCGGATGGAAGGTCGGCGCAGTCGTCATACCGATGCGGTCGGACCTGCCCGATTGGGAGCGTGCACGTGTCCTGGCCGCTATCGGTCCCCGTATGACCATCGACACCGGGCAACACCGTCTCTTTACGGCGGCCGAAGCCGCGTCAACCGAGCCACTCCCCGAGGTCACCCCACCTCATGCGTGGGGAATCTGCAGCTCCGGGTCCACCGGGACGCCGAAGGTCATTGTGATGAAAGATCCCGGTCGATATATCGAGGGCTCGAAGGTGGCGATGGTGGTCGAGTCGTACGGCGGGCTGCCACAGCCCCAACGCGTGTTGGTGCCCGCCCCGCTCTACCATTCCAATGGTTTCATGGCGACCAGGAACCTGATGTCGGGAGTCGAGTTCGTCCTGCTCGAGAAGTTCGATGCATCCCGCGTGCTCGATCTGATCGAGCGACATCGGATCACCGGTTTCGTCGGGGCCACACCCATGCTGCAGAGGCTGGTACAGGTGCCCGATGTCGATCAGCGCGATCTGTCGTCGCTCGATTGGGTGCAGCAAGGGGCGTCTCCGTTGCCGGTGTGGCTTGGTCGACGCTGGTGCGAGCTGGTCGGCCCCGAGCACTTCTATGTCAGCTACGGCGCATCGGAGCGACACGGCCTGGTGTGCTGCCGAGGCGACGAATGGCTGGAGCACGTCGGGACAGTCGGTCGCTGCTATCCCGACACCGAAATGATCATTCTGGGCGACGACGGGAGCGAACTGCCGGCGGGCGAAATCGGCGGGATCTACATGCGCCGGACCACGGGCCCCGGTGCGGACTATCGGGGGAACGACGTGGCACCCCTCGCTGCCACCGAGGACGGGTTCGTCACCGTCGGCGACATGGGTTCGGTGGATGCCGATGGGTACCTCTACATGGCCGATCGGCGCGTCGACATGATCGTGACCGGCGGGGCCAACGTATTCCCGGCCGAAGTCGAAGCGGCGCTGAGCGAGCACCCGGCCGTCGCCGACGTCATTGTCATCGGCCTCCGTGATGATGCATGGGGTCGTCGGGTCCACGCCATTGTCCAAGCGATCGACCCCGGCGACCCCCCTGGCGCGGCCGAGGTCATTGGCTTCGCCAAGTCCCGACTGGCGGCCTACAAGGTGCCAAAATCGGTTGAGTTCGTCAGCGCCATTCCCAGGAACGACGCCATGAAATTCAACCGGGCCGCTCTCACCGAGGAACGGGATGAGCCCGGGAACCCCGCGTCGTTCCGCGGTTCGCCCTAGCGCATTCCCATTAGCGGATGGTTGGTGGTTCGATTTTTCGATTGCTGAACGCCTCTTCGCTGCCCTTGAGGGACGCCGCATTCCAGGAGAGGTTGAGGAACATATTTCCCAGTTCGGTCAGCTGGCTGGTGGGCATGTCCCGCGAGGCCCACACCGTCCGGAGCGACGCCTGCACCGCGGCCGCTGGCTGCGAGGCGATCACGGTCGCGACCCGACGTGCGGCCGCAGCAAGCTCCTCGGCCGGCACGACTTGGGTCACCAGGCCGATCGTCTCGGCTCGGGCAGCCGAAATGCGTTCGTGGCTACCCATCAGGGTCATCCGCATGACCTCGCCGAACGGCATGCGTGACGACATGAGGGCCGGCTCATAGACCGCCGGCATGCCGTACGTCACATGTGGATCGAAGAAGGTGGCGTGCTCCGCCGCAATGATGAAATCAACCTGCCCGAGAAGGTAGAAGGCCCCGCCGCACGCCATGCCGTTGACGGCCGCAATGACGGGCTTCCAGAGACCCTGGCTGCGGGGGCCGATGCTGCGACCGGGATCCTCGTACGTGAACGGGTCGAAGTCGAAGGCGGCCTCGCTCGAAGGCATGTCGCTTCGATCGATCCCGGTACAAAAGGCCCGATCCCCCGCCCCGGTGAGCACAATCGCCCGCACGTCGTCGTTGACCCGCAAGTCCCGCCAGACCTGGCTCAGCTCATCCTGCATGGCTTGGTTGAACGCGTTGTGGACGCCTGGTCGGTTGAGGGTGACGACGGCAACGCCATCCGATTCTTCATACAAGAGCGTCTCGAAACTCACGCGTTCCTTCCTTGCCGCCGGCCGTGCATCGGCGGATGGGTCCTAGAGTCAGCTGGAAAGTGACCCCAACCTAGTGTCCAGCGCACTACTGCGATCCGTTCGCCCTCACCTTGTCTTTGAGGGACGGGACAATGGGAGGAGCGGACTTCCAGTTGGGCACGCCCGCGTCCTCCTTGGCGATCGGGTAGTGATCCTCATTTATCTCCGCCCAGTGGGAGTGGTTGAGTTCGTGGAGAGTGAAGCAGGAATTGAGCGAATTGAAGAAGCCCTGGTTGTCCTGCGTTTGATTCACCGACTCCTTGATCATGAGTGCGGTCATGGTCGGAACCTTGGCGATCCGGCGCGCGAATTCCAGCGTTCGCTCCGCCACTTCGGCCGCGGGAAATACCTTGCTGACCATCCCGAGCGCGTGCGCCTCATGGACGTCGATGGAGTCCCCGGTCAGCATCAGCTCCTTTGTCTTACGGGCCCCGAACTCCCACGGGTGGGCGAAGTACTCCATGCCGCACATCCCCAGGCGTGTCCCGACGACGTCGGCGAAATGGACATCGTCGGCTCCGACAATCAGATCGCAGGCCCACATGAGCATGAGGCCCGCCGAATACACATCCCCGTGGACTTGGGCGATGGTGATCTTTCGGAGATTGCGCCAGCGCCGGGTGTTCTCGAAGAAGTAGTGCCACTCCTGCAGCATGCGGTTCTCGGTGCCGAGCCGGGTGCCGCCGTTCGTCACTCTGGTCGGGTGGGGGTTCTCACCCTGCATCTCTTCCCGTGCCACCTTGGAGCCCATATCGTGTCCCGAGGAGAACATCAGGCCTTCGCCGCTGAGGATGACGACCCGCACCTGGTCGTCCTCCTCGGCGGCCAGGAAGGCATCGTTCAGCTCGACCAACATGCCTCGGTTCTGGGCATTTCGGGCTTCGGGGCGGTTCAAGATGATGCGCACGATCTCGCCATCGTCCTGGGGTTCGTACTTGACGAACTGGTACTCAGTCATGTGCCCTCCGGGGTCTCGATCTGGCCGACTCTGTTTCTGGGCGGCGTCGTTGTCAGGGCGATAACTCTACTTTTAATCCACGTGAACCGCATTCTGGTGGGCCCGTCTGTCCGGTCCCGCATCGCCGCCCTGGGGGCCAAACCCCCTGAACCCGACACGGTGGTGACAGCTATTGTGATCCGGCTGGCACCGAGTGACGGGCAGCGACGAACCGGCGCGGCGAAGGGGATCTTCCATGGACAGCTTTGAGACACTCCTCTACGAGGAGAAGGAAGGTGTGGCCGTCGTCACGCTCAACCGGCCGGAAGTTCACAACGCCTTCAACCTGGCCATGCAGACGGAATTGCGTCAGGTCTGGACCTCGTTGCGGACGAATGAAGACGTGCGCGCGGTCGTGCTCACCGGGGCCGGCGAGAAGGCGTTTTGTACCGGTATCGACCGGGCCGAGGCGATTCAAGAGGGGTATCTGGAGAAGCGAAGGGACCCGGCTACGTCGACCGGTCGGGTGACGACGCCATTCATGTACAACGATCCGGGATCGAACATCAATCCGAAAGCGAACGATCTCTGGAAGCCCGTCATCGCCGCGGTGAACGGGATGGCGTGCGGTGGTGCGCTGTACATGCTTGGCGAGGCCGACATCATCATCGCAGCGGAGCACGCCACCTTCTTCGACCCCCACGTCTCCTTTGGCATGGTGGCAGGATTCGAGTCGACGCACCTGCTACAGAAGCTTCCGTTGGGCGAGACCCTGCGAGTCGCCCTGCTCGGGGCTCATGAGCGGATGTCGGCAGTCCGCGCCCACCAGCTCGGACTCGTTTCCGAAGTCGTGCCGGCAGCCGAACTCCTCGACCACGCCATGTGGATCGGAAATGCCATCGCGGCCTCGCCCGTTCTCGCCATACAGGGCACGCTGAGAGCCGTGTGGATGGCCCACGAGGCCACGCGCCGGCAGGCTCTCAAAGAGGTGTCCGCCATCGTGTTGCTCGGGACCCAATTCGAGAACGTGGAGGAAGGGCAAAAATCCTTCCAGGCCACACGCCCGGAGTGGCGCTTGCGCTGAAACCGGCTACCGGCGCGCCGTCTCGACTTCCGCCTGAGTCTCTCGCAGCCAATCGCCGAGGGCGGCTCCGGCCTCGAGGACGTGACGCTCGGTGAGCGTCCGAGCCGCCGTGGCGTCACCGCCGTCAATGGCCTCGAGCATCACGGCATGCTCAGTCTGGCTCCGCCGGACCTGTTCGGGGAACAGTTCGAAGTAGTTGGCCGGGACCACCCGAACGGCCTGGCGAAGGTAGACCAACAGGCGGCGGGATCCGGAGGCCAGGTTGACGGCGCGATGGAAGCGCCAGTTGGCCGCCACGATGTCATCGGCGCGGGCGACCGCGTCGGCCAGCTCGTGCAGGTGCTCGCGTTCGGCCCTGGTCATTTTGGCCGTGGCCCACTCGGCCGCCTTGCCGGCCAACGTGGCCAGGACCGCAAAGTTGTCGACCGCGTCCTCAGGGGTGATCCCGTGCACCGTGATCCCGCTCCGAGGCGTCACGGTGACCAGACCTTCATAGGAAAGAGCCAGCAGGGCCTCGCGGACCGGTGTGCGACTGGTCCCGAATTCCCGGGTGATCTCGTCCAGGTCGAGGCGGGTCCCTGCCGGCAATTGGCCCGTGAGGATCCGATCCCGGAGCTCTCGGGCGGCTCGATCGCGCACGGTTCCGCCAATCGGCTTGAAATCTGGCATATCAGATATTACATTTCAACTCATAGGTAGAGTCAACAAAGGGGAGCGCGTTCGCCACTATGGGAAAACGCCAGATGTCGTTGGTCGGTTTCATGCAGGCAGGGAGTACGACCGTCTATGCCGGGTCGTGGCGCCATCCTGCCACCGAGCACGGGTTCCTCGATGCCAGCTATTACGCCAAGCTCGGTCGTACCCTCGAAGAGGGTTGTTTCGACATGATGTTCTTCGACGACCGCCTGGCCATGCCCGGCATCTATGGGGGCTCGGTGGCCGATGCCGTCCGGCTCGGGGCGCGACCGGTCAAGCTTGATCTGAGTGTCGTCCTCGGCGTGGTCGCCGGAGCGACCGAGCGGATCGGCCTCGGAGCCACGTACTCGACGACGTACTACTCGCCCTTCCATGTGGCCCGGACGTTTGCCACGTTGGATCACCTGTCCGGCGGCCGCGCCGCGTGGAACGTGGTGACGTCGGTCAACGACAGCGAGGCCCAGAACTACGGCCTCAGGGAGCACCTGGGCCACGATGCCCGCTATGACAGGGCGGATGAATTCCTCGAGGCGACAACCGGCCTCTGGGACACGTGGGAAGACGACGCCCTGGTGCTTGATAAGCCCAGGGGCTACTTCGCCGACCCCGACAAGGTCCATGAGCTCAACTACGAGGGCGAGTGGTTCAGCGTCCGTGGACCGCTCACCGTCCCGAGGTCGCCGCAGGGGCGACCTCTGCTGATGCAAGCCGGCTCATCGGGTCGTGGTCGTGAATTTGCTGCTCGTTGGGCCGAGTTGATCTTCTCCGGCGACCCCGACATCGACATCGCCAAGGCGCATTACAAGGATCAGAAGGAGATTCTTGGTTCGGTCGGCCGTGACCCGCTTTCGGTCAAGATGTTGCCCATGGTGTACACCGTTGTGGGGGAATCGCATGCCCAGGCCGAAGAGCGCGAACAGCTCTTCCTCAATGAACTCGTTGATCCCCAGGCCTCGCTGGTTCTGCTGTCCGAGCTGATGAACTACGACTTTTCCGGATTGTCACTGGACGCACCCATCACCGACGAACTGATTGAGTCGGTCTCGGGGATCCGCGGATTGGTACAGAACCTGCGCACGCACATCGGCGGGAAGACGATCACCCTGGCCGACCTGGCTGGCCACCGAGCGACCCTGCTGCAAGGCCCTCGGTTTGTCGGCACCGGGGTCGAAGTCGCCAATCAAATGGAAGAGTGGATCGAAGCTGACGCGTGCGACGGCTTCGTCATTGCCGCCACCCACACACCGGGCGCCTATGAGGACATGACCCGCCTCGTCGTTCCCGAGCTTCAGCGCCGGGGGGTTTTTCGCGACCGCTACACCGGCGCCACCCTTCGCGACACCCTCGGCCTGACCCGCCCGACCGGATCGCATCGTGGCTGATCGGCCGAGCGCGCTCGAGGGCATTCGGGTCATTGACGCGGCGACGTTGGCCGCCGGTCCCTTGGCGGCGACAGCCATGGGCGAATTCGGCGCCGACGTGATCAAGGTCGAGCAACCGGGGGCGGGCGACCCGCTCCGCACGTGGGGTGACCGCAAGGAGGACATCGGCCTGGTGTGGAAGAGCATGAGCCGCAACAAGCGCTGCGTGACCTTGGATCTCCGACAAGCCGATGGTCAAGAGCTGTTCCACCAGCTCCTCGACGTCAGCGATGTGGTGATCGTGGGCAATCGGCCCAGTGCGCTGAAGCGATGGGGCATCGATTACGAGTCGGTTCACCAGCGCCACCCCCACGTGATCATGCTGCACGTCAGCGGCTTCGGCGGGGGCGGCCCCAAGAGTGACAATCCCGGCTTTGGCACCCTGGCCGAAGGCATGAGCGGCTTCGCCCATTTGACCGGTCAGCCCGACGGGCCCCCGACGCTCCCGCCCTTCATGTTGGCCGATGGGGTGGCCGCGATGGCGGCCACCTACGCCGTGATGATGGCCCTCTATCATCGGGACGTTCATCACGGCGTCGGGCAATTGGTCGACGTCAACCTCATTGAGCCGCTGGCCCGCCTGATTGAGTCGTCCACGCTGGCCTACGACCAACTCGGGACCATTCCCGGTCGGGTCGGCAACCGCCTCGACGCCAGCGTGCCCCGCAATGCCTACCGGACGTCGGATGGGAAATGGTTGGCCATGTCGAGCGCCTCGCACAACATGGCCGCCCGGACCTTCCGTGCCATTGGCCGCCCGGACCTGGCCGAAAATCCGGACTACGTCGACGCATTGTCTCGTCAGGAGCGGGCCGAAGAAATCGACGCCCTGGTGGCCGAGTGGGTCCGCCGACGCTCGCTGGACGAGGCGATGTCGGTCTTTGCGCAGGCCGAGGTGGCGGCCGCGCCCATCTACGATGCCAAGCAACTGCGGGAAGATGCACATCTGCGTTCCCGGGGGACGTTCGTGCAGATGGACGATCCGGAATTGGGGCCGATGATGGTGCAGGCCCCGGTGGCCGTGTTGAACGAGACGCCGGGTCGAGTGGCTCATCTGGGCCGAGAGCTGGGCGCCGACAGCGACGCCGTCTTTGGTGATCTGCTCCACATCGATCCCCAACGCCTGGCCGCCTTGCGTGCGGCCGGGGTCATCTGACCACGAAGCACCTGGAGGCAGCAGTGCACAACGAACCGCGAGCCAGACGATCAGAGCTGGCGACGCCGGCCAGTAGCGAGAAGATGTGCGAGAAGGCAGCGACCTCCGGCGCCGACCTGGTCTTTCTTGATCTCGAGGATGCCTGCGCGCCGGCGGTGAAGGAATCGGCCCGCGCCGTTGCGGTCGGTGCACTGACGGGCTGTGACTGGGGGCACACGGTGCGGGCGGTGCGCATCAACGGAATCGATACGCCGTGGTGCCACGGCGACATCATTGAGGTCGTCACGGGGGCGCGGGATTCGCTCGACCTGCTCATCGTGCCCAAAGCCCGTTCGGCCCGTGACGTCTGGTGGGTCGACGTGCTGCTCACCCAGTTGGAAGCACGGCTGCGCCTCGAAAGGCGCATCGGGCTCGAAGTGTTGATCGAGGAAGCCGAGGGTCTCTCGAATGCGGCCGAGATAGCCCGGTCGAGCGATCGGCTCGAAGCCGTCATTTTCGGCGCAGGAGACCTCTCGGCCTCCCTGCGCGCCCGGGTCGACGGCAATTTCGACCCGGTGGGCGACTACCCCGGCGACTTCTGGCACTTCGCTCGCGTCCAGGTGCTGGCCGCGGCCCGGGGGGCGGGGATTGATGCCATCGACGCTCCGTACCCGGCCTACCGGGATCCGGAGGGGTATCGGCGGGCGGCCGTACGGGCCAGCCTGCTGGGCTTCGACGGCAAATGGGCCATCCATCCCTCGCAGATCGCCATCGCCCACGACGTGTTCTCGCCCACCGAGCAAGAGATCGCCGAAGCCCGGGCATCCATTGCGGCCTATCGGGCCTCGGAGGCCGACGGCGTGGGTGCCATTGGGCGGGACGGCAAGCTGGTCGACGCGGCCCACATGCGTCTGGCCGCCAATGTGCTGCACAAGGCCGCGTTGGCCGACGCAGCCTCGGGGGAGTCATAGCCTGAGCCGGTTGGCCGGGACCAGGATGCCATGGTGATCATTTCCACGAAACGGGGGCAGGAGTGAGCGACGTCACACCGACGTATCGCGTCGTGCAATGGGCGACCGGCAATATCGGTTCACGGTCACTGCGGGGCGTGATCGATCATCCCGCCCTGACGCTGGTCGGACTCCACGTCCACTCCCCCGACAAGGACGGCCACGATGCCGGTGAGCTGTGCGATCGCCCGCCCACCGGTATCCTGGCCACGACGGACATCGACGCAGTACTCGCTCTCGAGGCCGATTGCGTGTTGTACATGGCGCGTGATTGCAACTACGACGAGATCAGCCGCATTCTGGAGTCGGGCACCAATGTGGTGACCACCCGGGGCGAGTTCCATCATCCGGGCAGCATGGATCCCAAGTATCGGGCCCGGGTCGAAGCGGCCTGCCGACGGGGAGGGACCTCCATTCACAGCACCGGCAGCAGCCCGGGCTTCATCTCCGAAGCGGTGCCCCTGGTGCTGACCTCTCTGCAGCGCCGGCTCGACCACTTGGCCATTGAAGAGTTTGCCGATCTTTCGCAGCGACCGTCGCCGGATCTGCTCTTTACCCTGATGGGCTTTGGGAGCAACCCGGCTGATTTCGATCACGGGCGCTGGAGCCATGGAGGCGAGAGCTTCGGGCCGTCGTTGCACCTGGTGGCCGAGGCCCTCTCCGCCCCCCTCGACGCGCTGGAAGCGAACGGCGAGGTGGCCGTGGCCACCACACAAACCGAGATTGCCGCCGGGACGATAGAGGCCGGCACCATTGCCGCCCAACGGCTGAAGGTCACCGGGATGCGGGGGGGCCGGCCCTTCTTGAGTTTTTCCGCCATGTGGTACTGCACCACCGACATCGAGCCGGCCTGGGAGCCTCGGCCGACCGGTTGGAGGATTTCCGTGGTGGGCGATGCCCCCCTGGACATCGAAATGCGGTTGGCTGTCCCGCTGTCCGACATGGCCGAGCTCTCGCCCGGCTACACCGCCAACCGGGCGGTGAACGCGGTGCCCATTGTCTGCGTGGCCGCACCCGGCATTCGCACCACCGTCGACCTGCCGCAGATCATCGCCAACCTGGGGGTCGGGACTTCGTGAAACCGCTCCCCGAGCTGACGCCGGCGACCGAATGGTTCTGGACCTCCGGTGCCGATGGGCAACTCCGCATTCAACGCTGCCAGGAGTGCCATACCTTTGTCCATCCACCGGTGCCGATCTGCCCGGTGTGCCGCAGCCGCAATTGGGAACCCACCGTGGTCTCCGGTCGGGGCACCATCATCGGCGTCACCGTCAATCGGCATCAGTGGCATCCCGACTTCACCCCGCCCTACGTCATCGCCGTGGTGGCGCTGGCCGAAGAACCGACCGTTCGCCTCACCACGAATATCGTGGACGCCGATCCTGACCAGGTCACCATCGGCCAGGAGGTCACGGTCACCTTCGAGCACCACGAGGATGTCTGGCTGCCGCTCTTCACGCTCACCGGTGGGACGGCGGCCACCGACGTCGTTCCCGAGCCGCGCTACCCGACCCCGCGGCCCCCATTGCGGGACCATCGTTTTGAGCACGCGTCGGTGCTGTCGGGCGTGGGGCGCTCGGCTATGGGCCGGCGCCTCATGGTCGATCCGCTGTCCCTGACGGTCGACGCCTGTCTGGCCGCCGTCGCCGACGCCGGGCTCGAGTTGTCCGATATCGACGGTCTCTCGACCTATCCCGGTCCGGCGGGCATGGGGATGAGCGAGGGCGGCGTCACCGCGGTCGAGGAAGCCTTGCGGCTCAATCCGACCTGGATCAATGGGGGCGGCGAATTGCCCGGACCGGGTGGCTCGGTCGTGGCGGCCATGCTGGCCGTTGCAGCCGGTTTGTGCCGACACGTCCTGTGCTTCCGCACGGTGTGGGAGTCGACGTTCGCCACGCTGCGGCTCGGCGGTGGCGCCGGCGGTGGCGGGGCCGGGGCCGGCCGGGCGTCGTCCTCTATGGCCTGGCGCCTGCCGTTCGGCGCCCTGTCCGCCTCGAACTGGATCGCCATGAACGCCAACCAGTATCTCCACCGCTACGGGGCCGGGCGCGAGATGCTCGGGCTCATCGCGTTGAACGGCCGAGCCAACGCGGCCCTGAACCCGGCCGCCATCTATCGAGAGCCCATGACCATGGACGACTACCTGTCGGCCCGGCCCATCACCTCACCCTTCGGGCTCTATGACTGCGACGTGCCCTGCGACGCCTCGATCGCCGTCGTGGTCTCCGATGCCTCGGTGGCCGGTGACCTGCCCGGGCAGGCCATCCGCATCGAAGCGGTGGGGACCCAGATCACCGAACGGGTGTCGTGGGATCAAGGCACCATCACCCACGAGCCTCAGGTCCTGGGCCAGTCGGCGCATCTGTGGTCGAGAACGAGCCTGCGGCCGGCCGATGTGGATGTGGCCCTGCTCTACGACGGCTTCACCTTCAACGCCATCTCCTGGCTCGAGTCGCTCGGCTTCTGCGGTTTCGGCGAAGCCAGCGATTGGCTGGACCACGGTCGGCGCATTGCCCTCGACGGCGAGCTCCCGGTCAACCCGCACGGCGGACAGCTCTCCGAAGGCCGCACCCACGGTTTCGGGTTTCTCTATGAGGCCATGACCCAACTCCGGGGCCAGGCCGGCGCACGCCAGGTGGCCCAGGCCGACACGGCACTGGTGACCTCGGGCGGGGGTACGCCCTCGGGCGTCCTGCTCCTGCAACGTCACGGCTGACGTCGACTAGGGCCGCCCCGATCCGCTCCGGGGCACATCCCGGAACGCGATGTCCCGGTCGTGGGATTGTTCCCGGGGCATCCCGAGCACCCGTTCGCTGATGACATTCCGCGCCATTTCGGTGGTGCCCCCACCGATGCACGACACCTGTCGCATGAGGTAGTCCTCGCCACAGAAGGCCAGTTCGCCGTCATCGTCGGTCCAGGCCGCGCCGGCATTGCCGCCCAGTTCAAAGGAGATGCTGCGAACCCGCGCCGTGTTGATCCCCGAGAACAGGCGACCGATAGCCGCCGCCTGGTCCGACATGGCACCCGACGTGATGCCATCGCTGATGCGCCGTTGCAGGGCGATGTCGACCAGGTCGAGCATGCGGGCCTCACCCATGAGGTCACGCACCAGCGGTTCGGCTCTGCGACCGGAACCCTCGGCGACATCGTGCACGAACGAAGCGCCGATACCGGTTTGTCCGCTCCCCGTCGGCCGGGTGACCAGAGGAGAATTCGAGAGCATGCGTTCGTGCACCATCCAGCGGGTGCCCACAGTCCAGCCGTCGTCGACTGCGCCGACCCGATCGGTGTCGGGCACCCGCACGTCGGTGAGGAACTCCTGGCAGAACTCCCTCGAGCCGTTCAACATCTCGATGCGGTGGACGTCGAGTCCGGCCTGGCGTATGGGCAGGATGAAAACCGACAGGCCGCGATGCTTGGGGACGTCCCAGTTGCTCCGAGCGAGGCACAAGCCCCAGTCGGACCACCATGCTCCGGTCGTCCATATCTTCGACCCGTTCAGGACCCACTCGTCCCCATCCCGGACCGCACTGGTCAGCGCCCCGGCCACGTCCGATCCACCGCTCGGTTCGGAGAGAAACTGCATCCAGATCTCTTCGCCCTTCAACATGGCGGGGATGTGGCGTTGCTTCTGCTCCTCGGTCCCGAAGTCGAGCAGCACGGCGGCGCACGGCGAGAAGGTGGGCGCCTGCAGGCGGGCCGGGTATTCGTATTTGGAAAGCTCTCTGTTGAGGACCCGCTGGTGCTCCGGTGTGAGGCCTTGGCCACCGTACTCGGGCGGGAAACAGACGCCGGCCAGTCCGGCATCGAAGAGCATGCGCTGCATTTCACGTTCCCGGGCGACTGCGGCCAGCTCCTCCTCGTCGCTCCGTTGATTGCGCAGCGGGCCGACCCGGTCGGCGGCCGAGGCCGGAGCCAGATTGGCCCGGATGAACGAGCGCGCCCGCAACCGGAAATCTTCCAGCGATTCCTGGCTGCTCACGCTCACGCTCATGCTCACGACGCGTCCTCGGGCCACCGGGCCAGGTCAGCCAAGCTCTGCCGATGTTCCGACGCGGTGCCGTAGAGCGCTCGGTTGAGCGTGTGCCGGCGCAGGTACAGATGGATGTCGTGGTCAAAGGTCACGCCGATGCCGCCGTGGATCTGCACGCAGTCCTGGATGAGCTCTCCGCCGTAGTCGCCGATGAAGGCCTTGGCCGCGCCGACCAGCTCAGGGGCATCGGCCGAGTGGCGGGCCACCGCCCGGATGGCGGCGTCGCTGATGGCGTGGCCCGCCTCCAGCCACGTCTTCATGTCAGCGAAGCGGTGTTTGAGCTCCTGGTACGACGCCAGGGGTCGTCCAAACGAGTAGCGATCGAAGGCCCATTCGACCGTCATGTCGAAGGCGGCCTGCATGGCGCCAACGGCTTCAGCGCTCACCAGGCACACGGAGCGCTGGAGCTGTCGGCGCATCTGTTCCTGAGCCCGGCCTTCCTCCCCGACCAGGGCTGAAGTGGGCAGTCGCACATTGTCGAAGGTGACAACCGAGAAGCGGCGGGTCAGGTCGACCGCGTGCATGGGTGCCACCGAGAGGCCGGGCGTGTCTGCCGGCACGAGCACTTGGGTGAGGCCGACCGCACTGCGGCCGGTGACCAGGAAACAATCGGCCTTGGCCGCCGACTCCACCGGGCGTTTCACGCCGTCGAGCACCACCTCGTCGCCCTCGGTGTGGAGGTCGAAGGAAAGCCCGTCGATCCTTTCGTTCGGACGAGGCTCGTTGAGACACCAGGTGGCGATCGAGGCGCCCGAGACGATGGCTTCGATGACGGCTTCGTGCTCGGTACCGCCGGCCTCGCTCAGCGTCGCCGCCACCACGTTGACCACGGCCAGCGGGCCGGGCGCGGCATGCCGGCCGAACTCGTACGCCACGATGGCCAGGTCTTCGAGGCCGTCGCTCCCGACGGAACCGCCCCCGTGGGCTTCGCCGACCAGCAGCGAGGTCCACCCGAGCTCCGCACCCCGTCGCCAGTAGTCGTCGCTGAAGCCTTGGGGGTCATCGCGCAGGCGGCGAAGCTCTTGCACCGGGACCAGCTCATTGAGGAGCTTGATCGTCGTCTCTTGGAAGAGTTCCTGATCGCGTTCGAGCGTCAGCAACATGAAGGGTCCTCCGTTTCGGGTTCGTCGGCCTGGTGGTCGGCTCCTACGCCGGCGTGTACTCCAGATAGAGCCGGGTCAGTCCCCGGAGGATGAAGGTGGGGACGTAGTGGAACCTTCGAGCCCCGGCGGGTCCGTGCTTCTCCTCGGAGAGCTCGATGTTGGTGGTCCGATCGAGCAGACGCTCGATGCTGACCCGGGCTTCGGTCCGGGCCAGCGGCGCTCCCGGGCAGGTGTGGCTGCCCCGCCCGAAGGCCATGTGGTGGCGGGCGTTCTCCCGTCCGATGTCGAACGCCGCGGGGTCCTCGAACCGGCGCGGATCGCGGTTGGCCGCGGCGTTGACCAGCATCACGGTGGTCCCGGCCGGCAGCTCCAGGTCACCGACCTTGGTCGGCACCCGGGTGAGGCGGAAGTCCCCCTTGACCGGACTCTCCATTCGCAGCATCTCCTCCACGAAGTTCGGGATCCGGTCACGCTCGTTGCGCAGGAGAAGCTGGAGTTCCTGATCCTCGGCCATCATCTGGAGGGCCGAGCCCAGGAGCCGGACCGTGGTTTCCTGGCCGGCGGCAAAGAGGTTGGCGGCGACCCGAACCACGTCGATGACCTCGGGGACGGAGCCATCGGGGAACGTTGCCGTGGCCAGTCCCGTGAGGACGTCGTCTCGGGGAGTGCGTCGCCGTTCCTCGATGTACGTGGTGAACTCCTGGTAGAGATAGGCCAACGGCGAGTGGCTCAGGGTGTCCTCGCCGATGCTGCCCACACCACCCTGATCCTTCGGACGGTGGATGAGGGCCTCGGTGAACCGGGGATGATCCTCCTCCGGGACTCCCAGGAGATCGGCAATCACGAGCATGGCGAACGGATTGGCGAATTCGCCGATGAACTCCCCGTGGCCGTCAGCGAGAAATGTGTCGAGTTGGCGGTCGGCCAGGCGCCACATGAATTCCTCGTTGCCCTTCAGGCGCTTGGGGGTGATCAGTCGGAGCAGCAGGGAGCGATGATCGGTGTGCTTCGGTGGATCAAAGGTGGGGAGCTGGTCGCTCATCGGCAGCTGGTCGCGGTATTGCGCGATGAGGTCGCTGATGTCGTCGCCCTCCAGCGGGACCGGAAAGCCGGGAAAGGGACCGGTGACCGACGTGCAGGAGGAGAAGGAGTCGGTATCGCTGTAGACGGCCATCGCTTCTTCGTAGCCGGTGATCATCACCACGTCATGATGGGGCTCTCGCCATGCCGGGCCCTGGTCGCGGATGGCTTCGAAGTACGGATAGGGATCGACGATCATGGCATCGTCCCGGAAGAAGTCGATTGCCTGGTAATTGTCGCAATTGTCCATGGTCTACCTCGATCTTTCGGGGAGCACGGGGAGTGGATGGTCGACGCGGGTGCGGGCCGCGTACTGCTGTTCATGTGAAAAGAGAATTATCATTGCACATATCAGAAGTATGTTCTCGTGGGACGAAGTCCGCCGGTGGAAGGAGGATGTGGCATGCGAATCGGCTTGATGATCGGCCCGGAGCGGGGCCGCTACCGGACCAAGGCGCAGCGCCTCCAAGCCGATGCCCGGTGGGCCGAAGAGGCAGGGTTGTCCACGGTCTGGATCCCGCAGATCCCCGACGAATTCGACGCCCTCACCGCGGCCGTGCTGGTCGGCACCGAGACGAGTCGCATCGAGATCGGCACCGCCGTGGTGCCGGTCCAGCCCCGGCACCCCATCGCGCTGGCCCAACAGATCCTGTCGGTCCAAGCCGTCTGCGAGGGTCGCCTCTCGGTGGGCTTGGGGGTCTCGCACCACTGGGTCATCGACGACATGCTCGGACTGCCCTACGACCGTCCGGTCCCCACCATGCGGTCCTACCTCGACGTGTTGGATCAGGCCCTGCGCGGCCCCGGTACGGTCGACGTCGAGAACGATTTCTTCCGCATCCACAACCCGCTCGATATCACCGACGTGGCCCCCACGCCCATTTTGTTGGCGGCGTTGGGGCCGCTCATGCTCAAGCTCTGTGGCGAACGGGCCGACGGGACGATCCTCTGGATGGCCGACGAACGGGCCATCGGCTCGCACATCGTGCCCAGCCTGACCAGTGCCGCAGCCGCCGCCGGTCGAGCGGCACCCCGGATAGTGGCGGGCCTTCCCGTGTGCCTGTGTGCCGACGACGAGATCGACATCGCGGTGGCCCGGACCAACCGCATCCTCTCCGAAGCCGAGGTGTCGCCGAACTATCAGAAGTTGCTCGAACGCGGTGATGCCCGGACCGTGGGCGACATCCTGGTGGCCGGGAGTGAAGCCACCATCGAACGGCGCCTGCGCTCCTTTGCCGACGCCGGGGTGACCGACATCTCGGTGCGGGTGGTGCCGATCGGGGATGGCCGTGATGAGCTCATCGCCTCCTCGAAGCGGACCCGCGGGTTGCTGGCGTCGATCGCCTCGTCCCACTGACCGCTCACCCATTACCCCGCGATCCTGACCCGGCGCTACAGCGGGGGCAGGGCCATGAGCCGGCGGGACTCGAGGAGGTGGACTCCGAGGTCCTTGGTCAGGGATCGGGCCGTACCGAAGAGTTGGTCGAGCACGAAAACGCGCCCCACGTAGTGATGGAACTCGTGCTCGGTGGTGAAGCCGATGCCCGCCAGTACCTGCTGGCTGTGGCGAGCGGTGATGCGACTGCCGCGCCCGGCCAGTGCCTTGGCCATGGCCGCCGTGTCGGCTGATTGATCGCGCCAGGCGGCCTCCAGCATGGAGTGTGCCGTCTCAATGGCCACCAGGGTCTCGGCCAGTCGATGGCGCACGGCTTGAAAGTCGCTGATGGGCCGGCCGAACTGGATGCGGTCCAGGGCATGAGAGCGGGCCAGGTCGAGCATCCGGCGGGCCGCCCCCACCATTTCATGGGCGAGAGCCACCCGGGCCAGGGCCACGGCCTTCGACCACGCGCCCGCGTCGAGTGGCGACCCGGGGCCGACGGTCAGGCCCTCACCTCGGACCTCGACCAGGCCGAGACGCGGGTCGAGCCCTTCGGGGTGCCGCAACCTGAGATCGTCGGTGGCGATATCGAAGGACCGGTCGTAGTCATCGACGTGAGCGACGACCACCATCGTCGGTCGTCCGGTCATGGAGACGAGGCTCAATCCCCGCACGGTCAACGCGCCATCGATCAGGCGGCCAGGTGGCGTCGATTGCCCCAAGGCGGGCCAGACCACCGCGGCATCTCTGGTGTCCTCGCGCCCCAACGCAAACGCAAGCACCTCGCTCAGGGCGGAGGAGCTGGTGTTGCCATGTCCCTGCAACGCGAACAGGACCGGCACGGCCTCCTGGGCGTCCGTCGCCAGCGCGTCCCGCCATCCCAGGTCGTCCAGGGCCTGGTCGAGGGTGGCACCGGATTGGCTGTCCAGGACGTGACGGAGGCTGGCCTCGAAAAGGGCGCGATCGGCCGCGTCCATCAGCTCTCGGCTCCGAGGTCGAGCAGTCGGCGGGCGATGATGTTGCGCTGGATCTCGGCCGTCCCGCCGTAGATGGTGGCGGCGCGCGAGTAGAGGTACTCGCGGCGCCAGCGGGTGTTCTCGGGGTCGTCGCCGAGGGCCAGGACATCGCCGAGGCTGTCGGCCACCAGGTCGAAGACCGCCTGTTCGGCGCCGGCCACGAGGACCTTGTCGATGGAGGTCTCCGGTCCGAGCTTCTCGCCGGCGGCCAGTCGATATTGGGTCGAGCGGGAGCGGGCCCGCAGGGCGTAGACGAGTTGGGTCACCTCGCCCAGATTGGTCGGATCGATCGAATCGACGGGAGCGACGTCGAGCAAGCGCTGCAGGCGCACATGAAGGTGGGCGGCCCGGTGCCAGAGCGCGGTGCTCCGCTCGAAGGGGAGCAGGTCCATGGCCACGGACCAGCCTTGCCCCTCCTCGCCCAGGGTGCGGTCGAGCGGGACGGCCACATCGTCGAAGAAGACCTCGGAGAACTCGGGGGTACCGTGCATGGTGTCGATCGGCCGCACCTCAATGCCCGGGCTCTCCATGTCGACGAACAGGGCGGTGATGCCCCTATGGGCCGACCCGGGCGGTCCGGTGCGGGTGAGGAGGACACAGCGCTGGGCGTATTGGGCCAGGCTGGTCCAGACCTTCTGGCCCGATACGCGCCACACGGCCCCGTCCCGGGTGGCCCGGCACGTCAGCGCGGCCAGGTTGCTGCCGCTCCCCGGCTCGGAAAATCCCTGGCACCAGGTCTCCGCACCGCTGAGCAGCCGGGGCACCATCTCCGAGGCCAGCTCCGGGCTGGCGTAGTCGATCATGGTCGGGGCCAGCACCTCGGTCATGGAGTAGAGACCCGGTTCGACCAGATCGAGGGTGGTCAGCGCTTCACCGAGGTAGCCGCGCAGCAAAATGGAACCGCCCAGGCCGCCGACCCGTTCGGGCCAACCCCAGCGCATCCAGCCGGCGCCGAAGGTGAGCCGCTTGACCTTGGCCAGCTGCTCCATCTGGTCATCGAGGCTGCCCAGGCCAGCGTGGTCGGGCTGCAGCGACGACAGGTTGTGCTCGAGCCAGGCGTCCAGCGAAACCCGGTACTCATCGAGCTCCATCAGGGTGCGGTGGGGGCGGGCCGGGTCGGGTCGTGCGCTCGGCCCGAGTCCTGCGCACCGCTCTTGCGGAGGAAGGTCATCGAACGGGTGCGCAGGCGCCAGCCCTCCTTCGTGCGCACATACGTGTCGGAGTAGTAGCCGATCCGCATGGCGTGGGTGGTTTGCTCGACGAAGCACAACGGCTGCTGGCCGGTGCCGGTGCCGGTGTCGGTGTCGAGGTCGAAGACCGGTGGTCCCACCATGAACAGCCCCTTGGGGGCGGCTGCCACCAAGGCGGGGAAGTCGGCCAACGAGTAGGTGTCGCCGAAGGCGCTGTAGGTGCCGTCGGTGGTGAAGACCTCCATGACGGCTTCCACGTCATCCTTGGTCATGCCCACGGCGTACCGCCCCAGCAACTGCTGCAACTCAATGACATCGGTGACCGGAAACTCCTCCACGGTACTCCTCTGATTCGTAGACAGCGTCTTATTCGTAGACAACGTCGACGGTCGGGCTGGTGGGCAGCGACTGACAGGTCAGCACCCACCCTTCAGCGATCTCGTCCTCGGTCAGGGCATTGTTGGCGTGCATGGCCACCGAGCCCTCACGGACCATAGCCATGCAGGTGGCGCAGCTGCCCATCTCGCACGAGAACGGCGGCGCCAGGCCCATTTGCCGAGCGGTCTGCAGAATGGTGGTCCCGGCACAGTGGTCGGTCGACTCGGTCCGACCGTGCAACGTGATGGTGACCCGGGCGGCCGGGGCGAACCCGTCGCCGCCGTCGTCCGCTTCGGGTTCCCCCGGCGCGTCGGCCGGTGTGAAGCGTTCGATGTGGATCCGCTGCGGATCGACGCCATCGGCCAAGAGGGTCTCCTCCACCACGTGCATGAACGGGCCGGGGCCGCAGATGTAGTACTGCGTGGTGGGGGCGGAATCGGCAAACGAGCGGATTGCATCGGGCGTGACGAGTCCCGACTCGACATCGAGGTGGTGGGCCACCGCGAGGCGTTCACCATGCTGCTGGCACAGGGCATCGATTTCCGCCCGGAAGATGATGGCGTCGTGGTCCCGGTTGGCGTAGAGCAGCCGAACCCGTCGAGTCGTGGCGGCCGTGGCCGTCTTGATGAGAGAGAGCACCGGGGTGATGCCGCTGCCCGCGCTGAAGGCCACCACGTCCCCGTCGCCCCGGAGCTGAAAGAACCCGGCGGGCCGGGCCACCTCAATGAGGTCGCCCGCTGCGACGTGGTCATTCATCCAATTCGAGACCACCCCGTCGGGCGTCCGCTTGACCGTGACCCGGAGCTCGGAGTCGACCGCCGGGGCCGAGGACATGGAGTAACACCGGATATACGGTTGCCCGTCCACCCAGATCCTGAAGGTGCAGAATTGCCCGGACGTGTAGGAGAAGTCAGATCGCAGTTCGGCGGGGATATCCAGGACGAACGAATGGGCCTCGGCGGTCTCGGGCACCACCCGGCTCACTCGAATCTGATGATACCCGTGGTCGCGTACACCGGTTGCGTCAGTCACCGGACCCAAGAGTGCCATATTGACAAATGATAACGAAGTTCTCCTAGAATGGCAATGAAGCTCGGGCTGGGTGGCGCCACCCGGAGACGGGCCCGGTTCCGAGAGGAAGACGTGTGGGGGCATCACGCATGAACGTGGAGGATAGGTGGGGCCTTCGCACGGTGCCCGCCGCGTTGGCCGCGCGCTACAAGGCCGAAGGCTGGTGGACCGACGACTCGCTCGGCCAGATCGTGGCCAACGGCTTGGCTCGCCGGGGTGCCATGGACTTTCAGGTCCACTCCAAGGTCCGGCCCTGGGCTCGGCACCTTTGCCGACGTCGACCGGGCCGCCCGCATCCTGGCCGCATCACTGCGGGCCCGGGGCCTCGGACCGGGCGACCTCGTCGTGGTGCAGTTGCCCAACTGGGTCGAGGCCGGCGTCACCTTCTGGGCCGCTGCGTATCTGGGCGCCATCGTGGTGCCGATCGTCCACTCCTATGGGTCCAAAGAGGTCGAGTACATCCTCCGGGTGACCGTGCCCGACCTGGTGGTCACCGCCGATCGCTTCGGTCACAGCGATTACCTGGCCACCTATGCCGAATTGCTGGCCCAGCGTCCCGTCCCGCTCTGGCTGGTGGTCGGTGACACCCCGGAGTCCAATCTCCCGGTCGGGGCCACGGCCTTTGACACCCTCCTGGCGTCCGACCCGATCACCGGGCCGGCCGTGGTCGATCCCGACGCCCCGGCCGTCGTCGGTTTCACGTCGGGAACGACCCGTGACCCCAAAGGCGTGGTCCACTCACATCGCACCATCGCCTCGGAGACCCGACAGCTTGATTACATGTTTCCCAAGGGCGGGCCCCCGTCCATCACCGGCACACCGGTCGGTCACTTCATCGGCATGCTCAATGCGTTCCTCATGCCGCTCCTGCGGGAGCGCGCGGTGCACCTGCTCGACGTGTGGGATCCCGGCGTGGTGCTGCGCATGATGCGAGAAGAGGGGCTGGGCGTCGGCGGCGGCGCCACCTACTTCCTGACCAGCTTGCTGGACCATCCCGACTTCTCGGACGATCACCTGGCCATGCTGCCGTTCGCCGGCCTCGGTGGATCGGCCGTGCCGGTGGCGGTGACCACCCGGGCCACCAACATGGGCATCAAGGTGTTTCGGTCCTACGGCAGCACCGAGCACCCCTCCATCACCGGCTCCCTGCTCGACGAGCCCGAGGTCAAGCGCTTGACCACGGACGGCCGGGCCCTGCCCGGGGTGGAGTTCCATCTCGACGAGGACGGGCAGATCATCTCCCGCGGCCCCGATTGCTGCCTCGGCTACACCGACCCGGCGCTTACGGCCGGCGCCTTTGACGCCGAGGGTTGGTATGCCACCGGCGACGTCGGGGTGCTCGACGAGGACGGCTACCTCACCATCACCGACCGGATCTCGGACGTCATCATCCGGGGCGGCGAGAACATCAGCGCCCAGGAGATCGAGGAGCTGCTGCTCGGGATGGAGGCGGTGATGGACGTGGCCGTGGTCTCCGAGCCGGACGTCCGCCTGGGCGAGCACGCATCAGCCGTGCTGATCGTCCGGCCCGGGATGGCCGCACCTACCCTGCTATCGGTGCGGGAGCATCTGGCCGCCGCCGGACTGGCTCGACAGAAGTGGCCCGAGACGCTGCACCAGGTCCAGGAGTTCCCCCGAACCCCCTCGGGCAAGGTCCAGAAGTTCCGACTCAGGAAGCAGCTGAGCAACCGGACGGCAGTGGCTGATAGAACCTGAAATGTAATTCTGCTGCAGCGACAATGTTCCTCCGGCAAGGACGAAACGACAAGGAGTGCCTATGGCCGTGATCACCGCTGGGCCTGCCCGAACGACGCCGGCTCTGCTCGCGACACGCATCGCACCACCCGGCGCGGTGGCGAGGTCATCCGATGAGTGACCCGATGAGTGGCCAACGGGTGGCCATCGTCACCGGCGGTGGGTCCGGCATCGGTTTGGCCATCAGCGAGCGCCTGGCTTCAGACGGTAACGCGGTGGCCATCTACGACCGGGACGGTGCCTCCGCCGAGGCGGCGGCGGCCAAGATCGTGTCCTCAGGCGGTACCGCCGTGGGCCTGACCGTCGACGTGACCGATCGCCCCCGCATCGACGCCGCGGTCACCGAGGTCCGGGAGAGCCTGGGCCGCCCGACCATCCTGGTCAACAGCGCCGGGCTGGACGGCTTCAGCCCGTTCCTCAAGATCACGGCCGAGGTCTGGAACCGCATCATCGCGGTCAATCTGACCGGGACCTTCGACTGCTGCCAGGCCGTGGTGCCCGACATGCTCGAGGAGAAGTGGGGCCGCATCGTGAACATCTCCTCGTCGAGCGCGCAAGGGGGCCAGCCGCTGATGACGCACTACGTGGCCACCAAGGCCGGCGTCATCGGGTTCACCAAAGCATTGGCGCTCGAATTGGGGCCGAAGGGCATCACGGTCAACACCATCCCGCCCGGTTTCATCGACACACCCATGCTGCGCGGCTCGGAAGCACGAGGCCTGCTCGGTGACGGCGTCGATGCCAACGCGGCCAGGACACCGGTGCGCCGGGTCGGTCGGCCCGAGGACATCGCGGCAGCCACGTCGTTCCTGGTGCGCGAGGAAGCGAGTTACATCACCGGGCAGGTCATCGGTGTCAACGGCGGGCGCAATACCTGATGCCTCGCCTCGACCCCATCCCGCCGAGAGAGTGGCCGGAGGAGATGCGGGCGGCCTTGGCGGCTTTGCGTCCGGAAAAGGCGCGCCACCCCCGCCCCGAGCAGAAGGACCGCCCCAAGGCTCTGAACGCCCTCGGTACATTGGCGCACCACCCGGAACTGACGCGGGCCTTCAATACCTTCAACGGTCACATCCTTTTCAATTCCACCCTGACGCCGCGCCAGCGGGAGACCGTGGTGCTCCGGGTGGCGAAGATCAGGGAGTCGGCCTACGAATGGGCCCAGCACGCCGTCCTGGCCGCTGACGTCGGCCTCACTCCCGACGACATCGCCCGTATCGCCGAAGGTCCCGATGCCGAGGGTTGGTCGGCCATGGATGCAGCCATCGTGCGCGCCGTCGACGAGTTGGTCGGTGACGCCATGGTCTCGGATGCCACCTGGCAGACCCTGGCCACCGAGTTCGATGTCCCGCAGCTCATGGACCTGGTCTTCACCGTCGGCGCCTACGAATTGCTGGCCATGGCCTTCCGCTCCTTCGGGGTGGAACTCGACGATGACCTCAAGCGGAAATGATGTTCTGTTTTTCAGAGATTAATGATATGGTCAGACCGTCTCGACTGGATCTGGAGGACCGACGTGCCACACTTCGCTAAGCCTGCGTCAGGCAGTTGGACCGCGGAATACCCCGAACTGGGTACCGGCCCCGTGTCCTACGAGGACTCCATCTCCCCTGAGCACTACGAGCTCGAGCGCAAGGCCATCTTCTGCCGCACCTGGTTGAACGTGGGCCGGGTCGAGCAGCTGCCCCGCAACGGCAGCTACTTCACCAAGGAGATCGCCGCCGCCGGGACCTCAATTGTGGTGGTCCGGGGCACCGACGGCGAGGTCCGGGCCTTCCACAACATCTGCCGCCACCGCGGCAACAAGCTGGTCTGGAACGACTACCCGGGCGAGGAGACCAGTGGCACCTGCCGGCAGTTCACCTGCAAGTACCACGGCTGGCGGTACGCCACCAACGGCGGCCTCACCTTCATCCAGCAAGAAGACGAGTTCTTCGACCTGGACAAGGCCGACTACGGCCTGGCCGAGGTGCAGCTACAGACGTGGGAGGGGTTCATCTTCGTCAACCTCAACCCGGACAACCGCACCTCCCTGGCCGACTACATGGGCGAGTTCGGGGCCGACCTGGCCGGGTATCCCTTCGGCGAAATGACCGAGGTCTTCAAATACCGGGCCGACGTCGGCAGCAACTGGAAGCTCTTCATCGACGCCTTCGCCGAGTTCTACCACGCGCCAATTCTCCACGCCAAGCAGGCCACGGCCGAAGAGTCGCGCAAGCTGTCGGCCGTCGGCTTCGAGGCCCTGGCCTACAAGCTCGAAGGACTGCACGGCATGGTGTCGACCTGGGGCGGCATGTCGCCACCCAAGGATCTCAACATGGTCAAGCCGATCGAGCGAGTGCTGCACAGTGGGCTCTTCGGACCCTGGGACAAGCCCGACATCGAGGGCCTCGAAGACCTGCCCCCGGCCCTCAACCCATCGGGCCACCCGGCGTGGGGTGTCGACACCTTCGTGTTCTTCCCCAACTTCATGCTCTTGATCTGGGAGCCCGGCTGGTACCTGACGTACCACTACTGGCCCACGTCGTACAACACGCACATCTTCGAGGGCACGCTGTACTTCGCGCCGGCCAGGACGGCTCGCGAGCGTCTGCGGCAGGAGCTCGCGGCCGTGACGTTCAAGGAGTACGCCCTCCAGGACGGCAACACCCTCGAGGCCACGCAGACCATGCTCGAATCGCGGGCGGTCTCGCAGTTCCCGCTGAACGACCAGGAGATTCTGCTCCGGCAACTCCACAAGAATGCGCGGGACCACGTGGCGGTCTATGAGCAGGCCGCGGCGAGACCGGTCCACATCGCTCCCGCGTCCGCATCCGTGCCCGCGTCCTGAGTCAGGAGACGATTCCGACATGCCCACGCTGCCACCCGAGTTCGCTGAACTCGAGCCGTTTGCAACCTGGTCGCTGGCCACCGAGAGCGAGCGATACGCCAAGCGCTTGTCGAGCACCATGGACGAGCTCCAGCAGTTCTACGACGCCGCTTTCCCGCGCCTGGACGAGGCCATGGCGTACCTGGACAAGTTCGAGCTTTCGGCCCTGCCCGAGGACGCGCAGCACCTGCTGTGGCTCTGCTACTCCCTGGTCAATGCTTCGTTCCCCGTCGAAGTGTGGCGCCAGCCCAGGGTGCCCGACAGTGGTGCAGCCAGCATGGACATGCTGGTCGAGCCGGCGGTCTGACCAGCTCGTTCACTCCGTCGGCTCCCGCTGGTGGACGTTCGACGGGACCCGGAAGGCTTCGGAGCGTCGGGTAGTCTTTCCCGGGTGACGAAGATCCAGTCGGACAGCGACGAATCCGAGTCCGACGGCGGCAGCTGGCGCGAACAGGCGGTCACGCGATCGCTCGATTCGGCCCGTAATCGAGCGGAAGTTCGGGTGCAGCGCTTCCTCGATGCCGCCACCGAGCTCTTCAACACCAGTCCGGGGAAAGAGTTCACGGTCCAAGAGGTCGTCGAGCGTTCCGGCCAGTCGCTGCACAGCTTTTATCAATACTTCGGGGGGAAGCACGAACTTCTCCTGGCCCTGTTCGAGGAGTCGGTGCAGTCAGCAGCCGAGCATCTCCGAGAACAGGTGAACGAAGAGAGCGATCCGCTCGAACGACTGCATTGTTTCGTCGTGGAGTACTACCGGGCGTGCCGTCCCGCCCCCGACAGCGAGTCCACCAAGAGCGGTGGTCTGCTCTTCATGGCCGAATTCGCGCAGCAACTGCTGACCTCCCACCCGAAAGAGGCGGCCCGGGTCTTCGCGCCGATCGTGGGTCTCTTCGAGGAAGTTCTGCAGGAGGCGGTTGATGCCGGCGCCATTCGTTCTGGACTCAGCGAGGGCCCGATCGTCGGGATTGTGCTCGAAGCGATCATGTTCAACACGTTCTCGTCCACCATTGGCGGCCTCTCGGCCCGGCCCCGTGCGGGCGATTCGGCCGAGTACCTCTGGGACCTCGTGGTGCACGGCATCGGGACCGGCTCGGGAGACTGACGGCCGCAGCGCCCCGAGAGCCCGGGCCGTTCAGACGGCAGCGCCCTCGTGGCGGTAGACCTGCCCGCCTTTCATCACGAACTGGACCCGCTCGGTGACGCCGATGTCGGCCAGTGGATCGCCCGGTACGGCGATGATGTCGGCCAAGAGGCCCTCTTCGAGCCGGCCCCGGTCGTCAACGTCGATGAGCTCCGCGGAGACCACGGTCGCGGCCCGGATGGCCTGCAGCGGCGTCATGCCGCGATCGACCAGGGCGATCAATTCCTTGGCGTTCTTCCCATGCGGAATGGCTGGCGCGTCCGTCCCGCAGGCGATGCGGGCCCCGCGCGCCACGGCTTTTCGGATGGTCTCCTTGGCCCTCGGAAACACCTCGGCGGCCTTGGCCTGGAGTTCGGGCGCCGCCTGCGAGACGTCCATGCCGTCGGCCAGGTACGTGGTGGGCACGAGGAACCGCTCCAGTTCGATGAAGCGGTCGAGCGTCTCGTCGGTCATGAGCGATCCGTGTTCGATGCAGTCGATACCGGCTTCGATGGCGGCGCGAATGCCGTCGTTTCCATGGGCGTGCGCCGCGACCTTGCGTCCGGCCCGGTGCGCTTCGTCGACAACGGCCCGCAGCTCTTCGTCGGAGTACTGCTGCGCGCCGGCCGGGCCGGTGTGTGACATCACGCCGCCCGAGGCGCAGACCTTGATGACCTCGGCCCCGTATTTGATCTGGTAACGCACCGCCTTGCGGACTTCGCTGACCCCGTTGGCGATCCCTTCTTCCACTGTGAGAGGCAAGACGTGCGGCGCGAAGGCCTGGAACATGGTGGGATCGAGGTGGCCGCCGGTGGGGCAGATGGCATGCCCAGCCGGGACGATGCGCGGCCCGTCGATCCATCCCAGATCGATGGCCTTCTTCAGTGCCACGTCGAGGAGCAGCCCGCCGGTCTGCATGAACAGCCCCAGGTTGCGCACCGTCGTGAACCCGGCCTGCAGCGTGCGACGGGCATTGGCAACGGCCCGCAGGGTGCGTACCGCCGGATCGTCCTGCACCGCCGTCAGGGGGCTCCGGTGGTCGGGGCCACCCAGGAGCAGGTTGACCTCCATGTCCATGAGACCCGGCAGCAGCGTGAGGTCACCGAGCTCGATGGTGACGGTCCGTTCCGGCACCGACGTGGGCGTCAGTGCCACGATGCGGTCATCGGTGATCAGCAGGTGGCCCGGCGTGACGAATTCGCCGGTGACGACATTCAGCATGCGGGCGCTTCGCAGTTCGTAGTGCGTCGGGACGTGGGGGCGGGGCATGGTGCGCTCCTTTGGCGCCGGTGGCGGTCAGATGGCCCGGCAACCGGCTGGCCGGCAGCAGTATGGCGTTATTGCATTATGAGAATCCGGCTACCGTAGCAAGTGGGTGCCCGGGCTCGCCGGGGAAGGTCCATCAGATGGATTGGGGTGCCGAGCCGGTGGGCGTCGGCACGATCCGGACGGCGCCTCGGTTGAGAATGAGCCTCTGGCAGATCTAGAATGCAATTGCTCGTACCATGAGGGCTGGAGTGGCACGCCTGAATCACGGGGTTGGTGCAAGTGTGGGGGTCACGAAGGCGGCATTCCCCGCCCCACGGAGATCGTTGGAGGTGCGGTGTGACCGCTGTCCTAAAAGGCGTCAGGATCCTCGAGGTCGCCGAGCATACGTTCGTTCCCGCCGCCTCTGCCCTCTTGTCGGACTGGGGGGCCGAGGTCATCAAGATCGAGCACGTCGAGCGAGGCGATGCCATGCGTGGCTTGGCTTTGACCGGCCTGGCCATCGTGCCGAGTGACGTCCACGCGCTGCTGGAACATTCCAATCGAGGTAAGCACAGCTTGGGACTCGACCTCACCACGCCGGACGGCCTTGAAGTTCTCCACAAGCTGGCCGCCACTTCGGACGTCTTCCTGACCAACAAGTTGCCCAGTGTGCGCGAGAAGCTGAACATCGGCGTGGAACAGATCCGAGCGCACAATGATCGCATCATCTACGTGCGCGGCACGGGACAGGGCGAACGGGGACCCGACGCCGACAAGGGTGCCTACGACTCGTTGGCCTTCTGGGCTCGGGCCGGGGTGGCCATGGGAGCCAAGCGTCCCGAGTACGACCTCACCCCGGTCCCACCGGCACCGGGCTTTGGCGATTCCATCGGGGCCATGACCATCGCCGGCGGGATCATGGGTGCGCTCTTCCACCGGGAGCGGACCGGCGAGGCCACCATCGTGGATGTCTCACTGCTCGGCGTCGGCCTGTGGGCCATGGGACAGGCCATGGCCTTGTCGTTGGTCCTCGACGTGCCGTGGGCCCCACCTCCCAACGAGCGACTCTCTGCCAACCCGCTGTCCCGCAACTACGTCACCAAGGATGGACACGACATCGCCTTCACCTGCCTGCAGGCCGGCAAGTTCTGGCCCAATTTCTGCGAGGTGGTGAGCCGTCCGGATCTGGCTCGCGACGAACGCTTCCACGACCATGCTTCTCTCACGGCCAATAGCGAGGCTGCCGTCGCAGAGTTGGACGAGCTCTTTGCCACGGCCACCCTCGATGAGTGGCGCGATCGGCTCGAGCCGTTCACCGGACAATGGGCGGTGGTGCAGACCACGCTGGAGGCGGCGAACGACCCCCAGACCGTGGCCAATGGCTACCTGCAGGAATGCCAGACCGCCACGGGGACGCCCTTTCGTCTGGTGGCGGCCCCTGTCCAGTTCGACGAAGAACCGGCGGTGCCGCAACGGGCTCCCGAGTTCAATGAACATGGCGATAGCATCCTGGCCGACATCGGTCTCGATACCGACGCCATCCTCGACCTGAAGATCCGCGGCATCGTCGCCTGACGGCGGTGCTTCCACCACAACAGGAGACAACGACATGGGCACCTTCGATGCATTCCGGTACGACGGCAAGCGGGTTCTGGTGGTGGGTGGCGCCACCGGCATGGGTGCCGCGGCGGCCCAACTGACCCTGGACGCCGGGGCTGAGGTTGTGGTGATGGACTTCGCCGAGATCACGCTGGAAGGTGCCCGCGCCATCCACGTCAACCTGGCCGAGAAGGCGTCGATCGACACTGCCATCGCCGAGTGCGGCGGGCATGTGGACGTGCTCCTGTCCTGTGCCGGCGTCGCCGACGGCACGCCCGGTATCGAGAAGATCAACTTCATCGGGCACCGCCACATGATTGATTCCATGTTGGCCAACGGCATGCTCGGCCGGGGCTCGAGCATCGGGTTCATCTCGTCGGCCGCCGGACTCGGCTGGCAGAACCACCTGGAGGAGCTGGAGGAGTATTTGGCCACGCCGGACTTCGACAGCGCCGTCAAGTGGGTCGAAGCCCACAACAAGGCCGACTACATGTCGACCAAGCAGGCCATCTGCGGCTATGTGGCCAGCCAGGCCTTCCCACTGCTCAAGCAGGGCATTCGCATCAATGGCATCTGCCCCGGACCAACCGAGACGCCGCTGGCCCTGGCCAACAAGGACCAGTGGCTGGGCTTCGGCTCCGACTACCGGACCGAGGTGGGGATCGAGGCGGCGACGCCGCTGGAGCAGGCCTACCCCTTGGTCTTCTTGTGCAGCGACGCCGCATCGGGCATCTCGGGCATCGTCATGGTCACCGACGCCGGGTACTTCAGTTCGGGCATCACCGGCTCGTACCCGGAGGCGTCCCCCGTCACCAGCTTCCTCCTCAGCATCTGATCAGCGGATCGCCCATCGCCAGATCGGCCGGCCGGCGCATCAGCGACTCCGCGACAGCGGCGGCCACCAGCGGGGTCGCGCCGCAGCACATGCTGGCTCAGCCCGGTCGGCGCGGGATGACCGCCACCGTCGGGATGGTGGCCGTACCGCCGCACTGCACCACGGCGTCGACAATGCGGACGAGCTCTTCGACATCCATGAGGGCGCCGCTCAGGAGATTGCCGGACTCCCAGAGTGGATGGAGGTCCATGAAGACCTCCGTGTCCCAGCCCGAAGCGAATTCGGTCGCCGAGGCGCCTTCGCCGCCGGCGCAATCGCCCACGATGACGCGGGTGAAGCCGACGGTGGGATGCTCGACCCGATACGCCTCGACCAGCGAGCCGAGGGCCGCCTTGCTGGCGGCGTAGGACCCCAGCCCCGGCCAGGGTGGGGTCATCGAACCGGCCACCGAGGACAGATAGACGGCCACGCCGGTGGATTCGGTGAGATACGGGATGGCGGCGTTGGTGACCAGGGCCGCCCCGATGACATTGGTATCGAAGGTGTGACGCCAGTCGTCAGCGGTGAGGTTGACCAGCCGGCCGAGCGTGCCCACGCCGGGGGCGTAGATCAGCGCGTCGATCCCGCCCAGGCCTGCGGCCGCCTCGTCAATGGCAGCGTGGCACGATGCCGCGTCCTTGACGTCGCAGGCGATGGCCAGGGAGCCAGGGCCGGCTTCCGTGGCCGCGTCGGTCAGACGGTCGAGCCGACGGGCCAGGAGGGCCACCCTCGCTCCACGCTGGCCGAGACCGATGGCGATGGAGCGACCGAGACCGCTCGAGGCACCAATCACGACAGTGTTCATGGACAGACGCTCCTCATCGAGACGGTGGGGGATGGCTTCAGGGCGTGAAGACGGGAAGCGCGTCCCAGCCGCGCACCGTCGAGGTGCGGGTCTGGCTGGCGTTGTCCCAGTCGACGTCCCAGGTCGGGAACCGTTGCAGGACCTCGTCGAGCGCCACGCGGCCTTCCAGCCGGGCCAGCGCGGCGCCCAGACAAAAATGGATGCCGTAGCCGAAGGCGAGGTGATGGTCGATCGTCCGGTGGATGTCGAACTGGTCGCCGTTCTCGAAGTGGCGCTCGTCGCGGTTACCCGAGGCCGTGAGCATGAGGATGACGCTGCCGGCGGGGACGGTCTGCCCGTGGTGCTCGACATCTCGGGTGACGTAACGCGCCTGTACCGGCGAGGGCGATTCGAATCGTAGGAGTTCCTCAATGGCCTGCGGAACCAGATTGCGCTGCTCCAGTATCTGCTTGCGCTGGTCGGGATGCTCGGCCAGGACTTTGCCGGTCCACCCGATGAGCCGGGTCGTGGTCTCGTTCCCGGCCGCGGCCAGCAGGTTGACGTAGTTGAGCACCTCCTGCCGGGTGAGGCGGCGCACGTTCCCGTCAGCATCCTCGAATTCGGCCTGCAGGAGGTCGGTCATGAGGTCGTCGGACGGGTGCGACGCCCGCCACTCGATGTATTCCTCGAACCCGTCGGTGGACATCCCGCCATCGCCGAACTTGGCGTCAATGTCGGGCATTCCCTCCTGGGTCAGGCGGAGGCCGTCGTTGATGCGGTCGCGGACATCTTCCAAGTCGGTCTCGGGAATTCCGAGCAGCATGCCGATGGTGCGCATGGGCATCTGGGAGCCAAGGTCGGCCACGAAGTCGAACCCGCCCGTGCCCACCAGGGGATCGAGACTGCGGGCACAGAACTCCCGGATCTTGGGCTCGAGGTCGCTGATGTTGCGCGGCGTGAAGACTCGCGACAGGAGACGGCGATGCGTGTGGTGCATGGGAGGGTCCTCGAAGATGATCGATCCGGGAGGAATCTCCATGTTGCTCTTGATGATCTCGAGGAGAGTGCCCTTGCTCGAGATGTAGGTCTCCCAATCCATGGAGCAGCGATCGACGTCGTCGAAGCGGCTGACCGCATAGAAGTCGTAGCGCTCGTTGTAATAGAGGGGGCTCTCGTCCCGGAGCCGCTTCCAGATCGGGTAGGGATCGGTGTCGATCTCGAAGTCGTACGGGTCGTAGTAGACGTCAGCGTTCATCGTGGTCATCGGTTACCCCCGTTAGTGACATGTGGGGAGGGTTGACGGCGGATGCCCCCGTGTCCAGCGGGGCGTAGTGCTTGCTTCGCGCTCTTCCCAGCCCGCCGCCAATCCGGCGAGCATAACGATCTTGGCACAAAACAAAGAAGGACGTTCTCAATGGGTGGCCCCCGGCCTCGGTTCGGTTCGTTTCGTTTCGATTCGGTTCGGTTCGTCGCACGACCCGCGGCGGATCACGAGGGCAACGGCCATAGCTCCGGAGCGAGGCGACGTGCAGTAGCGTGGCCTGGCCAGAAACGATATTCTTAATCATACGAAATACCATTCTCCGCAAATGGTGCAAGGAGATAGCGATGGCGACGGAAACACTCGGCATTCCTCTGTTCGATGCCGACAATCACCTGTACGAAACCGAAGAAGCGTTGACCAAGTTCCTGCCGGAGCGCTACAAGGGGGCCATTGACTACGTCCAGGTGCGGGGTCGCACCAAGATCGTGGTCCGAGGCCAGATCAGCGAGTACATCCCCAACCCGACCTTCGAGGTGGTCGCCCGTCCCGGCGCCATGGAGGAGCTCTATCGCGTCGGCAACCCCGACGGGAAGAGCCGGCGGGAGATCTTCGGCGAGCCCATGCGCGCCATCCCGGCCTTCCGCGGCCCAGAAGCCCGGCTCGAGCTCATGAATGAGCAGGGCATCGACCGCTCCCTGATGTTCCCCACCCTGGCCAGCCTGGTCGAGGAACGTATGCGCGACGATCCCGAAATGACCCACGCGGTGATCCACTCGCTGAACGAATGGCTGCACGAGACGTGGACCTTCAACTACGAGAACCGGATCTTCACCACACCGGTGATCACCCTGCCCATCGTCGAGCGGGCCATCGAGGAGCTCGAATGGGTGATCGAGCGTGGAGCGAAGGTGGTCCTCATCCGTCCGGCCCCGGCCCATGGCATTCGCGGCCCACGCTCCTTTGCCTTGGAGGAGTTCGATCCCTTCTGGGAGAAGGTTGTGCAGAACGACATCTTGGTGGCCATGCACTCCTCGGATAGCGGCTACGAGCGCTACGCCAATGACTGGATGGGCAACAACAGCGAGATGCTGCCCTTCCAACCCCAGGCGTTCCGGATGCTGCAGGGCTGGCGGCCGGTCGAGGATGCCGTGTCGGCGTTGGTGTGCCATGGGGCCCTCTCGCGCTTTCCCGCGCTCAAGGTTGCCGTGATCGAGAACGGCAGCAGCTGGGTCGAGCCATTGCTGAAGAACATGGCCGACCTCTACAAGAAGATGCCCCAGGAATTCCTGGAGGACCCGGTCAGGGTGGTCAAGCGCAACATCTACATCAGCCCCTTCTGGGAGGAAGACCTCGGCGCGCTCGCCGAACTGATCGGGGAGGAGCACGTCCTGTTCGGCTCCGACTACCCGCACCCCGAGGGCTTGGCCGACCCGGTCAGCTACCTCGACGAACTGGCCGGCCTCAGCGAGGAGAAGATTCGCAAGATCATGGGTGGCAACCTGGCCAAGCTGATGAACGTTGAAGACGCCATGGTTCGGTGAACCAACACAACGCCGCGTGGCGGAGCATCCCCGAGATGTCCGCTGCGGCCGCCGGGACGTTCGGCGCGCGCCTCGCCGTTGAGGACGGCTCGACGCGGCTGACCTACGGCGAGCTCTTCCAGGAGGCGCGTACCTTCGCGGCCGCCCTGGTGGTGTCGGGCGTCGAACCGGGCGACCGGGTGGCGATCTGGGCCTTCAACGGCGCCGAGTGGGTCATCGCTTTCCTGGGCCTCTCCATGGCCGGGGCCGTGCTGGTGCCCATCAACACCCGCTTCAAGGGTCGGGAGGCGGCCGACCTGCTCGGGCGGACCGGAGCCACCACTCTGGTCACCGTCACCGACTTTCTCGAGACCGACTATGTCGCCCTGTTGCGGGCCACCGAGGTCGACCTGCCCGAGCTGCGCACCATCGTCGTGGCCCGGGGGGAGGCCCCGGCCGCCACGCATTCCTGGGCCGCCTTCCTCGACCGGGCCACCGAGCCGGCCCGGAACGAGGTCGACCAGCGGTGGCCCCGGCTGGGCCCGGACGACCTCTCGGACATCCTCTTCACGTCGGGCACCACCGGTCAGCCCAAGGGTGTGCTGATGACCCACGGCCGCACTCTCTGCACGGCCACCGACTGGGTGGCCATGACGGGACTGGGCGCCGACGACCGCTACCTGATGGTCAACCCGTACTTCCACATGTTCGGCCTGAAGGCCGGCATCCTGGCCTGCGTGGCCAGTGGTGCCATCATGCTCCCCGAGGCCGCGTTCGACATCGACCGGATTCTTGCCCGGGTAGGCCGAGAAGGCGCGACCGTGCTACCCGGGCCGCCGACCCTCTACCAGTCGCTGCTCGATCATCCCGACCGCCGCGGCTTCGACCTCTCAAGCTTGCGGGTGGCCGTCACCGGAGCGGCCGACATCCCGATCGAGCTCATTCGACGGGTGAGCGACGAGCTCCCGTTCTCGACCATCATCACCGGCTACGGCCTGACCGAGGCGGGCACCGCCGTGGCCACCGTCCCGGGCGACGACGTGGAGACCATCGCCACCACGGTGGGGCGGCCTCGGCCGGGCTTCGAGCTGCGCATCATGGAACACGGCCGCCGGGTCCCGACCGGCGAGCCGGGCGAGGTGGTCCTACGCGGCGGCAGCGTGATGGCCGGGTATCTCGATGACCCCGAGGCCACGGCCACGGCCCTCACTGCCGATGGTTGGCTCAGCACGGGTGACATCGGCCTCGTCGACCCCGCCGGCAACCTCAAGATCGTCGGCCGCAGCAAGGACATGTTCATCGTTGGGGGGTTCAACGCCTATCCGGCCGAGATCGAGAATGTGCTCCTCCGTCATCCCGACATCGCTCACGCGGCCGTGATCGGGGTTCCCGACCGGCGCCTGGGTGAGGTCGGGATGGCTTTCGTCGTCACCGCTTCTGGAGCCGGCACCGTGCCCGACTTCAACGCCTGGTGCCGCGAGCAGATGGCCAATTACAAGGTGCCTCGAACCGTCGCCGTGGTCGACCAACTCCCCGTCAATGCCACCGGAAAGGTGATGAAGGACGTGCTGAGAGAGCGAGCCACGCGACAACGGACCGAGGCCACTTCGTGAGCACCGAGGTCACGGCCGGTCTGTCCACCTTGGCCGACCTGCGCGTGGTCGAACTCGGCGTCTGGGTGGCCGCACCATCGGCCGCAGCGCTGCTGGCCGACTGGGGCGCCGATGTCATCAAGGTGGAGCCTCCGGCGGGCGATCCGATGCGGAACGTCTTCGGGTCGATCGGGATCGAGAGCGACATGCCCAACCCGGCGTTCGCACTCGACAACCGGGGCAAGCGGAGCATGACCCTCGATCTGCGTGAGGCGACCGATCGGCAACACCTCGAGGAACTTCTCGCCTCGGCCGACGTCTTCATCACCAACCTGCGACCGGATTCCCTCGACGGCCTCGGCCTGGAGCCGGCGGCCACCGTGGCCCGCCATCCGCGCCTGGTGTACGGCAGCATCAGCGGTTACGGCCTGCGCGGCGAGGATCGGAATCGCCCCACGTACGACATCGGCGCCTTCTGGGCCCGCTCGGGGCTGTCCATGCAGATGGCCGATGGCGACGGCAATCCGCTCAACGCACGGGGCGGCATCGGGGACCACATCACCGGCCTGGCCGCGGTGGCCGGGCTCTTGGCGGCCGTGATGGAGCAGCGGGCCACCGGGGTGGGGCGAGTGGTCGAGGTATCGCTCCTCCGGACCGGCGCCTATGTCCTCGGGTGGGATCTCGGACTGCAGATGACGCTGGGCAAAGTGGCCCGGGCCGAGTCGAGAGACCGCAACCAGGCGCCGTTGATGAATCCGTATCGGACCAGCGACGGGCTCTGGTTCTTCTTCACCGGCCTGGAGGCGGCCCGCCACATCGGGGCCGTCTGCCGGGCCCTGGGGCGACCGGACCTGCTCAGTGACCCGCGCTTCGCCGACGCCGGTGCCATCCGGCGCAACCGGGTGGAGGTCATCGCCCTGCTCGACGAGATCGTGGCTCACGAGACCCTGGCCACCTGGGCCGAGCGATTCGACGCCGCCGGAGTGTGGTGGGCCCCGGCCCAGGCCCCCGCCCAGGTGGTGGTCGACCCCCAGCTGTTGGCCAACGACGGCATCGTGGAGATCGATGGCGGGCGCTCCGGCGCCGTGCAGCGATCGGTCAATGGGCCGGTGAGCTTTTCTGGTCTACCCCACCAGCGACGGGATCCGGTCCCGGTCCTGGGACAGCACACCGAGGAGATCCTCCGTGAGCTGTCCGATCCATCCCGGTCGACCGGGCCGTAGCGCCGCGGCGGTCGACAGTGCCGTAGCGCCGCGCCCGGTCGTGTGCTGGGGTCCCTACTGCTTGGCCCGAGCCAACAGTCCCCGGGCAATGACGATGCGCTGGATCTCATTGGTGCCTTCGCCGATCACCATCAGCGGTGCGTCCCGGTAGTAGCGCTCCACCGGGAGATCGGTGGTGTAGCCGACACCGCCATGGATCCGCATGGCGTCGGTCGCCACCTCGAGGGCGGTCTCACTGGCGAACAGCTTGGCCATGCCGGCCTCGACGTCGCAGCGCAGCCCGGCCATCCTGCGTTCGGCGGCGTTGCGGGTGAGCAGGCGAGCCGCTTCCAACTTGGTGGCCATGTCGGCCAACTTCAGCGCGATGGCCTGGTGCTCGGCGATGGGCTTGCCCATGGTGACGCGCTCCTGGGCGTAGGCCAGCGCCGCGTCGAAGGCGGCCCGGGTCACGCCGACGGCCCGGGCCGCGATGTTGATGCGACCCAGTTCGAGGACACTGAGGATTTGTGGGAGACCCCGACCGGCCTCGCCGATCAGATTGGCGGCGGGGATGTGATGGTCGGCGTACGCCATCTCGACGGTCTCCACCCCCTTGTACCCGAGCTTGCCTACGCGCTTGCTGACCGATATCCCTTCGAAATGCGGACCCGGTTCCTTCTCGACGATGAAGGCGGAGATGCCTTCGTCGCTCCGGGCGGCCAAGGCCACAATGGAGGCGGTCTCGCCGTTGGTGACCCAGGCTTTGGCACCGTTGATGACGTATTCGTCGCCGTCCCGTTGGGCTTTGCACGAGATATTGCGGGTGTCGCTCCCGGCGTCGGGCTCGGACAGCGACAGTGCACCGCGCCGCTCACCCGAGGCCATGGCGGGCAGCCAACGCCGCTTCTGCTCCTCGCTGCCGTGGTGCATGATCAGCGTGGCTGCCATGGTGTGGGTGTTGACGACACCGGTGAGGCTCATCCACCCGTAGGCCAGTTCCTCAATGACGCCGATGTAGGTCAACAGGTCCAGGCCGAGACCGCCGTAGGTCTCGGGGATGGTGATCCCGAACAGGCCGAGGTCGCGCATCTGCGCCACCATGTCGAGGGGAAAGGCGTCCTCGTGCTCGAGGGCCGAGGCGTGGGGGATGACGTCGCGGACCACGAATCGCCGCACCGTGTCGATGATCTCGTTTCGGACATCCTCGTCGGTCGTCATGGGGTCATTTCCCTGATCTGCATATGCGAGAAGCATACATCTGCGTTCTGTTGACGGTCGATCTCAATTTAGAGAAGAATGTTTCCAATGGCCCCGTTCCTGATGCACGAGTGCCTGGAGCGGGCGGCGGACGGGATCGGGGATCATGTGGCCATTCGCGGCGGGGACGATTCGTGGACCTTCGCCGAACTGGAGGGCCTGAGCAACGCCTTTGCCCACCATCTGGCCGGCCGGGGTGTGGCGGCCGGCCATCGGGTTGCCGTCATGATGGCCAACCGGGTCGAGTTCGTCATCGCCGTCAACGGCATCGCCAAATTGGGGGCGGCCGCCGTTCTCCTGAGCCCGGCCTGGAAGGCGGGCGAAGTCGGCCATGCCCTCGGGCTGACCACCCCGGTCCACGCCGTGGGCGACGCCGACAGTGTCGCCGTGCTGACCGACGCACTCACGGCGGCGCGGGTGACCAACCTCGATGACACCTCGGTGGATCCCATGGCCGGGAGCCGTGACCGGCTGGACCGCGCCGTCGCACGGGCCGACGATGCGGTCCTGGTCTTCAGCTCCGGCACCACGGGGCTGCCCAAAGCGGTGCGCCACACCCATGCCTCCATGGGGCAGGCCACGGCTGACTGGGTCAAGGTGCTCGGTCTCGGCCGCGACGACCGCTTCCAGGTGGCCACCCCGCCCTCGCACATCCTCGGGCTGCTGAACCTGCTCACCGCCACCGCGGCGGGGGCCAGTGTGCGATTGCATCGGCGATTCGACCTCGACGAGGTGTTGCGCCGCATCGAGTCGGAGCGCATGACGCTCGAGATGGCGGTCGCGCCGATCGCCCTGGCCCTGGCCAATCATCCTCGGCTCGAAGAGTACGACCTCTCCTCCCTGCGCTACATCATGTGGGGCGCCACCCCGGTGACCGAGAGCGTGGCCCGGGTGGTGACCGAACGCACCGGCGTCCGCTGGTTGCCGGCCTACGGGGCCAGCGAAGTCCCGGTGATCTCGGCCAATCCGATCGAGCGCCCCGAGGCGTGGCGGCTGGATTCGGCCGGACTGCCACCGGCTGGCATTTCGCTGCGGATCGCCGACCTCGATACCGGCGCCATCCTTCCGAGCGGCGAGATCGGTGAGATCCAAGTCTTGAGCCCTTCGGTCATGGCCGGGTACCTGCCCGAGAGCTCCACGGCCGACGTCATGGTCGACGGTTGGTACCGCACGGGCGACGTCGGCTGGCTCGAGCCGGAGGGTTGGGTCCATCTGACCGATCGGTCGAAGGAGATGATCAAGGTCAACGGCTTCCAGGTGGCGCCCGCGGAGTTGGAGGCTGTCCTGCACGGGCACCCGGCCGTGCTCGATTGTGCGGTGTTCGGCGTCCCCGACCAACGGGCGGGCGAGCTGCCGGTGGCTGCGGTGCAACTGGATCGGTCCGTGCCCCTGGCGGACGGTGCCCTCGAGGATGTGGTGGCCGAATCACTCGCTACGTACAAGCGCCTGTACGACGTGGTGCACGTCGACACCATCCCACGGCTGCCCTCGGGCAAGGTGTTGCGGCGCGTCCTGCGGGACGAATGGATGGCCGCCCACGCCGACTCCGCGCCGCCGGCCTGATGGACGTCCGCCTCTCCACCGAGCAGGAGGCCCTACGCCAATCCGCCGCCCGGGTGGTCGATCAGCTCGGACCACACGCCGTCGGCGAGATCGGCGACCCCGCGCGCCGCGCCAAGCTGGACGCGGCCGTGTCATCGTCGGGCTGGCGGGAATTGCGAGACGGCGGCGACGAGGGCCAACCCCTGACGTCGGGCGTCGAAGTCGCACTCATCGCCGAAGAGCTGGGCCGGGGGCTGGCCGACCTTCCCTTCATCGGTCCGATCCTGGCCGGGGAACTCCGCCGAGTGACCGGCGCCCCCGTCAGTGGATCCATTGAGACGGTGGCCTTCACACCCGATCTGCTCTCGATCGCCGACACCATGGGTGACGCCGCGTCCGCGGTGGCCGTCGATGCCCACAGATCAGCCCACGCATTGCTCTTGTCCTCCGGTCCCGGCGGCCATCGGTTGCTGCAGATCGAACTGGCCCCCGGGGAGCATCAGGTCGATCTCACCCGACCGGCCAAGCGGTTGGGCGGACCGATGACCGGTGCCATCCCGGTGGCGGACCGGCTCATCAACGACGACGACCTGGTCCGTTGGACCGCCCTGGGCCTGGCCCTGGCCGGGGCCGACCTGGTCGGCATCATGCGTGGCGCCGTGCGCCTGGCGACTGAGTACGCCGCTCTCCGCCAGCAGTACGGGGCCGCCATCGGATCATTCCAGGCCGTGCAGCACATGCTGGCCGATGCCTTCGTGCTCATGGAGGGATCCCGCAGCATCGCCCTGCATGCGGCGTGGGCCGTCGATGCCCTCCCGGCCGAAGAGGCGCTGGCCGCCGCCGCGGTCGCCAAGGCCTATTGCGCCCGGGCGGCGCTCGACGTGTGCGAGACCGCCATCCAGGTCCACGGGGGCATCGGCAACACCTGGGAGTGCTTGGCGCACGTCTATTTGCGACGCGCCCTCCTGTCCTCCGATCTCCTCGGCGGTACCGGGGCCAGCATGGACCGGGTCCTGGTGCACTACGGAATCGGGGCCTGAGTGGATTTCCGGGATTCACCCGAAGAGGCAGCCTTCCGGGGGCGGTTGCGCCTCTGGCTGCAGGACAACGATCCGGGTCTTCCCACTTCCTCTACCGACGATGATTATTGGAAGGGCGCCGCCGCCTGGCACCGGTCGCTCTTCGACGCCGGCTTCTTCGGCATGTCGTGGCCCACCGAGATCGGCGGTCAGGGGTTACCCTCGGTCTACGACGTCATCGTCGACGAGGAGTTGGCCGCCGCCGGCACGCCGCCCCGTCCCAGCCTGGGGTATCTCGTCCACGGCATCCTCGAGCACGGCAACGAGGACATACAGGCCCGGTTCCTTCCCGGGATCATCAGTGGTCGCGACCGGTGGTGTCAGGGCTTCAGCGAGCCGGACGCCGGTTCCGATCTGGCCTCGCTTCGGACCCGAGCCGATCTCGACGGCGACGACTTCGTCATCTCGGGCCACAAGGTGTGGACCAGTTACTCCGATGATGCCGATTGGTGTCTCGTCCTCGCCCGCACCGACCATGAGGCGGCTACGCATCGCGGTATCTCAGCCTTTGCGGTGCCCATGCACCAGCCCGGCATCGAGCAGCGGCCCCTCCGCATGATCAACGGGATCACCAAGGAATTCGGTGAAGTCGACTTCGACGGCGCCCGGGTCCCGCTGTCCAACATGGTCGGCGGTCCCGGCGAAGGATGGCGCCTGGCCATGACCATCGTCAGCCACGAGCGAGAACCGGGAGAGTTGGGATACGTCGCTCGTTACAGCAAGGTGGTGAACGACCTCACGCGCCAGGTCAAGGGCAATCCCAGGGCCTTCCGGGAGGACCAGATCCGGGACCTGGGCTGGGCCATCGTCGAGGTCGAGATGCTGCGCCTGCATGTCCGACGGCGCCTCTCCGACCGCCTCAACGGCATCTCCCATGGCCCGGAAGGGTCAGTCGACAAGCTCCTTATGACCTGGACCGAGCAGTCGGTCGGGCACGCCACCTTGGCCATCGGCGGCAGTGCTCAAGGAGGGGGAGACGACACCGCGTTGAACACGTATCTCTACAGCCGGGCCCAGAGCGTCATGGGGGGCACGTCACAGATCCAACGAAACCTGGTGGCCAGCCGCATTCTGGGCCTGCCCGCGAGCTGAGCCGGTAACCGACCGTTGGATCAGGCGGTTGCGCCGCTGCCAATGCCCTGAAGGACGAAAGTCCACAGGTATTCGGCCTCGTTGTCATCGTGAGCGCGGACGGAGACGCCCCCGATGGTCGAAGAGAACGCGTTGAACATGATGGCTTCGAGCACAATGCCGACAACGGGCCCGTCGCTCACGCCGGCCCGGATCGCTCCGTCTGCGACTGCCTCGTCGAGCACGCCTTCAAACAGGGTGACGACGGGCGAAAACACCCGCGCCGCTTCCTTGGGATGGGCCGTCAACAGTTGCTGGGCGAACTCGGTCATGAAAGGGGCGCGCCCGTTCGGGCTGGCCTCCCCCGGCCGGGTGGGCCGGCAGATGCGGTAGTACTCCACCACGAAACAATGCAGACGGTCGAGACCGCCCTCTCTCCCGGCCAGCCGCTCCTCCAGTTGGCGGGCCGTGGCCTGCACCGACTCTTCGAACAGGGCCAGGAGCAGATCGTGCTTGCCCCCAAAATATTGGTAGAAGCTGCGCAGTGACTGCCCGGAGCGTTCGACCACTTCCTGGACGGTGAATTCCTTCCCCGAATTGGAGTTGAAGAGTTCAGTTGCCGCGTCGAGAAAACGCTGGACCCGGACCTCGGCTCGGACTCGAGCCGTATCGAGGGATCGCGACACGGCCTGCTCGCGCCAGCTCTGCCCGCCCGCTTCGGCCTCATCAGGCGGCAATTGGCTTCTCGGCATGGCGCAGAGTTTACCTGACCTGGGTGAACGGAGAGTCTCTCGCTGGGGCTACCAGTGACTCATCTCCAAAGAACAGGATTCTCCCCTGCTGAGCCGATCCGAACCGGGGCTTCCGTGCGTTGCTGCGCTACGACGTGGGCGTGGCCTTCTCGGCCGCCTGCATCTGAAGGCGATCGATGTTGGCCCGCAATTCTGGCGACCCGAATGATCGGTCTTCGGCGCTCAGTGCAAAGTCGAGGGTGGCCAGAATGGCCCGCTCGAGGTGCATGTTGATGATGCGCTTGGTGTCCTCGACGGCCCGCTGGGGCAGCTTGGCGATGCGGTGCGCGCAGGCCGTGGCCTGCGCGAGCACCTCGTCGTCCGGGCAGACATGGTTCACCAAGCCGATCTCGGCGGCTCGCTTGGCCGGAATGCGATCGCCGGTCAGGGCATATTCCTTGGCGAGTTGCAGGCTCATCATGAGCGGCCAGGTCACGGGGCCGCCGTCGGCGGCCACCAAGCCCAGGAGGACATGGGGATCGGCCAGGTGGGTGCTCTCGGCCATGAACACGATGTCGGAGAGCGCGACGAGACTGCAGCCCAATCCCACGGCCGGACCGTTGACCGCGGCCACGATCGGCACGCGACATCCGGACATTCCGGTCACGATCTGCCGGCCATGGGTGAGTGATTCCTTCCGAAGCACCGGATCACGAATGAGCTCGTCCAGATAGGTGAAGTCACCGCCGGCCGAGAAGGCGCGGCCGTTGCCCGTGAGGACAACCGCTCGGGCCTCGGTGTCGGCGTCGATCTGGGGGAAGAGCTCAGCCAATCCTTGGTGGAGCTCGTGGTTGGTGGCATTGAGGTCGTCGGGTCGGTTCAAGCGGACCACCCGCACCGGACCGTCGATCAGGACCTCGAGTGCAGCAGGTACCTCGTACTGGCTCATCGAAAGAGGCGACACGCCGAGGAGCGTAACCCCGTTCGAATCCGGGTCCGTCCGTGCTCCCACCAGGCCGGCCGGTGTGTTCCGTCTCCCTGAGATGCAACGGTGGCCTGAAAGGTGGTTCTCTCGAGCCCCCCGTTCATCAGCCGTTAGTCATTGGGCAGCACCAGCACCTTGCCGGTTGCCCGTCGCTCAGCGAGATCGTTCAGCGCCTGCGCCGTCTCGGCCAGGGGGTAGAGGGCGGAGACGTGGGGCGTGGCCCGACCGGTAGCCAGGAGTTCGGCCAATTCCGCGCTGTCCCGTGCGGTCTCGGCTGGCTGGTTGGCGGCGATGCCCGCCATGGTGAAACCGGTGACGTGCACGCCCTTGAGGAGCACCAGATTCAGCGGTATACGTGGGATCTCACCGGAGGCGAAACCCACCGAGACAAAACGCCCGCCCCAGCGCATAGCCCGGAGCGCGGGTTCGGCGTAAGGGCCGCCCACGGGGTCTACGACGATGTCGGACCCGCCGTTGGTTGCCGATCTGAGTTGCTCCTTGAGGTCCGACGCCGCGGAATCGATCGCTGTGCGTGCCCCTTTCGCCACGCACAGGCCGCGTTTGCTCTCGCTCGACGCCACCGCAGTCACGGTGGCCCCGAGAACGACGGCCAGTTCCACCGCGGCCAATCCCACGCCGCCCGCCGCCCCCAGGACCACGACCTGTTCACCGGCGCTCACCCCCGCCATGGTCCGCAGGGCGTGATACGCCGTCCGATGAGCCACGCCGGCTGCCGCGGCCGCCCGGAGTTCGGTGCTGTCAGGGACCGACGCGAGGGAGGTGACCGGAAGTGCGACCTGTTGGGCGAACGCGCCCACCAACGTCGAACCCATCACGCGATCCCCGATGCGCCACGTTGTCACGCCCGGGGCAACTGATCGGACCGTGCCGGCCAGTTCGCTGCCGGGTGTGAATGGGAGCGGTATCGAGATCTGATATTGGTCGGCGATGAGCAGGACGTCGGGAAAATTGACTGCGGCGGCGGCAACGTCAACGACCACGTGTCCGTCTCCGGGCACGGGATCCGGAACCTCTTCGACCACCAGGACGTCGGGCTTGCCGTAGCGATGGCATCGTGCGGCGAGCATGATCGATCGATCAGGCGGTCGGATGAGCGAGACCGCTCAACAGTCGGTCATTGCAGATCTCGATGTCGCGCCGGGCCCGCGCATGGTCCTCGGCTTGTGCCACGTACATCACTGCTCCGGTGCCGATTGCGCCGAGAAGGTGGGCCATCGCTTCGGCTGGCAGCGGCTCGAGGACGCCCTCGTGCACGGCATCGGTGAGGTACCCCGCGATTTTCGCCAGCGGGCCACCCCGACTGGTCGACCAGGCATCCCGGCCGAGGACTGATGGGCCGTCGATCAAGACGATCTGGCGGTAGGCCGGATTCTTGGTGGCCGCCTCCAAATGGACCTCGCTGTTGGCCAAGAACAGATCCCAGGCGCTGGCCGGATCGGGACCCGTCGAACGGCGAATGAGCGACTGCTCGACCTCGTCGGACACCTCCGCGAACACGGCGCTGAAGAGATCCCCCTTGTCGCGGAAATGGTGGTAGAGCGCCCCACGGGTGAGGCCCGCGTTGCGGACGATTTCTTCGGTGAGGGTGGCTTGAAAGCCCACGGTGGTGAAGAGTTCCCGCGCCGCGGCGATGAGCGCGCGCCGAGTGTCCTCGACATGTGCCGCCGACCGGGACGTCAACCGCGTGCTCCCACTGCCCTCATGTGATACAGATGTTATCTGAGATACACGAGGTATGTAAGTGGCCGACCAAAGGGTCGACCGGCAGCGAGGAGCGGGCACCGGAATGAGCGATACGAACACGACTGACGACCAGAGCGCGGAAGCGGTGCACACGGTGCGGCTGGGTCGATGGATGGACGGGCAGGATCTTCCCGGCCGGAGTGAGCCGGTGACGTGCAGCTTCATCAGCGGCGGCACGTCCAACGTGATCTTCCGAATTCAGCGGGGCGACTTCGTCTCGGTGCTGCGCCGGCCACCCGTGAAGGTGCCTCCGGGCCGCAACAAGACGATGCTGCGGGAATTCCGAGTCCTGAATGCCCTCAACGGCACCGATGTCCCGCACCCTGAGGCGTATGCGGTGTGTGATGACACCGAGGTGCTGGGTGCTGCCTTCTATCTCATGAGCGAGATCGACGGCTGGTCACCCATGAATACCGATGGCTGGCCCGCCCCATTCGACACGGATCTCGACGCTCGATTCGGTCTGGGCATCCAGCTCGTCGATGGCCCCGCCCGTTTGGCTCGGGTCGATTGGCGGGCGCGAGGGCTGGAAGGCTTCGGCAAGCCGGAAAACTTTCATGATCGACAGGTCGATCGCTGGCTCGCCCATCTCGATGCCATCAAATTCCGGGAACTGCCGGGTCTCGATGTGGCGTCGGAGTGGCTGCGCAACCACAAGCCGTCCCGCTGGGAGCCCGGGATCATTCACGGCGATTACCAGTTCGCCAACGCCATGTTCAACCACGGGGCCCCCGCCACATTGGCCGCCATGGTCGACTGGGAGATGTCTACGGTCGGTGACCCACTCCTTGACCTGGGTTGGGTGATGAACGGCTGGACCGATCCCGGCGAAGATCGAACCAATGGATATGTGGACCTGACCGGTATGCCCAGCAGAGACCAGATGCTCGACCACTACGCCACGGTCAGCGGACGGTCCGTCGACGAAATCGACTATTACGTGATCCTGGCCCGATTCAAGCTGGCCATTGTTCTCGAGGGTGGGTACGCACGGATCGTTGATGGCACGTCCGACAATCCAGGCATGGCCGCCTACGGGCCCGTCGTCCTCGACAGCATGAAGGGGGCCGCCGAGCTCGCATCGACGACGACCCTCGGCCGGTGAGTCCCGAAGGGGACACGGTCCTCCTGCGTGAACGACTTGATTCGGTCGAGGTCCTGACGATGAACCGACCAGCCTCGGCGAATGCGTTGGACCCGCAGCTCCTGAGCGACCTCAACCAGGCCTTCGAGGAAATTGACGAGGACGATGGTGTCCGGGTCGTCGTCCTTACCGGCGCGGGCGAGCGACACTTCTGTGCCGGCATGGACTTGGCGGCGTTCAGCGCCGGACCAGATGAGTACGGCGAGGGTGACGATCCCGCATCCGGTGGATCCGCTGGCACCGGTGGCTCAGGCGCCTCCAGTGGTCGCTCGCAGCTCGATCTGTTTCAAAGGCCATGCGCGAAGCCGATCATCGCCGCGGTCAATGGGGTTGCGGTGGGCGGTGGATTTGAGTTGGTGTTGACCTGCGACATGGTGGTTGCCGCCGAAGGCGCTCGATTTGGTGTGCCCGAGGTGCGGCGAGGGTTGATCGCCGGCGGCGGTGGCACGTTGCTGGGCACCCGAATCCCCTTGGCTCTGGCGCTCGAAGTTGCCTTGACCGGTGAACTCGTCGATGTGGGGCGCGCCGCACAGTGGGGACTGGTGAACCAGGTGGTGCCGCGCCGCGAGCTCATGGATTCGGCCCTGCTCTTGGCTGGGGTGGTGGCGGCCAACGCGCCCTTGGCCGTCCAAACGACCAAGAGGTTGATGCGGCGAGCGGTGACGGAGCATCCCGCCAGCGGATGGGGATCGAGCGAGGAAATCGCTGCCGTGTTTCAGAGTGAGGACGCCCGGGAGGGAGCCACAGCGTTCATGGAGAAGCGTGCGCCGGCCTGGAAGGGTCGATAGGGAAAGCATCCCGAGTCACTGCGGCCACGGTTCCGCCATCGACGAGGATATCGATCCCGTTGACGTAACTCGCCTCGTCTGACAGGAGGAAGGCGGTGACGGCTGCCACTTCCTCGGGTTGGCCGTGCCGGCCCAACGGCGTCACCCCTACGAGCATGTCGTTGGTCGTGCGAGCAGCGGACTCTTGCCTTCCCATCGGCGTGTCGATGATGCCTGGTGAGACCGAGCACACCCGAGCCCCTTGTCGACCGAATCGAATTGCTTCGCGCTGGGCCAACCGATGGACCCCCCGCTTGGCCCAGAAATAGGCCAGCCCGGAATCTTCAACCGAGGGTCCGACGGCGGTGTGAATCCGATCGAGGAAGTTCACCTGGAGCGGCTCATCGAGTACTGCTTCAATGGCTGGATCAACAGGGCTCTGATGCAAGAGGGGCGCCATAGAGGCGTAACAGACAACGCTCGTGCCCCCGGTCGAAAGGGGCAAGAGCATGTCGGCCAGCAGGGCGGTGCCGATGAGATCAACCTGAAAGATTCTGCGCCAGTCGGCCATGGTCGGGGAGATGCCCGCGGCATGGGCCACGGCCCGCAGGGTCCCGGCTGTTGAGATCCGCGACGAGAGGGCCTCCAGTGCACTCTCGTCGGTGATGTCGACGGCGTGGACATCGATGGTGGCGCGCCCATGGCCGTCAGAGATCTGCTGGGCGGCATCGGTGACAGCGCCTTCATTCAGATCCACCAAGAGAAGGACGTCCACCATGTCAGCCATTCGGGTCGCGCACGCCAGACCCATACCAGAACCAGCGCCCGTCACCAGACCCACCGTCTTCTCCTTCATACTCTCCGCCTCCACGGTCACCTGGTTCCGATTGATGCGCGTACCTCGTATCTCCGCCGGCAACACGCACGATCCCATCGCAGAGAGTCGGCGGCTGTTCGGGTCACTCGGGAGCCAACTGCCTGATGAGCCCATCGACATACGCATCTATGGCCACAGCGAGATCGACGCGGGCTGGATCGGCCAGCCATTGAATCTCCAGGCCTATCACCACGGCGATGACCTCCTGGGCGATCTGGTTGACGTCGATGTCTTGACGCACCCGGCCTTGCGCAATTTCAGCCTCAAGGACAGCCCGGACGAAGCGCCGCGCCATTTCGTATCGTTCCACGAAGAAGTCGTGCAACGGGTCATTGGCATCAAGGCCCTCTGCACCGAGCACGACGTACAAGCGCGTGAGGGTGGCCGTCTCCATGTTGTGTTGACCCAGTTGCCGAAGGCTTGTGAGCGTCAAAGCGACCGGAAAAGGTCCATCGGGGCCGAAGACATCGGCTTGGTCGCGCTCGGCCACAACTTCCCGCAGCAGTCGCTCTTTGGTGCCGAAGTAGTACAGGAGCCCCGCTGGCGTCATCCCCACCCGATTGGCCAGTGCGGCGACGCCCGTTCCCCGGTAGCCCTTGGCGGCAAACAGGTCGACGGCGGCGTCGATGATCTGCTGTCGGCGAAGATCTCCTCTTGGCTGAGGATTGCGTTCGTCAGCACCGGCCGCTTGACCAAAGTGAATGCTTCGGGCGCGTCCTGCATGCTGCCATTCGGTCGGCCCCTCAGCCGAGCTCAGCTCCGAACTCTTCGCATCGGACTCCGGCAATGCGGTCAAGGTGCAATCCCAATTGAAGTCACCACGAGAAAATCCTATAGATCTGAGAAGCAGAGAGAGCAGCCATTCTGGGAACACCGCACGTGCGTTCTGACGGCAGGTAAGGGCAGGTGCTCCGACCGGGGCCACCCGAAAGGATCAGAAAACTGATCAAAACAGACCAGGGTGAAGCCCGGTGGTGCCAAGGGAGCATTAGTGTTGTGCCGACCGTTCGGTCCAATACCAGCCCAGGTGGGGATTCGCCGTGGTCATCGGAGGGGAGCACGAGGTGGGCACCGACTGGGGAAGCTGTCATATCGACCGAGAATCTCCCGGAGGGTCCGGCGCCGCAGGAGCGGAAGGCCCATTCACAGAAGGCGCTTGCGGTGCCTCCGAAACTTTCTTATAGTCATCAGAATAACGCATTCGAATAACGAGAGTGCCATTGTGGGGGTAGCGAATTGGCTCATGTCAAGACGTTGATCGATACATTGACGCTTGAAGAGAAGGCCGCTCTCACTGCTGGGGAGGATCTGTTCTCCACCGTTGCCGTCGAGCGCCTGGGCATCCCCAAGATCCGCGTCACCGACGGTCCCTCCGGCGCCAGGGGAACGGGCCTTCCTGGCGCCGGTGGCCCACCCTCGACCTGTATCCCCTGTGGTTCCGCCATCGGTGCCAGCTGGAACCCCGACCTCGCCGAGAGACTGGGTGCCCTCGTCGGTCGGGAGGCGCTGGCCCGGGGATGCCGCGGCCTCTTGGCGCCCACCGTCAACCTGCATCGGTCGCCCCTGGCCGGTCGTAACTTCGAGTGTTACTCGGAGGATCCGCTGCTGTCCGGTCGACTGGCCGCCGGCTACGTGCGCGGGGTTCAGTCCGAAGGTGTCTTCGCCACGGTCAAGCACTTCGTCGGGAATGAGGCGGAGTTCGAGCGCGGCTCCATCAGCTCGGTGATTGACGAACGAGCGTTACGCGAGCTCTATCTGCTGCCGTTCGAAATCGCCATCCGTGAGGGTGGAGCGCTCGCCATCATGACGGCGTACAACCGGCTGAATGGGCGTTGGCTGACGCAGCAACCTGAGCTTCTCATCGACCTCCTGCGCGAGGAGTGGGGCTTCGAGGGATTGGTCATGACCGACTGGTTCGGCGTGGCCGAGACGACGACCTCGTTGGGCGCCGGATTGGACCTGGAGATGCCCGGACCCGGACGGGCACTGGGCCGCACGGTACTCGCCGCCGTCGGCGACGGGTCCCTCGACAAGGCGGACGTTGATGCAGCGGTGTACCGATTGCTCGGCGGGCTCGACCGCACTGGCGTGCTCGACGTGCCGGAGCCGGTGCCGGACATCAAGCCCCCGACGAACACAGACCTGGCGTTGCTCCGTCGGGCTTCGGCTGAATCGACGGTCCTGCTCCAAAACGACGGCACGTTGCCCATTCTTGTCGGCTCAACGGCTCGAATTGCCGTGCTCGGTTCCCCAGCCGTCTCCCCCGCCATCATGGGCGGCGGGTCTTCGCAGGTGACACCGCCCACCTTGGTCACCCCGCTGCAAGCGCTTTCGGATGCGTGTGGCCCCAAAGCCCACATCACGTACGAGCGTGGATGTGAAGTCACGGGTGCACCCATCGTCGTCGGGGGGTCCGTCCTCCGAGCCGCCGACGGGTTTCGCGCCGACAAGTACGCCGGTACCGACTTCGAGGGACCAATGGTGGAGCAGCTGCAGCTGGACAACCTCCGGATGTTGGCCATCGGTGGAATCGGGACGGAGACCCCATCGGGTGATTGGTCCCTGCGCGTGGTGGGCACGGTGATCCCCGAGGAGAACGGGAGTCTCCAACTTGCCCTGGCACAATCAGGTAAGGCTCGCCTCATCGTCGACGGCACCGTCGTCATCGATGGGTTTGCCAATCCCGCTCCTCCGGGGGGCAGCGACTTTTTTGGCCAAGCCAGTCAGGATCTCGTGGCCGACGTCACGTTCGAGCGGGGTGTGCCCGCCGAGTTCGTGGTGGAGTTCGCGAGCGAACATGCGCACGTAGCTGGATTTCGGGTGGGGTTTCGCACACCGGACACCGATGCGTTGCTCGAACGGGCCGCTGTCGCGGCGGCGGAAGCCGACGTGGCGATCGTCTTTGTCGGCACCACCCAGGAAACGGAGACCGAGGGCCACGACCGCACGGACTTCGGACTTCCGGGCCGGCAGAAGGAGTTGATCCAGAGAGTGGCGGCCGCCAGCGGCCGCACCGTCGTCGTCGTCAACGCGGGAGCCCCGGTCGACATGTCCTGGGCGACCGATGTGGCTGCGGTCATCCAATGCTGGTTCGGTGGACAGGAAATGGCCGCCGCCGTGGCGGAGGTCCTGGTTGGCGCGGCCGAGCCCGCTGGGCGGCTGCCGACGACCATCCCGATGCGCATCGAACACAATCCCTCCTTCGCCAACTTTCCGGGAGAGAACGGCGAGGTTCGTTACGGCGAAGGCCTATTCATGGGCTATCGGGGCTACGAACACAGTGCGATCGCCCCGCAGTTCCCCTTCGGGCACGGCCTCAGTTACACGACTTTTGCTTTCGGTGAACCGACGCTCTCTGCCGACGTCTACCGGCCGGGACAGTCGATCACCGTTTCGGTCCCGCTGATCAACACGGGCTCGCGGGCCGGGTCCGAAGTCGTGCAGTGCTATGTCGCACCGGAATCGGCACGGCTGGCTCGCCCCCCCAAGGAGCTCAAGGCGTTTGCGAAGGTGTGGCTCGAAGCAGGGGAGAGCAAGGTCATCGACCTCGCGCTCGACTCTCGCTCGTTCGCCTACTGGGACCCGGGGCAGGACGACTGGGATGACGTTGAGACCAGGATTCCCGAAATGTTCAAGACGCTCGCGCCAGCCGCGGCACGCCGGGCCCGAGGATGGCAGATCGATGCGGGGCGGTACGACGTCCTTCTGGGGCGATCTTCTGAAAGCCTTTCCGCCTCGTGCAGCCTTGAAATACAAACCGATGCAAATGGGAGGATGTCATGAATTACAAAGGACTTTGCCCTGTGGGGCGAAGTGGGGGAGAACACCAATCGGGGCGCCAGGCGCCCGGAAGGGGGATCGTGGGGACCCGAACGACTCTTTCGGCGATGGCGGCCTTCGTCACCGCACTGGCGACAATGTTCGTGGCCAGCCCGGCACCGGCCGGGGCCACGACCCCGGCCGACCAGGGCGTCACGGCGAAGACGATCAGCGTCGGTATCCCCTATGTGGATTTCGTCGCCCTGCACGCCCTCGGCGTGACGATCGATGAGGGCAGTTTTCCTGACGCCTACGGCGCAATCATCGCCAACATGAATGCGCACGGCGGAGTCGACGGCCGACACGTCGTCGCGCACTACTACAAGTTCGACCCGGCAGTGCCCGCCTCGGTCACGGCGTCGTGCTCGCAGTTGACCGAGGACGACAAGATATTCATCGCGCTGTCTCCGGTGTACCCGGACTGCTACCAGCAGGACCACGGCACGCTGGTCATCGCCGGTTCGTTGCCGGGAAAGTTGCCGGCGAACGCGCCGCCCGACTTCAGCTTGTCACCGCCCGATGCGCCCTTTGACGCCAAGCAGCTCGCCGCCTTCGCCAAGCGAGGGACCTTCAAGGGAAAGAAGGTCGGGATCTTCTACGGCCAGGATTCGGACAAGCCCGAAGTGGCTACCGTGCAATCGGACCTCAAGAAGTTGCATGTCAACGTCGCCCTGACCGCCGAAGACAGTGTGCAGTCCACGGACGCCGTCGCGTCGGACCAGGCGGTGCAGTCCATTGCCCAACGTTTTCAGAGCGCCGGAGTGAACGAGGTTATCGGGGTCGGTGGCTCCGGTTCGACGACCTGGCCCCGAGCCCTGCTCGACAACCAGAGCACCTACAAGCCGCCGTGGATCGCCACCAGTGAGTCGTCTCTCCTTTCCTATGTGGAGTCGGCCAAGGGGGGCAATCCGTACCTGGACAACGTGCTCGCCGCTCTGCCCACGCCGAGCAACTATCAGGAGTGGCAGGATCCGGCCATTCAGAAGTGCGTCAACATTGTCCACAAGGCGTATCCATCGGACAAAATCGATGCACCGCTGAATCCCACCAATCCGAAGGCCGCCTCGGTGCCCACGACCGCCGTTTCGGTGATGCAAGCCTGTCAGGACCTGGCACTGTTCGCCAAGATCGCCGACACAGCCGGGAAGAAGTTGACCGTGGCCAGCTTCACCAAAGCCGGGTATTCACTGAAGAACATCACCATCCCGGGGGCGGGCGGACCGGTCTCGTTCGCAAACAATCAGCCGTACTCCTTCGGACCGGTGAACGTCGTCGTCTACTCTCCGACGTCCAAGACCCTGGTGAGCGCATCCACTTCGGCGAAGTGACGCCGGCGAGGCGGGTCACCGTGCCCATCGCCGGCGGTATCGACGCTGAGGGGTGGATCTCGGTACGGAGATCGGGGCCGGGTTGAGCGAATCGGCGGCTGGGCCCTCCGATCCGGGCCCAGCCAGCACCATCATTTCGGCCGAACTGGCCCATCTCGTCGCCGATCCGGCAGCCGAGCAACAACGGGCTGCCGGATCGGCGCAGGATGTCCTGCTTCCTCAGGACATGTTGCCGGGGTCGAGCGAGGAAGCAATGACGCTGCGCGAGGGTCTGCGCAAGACCGGAGCTCGAACCTTCGTCATCCTGGCCATCATCGTCACACTTGACAACCTGCAGAGTCAGGGGTTGGCGGTCCTCGCTCCCAACATTCAGGCTTCCTACCATGTGAGCACCAGCGCCATCGTCTTTGTGACCGGGATCTCCGGCGGGTTCCTGGTCCTGGGCATCGTGCCGATGGGGTGGCTGGCCGACCGGTTCCGCCGGGCACCCATCATCGGGTGGGCCACCATCGTGTTCGGCCTCATGGTGGCCGCCACGGGTTTTGCCACCAACATCTTCCTGTTCTTCCTGGCCCGCTTGGGGGCCGGGGTCTCCCAGGCCAGCACCACCGTGGTGCACAGCTCGCTGCTGGCGGACACGTACCCCATCACCCTGCGGGGGCGCATCTCCGCCGGCATGGGGATCGGCATGGGCGCGGCGACCGCCCTCAGCCCGCTGCTGGTCGGGTTCATCGCCACTGAGGTCGGTGGAGCGAACGGGTGGCGGTGGTCGTTCTACGCCCTGGCCATCCCCATCCTCGTGTTCGCCTTCTTGGCTTTTCGCATGCACGAGCCGCCACGAGGTCAGTTCGAGAAGCAGGGGGTGTTGGGTGAAATCATTCATGATGAGCGACCGGCCGCCCCGTCCATGGAGGCGGCGTTCGAGCGGATCCTGCGCATCCGCACCATCAAGATGTGCCTGATCGCCTTCTCCGCCATCGGATTCGGCTTGTTCACCGTCCCCGTGCTGGGCAATCTGTACCTCAAGCAGCGCTTCCATCTCGATGCCTTCGAGCGCGGGCTCATCGGCACCATCGGAAGCCTGGGGGTCCTGGTGGCCCTGCCGCTGGTCGGGCGCTACTACGACCGTCTCTTCCGCACGGATCCGTCACGGGCCCTGGCTCTCATCGGCAAGGTCGTCCTCCCTGTCGCCATCCTCGTCCCCATTCAGTACCTCATGCCGAACGCCGTGCTCTGGGCCGTGTTCAGCGTGCCGACCGCGGTGCTGCTGCTCACGGCCTTCTCCATGATCGGCCCGGTGCTCACCTCAGTGGCCCCCTACCGCCTGCGCGGAATGGTCACCGCCGTGGGAGGCCTCTACGTCTTCTTCATCGGTGCTACCGGGGGAGCCGTGTTGGCCGCGTTGCTCGACAGCCTCTTCGGGGTGCGCCCAGCCGTGCTGATCATCATGATCCCCTCCACGTTGATCGGGGGTTTCTTCATCATCCGCAGCGCCCACTTCATCCGCAACGATCTCTCCCTGGTGGTGACAGAGCTCCAAGAAGAAATGGATGAGCACCAGCGTCAACAGGCCGAACCCGCCGACATACCCGTCCTCCAGCTCAGTGGGGTCGACTTCAGTTACGGGCACGTGCAGATTCTCTTCGGGCTCAGCTTCGAGGTGAAGCGAGGAGAAGTGCTGGCCTTGCTCGGGACCAATGGGGCGGGAAAATCGACCGCGCTGCGCGTCGCCGCGGGCCTCGAGACGGCGTCGCGAGGTGTCGTCCGCCTGAACGGGCACGATATCACCTACACCACGCCCGAACAGCGATCTCGCCTCGGAATCCATCTCCTGCCCGGTGGCGCGGGTGTCTTCGGAGAGATGACGATCGCCGAGAATCTCGAAATGGGTGGGTTCGTCTACCGATCCGACCGGGCCGAGCTGCGCCGCCGCACCGAACGCGTCTACGAGCTGTTTCCAGCTTTGACGGCTCGCCGCGGGGAGCGGGCCGATTCGCTCTCCGGAGGACAGCAGCAGATGCTCGCTCTGGCCATCGCCATGCTGCACGATCCCGAGGTCCTCATCATCGACGAGCTCTCGCTGGGTCTCGCTCCGATTGTGGTCCAGGAGCTCATTGGTGTGGTCGAAGGGCTCAAGGCGGCGGGGGTGACGCTCATCATTGTCGAACAGTCGCTCAACGTCGCGGCGGCAATCGCCGACCGGGCGGTGTTCCTCGAGAAGGGACGATTGCGTTTCGAGGGGCCGATTCGCGATCTGATGGAACGTGACGACCTGGCGCGGGCCGTGTTCCTCGGAGGCCAGGAGAGCGGATGATGCTCGCCGTTTCGTGGGTCAACGGCCAGGTCGCCTTCGACGGGATCGTCCAAGGCATGGCCGTGGCGGTGATCGCCGTGGGTGTGGTCCTGGTCTATCGGGCCACCCGCATCATCAACTTCGCCGTGGGCAACATGGGCGTCATCGGAGCGACGCTGCTGTCGCTTTTGGTGGTGCAGTACCACGTGCCGTTCTGGGTGGCGCTGGCGGTGGCGCTGGTGGTCGGACTGGTGCTCGGTGCCCTTGTCGATGCCACCATCATTCGCCGCCTGCGCAAGTCCCCCCGCGTGGTCGTCCTCGTCGCCACCATCGGTGTGTCACAGATCGCCGAGGCGATTGCCTTCAAGCTTCCGCAGCCGACGAGCCTGGCCGTGCACTACCCGAGCGCCTTCACTTCGTCATGGACGGTGGCCGGCGTACAGATCCGCGGGTCGGACCTCTCGATCCTGATCATCGTCCCGGTCACGCTGGTCGCGTTGTCCTGGTTCCTCGACCGGACCACGCTCGGAAAGACGGTCAAGGCCTGCGCCAGCAATCCGCAACTGGCACGCCTGTCCGGCATCAGCCCCAAAGTGGTCTCGACCCTGGTGTGGGCGCTCGCCGCCGCCCTGTCGACCCTCTCGATCGTCCTCATCGCCGGACAGACCGGCTCGGCCGGTGACGTGACGACGCTCGGGGATCAGACGCTGTCGCTGGCCCTGGTGGCGGCGGTGATCGGCGGCATGACGTCCTTTCGGCGGACCATCATCGCTGCCATCGCCATCGGATTCGCCCAGAGCATCGTGAATTTCAACTTCATCGACACGCCGGGTCTGCTGAATCTGTTGCTCCTGATCACCGTGCTCGTGGCCGTGACCTTCAATCGGGATCGGGGCAGCGACACCGAGGTGTTCGCCTTCACTCCCAGGGCCCGCCCGATCCCGGCGCGCCTGCAGGGGTACCGTTGGGCCCGCAACGCCAACAAGAGCGGCGTCATCCTCTTGGCCGCCATTGCGTGCGTCCTGCCTCTCATCTTCACTCGGCCGTCCACGCAGCAGCTCTTCACTGAGGTGTTGGCCTTTGCCATCTGCGCCACTTCCTTGACCGTCCTCACGGGTTGGCTGGGCCAACTGTCCCTCGGCCAGATGGCCTTCGCCGGGTTGGGGGCTCTCTTCGCCGCCCGGCTGGTCGAAGGAGGGGTCCCCTTCTGGGTCGCCATCGCGGCGACGACGGTGGCCACCGCCATGCTCGCGGCCATCCTCGGACTGGGGTCCCTGCGCGTGAAAGGCCTCTACCTCGCCGTGGTGACGTTCGTGTTCGCCTTGGCGGCCCAGCAGTACTTCTTCAGCCTGCCCATCTTGAGTGGGCAGTCGGTCGACGGCGCGAACCTTCCGTTCACGCCCGGCAAACTGTTCTCCCTGTCGTTTCCCGGTCAGCGCACCTATTACTACGTGGTGCTGGTGGTCCTCGGGGTGGTCCTCCTGGTGGCGTCGCGCTTCAGGGACAGCGGTGTGGGCCGGGCGATCATGGGGGTGCGCGACAACGAGAATGCCGCTGCTGCCTACACGGTGCGGCCGGCGTGGGAGAAGATCCGGGCGTTCTCGATCGCCGGGGCACTCGCCGGACTGGGCGGCGCCTTGCTCGCCGGCGCCTTCGCCAACGTGGCCTTCTCGGGACCGGGAAGCTTCTACCTGGTGGACGGTTCGCTGGCTCTGGTGGCCATGGTCGTCATCGGAGGGATGGGCTCCATCACCGCTGCCGTCATCGGGTCGGTCTGGGTCATCGGGATCCCCGCCTTGGCCCCGAACAACCAAGTGCTCGGGCTCCTCTCATCGAGCATCGGCCTCTTGGCGATCTTGCTCTACTTCCCCCGAGGCCTCAACCAGATCAGCTACGACGTCCGGGATGCCTTTTTGGCCTGGGCCGATCGTCGGTTTGGCAAGGACGCCCCCCCAAAGGAGCAGCGGCCATTGGTGGCAGCACGACCGGTGGCCGAGGGCGCAGACGTCGGCACCCCCACCTTGGCCGTGGCAGACCTGCGGGTGGCGTTCGGCGGCAATCTCGCCGTCGACAATGTGACGTTGGCCGTTGGCAGCGGGGAGATCGTCGGCCTGATCGGGAGCAATGGTGCGGGGAAGTCGACGCTCATGAATGCGGTCGGCGGCTTCGTCCCGTCGACGGGCTCGGTGTGCCTGGGCAGTGAGGAGTTCGGGGGCAAGTCACCGGCCCACCGGGCCGCGCGCGGACTTGGTCGGACCTTCCAATCGGCGACGCTTTTTCCTGAGTTGACCGTCACCGAAACGCTTCTGGTGGCGCTCGAGTCGAAGAGGGGAACGGGGGCTCTCTCGACCGCGCTCGCCTTGCCCAGGGCCACGCGCCGCAGTCGGCGCGATCGGGCCGAGGTCGCCGAGCTGGTTGACTTACTCGGTCTGACGCACTGGCGTGACCACCACATCGGCGACCTTTCCACCGGCACGCGCCGGGTGGTGGAGCTCGCCGGACTGCTCGCCCTCGATGCCAAGGTGTTGTGCCTCGACGAGCCCACCGCCGGTCTGGCTCAACGCGAGACCGAGGCCTTCGGCCCACTCATCGTCGACGTGCAGCACCAGCTCGGGGCTTCGGTCCTGTTGATCGAGCACGACATGCCGCTCATCATGGGCATCAGCGATCGGGTCTACTGTCTCGAAGCCGGGGCGGTCATTGCCGAAGGCGTGCCGCATCAAGTCCGTGACAACCCCCGGGTGATCGCCAGCTACCTGGGGACGGACGAACGGGCCATACACCGAAGTGGAGCCACACCAACAAATGCACCCGGGCTGGATCAAGTCCCAGAGAAATCCGGCCCACCGGTGGCGATCTAGCCACACCGCAACCTGGCGTTGCGCGACCTCGTTTCATTACGGTCGCGATCATGCAATGCGCCGAGTGAGTTTGAGAGGAGCGCCATGACCGTCCAGTCGACCGACACGGGAGACGTCAGAGTCGAGATCGACGAACACGTGGTGGTGGTCACCATCGATCGGCCGTCGAAGCGAAATGCCCTCACCCAGGAGATGTATGCCACCATCTCCGACACGTTCGTGGCCGCTGATGACGATGCAGACGTTGGTGCGGTGGTGATTACCGGGACGGACACCGTGTTCACCGCCGGCAACGACCTGGGCGACTTTTCAAGTGGGGCCAGGCTCGACGAGGTCCAGCGTTTTCTCTTTGCCATTGCGTCCCTCCAGCTGCCCCTGATCGCCGCGGTCAATGGATTGGCCGTCGGTGTTGGGCTCACGATGCTTCTCCACTGCGATCTGGTGTTCGTCGATCCGAACGCCAAGCTGTACGTGCCGTTCGTCGAGCTCGGACTGGTGCCCGAGGCCGCCTCGAGCTTGCTGCTCCCCAAGGTGGTCGGTGACCGGCGAGCGGCCGAGCTGCTCTTGTCGGGCCGTCGGATCGACGGCATCGAGGCGGCCGAGTGGGGACTGGCGAACACCGCGGTATCGCCGCCGTTGGATGCAGCTCTCGCCGCCGCGCACCACCTTGCCGCCCTCCCTCCCAACGCCGTGAAGGCCACCAAAGCGTTGCTCCGGTCGAATGAGGCCACAATCGACGGCCGCCTCGCCGAGGAAATGAAGGCATTCGTGGAGGCCCTCGCGGGCAGCGAATTCGCGGAAGTGATGGCCGCCCGTACCCAAAAGCGCCCGCCGGTCCATCGTTGACTCCTTCATGCGAGGGTACCGGTTCCGCTCATGCGACGGCGGGGCCCTCTTCATGCGAAGGCTGCGACCCCTCGCTCACCTTGGGATGGGCGGGCGATGCGCCTTCCCTGGGACTGCCCCCTCAGTCTGACGCTCTCGGCGAACCGAAGATGGTGCCGAGCCAGCGACCGATGTGCTCGAAGGCCTGGGCCGAGGCGGGAAATTCGAAGTTGATGAAGCCGTGAGGCTGACCGGGGTAGCACACCTCGTCGACCGCTACGCCGTCGTCCCTGAGTCGTCCGGCGTACTCACGTCCTTCGTCACGCAGCATGTCGCATCCGCCCAGCACGACCAGGGCCGGTGGGAGTCCTCTGAGGCTCTCGGCGCGCAGGGGTGCGGCGTAGGGGTCGTTGTCGATGTTGGCGTTACCGCTGTAGGCCGCCCAGAATTGTTCGCCGGCTTTGCGACTGATGATGAGCCCGTCGAACTCAACCGTCGAAGGATGCTCCAACGGCCCCGCCACGCCCGGGTACATGAGGACCTGGCCGGCCAGTGACGCATCGCCGGCGTCTCTGAGCCGAAGGGCTACGGCGGCGGCCAGATTCCCCCCGGCGCTTTCACCGGCCACGGCAACTTTGTCAGGCGTCACGTTGAATCGTGCGGCGTTGGCCAGCGCCCATCGGGTCACCGACTCGCAGTCCTGGAGCCCGGCCGGGTACGGGTTCTCCGGCGCCAGCCGGTACTCCACCGAGACGACGACGGCCCCCGAACCTTGGGCGAGCTCGCGCGCGACGTTGTCCATGATCCCGATGCTGCCCATGACGAACCCACCGCCATGGAAGTACACGATCAGCCCGGTGGGTTCACCGTCTCCCTGATAGATCCGGATCGGTACCTCACCCACCGTCTCGTCGCTGACGTGGGCCATGAGGATCTCGCGGGCCGGCGGCATCCCGAACGGCCCTCGAGCCAATTCGAGGATCTCAGGGTCGAGTTCTTCGAGCGGCGTCGCCCTCATCGGATTCTCGGCCAGCCAATCGGACACCCACGGATCGAGCACGCCCTCGCTTTCCGCTGTGTCCACGTAGTGACCCCCGAGCGTCCGTTGCGAAGTTCGCAACGGGCCAGATTGTGCCAATGGGGACTGACTCTGTCAACGCGCCGGCCTCGAAGTGGAAATGTAAGAACATTCTTGCATCCCCACTCGTAGGCGTTTACGATGACTGCGTGGACGTGGACATTCTGTTGCAGCGATCTGCTGATGAGCTGGCGACCCGACAGGCGGATCGTTGATGCCAACCGTCGATTTCCGGACCCGTTATCAGGGCGATGCCGTAGCCATCACACCAGGCGACTTTCTGGAAGAAGATCATCTTGCTCCGCTCATCGAGGCCAGGGGCCTAGAGGCGGGTCGCTATGCCACACGTCTCGGCCTGCCCCCTCTCACGTTTGATGTCGACGGTGAGCTCCTCACCTTCATGGTCGACAACGGTCGGCTCGCGGTGCGCAGCGGCGGTACCGACGCCCTCCTCGTCGCGCTCGACACCCTCGCCTTCTCCGACGTGATCCAAGATGTCGCATCGACCTTCGGCGTGCACATGGGAGGTCGGGCCAATGTCGTGGGGGGTGCCCTCGACCACTTCGTCGAATGGGAGCCGGTGTTGCGGTGCTTGCTCGACGGACGTCCGGCGTACCAGCCTGGATCCATCGCATTTGAGGAGGCCAAGGGAATCCCGCTCGAACTGCACCGGTCATTCACACTCGACGATGCGCCAGCGGAGATCGGCCACTTCCTCGCCGAAGCGGGCTTTCTCCACATCGAGGGCTTGTTCAGCGAAGCCGAGATGGGGGCCGTGTCGACCGAGCTCGACTCGGCCGTGGCAACTGCTGAGCGCGACGACGGCGCCTCGTGGTGGGCGCTCACCGCGGACGGCGAGTGGTACCCCTCGCGGATCCTCGGCTTCAACCAGAAGTCGCCAACCCTGCGTGAGCTACTTCACAGCGATCGCTTCGCATCGATAGGTACCTTCACCGACGATGGATTCGTGCAACGCGATCCTGACGTCGGCGACTCTGCGGAGGGGCTGCTGAAGAAGGTCGGTGTACGCGAAGGGATATCAGACGTGAGCTGGCACAAGGACTGCTCCATGGGCGGCCACAGCCGCACCTGCTGCGGCCTCATAGTGGGTATCTCCGTGACCGGCGCGACGAGGGAAAACGGCGAACTGGGCGTTGTTCCGGGATCACACCGCGCCAACATCCCGCCTCTTGGCGTCGAGGGTCTCGACCTGCCGCGCCTGGCCTTGCCGACGTCGGTGGGGGACGTCACGGTGCACTGCTCATGCACCTTGCACATGAGCCGGCCACCTGTCTCCGCTGAGCGGCGCGTCGTGTACACGGGCTACGGCCTCGCTCCTCGGGCGGGCGACCGCCGAGTCGAGATCGATCACGCCGAAGCACGTCGGCAGCGTGCGTCGCTCAACGATCAGACCCGCCGCCAACAAGGTGGGTCAGCCACAGCGCGCCTGGCCAGCCACGAACTCTGACCGTACACGGGCTGTCTGAACTCAGCGAAGATTCGCAAGAGTCCAGCTGGATGCCATCTTTTCCCGACCCAACCTGTTACTGCGGGGGGATCTCCGATGTCATTGCGGCGAGCACCCGAATGAACTCGTCTTGGGGAAATCCCTGGAACGGCTGCCCTTGGACTTCCGAGAGCAGGTGATATCCGCCCAGTGCGATGAGACAGACGGTGAGTTCGGGTTGCTGCTGCCACGACAACTGCTCACCGTGCGCCTGGAGCACACTGCTGACGGCATCGCGAACCTCGGGAGCGCGATATCCATCAGTGAGCATGAGGCGAATGAGCGGATCGAAAAGGCGCATGTAGGTGAGCATGTCCTCCAACCAGACCGTTCGGTCCACTGAGGAATTCGGGGCAGCTCGATGTGCTGCTTGCGCCTCCTCGATGGCGGCCATGTAGCGGCCGACCTCGCGCTCGATGGCTGGACGCAAGAGATCCTTCTTGGAACGGAAATGGCGATAGAACCCGCCCGAGCCCCCGGTCAGGCCGGCGCGGTCCTCGATCTCGGTGACTGTCGTCCCGGCAAAGCCCACATTGACGAACAAATCGAAGGCCACATCGAGAATCCGTTCTCTCGTTGTCCGATCGTCCGTGGTCATGGGCAAATAGTAGGTGACACCCGCCGTACGTCCGGGTTGCACGCGCTGCAATTCTCAACCGCATTCGGGTGACTTCTCCCAGCAAGCGGACTCTTTTTGCTTGAGTTCATGGGTCAGCGCCCATGACCTAGACTGGCCATTCGGGAGAGGTGCGAGAGCGGCCGAATCGGATTCACTGCTAATGAATTGACCTGGGCAACTGGGTCCGAGGGTTCAAATCCCTCCCTCTCCGCTCGGGGGCGGGCACCAGAAAATGCCCGATCCGGTTGGTCCGTCTGGGCGGACCCTGGTGTGCCGCCACCGTGGTGGTCACGGTTGGCTGTGAGGAGCGTGCGTGGGCGAGGGTCGGTACTGGCTGCAGACCCTGGGTTGTCCGAAGAACCAAGTGGACTCGGACAAGCTGGAGGGGCGACTGGCGATCCAGGGCTACACGCCCGCCGACGATCTGGCCGAGGCGGATCTGGTGGTGGTGAACACCTGCGCCTTCATTGAGTCGGCTCGTCAGGAGTCCATCGATACGGTGCTCGAACTGTCCGGTCTGCGCTCGCCCGGGGCCCGTCTGGTGGTCACCGGCTGTATGGCCGAGCGCTACGGCGACGAGCTGCGCGACGCGCTCCCCGAGGTCGATCTGGTGGCCGGCTTCGGTATGGACGTGGCCACCACGGACCCGGTGGCCGCCGCCCCCGCCGCCATTCCGCCCGCCGCCCCGGCCACCGCCTCTCCGACCGCCCCCGCCTCCGTCCCTGTCACCCTGTCGGCACCCTCTCGCCACCGCCCCCCCACGAGCACGGGCCCCCGCCCGGGAGAGGGCTTCGACCTGCTCGAGTTGGCCCGGCCGGCCGCACCGACTCCGTGGGCCTACGTGAAGGTGGCCGAAGGATGCGATCGCATCTGCGGCTTCTGTGCCATCCCGTCCTTTCGGGGCAAGCAGCGGTCGCGGAGCGCCGACGTCATCATGGCCGAGGTCGACCTGCTGTTGGCCGGTGGCATGACGCCCGACGGCGACGTGGCGCCGCCGCTCCGCGAGATCGTCCTGGTGGCCCAGGATCTGGCCTCCTACGGTCGTGACCGCTCGCGACCCGGTGAGCGGGTCAAGGCCGGCCGGTCACCCATTGCCTCGCTCACCCGGGAGATCTCGGCCAAGGTGGCGCGCACCCGACTGCTCTATCTGTATCCGTCCGGACTGACCGATGAGCTCATCGAGGCGGTGATCGCCACCGGCGTGCCCTACTTCGACCTGTCCCTCCAGCATGTCGCCCGCCCCCTGCTGGCTCGGATGCGTCGGTGGGGCGATGGCGAACGCTTCTTGCGACGCATCGCCGACATCCGCCGGCTGGACCGGCAGGCCACGTTCCGCTCCTCCTTCATACTGGGCTATCCCGGTGAGACCGAGCGTGATCACGACCTTCTCCTCCAATTCCTGGCCGAGGCACAGCTCGATTGGGCCGGTTTCTTCACCTTTTCCCGTGAAGCGGGTACCCACGCCGCCGACCTGCCGGATCAGGTCCCGGCCGAACTGGCCCTGGAGCGGCTGCGCGAATGTGCCGAGCTCCAGGACGGGATCACCGCCGCGCGCCGGGACCTGCTGGTCGGCCAACGCCGCCGCGTACTGGTGGACACCCCGGGGGTGGGACGGACGATCCACGAGGCACCCGAAATCGACGGCATCGTCCATCTGCCCCTCGATACGGTGGCCGGCGAATTGCTCGACGTCGAGATCGTCGCCGCCGAGGGGCCTGACCTCCATGCGGCGCGGGTGGCGCGGGGGGCCAGCCCGCAGCTCCATCTGGCCGGGGCGCCGCGGTGACCGACACCCACCCGCGGCAGTTCACGTTCGGGCCCACCGCCCTGGCCACGCCGGCCAACGCGGTGACCGTGGCGCGCCTCCTGGCCGCACCGGTGTTCGTGGCCATGATCGTGGTCTGGGGTGCCACCTGGTTCAACGTCGTGGTCGGCCTGATCGTGGCCGGAAGCGACGGGCTCGACGGGTACATGGCCCGCCGCCAGGGGACCACCCGCTCGGGGGCCTTCCTGGACCCCCTGGCCGACAAGGCGGTGGTGCTCGGCGCCCTGTTCGCGCTGGCGGCAGAAGGGCACCTACCCTGGCTGCCCGTTGTCCTCATCGCCATCCGTGAGGTCGGCATGCAGGTCTACCGGTCATGGGCCGGCCGCCGCGGGATCTCCGTTCCGGCCCGCAACTCGGCCAAGTTGAAGACCTTCGTCCAGGATCTGGCTGTCGGCACCTGCATCATCCCGCCGCTGGCCCACCAGCACGGCCTCCAGGTGGCCGTGATCTGGGTCGCCGCGGCGCTGACCATCGCCACGGGAGTCCAATACATCGCCGACGGGCGCAGGGCCGCCCGGGAGGCGACGGCGTGAGGATCGAGATCGTGGCGGTGGGCACCGAGCTGCTGCTGGGCCAGATCGCCGACACCAATTCGGCCTGGCTGGGCGACCGCCTGGCCTCGGCCGGGGTGACTTCGCAGTTCCACCAGGCCGTGGGGGACAACCACGAGCGCATGACCCTGGCCTTCCGTACCGCGTTGGCCCGCAGCGACGGGATCATCGTCTGTGGCGGCCTCGGCCCCACCCAGGACGACATCACCCGCGAGGCCATCGCCGACGTCATGGGGGTCGAGCTCGTCCGGGACCGGGCCATCGTCGACGTCATCGCCGGTTTCTTCCAGACCCGCGGCCGCGCCATGTCGGTCAACAACGAGCGCCAGGCCGATGTGCCCGTGGGGGCCACCATCATCCCGCAGCGGGCCGGGACCGCGCCGGGGCTGATCTGTCCCCTCGGGAACAAGGTGATCTACGCCGTCCCGGGCGTGCCCTACGAGATGGCCGAGATGTTCGAGCGGGGGATCCTCCCCGACCTGCGGGCCCGCATGGCCGAGGCCGGCGAGGAGGGCGTCATCGCGAGCCGGGTGCTGCGGACCTGGGGGGCCAGCGAGTCGGGTCTGGCCGAAGCGCTGCAGGGCAGGATCGACGCCCTCGATCTCGACGGCACGGTCACCCTGGCCTTTCTCGCTTCGGGCATCGAGGGGATCAAGGTGCGGATCACCGCGCGCGCCGCCAGCCTGGCCGCCGCCAACGACCTCCTCGACCTCGAGGAGAAGTCGGTCCGGACCACGATCGAGGCCCACCTGGGCGACATCGTGTTCGGGACCGACGAGCAGACCATGGAGCACGCGGTGGCCGCCGAATTGATCCGCCACGGCCTGACCTTCGGCGTGGCCGAGTCATTGACCGGCGGCCTCATCGCCTCCCGGCTGGTCAACGTCCCCGGCGCCTCGGCCTGGTTCCGAGGTGGCGTCGTGGCCTATCACGAGCAGGTGAAGTTCGACGTGCTCGGGGTCCCGGAGGGTCCGGTGGTCACCGAGGCCGCGGCAATCGCCATGGCCGAGGGGGTCCGGCGGGCCACCGGGTCCGGGGTGGGCCTGGGCATCACCGGGGTGGCCGGGCCGGACGACCAGGAGGGGGTGCCCCCTGGGACCATTTTCGTGGGGCTGGCCTGGCCCGACGGCGCCACCACGGCCCGGGAGCTCCGCGTACCGGGGGACCGCGAGCGGGTGCGTCAGTACGGTGCCATCTCCGCCCTCGACGTCCTGCGCCGGGCCCTCATCGCCCTGCCCGCCCCCGCCCCCCCTCCCGCCCCCGCTTCCTAAAATCCTCACAGGGAGGCCACAGCCGGGCCACACTGGGCAGGAAGCTCGCTCTGAGAACGTGGGGGCAGGGACAGCAGGGACACAGGGAGGTGTGCGCGGTGAAAGTGGACAATGGACCGCGGGTCCTGGTGGTAGACGACGAACCCTCCATCGTCGATGCGGTGGCCACGTCCCTCCGGTACGAAGGGTTCACCGTCGACGAGGCGGACAATGGGCGGCGTGCCCTGGCCTTGGCGCAGGACGATCCTCCGGACCTGGTCATCCTCGATGTGATGTTGCCCGACCTCGATGGCCTCGAGGTCACCCGTCGCCTGCGCGCGGACGGCGTGCGGGTCCCCGTCCTCTTCCTGACCGCCCGGGACACCCTCCAGGACAAGCTCGCCGGCCTGACCATCGGCGGCGACGACTACGTCACCAAGCCCTTCGCCCTGGCTGAGCTCATCGCCCGGGTGCACGCCATTTTGCGCCGCACCGGATTCGATACCGAGGACGACGGCATCCTGCGCTTCGCCGACCTCGAGCTGGACGAGAACGCCCACGAAGTGCGACGGGACGGCCACGATATTCAGCTCACGGCCACCGAATTCAACCTTCTCCGCTACTTCCTCCTCAACCCGCGCCACGTGCTCTCGAAGTCACAGATCCTGGACCACGTCTGGCACTACGACTTCGGAGGGGACGGCAACGTGGTGGAAACCTACGTGAGCTATCTGCGCAAGAAGTTGGAGAAGCACGGGCCACCGCTCATCCACACCATCCGCCTGGTCGGCTACGCCCTCCGAGAGGCGGAGACCACCGGATCGACCTGAGTGTCGCTGCGCCTCCGACTCCTGCTCGCGGTCGGGGCGATCGCCGTGGTCGCGCTGGTGGTGGCTGACTTCGCCACCTACTCGGCGTTGCGGTCGTCTCTGTACAAACAGGACGACCAGCAGTTGGCGGCCCACCAGGCCCACCCGTTGGTGCCCAACCCGGGCACCGGAGCGAACTGCCCGTCGCCCCACTCGTCCTTCGGCGGCGAGGGTGGAGGGGACGGCGGCGGCCCGGGAGGCTCGGGCTTTGCCAACACCTTCGGCATCAGCTACGTCGCGGTGCGGTCCACGGGCGGCTCGGTGGTCGACGGGCTGCAGTGCCCGGCCTATGTGGGCACCCATCACTACAGCCCCCAGCTGCCGAGCCACATCACGGGCTTCACCCAACAACCCGACGGCAGTCAGGCCACCTTCTTCACCGCTCGGTCGACCACGTCGGGGGGCCCCGCCTTCCGGGTCGAGGCGGCCAAGATCACCGCCCCCGCCGCCTACGTGGGCGACCTCCTCATCACCGCCATCCCCATCGGCGACACCACCAGCACGCTGCATTCGTTGCTGCTGATCGAGCTGGCCGTCACCGCCGGTGCCCTCGTCCTCGCCCTGGCCGGAGGCTGGTGGCTGGTGCGCCTCGGCCTGCGTCCGCTCGAGGACGTGGAGCGCACGGCCGACTCCATCGCGGCGGGCAACCTCGACCAGCGCGTGCCCGGTGCCGACGACCCGTCCGAGGTCGGTCGCCTGGCCCGCGCGCTCAACGTCATGCTCGAACGCATCGAGACGGCTTTCGCGGCGCGTCTGGCGTCCGAGGCCCGGTTGAAGGAATCCGATCGGCATCTGCGCCAGTTCGTCGCCGACGCCTCCCACGAGCTCCGCACGCCCATCGCCGCGGTGGCGGCCTACGCCGAGCTCTTCGAGCGAGGGGCGTCCGAGAGACCCACGGACCTGCCGCGCGTCCTCACCGGCATCCGCTCCGAGACGGCGCGTATGGAGCGCCTGGTCGACGACCTGCTGACGCTGGCGCGGCTCGACGAGGGAGCCCCCCTTCAGGTCATCCCGACCGAGCTGGTCGGCCTCTGTGCCGCCGCGGTGCACACGGCCACCACGGTCGGCCCCGGTTGGCCGGTGACCTTCACCGCGGCGCACCCGGTCGAGGTGATCGGTGATCCCACCCGGCTGCGCCAGGTCGTCGACAATCTCCTGGCCAACGTGCGGTCCCACACTCCGGAGGGGACGGCGGCGACGGTGCACGTCGACCAGGTCGGCGGCGAGGCCCGCATCGTCGTCCGCGACCGCGGTCCGGGCATGCCGTCCGAGGACGCCGCCCGCGTCTTCGAGCGCTTCTACCGGGCCGATTCGGCCCGGGACCGGGCCCATGGCGGCACGGGGCTGGGACTCTCCATCGTCTCGGCCATCGTCGTGGCGCACGGCGGCACCGTGTCGGCCGAATCGGCGCCGGGCCAGGGCCTGGCCGTCACCGTGTCCCTGCCGGTGGCGTCCGACCTGCTGGAGCCGGCTGCCGCCGCGCCGGGGGAAACGGCATGAAGCAGCACTCCCGCGCCACCTGGATACTCGGCGGCCTCCTCGGCGGCCTCGTCGTGTTGGCGATCCTCGTGGTCGGCGGCACCTTCGTCTACATCCATTTCATCGAGGGTCCGGCCCCCAAGCCCCTGACGCTGCCCGGGACCACGGCGCCCAAGCACTCCGGCGGCACCGCCACGCCCGCGGTCTCGCCGGACGGGACCTGGCATGCCACCCCGGCCTCGATCGTGGGCTACCGGGTCGACGAAGTGCTCTTCGGCCAGAACAATGTCGCCGTCGGGCGCACCCATTCGGTCACCGGCTCCATCACCGTCGGTGGGTCGCGTGTCTCCGCCGCCGGCTTCACGGCCCAGATGTCCACGGTGCACAGCGACCAGAGCCAGCGGGACAACCAGTTCGACGGCCGCATCATGGATGTGGCGCAGTTCCCCACCGCCACCTTCGCCCTCACCGCGCCGATCGACCTGGGCACCACCCCCGCCGCCGGTGTCACCGTGCACGAGTCGGCCACGGGGAAACTGACGTTGCACGGGCAGACGCACTCCGTCACGTTCCCCGTGTCCGCTCGCTATTCCGGTACCTCCATCGACGTGAACGGCTCCATCCCGGTGACGTTCGCCGACTACGGCATCGACAATCCCAGCTTCGGCGGCACCATCACGGTGGAGGACCACGGCACCCTGGAATTCCTGCTCGTCCTGGGGCGCGGGGCGGCCGGGTAGAGCAGATTCACACCGGGTTCACAGCCGGTGCTCACTTCGGCGGCAAGGACGTCCGTCACCATGCCTGTCATGACGCTCCTGTCCACGTCGAAGCGCGACGGTGATCCACGTCGGGGACAGCTGGACGTCGAGATCGCCGTCCCGGTCTACAACGAGGGGGCCCACCTGGCCGAGCGCATCACCGAGCTGCGACGCTTCCTCGACGAGTCGTTCCCGTTCCGGGCCTTGGTCCTGATCGTCGACAACGCCAGTACCGATGACACCATGGCGGTGGCCACCGAGCTGGCCTCCACCCTGCCCGGTGTGGCGGCCATGCATCTGCCCCGCAAGGGCCGCGGCTACGCGTTGCGCGCCGCCTGGACGACCAGCACCGCCCCGGTGGTGGCCTACATGGACGTCGATCTGTCCACGTCCCTCTCGGCTCTGCTGCCACTGGTGGCCCCTCTCCTCTCGGACCATCGCGACGTCGCCGTCGGGACCCGCCTGGCCCGGGGCGCCCGGGTGGTCCGCGGCCCCAAACGCGAGCTCATCTCCCGGGCCTACAACCTGTTGCTCAAGCTCCTGTTGCGCGGTCGCTTCAGTGACGCGCAGTGCGGGTTCAAGGCGCTCCGGCGGGAGGCGGCCCAGCAACTGCTCCCCCTGGTCGAAGACGACGAATGGTTCTTCGATACCGAGCTCCTCGTCACGGCCGAGCGCCTGGGGCTGCGTCTGAGCGAAGTCCCGGTCGACTGGGTCGACGATCCCGACTCCCGGGTCAAGATCATGCACACCGCCGTGAGCGACCTGCGTGGCATGTGGCGCATCTCGCACGGGAAGGCCCGTGCGCTGACCAACCGGACGGGAAACCGGCGCCTGGCGTCCGATCAGGTGGTGGCCGACCAATTGTTGCGCTTCGCCGGCGTGGGCGTCATCAGCACGGTGGGCTACCTCTTCCTCTTCGTGGCCTGGCGCCCGCTGGCCGGTCCCTATGGGGCCAACGCGCTCGCCCTGGCCATCTGCACCGTCTTCAACGCGGCGGTGCACAAGGAGTTGGCCCGCGGCATGTACGGGCCGTCCCGGTGGGGTCGGGTCGCCGCCGTCACTGCCGGCCTCTTCGCCGTCAGCCTTGCCCTGACCACGGCCGCGCTCTTCGTGGCCCAGCAGATTGCGGGCCCGTCGCTGGTCTTCGAGCTCCTCGCCGTGACCGCGGCCAACGCCGTGGCCGCGGTCCTTCGCTTCGCCGTCCTACGGGCCTGGGTCTTCCGACCCACCGCACCACCCCGCCACGACCCCCGCCACGACCCCCGCCACGACCCCCGACACGACCCACGACACGACCCACGACACGACCCACGACACGACCCACGACACGACCTTCCGGAGGAACTCTCATGACGACCCTCACCCCTGCGATTCCCGACGGAGGGGTCGGGCTCATGGAGCCCACGCCGGCGGGCGACACGGGGTCGGCCTCGTCCGGGCCACCGGACCTCCCGCCGCGCCGCGGTCTTCTGTTCCGCTTCCTTCGGGGCCGGGACCAGGATGCGGCGTGGATCCGCCCCGCGCTGCTCACCCTGCTGGTGCTGACTGCCGCGCTGTACCTCTGGGATCTCGGCGCGTCGGGCTGGGGCAATTCCTTCTACTCGGCCGCGGTGCAGGCCGGCACCAAGAGCTGGAAGGCCTTCTTCTTCGGCTCGTCGGACTCGTCGAACTTCATCACCGTCGACAAGCCGCCGGCCTCGCTGTGGGTCATGGAGCTCTCGGGCCGGATCTTCGGGTTCAACTCGTGGAGCATGCTGGCTCCGCAGGCCCTCGAAGGGGTGGCCACCGTCGGCCTGGTCTACCTGACCGTCCGCCGCTGGTTCTCGGCCCAGGCCGCGCTTCTGGCCGGTGTGGTCATGGCGCTGACGCCGGTGGCCGCCATGATGTTCCGCTTCAACAACCCTGACGCCCTGCTGGCTCTTCTCCTCACCGGGGCCACCTACGCCACGGTACGCAGCCTGGAGCGGGCGCGGACCTGGTGGCTGGTCCTGGCCGGCGCCCTGGTGGGCTTCGGCTTCATCACCAAGATGATGCAGGCCTTCCTGATCCTCCCCGCCATGGCCATCGTCTACCTGATCGCCGCGCCGACCCCGTTGCGGCGGCGCCTGTGGCAGGTCGTCGTGCTGGGTTTCAGCACGTTGGTGGCCGCAGGTTGGTGGGTGGCCGCAGTCGCGCTGACGCCGGCCGCCGACCGCCCCTACGTCGGCGGTTCCCAGAACAACAGCATCCTCAATCTGATCTTCGGCTACAACGGCTTCGGCCGGCTGACCGGCAGCGAAGCCGGCCACGTCGGCGGCCTTGGTCGAGGGGGGAGCATGTGGGGGCCGACCGGGCTCACCCGTCTCTTCAATTCGTCCTTCGGCAACATGATGTCCTGGCTGCTGCCCGGGGCCCTGCTCATGGGCGCCGCGGTCCTGCTGATCACCTGGCGGGCCACGCGCACCGACCACGAGCGCGCCGCGTTCCTGCTCTGGGGCGGCTCTCTGGCCGGCATCGGGTTGACCATCAGTCTGGCCAAGGGGATCATCCATCCGTACTACCTGGTTGCGCTGGCACCGTCCTTGGCCGCCCTGGTCGGCATGGGCACGATGGCGCTCTGGCAACGCCGGGCCTCCTGGTTCGGTCGCGCCGCGCTGGCGGCGGCCCTGGTGGCCACGGTGATCTGGAGCGTGATCTTGCTCGGTCGCACCCCGGACTGGTTCCCCTGGCTCCGCCCCCTGGTCGCCGTGTCCGGCGCCCTGGGCGCCCTGGCCATCCTCGCCCTCCCGTGGCTCCGGAAGCTCCCCAAGCTGGCCATCGGGCTGGCCATCGGGCTGGGCCTCGGTGCCGCATTGATCGCCCCGCTGTTCTCCACCATCGCCACGGCGGCCACGCCGCACTCCGGCGCCATTCCCTCGGTTACCCCCTCACCATCGGGTGGTTTCGGAGGTCCCGGCGGCGGCCCCGGCGGTGGTGGGTTCGGCGGTGGCGGCTTCGCCCGGGGTGGCCTCGGCGCCGGCGGGTTCACGCCACCCGGTGCCGCCGGAACCGGGACCGGACTCCCTGGTGGGGGATTCCCCCGCGGGGGTTTCGCCGGTGGCGCTTCAGGGGGCGGCTCGGCTCGGCACGCGTTTGCCGGCGGCGGCTTCCCGCGGGGGGCACTGGGCGCAGGCGGTGGTGGGTTCGGCGGTGGCGCCTTCGGTGGGGCCGGGGGGATCCTCGGTTCGAGCACACCGAGCTCGGCCTTGACCAAACTGCTCGAGGGCGATGCCAGTCGCTACACCTGGGTGGCTGCCACCACCAACTCCAACTCGGCCGCCGGCTACCAGCTGGCCAGCGACGACCCTGTGATGGCCATCGGCGGGTTCAACGGCACCGATCCGGCCCCGTCGCTGTCCCAGTTCGAGAAGTACGTGGCGGAAGGAAAGATCCACTACTACATCGCGGGGGGAGGCGGCTTCGGCGGCGCGTTCGGCGGTGGCGGGAGCAACGACGCGGCCTCGCAGATCTCGTCGTGGGTCAAGAGCCACTTCACCGCCACGACCGTCGGCGGCACCACGATCTACGACCTCACGACACCCTCCACCCCCAGCTGAGATGAGCTGAGCGTTCGGTCCCTACTCCCTTGGGGGCCGAACCGCTCGGCCCCCCGGGAGCGCAGCGGTGCAGAGCAGCTGCTGGTAGTGGGCCAGGCTGGCCTGATCGAACGCGACAAACCGAACGAGGCAGACCTCCGACGTGGTTTCTCGCACCGTGGCCACCGCGACGGCGGCGGCCGACCGGGCCGGATAGCCGTAACTTCCCGTCGAGATGGCCGGAAAGGCCACGGACCTGGCCCCGAGCTCGTCGGCCACTCCCAGAGCGGATCGGTAGCACGACGCCAGCGTCTCGGCCTCTCCCTGTGTGCCGCCCTTCCATACGGGGCCAACGGTGTGGATGATCCACGCGGCCGCCAGGTTGAAGCCTTCAGTGGCCACCGCACGACCCGGTGGGCACGCACCGATGGCGCGGCAGGCCGACTGGAGGGCCGTCGCACCGGCGGCGCGGTGGATGGCTCCGTCGACGCCGCCTCCGCCGGCCAGTTGCCGGTTGGCCGCGTTGACGATCGCGTCGACCCGCTGCAAGGTGATGTCACCCAGCGCCGCTTCGACGAGCGGGCCGGATCGCGTCATCGCTGGTGGCCTACGGCCGGCACCGCGGACCGGAGGTCACCCGGCGGGGGCGAGGGAGAGGAGGGAGACCGCGTGGGTGGGCTTGGCCACATGGGTGGATTGGCCCCAATTCGAAAAGGTCACGTTGGCCGTCGGGTCCGACGCCCCTTTGCCCGGGCTGGTGACTTCCTGCATCGGGCGCGGCGTGCTGCCGGTCTCCACGTAGAGCGTGGTCGGCACCTTCTTGCCCGCCGAATCATTGGTGAATCCCTGGATGCCCTGCGCGCGGTGCCCGCCGATGGTCTTGACCGATCCGAACGTAAAGGGTCCGCTCAAGGTCAGCTCGGCGGCGACGTCCTTGTTACGAAGGCCGCTGACAAGCTGGTCCAACGTCTTGTTCCCGGTCGGGAACGACAACCACTTGTCGCCGTAGGTGGCGGCTTCCTCCGAGGAAAGTCCCAGGATCGACGTCAACCCCGTGGCGTTGCCCCGCAGGTACCCTGTGGACCCGACCAGCGCGGTGGTGAGCTTCTCCACCTTCGAGCCGCGCGTGACCACCAGGGACCGCGTGCCCGAGGTCGATCCGGTATCGCCCACGTCCCGCAGGGACACGCCCTGTTGGGTGGCCTTCGAGACATAGTGGACGTTCTGGGTTCCCGCGTAGGCCACGGCGGCCGCGTAGGTGGACTGGGCGCTGCTCGTCGCTCCGGACACACCGGGTGACGCCGCGATGGCGGCGACGGATGCGGCAAGGCTCACTGTGACCGCGCCGACGATCACCTGTACACGGCGCATGGTGTGTTTCCCTTCTGCACCCGAGGGGCGGGTGCGAAACGGGTCTCATCCTGCCATGTCCGCTCCCAGGAATTTGGTCGCGCTTCCGCCGGTCTCAAATCGCGCGGAACGGACCAATCGTGAGGGCCCCGGCCGGGGCCGTCGGCCGTACGTGCTCACCCCATTTGGTGAACACGACGTGATCCATTCCGTTGGGCTGTCCCTGGGCTGTCACGGTGTCCTCTTCGACGGGCAGATGCCGGCCCGACGAGAGCACGTACAGGACGGCCGGCTCGGTCTTGAGGCCCTGGACACGTTGGGTGCCGCGTATGGCGACCACCTCGTGGCCGTCGAGCTTCCGGGGCGTACCGAACGTGTAGGGCCCCTGGAGCGCGAGCTGGCGGGCCACGTCATTTGAACGGACGCCGGCGACCACCTGGGCGAACTTCGGGTTGCTGCTCGAGAAGTACACCCACTTCTCCGCATCGGTCGCCGCCTGGGTCGGCGAGAGGTTCATCAGGGCCTCGAGCGCGCTCGCGTTGCCCTTGAAGTACGTGATCTCCCCGATGACGACCAGCGACGCGTTCTCGGCCGCGGGGCCGGTGCCGATGAGCACCTGCTGCGTGCCCGACGCCGGCCCGGCATCACCGCTCTCGACAATCGAGACCTTCGAGTTGAGCCCGGTCGAGGTGTAGTGCACCGTCCAGGACTTCGTGCTGGCCATCGCCTGGCCGTACAGCGTGGCGGCACTGCTCGTGGTCGCGGCGGCGGCCATGGGCGCCGCCGTCAGCGCGACGGGCAAGGCGCTCGCGGCGACCAGACCGGCTGCCCACCTGGCCCACCTGGCCCGACCAGCCAGCAGCGTCATCCGGGTCATTCTCACCGGGCCAGCTTCACACGCATCGAGTGCCCGACACCGTCGCGACGGCTTCGTGCATCCCTCGGGCGGGCACCGCACGCGTTGGCCGCGCAACCAGAACCGTCTGGTGGTCGTTGCGGGCCGGATCGGTGTGCCGAGGTCCCGGGTCGACCCGTTCCCCGACCCAAATGTCGGGACGCGGCCGCTCCGGGGGGGACCGTTTCGTCTACGGGAGGGATCCCTGCAGAGCGAACACCTGTTCGTTAGTATCGGGATCGGCAAAGTTGGTCGGGGCGTTGTCACAACCCGTCCCTAGGTTCACCACAATGGATTTCGGGCCCGTCGGACGGCAGCCCGAGGCCGGCGACGACAGATGGCAGCGACGACAGACGGCAGCAAGGAACTACGAGGAGAGAGAAATGGCCGAAGAACGGGATAAGGCACTGGATGCGGCACTGGGCCAGATCGAGAAGCAGTTCGGGAAGGGCTCGGTCATGCGGATGGGCGACAACCTGAGCATGAACATCGAATCCATCCCCACCGGGGCGCTCTCCCTCGACCTGGCGTTGGGGATCGGCGGGCTGCCACGCGGCCGCATCGTGGAGATCTACGGTCCTGAGTCCTCGGGCAAGTCCACCCTGGCCATGCATGCCGTGGCCGAGGCACAGCGCAACGGTGGGATCTGCGCGTATATCGATGCCGAGCACGCCATGGACCCGGTGTACGCCCGCGCCATCGGGGTGAACGTGGACGACCTCCTCATCTCCCAGCCCGACACCGGGGAGCAGGCCCTCGAGATCGCTGACATGTTGATCCGCTCGGGTGCGCTCGACGTCCTGGTGGTCGACTCGGTGGCCGCGTTGACGCCGAGAGCCGAGATCGAGGGGGAGATGGGCGACACCCATGTGGGACTGCAGGCCCGTCTCATGTCCCAGGCACTGCGCAAGCTGACCGGGACGCTGTCCAAGTCGAGCACCATCGCCATTTTCATCAACCAGTTGCGGGAGAAGATAGGAGTCATGTACGGGTGCTTTCACTATGGCGCCCGGGTCGTCCTGGCCGACGGCAGCACGGAGAAGATCGGGAAGATCGTCAACCAACGCCTCCCCGTCGAAGTGCTCTCCTACGATCCCGAGGCGGGCGCGATCGTGCCCAAGCGCGTCGTGAACTGGTTCGACAACGGGAACACCGATCAGTTCCTGCAGATCACCGTGGCCAAGCCGGCGAAGAACGGTCGGTCCCAATTGGCCTGCACCTCCAACCACCTGATCCGCACGCCCAGTGGTTGGCGGGAGGCCGGCGAGCTGAAGGTCGAGGATCGGGTGCTCGAGGCCGTGCCGCACCACCTGTCGGACTTCCAGTGGCAAGCCCTGCGCGGCACCCTCATGGGTGACGGCGCCCTGTCGCCGACGCGCAGCGGTCATGGTGCCCGGTTCCGCTACAGCCACGGCGAGAAGCAGACGCCGTATGCCGATTGGAAGGCCTCCTTGCTTTCCAATCTCGGACACACTCGCCATGTCCGGGACGACGGAGTCGTGACGTACGACTTCACCCCGCTTCCCGAGCTGGCCCCGTTGCGGCAAGGCGTCTACGTGGGTAAGAAAAAAGAGTTCGACGACGATTACCTGAAGGCACTCACGCCGCTCTCCTTGGCCCTGTGGTACATGGACGACGCCCACTTTGCTATACGTTCGAAAGGCCTGCAGGAGCGCACAGCCGGGCTCACCGGTCGCGCAGAAATCTGCGTCGAGGCGATGGAACCAGCGACCCGTGAACGACTGGTGGCCTACCTGGCCGACACCTGGGGGATACGGGCGAAGCTGGTCGCATCCGGCGCTGCGAAGAAGGCCGTACTGGTCTTCACCAACGGCGAGACGGCAAAGCTCTGTGCCCTGATCGCCCCATTTGTGCATCCGAGCATGGACTACAAGCTGCTCCCCGCCTACCGGGGCCGGTTCGCGGTCGAGCCCCACTTCACGCCGATGCGTTACGAGCTGGTGGCCTTCCCGGTGACTGATATCCACGTCAAGCCTCCGACCCGATCGATGCGCCGATTCGACATCGAGGTCGAGGACAGCCACAACTACCTGGTGGACGGGATCGTGGTCCACAACTCACCCGAGGTGACGCCCGGAGGGCGCGCGCTGAAGTTCTATTCCTCCATTCGCCTCGACATCCGGCGCATCGAGCAGATCAAGGACGGAGCCGAGGTGATCGGGAACCGGACCCGGGTCAAGGTCGTGAAGAACAAGTGCTCCTCCCCGTTCAAGCAGGCAGAATTCGACATCATGTACGGCAGGGGCATCAGCCGTGAGGGCTCCCTGCTCGATGTGGCAGTTGAACTCGGCTTCATCAAGAAGTCCGGGGCCTGGTTCACCTATGAAGGTGAGCAACTCGGACAGGGACGAGAGAACGTCAAGGTGTTCCTCTCGGAGAACCCGCAGCTCATGGCCGAAGTGGATGACCGGGTCCGTCAGGCCCTGGCCCCCAAGGTCGAGGACGAGGCGTCGTCCGGCGAGGGAGCGCTGGTCGATCCCGACGACCTTCCGATCATGCTCGACAAGTAGGTCTCCCCACGTGGTCCAGGTGTTGCCACCACCTGGACCACCCTCTCACAGCACCGAAGTTGCTCCGGACAGATCCCGTTACCTCCCGCGGGTGATCAGTCCGGAGCGCTTCGCGTCAGGAGGGCGCGCTGGATTCCGCCTCTAGGGCGTGGTGACGGCGGCGATCGTGTCGGGAACCAGTTCGACCCACGTCTGTCCGGGCTGGAGCGCGATGGGAGCGCCCGAAGTCGTCGTGAATTGAGTGGGCGAGGTCAGGGTGGAACGATGCCAGGTGCCCTGGATCTCGACACCATTGCGGAAAACCTGGGCTTGCCCGCTGGCATCGGGGTAGAGATCGGCCTGCACCTCGAGACCCCCCTGGCTGTTCTCGAGCCACGGGCCGTAGCTGATGTGGACGTACTGCACGACCACATCGGCCGCCGCATTCTGTGTCCCGTCGGCCAGGGTGTCGGGAGTGGTGCCGTTGTAGAAGCGCTGGAATTGGCTGGTGGTCGGGTTGTACTTCCACGTGACGTTCGAACTCGGCGAGAAGTCGATGTTGACGCTCGAGGCCGGCGTTCCCGGGGGGACCGTGGCCGAGTAGCTGAAGAGCGGCCGGGGCGGGGTGGACATGGTCGGGTGCGTTCCCCACATCCGGGACGTTGACGAGTACGTGTCGTAGGGAGCGGATCGACCGGGCGGGTTGGTGATGATGGAGCCGTTGGAACCCAGGTCGACGTTGACGATGGGCGAGGCGTTGAGGTTGGCGAGAACGGGATCGATCCCGCCCACGTGCACTTCGAGTGGGCTGCCCAGCTGGCCCAGGATTCCGACGTCCATATTGCGGGCCGACCGCACCGGGCCGACCATCGCCGCATCCTGACACTGAAAGACCGCGGCGTAGCGGGTGATGCCACCCTCCACCGGTTGCTCGAAGATCACGTCAGCCTTGTCGAGTCCGCTCTGCGGTCGGGCATGGGGGTAATTGTCTACCTTGACCGCGAGGGCCGGTCGTTGTGGGACGGCGCCGCCGCCCGGGACGGGCATGCCGGTGAGCGGACACGTCGGATCGGCCGACGCTGGCTGGGTGGCGTTGGGCGCGGTTGGCGGCGACGCGCTCGGCTGTGCCCCCGAGGTGCAGGCACCGAGGACGACCCCGGAGAGCCCGGCCAGGGCGAAGAGGCTCAGGCTGCGGCGCGATCGTGTCAGGTGAGGAAGAACGGGGTGGGTTTGCATGTGTGCGGAGGTGATCGTAGGGGCACCCCGGCTCGAAGTGGGGTCACGCAGCCGGTGTGGGCTGAGCGCTTGCGCTCTGGGCGGCCGCGCCGGTGTAGACCGCGCTCCAGTTGCCGCGTGAGGGCATGGTGACCGACGCCGGGCCCTGGCCGAAGAGGCCGTAGAGGTTTTCCATGGCGCGGAGGAGGATCTCGGTCTCGCCGGCGAGCCCCGGCGGGAGCACCAGCGCGGGGATGCGGGGAGCGTTGGACAATTTCGATATGAAATTGGCCGATCCTGTGGCCATGACCCCGCCACCGCCCCGGGAGGTGAAGTAGGTCAGATCCGACCAGTTCCCTTGTCCGGGTATCGGGGAGTGCGCCAGCACATCGAGGTTTCGAGGGCCCGGGAGCGAGGGAACGTAGCGGTCGTACTCGCCGAAGACCATGCCTGGGAGGACCGACCCGTCCTTCAGGTTGCAACCCGAGAAGAACCACGACGACGCGTCCGTCACCGTCATGTCCGCGTTGGCACCGACGGACTGATAGGTCACACCGATCAGGTTCGACTCGGGATCGTTCACCGGCGACTGGTTCCAATTCACGGTCGTCAGTGTCGGCTCCTGCTGGGCCATGGGGTCTTCGGCGGCGTCCTTGTAGCAGACCTCGAGACGGTTGGCGCCGACCGGAGTGGATTGGAGTCGAATCTGGCGATAGCAGGCGTTGGCACCCAGGAAGGCCAGGTTGACGCCAGCTGCATTGGCCGACGCCGCGCCGTTGCGCATGGGACTGGACCAGTACTCGTCGTGCCCCAGGCTGAAGAGGCACCGGTGATTGGCCAGGAGTCCCGGTTGCGCGTGCAGGTCGATGTCGGTCCAGTACGTGAGGTCGAGGCCGAGGCTCTCGAGGTGGTAGAGCAGGGGGAATTCGACGCCCACGAAGTCGGCCGCACCCTGCGCCCAGGTCTGCGGGTAGGGACGGTCGAAGGACACCGCCCGGGCGCGGTGGGCGAAATCCTGGTGGCCCTGGCCGTTCTGCCCGTAGTACAGGCTGTACCCGCCGAAGAGGTTGTACGCCTGCCACGTGGTGACGCTGTTCTGGATGACGAAGGCAGCGGAACTGCCGTCGTCCCGAATGGTCAGCGGTACGTACTGTGACTCTCCCGCGGTCCCGACCAACTTCAACAGGTAGCAGCCGGGAGGCCATGAGTCGTTGATGCTCAGGGTCAACGTGGGCTTCCAGGGGCAGCTCACGGTGCTGAGGCCGGTACTCACCACCGGCGCCGGCTGCGGCCCGGCCGCCACCATGTCGCTCTGGTAGACCAAACGCCCGCCGAGCCCCTGGTAGTACCCCATCCGGTAGGCCTTCACCTGCACGGCCGGGCCCGTCGTGTTGACGAAGAGTGCGACATCGTCACCACTGACCGCGCTGACCTGACTGGCGAACCCTTCGAGCGAGTGGTCGGGCCCGGAGGTCGGAACGATCCAGTCGAGGGTGCCGGGGTGGTTGTTCTCGGCGATCAGCCACGGCGCGGTCGGGACGACCACCCCGCTGGCCAGCGTCGTCTGCTCGGCGAGGGGATGTGTGGCGGCTGTGGCGGATGTGGCGCGTTGGCTTCCGGAGGGGCGCTTGGCCCTGGCCGGAGTGCGTCCCGAGGGCGATGCCTTCGCCCGTCCGACCTGGTCGGCGACCGCCGCCACCGCGATCGCCGCAACACCGGTCCCTCCGACGGCTGCAATTTGAAGGAAGCGACGGCGGTCCATCGGTTTGCCGTGTTGTGGTGTCGTCCGTTTGCCGTGTTGCCGGGACGGCCGCGGTTCAACCTCGTCGGTTGCCCCCGAATCCGTCAGCCCCGAATCCGACACCCCCGAATCCGTTGGCCCCGAATCCGTCACCCCGTCATTGTACTGAAGTGGGCCTCTCCGCTTCCGTCAGCCAGGTCAGTCCTCCCGTAGCATGCGGCCGATGAGTTGGGCTCGCAGGCTTCCCGGACCAGTGCGACGTGGCTTGGCCCGGCTCGTCCATGAGGCCTGGGACGCGGCCGCCGAGTTGGGCGCCGTGGGCCCCGACGACCGCCGCGGGCGCCGTTACGGGGCCATGGGCCCCGGTGCCTGCCTGCTCTTTCCTCAGGGCGCCACGTACAACGAGCACCACATCCGGATCGGGGCCGGGACCCTGGTGGGTCCCTACACCTGCATCACGGCGGGGATGGCCCCCGGACAGGAGATGCCGACCGATCCGGTGGTGCGCATCGGGAGCCGGTGCATCATCGGCCGCGGCTCGCACATCGTGGGGCACTGGTCGATCGAGATCGGAGACGACATCCAGACGGGTCCCTACGTCTACATCACGGACCAGAACCACACCTACGAGAATCCACTGGAACCGATCGGCCGACAATGGCCGGTGGAAGCAGCCGTGCGCATCGGCTCCGGGAGCTGGCTGGGGGCCAACGTCGTGATCCTGCCGGGAGCCGACATCGGCGAGCACGTCGTCGTCGCGGCCGGTGCGGTCGTGCGGGGCACCATCCCGGACCATTGCGTCGTGGCCGGCGTGCCCGCCCGGGTCATCCGCCGCTGGACGGGTGCACAGGGCTGGGTCGAGGTGAACGACGAGGTGGTTCCCTGAGCGAGGAGCGGAGCAGGGGAGGGGTCGCGCACCCGATACCGTGAAGCCCGCATGTCTTCGCCGACCTCCCATCTGGTGACGCTGAGCGGTCAGGATGGGCCGGGCCTGGCCGAGCGCCTGTTCGCCGCGCTCAGCGACTGCCGCGTGGCGGTGCGTGACGTCGAGCAGGTGCGGGTGCACGGCCGCCTCCTCCTGTGTGTGGAGATCGGGGCCGAGCACACCGACGAGCTGGAGCGAGCCAGGGCGGCCATCGCCCGCCGGTTCGCCGGTGACGGCATCGAGGTGGCCGTCGCCCCCCTGGTCGAAGCCGAACTGGCGGCGGGGCGGGATCGCCTCCTCGTGACGCTGCTGGCACCCACGATCGACGCGCCAACCCTCGCCGGGGTGAGCGGCCGCATTGCCCAGTGTCACGGCAATATCGAACGCATCGTTCGCCTGTCGGCCTATCCCGTGCACTGCTACGAGTTCGCCATCGCGGGCGGAGACCTGGACCAGCTCCGGCGAGCCCTGGCTGACGAAGCCGTTCGTCGTGAGGTCGACATCGCGGTCCAGGTGGAGGGTCTGCACCGCCGGGCCAAGCACCTGATCGTGCTCGACGCCGACTCGACCTTGCTGCAGGGAGAGGTGATCGACCTCCTGGCCGAGCGGCGCGGCTGTGCGGCGCGAGTGGCCGCGGTGACCAGAGCCGCCATGGAGGGTGCCCTCGACTTCGAGGAGGCTCTGCGCCAGCGGGTGCACCTCTTGAGGGGCCTCGAGGACTCGGATCTCGAGGCGGTACGCCAAGGACTGATCCTGGCCCCGGGCGCGCGCACCCTGGTGCGGACGCTCACGCGCCTGGGCTACGAGATAGCCGTGGTGAGCGGTGGATTCACTCAGGTGATCGCCCCGTTGGTGGGGGAAATGGGGATTCGCTTTCTGGCGGCCAACGTCCTGGAGATGGAGAGCGGGATCCTCACCGGCGGTCTGGTCGGTGCCATCGTCGACCGGGCCGCCAAGGCGGACGCGCTCGTTCGGTTCGCCGCCGAAGCCGGTGTCCCACTGGCTCGGACCATTGCCGTGGGCGACGGCGCCAACGACCTCGACATGTTGGCCGTCGCCGGCTTGGGCATCGCTTTCAACGCCAAGCCGGTGGTTCGCCGGGCGGCGGACACCGCGCTGAGCGTGCCGTATCTCGATGCGATCTTGTTCCTGCTCGGTATCAGCCGTCATGAGGTGGAGTCCGCCGATCACCGCGAGCTGGCGGCCCGGTCATGACCGAGCACGAGGTGGTGGCGCGGGCGACAGATGCCGAAGAGAGGCCGGACAATCTCGTCGCGCGGCCGTTGCTCCGCGGCTGGCTGCACGTCGGCGCCTTCGTGGCGTGGCTGATCGGCGGCCCGTTCCTCATCGCCGCCGCGCCGGACCGGGGGAGTCGGGCCGCGCTCACGGTCTACGTGCTCTCCATGTTGTTCATGTTCGGCACCAGTGCGGCGTTCCATCGCCTTCGCTGGTCGGCACCGGCATGGCGCCGCATGCGGCGCGCCGACCACAGCGCCATCTTCATCGGCATCGCCGGCACGTCGACCGGCTTGGCCGCCCTGGCGCTGACCGGTTGGCCCCAGGTGTTGGTCCTGAGCCTGGTCTGGACTGGCGCCATCGTCGGCATCGGCCTGCGGCAGGTATGGCTCGATGCGCCGCAGTGGGCCGTCGCCGTGCCCTACGTCGTGGTCGGATGGTGCTCGTTGATCGTGGCCCCGCAGCTCGTGCGCAGCCTGGGTTGGGGTGGCTTCGCCGTCATGCTGTGCGCCGGTCTGGCCTATACGTCGGGTGCCCTGGTCTATGCCCGCAAACGACCGGACCCCTGGCCCGGTGTGTTCGGGTTCCACGAGGTCTTCCATGCCTGCACGGTGGTGGGGGCGGGTCTCTTCGCCTACCTGATCGCCTTCGTGGCGTTGCCGAACTACTGAATCCCGAGACCTCCCGGCCGACGATCGGGATCGAGACCGAGCATGTCGATGGCGTTGCCCCGCATGATGCGGTAGACGTCGTCGTCGGACAGGCTGCGCACCATCTTCTCGGCCACGGCGCGGGTGTCGGGCCAGGTGGAGTCGGTGTGGGGGTAGTCGGTCTCGAACGTGATGCGGTCCACCCCGATGGCGTCGAGTGAGTCGAGACCGTGCTGGTCGCGGAAGAAGCACCCGTAGACCTGGCGGCGGAAATAGGTCGACGGGGGCTCGAGCACCACATCCTTGACGCCACCCCAGGCTCGGTGCTCGCGCCACACGTCGTCGGCCCGCTCGAGGATGTAGGGCAGCCAGCCGATCTGCCCCTCCGAGTAGGCCAGGGTCAGCGTGGGGTAGCGGATGAGCACCCCGGAGAAGAGGAAGTCACAGAGGGAGGACATGGCATTGCCGAAGCTGAGCGTGGCAGCCACCGCGACCGGTGCGTCGGCCGACGTCGCCGGCATCTTCGACGAGGAGCCGATGTGCATGCAGACCACGGTGCCGGTCTCTTCGCAGGCGGCGAAGAAGGGATCCCAGGAGCCGCTGTGAATGGAGGGGAGCCCCAGATGGGGCGGGATCTCACTGAAGCAGACGGCGCGCACCCCACGCGCCGCGTTCCGCCGCACCTCCGCCGCCGCCTTGTCGGCATCCCACAGGGGAACGAGACAGAGCGGGAGCAGGCGCCCCCCGGCATCGCCGCACCACTCCTCGACCATCCAGTCGTTGTACGCCACGACGCAGGCTTCGGCGACTTCCCGATCCCGGGCCTCGAGGAACGTCTGCCCGCAGAAGCGGGGAAAGGAGGGGAAGCACAGGCTGGCTTCCACCCAATTCGATTCCATGTCGGCCACCCGGGCCTTGGGCTCGTAGCAGCCGGGTCGCATCTCGTCGTAGGTGATGGGGGACATCGTCATGTCGTCCCGGTCGAACCCGACCGCGGCGACATGACGCTTGTTGATGTAGACCAGGTCCTCGTAGACCCAGCAGTCGGCCGGGGGACCATCGGGGTCGAAGCTCTGGCGGTAGGTCCCGCCTCCGATGTGCTCCATCACCCCGATGCCGCGTCGCTCCACCTTCGGTCCTCGGTCGCGCAGACGGGCGGGCAGCCAGGTCTGCCAGAGGTGCGCCGGTTCGACCACATGGTCGTCGACACTGATGATCTTGGGAAGCGGGGTGGTGCCGCCCACCCTCGCCGCGGTGTCTGCCATCGACGTCATCCTCTCGTCTCGCTGAGGCCCAGTGCAGCCGCGAAATCCACCAGTCGGGCCAGTGGCTCCAGTTGCGCCTCGATTTCGTCACTCGTGCCGGAGCGCACGCGCAGCACCACGTCGTCGATGCCGAGACGCGCGTAGTGCTCGAGCTTGGACTGGTTGGCAATGGTGCCGAAGGGGACCACCGACAATGCATCCGGGTCCCGCCCGGCCTGCTCCGCCAAGTGGTGGAGGCGGGGTATGGCGTCGCCCAGCCCGCTGCCACCGATGGGCATCCACCCGTCTGCGTACTCCGCCACCGCGCCGAGAACGGCATCGCCACTGCCACCGCCGATGAGGGTCCGCACGCGCGGTTGTTGGGTGGGTTTGGGCCAGGCCCAGGCCGGCGGGAGGTCGACGAATTCGCCGTGGTATTCCGCTCGTTCCTGGGACCACAGTGCCTCCATGCAGAGCAGGTGCTCCCGCACGAGGGCGTGGCGGCGGCTGAAGTCGACCCCATGGTCCTCGGCCTCGGCCCGGTTCCACCCGAAGCCGATACCGAGGGTGAACCGACCTCCGGAGAGATGGTCCAATGTGGCGATCTGCTTAGCCAGCACGATCGGGTCATGCTGGGCGGCCAGCAGAATCCCGGTACCGAGGCGGAGGCGGGAGGTGGTCTCGATGGCCGAGGAGAGTGCGACCAACGGGCAGAGGCCCCGCTGGTAGTCATCGAGCCGCACCCCCTCCACGAGGGCCGGAGGCCGGTCGGCCCGCAGCGGGAGGTGGGTGTGCTCGGGGAGGTAGAGGGCGTCGAAGCCGCGATCCTCCACCGCGCGGGCCAGTGCACCGGGGCGCATGTCGCGATCGGTGAGGAAGACCGTGATCCCCAGACGCATGGCGATCAGGAGGGAGCGTTGGCCGCAAACGCGGCCAACGGTCCCGTCGAGGCTGCCTGGCCCAACAACTGCGAAAACGCCGCCTGCTCACGGCGGTTGGCGGCGTGCACCGCGTCGTGCTGTCCGGCTCGCATGAGGGCGGTGATCGCCCGGGTGGCCGCTCGTGGGTGGGCCGCAATGCGGGCCGCCAGGGCGATCGCGGCATCCAATGCGGTGCCGGCGGCACAGACCTGAAGCCCCAGACCGAGGTCGACCGCTTCAGCCGCGCTGACCCAGTCCGAGGTCAAGAGGATGCGGGCCGCCTGCTGCCAGCCCATCCGAGCCGGGAAGAGCACGCTGCTGGCGGCCTCGGCCGGGACACCGAGCTCGGCGAAGGGCACCCGCATCCGGGCTGAGGGCTCGAGGAGAACCAGATCGCAGTGCCCCAGCAGGGTGAAGCCCAGCCCCACCGCCACGCCGTTCACGGCCGCCAGCAGGGGCACCGAGAGCTCGGTGAGCGCGTCCAGCAGACCGGTGAATCCCTGCCCCGAGCCGGCCACGGCGGTTCCCGTGGCGATGGCCGCCATTTCCTTGAGGTCCTGGCCCGAGGTGAAGGCGCTGCCCCGGCCGGTGAGCACCACGGCCCCCACGCTCTCGTCGCCATCGGCCTGGACGAGTGCTTCGGTGACCTGGAGGTACATCGGCGTGTCGAAGGCATTGCGGACGTCGGGACGATTGAACGCAATCAGCCTGACGCCGTCGGCGGGATCCTCTGTTTCGACGCGGCTCACGGGCTCCGCACGGCTCACGGGCTCCGCACGGCTCACGAGCGTCGGCCTTCGTGATCGGCCTGTACCTCGGTCAGCTCTCCGCGCTCGAGTGGCGAGATGGGCATGGGACTCCGCCCGGCCCTCTGGGTCAACTGCATCCGTACCAACGTACTTGTCGCCGCGGTGGCCAACCCAATGCCCGGCCCCTCGGTCCCGTTGCCCGACACCAGGCATCGCATATGATATTGACTCCCGACCACCTCCATCCTGCGTACGCCAAGGTGGAGGTCACACCCGAGGAGCCCCATGGCAACGACCGAAAACGGATGGCTCGGCGCGGCAGATCCGATCAAGATCGGATGGCTCGGCTCGGCCCTCGACGGCCCCGACGGGGGCTACAACAAGATCCACCGGTTGGCCTTCGACGAGGCCACCGAGCAGGGCTTGCTCGACCGGCCGGTGGAGTTCGTGCTGCGGGCCGAGAACGGGCTCCCCAACGGTTCGGCCCGCAATGCGGCCGACGGGTTCAAGTACCTGGTTGACCAGGGGTGCATCGGCGTCGCTGGTGCGTACAGCTCCGACAACGCGATCGTCGTGGCCCCACTGGCCAATGAACTGAAGGTGCCGCTCATCAGCTGGGCCGGTACCGAGCGGCTGGCCGGCGAGTACTGCTTCCGGCTCGGTAATGGCGATTGCGGTGGCGATGCCGCGCTGTGCGTGGCCTGGCTCGCTCGCAAGGGCTACAAGCGGGTTGCCGTGCTGAGCGAGGTCTCGCCCAACGGCGACGAGTACTTTCGCTTCTTCCGCCAGGAATGCCGCCGGCACGGATTGAGTATCGTCGCCCTCGAGACCGTGAGCCAGCATCCGGCGAATCTGGTCGGCAACCTCGACAACCTGCGGCAGTCGGATCCCGACGCACTCTGCTACATGGGCTACGGGATGCTCGCCCTCCAGGGACTCCTGCGCAAGGCGCTGGACGAACTCGCCTGGGACCCGCCGCGCATCATGAGCACGGCGTTCATGTTCTACCTGATGGGCTACGAGAAATTCGAAGGTTGGGTGGGCATCGACCAGTTCAATCCGGACAACCCGCTTGCCGAGGCGTTCCACCGCCGGTTCGTCGCTCGTTACGGCGGGAGCCCTCCCATGTGGCCCAATGCCATTCCTGTCCTGGCCTATGACACCGCCCGGGTGTTGGCCGAGGGGCTCTTCCGCGCCCCGACGCTTTCCGGCCCCGGACTGAAGGACGGTCTCGAGAGAATCCGCTTCCTGCCCAGTGCCACGGGAGGGCCGCGCACGCACATCGCGGCCGCACCCTACGAACACGGCATGTTCCGGGGGGACTGGCTTCTCTACGGCCGCATTCGCGACGCCAAGCTCGAATTCGAAGGACTCTTCGAACCCTGGGAGTAGGCGGACGGTCAGGTGAGTTCGGAACCGACCACGGAGACGAAGGAGACCATCTCGCCCGGGTAGCCGCCCAAATTATGGGTGAGGGCGAGGTTTCGGTCGCTGTGAATCTGGCGGTCGGGTGAGGCCTCGCCACGCAGTTGCAGCCAACACTCGAAGAACATGCGTAAGCCCGAGGCCCCGACGGGATGCCCGAAGCTCTTGAGCCCTCCGTCGGGGTTGATGGGGAGCTCGCCGTTCAGCGCGTAGGTTCCCGCCAGCACTTCCTTCCACGCCGTCCCGCGCTCGGCAAACCCGAGGTCCTCCATCAGGACCAGTTCGGTGGGGGTGAAGCAGTCGTGTACCTCCGCCAAGGCCAGTTGGTGCCGGGGGTCGGTGATCCCCGCCTGCTCGTAGGCATCGAGGGCGGCGGCCTCGCATTCGGGGAAGTGGGTGTAGTCGTAGTCGGGATCGATCAGGCCGGATCCGCTGCCGGCCGCGAACGACAACCCTTTGATGTAGATCGGCCGGTCCGTGTAGCGGAGCGCATCTTCCGCTCGCACGACGATGGCCGCCGCCGCGCCGTCGGCCACCCCGGCGCAGTCGAAGACGCCCAGCCCCCCGGCCACCCGCGGCGACGCGCAAATGGTCTCCTTCGAGACTTCCTTGCGAAATTGAGCCCTCGGATTGCGGGCCCCGTTGAAGTGGTTCTTCGAGGAGATGGTGGCCAGAACATCGGTCATCTGGTCCTCGTCAATGCCGTACTTCGCCCCGTAGGCCGGCGCGACCATGGAGAACATCGCCGCCGCGGTCAGCGTGCGCGCCGTTCCGTCATTGGGTGGATTGTTGGAGTTCAGGCCCTGGAAGCCGCTGTCCTTGACCTTCTCCGCCCCCAAGGCCATGGCCACGTCGTAGGCGCCCGAGGCCACGGCGTAGGCGGCGGCCCGCAGTGCCTCCGCACCCGTGGCGCAGTAATTCTCGACCCGGGAGACCGGCTTGTTCACCAGCTGCAGGGGGCGAGCCAACGCGATCCCGCTCATCGCGCTCTGGGCGGTCCCGAACCAGAACGCGTCCACCTGGCCCTTCGTCACACCGGCCGAGGCGAAGGTCTCGGTGGCGGCGTCGACGATGAGGTCATCGAGCCCCTTGTCCCACTGTTCACCGAAGTTGGTACAGCCCATCCCGACGATGGCGACCCGATCGCGAATGCCGTGTGAGCTCATGTCTGATTCCCTCCGAGGATGTTCGTGCGGGTGGGCTTGGCCTTCCAGAAATAGTCATGTATGCCGTCCGCGGTGAAGAGCCGCCGGAACGTCATCTCCACCGGGTCCCCGATGGCCAGCGCGCCGGCCTCCACGTCGGTCAGCTCGACGGGGAACCGGCCGCCTCCGTCGAAGTCGACCACGGCGAAGACGACGGGTGGACTGGGGGAATAGGCCATCCGGTCAACGGTGAACGTCACGACGGTGCCCTGGGCGTCGGCCATCGGGATCGGTTCCATGTCGTCGACCGCCCCACCCTTCATGGAGACCCGGGCCGGAGGCAGGTGCACCGCACCCGAAGACCGGTCCATTGAGCCCACGAAGGAAAACTTCCATGCCTCACTGCGCCATGCCGCGCTGGAAGAGACCCGCTGGGGTTCGGGCCGCCGGGGCGGCTCGAGGTCGACCATGTGGCGCCAGCTCAAGAACTTCCCGTAGCTGAGGGGTGCGCCGGTTTCGATCTGTTGGCCCACGGTGCGGGCGAACGGGAAGGAACCCAGGGCGTCCGTCGTGCGAAAGACCATCACGTCGGCCCCATCGGCCAGATGGACGAGTGCGACGATCCGACCCGAGCCGAGGTCTCCGAAGTGGCGAGCCTCCTCCTCGAGCACCGACGTCAGGACCAGTCCGGGATGGGCGGCGCCGGCTTGCCCGACCGTGCTGGTCAGGTCGTCGCACACGGCGTCGTCACGGACGCCGAGCTTGCGAGCGAGCGCCTTGCCGGCCCGCGCGTGCATGCCGGTGACGATGACCCGGTCGATCTCGGTGCTGACCAATCCGACCTGCTTGAGCGCGCGGTCCCACGCCTCCTCACCGAGCGCCACGTAGCGCGTCTCACCGAAGCGTTCCTCCCACAGCTTGGATCGACTCTCGCCCGGCAGGCGCCAGCGATCGAGGAACTCCCCGGTGGCCGAGGCTGCGCCGAGCCACTCGGCGATCACCTTGCCGCCCGGCGCGTCATTGCCGACCACGATGGCCGCCGCCGCATCGCCGCCGAGGGACTCGTCCGAGCTGGTCGCCAGCCCATCGCGCCGATCGGCCGTGACCACCATGACGGTGTCGCTACTCGTCAACGCGGCGTACAGCGCGCCCGAACCCGACCGCAACGATCCTCCGAAGTCGAAGGCAGGGACGGCGCTCGGCAAGCGCAGGGCGGCATGGAGCACGGTGGCGTTGGTCTTGTCGAGGTAGGCCGGATTGGACGTGGCGAACCACAGCGAGCTGGGCTCGAGGCCCGGGCTCGAGCGCAAGGCCAGACGCGCCGCCTCGACGCCCAGCGTCGATGTGTCCTCGTCATGCGAGGCCACCGCACGCGTGCCCTTGCCACCGCCGGCGCCGAAGAAGGCGCGGATCTCGGACCGGTCCAACCGGCAGTAGGGGACGTAGCCGGCGGCACTCAGTATTCCACGCACAGGCGAGATCGTACTCGGGGTCAGGTGACCACGAAGCGGGGACATATGCAATATGCAGTCGGCCCTGGCGTGGTGTTCGCTGATCGATGGTGCGCGGGTCCTAGCTCGACCACGATTGCAGCCCGCGGCCCTGCGACCCGAAGATCTGGGTGGCAAAGACGTCCCCCACCTTGGCGGCCTCCCAACGCTTCCCGTCGTTCGACGCGCTGGCGGCCTGGTGCCATCCCCCCATGAGGTGAATCTTGTCGCCGATGACCCGGACGACCTGGCCCGTGACGTACTGGGCCTCGTCCGAGGCCAACCACGCCACCACGGGGGAGCTCCCGGCGGGGTCCAACGGGTGGAAGGAGTCCTCGGGTATCTCGTCGGGCTCGACCACGGCCGGAGCATTGGGCATGGTCCCGGTGATCCGGGTCGCTCCCGCCGGTCCGATGGCATTGACGGTCACCCCGAGCCGGTGCAACTCGAGCGCCAGGGTCTGGGTCAGCCCAACGGTCGCCGCCTTTGCGGTCGCATAGTTGGTCTGGCCGAAATTGCCGACCAGGCCAGCCCCCGACGTCGTGTTGATGATCCGCCCCCGGCTGTCATGGCCCGCCTTGCCGAGAGCGCGCCAGTGGCGGGCCGCGGCCCGGCTGGTCAGCCACGGTCCTCGCACGTGGACCCGCATGACGGCATCCCACGCCTCCGCGCTGAGGTTCCAAATGACGCCGTCCCGCACGATGCCGGCGTTGTTGACCAGGATGTCGAATCGACCCCACTCGGCGATGGCCCGTGCGATCATGGCCTCGGCGTCGGCCTCTTCGGCGACGTTGCCGTAGTCGGCTACGGCCACTCCGCCCCGGGCAGCGATGAGATCGACGGTGAGGTCCGCATCCCGACTCGTGCCTTCTCCCTCCACCGAGCTCCCCAAGTCGTTGACCACCACACGGGCACCCTGTCGTGCCAACTCCAGCGCATGGCCGCGACCAATGCCGTGACCGGCACCGGTCACGACGGCGACCTTCCCCTCGAGCAACTCACCCATCTGCTTCCCGCCTCGCAATCGTCGTGGGACCGAGGACACGAGACGAGCATGATGTCTCGGGCTTCGACCGGCCTCCAGCGCCGGATATTATATTCAAGCACCCACCTCGGAAAAACGCCGGCTGCCGCGAAGCGCCGGAAGCGCGGTGGCTACGGACGTCGTGCGCCGTCTGCGCCTACGGGAGGACGCCGTCCCCCTCGGGCGCAGGGAGCCCCAGGGCCCGGGCCAGCGCGGTCCAGCGCATCTCCCATGCCCTTTGGGCCACAGCCGATTCGGGGGCGATCAGGTCGAAGCCGTGGAAGGCGCCCGGATAGACGTGGAGTTCCGTGGACACACCGGCGGCCAGAAGGCCTTGGGCGTAGGTGATGGACTCATCGCGAAACGTCTCCACCTCGCCGACGTCAACCCAGGCCGGGGGCAGTGCCGTCAGGTCGGTGGCCCGGGCGGGAGCGGCATACGGTGACACATCCTCGGTACCGACCCGCGCGCCGAGCAGGGCCGTCCATCCGAATTGGTTGTCATTGCGGTCCCACACCACCGACCCGTCGAACGCAGTCGACGAGCCGGTGATGGCCCGATCGTCGAGCATGGGCTCGAGGAGGAGCTGGAACTTCAGCGGTGGGCCGCCACGATCCCGGGCCAGCAGAGCCGTTCCCGCGGCCAAACCGCCTCCGGCGCTCGCCCCGCCCACGGCGACGCGCTGGGGGTCGAGTCCGTAGTCAGCGGCGTGCGCAGCGGTCCAGGCGAGGCCCGCGTAGCAGTCCTCCACCGGCGCGGGGTCGGGGTGCTCGGGGGCGAGGCGGTACTCGACCGAGACCACCGCCAATCCCAGGTGTTCCACCGCACCCACCAGGAGTTCGTCATCCATGTCGAACGAGCCCATGACCATCCCGCCTCCATGCATCCAGTACAGGACGGGAACAGAGTCGGCAGTGGCCGCCGGCCGGTAGATGCGAAGCACGACGTCCGGGTCACCGGCGGGACCGGGCACGCTGACGTCTTCGACCCGCACTGACGCGGGCCGGCGCGACGGCGCCGCGTCCAGCATCGTGCGCACACCGTCCCGCATGAGCTGCAGGCCGCCCGCGCTGAAGTCGAGCGTCATGGCCGCGACCGCCTCGAGGGTCGGCTGGAGCTCGGGATCGAGGTTGGCGACCGACATCACTCCGCACCCGACACGCCGACCACGCGTCGAGGAAGGAGGTCGCCCTGTCGCGGCATTGCCTCCAGCCTCAGAACGGCGTGACGAGGGTCCTCACGTCGATGCACGCCGACGAATGGTATCCGAGCATGATGCCCCCCAGGGAACTGCTCGCGCCGCCGAGAGGGAGAGTTCCCGGCTTCTCCAACGGGGGGCTGAGGAGAATTTGCGCAAGCAGTTCCCTGGGGGGCACTGACCCTTGGCCACAGACCTTTGGACACGGACGACGGCATCCTCTGCCTTGGTCGTCTGTGTCCACGGGTCCAGATGAACATAATATGCAATTGTATCGGGGTTGTCCTTCCGGCGCCGAATGGTGGCATCCGAAGAGCGAGGGATCGAAGGTGGGCGCAGAAGCGCCCCGAGAGGAGATGGGTCGGTCATGGTGTGGCACGAAGAGCGCATGTTGGTGGGCGGAAAACTTCTCGAGGCGGCTGACGGCGCCAGCTTCAACAACGTGAACCCGGCTACCGAAGAGGTGATCGGTGTCGCGGCCGACGGATCCGCGTCCGACATGGACGCAGCGATTGCCGCGGCCCGCATGGCCTTCGACGAGACGCCGTGGGCGACCGATGTCCCGTTGCGATTGCGCTGCCTTCGCCAGCTGCACGAGGGGCTGCTCCGTCACGCCGACGAGCTCCGAGAGACGATCGTGGCCGAAGTCGGCTGCCCGGTGCTGCTCACCAGCGGACCCCAACTCGACACGCCCATTGGCGCGGTGGCCTGGATCGCGGATTTCCTCGAGCGCTACCCGTGGGAGGAAGACATCGGCATCGCCGAGATGTTCGGCCTGCGGTCCCAGCGCACCATACGGCGCGAGCCGGTGGGCGTGGTCGGGGCCATCACGCCTTGGAACTTCCCCATGCAGATCAATCTGGCCAAGTGCGCGCCGGCACTCGCCGCCGGCAACACCGTGGTCCTCAAGCCCGCGCCCGATACGCCGTGGGCGGCCACGCTTCTGGGGCGAATCGTGGCCGAAGAGACGGACATCCCGGGCGGAGTCCTCAACGTCGTGACGTCGTCGGACCATTTGATCGGGCAGCAGCTGGCCGAGGATCCGAGGGTCGACATGGTGTCGTTCACCGGCTCGACCGCAACCGGGCGCAAGGTGATGACGGCGGCCGCACCGACGATCAAGAAGGTGTTCCTCGAATTGGGCGGCAAGTCGGCGTACGTCGTGCTCGACGACGCCGAGGTGACGGCCGCCGCCGGTGGGGTGGCCTTCCAGATCACCGCGCATGCCGGCCAGGGTTGTGCGATCACGAGCCGCTTGCTGCTGCCCAGGAGCCGATTCGATGAGGGTGTCGAGGCGGTTGTCAACGCCCTGACGGCCGTGCCGTACGGCGACCCGAGCGACCCCTCGGTGATGATGGGCCCTCTCATCAGTGAGCGCCAACGCCAGCGGGTCCTCGGCTACATCGCGACGGGACGCGACGAGGGAGCGACGGTGATGCTGGGAGGTGGGATCCCCTCGCACCTGCCGCTCGGCTACTACGTCGAGCCCACCGTGCTGATCGGCGTGGACCGCCAGGCGACGGTGGCCCGCGAGGAGATCTTCGGGCCGGTCCTGGTGGTGCAGGCCCACGACGGCGACGACGACGCGGTCGACCTGGCGAATGACTCCATCTACGGCCTGTCCGGAGCCGTGGTCGGCGGTTCGATCGACCGCGCCCGCGCCGTGGCTCGACGGATGCGGACGGGCACCGTATCGGTGAACGGGGGTATGTACTACGCGCCCGACGTCCCGTTCGGGGGCTACCGGCAAAGCGGGGTGGGCCGGGAGATGGGGAAGGCGGGATTCGAGGAGTACCTGGAGATCAAGTCGTTGGCCGAGCGAGCCTGACCAGCCCGTCGCCCTCGCGTGCATTCCCTTCGATCGAGGAGCAGATTCTCAAGCCCGGCTAAAGTGAAATGAACGAGGACTCAAGTTGGTCGCCCGCCCCTCGGTCGCTCGGGAGCGTCATGAAACTGAGAGGGAAGGCCGCACCGGTCACCAGCGGTTCGTGCCCATGGTGACGGATTCGGCAACCGGTCCCGATGCGTCGGGTCGCCGCGAGCAACGGCGGGCGCGTCACCACGACCTGAGTCGGGCCCAGCTGCTCGATGCCGCCGAGGAAGTCTTCGGCGACAAGGGCTTTCACGACGCCACCCTCAAAGAGGTGGCCGAGCTGGCCGAGTTCTCGGTGGGCTCGGTGTACTCCTTCTTCGAGAGCAAGGAGGATCTCTTCAGGCAGATCTATCTGAGGCGGGGTGAGGAGTTCATGGCGGGGATGCGGGCCGTCCTCGAAGGCCGGGGCTCGCCAACCGCGACGCTGCACCGACTGGTCGACTTTCAAGTCGCGTTCTTCCGCGAGCGCCGTCGGTTCGGCCGCCTGTTCCTGAGATACGCCAATGTGGCACTGGTGCCGGAGCCGGGGGAGCTCCATGCTGTCGTGGCCAGCAACTACGCCGAATCAATGCGGATGCAGGCCGACCTGTTCGCCAGCGGTCAACGAACGGGCGAATTCTGTAGGGGTGATCCCGAAGTTCTGGCCCACCTGTTCAGCGGGCTCGTGGCCTCCTACCAGGCGCTCGACCCGGCGGTCCTGTCCGACGCGCCCGACGCCTCCGAGCGTCTCCCCCTGCTCGATTTCCACCAGCTGGTCGAACGTACCTTCTCCCCGTCCACCTCCTCCAGAACGGGGCGGACCCGGTCGTGATGGCCGAGACCACACTGTGGGGACTGCTCGAAGCCAGGGTGGCCGTGACGCCGGACGACCTTCTTCTTGTCGACGAAGCTGGCCGCCGCGTGACCTTTGCGCAGTTCAGGGATGCCGCGACCAGAACGGCGGCGGGCTTCAACGAACTCGGCATCCATGCCGGTTCGGTCGTCTCATGGATATTGCCCACCGCAATCGACACCTTCGTGGTCATGGCTGCTCTGTCGCGGCTCTCGGTCGTCCAGAACCCGATCGTGCCGATGTACCGCGAGCGCGAGATCGGCCATATCGTCGACGAGGCCCTGGTCGACGTGCTGCTTGTCACGCCACCCTGGCGAGGTGTCGACTACCCCGCCATGACCCGCTCCATTGCCTCCGCGCGTGGCGGTCATCCCGAGGTCCTGGTCATCGACGGTTCGCTTCCCGAAGGCGATCCGACTGCGCTACCTCCACCCCCGTCCCCGCGATCCGCCGACGATCCCGGTCCCGTCCGATGGTTTTTCTACACCTCGGGATCGACCGGACGCCCGAAGGGAGCCCGCCACAGCGACGCGGGTCTTGTCGCCGTGGCCCGGGGTATGGCCGACCATCTGGCGATGGTTCCCTCTGATCGCAACGGACTCGCCTTCCCTGCCGCGCACATCGGCGGCCCGATCAATCTGTTGGCCGCTCTGATCTCAGGAGCAGCCCACATTCTCATCGAGGTCTTCGAACCAACCCGCGCCGTTGCCGTGCTCGGGCGTGAGGGAGTCACGATGGCCGGCTCGGGCACCGCGTTCCACATGGGCTATCTCGACGTGCAGCGAAAGCAACCCGATGCACCGATCTTTCCCCGGCTGCGTTGTTGCCCCGGGGGTGGCGCGCCCAAGCCCCCGTCCCTTCACGCCGACGTGAAGGAACACCTCGGCGGCGCGGGCATCCTTTCGGGTTGGGGTCTCACGGAGGGACCCGTGCTGACGATGGGTCGTCCCACCGACCCGGACGACAAACTGGCGACCACTGAAGGCCGGCCATTGCCCGGGGTTGAATTGCGGGTCGTGTTGGCAGACGGCACCGAGGCGGCACCCGGAGAGACGGGGGAGCTACGCGTACGTGCCCCCCAGGTCATGGTGGGCTATGTCGACCGGTCGCTGGACGCCCAGGCCTTTGACGAAAAGGGCTTCCTGCGCACGGGTGACCTCGGTGCGGTGGACGCTGAGGGTTTCGTCACGGTGAGCGGACGGCTCAAGGATGTCGTGATCCGCAACGGGGAGAACATCGCAGCCGCCGAGGTCGAGGAGCTCCTGCACCTGCACCCCGAGGTCGCCGACGCCGTGGTCATCGGGCTCCCCGACCCGAGGACGGGCGAACGCGTCTGTGCCGTGCTGGCGATGCGCCCCGGGGCCGGTGTGCCCGATGTGGCGACAATCGCCGCTCACCTGCGGACCAAAGGCCTGCGACCGCAGGCCTGGCCCGAACAGGTGGAGGTCGTGGCCTCCCTCCCGCGCACCGTCGCCGGCAAGGTGGACAAATCAGAGCTCACGGCGCGGTTCCTCACTTCGAGCATTCCGACTGGTCATTCAGAGATTTGAACTAGGATTTAATTCGTTCGCAGTACGTAGGAAGGTAGGGGCACCCATGGACGCCGAAGAAATGATCATGGTGAGTGTGGATGACCATCTGGTCGAGCCGCCGAATCTCTTTGCAGGCAGGTTGCCCGCCCGATTCCAGGACAAGGCCCCGCGCGTCGAGCGGCTCCCCGACGGCAGCGATGTATGGCTGTTCGACGGGACCAAGATTCCCAACATCGGGCTGAATGCCGTCGCGGGTCGGCCCAAGGAGGAGTACGGCATTGAGCCGACGTCCTTCGATGAGATGCGACCGGGGTGCTTCGACGTCCATGAGCGCATCAAGGACATGAACGCGGGTGGCGTCCTCGGTTCCATGAACTTCCCGTCGTTTCCGGGCTTCAGCGCCCGTCTGTTCGCCGCGTGCGACGACAAGGAGCTGGCGCTCTCGGTCCTGCGGGCCTACAACGATTGGCACATCGAGGAGTGGTGCGGCACGTATCCGGGCCGGTTCATCCCCATGGCGCTCCCCGTGTTGTGGGACGCCGATCTCTGCGCCGATGAAGTGCGCCGGGTGGCGGGCAAGGGGTGCCATTCTCTGACCTTCACCGAAAACCCGGCCACCCTCGGCTTCCCGAGCTTCCATGACGCATCGTGGGATCCACTGTGGAGAGCACTTTGTGATGAACAGGTGGTGTTGTCCATCCACCTCGGCTCGTCCGGCCAGTTGGCCTTCACCGCCGCGGACGCGCCGGTTGACGTCATGATCACCCTGCAGCCGATGAACATCTGCAGCGCGGCATCTGACTTGTTGTGGTCTCGCGTGCTGAAGTCATTCCCCGACATTCGCATCGCCCTCTCCGAGGGTGGCACGGGGTGGATCCCCTATTTCCTCGACCGCGTCGACCGTACGTATGACATGCACCATGGATGGACCGGGCAGGACTTCGGAGGCAAGCTGCCCAGCGAAGTCTTCCGCGAGCACTTCCTCACCTGCTTCATTTCCGATCCCATTGGCCTGCAGCTTCGGCATCAGATCGGCATCGACAACATCGCGTGGGAGTGCGACTATCCGCATTCGGACTCCTCCTGGCCCGACGCTCCCGAGGAGCTGGCCCAGGTGGCCGTCGCAGTCCCCGACGATGAGCTCGAGAAGATCTCCTGGGGCAATGCCTGCCGTTGGTACTCGTTCGACCCTTTGGCGCATCGGTCCCGGGAGCGATGCACGGTCGGCGCGCTGCGAGCCGAGGCCGCAGGTCACGATGTGTCCATCCGTTCCTACGACACCGGCCGGATCGAGCGGACCGGCCAGGGCGTGGATCTGGGGATCCTGGCGGCCAAGGCAACGGCGTAGGCCGGGCGAGCCCACCGCAGGCCCTCGACAGGCGCCACCCGGGATCGTCCACGTAGGTTGTTGCCGTGGATTTCGACGACACTCCAGAAGAATCCGTCTTTCGGGCCGAGGTAAGAGCCTGGCTCACGCAGCGGGCCCGGCCGAGAGGGGAGGCAGTGGTCGCGCAGCGGGCCCACCACGACCCGGACCCCGAGGTCCACGCACGGCACGTGGCGGCGTGCAAGCAGTGGCAGCTCGCTCTCTACGAGGGAGGCTGGGCCGGCATCACGTGGCCCAAGGAGTACGGGGGTCGGGGCGGCACGTCCATGCAACAGACGATCTTCAACCAGGAGCAGTCCCGATTTGATGTCTCGGTCGGGGCCTTTGCCGTGGCGATCGGCATGGTCGGCCCGACCTTGATCGCCTGGGGGAACGACGAACAGAAACGCGATCACCTCGATGCGATGCTCCGAGGCGACAAGGTGTGGTGCCAGCTCTTCAGCGAACCTGGGGCGGGGTCCGACTTGGCCGGACTGGGTACCCGGGCCGTGCGGGACGGCGAAGAGTGGGTCGTCAACGGACAGAAAGTCTGGACCTCGGGAGCACATCACAGCGACTACGCCATACTTCTGGCCCGCACGGATCCGGACCAGCCAAAGCACCAGGGCATTACCTACTTCATTGTGGACATGTCGACACCTGGGATCGAGGTCCGACCCCTCCGACAGATCAACGGTGTCGCCCACTTCAACGAGGTCTTTCTCACCGACGTCCGTATTCCCGCCGCCAACATGGTGGGTTCGCTCGGAGGGGGGTGGAGTGTTGCGCAGACCACTCTCTTGAGCGAGCGGACCCTCATCGGAAGCGGGGGCGGAGTGAGATTCTCTGACCTCGAGCAGTTGGTGCACGCCACCGGAGCCGAGGGTGACCCTCTCCTGCGCCAAGGGCTGGCTGCCGCCTACTCCCGGTTCGAGATACTGCGCTATCTCGGTCTGCGGGTGCAGACAGCCATCAGCCAGGGCCGTCAGCCCGGTCCGGAGAGCTCGGTGCTGAAGCTGTTGGCATCGCTCCACATTGCTGCCACCGGCGACCTGGTGATGTCGCTGGAGGGGCCCCGCGGCATGCTGATGGGTGACGCCGCCCCCGATGACGGGTTCTGGCAGCAGTACTTCCTGGGACAGTGGTCGATCCGGACCGGCGGTGGGACCGATCAGATCCAGCGGAACATCATCGGCGAACGCGTGCTCGGCCTGCCGCGTGAGAAGCGGGCCGACAAGGATGTCCCCTTCAGCGCCATGCGCCCGTCAGCCGCATCGGCCCACCGGGGCTCCTAAGAGAGGGCAGCCGGGCCGCTAGACGCTGATCGGCAGTTTCTGGTACCCCCGGACGGTGCTGGTGTGGAGCAGTACGGCGTGCTCCTTGTCGACCACCCAGTTCTTGTAGCGCTTGAGGGTTTCTTCCAGCGCGATCTTGCCCTCCATGCGCGCCAGCGCCGCGCCGAGGCAGAAGTGGACGCCGTACCCGAAGGCGACGTGCAGCCGGAAGTTGCGCCGGATGTCGAAGCGATCGGCCTCGGGGTACTCGCGCTCGTCACGCCCGGCCGACCCGGTGAGGAGGAGCACCTTCGAATCGACCGGGATCACGTGGCCGTGCAATTCAGTCGCTTGGGTGAGCCAACGGCCCTGAACCGGTGACGGCGATTCGTACCGGAGGAGCTCCTCGACCGCGTTGGGGATCAGCGACGGGTCCCGCGCGAGCTCGGCCCGCTGGTCGGGGTGCTCGGCCAGGAGGAGCCCGGCCCAGCCCAGCAGGCGAGCCACCGTCTCGGTACCGGCGCTGACGATCAAGATGCCGAATTCGGTGCCTTCGAGTGGGGTGAGATGCCGCGTCACGCCATCGCTGTCCACCAATTCGGCCTGCACCAAATCGGTGAACATGTCGTCGCGGGGCTTTTGCTGGCGCTCCGCGATCTGCTCGCCGATGTAGGTGTAGAGCCAGAGCCCCGCTTGTGCGGACACCTCGTTGGCCATGCCCGCTCCGGGTTCTATGTGGAACAGCTGATCGATGTGCTGGCGGACCTCCTCGCGGTCCGCTGGCGGCACGCCGAGGAGCGCGGCGATCACCGTCGCCGGCAGCCGGGCGCCGAAGTCGGCCACGTAGTCGAAGGTCTCCCGGCCCTGCTGGGCGTCGAGGAGACCGGTGCAGATGCCGCGGATCTCGTTCTCGAGCTCCGCCACCCGCCGCGGGGTGAAGGCCTTGGACACCAGCCGCCGCAGGACGGTGTGCTCGGGCGGGTCGAGGAAGATCATCATGCCCTCGCGTTGCGCCTCTTCGGTCATGCTTTCCAGGACGGTGGTGTGCGCGGAACTGTAGAGCTTTGGCTCCCGATGGGCCCGCTCGACATCCTCGAAGCGGCTCAGGGCCCAGAAGCCGTACTGCTCGTTGTAGTACACCGGTGCCTCGTCACGCATGCGCCGCCACACTGCGTGGGGGTCGGCCTTGAGGGACTCGTCAAAGGGGTCCCAGCGAAGGTCGTCGGGTTGGCCCGGGCTCTGGGCGATCTCTGCTCCGTGTGCGGTGTTCGCCCTGCTGTTGCTCATGTTTCCTCCCGGATGGCGGCGCGTGCAAGTGGGCACAACACTGTCGAAACCGAGTGATCGGGTTCTTTGTCGCGGCCCTCTACATATTGTATGCGAGATTGGATGGGGTCGACGAGGGCCGCGCACGACGATGCCGACCTTTGCCTGGTGAGCTTGAAGACCGGCAGCCCGACCGACCCTGCCTGCCGTAGGCCGGCTCTTCCGTGCGAGAACGGTGTTCGGTCTGCTGGCCATCCCAGCGCCGTAGGCCGGAGGCGCCGCGCTAGAGTCTGCTTCTCGTGGGAACGACCCCTGGGGTCGGGTTCGAGACCACCGGCGCCGGCCGGCGTGCCAGGGGCCACCCATCGGAGCTGAGATGCCAGAGCCAGTGTCGCCGACCGACTTGACCGGTAACCAACTCGCACGCCGCCAGCGCGTGGTCGACGCCGGCCTGGCGCTGCTGGAGCGGCGCGAGTACGAGCGCATTCAGGTCAAGGACGTCGCCGAAGAAGCCGGCGTTGCGCTCGGCACGCTGTACCACTACTTCTCGTCGAAGGAACATCTGTTCGCCGAAGTGCTGGTCAAATGGGCGGCCACACTCCGGACCAGCCTCACCCGCCATCCCCTCGCCGGCGAGACCCCGCGCCAGAACCTCACGGAAGCCCTGCACCGTTCGGTCAGGGCATTCCAACACCAGCCCCAGCTGGCGCGCCTCATTGCATCGCTCGAATTGTCGGCCGACCCTTTTGCCACCGAAATCCTGCAACGGTTGGATCACACGATGACCAGCGTGTACCTCGAGCTCCTGCCCGGCATCGAGCCGAATCGAGCCCGCAACATCGTCCGCACGGCTTCCGCCGTGCTCGACAGCTTGTTGCGCTCTTGGTCGGCCGGCCGGCTCTCCATCTCCGACCTCTATGACTACCTCGGCGACTGCGTGGCCCTGATCTTCGGCGAGGAGTGCGTGGCTCATGGCCAGGGGGATCGCGCCCGAGAAATTGTCGCTGTGCATGGCGACGGAGGTGGCTAATCCCAGCGTGGTCCCTGAGTTCTACCTCTTCCTGCCCCAGATGCGATTGTCCATGGAGGCCCTGGTGCAACGGGCCCGGGCCGCCGAGTCAGCCGGATTTGCCGGCGTGGCCCTCATGGACCACCTCATGCCGCCTCAGGCCGAGGACAAACCAATGTTCGAAGCGTTCGTCGCCGCCACCTGGCTGGCCGCCCGTACCGAGCGGCTCACGGTCAGTCATCTGGTCCTCTGCGACGCGTTTCGGCACCCGGCCGTGCTGGCCCGCCAGGCCGTGACCCTCGACCACGCTTCTGGTGGGCGGTATGAACTCGCCCTTGGGTCGGGGTCGACACCGGCCGAATTGGCGGTGTTCGGGTTCGACGCCCCACCCGCGGCAGTCCGGGTCGCCCGCCTCCGGGAGACCCTGGAAATTGTGACTCGGCTCTGGACCGGCGAATCCGTCACCTATGAGGGTGAGTTCTTCCGCCTCGAGGGGGCCCGGCAGCTCCCGGTACCGACCCGACCCATACCGGTGGTGATCGGCGGGACCGGGCCCACGACGATGAGGATGGTGGCGGAATTCGCCGACTGGTGGAACGTCCCGGCCCACCAGGCCGCGCGCCTTGACGAGCTTCGTGCCAACGCCGGCACCGCCCGCGTCTCGGTGCAGGGGCTGGTGACGTTCGTGCCGACGGGTGCATCACACGATGCCGTGGTGGGTCTGGCCGAGCGCCGCTTCGGCTGGATGGGCAACCTGGGAAGGGCCGTGGGCTCGGGAGCGGAACTGGTCGAGCATTTCGGTACGCAGCGGCAGCGTGGGATCGAGCGATTTTACGTGTGGTTCACCGATTTCGCACCCCCGGACACGCTCGAAGCCTTTGGCGCCGAAGTGATCGGACACCTTCACTGAGGCTGAACTGACGGCAGGTGTGCGGCCCGCTCGGCGGGATGCCTGGCGGACCCTGGCGACGGGGTTCAGTCCGGGACGCAGGCGTCAAGGATGTGGGCCAGCGCAGCCGGGGCCTGCGACGTCACATCGTGTCCGGCATCGATGTCGACCACTCTGGCCCCGCCCATGTTGGCCACCATCGTCTCGGTCATCTCCGGTGTGATGACTCGGTCGGCGAGGCACCGTACATAGGTGCGTGGCACCTGTCGGGGAAAGCCGTCCCAGCTGAGCGGCTCGAACAGGGGGCCCGGTGCTTCGAGTCCGTAGCGAGGTCCGTTCTCCACCACCTCGAGCTCGGTGGCGATGGCCGGCTCACCGGGGCGAAGTCCACCCAGGGTGCATCCGCTGCTCTTCTCCTTCACGTAGTCGAGCGTGTCCACAGCGAGCGTGTGCAGGTCGGGACGCATGAAGTCAGCCGGCGGCCGCCCCTCCGACGGCACGGTCGCGGCGACGAAGACCAGCGCCCGGACCCGGCCGCCGAGCAACGTGGCCACCCCGGGGATCACGAATCCGGCCGAAGAGTGTCCCACCAGGACCACGTCGTCGAGACCGGCTCGCGCGATGTCCTCGCACACCGAAGTGACCCAATCAGCGCGGGTCACGGTGGCAAGGTCAGCCGGCTTGTACCGTCGTCCCGGTAGATCGACTGACAACGACGGGGTGGAGAGGTGCGCGACGACACCGTCCCACATGGTCGACGTCATCGTGCCGCCGTGGACCAATACCAAGGTCGTGGCGGATCGCCCCCCGGACACCACAGGTTCAGCGCTTCTCGTAGGCGATGCCGGCGAGCTCGGCATCCCAGGTCGTAGTGGTGACGCCCTCCTGGCGCAGGTCGCGCTTGAGCACGCGCCCCACTGGGCTGCGCGGCAGCTGGTCTCGGAATTCGATATAGCGGGGCAGAACGAAATACGGCAACCGTTCGACGCACCAGAGGAACAGCTCCTCGGGTGAGAGCTCCGAACCCTCCTTGAGCGTGGCGGTCACCTTGAGGTCATCCTCGGTCATCGCACTGGCCACGGCGTGGACGGCCACGTCGGCCAGCGCCCCATGGCTCATGAGCACGCTCTCCACCTCGAAGCTCGAGATGTTCTCACCTCTCCGCCGTAGATAGTCGGCCTTGCGGTCCACGAAGAAGAGGTAGCCCTCGTCGTCGATGCGACCGATGTCGCCGGTGTGGTACCACCAGTTGCGGCTGGTCTCGACCGTCACTTCGGGGCGGCCCCAATAGCCCTCGAACATCACGTGGGGACGTTTCGGGCGGACCACGATCTCACCGTCTGCGCCCCGGGGAAGTTCCGCATCGTCGTCGTCGAAGATGCGGACATCGAAGTACTCGTCGTTCGTCAGTCCGGCGGCATTGGGCTTGTTCGACCTCCCCGGCGGTTGCCACGAGACCAGGCTGGCCTCCGTGACGCCGTAGGCGCCGCTGAAGGTGTCGACGCCGAAGCGGCTCCGTATGACATCGTCCACCTCGACCGGCATGGGGGCGGCACCGATGAGCCGTAGGGTGCGGTTGGCTTCGGGTTGACCCGAGCGCGGCATCTCGGGACGGTCGACGTCGTGGGCCAGCAGGTAGGCCATGGTGCCCAAGGTCGAGGTCACGGTCGCGCCGACCCGGTTCATTTCGGGCCAGAAGTTCGACACGGAGAACTTCTGGTAGATCGCCCCCCGCCCGCCGTACAGCAGCGTGCCAACCACCACGGTGGTGAGCGCGTTGAAATGGTAGAGAGGCAGCGGCGTCCACGCCACGTCCTCGGCCGTGCGGCGCCAACAGATCCCGATCTGCCGCGCCAGCGCCTCGTGATAGTTGTGCGTGAGCATGCAGCCCTTCGAGGGTCCAGTCGTGCCGCCGGTGTAGATGAAGGTGGCGAGGTCCGAAGGCCGAATGATCACGCTGGGCTCGCGCGCCTGGGCCTCGAGCAGATCGCGCCACCGATGAACGGTGACCCGCCCCAATGAGGGGAGCTCTTCTTCGTCGAGGAGGGGGACGGGCCCATTGCCGCCGCCCGCCGCCCGGTCCACCAGGTCGTCGAGAACGATGACGTGGTCGAGGTCGGGCAGGTCGTGCACCACGTCGACCAGGCGGGAGGCCAGGCTGCGGGCCACCAGCACCACCTTGGCGCCGCAGTCGGCCAGTTGGTGCTGCAGGTACGACCCCTTGTAGGCGGTGTTCACGGGTACGGCAATGCGACCGCCGAGTACGATTCCGGCCCACGCCAGTACCGCCTCCGGCGAATTCTCCAGAATGGTGGCGATCCGGTCGTGCTGCACCGAACCGAGCTCGTCGAGGGCGGTGGCGAGCCGCCAGCCGCTCTGCACCACCACCGCCGCGGTCAGTGTGGTGCCACAGACGTCGAGGTACTCGCCATCGGGGTCCTCGGCGAGGCGTCGCTCGTAGAGCGACGCGATGGTGTGCTGGGTGTCGCTGGTCCAGACGTGGTCAACCACGGTTCGATCCCTTCTGCCGCCTCGGCGCATGTCGTGGCCCGGGCGGATGCCCTAAAACAAATATAATGTACAGTCGCTCGTCGGGCCGAAGGGATGGGGACGGCGAGGACCCGTGGAAAGGTTGCACCGTGCCTGAGCCATTCGAGTACGTCACACGTCTGTTTCCCGAGCCTCCGGACCTCGGGATCGCTCTACCGGACCGAGCAGTGTCCTCGGTCACCCATGGGACCCGCTCCTTCCTCGAGGGCTCGGGCGGGGAGGGCACAGCCTGGTACGAGGGTGGCGGCGCCGCCAGTGACCAGGCCGTGCAGGGCATCACCGTGTACCCGCCCACCCGGGGGGTCGAGACCCAGGGTGACCCGTTCGAACCGGTGAAGATCGGGATCCTCATCGACATGGACCTCAATCAGCTGTTGGCTGACTGGATCGACCCGACGATCCTGGCCCTCGAAGACGCACTCAACGAAGGCGTATGGGCCCGTTCGCCCATCCAGTTGGTCATTGCCGACGCGCGCGGCCTGCCCCGCGAGAACTACAAGAAGGTGATCGACGGGTACCGCTGGCTCGTCGACCAGGGCTGTGTGGTGGTGCTGGGCCCGATGATCTCGGACAATTCGCTGGTCCTCCAGGACACGGTCAACGAGTTGGGCGTGTCCTGCATCGGGTGGACGGGCGCGCATCGCTTTGCGTCCTCCTACTGCTTCACCGTCGCCAACGGGGACATCCCCACCGAGGGTGTCATCTGCGCCAACTGGCTCCATCAGCAAGGCCGTCACAAGGTGGGCTTGTTCTGGGAGGCCGGATCATCGGGCCGTGACTACGCCGACTACTTCCGTGATGAGGCCATCCGTCTCGGGCTCACGGTGACCCGCGAGGTGATGCTCGAACCGAATCCCCGCGGCCTTCAGGACCACCTCTCCGCCATGCGGGACGCGGGAACGGAGGGGCTCTACTACGGGGGCTACGGGTACGCCGCGTTCCACTTCGGCCCGGCCCTGAAGGCCCTGGACTGGGATCCGCCCCGGATCATGGGGACCGCCTTCATGTTCTATTCGAACAAGAACCGCTGGGGTGCCGGCCTCGAGGGTTGGCACGGCATCGACCAGCTGGGCGAGGACGGGAAGAATCCGAACTACAACGCCATGCGCGAGCGATTCGAGAAGCGGTTCGGGCGCACCACCGGCAACGTGGTGGTGGCCCTGGCCTACGACACCGCCCGGGTCGCCATCCACGGGATCGCCAACGCGTCGATCCCGGCCCCCCGGCAGGTGATGGAGGGTATCGAGCGGATCCGCTGGATGCCGGCGACCAACGGCGGGCCCTCCACCTACATCCAATTCGGCCCCGGCGACCACAAGGGGTACAAGGGCGACTTCCTGACCATCCGCGAGCTGCGTGACGGCGAGTTGCGCTTCGGCGGGTACTTCCGCCCGCAGTGGCCGTCGAACGGCGCCATCGAACCGTGACTGCCGCTGCGCTCGGTCTGGCGGATCTGTTGACCGGACATCCCTTCCCCGACTCCACCGCATTGATCAGTACCCTCGACCGCACCGTCACCGCGGGTGAAGCTCGCGGGGCGGCACGTGATGTGGCCGCAACGATTGCGGGCGATGGGCCTCGAGCCCGGCCAGGCGGTGGTCGTCCAGCTGCCGAACGGGCCCGAGTTCGTCAGCGCCATGTTCGGTATCTGGCTGGCCGGAGCGGTGTTCGTGCCGGCCAACCCGCGCCAACCCTCCGCTGAGCTCGAGCACGTCATTGCCGCGACCGCCCCCGCCGCGTTGATCGACACGGCCGGGATACGTCCCTCGGGCGTGTCACCCACTGGCTATGGGCCCGACAGCGCGTTCGTCACGTGGACATCGGGAACGACCGGGCGACCGAGGCCGATCCTCCAGACGCATACGGGTTATCTGGAGTTGCTCGATCGTGTCCTGGGTCCACTGCGTGGGAGGCCCGCCGATCCGGCTCGTCCCCCCTCCCCGAACCTCGTACCGGTTTCGTTGGCGCTCAACGCCGGCATCTACAACGTCCTGTTCGGGCTGCGGGCCGGGGCAGCTGTGGTGCTGATGGACCGCTTCTCCACCCGCGAGTTCGCCACGCTGGTCGGCCGCTTCTCCATCCGATCCACCGTCCTCCCACCCGCCGCCATGGTGATGCTGGCCGACGACCCGGCGGTGCGCGACCTCGCACCCTTGCGCTATGTGCGCAGCATCACCGCGCCACTCTCGCCACTCTCGGCCCGCCGGTTCTCCGACAAGTTCGGTGTCACGGTCCTCAATGGCTACGGGCAGGCCGAGGTCGGCGAGGTCATCGGATGGACCGCCGCCGACGCGCGGGAACATCCCGACAAGATCGGCGCCGTCGGGCGGCCGCATCCCGGAGTCGCCATCAAGGTGATCGGCGAGGACGGAGGGGCGGCGCCTGCGGGCACGGTCGGGGAGTTGTCGGTCCGGCCACCCCGCATGGCCTCGGGCTATGCCGACGGTGACAGCCTCGACGACCGGCTCGATGAGGAGGGATACGTCCGTACCGGGGACTACGCCCGTGTCGATGACGAGGGGTTCGTCTGGATCGAAGGTCGGGTGGGTGACGTCATCAACCGAGGGGGGAACAAGGTGTTCCCAGGCCAGGTCGAAGAGGTCCTGTGCCTGTCGGACGGCGTGCGCGAGGTCGCCGTGGTCGGCCTCCCCGATGAGCGGCTCGGCGAGGTACCGGTTGCGTTCGTTGTCGGTGACGCACCCGATGACGAGCTTGAGCGCCTCTGTCGAGACCATCTGATCGCCTACAAGATTCCCGTGGCCTTTCGACGCGTCGACTCGTTGCCCCGCAGCGAAGTCGGCAAGCTGTTGCGGCGTTCCCTGGTGGCGGGGGCCGCCGGCAGCGACGGTTGACGCGTCGGTCGGCGCGCCGGACCCTCAGCCCTCACCCCGCGGACCTCGGCAGCGGTTCGAAGTACGGCAGGGTGATCTCGTCGGATGCGCGATGGAAGGCAACGGCCAACCGCATGCCGTCGTGCAGGTCCGCGGGTTCGCAACCGATGACCGCGCTCATCATCCACACCCCTTCGTCCAGATGGACCACCGCTGGCGCGTAGGGCACGTGCAGTCCCGGGTCGGGGGGCCGCCAGACCACTGTCCAGCTGTAGAGGCTGCCCGTCCCGCCGCTGCGCTCCCAGACGGGCGAGGTGGCCAGACAGGCTCCACACACGGAGAAGGCGCGGAAGCCCGGGGTGGCCACACGCGCCGCAGCGCTGGTAGAGCAGTTCGTGGCGCCGGCACCCTTCCCAGTACGCCCGGCTGTGGAGGCCCGGCCGGGGGACGGACACGCCAGGGGGTTGGGGCTGCAGCGGGTTCACGGGCGTTCCCGGCCGAGCAGCATCACATCGCAGAACAGGGCACCCGAACCCCCGTTCGAGCAGAGTGCGACCTCGGCATCTTCGACCTGATTGGTGGCGCACGTGCCCCGCACCTGCTGGCCCGCCCTGATGACCCGCTGCAACTGCTGGGCGTTGATCCCGGGATGGCTGAACGACATGGTGCCGCCGTCGGTGGTGACCGGGAGCGCGCCAGCCGGCGCGATGTTCCCTTCTTCGACGAAGGGCCCTCCCTCGCCGGCGTCGCAAAAGCCGAACGTCTCGAGTTGACGGATGATCTCGAACGAGAAGGGATCGTAGAGTTCGGCGACATCGACCTCGGCCGGCGTCAGCCCGCCCGTGGCGAATGCCTGCGTGGCGGCCCGGGCCCCGACGCGGCCGGCGGGTTCGGTGTCGGGTCGCGGTTGGAAGTCCCACACCGGCGCGACCACATAGGCCGGGCCGAAGGCGTCACTGGCTCCGCCGAGTATCCAGACCGGCGCGGCACACTCGGCTGCCCGCTCGGCGGTGGTCAGGACGAGCCCACAGCCCCCCTCCGACGTGGTGGCGCAGTCGAGCAGGTGAAAGGGTTCGGCGATCATGCGTGAGGCCAGGATGTCCTGGGCGGTGAAGGGGCCTCGACCGTGGTAGACGGCCTCGGGGTTCACGTGCCCGTTGTTGCGGATGGTGGCTGCCGCCGCGGCCATCTGCTCGGCCGTGGTGCCGTAGGTGAGCATGTGACGCCGGGCCATGAGGGCGAACTCGGCCGCGGTGAACAGCCCGTACCCGACGACGAGCTCGTTGGTGGGTCGGGTCCAGGGCGCGGTGAAAGCTGGATCGACGTGGACGCCCGCACCTCCGGCCGCGATGAGGACGACCTCGCATTGGCCGGTCGTGATCAGCGCGGCCGCGTCGAGGACCGATGGGATCCCGAGTGCGCTGGGGCGCCGGGTACAGGGCCCGAGCCCGAGTTCCAGGCAGATCTCGGCCGACGTGGGACCGACCACACCGTCGACCTCCTGCGGCCTGATACCGGCATCGGCGAGCGCTCCCAGCGCGCCGATCACCGCAATGGACGTCGAATCGTGATCCGGGAGGTGCCGTGCCTGCACCGTATTGTGCAAGCCCACCAGGGCCACGTTGCGGAAGGGGTGCGATGCCACGGGCTCGACGGCGCTGATCTGGACTGCGGTCAGGCGGTGATGGCCGCGGTCTCGAACAGGGCACGCTCGTCGAAGAGCTGCGCCACCTTGTTCCCCACGCGGCGCATCATCTTTACGTATTCGGCGGAGGCCTTCTCCCCGTCGTGCTGCTGCATGGCTCGTACGATGGCCGCCAGACCGCGCCTCTCCACCTCCACCGCGTCGGGCACCAGTTCGAAGAAGTTCCCGGGCACCAGCGCGGACAGAGCCCGCAGGGCCACCGTGATCCGCGGCGACCCCGTAGCCCTGACGATCGAGCTGTGAAACGCCATGGACAGGTCGAACAGTTCATCGGGAGAGTCGGTCCGGGCGAAGCTCTTCTGAATCTCCGCGAGTTGCTCCGGGAGCTCGGCCGACCCGCGCGCCAGCGCCCTTTTGGCGGCGAAGCCGTAGATCAGGCCGAAGAGTTCGTAGTGGTCGTGGACGGCCTGCTCATCGAGTGCGTTGATGAAGGCTCCCCGGTGCATCTCGTTGGTGACCCAGCCCTCACGCTCGAGGACGATGAGCGCTTCTCGGACCGGTATGCGGCTCACGCCGAGGTCGTTGGCGATGGCGTCCTGGGGCACGCGCATGCCTGGGCGAAGCTCACCTTCGAAGATCAACCTCCGGATGTGGGTGGCGATATGCTCACCACTCGGCGTGCGGACGATCTTGCTGCCGCGACCGCCGTTCGAGTGGCTCGGCGCCTTCTGCCTGGAGCTGCTTGCAGCGGATACCATATACATATCATATGCGAGACTTGGTTGAACGGGCTGAATGCCCCTCATCACGTGACGGGAAGACGGGCCGGTGAACGAGTCCGCCCTTCCGCCCCGCGGCCCTGACCTCGCCCCGGCACGTCTCCCGGTGGCACCCGACGCCTCCATCGAGGAGGTTGTGCGGGCCGTGCGGGACTGGATCGAGACCGCGGTTCCCCGGGCCTGGGTCGACGCCGGGCGACGGGGCGGGCCGGCAGCCGTTCGTGAAGTGCGGACCAGGGCCGAGTACGAGGCCTGGTACCCGACCTTTGGCTGGTCCGGCCTGGTGGCGGCCACCTGGCCCAGGGCCTACGGCGGCCTCGACCTCGCGCCGGGAGCGGCCCGGCGGGCCGAAGAGGAACTGCGCCCGTTCAACCTGGGACGGCTGAACCCCCTGGGACTGAACCTGGCCGCGCCGGCCCTCTTTGCGCACGGCACCGAGGAGCAGCGTGAGCGCTTCCTTCCTCCCATCGTGCGCAACGAGGAGGTCTGGTGCCAGCTGTTCAGTGAGCCGGGGGCCGGTTCCGACCTGGCGTCATTGGCCACGCGGGCCGAGCCCGCCGGGGACGAGTGGGTCATCACGGGTCAGAAGGTGTGGACCACGTGGGCCCATCTCTCCGACTGGGCCGTGTTGCTGGCCCGGACCGACATCGACGTGCCGAAGCGCAAGGGCCTCACCTACTTCCTCATCGATCTGCACCAGCCCTGCGTCGACGTCCGCCCGCTGCGGCACATCGGCGGCGAAGTCGACTTCAACGAGGTCTTCCTCGACGGGGCCCGCGTCAGCGACGCCTGCCGGGTCGGGGACGTCGGGGCCGGGTGGAAGGTGGCCAACGCCACGTTGTCGGGGGAGCGCCAGATGGTATCGGGAGCAGGCTCGGGCGGCGTCGACCGTATCGGCGGGTCGGGCGTCGGACACCTGATCCAACTGGCCCGGCGCCGGAGTGCGGAAGGGGGGCCGGGGGGGTGGGACGATCCCGTTCGCCGTGACCTGATCATGCGCCTCTACTGCGAGGAGCGGGTTCGGGAGTGGACGAACCAGCGGGTGCGCAGCCAGGTCCGGGCCGGACGCTCACCCGGACCGGAGAGCTCGGTCGGCAAGGTCCATCAAGGAGGGCTCAACCAGCGCGTGCAACTGGCCGCCACCTCGGTGCTCGGCCTCGGCGCAACCGCCTGGCTGGGTGATCCGGGTGAGCCGGATGAGCTGGACGGGTACGCCGCGACCTTGCCCTACGAGGTGCGCGGGATGCTGCGGAGCCGGGCCAACACCATTGAGGGCGGGACCACCGAAATCAACAAGAACATCCTCGGAGAGCGCGTCCTTGGCCTGCCTCGCGAGCCGGACCAATTCGCCACGAAGCCGTGGATGGAAGTCCCCCGCAATTGAGCCTGTACCGCACCCTTCTCGTCGAGCGCCATGGCCCGGTGGGCTGGCTCATCTTCAACCGTCCCCGGGCTGGGAACGCCATGGACTCGGTCATGCTCGACGAGCTCGAAGCGGCCTGGTGTGAGCTTGACGCCGACCCCGACGTGCGGGTGATCGTGAACACCGGGGAGGGCCGGGCCTTCCAAACGGGTCTTGACGTGGTGGAGCTCAGCCGGCACCCCGACGCCCTCCGCAAGCAGTCCGGACGCACGCGCCGAGCCGAGCTCCGGCTGACCGGGTGGCACAACGGCGTCTGGAAGCCGGTGATCACCGCGGTGAACGGGATATGTGCCGGCGGGGGCCTGCATTTCGTGGCCGATGCCGACATCGTCGTGGCCTCCTCCACGGCCTCGTTTCTCGATACGCACGTCTCGGTGGGCCAGGTGGCGGCCTTCGAGCTGATCGGCCTGGCCCGCCGGATGCCCTTCGAGGCCGTGCTGCGGATGGCCCTGGTCGGACGCCACGAGCGCATCTCGGCCGAACGCGCGCTGGCGTTGGGCATGATCAGCCAGGTGGTCGACCCGCCGGAGCGGTTGCGCGAGGAGGCACAGGACCTGGCCGAGAAGATCGCGCGCAACTCGCCCGCCGCCATGGCCGCGACCAAGCGGGCGCTGTGGGGTGCCCTCGAACAGGGGCTGACCGATGCCTGCAAGTCGGGTGCGGCCGAGCTGATCTCCATGTGGGGCCATCCCGACCAGACCGAAGGCCCCCTGGCGTTCGCCGAGAAGCGCCAACCGGCGTGGGCCGCGCCCTCGGGCCGTGCTTCCTCCGAGACGTGATCCGGAGCCAATGAGAAGGGAACGCAGCGGTGTACGAAACCCTGAAGATCGAACGCCATGGCCCGGTGGGCTGGTTGATCAACAACCGCCCGCAACGGCTCAACGCGATGAACAACACCATGCGTGACGAGTTCGCCGAGGCATGGCGCGAGCTCGACGCCGACCCCGACGTGCGTGTCATCGTCCACACCGGGGAGGGAAAGGCGTTCCAGACCGGTGCCGACATGATGGAGATCGCGTCGGACGGCCTCGGCATGCAGCGCTACCGCGCATCGGTGGAGAAGTTCGACCTGCACTTCACCTCCTGGCACAACGGCGTCTGGAAGCCGGTGATCACCGCGGTGAACGGCATATGTGCCGGCGGGGGCTTCCACTGGGTGGCCGACGCCGACATCGTGATGGCGGCGTCCGACGCCCAGTTCTTCGACCCGCACGTCTCGGTGGGCCAGGTGGCGGCCTTCGAGCTGATCGGCCTGGCCCGCCGGATGCCCTTCGAGGCCGTGCTGCGGATGGCCCTGGTCGGACGCCACGAGCGCATCTCGGCCGAACGCGCGCTGGCGTTGGGCATGATAAGCCAGGTGGTCGACCCGCCGGAGCGGTTGCGCGAGGAGGCACAGGACCTGGCCGAGAAGATCGCCGCGCAACTCGCCCGCCGCCATGGCCGCGACCAAGCGGGCGCTGTGGGGTGCCCTCGAACAGGGGCTGACCGATGCCTGCAAGTCGGGTGCGGCCGAGCTGATCTCCATGTGGGGCCATCCCGACCAGACCGAAGGCCCCCTGGCGTTCGCCGAGAAGCGCCAACCGGCGTGGGCCGCGCTCGAGTAGTCGCCTCGCCGAGCCCCGCCTTCTCGAAATGGAGCGCGTCCGGTCGGCGCGAGACGTTCAGCGCGAGTTGGTCAGTCGGCCAGCTCGCGCAGTTTGAACTTCATCACCTTGCCCGTGGGGTTGAGCGGTAAGTCTTCGATCACCCGTACGGTGCGCGGCACCTTGAAGTTGGCCATGTGGTCGCGGCACCAGGCCACCAGCTCGTCGGGTTCGATGGCCTGACCGGGACGGGGGACGACGTAAGCCTCCCCCACCTCTCCGAGTCGATCGTCGGGCCTTCCGATGACCGCCACCTGGCTCACCTTTGGATGCCCGATGATGATGGCTTCGATTTCGGCCGGGTAGGCATTGAATCCGCCGACGATGAACATGTCTTTCTTGCGGTCGGTGATCCGGAGGTTGCCGTCCGACCCGAGGATGCCGATGTCCCCGGTTCGGAGCCATCCGTCCTCGTCGATCGCCTCGCGGGTGGCCGCGGGATCCCCGAAGTATCCCTTCATCACGTTGAAGCCCCGGACCAGGATCTCGCCGGGCTCACCGGCGCCGACCGGTTGTGCCGCGTCGTCCACCATCCGGACCTCGACCCCGGGGAGTGGTCGACCCACCGTGGTGGCGATCACCTCGGACTCGTCGTCGTGACGGCACATGCTGACCGTCCCCGTCGTCTCGGTCAATCCATAGCCGGTGACGACGGTTTCGAAACGCAACTCCTCGCGCATCCGCCGGATCACCTCCACCGGGACGGTGGCGGCACCGGTCACCGACAGGCGGAGCGACGACAGGTCGAACGACGCGAATTCGGGGTGGTTGAGGATCGATTGGAAGACGGTGGGCGGCCCGGGCAGCATGGTGATCCGCTCCTCGGCCACCCGCTGCATCACCGGGACCACGTCGAACACGGCATGGGGGACCATGGTCGCCCCGCGCAGGACACAGGCGAGCACACCGGACTTGAGGCCCGCCGTATGGAAGAAGGGGTACACCATCAGGTAGCGATCGCCCCGGCGGAGACCGACCAGTTCGGACCAGGCCACATAGGTGCGGACACTGGCGCGGTGCGCGAGGACGGCGCCCTTGGGTTGGCCGGTGGTACCCGACGTGAAGATGATGTCCGACGCGTCATCGCCGCTGAGCGCAGCGCGGCGCTGCGCGACTTCGGGCTCGGGGACCTGGGCGGACCGGGCGGCGAACTCGGCGGCCGGCGTGCACCCGGCCGGCACCGGGCCCGTCAGAACCACGGTCTCCTCGAGGCCGTCGAGACCGGGGACATCGGCGAGCAACCCGACCAGGTCGGTCCCGAGGAGGTCGGTGACGGTGAAGAGCAGGCGCGCTCGGGACGTGCGCAGGACATGTCCCGCCTCCTCACCCCGATACCGGGTGTTCAGCGGGACCAGCACCGCACCGACGCCATAGACGGCGAAGCTGGTGATGACCCACTGTGCGCTGTTGGGCGCCCAGAGGGCCACCCGGTCCCCCTTCTGCACGCCGCTGGCCACGAGCGCCCGGGCCGCCAGGTCCACCTGGTCGCCCAACTGGCGAAACGACAGCCGTGCTGCTCCGTCGACCAGTGCCTCTTCGTCACCGAATCGTTCGACCGCCCGGGCCAGCGCGTCGGGAATCGTCTGGAGCCGGTCCTGGCCGGAGTCGGGCCCGGCGTCCCTCTGTTCTGGCACGGTTATATATATTATGAGAATGACGCAGCCCCCGGCGCCGGGCTCCCGCACGGCCGAGTACCTGAGGGTCGAATCCCGCGGCGGGGTGGCCGTTCTCACGCTCGACCACCCGTCGGACCGCAACGCCCTGTCGTACGGCATGACCCGGGCACTGGTCGATGCGGTGGACGGCGTCTCCTCTGGCGACATGGGGGCCCTGGTGGTGACCGGTGCGGGCCCCGTGTTCTCGGCCGGGGGATCGGTTGACGATCTGTTCGAGCCGAAGGCTCCGCTCGCGGAGACGTACGCCGGTGTCAACGCCGTGGCCGGGAGCCGGGTACCGACGGTGGCGGCCGTCAACGGCCCGGCCCTGGGGGCCGGCATGAACCTGGCCCTGGCCTGCGATCTGATCGTCTGCTCGCCGCGGGCCCGTTTCGAGACCCGCTTTCCCGACATCGGCCTGCATCCGGGCGGAGGTCATCTCTGGCAGCTGCGCCAGCGCATCGGGCGTCAGGGTGCGGCGGCGCTGTCGTTGTTCGGCCAGTCCCTCGAAGGCGAGGAGGCGGTGCGCCGCGGGCTGGCCTGGCGCTGCGTGGCCGAGGACGACCTGGTGGAGGTGGCCGTCGAGCTGGCGTCCCGGGCGGCGGGCCTGGACCGACCCCTGTTGGCCCGGGTCCGCGCCACCCTCGACGAGAGCGCGGCCGTGCACGCGGCGTCGGACGCGGTCGACCTGGAGTTCCCGGCGCAACAGTGGTCGATGGGGCGACCCGAATTCGCGGCCGCCCTGGGAGCCCTCCGCACCCGGCTGGGACGGAGCAGCTGACGAGGCGCGCCATGGGGTCGGGCGACCGTGCGCACGGCGACACCCCATTTACGTCTGCGCTCTGATCTCCTTCCCGATCCGGGCCTGCTGGGCTGCCATGAGCGCGTTCGCATGGGGCGGGGGTGAGGAGAGCTTGGCACCGGCAGGTGGAAGCGTTCCGCTGGGCAACTCGGTGCATATGGTGTGGAACCGCGCGACGTCCGCTGGAGTAATCGAACTCGGAGGGAGCGCGGCGGGGCTCGAGAACGGGTTCTTGGGCGGTGCCAGGACCGGGGGTTCGGCGAACGGGGGCTTCGTGGCCCTCAGGTCGAAGAAGTCCAACATGTCATGTGCGTTGGCATCGCGGTAGGTCAGGGCCGGAAGGTTCCATTTGGTCTCGACGAGCTTCAGGATCGACGTGTGGTCGAAGGTCCGGTGCGACACGTAGTCCTTCTTCGACCAGGCGGAGACCACCGAACAGGGCACGCGGAACCCGGTGTAGTCGTACGACGCCGGATAGTCGCCGGCCGCCAGCGCGGGCGGCACATTGTCCGGCTTCACGGCCGGCTGTGGGGGGACGTGGTCGTACCAGCCGCCGTGTTCGTCGTAGGTCCAGATCGAGCGCGGTCCTCTCCCACGCCGGCCCCTTCATCACCGCGTCGATCACCAGCGCGGCGTACCCCTCACCCACGCTGATGTCCCCGTTCTCCTCGGAGAAGTTGGTATAGGGATCCACCACGCTGAAGGCGGGCAGTTGGCCCGAGGCGGCGTCGACGAAGAACTGGGCGAGGTGTACGGCCTTGGTGGGATTCTTCAAGAAGACGGGCTCGAAGAGCGCGCAGGTGGGGATGTCGGGGAAGTAGTCCTTCCACGTGATCCCGTGCTGGTTGAGCCGGTCGAAGATGGTGCCGTTGGGGGCGTCGACGGTGGAGATGCCCGACGAGTCGGTACTGATGTCGCCCAGTGCGGTGCCGGCGATGAGGAAGCGGCGATTGGGATACGTCTGGGCCATGACCGACGAGAAGTAGCGATCGCCGATGGGAAAGTGCCGGGCCAGGTCGTGGTAGTAGGGGAGGTCGCCGCGCTCCCAGTAGCCCATGGCCGCCCCGCTGCACCCCTTGACGAAGCCCATGTTGGTGCCGTTGTCCCAGCACACGTGGGACGCGTTCCACGATTGGGTGATGCCGGCATCGTGTGCGCCACAGGTGTTCGGGTTGTGGAACGAGCGGACGAAGCCGCCGGCTGGGTCAGGGTTGTAGTTGATCGGTTTCCCGTCGGGCCCGAGCGTCAGGCCGTCGCCGCGCCCGAGCGTGCCCAGGTGGTCGTCGAACGAGTGATTCTCCATCATGAGCACGACAATGTGCTCGATCTGGGGCAAGGTGTCGGTACCCGGGGGCAGATGGGGATAGGGGCGCGATCCCGGCTGCAGGAGGGCTCCTCCCGGTCCGAGTCCGAGGCCCCTGGCCGCGGCGGTGGCGGCATACGCCGGGCTTCCCACCGCCGGCCCGAGGCTCGCTGCGGTAATCCCGGCGGCGGTGCCCCCGAGCAGGGTCCGGCGCGAGAAGCGGGGCGCGGGCCGCGAGCGCGGAGATGGGCGGCGCCCTTCGGTCACGGTCGAGACGCTATCCGCGAAGCCCCCGGAGTGCTGGCGCATCGACGCCAACCGAGCGGCGGGCGGCTCCGACCCGGTGGCGATGTGCGCCGGGGCCTGCCCCCCGGCGAGTGGTTCACGGATCGGCGCCGGGGTCGAGGCGCACGACGGCAGCCAGGCCGGCGACGAGGATCATCAGTTCCTGGTGATCCGTCGCGGTGGTGCGCCTTGTGGCGCGCCAGGGCATGGCATCGGTGATCTGGTGGCTCAAGGCCGTGCCGAGGATGGCGTTGAAGACGAGTTAACGGTGGGCGTGCTGGCCCCCTCGCCTACGGCCTCGTGAAAGAGGCGGCGCAGGTCGTGGCCGGCTCGAGCACCACGTCGGACGAACGGACCAGGCCGTGGAAGATGGTGCGATCCTCGGTCTTGGCCAGGTCGAGCTCGACGCTGCGCCGGCCCCGGAGCCAGGCATTCGATCCCGGGAGCGACCGGAAACGGTCCCCTCCCGGCGGCTCGATTTTGGTGACCGACGCCCCGTGATCGGACAGCAGCATGCCGGCAATGGGCCCCGATATGCCCTGACTGAGATCGAGGACGGTGATGCCGTCGAGCACGCTGGCCATGGGAGTTCCTTTCGAGCGGTGCGACGCCGGCTCAGGGCCGGCGCAGGATGGTTCCGGTCCGGCTGGCCGAGACCAGGGCGACTCCGGGACTCGCCAGTTGGTTCACGGCCTCGCCCCGGAGTTGGCGCACCGCCTCGAGGGTGAGGTTCAGCCCATGGATATAGCCCTCTCCGATCAGGCCACCGTTGGTGTTGCACGGGAGCGCGCCCTTGGGGCCGAGGTTGCCCTCGGCGATGAAGTCCTTGGCCTCGCCGAAGCCGCAGAAGCCCAACGCCTCGAGTTGCATCAACAGAATGGGGGAGAAGGCGTCATAGATCATGGCCAGGTCGATGTCGGCTCGACTGATGCCGGTCCCCTCGAACAGCTTTCGGGCCAGGGCCACCGAACCGTCCATGACGGAGAGGTCTGGGCAGTAGTGGTCGGTGGCTACCTCCTGCTCGAAGAGGGCGGCCCCGGCCGCCGTCTCGACCACGATCGGGGCGCGGGTGTCGCCGGCCCGGTCGGCGGCCGTGATGACGAGGGCCACCGAGCCGTCGGTCTCCTGGCAGCAGTCGAACAGGCGGATGCACGGTTCGGCGATCCACCGTGACGCCTGGTGGTCGGCCAGGTCGATGGGGCGTCCGAAGAAGTGCGCGTTGGGATTGGTGGCGGCGTAGGCCCGGAGCTGGACCACCGCCCGGCCGAAGTCCTCGCTGGTCACCCCGAACGTGTGCATGTAGCGCGTCGAGTTGAGGGACATCCAAGAGGCGGGGGTGAGGACGCCGTAGGGCCGGCACCACTGCGATGCGGTGGTGCCCGAATGCGACGAGGTCGCCGAGGGCGCCGGTTGGCCCGCCGCCCCGAACCGCGTTCCGGACCGAGCCCGCAGGGCACGGTAGGCCACCACCACGTCGGCCGCTCCCGAGGCCACCGCGGCGGCCGCGTGGAGCACGACGCCCTGGGAGCCGCCGCCGCCATAGGGCACCCGGCTGGACCAGGAGATTTCCGGCGTGCCGAGCGACCGGACCAGTTCGGTCTCCTCCACCGGGTCGATGGTGTAGCTGACCAGGCCGTCCACGTCGTCGGTGCTCAGGCCGGCGTCGGCCAGCGCCGCCACGATGGCTTCGCTGGCCAGCCGGGTTTCGCTGCGCCCGGCGTTCTTGGAGAACTCTGTCTGCCCCACGCCGACGATGGCGGTCGCCCCACCCAGGCCCGTGGCCATCAACAGGCCTTACGTGGGGCGAACACCGGCACCTGCATGTCACCGGCGGTGGGGACGAAGGTCACCTGAACCGGCATCCCGATCCACGCGTCAGCGGGTGCCACGCCGACCAGGTTGGTCACCATCCGCACCCCCTCGTCCAGGTCGACCAGGGCGGTCAGCAGCGGATACGTGAAATTCGGGTTTTGGGGATGGTGCAGCACGGCGTAGCTGTACACCGTCCCGGATCCCGACAGCTCGGCGGCCTCGTAGTCGAGGCTGTGGCAGTGGGGGCACATCGGGCGAGGCGGATGTCGGAGGCGCCCACAGCTCGAGCACCGCTGAGCCACCAATCGGCCCTCTGCCGCCGCGTCCCAGAAAAGGTGATTGTCCTCGGTCAGGATCGGCGCCGGGCGGACGCCCGATGTGTCCGGCGGAGATTGTCGTTGCACTCACTACATTGTACTTGCTATGTTCGAGTCGTTCAAGACGGAGAAATGGGGGTCGCGATGACCGGAGCCACACAGCGATTGATCTCGGCGGACTCACATGTGCTGGTTCGGCCGGACGACGTCAAGGCCCGGCTGCCCCAACGTGTGATGCCGATGTACGAGGACGCCTTGGCCGTCCAGGCCGCCGCGGCGAGCGAACAGCGGGCCGGGCAGGTCCTGACCCTCGAGGATTTCGACATGGAGGGCTCGCGCAGCCCCGGGTACTTCGATGCCCCGGCCCGCCTGCACGACATGGATCGTGACGGGGTGGAAGCCGAGGTCCTGTACTCGGAGCTGAGCTCGTTCCGGCACTTCCATCTGGTCGGCAGTGAATGGCGGGTGGTGGCCCGGGCGTTCAACGACCACCTGGCCGAGTTCGCCGCCGTCGACCCCAAGCGTCTTGTGGTGTCGTACCAGCTCCCCATCATCGACATCGACCACGCAGTGGCCGAGGTCCAGCGACTGGCCGACCTCGGGGCCCGCTCCGTGCAGCTCCCCAACTACCCGGCCGAGCTGGGCTTCGCCGACTACCACGACGCCCGGTACGACCCACTGTGGTCAGCCCTCGAGGAGACCACCATCTCCATCAGCCAGCACCTCGGCCCCAAGGATTCGCTGTGGGACGTGTTCCGCCGCGACCCGTTGCCCCAGAAGGGGATCTTCACGTCCTTGCCCGCCATGGCCCTGGCCGAGAACCTGGCCTGGTGGATCCTCACCGGGATTCTCGAACGTCATCCCGGTCTCCAGATCGTCTTCGTCGAGCCCGGCCTGGGCTGGGTCCCCTACTACCTCGACATACTCGACCGCCGGGTGGGCAAGTACGACATGCCGGAGATCACCGAGCGGCCGAGCGAGTACTTCCGCCGCAACATGTCGCTGACGTTCATGGACGACCCGCGAGGGGTCGCCATGCGTCACGAGATCGGTGTCGAGAACATCATGTGGTCCACCGACTTCCCACATCCAGCGACCACCTGGCCCCATTCCCAGGAGTTCATCGCCTCCAATTTCGCCGGTGTCGACCAGGAGGAGATGCAGCTGATGGTCTGCGGCAATGCCGCCCGGGTGTACGGCATGTAGCTGCGGGGCCGCCGCCGCTAGCATCACCCGGGACCTTGTCCCGCCCCACCGGCTGCAGTGAGGGGATCTGATGGCGTTCGCCCAGCTCGACGAGGTGCGGTTGTTCTATACCGACGAGGGGTCGTCCGATCCACCGCTCCTGCTCGTCCACGGCTGGACCTGCGATTCCCACGACTGGACGTTCCAGTTCGACGACTTCACGGCCGCCCACCGGGTGATCGCGGCCGACCTCCGGGGCCACGGTCGATCGTCGGTTCCCGGGGACGGGTACCTGCCACGGGTCTTCGCCGCCGATCTGGCCGCGCTGCTCCTCCGACTCGAGACCGGACCGGTGGTCGCCATCGGCCATTCGCTGGGCACGCTCGTGGTCAGCGCCCTCGCCGTGGACCATCCCGAGCGGGTCCGGGCGGTCGTCGTGGTCGACCCGGCCTATGGCCTGGCGGCATCGATCGCCCCGATGCTCGCCGAGACGGTGGCCGCGATGCGCGGACCCCAGGGAGTCGAGACCGCAGTCGGGCTGTTCGACCACCTGGACGGGCCGGCCATCGCACCAGGCTTGTCCACCTGGCACCGCCGCCGTCTCCTGGGCATGCCGAAGGACGTTCTGGTGGAGACCTTCAATGGCATTTTCGGGGTCGAGGACAGTTTCTCGTTCCGCCCCGCGGCTGACGACTTCCTGCGGCGGCGGGGCTGTCCCGTGCTGGCCTTCCACACCGACCCCGAGAAGGCCGCGTGGGAGAGCGGGGTGCTGGCGGAGTCGGCGTCCGTCTCCGCCTACAACGAGGTGGTGACCTGGAGCGACTCGGGTCACTGGCTGCACCAGGAGCGTCCCGACGAGTTCAGTGCCGCGGTCCTCCAGTGGGTGGCTGCCCTGCCGGGGTGAGTGCACCATTGGTGGAGTACGCCACTGATGGAGTGCGCATTGGTGTAGAGAGTCGGGCGAATCACGACCATTTCGCAACGAGGAACGAGGGCTGGCATGGAACTGTCCGAGGTCATGCGCACGAGCGGCGCCGTCCGCGACTTCACCGAGGACCCGGTACCGGCCGATGTGCTCTATCGAGTGTTGGACAACGCCCGGTTTGCGCCCAGCGGCGGGAATCAGCAGGGGTGGCACGTGACCATCGTGCGTGACCGGGCCAAACGGCGGCGCCTGGCCGAACTGCACGTGACCACTTTCCGGCGCTATGTGGCCGAACGTCTTGCTGGCCTCCAGCCCTACAGCGTGGTTGACCCGGCTCCGGCGGACTTCGAGATCAACCATGAGGTCCCGACCGAAGAGATGGCGGCCACGATTGAGCACGCGGCGGAATTGCTCCTGCTCTCCATTGATCTGCGAACGCTGGCCGTGCTCGACCGTGATCTGGACCGTCATTCCATCGTCGCCGGCGGATCCATCTACCCGTTCGCGCAGAACATCCTGCTGGCCGCTCGCAACGAGGGACTCGGGGGCGCGCTTACCACGTTCGTGGTCGCCAGTGAGCCCGAGGTGGCCCGCGTGCTCAATCTTCCCACTCACCACACGTTGGCCGCCATGATCCAACTCGGCAGGCCGCGGCGCCAGCTGACCCGCCTCACGCGTCATCCCGTCGCATCCTTTGCCACCGTCGACACCTTCGACGGTGACGCGCTGTCAGGGGGCTGACGCGGTCGATCGGCGTCGGTCAGGTGCCGGTCACGCCCGCGCCGTACTCGTGCTCGTCGACAGGGTCGCCCCACGCGGCTTCGCCGCCGCCGGGACCCGTCTGCTGGATGGCCAAATGGGTCATGAACCGGCTGGGCGAAGCCCCGTGCCAATGCCACACGTCAGGAGGGGTGACCACAGTGTCGCCGTTGCGGATCTCGTGCACCGGCCCGCCGCGTTCCTGCGCTCGACCGACCCCGTCGAGGACGAGCAGTATCTGGCCGGCCGGGTGGCTGTGCCAGGCCGTCCGGGCCCCCGGCGCGAAGTGGACCTTCAGCACCTGTAATCCCTGGGGCTCCTGGTCGACCATGGCCACCACGTCGACGCGCACCTCACCGGAAAACTGTGGTTGCGGTCCCTGAAACGTGTCAGGACCGTCGCGAATGACGTCCATAAGACGGGCTCCTTTTCGGCGCGGGCCAATCGTCGCGTGAACCTACCCCATCGGTCTCCGGGTCGACTGGCAAGATCCCCACCCGGGGGAGGTCAGCATCGTGAGAGCTCGGCCAAGAGGTCGAGGCTCACGTGCACCCGGCCGGTGCGATCCGGCTCACATTCGCAAAGGGCCAACACGGCCTCGACCATCGACTCCATGGGCTCCACCTGGTCGGCTCGCAGACGGTCGCCAACGAGCACTCCCGCGCCCTCGCTCAAGACGGCGGCCCGCGGCATCACGGCGTTGACGCGAATGCCCGTGCCGTAGAGCGAGGCCCCCATTGCGTTGGTCAGCCGGTCCAGTGCGGCCTTGGTCGCGCCGTAGAGCCCGATCTCGACCGCCACGGCGAACGGCGGGCCGTCGGCGGGCCGAGCCGCGGCACTGGTGAGGTTGACGATCCAGCCCCGGCGGGCGTCGATCAGATGAGGGACGAGGGCTTGCATCAGATCGGCGGGCGCGTGGTAATTGACTTCCATGGCCAGGCGACGGTGCTTGAGGGAGTACATCTCGGGAGGTTGATAGATCGCGGCAGCCGCGTTGTTCACCAGAATGTCGACCTGTCCGAGCCCATCCATCGCTTGAGGGATAACACGGGCCCGGTCATCGCCGTCACTCAGGTCGGCCCCTATGACCACGCACCGGGAGCCCAGGCGCCGGATCCCCTCTGCCGTCTCTTCGAGACTCCCGGCGATCTTCTCCGAGGGCCCGACACTGCGAGCGACGATGGCGACGTCGGCACCCTCTGCGGCCAGCCGCGTGGCGACAGCCGCGCCGATGCCGCGGCTGGCGCCGGTGACGACGGCGCCCATGCCCTCGAAGCGCGGGGGCATCAGATCGACCGGATGCGGCTGCCGGCGCGAGCCGCGGGCCTCGGAGGATCCTGAGGGTGCCGGTGCCGGTGCCGGTCCCGGCACTGCCCGGAGCCCGTTCCTGGCCACGAACCGCCGCGCGAAACCAGGCGCAGGCTGGCCTGGGCCAGTCCCCATTTCCAGCGGCGTTCCAACACTCATACAATATACGCTTGGACCAGGGCCGGCCACAGGCCCCAAGAGGCTTGCGAGGGAAACGAGTACCCCGATGAAAACCGGCAACCCCACGATTGATCGGGCCAATGGCCACTACACGATCGTCACCGCAGACAGCCATGCGGGAGGCAGTCACGCCGCCTACCGGGAGTACCTCGACCCGCAGTACCTCGAGGACTTCGACGCCTGGCGGGCCAAGTACAAGAACCCGTTCAAGGACCTGGGCGATACCAGGCGGCTCCGGAATTGGGACACCGCGATGCGCAACGGCCAGCAGGAAGCCGACGGCGTGGTCGGGGAGGTCATCTTCCCCAACACCATCCCACCCTTCTTCCCGAGCTTCGTCCTCTTCGCCGCGCCTCCCAAGCCAGAGGACTACGCACACCGCCTGGCTGGTGTGCGAGCCCACAACCGATGGCTGGTCGACTTCTGCGGCGAGTTCCCCGACCGGCGCGCCGGTATCGGCCAGATCTTCCTCAACGACATCGATGACGCGATCGAGGACGTCCACTTCATCAAGGAGCACGGCCTGCGGGGCGGCCTCCTCCTGCCCAACGTCCCTCCTGACGTCAAATGGGTCCGGCCCCTTTACGATCCGGCCTACGACCGGCTCTGGGAGGTGATCCAGGATCTCGAGATGCCGATCAACATCCATGGGGGCACCGGTGCACCCGACTACGGCGACTACCCCTTCGCCATGCTCTTCTACATCAACGAAGTCGGCTTCTACTCCCAGCGCCCCTTCGTGCACTTCGTCCTCGGCGGGGTGTTCGAGCGTTTCCCGCGGCTCAAGTTCGTGATCACCGAGACCCAGTGCTCCTGGGTGCCAAAGCTGCTCAAGGACCTCGACGCCACCATCGACCGGATCCGCCGGACCGGACAAACCGGGGAGATCCGCTATGGGGACGAGCACAAGCTCAATCACCTGGCCAGCGAGTACTTCGCCCAGAGCGTATGGATGGGGGTGAGCCAGCCCCGCCCGGCCGATGTGGCGGTGCGCGCCGAAATCGGCGCCGACCGGTTCATGTGGGGCAGCGACTACCCCCACGACGAGGGGACGTACCCCTTCACCCGGGAGAGCTTGCGCCAAGTGCTGCCGGGCATCGGCCCCGATGAGAAGCAGAGGATCCTGGCCGAGAACTGCGCCGAGCTGTACGGCTTCGATCTGGCCAAGTTGGCTCCGCTGGCCGGCAAATTCGGCCCCACCGTCGAGGAGTTGGAAGAGCCCCTGGTTGAGCTGCCCGAGAACCCCAACGACGCCCTGTTGAAATCCGTGGCGCCCTCTGGGTGAAGCGGCGGACGAAGACGAATTGCGGGCTGCCTTTCGGCCGCCCTCGACGACGTCGCCATAGAGTGCGCGGGGCCAAGCTCGTTGGCCTCGGATTGACGAGGAGCAGCCATGTCGGCAATTGAGGGAATCGGAGCCGTGGACCTGATGATCGGGTTCCCCTCAGGTGATGCCCGGAGTCACTACGAGAATCTGCGTGCGTTGGCCAAGGACACCGAGAGCAAGGAAATGGAATTTCCGGCGGAGTACATGTTCAAACAGGTGCCCAATCATCTGCCCGAAGGAGCCGATCCCGTCGAGGTCGCGCTGGGGGAGATGGACTACTGCGGCGTGGCCGCCGGACTCATCGGCAACCCGAGCAGTCCCGTGTGCCAGCGGGCCTTGAAGGAGCACCCCGGCCGGTTCTTCGCCAGCCTCGACGTCGACCCCAATGACATCACCGGGACCGTCCGCAAGATCCGCCGGGCCAAGGACGAGTGGGACATCAAGGCCGTCTCGACGTTCCCCGCCGGGTGTACGCCTCAGGTTCCGGTGAGCGACCGCCGCTACTACCCGATCTACCAGACCTGTATCGACCTGGACATTCCCATCATCTCCAACGCCGGTATACCCGGACCGCGGGTGCCAGCCGCCTGCCAGGACGTGATGCACTTCGACGAGGTCTGCTACGACTTCCCCGAATTGCGGATCGTGATGCGACACGGTGCCGAGCCGTGGGAGGCGCTCGCCGTGAAGCTCATGCTCAAGTGGCCGGGTCTGTACTACATGCCGAGCGCCTTCGCCCCGAAGTACTACCCCAGGGCGATCATCGACTACGCCAACACCAGGGGCAGTGACAAGGTCATGTACGCCGGCTACTACCCGATGGGTCTGAGCCTGCGCCGCATTTTCGACGAGTTGCTCCGGGTGGACTTCAAGGACGAGGTCTGGCCGAAGTTCCTGCGGGACAACGCCATTCGTGTCTTCAAGTTGGATCTTCCCACTACCGGCGCGGCCGATTCGGCACCGGTCCGCCCTCTCAGGTCGTGACCAGAGGCCGGGCCAAGGGCGGAGGTCGACCCCGAGTAGCTCACCGCCATCCACCTCGGCCACCGGCACGTGGAGAGTGCGCCCGTGCCGACAGGAACGGGGAGTAATCCCGGCCGGCCCCGAGGAGGGAGATCACATGCGAGCAGACGACATGATCCTGATCAGCGTCGACGACCACATCGCCGAGCCGGCCGACATGTTCGAGGGCCACGTCCCGGCCAGGTACCGGGACGCCACCCCCCGGGTTGAGACGGACGACCAGGGCTTCCAGCAGTGGTGGTACGGCGACCGGAAGGGTCGCAACCTCGGGCTCAATGCCGTGGCCGGCAAGCCACGGGAGATGTACAACGTCAATCCGTCGAACTACTCGGAAATGCGCCAAGGGTGCTTCGACGTCCACGAGCGGGTCCGCGACATGTCGGCCGGCGGTACCCTGGCGGGCCTCAATTTCCCCAACTGGACGGGGTTCTCCGGACAGGTCCTCAACGAGGGGCCTGATCCGGCGGTGAACGAGATCATGATCAAGGCCTACAACGACTGGCACGTCGATGAATGGTGTGCCGGGTATCCCGACCGCTTCATTCCCTGCGGCATCCTCCCTCTCTTCGACGTGGACAAGGCCGCGGCGGAGGTGCGCCGCCTGGCCACCAAGGGGTGCCGCGCGGTCACCTTCTCGGAAAATCCGGCCGCCCTCCATATGCCTTCGATCCACTCGGGCCACTGGGACCCGTTGTTCGCGGCCTGTTCGGACGAGGGCACGGTGCTCTGCCTCCACGTGGGCTCGTCGTCCCGGTCCGCCTCCACCTCGCCCGACGCGCCGGTATCCGTGGCCATGGGGCTCTCGTCGGCCATGTCCATCTACTCGCTCGGCGACCTCATGTGGGCGGATTTCTGGTGGCGCTTCCCCAACCTGATCTTCTCGTTGACCGAGGGTGACATAGGGTGGATCCCGTACTTCCTGCAGCGTGCGGAGCACATTCAGGACCGCCACTCGGGCTGGACCGCGCAGCAATTCCCCGACGGCATGGGCCCAGCCGACGTGTTCCGCCAACGGATCCTGTGTTGTTTCATCAACGACCCGGTAGGGGTCAGCCTGATCGACCATTTCAACATCGACAACGTGTGCTGGGAATCGGACTTCCCCCACTCGGACAGCTCATGGCCCAACGGTCCCGAGGTCAACGAGGCACAGTTCGCTGAGCTCTCTGATCAACAGATCAACCGGATCACCCACGAGAACGCAATCCGGCACTTCACCTTCGACCCCTTCGCCACGCGACCCAAGGAACGCTGCACGGTGAAGGCGTTGCGGTCGGAGGCAGCCGATGTGGACACAGTGACCCATGTGGGCCGAGCCCCGACGGAAGGTGACCGGGACTACTTCAAGAACCTGGTGCCCAAAGGTCCGGCGCCGGTCCAGTGAGGCTGCTGTCCCACACTCAGGAGTGGTCGTGCCCACCTTTTCCGTCGTCGCGGTTTGTGGGTTACCGTCGAGTCGGCAAGAAAGCCGGGCGGCGCGGGACGCAGTGTCATGGCGGTCACCCGAAGTGCCGTACCCGTGCACCGGCGGCGCCAGTCCCGGCCCGCGGAGCGGGTGAAGGGCCAAAGGTTGTTGAAGGAGACTGATGCGATTAGGTGACACGGCGAACGACGAGGCGCGGTGCTTCGGCCGCCCACTCGACGGCGTGAGGGTGATCGCCCTTGAGCAGATGCAGACACTGCCGTTCGCCACCCAGTTGATGGCCCGGTTGGGAGCCGAGGTGATCAAGGTGGAACAGGTCGGCCGGGGCGACGCCGGTCGGGCCGCGACGCCCTCGATGACAAGGGGAAACGGGGAGAGGGTCGGCGCCACGTTCCTCCGCAACAACTTGGGCAAGGAGAGCGTGGCCATCGACTTCCAAGCCGACCGCGGTCGGCAACTGGTCCTCGATCTCAGCCGTCAGGCCGACGTGGTGTGCGAGAACCTGGGCCCCGGCAAAGCCACTCGACTGGGTCTCGACTACGGGACCATGATGGTCGATCACCCTGAATTGATCTACCTCTCCATTTCCGGCTTTGGCAACGATGGGCTCTCCCCCTATGAGAAGTGGCCCGCCTATGCGTCGGTGGCCGAGGCGATGTCTGGGATTTACGAGTACGCACGACGCCCGCATCAGCCCCCGGTCATCAACCCCGTCGGCGGGCTCGGCGACACGGGAACAGGGATGTTCGGGGTCATCGGTGTGCTGGCCGCGCTCCGCCACCGCGATGCCACCGGGCTCGGGCAGTATGTCGACGTCTCCATGTTCGATGCCATGGTCTCGATGTGCGACCTGGCCGTGAACTACTGGTCCATGGGCCAGGTTCGCGAGCCGGACCAGGAGTTCAATCTCCCGCTCATCCTCGACTCGTTCCAGAGCGCCCACGGCTGGTTCATCCTCCAGGTGGTGCGCGAGCACCAGTTCGAGCGACTGGCCGATCTGGTGGGGCACCCGGAGTGGCCCAGCGACGAGCGCTTCGCCACCCGCCAGGGGTGGCGTGACCACTTCGAGACCGTCATCCGACCAGCGGTCGAAGCATGGGCCGGCGACAAGACCAATCTGCAGGCGGCCCGAGCGCTGGCCGAGAACGGCCTGGCCTCCGCTCCGTGCAGTTCGGCGGCTGACGTCGCCCGCGACCCGCACGTGGCCCGTCGCAACATGCTGGTGGAGCTGGCGCGGACAGACGGGATCGACCAGCCGGTGCTGGTGGCCGGTAACCCGATCAAGATGTCCAAGGTCGCCGAGGGACCCGAGCGGGATGTGCCATTGATGGGTGAGCACACGGCTTCGGTTCTCGCCTCGGTGCTCGGACTGGACGGCGCGACCATTGACGAGCTGCTCGCGGCCGGCGTGATCGGCGCAGCGCAAGGTGGCGCACCCATGGTGGCGACCTCCCCGCATACGGGTGAGCAGTGACCGAGGCCGAAGGCGCTCGCGTGGCCGCCGAAATGGAGATCAGGAACGTCATCTCCCGGATCGCCATTCTGGCTGATCAGGGGGACCTCGACGAGTATGCGGACCAATTCACGGAAGACGCGGTGTGGGCTTTTCCGACTGCGCCTCGGCACGGCCGAGCCGACATCCGAGCCGGGGCCGAAGCGCGACGGGCGGACGGGGTTACCGGCCCGGGTAGTGCCACCCGACACGTCATCACCAACGTCTCGGTTCGATTCGATGGCCCCGATCGAGCCGTGGCGGACTCCTACTTCGTGTTCATGCAGAACACCGCCACAGCTCCGAGCATCTTCAACATGGGTGCCTACCACGACAGGTTCGCCCGCCAGGGCCCCGCGTGGCGTCTGGCCCGGCGTGAGATCACTCTCGGATGAGGGTGCTCTCAGTTCGGAGAACTTCCCGAGACCTCGAGTGCCACGGACAAGGGGGCAGCACATGTTCATGATGCGATTCGCCATGCGGTCCGCGACGGAGGACCCTTCGGCCCGCGCGGACATGTACGGTGCCGTCGCCGAGATGGCATCGTGGTCCGAGTCGCGAGGCTGTACGGCGGTCGTCCTCTCGGAGCACCACGGCGTGGAGGACGGGTATCTTCCGTCGCCGGTGCCCCTGGCGGCCGCGGTCGCCGCCAGGACATCCACCTTGCCGATCAGCGTCGCCGCCCTGCTGCTGGCGTTCTACGAGCCGGTCAAGTTGGCCGAGGACCTCGCCGTCGTGGATCTCCTCAGCAAGGGACGGGTGTCCTATGTAGTCGGGATCGGCTATCGCGACGAGGAGTTCGAGATGTTCGGCGTCGAACGCCGGGGGCGGGCGCATCGGGTCGAACAGCGGATCGGCAACCTCCGCCGGCTTTGGGCGGGCGAGGTGGTCGAGATCGACGGCCGGCGGGTACGGGTCACCCCGCGTCCCTTCACGGCAGGAGGGCCACTGCTCGCCTATGGCGGCGGTTCCAAGGCGGCGGCGCGGCGGGCCGGGCGGCTGGGCATGCTGTTCATCGCGCAGTCGCATGACCCGGCCCTGGAGGACGCGTACCAGGAGGCCGCCGGGCAGGCGGGCGTGGCGGCTCTTGGGTGCCTCATCCCCTCCGCCGGTGTGCCCTCGACGGTCTTCGTCGCCGAGGACCCCGAGAGGGCGTGGGCGGAGATCGGCGAGTACTTGCTCCTTGACGCGACAAGCTACGGAGCATGGAATGCCGACCGCCCCGGAACCGCTTCGGTATCTTTCGCCACCACCGTTGAGCACCTCAAGGAGGAATGCGGTCCGTATCAGATCATCACTCCCGACCAGGCCTCCGCCTACCTCGCCCAGGGCATTCCCCTCGCCCTGCAGCCGCTCGTCGGCGGCCTCCCGGTTGACGCGGCCTGGCGCTACCTGGAGGCGGCGGCTTCAGTCCGCGCGCCGGCGTGAACGTGACGGCTGAACTGGGCGTCGAACCCCCCTACTTGGAGACACCACAGCGACGGGAGAAACGTGAACGACAAGATCTACATCCACGAGTTCATCGATATCATCGGACACAACCGGGCCAACTACATGCATCACATGACGGCCAACTTCAGCCCGGCCGCCCAGGAGGAGCGTCACCAACTCTGCTACGGGGTGTGGGGCGTCGTGGGGACCACGAGACGCTGGCCGGAGGTCGTCAACTTGTGGGAGGAAGATGGCCTCGATGGAATGGCCACGTCGTTTCGTTATGAGTTCAACCATTCCGGTCTGCAAGACCCCAAGCTCGCCAAGTGGTGGGCCAAGGCCGCGGAGTTCCGCTCCGGTGGGTCGGACAGGCTCCTGGCTCCTGCTCCATGGACTCGGACGATTACCGAACTCTGTGCTGAGGGCGTGCAAGGCGAAGCCTACGCCCACGAGCACATTCGAGTCCTACCAGGGCATTCAGCGGAATACCTGGAAATCGTGCGTCAAGAAGCGGTGCCGGTCTACGAGGAATTCGGATGGGGATTGGCCGGCGCCTGGGAAACGATCATGATGGACGACTCCGAGTGTTTCCTCCTCTGGACCATCCCGACCTGGGAGCAATGGGCCGAGTTTGAGAAGGCGCAACGCTCGCATCCGGCACTCGTCAAATGGCGAGACCGTGCGCTGAACGAGACGAACTCGATGTTCCGGTTTCTGCTCGTGGATTCTCCCCTGTGCCCGTTCCGGACCCATCGCCAACCCGCCCGTTCAGATCGGACCGACTGGGAGGAGTAACGCGGCAATCCGGTGCCGCACTAGTTTGCCGGGCACCGGTTGGTGAGGGACAGGGGCAGTCATGGAACTATGGGAGTTGGTGGCCCGAGAGAGCATTCGCGACCTGGTGGCCCGGTACAACGCAAACGGGGACTCCGGCCGATTCGACCAGGTGGTCGAGTGCTTCGCCGCCGACGCCGTCCTGGAGATCGATGGGCAGGTCTATCGTGGCCGCCCCCAGATACGCACCATCTTCACCGGTGCCGCGGAGGCGTTGCGAGGGTGGTCGGGGCCCCTGACCATCCGGCATCACACCAGCACGCTCCAGATCGACCTGGCCGGTCCGACGGTGGCCTCGTCCCGGTGCTACTACCAGGTCGTCACCGGAAGAGGCCTCGACCACTGGGGCCGCTATCTCGACAGCTACGGGGTGATCGAGGGCTCCTGGTGCTTCGTGCATCGTCGCGAATTCCTCGATGGGTCCGTGCCCGACAGTTGGGCCGAATTCGCCACGGCACGGCGGCGGTCCGCCGGCGAGCCCGAGGTGGCCCGGCCGGAACGCTGAAGCGCCGCCCCGTCTCCCAGCGGCGTCGGGTGGACGGTCAGGTCAGAGTGGATGTCGACGCGGACGGGTCAACGTCCGGTCCACTCGGGCGGGCGTTTCTCGAAGAAGGCGGTGAGGCCTTCGGTGAGGTCGTCCGTTTCGCCGATGTGCGCTGTCGCCCGTCGGGTGGCGTCCCACCCCGTTTCGTCGTCCGACCGCACCAGCCCGTTGATGGCCGCGAGACACGCCTGGACCGAGCCCGGGGCGTTGGCACTGATCCGCTGCGCGAGTTCTCTCGCACCGGCGAATGCCTGCCCCGGCTCGGTCACCATGTTGACGAATCCGGCCGCATGGGCCCGGGCGGCGTCGATCGGCTCGCCCGTGAGGATCAGCTCACGAGCGAGATTGAGCGGGAGGGCCTGCGGGCCGCGGAACAGGGCCGCACACGTCGGGATGAGGCCGCGCTTGACCTCGGGCAGGCCGAAGCGCGCGGTGGTGGAGGCGACCACGAGATCGCAGGCCAGGACGATCTCCATGCCACCGCCGAGCGCCGGTCCTTCGACCGCAGCGATCAGCGGCTTGCGCCGCTCGCGGCGGATGATGCCGTATTCACCTCCACGCTCGGTGACGTAGTCGCCCATCGACGTGAGGTCACTCCCGGCGGAGAACACCGTCATCGTGCCGGCCAGGACCCCCACCCACAGATCGGGATCGTCTTCGAGCTCGTTGAAGGCGACATCGAGGGCATCGGCCAGATCCCGATCGATGGCGTTGCGCTTGTGTTCCCGACGCATTGAAATGACCAGCAACCGTCCTTCGCGACTCGTCTCCACCAACTCTTCACCCACCGATGGACCACCTCTCTTGGCGTGCTGTCTTACCCGCGGCTCTGCGCCACTGGTGCGCGCGGTCGCAAGCCTACGATTCCGCTGGTGAGGGGGCGATTGGCCCGATCGGGTTGCCGAGGGGTCGACTCCGTTGGGCGGTCGGACCCTGATCGAAGGTCCGGTGCCATAATCCGTACGCATGGAACCCAGTTGCTTCAGCCCCGACGTTTTGAACGGTCAGGTTGCCTTCGTCACCGGTGGCGCGACGGGGATCGGAAAGGAGATCTGTCGGGTCCTCGGTGCGCACGGGGCTCACGTGACCATGGCCAGCCGAAAGCGCGAGGTGCTCGAAGGTTCGGTCGAAGAGCTCAGAGCCGAGGGGGTGGACGCAGCGTTCGACGTTTGCGATGTGCGCGACGCGTCGGCGGTGCGAGCCGTGATCGATCGGGTCGTGCAGGACAGGGGCAGGCTGGACATCGTCGTCAATGACGCTGCCGGAAATTTTCCGGCGCCGATGTCGAAGATCTCGCCGAATGGCTTCAAAGCGATCGTCGATATCGATCTGCTGGGTACCTACAACGTGACCCGCTCCGCGTTCGACGCCTGGCTCTCGGAGCACGGGGGGAACATCATCAACATCAGCGCACCGTTCGAGCAGAAAGGCGTTGTGTATCAGTCGCACGTCGCGGCGGCCAAAGCCGGGGTCGATTCGCTCACCCGGACCTGCGCGGTCGAGTGGGGTCCCTATGGCATCCGGGTGAACGCCATTGCGCCGGGTTCGATCGCGGGCACGGAGGGCGTCCGCCGCTTTGCTGACGCGGTGCACAGTGGCGATGACCGGCCCAGGAACCCGCTCGGCCTGCAAGGCCACGGATCGGATATCGCCTACCTTGCGCTCTTCTTGTGCAGTTCGGCGGCTCGCTACGTCTCCGGTCAGGTGATAGCAGTCGACGGCGCCGGGTCGGCGGACTTGCTGAAGATGCAGGCTGGGAGGATCTGAGCCGGCGCGGACGAAGCCGATCACAACCCGGTCGGGTGTTCGCCCACTACATCGTGTCGGCGCAGCCGTTCGACCGCAGTGGGATCGAGCCCGAGCTCGGTCAACACTTCCTCGTTGTGCTGGCCGAACGTGGGGGAGGGAGACCGGAGCCAGCGATCGACCCGGGAGTAGCGGAACGGGAGCATGGGAATCTCGTGATCCCCGGTGACAGCGTGCCGTTCGACCTCGAAGAGTTGCCGGAATCGAAGCTGTGGATTCGACGCGAGGTCCCGTGGCGCAGCCACCACCGCGGCTGGTACCCCCGCTCCGAGCAGGAGATCGACGACCTCGTCAGCGCCGCGCGTCGCGGTCCATCGGGCAATTCCCTGGTCGATGTGGTCGTGCGCGTGCCGGCGTCCCGACTGGTGCACCAGCGCCTCGGTCCGGGTCCACGGAGGATCACCCAGCACACCCGCCAGGGACGGCCACAGGTCGTCGCTCGTGACTGCGAGCGCGACCCACTCATCATCGCCGAGGCAGGGGTAGACACCTTGCGGGGCCGCCACAGGCCCTCTGTTCCCGTCGCGGCACAGCAGGGTGCCGGTGGCCTCGTATTCCGCGACCTGCTCCGCTGCCGCGTTGAGGACTGACTCGACCATCGCCGTCTCCACCAGCCGTCCACCACCTGATTGATCGCGCTCCATCAGGGCCAGAATGGTGGCAAACACCGAGTGCATGCCGGCCAAGGGGTCGCAGGCTCCTCGGACGAGCACCGGTGGCCCGTCCACGAACCCGGTCAACCAGGCCATGCCGGTCAGGCACTCCATAGTCTGGGCGAATCCCGTTCGATCTCGCCAGGGCCCGTCAAGGCCGAACGCAGGCATACGCACCATGATGAGTTCGGGGTTGATGGTCTGGAGATGGTCCCAGTCCAGGCCGAACTGCTCCATCACCCGTGGCGTGTAGTTCTCGACCAGCACATCGGACGAGGCAACCAGCCGGTCGAAGAGGTCGGTACCCTCGTGGCGCGACAGGTCGATGGTGATGCCCCGCTTGCCGATATTCACGGCGTGGAAGATGGGTCCCCATTCCCACCAGCGGTCGTCTGCGCGTGAGCGAGTGGTCGAAAACCGCATGTAATCCGGGCGGGTCACCGACTCGACTTTGATGACGTCGGCGCCGAGCGCCGCCAGCACATTGGTGGCTGACGGTCCAGCCCACCACGCCGTGCAGTCGATGATGCGCACGCCGTGGAGCGGAAGCCGCCATGAGGCGCTGCCCGGAGTATCGGTGGCGGCGGTTGGAGCCTGCGCCTGTGGTCCCGTCTCCGACCAGTCGACGGTGTCACTGTGCTGGCCCACGTTGGGCGCGCGCCGAAACGGCCGGGGTTCTGTTCCAGAAATGTGGTACGGAATCCGGGGCTGTACAAATCGACCGGAGGGGTTGGGCGCGAAGACTCCACGGGCGACGAACTGTTCGAATTTGGGGATGGTCGATCCGTTGAGAAGCGGGCCGGCGGGGATCCGGTAGACGGACGCGGCGTCAAGAACTTCGGCCGTCGTGTGGTGGGCGGTGTAGTCGTGCACGGCGGCCAGGAATTCCTCACGACGGGCAAACCGTTTGCCGACGAGCGGGAGGTCAGGATCAGCCAGCAGATCCGAGCGTCCGATCATCACCAGAAAGTCCTGGAATTGTTGCGCACTGTTGGTGGTGGCGACGAAGTAGCCGTCCTTGGTCGGCTCCACCGAAGGGATCTCAATGGTTCGGCCCGTACCCCTTTGCGCCGGCCGTCCGAGAAACGATGCGAAGACTGACGGATAGGTGACCATCGTCACCGCCATGCAGTCGAGCATGGCAACGTCGACGTGCTCACCCCGGCCACATCGTCGTGCCTCTCGGATCGCGGCCAGCGCACCGAGGGCTGCGTACGTCCCGGCCACCCACTCACCGATTCGACCACCGGCGGCGAGAGGTGGTTGTTCGGGGAGCCCGCGTTGTCCGGTCGAACCGCACGCCGCCTGCAGTGTGAACTCACTGCTCGGCCGATCCGCCCATGGACCCTCACAGCCAAACGGCGTCAGCGTCACGATCACCAGTGCCGGGTTCTCGGCCCAGAGCGCATCCGTGTCGACGCGTGCGCCCACGACGATCACCTGAGCCGCGGCGATCAGGGTGGATCCGTCCCCGTCGATGGACCGTTTGGAGGTATTGATGAATTCGAAGAGCACGCCGGAGCCCCACTGGCGCAGCGGGTCGCCCCCCGGCGGTTCGACCTTGACGACGTCGGCACCCGCGTCGGCCAGCAATTTCGAACAGTATGGCCCGGCAATGTCCGTGGTGAAGTCGAGCACCCGAACGTCCTGCAGCATCAGGGCCGCCGGGCCGGGCGACAAGCAACATCGAGGCGGCAGGGCTGGGAAATGTTCGCTGCCATGGAGGAACAAATATATGTACGGGGTGAGGTGATCGCACGGCTGCCGGAGTTGATGCCGGGGCGCATGCGGGCTGGGGCGATCGCGGGAGGGAACGGGGGCCATCGCCGGAGGGAGTGGCCAGTTGGACCGGCCGAATTATTGAACATCATATAATGTATGTGAAATGACCAGCAGCCCAGGAAGAGCCTCGTGAGGACGGCCACAACACCTCGCCCTGACGTCGGGGTCGAGCTCGTCGCCCGCATCCCGCCGATCGTGGACCTCGATGCCCACCTCGTAGAGCCGGCGGATGTCTGGACGAGCAGACTCCCGGCCAAGTACCGGGCGATCGGGCCCCGTGTCGAGTACCTCCCCGGCGGGACGCCAGTCCTGGACGGTGGGGGGTACATCGAAGCGCCGGGTACCGAGGGCCCGCCGGTGGCGTGGTGGTTCTACGAGGATCACCGCTACTCGGTGAAGCGGTTGATTGCGGCTGCCGGCTATCCGGCCGACGAGATCGGCATGCAGGGCATCACCTTCGACCAGATGCGACCCGGGTGCTGGAAGCCGAAGGATCGGCTCGCCGATATGGACCTCAACGGTGTCGACGCTCAATTGTGCTTCCCGAACTACCCGCGGTTTTGTGGACAGCTCTTCCTGCGGGGCCGGGACAAGGCGCTCGCCCTGCTCTGTGTCAAGGCCTACAACGACTGGATGGTGGACGAGTGGGCGGGCGACAGCGGTGGGCGACTGATCCCATTGTGCCTGGTGCCCCTGTGGGATCCTCACCTGGCTGCGGACGAGGTCCGCCGCAATGCTGGCCGGGGCGTGCGGGCGGTGTGCTTCAGTGAGCTCCCGCCCTTCCTGGGACTGCCCAGCATCTACTCCGGGCACTGGGACCCGTTCTTTGCGGCCTGTGACGAAACGGACACCGTCGTCGCGTGCCACATCGGGTCAGGCACCAAGACCCCGCAGACCAGCGCGGACGCCCCCGAAGCTGTGGCGGGGACCATCATCTTCGGGAACAGCGTGGGCTCCATGAGTGACCTCCTCTACTCAGGGGTTTTCCTTCGCTATCCCAAGCTCAAGGTGCTCTATGCCGAGGCCCAGATCGGGTGGATCCCCTACCTCCTCGAACGGATCGACGACGTGTGGGAGACCCACCGGGGGTGGAGCCACAGCCAGGAGTACACCAAGGAGAAGCCGTCCGATATGTACTGGGACCACATCTATTCGACCTTCTTCAAGGACTCGGTGGGAGTCCAGATGCTCGAACTGGTGGGCGAGGACAACGTCATCTTCGAGAGTGACTACCCACACCAGGACGGCACCTGGCCCTTCACCCGACAAGAGGCAGCCCGGCAGTTCGGGCACCTCGATCAGGCGGTCATCGACAAGCTGGCCCGCGACAACGCCATCCGCCTCCTCGGTCTCAACCGCTGAGCCCGTCTCAACCGCTGAGCCCGTCTCAACCGCTGAGCCCGCCTCAACCGCTGAGGCCGACTGGGGCGAGAACTAGTTTCTGCGGGTGAGCACCCAGCCGTTTTGGGCCATGACGGTGTGGATCTCATCCTCGGCGAAACCGTACCTGCGCAGGTCCAAGGCGAAATCACGGGGCTCGGCGAGGCCTTCGGCGTGCGGCCAGTCCGATCCGAAGAGCATGTGCTCGGCGCCGATGGCGTCCTTCACGTCAGCCAGATCGTCCTCATAGAAGGGCGCTACCCAGACGTGCTGGCGGAGTTTCTCGACCGGGTCGGAGCTGAAGCTGCTCGGCATCTGGCTGTACGCCTTGGTGAGCTTCTTGATGAGCGTCGGTATCCACCCGGCTCCCGCCTCGATGCTGGCCACACGGATGTTCGGAAACCGATCGAAGAGACCCTGGCACAAGAGGGCCGCCATGGTCTCGAAGGGAGGCCGGTCTGAGTTGAGCACCGAACGAAGCGGCGACTGCCGAAAGGCCTCGAAGTCGCCGGACGGTTCCCAATCGTTGAGGTAGCGACCGTAGCCGGCATCACCCGAGTGGATGCCGACCGTCACGCCGGACTCGTTGACCAAATCCCAGACCGGGTCGAAGCGGTGATCCGCGGGGGAGACGAGGCCAGTGGGACTGTGGGCGGGCCCACCCTTGATGCACACGATCCGAGCGTCGGCGTCGAGCACGCGGGTCAACTCCGCCACGGCGGCCTCGACGTCGATGAGGGTGATCATCGGAGCGGCGAAGATGCGCTCCCGGTAGGCGTAGCCCCAATCGTCTTCGAGCCAGCGGTTGAAGGCGCTGAAGGCCGCGACCAGCGCTCCCGGATCGTCGGCCAGCGCCTCCTCCATACCGACACCGAGCGTGGGAAAGAGGAAGCACCCGTCCAACCCCTGGTGGTCCATGACCGCAAGGCGCGCCTCGCGATCCCGGTATTCGGGCCGGATGGGCTCGAGATCGCCGAACAGGGAACGAATGTCCTTCGCCTCGGGGTTGCGTCCCCGGAAGAATTCGTCGAGGCTCCCCGGTTTGGCCACGGGATCGAACCTGGGGTTGGGGATGAACCTGTTCACCTTCCCACCGACCAGCAGGCGCAGCCGTCCGTTTATGTCGGCCCATTGCATCGCTCGCTTGGCCATCGACTTGTCCATGTATCGGGTGTAGGCGTCCGTGGCCTCGTAGTAGTGATTGTCGGCATCGAAGGTGGTGTAGTCCACCGCGGGGGTAGTCGTCCTAACGGGCGCAGGGCTCGTTCCTGTGGTCGTGGCGGTCATGTGCACTCCTGGTTCGAACGTTGCTGTCCTTCGAGCTGGTGCCAGCAGGGTGTGGCTTACTCCAGGCCCAACACTCGCAGCGCGTTGGTGCGCAGGAATTTCGGCCATACGTCATCTTTGAAGCCGACGTTCGGCATCTCGGTCATGATGCGCTCGAGTGAGAGGCCCATGGGGAAGTACCCGGCGTAGATGATTTTGTCGGCCCCCCGGGTATTGGCGTAGTCGACGATGTTCTTCGGGTAGTACTTGGGGGCGAACGCGCTGGTCGAGTAGTGCAGCCCGGGCCACTTGAGCATCAACTTGACCGCGAGTTCCGTCCACGGTTCGCACCCGTGCCGGGTGACGAGAACGAGGTCCGGAAAGTCGTACATGACTTCGTCGATGAGCTCTACATGCTGGCAGCCCGCTTTGAGGCGAGGTCCGGGAATTCCGGCACAGCAGAAAATCGGTATGCCGAGCTCGACGCACTTGGCATAGATGGGGTACATCTTCTTGTCGTTGATGGGGACCTGGGGAAAGGTGCCGGCCGGGAAGGCGCCGACCGCCCGGATTCCGAAGGTCTCGTACTGACGAACGAGACCGGCGATCCCGGCCATGCCCTGGTTGGGGTCGACCTCAGTGGACGGGATGAACCGGTCGGGGAAGCGTTTGAGTGCCTCGGCGCCCGTGCCGGCCGGGTCGCCGACACCGATCATGCCTCTCTCGATGCCCCAGAGGTCCATTTCCCGGACTGTCACCGCGATGGGATCTTCGGAACCCGTGAGCCCCTTTTCGGGAACATCCTTGAACATGTACTCCACGGGGAAATCGAACTCCTCCTTGGATTGGACGTCCTTGGTCTGCCGCGTGATGAACCGGTAGACCTCTTTCATGTCCGGGTGAGGAAATCCCAGCATGGTGTCGATCACACCAACGTCCTGCGGTAGGCCCATGTGAGAGTCGATCCTCCTCAATGTGCTTCAGGGAGCCCGTCGGGACACCACTGCGTGAACGAGGTCGAGCATACTAGAATCTCGTTGCAGTTTGCCAGCGGAGGTTCGCGGTTGCTTGAGCTTTCCCGTCTTCGGCGGGGAACGAAACCCGGTCGAGGTCCCCGGCTGGGGGGCGGGCTGTGGCATTTGGGATGTGCCGAGGTCGTTGTAGAACCGGGTTGCGATTTCCGCTCTCACGAAGTGGCGTTCTCCGTCAGGTCGCGGATGAGATCGCGCCGCAGGAGCTTCCCCGTCGGGCCGTAGGGAAGCTCCTCTGTGACCACGACCTCATCGGGCGTGCGCGATCCGCGTAGATGGGACCGCACGAAGGCCTGGACGGCCTCGGGGTCGATCCGCTGATTGGGGCGCTCCACGATGACCGCCACGATTCTCTGCCCCCACTCCTCATCGGGAAGGCCCACGACGGCCACGTCCCGCACGGCGGGGTACCGCCCCAGCACGTCCTCGATCTCGGCCGGGGCGATGTTCTCTCCGCCCCGGATAATGGTGTCGTCGGCTCGACCTTCAATGAAGAGGTAGCCCTCGGCGTCGAAACGGGCAACGTCATGTGTGGGAAACCAACCGTCATCGTCGAGCACGGATCCGAGGCCGCGGTATTCACCCGACACCTGGGCTCCCCGGACCCACAGTTCGCCCCGCCGACCGACGGGCAGCACCGTGCCGTCGGGGTCGCGCACCTGACCCTCCATGCCCGGGACCAGTTGCCCAGCCGAGCCAAGGCGGGCCCGCACCGCGGGGTCCTCCGACGCAAAGGCATCACGGTGGTCCGCCGGTCCGAGTACGGCGATGGTCGAACTGGTCTCGGTGAGGCCGTACGCGTTGACGAAATCCACTTCGGGGAAGGCCACCATGGCTCGCCCCAGAACCGCCGGAGGCATGCGGGCACCGCCATAGGCCAGCGCACGGAGTGTCGGGGTCCTTCCCTGAGCCTCATCAAGGTGATCGACAATGCGCGCCAGCATGGTCGGGACGACCATGGCGTTGGTGATCTGCTCTCTTCGCACGAGTTCGAGCCATTCGACGGGTTCGAAATCGGGTAGGTGCACCATCCGGCGTCCCCCGTAGACGTTGGTGAGTATGGAGCCAATGCCGGCCACGTGGTAGGGGGGCACGCTCACGAGGATGGACTCCTCCTCATCGGACGATGCGAGCTCGACCGTCTGGAGTACGTAGGCGACAAGCTGTTCGTGCCGCAGGACCACACCCTTGGGACTCGATGTCGTCCCGCTGGTGAAGAGCAGGGCGGCCGGCCCGTCGTCGGGGCCGTCGTCGTCCACCGGCTCAGCGACCGACGCGGCCGCGAGCCAGTCCCCGCTGAGCTGTACCCGATCGGCTGCTGTCTGGGCCAACCCCAGGTGCTCGGGGTCGGCGAAGACCACCGGCGCGTCCAGTTGGTCAATGAGGGAGTGCAGGCTGGCCGGGGCGAGGCGATAGTTCAACGGCACGAAGGGGATTCCGGCCATGGCGGAGGCGAAGAGGAGAGCGGGCACTGCGGGGCCGTTGCTCCCGACGTAGACCACGCTCTTGGCGCCACCTTCGGACAGCAGGTGCGCGCCGCCTCGAGCGGACGTCTGGAGTTGTGCATACGTGATCCCACCATCGCGCCTCCCGACGCCGACGCGGTCTCCATACACGTCCGCGGCGATGCTCAGCAGCATGGCGACGCTCACTCGAATGCACACTCCTCTGTGTGGCCTCGGGGCACGTACGACCCCGTCTTCGGCCTCATCTTTTCACAGGGTTCACCGGGCGAGGCAAACCCCCGACGCGGCCGGGAACGACGCACCATTGCCTACTTCCAGGCTTCGCCGCGCGGGGCGAGACGGAGGTCTGGGACATCGATATCGGGATGGGCGAGAAACACCGCCATCAGCTCGGCCAGGTGCCGGCCGACGTCGTCGGTCTCCATGACGGTGATGGGCGTCCCCGAGGCCATCCAGCGCGCCAGCGCGGTCCCGAGCAGGTCGGGGTCGAAGGAGTCCGCGAATTCAGTCGGTGAGGTCCCTCCCATCACAATCCGCTGGAAGCGCCGCTCGGGGTGCTCCATGCGCCACGCCTTGATGGTCGTATCGAGCGCCGCCTTCGACGACGCGTACGAGCTCAACCCCCAACGCAGTTCGGACCCGCTCTCCGAGGAGACGAACGCCACGAGCCCGTCGGTCGCCAGCAGCGGGAGGGCGGCCGCGCAGACCATCGTGGGCCCGAGCACGTTGACGGCGTGATCGAAGCGCCAATCCTCGGGGTCGGTCTCGATGATCGGCGCCATCGTCCCGGCACCCGCGGCGTAGAGCACGAGTTCGAAGCCACCCATGAGGTCCGCCGCTTCGAGGACCAGTCGGCGACAGTCGTCGGGATCGGTGACATCGCCGACGATGGGATGGCCACCGGCCGCGTCGCCACAAAGGTCCGCCAGCTTGTCCAAACGTCGCGCCACGACGCAGACCTGTGCACCCTGGGCGATCGCATTGTGCGCAAAGGCACGACCGATACCCGAAGATGCCCCGATGACGAGGATCCGGGCGGATGCCAACGTCGGCGCCTCAGCCATTGTGCCCCTCGCTGCGCTCCGGCGCGTCGGTCACGTGGCCTCCAACGAAAGCGCCTGTTTCGGGCGGACGACCACCGCCTGAAAAACGGCGGGCGTCACTGCCCGGTGAAGCGGGGATCACGCTTCTCCCGGCTGGCCCGCCCGTACTCCTTGAAGTCCTCGGAACGGCTCGAGACATCCATCGCCCAGGCCTCATCGGAGAGGTGGCGGTCGATATCGGACGTCAACCCGCGGTGGAGAAGCAGTTTGGTGAGTCCGATCGCCACCGTGGGGGCAGACGTCAGGCGATCGAGGAGTTCCTGGCCGGCGAGGGCCAGTTCGGTGGCAGCCACCGACGCGTGCACCAGGCCCCAGTCGGCGGCATCGGTCCCGGAGACCTTCGTCCCGAGGATGAGCATCTCGCGGGCCCGGGCCACGCCGGCCAGGCGGGGGATGAGCCAGGTGGCGCCACTGTCCGGCGTGAATCCGAACGTCGTGAATGGCGCCCACAGCGTCGACTCGTCGGCCACTACCGCAAAGTCCGACGCGAGGAGTATGTCGAGACCGAGACCGATGATCCATCCCCGTGCCGTGCACACGATCGGCGTCTGGCAGGTCAGCATGGCCGGGATCAGGCGGTTGACGTGTCCGTTCATCCGCCTATGAATGGAACCAACTCGGGGTCGGTCGGGTCCGGGCGTCCTCTCGGCGAGATCGAACCCGGAGCAGAAGTGGTCACCGGTGCTCCCGAGGTGGATGACCCGTACCGACTCGTCGCTGGCGGCGGCGTCGATGACGTCGACGAGCGCGTACACCATGGGGTCGGTCAGGCTGTTGCGCCGTTCGGGACGGTCGAGGCGCACGCGCAGCACCGGGCCGTCGTGCTCGACCACGAGCCCCGTTGGGATCTCGGGGTAGGGCTTCACCCCTGGTCCTCGGCCGCGAAGCGTTCGGCCAACGCGTCGAGGGCTTCTTGGCACGTGGTGGCCCCTCCCGGCGGTTCGGGAAGCCGGACCTCGCCGTGTTGGCGCGAGGGGAGCAGGATCGTGGCGTGTCCCGGTGTCGTCGTGTGGCCACGCTGGTTCTCGCCCCAGATGTCAAGATCCACTGCGGGCCGATCGCCGTCAGCCAAGTACTTTCGAGAGACCCGACCCCGCATCCAATGGGTATCCCCGACATAGTTGAACTTGCGGAACTGGCAGTCGAGCTTCCACAACCAGGCGTCGTCCCCCATCCAATCGGTACACAGATGGATCAGCCACGTCTCGCGCATGCGTCCGTAGTCGTAGCTGGCGGGGTTGCCCGCCCCGCGGGCCCACTCGGGGTCCCAGTGCACGCGCTGTTGCACGTCGGGGATGTTCAAGTCGTCGGGTTTGAAGAAGCGGGGCATGCGTTGCCGCTGGTCGTAGCCGAGGCGCAGCGCCTTGACGCCGTACAGACCCATCCCCATCCCCGTATGCCAGACGACCATGTCGGTGACGCGCAGCGGGCCCTTGACGAGCGGTGCCATCTCGTCACCCTCGACCACATCGTCCCACCACCGCGGGACCGCCCCCCGCCGCCGGTCGCGCTCGCCGGCCAGCGACTCGCCCATGGCCGAAATCTCTTCGTCGCTGTAGGGGCGGATTTCGGTGAGCTCGTTCTTCCTGCGTTCGGCTGCCTTCTCCCGCTCGGCCCGGATCATCAGGCGGTACTGACCGGAGAGCACGGGCCCGCCCGCCGTGGCGAAGACTTCGGCCAGCCACTCGTGCACGGCGCGTCCGGCGAACTCACCCACCTTGTCGTGGACGCCCACCAGGGCGTTGCGCCGGGTGACGCGAGTGCCCGGTCGCAGGGGGTTCCACCACTCCCGGAACGATCCTGAATAGAAGGCATGGACGCCCCCGAGCGGGTCGCCCTTCATTTTCGCCTTCGTCTCGCCTTCGAGCTTGGTCACCTCGTCCTCACCGATGAGGGTGTCGCCACCGACCAGATGCGGCGGGGCGATCGGGCCTTCCCACCGGGTCGTGGCGCCGTAGGAAGGATCGCACCACAGCGGGTTGTCGTCGCCATAGGCCTCGGCCACGTGCCGGAAGGCGTCCTCGTTGGCCGTGCGGTAGTGGGGTGGGTTGGTATGGGGACGGGGGATGCCGATGCGCTCTCGCAGTCGGGCCACTCCCTCGTCGGTGATGGCATCAGGCACGGTCAGGGCGTCCTTCCCGGCTGGTGGCGGAGCCGTCTCGTGTCGAGATCATGGGCACGAAGTATATAAAATAAATAATCTGGCTGTCCCGGGCTCTCCCGCCGCCGCAGCGGGCGACGGCGAGCGTTCGGTGGGGCGGGGCGATGAGCCGGGCCAGACAGTGCAGACGGCTCGGTCCGAGGCGGCAAGGGTGGGTGCGTCAGCAGATCAGACGGTGTCGGTCCGGCCGGCGGCGCGACGGAAGGCGGCCACGAGCGCCCCGACATGATCGACGGCTGCCGACGGGTCGGACGGCAGCGCCAGGCGGGCGCGTACGTCGGTGACCCCTGCCGAGACCAGATCCTCAACGGCCTCCATGGTGGCGTCGACATCGAGCGATCGGTCGTGACGGCGTAGGGAGGGAAGGTGTCCCACCACTTGGAGGTCGGTGGGATCTCTCCCCGCCGCGTTGAGGGCATCCTTCATCTGCGCGATGCCCGAGGCGACATCGTCCGCCGCGGGGCCCCAGGGGATCCACCCTGAACCGAAGCGGGCCAGGCGGCCCACCACGCGCGGGTTCACCGACCCGCCCACCCACACGGGTACGCCTGTCGCGTGCACCGGCTTGGGCATCTGATGGATCGCCTCGAAGTCGAGCTCCGGTGAGTGGTAGGTGGCTCGCTGTTCCCGCCAGAGCGTCTGGCACACTTCGAGGGTGTGGTCCAGGATTCGGCCACGGCGGGCGAAGTCGAGGCCCGCCGCCTCGTACTCTTCGCGCTGCCAACCGACACCGACACCGAGATCGAAGCGGCCGCCGGAGAGGACGTCGAGCGTGGCGGCGGTCTTGGCCAACACCACGGGGCGACGCAGCGCGGCGATCAAAATGTTGGTCCCCAGGCGGATGCGTGATGTCAGACCGGCGAGCACCGATAGGGTGGTGAGCGGCTCGAGCCAGTGGCCGTCGGGCCCGGTGGGTTGTCGGCCGCCGACCTGCCCGCCGATCTCCGGGCGACCGTACTCCTCGAGATGCTCGCCGAAGACCACGTGGTCGGAGACCACGAGGCGGTCCACCCCGGCCTCGTCGAGGATCCGGGCCTGCTCGAACAGAGGCTGCCAGCTGGCCGGTGCGTCGGCGGAGAACGTCGTGAGGCCGGTAGAGAGTTGGATCACCCTTCGAGCAGGGCGGTCAGGAGTCCGGGTGTCATTGTTCATTGGTCGGGAGCGTTGACGGCCCGCGTCTCGGTCCATTGGACCACGACGCGCCGCGTGGCAATCTTCCACGCGCCGTCGACTGCGGGGGAATAGGTGTCCTCGTACCGGATGAACATCACGCGGTCCGTGCCGCCGTGGCGGTTCGGGATGAGGTGGTGGGCCACGCAGTACACCTCACCAGTGGCCACGCCCTCGCCGATGTCGTAGACCGACTGGCCGAGCAGGTGGAACGTCCGGGCGTACACCTCCAGGGCGGCCGGAATGCCACCGATCCCTTGGTGGCCCGTGCGCCGATTGAGCGGTGTATCGGGGTCACTGGCGCTGTAGACGCCGAGCGTGGCGTCCGGATGGAAGGCGCCGAGCAGGGTGTCGGCATCGCGGCGATCGACGGCCGATGCGTAGCGTTCGGCCAGCGAGCGCAATGCGACCCGCACGTCGGATTCGGCTGCCGTCATCGGACTCCTCGCTTTTGCAGACCCGGCGGTACCGCTGAATACGGGAGCGGCTCCTCTGGACGCGTCGGCGACCCGCGACACTAATGGCCGACGGTCGGAGGATAGCTCCCCGCTCCTCGGAAGCCGGCCTTCCGGCAGAACGCGGCGTGGTCGTTTCGCTTCCGCGACGAGGTCCTCGCCGTTCCGGATCGGCCCGTCACACCGCGCGTGGCCCATTCGTCCCCATCGGCTTCCTACTCTGACCCGAGGTAGCGTTCACGCTCGTGCCGCTGTCCATCCGCACTTCCACGCCGGCTGAGAGACCGCGACGTCACGCGCTGGCGTCGCTTGCCGAAGCGGTCCGGAGGTTGAGCGACGCGGTCGCGGCCACGGGGGTAGGCGCGGCCGAGCTGGCCGCGGCGGAGACCGAGATCCGACGGGCGGTCGACATCGTCGAGACACTGGTGGACGACGACCCGTACTCGGGGTTGATGCAGCCCCGCGGGGAATCTGATCCCGCCACCATCCTTCCGCTGAGCCCGATTGTTGGTGCTTTCAGCCCGGTACGGCCCGAGGTGCACATGCAGCTGGTCGAAGGCGGCGTGAGCGGGAGCGCCCGCTTGGAGCGCAAGCACGTGGGTCCGCCGGGGTACGCGCATGGAGGTATTGGCGCTCTCATCGCCGATCAACTGGTCGCTCTCGTGCCGGTTGCGCTCGGCGTGCGTGGCGTCACCCGATCCCTTTCCGTCCGCTACCGCCGTCCGTTGCCGTTGCACGCGGACCTGGTCATGGCTGCGCATGGCACCCTCATTGGTGACCGGGTGCACGCCACCGGCACCATCTCGACCGGCGGGGAGGTGTGCCTTCAGATCGATGCCGAACTCGCCGTGCGGGATGCCCGCAAGCTCGGAAGAGGTGAGAAAGAGTGAGGGAAGAGTGAGGGTGCCTCTCCATCAGCGGCCCCCTGACGCCGTGGGCCCTCACGAACGCTCGTACCTCCATGCCCCGGGAACCATGGAGAGGCGATGACGTCCGCCGGGTGCATCGAGTGGGCCACCGTCATACGCGATGTCGCCGTGCCACAGCGCTATCAGTTGATCGTTGGCATCCTTGGCCAAATGAGTGACGAACGTCTCGACTTCGACCGCTCGAGCATCCACGAGCACCTCGGCCACGGTCGTGAAAGGTACGAGGCGCCGGAGCGTGACCCACGTGGGCGGGGCGAGCTGCGCCTGTCCGGCAGAATGCCGTTCGAGGAATTCGACCGGACGAACCCATGCGTAGTCGTGTATCTCTCCTCCGTCGACCACCACTTGTCCGCCTTGAGAGGGAGCTACAAAGAACATGGTGTCGAAGCGCTTTGACGCAGCCGGCGGTGGGCACCAGTGAGCGTAGGGAATCAAGGCGTCGTGGCCCAGGATCAACCCCGTTTCCTCAGCGGCTTCGCGCGCGGCTGCACTCCGAGCTTCGTCGCCCGAATCGGCATCAGCCGCTTCGACGCGGCCACCGGGGAATACCCACATTCCGCCGAAACCGATACCCGGGCTCTTGCGCAGCATGAGAGTCTCGACCCCGAGCTCACCGTTACGCACGACGACAACGGTCGCGGCGGGGATGGCGGGGAGCGGAGCACCGTGTTGGGTCATAAGAGCACCATGCTGTCACGGGCGACGGCTCTGCATATGCCGGCAGGACAGAGCAACGACGCACGCCAGGCCGTTCCTCTTTTTCGGAGCCGCGCCGACGTGCTGAGTGAGTTTCGCGTTCTCGCGTCGTGTCCATCGCCGGCGGGACCAGCGGGATTCAACGTACCATCGTGGCCGAACACCTCCTCGGCCTCCCCAGGGGGCGTTGACGTCGTCGATGACACAGAGTCGGGAGTCCGGTGCCGCGGTGCCGACGAAGGGAAGGGATGACATGACCGAGAAGGTTCTTCTCGAGGTGGATGGCCCAGTGGCCGTGATCACCAACAACAACCCGGAGAAGCGCAACGCGTTCGACGACGATATGGATGTGCGGCTCTTCGAGATCCTCTCCGAGCTCAAAGAGCGGCCGGAGGTTCGGGCGGTGGTCTGGCGGGGCGAGGGGAAGGCCTGGTCCTCGGGGCGCGACGTGGCCTCCATCGGCAACAGCGCCGAGGTCCTCAGCCACCACGACCTCATGACCCGTGGCCATAAAGGAATTCTGCAGGTCTTCGACCTCGAGGCGCCCATCATCGTGGCCATGCACGGGTGGTCCATCGGTGGTTCGTTCCAGCGTGCCTTGCTCTGCGACATCCGCATCGCCGCCGAAGGCGCCCGCTTCATGCTGCCCGAAGTCGGTCACGGGGTCATCCCCGACACCGGCGGGGTGGGACGGCTCTACGAGATGTGCGGGAGCGGCGTGGTCAGTGACCTGGTCCTGACCGGGAGGGCCATGAGCGCCGAGGAAGCGTTCGGACACGGCATCGTGTCGCGGATCGTGGCGCCGGAGGACCTGGACGAGACGGCTTTGGACATGGCCAACAAGATCGCGGCCGCCCCGGCCGTCACCGTCAAGATGGCTCGTCGAGTGCTGCGGCATCTCAGCGAACCCGCCGTGCGGGCGTCGATGGCTGACGAGCTCATCTATCAGACCTTCATCAACAAGTCGTCCGACTTTGCCGAATTCCGAGCGGCCCGGGCCGAAAGCCGCGAGCCCCACTACACAGGGAGCTGAGCATGACCGAACAGACACAACGCGGGCTACTCGAGCCGCCACCAGCGGGCACGACGGCGCTGCCAGCGGGAACCTATGACGGCACGTGTGTCTTCATCACGGGTGGTGGGACGGGCCTGGGCAAGGCTATCGCGGCTGAATTCGCCCGGCTCGGGGCCGACCTGGTCATCGCCAGCCGCAAAGCCGAGCATCTCGAGGCCGGCACGGAGGCGGTTGAAGGGCTCGGAGCCAAGGTGCGCGGGGTCACCTGCGACATCCGTGACCCCGAGCAGGTCAGCGCGGCCTTTGAGGAGGCAGTGGGCGCGTTCGGTCTCCCCGATGTGTTGATCAACAATGCCGCCGCCAACTTCCCGGTCCCGGCCGAGGACATGTCCCCCAACGCCTGGCGGACCGTGGTCGACATCACGCTGAACGGCACGTTCTTCTGCTCGCGCGAGTTCGCCCGGCGTCACCTCGAGGCAGGCAGCGCCGCCTCCATCGTCAACGTCGGGGCTTCCTACGCGTGGACCGGGGGCCCGGGTTTCGCCCACTCGGCTGCCGCCAAAGCCGGGGTCAAGAACATGGTCGAGACCCTGGCGGTCGAGTGGGGTCCCTTCGGGATCCAGGTGAACGGCCTCGTTCCGGGGCTGTTCCCCCACGAGGACATGACGGCCGACATCACGGGAAATCTGGACCGCACCAGCGAGAAGGACCTGGCGCAGCCCGCCCTGCGGGTCGGGCGGCTCCGCGAGCTCGGTTGGGCGGCCACCTTCCTCGCTTCGCCGTACGCGCGGTTCATCTCGGGCCATACCCTTGTCGTCGACGGGGCCAACTGGCAGCGCCGGTCGCTCACCAACCCCCCGGTGGTGACCGTGCGCGATCAGATGGGTCGTGGGCCCTTCGACCCGGCCCCGCCCAGGTAGCAGGTGGATTCTGTGCGATGCGGCGATCCCCCGACGACCGGGGCGCAGTGAGCCTGGGCGCCCCCCGAAGTTCTGTCCTGCATCTCGCGCTCCGCTTGAACCTTTATCGGTCGGCGAAGTTGACCGTTCCGGTGGACCTGGTCCAAGCCGCCGACGACCTCGGCTACCACTCGGTCTGGAGTGCAGAAGCCTACGGCGCCGATGCCCTGTCACCGCTCGCCTACCTGGCGGCGTTGACCCGGCGGATAAAGTTGGGGACGGCCATCGCCCAGCTGGCGGCCCGCCCCCCCGCCACCTTGGCCATGCACGCCCTGACCATCGACGCGCTGGCCGGAGGGGGGCGAGTCATCATCGGCATCGGCGTGTCGGGTCCCCAGATCGTCGAGGGTTGGTACGGTCAGCCCTGGGGGCATCCGACTGACCGATTGCGCGACTACGTCGCCATCGTGCGCAAGGTGCTCGACCGCGATGCGCCGGTCCGTTACGAAGGGCGGGAGATCTCGTTGCCCTACCGCGGGCCCGGATCGATCGGGCAGGGCAAGGCCCTCCGCTCGATCCTTCATGCCACCGCACCTGTCCCCATCTGGCTGGCCTCCGGTGGCCCCAGGAACACCGAGCTCTGTGCCGAAGTGGCGGACGGGTGGCTCCCCATGGGCCTCGGATCGGATTCTCATGTGGCGCCGCTCGAGCGCGGGTGGGAGACGAGAGGAGGCCGACCCACCGACTTCGAGGTCTTCACCGGCCTCTCGGTCCGGCTCTCCGACGATGTCGCGGCGGAGCTGGACCGTATGCGCCCACTGACGGCCATGTACGTTGGCGGCATGGGTAGCGCCTCCCACAACTTCCACCGGGAGTCGATGGCCCGGCGGGGTTTTCCCGACGAGGCACAGCGCATCCAGGAGTTGTGGTTGGCGGACCGCAAGGAGGAGGCGATCGCCACAGTCCCCGACGACTACCTCGAGCAGAACGCCCTCATCGGGGACGAGCAGCGCATTCGGCGTCTCTGGGACACCTGGTCGCCCCCGTTACTCAGCACCGGGCTGATCGTGGACGTCCCCGGTGTGGACGAGCTCCGCCTCGTGGCCGGGTTGAGGGACGGATCGTGAGCCACGACACCATCGTGGTCGACAACCCGGCTGAGCACGTGGCACGCATCACCCTCAACCGACCCGAGAAACGCAATGCCATCTCGACTCGCATGCGGGTCGAATTGCTCGACGTGCTCCGTGCCCACGATCAGGACCCAGATGTGCGGATCACGATCATCCGGGGCGCCGGGGTCTGTTTCTCCGCCGGGTACGACCTGGCCGGCGGGCCCATGATGGAGGAAGCGCCGTTCTACTCGGCCCCGGGCGACGGCCAGTGGGCCCGGCAGTGCAACGACACCTGGTTCAGCATCTGGGACCTGGCCAAGCCGGTGATCGCCCAGGTCCACGGTTACGCCATCGCCGGGGCGACGGAACTCGCTTCGGCCTGCGACCTGGTCTATGTCGCCGACGACGCGGCGATCAGCTACCCCGTGGTCCGCATGATGAGCCCGCCCGACTGGCAATACCACACCGTCCTGTTGGGCTTGCGACGGGCGATGGAACTGATGCTGACCGGCGACCCCATCTCGGGAGTGGAGGCTGCGGCGATCGGGTTCGCCAACCGCTCCTTCCCGTCGGACGGGTTGGAGGAATCGGTCCTGGCCGTGGCCACCAGGGTGGCGGGCGTGCCGAGCGATCTCACGCAGATCAACAAGCGGAGCGTGCACCGAGCGTTCGACGTCTGGGGTGCCCGGGCCGCCATTCGAGCCGGGACCGAGCTCCAGGCACTGGCCGGGCACACCCGGACGGCGGCGGAGCACCGGCAGGGCCTGCTCGAGCGCATGAAGGGCCAGGCCGGCGTGTAGGGAGGTTCGCCGAGCGATCCGGCCATCCCCGGGTTCGACCGCGTGGGATCTCAGGCCTGCGCCGCCACCCCGGCCGCCCAGCGGTAGTCGGCCTTGCCCGTGGGTGAGCGCACCACCTTGTCCACCACGACGACCTGCTTGGGCACCTTGTAGCCGGCCAGGGACTTGCGGACCAGCGCCTGCAGCTCGTCCTCCCTGGCCTCGATCCCTGGTGTCGGTTCGACCACGGCCACCACCCGTTGACCCCACCGTTCGTCGGGGGCGCCGACCACGAGGACGTCGTAGACGGCGTCACTCTGGCGCAGGACGGCCTCCACTTCCTCGGGGTACACCTTCTCGCCTCCGGTGTTGATGCAGATCGAGCCACGGCCGAGGAGCGTGATGGTGCCGTCGGCGGCGACCGTGCCCATGTCACCGGTGAGCGACCAGCGCCGCCCGTCCCACTCGACGAACGTGGCCGCCGACTTGACCGGGTCGTTGTAGTACCCCAGCGGGATGCGCCCCGTGCGCGCCACTCGACCGACCGTGTCCGAACCGGGTGGTACCGGTTCGTGGGTGTCCTCGTCCAGCACCACCGCCTGCTGGGCCACGAATTGCGGCTCGGGCTTGTCGCCGGTGGGGCCCACGAACACCCGCCCGGCCTGGATCCCCGTCTCCGATGAGCCGTAGCCGTCGGACAAGGGGATGCCGGGGAAGGTGGCGAGAAACCGCTCGCGTAACGCGGGCGACAGAGGGGCCCCGCCCGAGCTGAACAGGCCGAGCGATCCCACATCGGGCTTGGGGTCGAAGGCGTCCCAGGCGTCGAGGACCGGCCGCATGACCGCGTCGCCCACGGCGCTGGTGGCCGTGACCCGCTCCCGCTCAATGGTGCGCCACACCTCGTCGGGATCGAGCGGGCCCGGCCACAGCACGACCCGACTGCCGCTGTAGAGATGGAGCATCACCACCCACCCCCCGGCGGCGTGCATGAGCGGGGCCAGGAGCAAGAACCGGGTGCTCTGTTCGGGCCCGATCCGCCCGACGAGCTCTTCGGGCGAGGCGACCTCGGGCAGGGCCGGGTTCCCCCCGCCCATGCAGGCGAAGAAGGCGTCCTCCTGTCGCCACACCACGCCCTTGGGCAGGCCCGTCGTGCCGCCCGTGTAGAGGACGTAGTGGTCGTTCCCCGACCGGGGTCCGAAGTCCCGCGCCGGCGACGACGAGGTCAGAGCACGTTCGTATCCCGGGCCGGTGACCAGCGACCAGCGCAGCGTCGGTGTGTCCGGCGCCGCCCCGGCGACCTGATCGGTGTACTCGACCTGGTGGACGACTCCCACCAGGTCGGCGTCGTTGAACAGATGCAGCAACTCGCCGGCGGTGTAGCGGTAGTTGATGTTGATCGGCACCGCCCTGACCTTGTAGGCGGCCAGGGTGCTCTCCACGTACTCGAGGCAGTTCTGCATGTAGAGGCCGATGTGCTGGCCCGGCTGCACGTCCTGGGTGAGAAACCAGTGCGCCAGGCGGTTGGCGCGTTCCTCCAGCTGGGCGAAGGTGCGCTGCTCGCCGCGGTAGCGCAGGGCGACGCGATCAGGCACGTGGTCGGCCACGGCCTCCCACAGGTCGGCCAGGTTGAACTCTGTCACGGCAGGATCCCCCTCAATGGTGGCGAAGACGGCCCGGTCCCCCGTCCCTCGGCCAGGGAGAGCCCGGCCAGGAGGGCGTTGCGCAGGTCCCGGGGGTCGATGACATCGTCGTAGGCGAGGCGGCTCCCGGCGGTGATCGATGCCTTGGCCTGCTCGGCCGCCAGGCGGGCCCGCGCCGCCGGATCTGCGACGGCGCTCCCCTCCGACGATGCCGGCAGGGCACCGAGGGTGATCGAGGGGAAGGCCAGCGTGATGGTCTGTCCGTCGAAGGGGTTCATGGCCATGATCGACGAGCCGAAACCGAACGCCTTGCGCACGGTCACGTGGAGTTTGGGGACGTCGAGGCGGTGTTGGACGGCGAACATGCGGGCAGCGTGGCGCAAGATCCCCGCTCGTTCGGCCCGGGTGCCGGCCAGGACCCCCGGGTTGTCGGCCAAGAAGATGCAGGGCAGCCCGAAGGCACCGGCCACCTCGAGGAAATGAGCGGCCTTGTCGGCCGCGTCGGAGTCGACCGTACCGGCCATGACGCTCGGGTCGTTGGCCACGATGGCCACGCTCTGACCACCCAGGTGGGCCAGGGCGGTCACGATGGAGCGGCCGAAGCCCGGCTGGATCTCGAGGATTGCCCGGTCGTCGACCAGTGCCTCGAGGACTGGACCGATGGGGTAGGGGCGTCGGGGGTTGGGGGGGATGAGCTCGAGCACCTGGTCCACCCTTCTGGGTCCGACATCGTCCCCCTCCCGTCGCGGTGGCCGTTCCCAGGCGTTGAGGGGGAAGTGGCCGAGGTACCTTCGGGCGAGGGCGATGGCCTCGACGTCGTTCGCCACGACGTTGTGAATCACACCAGAGCCCTCCGCAGCCACTTGGGGCCCACCGAGCACTTCCTTGGTCACGTCCTCACCGGTGCCCGACTTCACCAGGGGCGGGCCGGCGGCGAAGATCGACGCCGTCTCGGTCATCACGGCGAAGTCGGACAGCGGGGCGGTCAGGGCACCGTGGCCGGCCGAGGCACCCAGCACGAGACAGATGATGGGCACGGTGCCCGACAGCTCGGCCAGTCCCATCAGGTCCCCCGGTCGGCGGCCCGCTGCCGAGTCGGTCACGCGGTGCCCGGCCCCCTCGAGCATCATCACCAGTGGCACCCGCTCCTGGAGAGCCAGCTGGCAGAGGCGATAGCGCTTGTCGGACGCGCCGCTGCCGATGGACCCGCCCAGGACGGTCACATCCTCGGCCCCGGCCAGGGCCGGCCGTCCGCCGATGCGTCCGGAACCAACCACCAGCGCATCGCCGGGGACGGGGGGATCCTCCGTGGTGCCGACCAGCTGACCTATCTCGAAGAACGTGCCGGGATCGAAGAGGTAAGCCAGGCGCTCGCGGGCGTTCAGGCGACCGCGCTCGTGCTGGCGGACGAGACGGGCCTCGCCCCCCATGGCCAGGGTCTCGGTCTTCCGGCGCGCTATTTCCTCGAGGGCCGGACCCCAACTGAAAAGCTCGTCACCCACTCTTCGTTCTCCCCTGTGTGGCGCCCCCGAGGATCCTTGACGCGTGGCGCACCGCCGCCCGACGTCCGGCGCGACGGTGCCATGAGAATGGCACGCGGATCCGGCTCCGGCGACGAGGTGGGTGACCGGTCTGTTCCAGCACCGGCGGCGGCGCGGATCTCAGGGCCGGCGCGACAGGCGTCGCGCGCGTTCGGCCAGGTCGCGTTTGTCCACCTTGCCCACGGGCGTGAGCGGCAGTTCGGGCAGGAGTTCGACGATGTCGGGGGACTTGTAGTCGGCGATCGCTTTCCGGGTCCATTCTCGCAGGTCATCGAGGGAGGGGGCGTCCCCGTCGGCGGCCGGGACGACGAAGGCGACGCCGATCTCTCCGAGGACGGGGTCGGCCTTGGCCACGATGGCCACCTGCTCCACCGACGGGTGTTCGGACACCACCCGTTCAACCTCGACGGGGTACACGTTGTACCCGCCCCGCTGGTACATCTCGGCGCGCCGGCCGACGAGGGTCAGGTACCCGTCCTCGTCCAACCGGCCGCTGTCCCCGAGGCGCAACCAGCCGTCGCGTCCAAGCACCTGCTGCGTCCGTTCGGGATCCCGCCAGTAGCCGCGCATGACAGCCGGTGACCGACACTCGACATTGCCCACCGTGCCGGTGGGCAGAACCGTGCCGTCGTCGTCGACCACCCGGACGGCCACGTTCTCCCGCGCCCGCCCGACCGTGCGGGCGATCAGGTCGGGGCTGTCGCCCGGTCGTGAGCCGGTGGTGAGGGCCGCCTCGGTACTCGTGTAGCCGATCACGACCGGGCAACCGAGCCGTTTTTGCATTTCCCGGACCAGGTCGGGCGGGACCGGGGCTGCGCCGGTGCCGCAGATCCGGATGCTCGAAAGATCGGTGCGGTCGAATTCGGGGCGATCGAGCAGAAGCCGCCACTGGGACGGAACTCCTTGGCCGACGGTGACCCCTTCCCGCTCCATGAGAGCGAGCGCGGCCTCGGCCTTCCATGGGGTCGAGGGGATGACCGTCGTGATGGCGTACTCGATCTCTTCGGTCAGGTGTGTCATGTAGGCGACATGGGAGAACGGCGTGGACGAGATCCGACGGTCGAACGGGGCCCGGAGCGGCCCGGCGCCGATGGACACCGCGCCCAAATTGTGATGATCGAACACGGCCCCCTTGGGGGCACCGGTGGTCCCACTCGTCCACACGACGGCTACCGGCCGGTCGGGATCCGGTCCGGGCACGCTGCTCGGTGGGCCGAGATCCCTCATCGGTCGCAACGTGGCACGGGTCAGGTGGTGAGCGGAGCCGGGGATGGATCGGTCATCCTCGCCGACCATGAGGCGCGGCTGGCTGCGGTGCACGATGCTGGCCACCTCGGCCGGCCCCAGCCGGGGATTGATGCCCGAGGTGATCGCTCCCAGTCGCATCGCGGCCTGGTAGCAGATCGCGTAATCGATCGAGGAGGGGATGAGAAGAGCTACCACATCGCCTTCCCCGAGCCCGAGATCGGCGAAGGCGCTCGCGGTGCCGTCGGCCGCGTCGTTCCACTGGGCAAAAGTGAGGCGCTCTCCCTCTGCCTCGACGTACGCATCGAGGTCCCCGTGGTCGGCCGCCACGGCCCGAAGCACCTCATGGGAGGTCTTGCCCGGGAGGTGCACGACGGGAGACGGGGCGGTCACGGCGAGGGTGAGGTCACCGGACCGGGCAACGACTCTGCGTACGACCAGGCCTCGTCCTGCACCAGATGCACGATAGACCATGGGTTGCGGCACGGGACCAGGTGCCGCCGCGGGAGAACGTTCAACCAGGTGAGCTTCCCGAGCCTCCATAGGGCGGGAATGTGGCGACGATCCGTTGGGCCAGCCCCTCGACGGCCATATCGTCGAGTGGCCCCGGGTCCAGAAGCGAGAGGGCCAAGTGACGGGGCCACGTGACGGTGACGCCGTCAATCGAGAAAGACTGGGTCAGTGGGCCCCATGCACCGTCAGCAAAACACAGGGCCGGGCGCGTCGGGACGCCGTCTCCTACGACCTGCCTCACCCGGGCCGCCTGTCGGCGCACGCCGGGGATCAGGGACGTGCGGTTTTGTCCGTTGATGCAAAGTGCCGGTTTGGTTCCGAACCATCCACCCCCGTTCCGACCTTGCACCCGACCGCGGTACTGCTTCGTGTCGATAACCCAGATCCCCGAGGCCACGATGGCGATGTGGTCGATGTTCGAACGGGTTCCCGGAATGGCGCGGTCGTGCAACAGCAGTCCGGCCTCGCCGACGGCCCGATCGAGATACTTCCCCACGCGCGCTTCACCTTGGCTGCCGCGTTCCCAGGACTGCGTGCTTTGCCGCGGGCCGATGAGCGCAGTGACGACGGAGCCCAGACAACGCCCGTAGCGCTCTTGTCGGCGACGATCGTCGGCCTGGCGGCGGCGTTCGTACTCCACTCGCGCCGATTGGCCGGGCACGCCACGATCAATCTGCACGAGGGGGTTGCTCCCCGCTCGTCGGCCTTCCCTCATCGGATCTTCCTTTTCCGAGCAGGTCAGAGGGTAAGTTGCCGTTGTGACAGCTGAAGGGGAGGCGCGGCGTCCCCCCGAGGAGGGGACGACGACGTGACGGAGGTACCGATTCCCACCCACCATGTGCACCGGATGGACGGTGGACGGCGTGTGGGCTATGCCCTCTACGGCGACCCCGAGGGCTTCCCTGTCGTCAACTGCCATGGGGGGCTGCTGTGCCGAAACGATGTCGCTCCCTTCCACGACGACGCCGTGCAGCGGGGGATCCGGGTGATCTCCATCGACCGACCGGGTGTCGCGCTGTCGGATCGGAACCCCGGGCACGCGATGTGTGACTGGGTGGCGGATGACGTCGTCTCGGTTCTGGGCAGGCTCGGGGTGGATCGGTTCTCAGCCATGGGTTGGTCATTGGGCGGGCAGTACGCGGTGGCTGTGGCGCACGTCCTGCCCGAGCGGGTGGTGCGGGTCGCCACGTTGGCGGGGTGCCCGCCTCTAGACGGCCCCGGGCGGATGACCGACGCGAATCGGCTCGATCGGCGATTGGTCGCACTCAGCACCCGGCGGCCGTTGGCGGCGAGGCTCGCCTTCGGCGTCCTGCACGGTGCCGCCCGCTACGCGCCATCTCTGGTGACCCGGTCTACCTGCGCGCGATTACCTGCTCACGAAGCGGCCGCACTCCGGGCCCAGGGAGCGTGGTTCCCCCGCACCATGGAAGAGGGGGTTCGGAACGGCCACGGCATGGTCGACGAGTACAGGGCCATGGTGGCACCGTGGGGGTTTGACCCGGCTCGTGTGACCGTTCCGGTCGACGTGCACCAAGGCAGCGCCGACAAGCTGGTCCCGGAGGCATGGGGGCGCCGTCTCTCTGACGAGTTGGGCAACGCGACGCTCCATCTGCATGCCGGAGAGGGACATCTGCTCAATCTGCGCAGAGGAGCCGACATCCTCTCGTCGCTGGCCGAAAGCTGAATCCCGCCTTCGGGCGACCGAACGAGGGGCGCGGTGCGTGCCACGCTGAACCGGTGCAGGGTCCCTCGAAGACGGTCGCCGTGGGCCGTTTGGCGGCCGGGGCGGCGGCCGCACTGCTGTTGGCCGGTTGTGCCACCGACGCGGGACCATCGCACCCGGAAGCGAAGATCCCGCCGCCGTCCACGACCATGGTTCCGCCGCCGTCCACGACCATGGCGCAGAGCCCGACGGTCCCCTCGACCCTGCCGGTCCCACCCATCGCCTGGACGCCCTGCAACGGCGACCTCCAATGCGGAACCCTCACCGTCCCTCTGGACTATGCGCAACCGCAAGGTGCCACCATCGGCATCGCTCTCGAGCGCCACGTGGCCAATGACCCGGCCCAGCGGATCGGGTCATTGGTGATCAACCCGGGTGGTCCCGGGGTTTCAGGGATAGATGATTTCCCCAACGAGCTCAGCTCGCTCACCGGACCATTGCTCGACGACTTCGACGTTGTCACATTCGATCCCCGCGGGGTGCAGCGCAGTGCTCCCGTGAGTTGCGGGGAGACTCCCGGTGCACCACCACCAGCCCTTTCTGACCCGGTGCCGCAGAGCGTTGCGGCACAGAAGACGACCATCGATTCCATGCGCAATTTCGGCTCCGATTGTGAGAAGGCCAGTGGGGCCGTCTTGCCCTTTGTCGGCACGGTCGACGTCGCCCGAGATCTGGAGCGGCTGCGCATCGCGCTCGGGGACCCAGGTCTCACGTTCATGGGACAGTCGTACGGGACCCTCATAGGCGAGACCTACGCCACCCTGTTCCCCACGCATGTGCGGGCCATCGTGCTCGACAGTGTCATCGACCCTGCCCTTTCGTATACGGCCTTCACCTCTGATCAGGCTCAGAGTTTTGAAGGTGACCTGGGGTCGTTCTTCGCCTGGTGCGCCGCCAACTCCACCTGTCCGTGGCGCACCACCAGCGATCCGACGGCCGCCGTCCTGGCCCTGTTGGCACAGTCGCGCACCGCTCCGGCCCCCGCAGGAGGTGGGCGGACGGCCGGCCCGGGCGAGATGTACAACGCATTGCTCGAAGGTTTGTACTCGGAGACGGACTGGCCGACCCTGGGCGTCGCCTTGGCGGCCGACGCCCAGGGCAACGGCGCGCCCATCGTCGCCATGTCGGACCAGTATGTCGCCGACGGCTCGACGAACGGCTCCGACGCAGCCGAGGCGATCTACTGCCTCGATCACCCGGTCTCAAAGAACGTGCACTCCTACACGACCTTGGCGGCGCAACTTGGCGCGACGGCCCCTGTCTTCGGGCCCTTCCTGGCCTGGAGCCAAGCGGCCTGCGCCGTATGGCCGGCAGCACCAACTCGTCGGCCCGCGGCAGTGCGGGCGCCGGGTGCACCCCCCATCCTCGTGGTCGGTACGACCGGGGATCCGGCGACTCCGTATGCCTGGGCGGCCAGCGTGGCCCACCAACTCGGTCGGGGCGTCCTCCTGACGAGAGACGGCAACGATCACGTGGCCTACTTCTACAGCGCCTGCGTTCGCGGCTATGTCGAGACGTACCTCCTCGGCGGCGGGGCTCCGCCGTCGGGGACCGTCTGTGCCGCCTGAGTGAGCAGACCGGTCAGGTTGACGAGGAGGTGAATCGGTACGAGCCACTGCCCACACTGAGCACCGCGACCCCGTCGTGGACCGACACGACGGTGACGCCGGCGGCATGGTCGAGGGCCGTGCCGCTCTCCCGCACGGCCGCCGCTCTGGCGGCGGGGAGCGAGATCCGGGCCGACGTGTTGGGTGGGAGGACGGCCGAGAGCGAGATCTCCGTTCGACCCCGGCTCCAGGTGACGGCGATGGGACCGGCGATGGTCGGGACAGTGCCACGGGCCCCCGCCAGGCCCGTCCTCGGCGGGATGATGGCGGCGATGACCGCGCCATCGCTCAGAGGTGGTTGCAGGGTGACGCCGAGGAGGGACTCCTGCATGGCGACCAGGGCAGAGGAACCCCAACCGTGCGACATGGAGTCTCCGACGAGATCGCTCGGCGTCCACGTCTCCCAGGTGAACGTTCCGCCGGAGGCCAGGATGTGGGCCCACCCGGGAACGCTGGCGTCGGTCAGGGTGTGCACCATGCCTTCCCAAAGGCCGGCGTTGGCCAGACCGCGCAGGAGCTCGAGGCCGTGGATGGGTCCGACGGAGAGGCCGAGACGGGCCACGTAGGCCCCGACGGTCCCCACTTGTGCCGCTGGCACGACCTCGTAGGCCAGAGCCAGGGCATTGGCCTCCTGGGAGGCATGGGAGCTCGGTGCGCCGCTGGGCAGCAGGCCATCGGTGTAGATCCCGTCCGCGCGGCACCAGGTGGGAGTTGACGGACGCGGTGAGCTGGGCTGCCCGCGCCCTCTGGGTGGCCGCCACCGCGGGGTCACCGGCCACCAGGGCCAATTGGGCGACGCGATTGAACGCGTTGACCCCCAGCACGTTGCTGGTGGTGTCGAGGCTGACGTTCTGGTCGTAGCCGAAGACCGGATCGCCATTGTTCCCGAACGCGAACCCGCCCAGGAGCCCCGTGGCGCTGTCTCGGGCCGACCAGAGGTAGTCGGCCACTCGCGTCGTCGCGGGGTAGAGCGCCACCGCGGTGTCCCCGTCCCCGGTGGCGACGTAGTAGCGCCAGACCCATTCGGGAAACCGCTCGGTGAAGGTCGGGATGTCCCGTGCACCGTCGCCGTTCGGATAGACCGCATTGACCCGGCCGTCCGGCCAAAAGCGGGCTTGTCCCCGGGCCACGTCGCGCAGGCCCTGCCAACTCATGTTCTGATCGCCGTAGGCTCGCATGACCGCCTCGGATTCGTTGGCGGAATCCCAGACGAACTGTCCTTTTTCCCGGGTCGGTGTGTCCACGAACTGTTCATGGGTGCAGTACAGGCAGGAGTGGGTGTTGAGCTTCCATACCGAGTCGAGGGTGTGGTTCCCGGTGGCGAAGGTCGCGGTCGGCGTGCCGGGCATGGCGGCGTGCGTTGCCACCGCGACGACCTGATCGGGGCCGAGCGACTCGCCCGGGCCGTCGATCTGGAGATAGCGGAAGCCCACGAAGGTCAGGGGCTCGAATGTCTGGGACCCCTGGCGGGTGATGTAGGTGAAGGAGAGGTTGGTCCCCTGGGTGCCGTGCGTGGTGGATACCTGGCCGTCAGGATCGAGCAGGTAGCCGACATGCATCGGGACGGTCCGCCCGCTCTCACCCACCCGGAAGTGCACCCGCGGGCGGGCCGCGTACACCGCTCCGAAGTCGGCAACGACCGAGCCGTTGGCCAACGTCTGCAGTCTGATCGGTGCCACCAGATGTTCGTCGATGCGTGTGCGCTGCGCGTACAGAGTGGTGAAGGGAGCGGTACCCGCCGGGCCCAGGACCGAGGCGGGGGTCCAACCGGATGCGTCAAAGCCGGGGGTGGCCCAATTCTCGGGGTGGGCCTGGCCGTCGATCCACTCAACGAAATCCGCGCCGTCACCGTTTCGCTCGGGCGAGGGCAGCCATTCCGCCGGGAGCTCCCTCCACGTGCCATCAGTCCCGTAGGTGACCTGCCGCCCATCGGCGTAGAACAGCGATACCTGCAGGAGCAGGCCAGGAGCCGACAGCGGTCGGCCCTGACCGGCGCCGTACCAGCGGTGCAGGACGCCGAGCGCAGCCGGTCTTCCAGGGTGGAGCAGGGCGGTGAGATCGACGCTCCGCACGTACTGTTCGTCGGGATAGGAAAAGCTGGGCCCCGAATCCACCCGCTGGTTGTCCACGAAGAGCCGGTAGGTGTGGGCGGCCGAGATGAAGGCGGTCGCCCGGTCCAGTGTCCCTGTCGGCGGGGTGACCACCGCGCGGACATAGGTCACGCGATCGGGCTGTTGGGAGTTGGCATTGGGATGGAGCCACCGGGCTGTCCAGTCCGCGGCTCTTGGCATGGTGACGAAGCGACCCATTGGGGCTGGACGACTCCATTGGCCGGCACCGTCTTGCACCTCGACCGTCCACGCATAGGCCGCATCGCCCGTCAGCGGCGATCCCCCGTAGGGTATGAAGGCTTGACGGGCCGACGTCACCGGCCCGCTGTCCCAGGACACTCCCGCACGGGTCGGATCGGCGCGGGACACGGTGAGGCGGTAGCCGCGTTGACGGGCCCCTCGATCCGACGAATGCAGCGTCCAGGCGAAGAAGCAGGCATCGGGATCGACGCCGAGGGGGTCAGCGATTCCATTCACCGTGAGATCGTCCGCCACCAGGTCGGTAGCTGACGACGAGGTCGTCACCGTGCGCAGAGGAGTGGGAGCCGTTCGCAGAGGAGCTGACGCCGAAGCTTCCGCCGAGATCCCAGGGAGGGCGCCGGCCGCGGCCACAGCGGCCGAGGCACGGACGCCATGAGCCAGGAAGGTGCGGCGGTCGATGGAGGTCATCCGATCGTCCCGCACCTGCTGCGTGCCGCGGTCGCTGAAGAGCACCGCCCCTGAGGGGGACAACGTGATGCCCAGCGGCACGCCGACGTGCCCGAGAACCCAGCGGGTTCCGTTCCCGGTTCCCGTGGGGGTGTTGATCGGGAGCGCTCCGGCCAAGGTGTACATATCTCCGCCCTTCATGGATCGTCCGAACACCGTGGAGGTTGTGCTCGGTACCACCCGTAGGCAGTGCATGTTGCCGTTGGTGATGAACAGCGTCCCCGTCGGACTCACGGCCACACCCTCGGGATCATTCAATTCCGCGCTCGCAAAGTTGGCGGGGAGTCCATCTTGGAGGTACGGGCCGTTGCCGTTCCCCGCTGCGCCGACGACGGTGCCGATGCCGCCTGCGCCAATGGGCGTGCCGTAGTCGGTGCCACTCTGGACCGGCATCTCGAGGAGGGACTGGTCGCCATTGTCGGCGATGAAGAGATCTCCGGCCTGATCGATGGCCACGGCCACCGGGTTCCAAAGCTGCGCGGCCACCGCGGTTCCGTTTCGTTGTGCCGATCCGCAGACGCCTGTTCCGGCGATGGTGTAGAGGTGTTGGGCCAGCATGCTTCGGCCGAAGTACACACCTGAAGTAGCGGGCATGACGCGCAACCGGCAGTTTGCGGTGTCGGCGATGAAGAGCGTGCCGGCTGCATCGACGGCGATCCCCGTCGGCTGGTCGAGCTGGCTCGCCCGGGCGGCCAAGCCCTCTCCGTTGTAGCCGGCCATGCCGGTGCCCGCCAACGTGACGACGGCGTGGCTACCCGGCCGAATGACCTGAATTCTCTGTTCGCTCGCCTCGGCCACGAAGACATCACCCCGGCGATCAACCGCCACGCCGGTCGGAAAGCCGAGACTGTGGCTACCCCCACATCCGGTGCCCGCCAGCGTGGAGACGTGGTGGGCCCTCACGTGCAGCCCATAGAGCGTCCCCGAGCGGTTCGGGACCACCACGACCCGGCAGCGATTGGTGTCGGCGATGAAGAGATCACCCGTTCGGTCGAGGGCGATGCCATGGGGAGAGCTGAGGGTGCCTGAACTTCCCACCCCGGCCACGGTCCTGACCGCCGGTATCGGGGTTGCTCCTCCTCCACTCGGGATGGCCAGCGAGCCGGTGACCACCAGGGCCGCGGCCAGGGCCACGAGTGAGCATCGCACAGCGTCATCATGCCGGATTGGGGGTCATCTCGCTCATCACCGAGCACTTTTGCGAGGACACCGACGCGTCCTAGTCTGCAGCGCAGAGCCCGACCCTAAGGAGAGTTCGTTGACGCTCCGTGAAGAAGCATTGTCTGCAGAGAACGTGATGTTGGTGGGTCACAACGGTGATCCCATCAACGGGTACCTGGCTGTTCCGGGCGGTGAGGGATCCTTTCCCGGTGTGGCGGTGATACACCACCTACCCGGATGGGACTCGGCCACCAAGGAGATCACCCGCACGTTCGCCTCGCGTGGGTACAACGCGATCTGCCCCAACCTCTACTACCGGGAAGGGCCTGACGCCGATCCGGACGACGCCGCTGCGTCGGCACGAGCCAAAGGAGGCGTCACCGACGACGCTCTGCTGGGCGACGTGGGTGGTGCCATCGATGCGTTGCGCGCCCTCCCGACCTCCAATGGCAAGATCGGCGTCATCGGCTACTGCTCCGGCGGTCGGCAGTCTTTCCTTGTCGCCGTCAGTCTCCCTGTGGACGCCGCGGTCGACTGCTACGGAGCTTTCGTGAGTGGCACACCTCCAGAGGGGTTCCCCCTCAAAGTCGTGCCCCTGATCGACCGGGCCGGGTCGTTGCGCTGCCCTTTGCTCGGGCTCTTCGGCCAGGACGACCAGTTCCCCAGTCCCGATCAGGTCGACGAACTTGAGCAGGCACTCATCGCCCACGACAAGACGTACGAGTTTCACCGCTACGAGGGAGCGGGGCACGCCTTCTTCTCGACCAACCGGACGGCCTATCGCCCTGAGGCGGCCCTGGACGGTTGGCAGCGGATCTTCTCTTGGTTCGAGACCTACCTCACACCCACGGAGGCGTGACGATGTGCTCCTATGTGACCGTTCCCGCCGATATCGCCGGCAGTGCCAAAGGCCCTGAAGGCTGGTTCCCGGTGACGTCGGCGTCGGTCTACTTCGACCATCCGTATCACGCGCCCTTCGCTCATACGCTCAACATTGATTTCGTCGATCCCTCCCGGGGCCCGAGCGCCCGGGTCGCGGTCGAATTGAGCGCCGCATCGGCGCGCGAGCTTGTTCGATGCATCGAGACAGCGCTGGCGGCTGCCGGTCCAGCGGCCCTCACCTGACCGGGTGTGGAGGGGTTTTTTACACTGCGTCGAGTAGCCGCTCATGGAGTCGAAGCATCCGGCTCCGCCGACGCACATTGTCTTGAACGTTTTTTGCCAAGTAATCTGGTGGTCCCGGGCCGCTAGCTCATCCGGAAGAGCAGGGGACTTTTAATCCCAAGGTGCCGGGATCGAGACCCGGGCGGCCCACCAGGTCAGAAGCCTCTAAACGCCTCGCAACACGCGAGGTTCCGGAGCGATGGCGGGCAGCGCTCGCAAACCAGCCGTCAAGGGTCCGATACGGTCGAACCGAGGGTGTACCTCGGGCGCGACGGCTGACCTCACATTCCATGCACACGCCGGTGAGCACATGTAGGACAATGGGCAGAAAGGGGCTTGTTACGTGAGCATGAATGTGAGTAAGCGAGCGGGTGGTCTGGCCTCAGTTGCGGCGATCGTGATGCTCGCGGCTGTCGTATTCGGCTGGGGGAGCACGTCCGAGTCGTCGGCGAGCTTGGCGGCCAAGTCGATCAGCAGCACCGTCTCGGGCACGATCAGCATGGACGGCGTCTGGTCGGGTGCCGAGCAGTCGGCGTTCCAGGACGTGATCAACACCTTTCATCAGCGCTACCCGAAGGTGACGGTCAACTTCAGGTCGACCGGCGACAACACGCCGACGGTGCTCGCGAAGGCCGTCGCCGGCGGTCATCCGCCGGATCTGGCGGACATCGCCCAGCCCGGGCTGATCAAACAGTTCGCGGAAAGGGGTGCGCTGAAGCCAGAGACCTACGCGCTCTCGTCGTATCGCGCGAACTTCGGCCCGGCCTGGGTGAAACTCGGCACGCTCAACGGCAAGTTGTACGGAGTCGTGTTCAAGGCGTCGAACAAGTCGACCGTCTGGTACAACGTTCACGCATTCAAGACCGCGGGGATCTCCCCGCCCACGACCTGGCGGCAACTCCTCTCCGACGCCCAGACCATGAAGGCCTCGAGCACGCCCGCTTACTCGATCGGCGCCGCGGACGGCTGGACGCTCACCGACCTCTTCGAGAACATCTACCTTCGCCAGGCCGGGGTGGCGAAGTACCGGGCGCTGTCGGGTCACGCGATCAAGTGGACCGATCCCACGGTGAAGAAGGCGCTCAGGACGATGGCCGCGGTGCTGAGCGACACCTCGAACATCTACGGCGGCGCGACCGGCGCGCTCCACACCGACTTCCCGACCTCGGTCAACAACGTCTTCGAGGGCCCACCCAAGGCGGCAATGGTGATGGAGGGCGACTTCGTGCCGGGCGTCGCGACCGTCACTGCCACGCCGACCACCGACTACAACGTGTTTACGTTCCCCTCGATCAACGGCTCTGGGCCCGAGGTCGAGATCGGCGGCGACACGATCGTCGCCTTCAAGGACACTCCCGCGATCGAAGCGTTCGTCAAGTTCCTCACGACCCCGCAGGCGGCGGCGGCGTGGGCCAAGCACGGCGGCTTCGCCACCGGTAACAAGAACATGAGCCCGAGCGCGTATCCCGACCCGATCACCCGGTCGACGGCAGCGCCCGTGGCGTCTGCCACCACCGTTGTGTTCGACATGTCCGACCAGCAACCGGCCTCCTTCGGCGCCACTGCCGGACGGGGCGAATGGGCCCTGTTCCAGGACTTCCTACGCGACCCCAAGAACGTCAACGGAACCGCTGCGAAACTGGAAGATGCGGCGAGCGCCGCGTACAAGAAGGGAAGCTAAACGCATTGGCCAGCGGCCCATCTTGAGCGCTCGCCACGACGAGGACGACAACCGGACATCAACCCCATTAGAGCTCCAGGTGGTGATGCTCGCGTCGGCTCGCTAAGGCGGCGATCAGAGCGGTGCCCTGGGTTGAAGCGGTCGCCGGGTCGGAGCGGATCTCCGCCGTTCTGGCTACCTCACATGCGTCGGAGCAAGTCGTCGACGATGAGCGTGGCCGCCGCGGGACAGCCCCTGGTAAAGCCAAAGAAGGGACCGAAGTCACGGGTGGAGGCGAACCCGGTGATATAGAGCCCGGGAATCGACGACTGAAAGGCTTCGTCCAGAACGGGGTAGCCGTCGATCACCTCGAGCCTGCCCGCGAGCTCATTGAGGTATGGCACACAAGGAAGGTCGGCCTTGTACCCGGTGGCAAAGACGAGACGGTCGAGCGTCAGACGGTCTCCACCTGAGAGTGCCACCGACACCATGCCACTGCCTCCTACTGCGGCGTCTACGACCTGCGACCCCGGCCAGCTACGGATTCGCTCGTCGGCGAGACGCGGTGTGAGCCACCATTCGAGGCTGAGGCGGCCGACTTCCCAAAACCTCTGGGCGATTTGCCCTTGCTCGGTGGCCGAGAGCGAGCGCCACCAACTGCGGTGATTGATCGTCGCGTCCATGTAGGGGTCGACGAACTTCCAACTCACTCGCTTGAAGCGGGGTATGTCGTGCCGGTGGACGATGTCCACACGCTCGGCACCGTGTTCGCCCAAGAGCGCGGCCCATTCGTAGGCGCTCTGCCGACCTCCAACGATCAGGATCCTCGCCCCGGCAAGCTCCTGAAAACGAACGAGATCACAGGTGTGCGTACTGACGCCTTCGGCAAGCAAGGTCGCCCATTCGGGGAACTGACGGAAGTAGGCCGCACCAGGAGCGACGACGACGACGTCGGCTGCAATCTGGCTCCCGTCGTCCAGCGAGGCCACGAACGTGTCGTCGTCGAGCGCAAGGCGTGAGACGAGCCGATCGCGGATGGCCACGTGCTTTTGGGTCTGGAACCAAGCGGCGTACTCTAGGAAGATAGCGATGGGGACGGGATCGATGTGGACAGAAGAAATTCCGCGGTCCTCGATGAAGGCCTCAAAAGTGTCGACGCCTGACGCATCGAGGTGCCAGTCGGTCCCTGAGCGCAGAAACATCCCTTCGGGCATATGGTCGGTCCAGAAGCCCATCGGATGCCCTACGACGACCGTGTCGACTCCGCGTTCGATGGCGTGCGCCGCCACGGCCACTCCATAGGGTCCGGCTCCGACGACCAGCAGCGCGACCACCCGCATCGACCTCCTCTCGCACCACGACGATCCCTTATCCACCTTACGAGTCGAATGTGGCGTCCTCGCTCTCGTCGGCATTCTTATCGCCACGGGAGCGGCCAGACCCCGCTGGATATCCGCACCTACAGGTCGCTCAGTCGGTGGAGAGCTGCGCCCCGAACTCCCTGGGATCGAAGGAGTCACGCCAGCCGGCTTTCACTCCGTCGTGAACCTCAATGACGCCGGCAATCCTCAAGCCCGCTGTCCTTACGCCCACCTCACGTCATCGACCCTTCGGTCATCATCACAACTGCGCCTTCAGACAGCACGTGGCGAGTTCGCACGAAACGTCACCGCTGAGCCCCCGATGCAAAAGATCCGAGCAGTGAGCGACTGCCTGCGAGTGCAGCCGAACTTTCAGGCCCGGGGAATTCGTTGCGCTGGTTTGCACGTATCCCAGTGGATGACCTACCGCTTCCGAACTGCCGAAACGCACTTCAGTGAATCTGCCAAATGTCCCCATCGTCGGATCCCGAGGTGCCGGGATCGAGACCCGAGCGGCCCACCGACCTTCTGGGGTGATAGTGAAGGTGGTGATGAACGAGCCTTCGTCCGAACCATCCGTCCTGGTTGAGGAGTTCCATCTTGCCCCGGAGGGCCGCGAGGCGGACGCCTCGGCCGTGGCCGTGCTGGTCACACTGTCCCGTCCGGACTCCCTGAACGCCATCGACTGGGAGATGCTTGGGCAGCTTCATTCGGTCGTCGACGGCCTGGGCCGGCGGGACGATGTGTGTTGCGTGCTCCTGACGGGGGCCGGTCGAGCCTTCAGCGCCGGCGGCGATCTCAAGAGCTACGTGGCGCTGCAGCGCGACCCGAGTGCCTTTCCCCACTTCGTGGCTGACATCCACCGGGTGTTCGGGAGTCTTCGTGACCTGCCGTTCCCAGTGGTGGCCCTGGTCAACGGGGTGACGGCGGCTGGGGGGCTGGAGTTGTTGCTCAACTGCGACTTCGCCCTGGTGGCCCGCAGCGCGCGACTTTCCGACGGGCATCTCAACTTCGGCCAGATGGGTGGGGGTGGTGTGCTCACCCTGCTCCCACGCGTCATCGGCCTGCAACGCGCATCCGAGCTGATCTTCTCGGGACGGTCCCTCTCGGCCGAGGAGGCCGTCGAGTGGGGACTGGCTGTCCGCTGCGTCGACGACGAGGCACTGCTGGAGAACGGGTTGACCTTCGCCCGCCAGGTGGCAGCCAAGAGCCCCCTCGCCGTGGCCAACGCCAAAGCGGTCCTCCAGGGCCTGTGGGCCACCAACGGGGACATCTCGAGTGGACTCCGCCTCGAAAGGGAGCGGAACGCCTACTACTGCCTTACGTCGGAAGACGCACCCGAAGGGTTGGCGGCCTTTCTCGAGAAGCGCCAGCCGCGGTTCCGGGGCCGGTGACCACGATCGACCCCGCCGAGCGCGCGGACGCGGTCGCGCCTCAGGCGGACCCCGACAGCGCGGCCTGGTGGCAAGGTCTGCGGGAACATCGCATCCTTCTTCAGCTCTGCGGAGGGTGCCGCCGACCGCGGCACCCTCCGATGCCGCGCTGTCCTTGGTGCGCGAGCCGCACCTTCGCCGAGGTCGAATCGGCCGGTCGAGGTGTCGTCTACGCATTCGTGACGGCCCACGTCGCCATCTCGCCCGGCTTCACAGCCGAACCGCCTTATACCGTGGCCACCGTGGAACTGGACGAGGGCCCACGACTGCTGGGTCGTGTCGAATCGCTGCTTCCCGTGGCCATCGGGGCCGGGGTGGTGGCCCGGTTCAGGGACCATCCCTCGTGGACCGAGCTGTACTTCGCCACGGACCCTGACCGGACGTGACGGGCACGGTGCGGGACCCCGGTCGGGTGGCGGCGGTGGCCGGCATCGGCTTCACACCGTTCAGCCGCGCCTCGGGTTGTGGCGTCCTGTCGCTGGCCGCCGAGGCGGTGGCCAACGCCGTCGAGGATGCCGGCCTCTGCCTCCGAGACGTCGACGCCATGGGCAGTTTCATGGTCTCGGACGACTCGGTGCCCTGCGTCGCTGTCTCCAGCACTCTCGGGATGGGGGCACTGCGAAGCGTCCTCGATCTCCAGCTGGGTGGCCAGGCCCCCTGCCATCTGGTGTGGCAGGCGGCCCAGACTGTGGCCAGGGGCGACGCCGACGTGGTGGTGGTCTACCGGGCGCTCAACGGCCGCTCGGGCGCCCGGGTCGGGTCAATGCAGTTCGCCGGGATGGGCGGCCAGTACCGCTACCCGATCGGGTACGGGGCCTACCTGATGTACGTGGGCATGTGGGCGCAGCGCTTCCTCTACGAGACGGGACAGGGCCCCGAGGATCTGGGGGCAGTGGCCGTCAGCCAGCGCACCTATGCCCAGGACAATGAGCGGGCGGTGCGCCGTCAGCCCCTCGGGTTGACCGAGTACCTGTCGGAGCCCTATGTGGTCGATCCGTTCCGCCGCTCCGATTGCACCGTCGAGGTCGACGGGGCCTGTGCGGTGGTCGTGACGTCGTTGGAGCGGGCCCGCGACCTGCCCCACCCGCCTGCAGTGGTGGCTTCGGGTTGCTACCGGGCCGGTCCCCGTCCCGGCCTGGACATCGGCGACCATCTGCTGTGGGAGGACTACACGCGCAACTACACGAGTTGGCTGCGGGACGAGCTCTTCGGACGGGCCGGCCTGCGTCAGGAGGACGTGGACGTGGCCGAGATCTACGACTGCTTCACCAGCACTGTCCTGATGGGCCTGGAGGGATTGGGACTGTGCGAGCGCGGAGGGTCCGGAGCCTTCGTGCGCTCGGGCGGGTGTGCGCTCGACGGGCGGCTGCCCACCAATACCAGTGGCGGTTTGCTGGCCGAAGGCTACGTCCACGGCATGAACACGGTGGCCGAGGCCGTGCTCCAGGTACAGGGACGGGGTGGGGCGCGCCAGGCGCCGCGGCACGAGGTGGTCGTCGTGACGTCGGGGGCGCTCATGGATGGTTCGGCCCTGATCCTGACCACCGACCGCTAACTGGGGGAGTACCGGAGTGCCACACGACGCAGGCTTGTCGACGAAGAGGGAGCGCTCGAAGTTCCGCGACATGGTGACCGAGACCGGACGTGCCGCCTCCTACCGACGGGATGGGCGGTGGGACTCCACGACCCTTTCGGGCCGCCTCGAAGCGCTGGCCGCGGCACGCCCGGCGCGCGAGCCGTCATCGATCGCGACGGGAAGGCCGTCCACACCTATGCCGAGCTCGAGCGCGACGTCTCCCTGTTCGCCCTCTGGCTAGGTCACCGGGGGGTCGGCCGGGGCGATGTCGTATCGATCCAGCTGCCCAACTGCTACGAGTTCGTGGTGATCGCAGTGGCGATCCAACGGGTGGGTGGGATCATCAACCCTCTGCTCCCCATCTACCGGCGCCGCGAGCTGCTCCACGCCCTCACGGTCGCCCAGTCGAAAGTCTTGTGCACTCCGGCCCTCTACCGCGACCACGACCATCTCGCCGAGGCGCGGGCGGTCATTGCAGACTCGGGCCGCTCCGCGGTGCACGTGATCGTCGCCGAGGGGCGTCCCGCTATGGCGGGGGCGATCGACGCCCCCACGGTATGGTTCGCCGACACGCTGGCCCGTGACAGAAGGGACGGGGCCCCGGCGCCGGGCGCGCCTCGCCGCGAGGACGAACGGCCCGACCTGGTCTCCGAGTTGATCTTTACCTCGGGGACCGAAGCGGCCCCGAAGGCGATCATGCATACCGAGGAGACGGCCAACTTCAGCGTCCGGGTGGCGCGGCAGGATCTCGGGCTCGACGACCGGGATGTCGTCTGGATGCCGTCGCCCATCGGGCATTCGACCGGCTTCAACTACGGGGTCCGCCTGGCCATCTATCACGGGTTGGCGCTCGTGCTCCAGGACCGCTGGGACGCTGCGGTTGCCTGCGACCTGATCGCCGCCCACCGGGCCAGCTACACCCTGGCCTCCACGACCTTCCTCCAGGATGTAGTGGCCGAGGCCGAGCGCCGGGGAGGTGATCACCTCAGCTCCATGACCAGGTTCGGTTGCGGCGGCGCGCCGGTCCCACCTGAACTTGTGCGGCGTGCCATGGCGCATGGGATCGGGGTCCTTCGCCTGTACGGGTCGACCGAAGTGCTGGTGGCCACCTGGAACCGGTCCTCCAGCCCCGTCGAGAAGACCACCGACACCGACGGAGCGGCACTCACCGGCGTCGAGGTCGAGCTGCGCGACGACGGCGGGCGCGTCTGCCCTCCCGGCGTGGCCGGAGAGATTTTCGTACGAGGGCCCAATACCTGTGTCGGCTTCTACCGCGACCCCGAGCGAACGGCCGCCACCTTCGCACCGGGCGGGTGGGTCCGATCCGGTGATCTGGCCACGATGGACCAGGACGGCTATGTGACGGTGGTCGGTCGCAAGAAGGAGATCATCATTCGGGGAGGACTGAACGTCACCCCCCGGGAGATCGAGGACCTGCTGCTGGACTTCCCCGAAGTGGATCGGGCGGCGGTTGTCGGACTGCCCCACGAGAGGCTGGGCGAGCGCGTGTGCGCGTGCGTGGTGCTGACGCCCGGAACGGAGTTGGAATTCGAAACCATGGTCGAGCGCCTCCGTGCCATCGGGATGGCCACGTACAAGTTGCCCGAGCAGCTCGAGATCCTCGACTCCCTTCCCCTGACTGCATCGGGCAAGACCAAGAAGTTCGAGATCGTCGACGGCCTGACGGGGAGCGATTGAGGATGTTCGACCGGTCGGACATTGAGGCCTACGTGGACGCAGGCTGGTGGGGCACCCGCACCCTGGGTCAGGTCGTGGCCGGCCACGCGGCGTCCCGTCCCGACCAACCGGCGTACATCGTGGCCGGCCCGTCGGGGGACCGGGCGCTGACCTGGGCCCAATACGACCGGCGCTCGTCGGAGCTGGCCGCCGTCCTGGCGCGCGCCGGGCTCGACTCGGGTACCAAGGTGGGGGTGATCCTGCCGGACGGGGCGACCGTGCACGCGGCCTTCCTGGCCGCCGAGAAGGCAGGACTGGTGGTGGTCGGGGTGGGGTCGCGCGCCGGGCGGGCCGAGATACGTCATCTCCTGCGCCGGGCCGGCGCGACGGCACTACTCACTCACGAGCACCACCAGGAGGGCCCGGCCGGCGAGCTGGTGGCGTCGTTGCGCGAGGACGGCCTGCGGGGTCTGCGGCACATCGTGGTGCCCGATGTGCTGTCAACCGGAGGGGCGACGGCGGTGGTCGACGGGATCCCCGCCCCGCCACCCGACGAAGGCGAGGTGACCCGGATCCTGAGCGGCCGGGCCCTCGGACCTGATGACCTCTTCATGCTCAACTCCACCTCGGGCACCACCGGGTTGCCCAAATGTGTGATGCACACGGCGAACCGCTGGTTCTACTTCCACCAGTTGGCCGTGCACACGGGCCAGCTCACGCCCGAGGACATCTTCTTCAGCGCCGTGCCGGCCCCCTACGGGTTCGGGCTGTGGACGGCGCACTTTTCGCCGAGCGTGCTCGGCTGTCCAACCGTCGTCACCCCCAGATTCCAGGTCGAGCAGGCGCTCCTCGCCATGGCCACCCACCGGGTATCGGTGCTGGCCTGCGTGAGTACGCAGTTCATCATGATGCTGAACTCCCCTCGCCTCGACGGGCTGGACCTGACGTCGCTGCGCGTCCTGTTTACCGGGGGCGAAGCTGTTCCCTTTGCCCGGGCGGCGGCCTTCGAGGAGCGGACCGGCGCCAAGGTGCTGCAGTTCTACGGTTCCAACGAAACAGGCGTGCTCAGTGGGACGACGCTCACCGATTCGCCTGAACAGCGCCTCGGCACGGCGGGCCGCGTCATCGACGCCATGCGCGTACGGGTCCTCGACCATCGGGGGGATCCCGTGACGTCGTCACCGCGGGTCGGTGTGCCGGCGTGCAAGGGACCGGCGACCTGCGTCGCCTACTACGACGATGACGCGGCCAACGCCGAGTTGTTCACCGAAGACGGCTGGATGCGCATGGGCGACGTCGTCGAAATCGACGACGCTCGGCTACCTGCGGGTCGTCGGCCGCACGTCGGACATCATCATCCGAGGTGGGAAGAACATCAGCGCACCAGCGCTCGAGGCGGAGATATCAGAGCATCCCGATGTGGCCCTGGTCGCCGCCGTGTCCATGCCCGACGAGATCTTCGGGGAGAGGGTCTGCGTCTACGTGTCGACGCGAGGCGACGTCCCGGTCACCCTGTCCGACATCACCACGTTCCTGACCTCCCGCGGGGTGAGTCCGGAGTGGTACCCCGAGCGGCTGGTCCAACTCGGTGACCTGCCCCGCTCGTCGGGGGACAAGGTGGCCAAGGGCGAGCTCCGGGCCGACATCAGACGACGCCTGGCCGCGGAACTGCCAGCCAGCGGGCCAGTTTAGCCCCAGCCCTCGATAGCCCCGATGCCCAGTCGCTCGATGGTGTCGAGCAGGGGTGGGACGCTCGGCGTCAGGCACCGGCAGTTGGGGTAGGCGGGGAAAACCGCCCGGCAGCCCGAGCGCATTGAGGGCGGCCTTGGTGGCCCGTATCCCGCCGGCGGCATAGAGGGTGCCCGACAGCCGGAGCAATTTGCCGTAGAACTCCACCATGCGCCACGCGTCGTTTTCCCGGTAGGCGTCGATCACCCCGACGCAGAGAGCGGGCGCCAGGTTGCCCTCGGAGCTCAGGTACCCGGTGCCGCCGAGCGAGAGCGCGGTCAGCGCCAGATGGGGACCGCCGACATGGATCTCCAGCCTGTCACCCAGCGCATTGATCACGGCACTGAGATAGCCCAGGTCCTGGTGGGTGAGGTTGATCCCGATGAGGTGGTCGAACCGATCGGCGAATTCGACCAGCATGGGTACCGGCACCTGATAGCCGACCGATTGATGGGTGGAGAGCACGACGGGGAAGTCGATCGCCCGCAACACGTCATCGAAGTACCGGTGGATCTCGTCCCGCGTCGGCCGGTGGCCGTGTCCCTGATCGAGAGAGTAGATCTGGGCGGCGTCGACTCCGGTGCCGCTGACCATCACGAGATACTCGCTCATGTCGAGCGACGTGCGCGGTTCGATGCCCATGGCGCGAATCGGCACCTTCCCTTGCAGCTCCTCCACGCCGATCTCGAGCAACCGCCTCGTCTCGTCCGGCGAGAGAACGTAGCCTTCGCCGCTGCCACCGCCCCCCAGGTAGACGCCGATACCGGCGGCGGCCATGCGCCTGAGGTGCCCCCGCAGGGCGACCTCGTCCACGGCACCGTCCTCGGTGAACGGCGTGATGCTGATGACAAAGGTACTGGCTCGGGTCCGGTCGACCGGCTCCGTGCCCCTGGCCGTCAAGGGTCAGGTGCTCCCGACCTGGTCGAATTTGAAGAGGCGGAGGGAATTGCCACACAGGATGGCGTGCTTCTCATGTGGAGGAACGTCGGCGAACGTCGCGTTGATCGTCTTCCACGACAGCGGCCAGTCCGTCGTGATGTGGGGGTAGTCGCTCGACCAGAGCATCCGGTGCACACCGACGCGGGCCCGATTGTCGACGGCGAATGGATCGGTGATGAACGAGGCGGGAAAGAACTCCTGCATGTACTCGCTGGGCAGACGGGTCAGCTTGGAGTCACGCAGGGACGCCCTGCGGTGGCGCAGGAAGTTGTCGTCGCACTGGCTCTCGAAGTACGGGATCCACCCGCAATCGACCTCTATGAACGGGATGCGAAGCTTGGGAAACCGGTCGAGTACCCCGGAGAAGATGAACTGCAACATCCGCTTCGGTGCGTCATAGAAGTGGCCGGTGCCGGGGAGATTTGTGGCCACCGTGCGCCGGCCCATCTTTCCCTCGACCAGGCCCACATGGATGGTGAGTGGCTTGCCGCTGGCCTCGATCGCCTCCCAAACGGCATCGTCCTCGGGCATGATGGACGGCTCCCCGCTCGGGTAGCGCTGCATGAGGAAGGCCACGAACCCGGGCATCCCAGAGAGCCTCTCGATCTCCTTGAGGCATCCCTCGACCCCACGATTCGGGAGCAGTGCCGTACCGCCGAGCCGATCAGGGGCGGTCGAGCAGAACTCGGACATGAAGTCGTTGTAGGCCCGGATCATCTCATGGTGGAGGTCGGCGTCCTCGTGTCCGGCCACGAACGTGCGCGGGTTGTTGGACCCGAAGATCAGCTCGGCATCGACCCCGTCCTCCTGCATCTCCTTGACCCGGGCGACAGGGTCGTAGCTGCCGGGATTGATGTCATCGTAGGTACACCATTGGCCCATGTCCTCAGGGTTGCGCCCCGCTGTCGCACCCCAGCTGAAGGGGAGCGTGGTGTCGTAGCCGGGGAACACCCATCCGTCTCCGTCAGGCAGCCGGTCCACCCGCGGCACCCGGTCCTTGTCCTTCTTGGCCACCCGCGACGTCCACACGTCCCGAGGCTCGTTGAGGTGCCCATCGGCCGAGATGAGCGTGTACTTCGTCTGTGATTCTGCCACGGCAGATCCCTCCCTATGGGTGGTCGCGTCGGCAGCGTCCTGACCCCACCGCTCCACCTACACGCAAAACGTAGAGGTGCCCTCAGCTGGGGTCAAGGCGACCTCACCCTACGTACCCTGGTGTGGGCGGCTTCTGGCTGACGATCCACGGTGAAGATACAGAACGCCGCACCGCCTCGGGATTTGGCGCCGCCGGTACAGTGACCGACCATGGGATCGCTGGACGGGAAAGTAGCTCTCATCACCGGAGCGGCGCGGGGACAGGGAAGGGCGCACGCGCTCGCGTTGGCGTCCGAAGGGGCCGACATCGTGGCGTGGGACGTGCCGGGGCCGATGTCATCGCTCTCCTATGCACTTGGTACGCAGGAGGATCTTGACCTCACGGCCAAACTGGTGAACGAGAAGGGTCGTCGGTGCCTTTCTCGGTCGGTCGACGTAAGGGACGCAAGCCAGGTCGGTGCCGGCGTCGAGCACACGTTGGAGGAGTTCGGCCGGCTCGACATCGCGTTGGCCAATGCCGGAATCGTCACCGTTGGCCCGCTGGTCGATGTCACCGACGAGTCGTGGGAGGAGATGCTCGCCACCAACCTGACCGGGGTGTTCAATACGCTCCGGGCAGTGGTGCCCCCGATGTTGGAACAGCGTTGGGGTCGGATCGTCGTCACTGCGTCGATGGGCGGCCGTATGGGGATCAAGGGCCAATCCGCCTACAACGCCACCAAGTGGGGCGTCATCGGCCTGGCAAAGTCCTTGGCCCTCGAGGTGGCGAACGACGGGATCACCGTCAACGTCGTGTGCCCCTGCACCGTGCACACTCCGATGCTGCAGCCCGATCCTGACCGCGAGGTACCCGAAGAGGTCGTACGGCAGTTGACTCGTAGCAATCCGATCGCCCAGCCTTGGATCGAAGCCGAGGACGTCACCCGCGCCGTGATGTACTTGGTCCAAGACCACGGGGTGCTCACCGGCACGATCATGGAAGTCAGTCTCGGCTCCAGCGCTCGAATGCCCTGAGGCGAAGCGCAGACGCTCCTGTGGTCCATCCGGGCTACCGCCCGGCGCATTGAGGCGTGCTGCGATGGCCATGGCCGATTCGGCCATCCTGCCGGTCACCGCAGTTGGATCCGCTTGTAGAGATTGTGCGCGCGTTGGACACCGTTCGCGAAAGGTTCTCGGATGCCGTAGCCTCTCGCCGGACATGTGATCCTTGACTTCGGCGACGCATGTTCGGCAATTGGGGAGGCAGAATGTCGAGGCTCTTTGGGTCGAAAGCGGCCGACGCCGACGGGCACGAGGATCAGTTGCCGCTCCTGTCGGAGCTTGCGCCGGAGGTCGACGCTGTGGCAGAGCGGCTCGCTGTGCTTCCACTGCCCCAAACTGACAGCCGAGGTCATGACCAACGCCTTCAAGTCGGAGTATGAGCCGGATGGTGGACTGACGGAACTCGCCGTCATTGTCAACACCTTCCTGCCACCGCACGGCGAGTTCACTGGCGCGATGTACAAGCAGCCACCGCCGTCTGCGGCTGAATGCAGTATTCGCGACATCGTCCGAGAGGCGGCGCAGCTTCTGGAGCATGCAGGCCTTCTCATCCCGAAGCAGTACGAATCGAATGGCAACTGGACCCACATGGGTTGGGGGACCACCCGGCTGGGCCGAGCGGCGCTCGCGGACGGGTCCGTCGACCGCCGAGTCGCGGCGTCGGCGCCTCCTGCATAGCCCGCAAGAACGATCGCCCCGTCGGGATCTGCACGCATCGCTTGGCCGGGTCTGACTGAGCCGTGGAGACTCCCCGTGTTCGTGGTCCCTCGCCTCGCCCTCGCCCTCCCGGGCCCTGCTCGGAATGACCCGGGCCCACCGGGGATCAGCGCGAAGCCGATCAGGGGTGGGCCCGGGCCAGAGCGAACCTGTAGTCGGGTAGCTACGAGGTCGCGTTGCTGTCGCTGGTGGTGGTCAGGCAGTAGCCCGCGGGATCGGCATTCGGGCCGGTGGTCGCGAAGGTGTCGAAGGGCTTGTACTGCGCATACCCGGGAGATTTGGCGTTGGACGATCCCTGACCGCCCGTGGTCCGGGCCAAGAGAGCGCTGGCGGGGTTGGGCACCATGCCTTCGTCAATCGGCGTCTGGTCCACGGTGCCGGTGGCCGCCCCGGCCGAGAGCGGGAAGAACCCGTTGTTCAGTATCAGGGTCTGCAACTCGGTCAGGTAGGGGGTGCCGGTGTTGGGGTCGAGCACATTGGTGGTCGCGCCCTTGTTGGGGTTGCAGACGTATCCGACCTCACTGGCGAAGTTCAAGGTGGCGGCCGTCGCGGCGGGGATGTTGGTGTTGGACCCGTCCGAGTAGGCGTTGTAGAGGTAGTGGTCCACCGGGAACTGCCCGTCGAGGATGCTCTGCTCGCTCGGCGCCACCCCGTTGACCGATTCCACCGCGTTGGTTGTGCCCGCCGGGCTCAGCCGGCTGCCGCCACAGTTCACCTTGACCTTGCACGAGTTGGTGTAGTCCCCGTAGGAGAAGAAGTAGATGGCGTCGGCCTTGATCTCGTTCGTGGTGGCGGCCGCGGTGCCGAACTGGCTCAGCCACACCGGGTTGGTCGAGCCGAGGAACTTCTTCTGGGCCGTGCCGAACGCCGTCGTGGCGATCTGGGCGTCCTCATTCTGGCCGATGACGGCGGGGCCGACGCAGGTATTCGTTCCATGCGCGGGCGTGTAGCAGTTGACGGCGTTGGTGGGCGAGGAGGGGTCGAAGCCCAAGAAGGTCTTCCACACCGATTGCACCCCCGCACCTTCCTGGGCGGAAAAGACCACAATGGGTGCGTTTGCCCCACCGACCTGGTCCCAGTTGGTGAAGGTTCCCTTGTAGATCCCGATCAGCTGGGCCTGGGTCAAATTCGTCACGGCATGCGAGGGTGTCGCCCCGTGTCCGGCGGCCGTCCCTCCGATGTTGGTGTAGTTGAACCAGGTCACGCCATCCTCGGCGTAGGCCGCGAAGTTCAGCCCCTTGAGGTCCGTCGAACCGATCGGTCGGGCCGACGTCGCGAAGTTGACGCCCTGGAACACGTTGATCGAGGTGCCGCTGTTCGTCGCCGTGGCCCCGTGGGCACCCGAGTTCTCGAGTTCGCTGATGCCGGTGCTCGAGCCGAGCGGCGGCTCCTCGCTCACGACGTCGTTGTAGGGGTTCTCCGGGTTGGCCGCGGTGGTGGGTGCCGTGACGCAGGAGAAGTCCTCTTCCTGGGGACTCGTGGCATTGGGCTGCGGCACGAAGATCGGGCAGCCCGGCGAGAGGTTGAAGAGATCGTCGATCGCGTTGAGCGTGGAATAGGCGGCCTGCGAGCCAGTGCCGATGACCTGGTTGTTGGCCGCCGGCGTATCGGTAGCCCCGGCCGGCACGGACGCCAGAGCGAGGGCGCTTGCCGCGGCGACCAGGGTTGCCCCGGTGAGCCCCACACGCCGTCGAGCGCGAGTTCGGGCTTCGAGGTGTCGGCCCTCCTGTGATGCACCGACGGACCTTCCGAGTGACTTCATTCCACCCTCCATGTCAACCTCCGTGTCAACGAGGGCGCCTTTGCGCCGCGCAGAAATATAACTAAATCTGTCGGATTTATGAAATCACGTGTGTTACCAGGATAAATGTCCCGCCGGAGGGGCCAGGGTGGAGAAAGACAAGCTGCGAGAGAAGGTGGCAGAGAGGGCGGGCTCCCCTGACGGACCCAACCCGCCGTGACGGCCGGGCCCGAGCGTCACCCAGACCAGAGGCGCGGTTCAGATAACCGGCATAACCGGCGCCGTCACGTCACCGGTACCGGCACCGGCGGGGGCGGACCGACGTAGCGTGCCGCCGGACGAATGAGCCGGTTGTGGGACGCCTGCTCCACAATGTGGGTGCTCCAGCCGATCGTCCGGCCCGCGGCGAAGGTAGGGGTGAACATGTGTCGGGGAATGCCGCAGATGTGCATCACCACACCGGCATAGAACTCGACGTTGGCGTAGAGCTGACGGCCGGGCTTCAGCTCGGCCAGCAGGTCGACCACGGTGCGCTCCACCTGCACGGCGAAGTCGACCAGCGGACCACCGAGATCCTGCGCCACGTCCCGCAGCAGGAGCGAGCGGGGGTCGTCGGTCTTGTAGACCCGATGGCCGAAACCCATGATGCGCTCACCGCGTTCGATGCGGGGCCGGATGTAGGCCTCGGTCCGGTCCGGGGTGCCGATGGCGTCGAGCATGTCGAGGGCCCGGCTGGGTGCCCCCCCGTGGAGTGGACCCGACAGGGCGCCGATCGCCCCCACCGTGGCGGCTCCGAGGTCGGCTCCGGTCGAGGTGATGACGCGCGCAGTGAAGGTCGACGCGTTGAAACCGTGGTCGATGGTCAGGATCATGTACCGCTCGAGGGCCCGGGCATGGCGCGCACTCGGCACTTTCCCCGTGAGCATGGAGAGGTAGTTGGCGGCAAAACCGAGATCGTCCCGAGGCGGCACGGGGGGCAGTCCCTCGCGCAGGCGGTAGGCCGTGGCCAAGATCGTCGGCACCATCGCGCACAGGTCCACGGCCTGTTGGTACAGCTCGTCGGCCCCGATGTCATGGGTCGGGCGCCAACCCGACTCGGCCGCCAGCACCGAGACCGCGCTGCGGAGCACGTCGAGGGGCGAGCCCTGGCGGGACAGTGACGGCAGCAGGGCCACCAGGCCCGGGGGCAGGGCCCGCCGGGACCGCACATCCTTCGAGAATGCGACCGAGGTCGCGGCGTCGGGGAGTTCACCCCGGAACAGGAGGTGCCAGACATCCTCGAGCGATCGCTGCTGGGCCAGGTCGACGGCGGAGTACTGGCGGTAGTGGTAGAAGCCCTCCTGGCCGCGCACGTCACCCACCGTGGTCTCGGCCACCACCACGCCCTCGAGCCCGGCGGGCACCTCGCCGCTGGTCTCGGTGGCCGGTCGGATACGGGCCACGCGCATGAGGTCCCGCAGGGAGACCACGCCGACCAGCCGTCCCGCATCGACCACAGGCAGGTGCCGGTAGTGATGGGAGGTCAAGCTGGCCCAGGCCGCATCCACCTTCTCGTCGGGGCCCAGCACGTCGGGGTGTGGGGTCATCCAGAGGCTGACCGGCTCACGGTCGGGGGTGGTGGAGGCGGCCACGGCCCGCAGAAGGTCGCGCTCGGTCAAGATACCGACGGACTTGCCCAACTCGGTCACGATCACCGAACCGGTGTCGGCCGCTCGCATCAGGCGGGCGGCCACGGCCAGGACATCGGTGCTGGTGCAGGTCACGGCGGGTGCGGTCATGAGGTCACGTACGACTGTCTCCATGGAGTCCACTATGGCAAGGTCACCAGGAGATGTAAATGTTGATCAAGTCAATATAAGGTGCCGTATGGAGCGAATGCTGCGCAGCGAGGAGGCAGCCCGCCGGCTCGGCGTCAAGGTGACCACCCTGTACGCCTATGTGAGCCGCGGCCTGCTGGAATCGCACCCGGAGCACGGCGGCCGGCGGAGCCTCTTCGAGCTGTCCGACATCGAGCGCTTGGCCCGGCGTCGCCGGGGCGGTCGTGAGGTCGAGACCCGGTTGGCCACGGTCACCACCGCGGTGACCCAGCTCCGCGAGGACGGGCCCGCCTACCGCGGCCGTCCGGCCACCGAGCTGGCCCGGGACACCAGCTTCGAGAAGGTGGCGGCCTTGCTCTGGCAGTCCGAGGATGACGGCGACTGGGTGGCGCCCCGCCTCGGGCCCTGTCCACTCGGCGAGACCTACGAACGGATTCGCTGGTCTCTGGTCATGAGCGGCGCCGGCGATCCGCTGCGCGCCGACACCCGGCCGGTGGCGACCACCCGCTCGGCCCGACGGGTCATCGCCGCACTGGTCGATGTCGTGGGAGGGGACGACGACCCCGCCGACTCCAACGCGTCGATCGCGCAGCGGTTGACGCAACGCCTGGTCGGCGAGCGGTCTCCTTCGTTGGTGGCCGCCGTGAACGCAGCGCTCGTCCTCATGGCGGACCACGAACTGGCGACATCGACGCTGGCCGTGCGGGTGGCGGCATCGACCAGGGCCGATCTCTACGACGCCCTCCTGGCCGGCGTGGCCACCATGGCCGGGGCCATGCACGGGGGAGTCAGCCAGCAGGCCTATGAATTGTTGGTGGCGGCCGAGCGCGACGGGGCGGCCCGGGCTCTCAATGACGCGCTGCGTTGGCACACCCACCTACCCGGGTTCGGCCACCTGGTGTACGCGCACGGCGATCCCCGGTTCGCTGCCCTGATGGCGCTGGTCGGGCCCCTCCTCACGGAAGATCGGCGCGCCCTGCTCGACGAAGTCTTGGACCTGGCGGTCGCCCATGACGTGGCGCCCCGCAACTGCGACCTGGCTCTGGCCGCGCTCAGTTGGGGCGCCGGCATGGCACCCGATGCGGGGCGCACCATCTTCACCGTGGCCCGGGTCGCCGGCTGGACCGCGCACTACCAGGAGGAACTGGCGGAGCGACCGCTGCGGTTCCGAGCGCGTGCCGTTTACAGCGTCTGAGAGGCCTCAGCCCCGGGCACAGGCCGCGCCGGCGGGCCGGTCGTCATCGCTCCATCCGAGGGCATGGCCTTCGGGCCAGAAGTCGCCGGTGATGGGATCTTGCCGGTAGGGCACCGGAGAAGGGTGCCCCTCGGCCAGCCTGCCCAACGCCTCGAGAAGGACATCGACGTCGTCGCCCGATGTGCCCAGTCCGCAACTGGCACGTACGGCACCGGGGATGCCCCGGCGGTCTCCGCGCTGCACGGCGGCGCGGGCCTCCGCCACGCCCGCGGGTCCGACACCGAGCAGGCGGAGGAGATAGGGGTGGGCACAGAAGCAGCCGTGCCGCACGCCGATGCCCCATTCGGCGCTGAGACGGGCCGCCACCAGCGCGTGGTGCATTCCCTCCACGGTGAAGGCGGCCACGGCCAGGGTGTCGGCGCCCGGTCTCGGTCCGAGGACCCGCACCCCGTCGATGGCCCGCAGCCCCTCGTGGAGCCGGGTCGAAAGGGCCGCCTCGTTCTCGGCGATGGCCTCCCAGCCCAGGCGCCCCATTTCGTCCATGGCCGCACCGAAGGCCACCGCGCCGATCACGTTGGGGGATCCGGCCTCCTCGCGTTCGGGTGGATCGGTCCAGATGACCTCGTCCAGGTCGACCAGATCGACCGCGCCGCCCCCGGCGAGGAACGGGTCGCCGGTGGCAAAGACGCGTGTGGGCCCGATCAGGGCGCCGGCGCCGTAGGGCGCGTAGAGCTTGTGCCCGCTGAAGGCGACGAAGTCGGGGTCGGGGGGGAGCGCACGATGGGGGGCCAGCTGCGCCGCGTCGAGGAGGACGGGAATGCCGCGGGCATGCGCCTCGGCGCAGATCTGGGCCACGGGCGGGAGCCATCCGGTGACATTGGACGCGCCGGTGAGGGCGAGTAGCGCGGGGCGGCGGCCCGCGTCGAGGACGGCCGTCACATCGTCGACGGTGAACGTCCCGTCCCGCCCGCACTCCACCCAGCGTCGCTGCGCCACCCGGGCCCACGGCAGCAGGTTGGCGTGGTGCTCCACCACTGTCGTCGCCACGACGTCGTCGGCCTCGAACCGGAGGCGATAGGCCAGGTGGTTGATGGCTTCGGTGGTGTTGCGGCACAGGACGACCACGTCGTCGCCGTCCCGGGCCCGACCGGCGAACCGGTGCGCGCTGTCCCGGGCACCTTCGTAGGCCGCCGTGGCGAAGCGCGACTTGAAGCCCGCGCCCCGGTGCACGCTGGAGTACCACGGCAGGAACTCGGCCACCTTGTCCGCCACCACGGCCAGCGCCGGCGTCGACGCGGCGCAGTCGAGATCCCGGTAGGGCCGTTCGGTGCCGTCGAGGCACGGCACGGCCAGGCCGGCACCGACCAGGGACGCCGTTGGGGGGAGCGCGGTCACCGCGCCAGGATACGGATCGGCATCAGGGCCGCGGTACCCTGCCCGGGTGGAAGAGCGCTACGAGTCCGATCTGGCCCACTCCCAGCGTGTGCTCGACGACGTCGACCGCACCCTCGAGCGGCTGAGCGAAGGAACCTACGAGAACTGCGAGACCTGCGGCGCGCCGATCCTCGGTGCCGACCTGCAGGCCGACCCCACCCGGCGGGTGTGCGAGCAGCATCTGGCGCTCGGCCACTCCACCGGCCCCGAGGTCATCACCGCGGGCTGATCAGTGGTGGCTCAGTGGTTGAGCCCGTGGCTCAGATGCTGAGCTTCTTGGCCGCGTCGAACCGGGCGGCCACGTCGGACCAGTTGACGATGTTCCACAGCGCAGCGAAGAAGTCGGCCTTCACGTTCTTGTACTGCAGGTAGAAGGCGTGCTCCCAGGCGTCGAACACCAACAGGGGGACCGAGCCGTTGCCCACGTTGCCCTGGTGGTCGTAGATCTGCTCGACGATCAGGCGTCCGCCCAGGGGCTCGTAGGCCAGCGCACCCCAACCCGAACCCTGGATGGTCGAGGTGGCCTGGGTCAGGTGGGCCTTGAATTTGTCGAAGGATCCGAATTGCGCATCGATCGCACTCCCCAGGCCCCCGTCGGGCTTGTCGCCACCATCGGGGCTCAGGTTCTTCCAGAAGATGGAGTGCAGCACGTGGCCTGAAATGTGGAAGGCCAAGGTCTTCTCGAGCCCGACGATCGGGCCGAAGTCCTCTTTGTCCCGGGCCCCGGCCAGCTTCTCCAAGGTGGTGTTGGCCCCGGCCACGTACGCCGCATGGTGCTTGTCGTGGTGCAACTCCATGATCTGGGCCGAGACGTGAGGCTCAAGAGCCGAGTAGTCGTACGGCAGGTCGGGAAGGGTGTAGTCGGCCATGTCAGTGGTCTCCTCGGGGTCGTCGGTCTTCGATGACGATACCCGAACGGCAGCCGATCCAACCCCCCCGAGCAGGGCGAACCAGGCGCAACGGTGGTCTACCACTACGCTCGCAGGTGTGACCGCCGATCCAAAAGATCGCTGGAGCGAGCTCGGATCCTTCATTCGCGAGCAGCGTGGCACGGCTCGCCTCTCCCTCCGCCGGCTCTCGGAATTGGCCGGTATCTCCAATCCCTACCTGAGTCAGATCGAGCGCGGGCTGCGGCGTCCCTCCGCGGAGATCCTCCAACAGATCGCCAAAGCGCTGCGGATCTCGGCCGAGACCCTCTACATCCAGGCGGGCATCCTCGAGCCTCCGGACGGGGCGCCCGACCTGACCAGGTTGATCCTGGCCGACCGATCCCTCAACGAGGAGCAGAAACAGGCACTGGTCAACATCTACCTCTCCTTCCGCCGTGACTACGAGGAAGAGCACGGGACCGAGGGTCCCGGCGCGTCCGAGACCACTCCTCCGGCCGCTCCGGAGCCGCCGCAACACGCCGCCACCGCTTGAGTGCCGGTCCGGGCTGGGCAAATGACGGCCACCGGTAGGATCTGACCGCCATGCGCCGGATCGCCGTCCTTTCTCTCCACACCTCGCCGTTGGCCCAGCCCGGCACGGGGGACGGTGGAGGCATGAATGTCTATGTCCGCGAGCTGACCACCGCGTTGGCTCGCTCAGGCGTGTCCTGCGATGTCTTCACCCGCGCCTGGTCGCCTGATCTCGCTGCCGTGGTCCACGTCGAACCGGGGCTCCGGGTGCACCACGTCCCCGCCGGCCCCCTTACCGTCCTGCCCAAGGAGACGCTGCCCGCTGTCGTGGATGCCTTCACCCAGGGCGTGTTGGCGCGCATGACGTCGCCCGGATCGCCCGGCTCTCCCGACGACGAGAGCATCCCCTTCAGCTCGGTGCATGCCAACTACTGGCTTTCGGGCCTCTCGGGCCACGTCATCAAGCACGAGCTCAATCTGCCCCTGGTCTGCACGTTCCACACGCTCGATCGCGTGAAGGCTGAATCGATGCCCGAGGAGGTCGAGGCCGACATGCCCCACCGGCGGGCCGAGGCCGAGGCGTCGATCATCGAGTGCTCCGATGCGGTACTGGCGTCCTGCACGGTCGAAGCCCAACAGATCGCCTCGCTCTACGGGGCGGATCCGGACCGTATCCGCATCGTGCCGCCCGGCGTCGACCACGCTTTTTTCGGACCGGGCCATCGGCCCCAGGCGCGCCGGGCCCTCGGGCTCCCCCTCACCGGTCGGTTGCTGCTGTTCGTGGGCCGGATCCAGCCCCTCAAATGTGCCGACGTGGCGGTCGAGACATTGGCCGAGTTGCGCGAGACGGGCTCTGAGCCCTATCGCCTGGTGGTGGTCGGCGGCCCCAGCGGACCCCATGGCGAGAAGTCGTACCGAGGCCTGCTCGATCTGGCCGATGCCCGCGGCGTGCGGGATCTCGTGCATTTCGTCGCGCCCCAACCACACGAGCTCCTGTCCTCCTTCTACCGGGCCGCCGACGTGTGCCTCATCCCCAGTCGATCGGAGTCGTTCGGCCTGGTGGCGCTCGAAGCGGCGGCCTGCGGCACTCCGGTGGTGGCATCGGCCGTCGGTGGCTTGACCACGCTGGTGGACCACGGACACACCGGGTTCCTGGTCGAGGACCCCACCCCCGAGCGCTATGCCGCCGCCGTCCGGCGGATCTTCGACGAACCGCTGCTGACCGAGAGGTTCTCCACCTCATCGGTGCTGCGGGCCCGCCGCTACACCTGGCGCGCCGCGGCCGAGGCACTGGTGGACCTGCACGACGAGTTGGGCTCGAGCCGGCTCGTCGAGTGCAGCTGATCGATCGACGCCGAGGGTGCCGGTCGTCGACCTCCCCGAGGACGAGGAGATGGCCGCCGCGGTCGCCTGCATCGACGCCTGGGTGGAGCGTGAGCTGACCACCGATGGGCTCCTGGTGGCGGCGGAGCGACAAGAGGTCACCGATCGCACGGCATCGCAGCGCTGGTATCTCCGCTTCAAGGGTGAAGAGAAGGACTTCATCACGGTCTGGCTCACTCTCCGGCAGCGCACCTTGCACCACGAGACCCAATTCATGCCGGCCCCCGAGGAGAATGTCGCGGACACGTTCACGTACCTCCTCCGCTCGAACGCCAGCCTCTATGGGATGTGGTTCTGTCTCGGCCCCGAAGATGCTGTCTACCTGGTCGGGAAGCTCCCCGCGGGGCAGATCGACGAGGACGAGCTCGACCGCATCGCGGGGTCGTCGGTGTTGTATGTGGACGACCATTTTCCGACCGCCATGACCTTGGGCTACGCATCGGTGTACCGACGACGCCCCCGCCGGTCCTAGGCCCGCGGCACTCGGTAACGTTCCCGCCCATGCCGGTCACCCTGCTCATCGTCGGAGGCGGGAAGATGGGTGGTGCGTTGCTCGGCGGACTGCTCCGTGCGGGGTGGGCGGACCCCGATGACATTGCGGTGATCGAACCGATGGCCGCCCGGCGCCAAGAGCTGACGGACGAATTCCCGGGCGTCGAGGTGTTCAGCGCGCCGCAAGCTGGCATGCTCGGCGACGAGCGGCGACAGCGGCGACAGCGGCGACAGCGGCGACAGCGGACCCGGGGCCGTGCTCGCTGTGAAGCCCGACGCGGCCGAGGGAGCGTGTCGAGCCCTGGGCGCTGTCGGTATCAGCCGGGTCCTTTCCATTGTCGCCGGTATCCCTTGCGCCCGCCTCGAGACCGCCCTGGGCGGAGCTCCCTCGGTTGTACGGGCCATGCCCAATGCCGCGGCCCTGGTGGGCGCCGGGATGACGGCCATCTCAGGGGGTTCCCACGCCACTTCGGCCGACCTGGCCTGGGCGGAGGACGTCATGGCGGCGGTTGGAGCCGTGGTCCGGCTGCCCGAGCGCCTGCTCGATCCGGTGACCGGACTCTCGGGTTCGGGCCCCGCGTACTTCTTCCTGGTGGCCGAATCGCTGATCGAGGCGGGGGTCCAGATGGGGCTGGCCCGGGACATCAGCCGGACGCTGGTGGTCGAGACCATGGTCGGATCGGCCCGGCTCCTGGTCGAGACGGGCGACGATCCGGAGGTCCTGCGAGCCATGGTGACCTCTCCGGCAGGCACGACGGCCGCCGGAATTCGCACTCTGGAGTCGAGGGCGGTGCGCTCGGCCTTCATGGAGGCGGTGGCGGCCGCCACCGAGCGGGCACGTTCGCTGCTCCGCTCATAGGGCGCCCCACTTTTCCCGGCGCCGGAATGGACCTACCATCCCTGGTGGGAGGAGATAGTGGCAACCACCGGAGACCTGAATAGTGGCCCGATCCATTTCATGACGGTGAGCGAGGTTGCGACGTCGTTGCGGGTGTCGACCATGACCGTGTATCGCCTCATCAATGGGGGTGAACTCCCGGCCGCCCGGATTGGGCGCTCCTTCCGGGTGCGAGCCGAGGATCTGCAGAGGTTCGTAGCCGACCGCTTCACTCGCGCCGGCTGAGACACCGAGGCGGAGCCGGATTGCCGCCCGAATCCCCGTCGTCGACGGAGGCCAGCACCATCTTCTTCCTCTCGGACTACGGCACGCGAGACGAGTTCGTGGGTGTGGTGCATGCCGTCCTGGCCGCTCTGGCCCCCGGCTCGACCGTTATCGATCTGACCCATCGGATCCCGGTGTTCGACGTCCGGGCCGCCGCGCACACGTTGGTACGTGCCCTCCCGCATCTCGGCCCGGGCGTGGTCCTGGCCGTCGTGGACCCGGGAGTCGGCTCGTCCCGCCGGGGACTGTGCCTGGAGGTCCGGGTGGGCCCGGGTGAACCGACCTACTTCGTCGGTCCGGACAACGGCATCCTCGTTCCCGCGGCCGAGCTCGCCGGCGACGGGACGATCACCGGCGCGTTCGAGCTTTCCCGGATGGACGCGACCGGAGCCGCGGCCCGCACGTTCGATGGTCGTGACCTGTTCGCACCGGCCGCGGCCGCCCTCTGTCACGGTACGCCGCCGGACGCCCTGGGTGTTCGGATAGAGCCGGGCACCCTGGTCCGGTTGTTCGACGGCGTGGTGGAGCGGGGTCGGCTGGTCGACGGTCGGAACTGTCTCCGCACCGAAGTCACCTGGGTCGATCATTTCGGCAATGTGCAGTTGGCAGCCACGCCGGCCGACGTCGAGGAGTCCGGCCTGTTCCTGGCCGGGACGGTCGGTGTGACCGCCGTGGTCGAGGGCGACCTTGCCGATCAGCCCCGGCTCCCCGACGGCCTGGTGCCCGAAGGGGCGTTGCTCCGCTGCGTGGGCACCTTCGCGGATCTCGAGCAGGGTGAATTGGGGCTCTTGATCGACGCCAATGACCACCTGGCCGTCGTGGCCGGGGAAGCGTCGGCGGGACACTGGCTCAACGTCGTGGCCGGTGAGCTCATCATGCTGGTCTGGTGATGCCATCGGAATCCGCGAACCTGGGCCGTCCGGGGATTTGGTGTCGGGCCGGGGGCGGTCGATACCATCCCGAGTCGTGAGTGCGGAATCCCCCTCCTCTTCGAAGCGGATTCCCGAGGCCACCGTGGTACGCCTTCCGGTCTACCAGCGCATTCTGGCCGAGCTGGTGCGCAACAGCGTCTCGACCGTCTCCTCCGAGCAGCTCGCCACGTCGGCTCGGGTCAACGCGGCCAAGGTGCGCAAGGATCTTTCCCTCCTCGGCTCGTTCGGCACCCGGGGATCGGGGTATGACCCCGAGTTCCTCCTCTCCCAGATCGATCGGGCCCTCGGCGTGGACGAGAATTGGCCGGTGGCCGTGGTCGGCATCGGGAACCTGGGGAGGGCCTTGACCAACTCCCAGGGCTTTGCGTCAGGGGGATTTCAGGTCATCGCCCTCTTCGACGTCGATCCCGCCGTGGTCGGCGAAGAGATCCGGGGTATCCGGGTGCGCCACATGGACGAGATCTCCAGCCTGCCGGTGCCCGAGAGGCCCGCCATCGGGGTCATCACGACGCCGGGCTGGGCGGCCCAGCAGGTGGCGGACACCCTGGTGCAGGTCGGTGTGACCTCCATCCTCAATTTCGCTCCACGCGTGCTCACCGTGCCCCCCCACGTCCACCTGCGCTATGTCGACCTCTCCATCGAGTTGCAGGTGCTCGGGTTCTACCGGGCGCGGCGCGACGGACCGGAGCGAGATCGGGCGGCCGTCGAGGATCGGGTTCCCAGCATCCGCTCGGTGGGCCTGGGCCTGTCGGCCCCGTAGGAGATGGACGGATCGACGACGGGATAGGGCGTGTTCGGGGCCCGGGCCTGGGAGATTGGCACCGCGGGTCCAGGCCGGGCAAGCTTGTGGTCCCACTCAGGAGGGATTCGTGTCCGTCGTCGTCGTAGGGCTCCAGCACAAGCAGGCCCCCCTCTCGTTGCTCGAAGCGGCGGCGATAAGCGACGCCGATCTGCACAAGGTGCTGGGCTCGCTCCGGCACTGCCGCAACCTGCAGGAGACGGTGGTCCTCTCGACCTGCCTGCGGACCGAGGTCTATGCCGTGGTGGACCGCTTCCACGACGCGGTGGCCGAGATCTACGACGTGCTGGCCGAACACTCCGGCGTCTCGACCGCTGAGCTCGAAGGGGGCGCCATCGTCCGCTTCGACGATGACGTGACCGCCCACCTGTTCGCGGTGACCGCTGGTCTCGAGTCGACGGTGCTCGGGGAAACCGAGGTGGTGGGCCAGGTTCGGCGCGCCTTCGAGCAGGCCCAGGGTGAGGGAATGTCCGGGCCGGTCCTCTCGGCCCTCTTCCAGCACGCGCTCCAGACCGGCAAGCGTGTCCGCACCGAGACGGGTATTTCGCGGGGCACGACGTCCTTCTCGTATGCCGCGGTGGCGGTGGCCCGCGGCGCCAGTGGCCTCGAATTGCACGACAAACGGGTGGTCGTGGTCGGCGCCGGCGAAATGGGGCTGGGGGTCTACCGCGCCCTTTGCGACATCCCGGCCGAAGCGGCCCCGAGTTCCATTGTGGTGGTCAACCGGTCGGTGGCGCGCGCCGAGGACATGGTGCGCCAGGCCGGCCCGGGCCCCCAGCCGCGCGCGGCGTCGCTCGAGGAGATCCACCGTGAACTGGCCCGCGCTGACGTCGTGGTGGCCGCGGTGGCTGCCGAGTCGCACGTGCTCACCTTGGCGCACTTCTCCGGCGTGGGCGGTCCGATGCTGGTGATCGACCTGGGGGTCCCGCGCAATGTCGATCCGGCCGTCGGCGCCCTCGGCGCGGTCACCCTGCTCGATATGGATACCTTGAGCGTCTCGGTCTCCGAAGCCCTCGGTGACCGACGTGAGGAGTCCCTGGCGGCACAGCAGATCGTCGCCGAAGAGGTGGAGCGCTACCGGACGGCCAGCCGCCAGCGCGGGGCGGCGCCCATCATCGCCGCGTTGCGGGCCCGACTCGAGTCCTTGCGGGAGTCGGAACTCGAACGGCGTCGGGCCCAATTGGCCGACCTGACCGAGTCCGAGTGGGAACAGGTGGACGCCGCCACACGGGCGGCCTTGGCCAAGTTGCTGCACGAGCCCACCATGGTCTTGAAGGAGACCGCGGGCTCCCCGCGGGGGGAACGTCTGGTCGAAGCCTTGCGCATCCTCTTCGACCTCTAGCCCCGTGACCGGCCCGCTCCGACTGGCCACCCGCGGCTCACCGCTGGCGCTGTGCCAGGCCGAGTTGGTGGCCGGTGCGGTGCGCGCCCGACAGCCCGGCACCCATGTCGAGGTCATGGTGGTGCGGACCCGGGGCGACGACCTCGCCGCACCGCTCGACCAGATTGGTGGGCAGGGCGTCTTTGTGACCGAGGTCGAAGCGGCGGTCGCCGACGGCCGCGCGCACGCAGCCGTCCACTCCGCCAAGGACATGACCTCGGTCATGCCCGAGGGGCTCGTGCTCGGCGCGGTGCCACCGCGGGCCGACCCCCGTGACGGGCTGGTGGGATGCCGCTGGGCTGACCTCCCTCCGGGCGCGCTCGTTGCCACCGGCTCGGCCCGGCGGCGGGCACAGCTGGCCCACCTGCGTCCCGATCTGAGTTTCACCGAGGTCAGGGGGAATATGGAGCGCCGGGTGGGTCGCGGCGAGGACGGTTCGGTGACGGCCGTGGTGGTGGCCGTGGCGGCCATGGAGCGTCTCGGGTGGACCGCCCGCTTGACCGATATTTTGGATCCCCTCGACGTCCTTCCCCAGGCCGGGCAAGGTGCCATCGCGGTGCAGTGCCGGACCGACGACGGCGCCACGCGCGACCTCCTCTCGTCCATCGATCACCGGGCCACGCACCGGGCGCTGCGGGCCGAGCGGGCCGTCCTGGCGGTCCTGGGCGGGAGCTGCTCGGTTCCCGTCGGAGCCTGGGCCCGCTCGGACCCGGAGTCATCGCGCCTCGAGCTGCACGGCCTGGTGGCCGGTGCCGATGGGCGGGTGGTCATCCGCATGGCGCGGACCGGGGACGATCCGGAACGGCTGGGTGCCGACGTGGCCCGGGCGCTCCTGGTCGATGGTGGGGGATCGGGCCTCGACGGATTCGAGGAGGCGGCCCGGGCGCTGCCCCCTCCGGAGAGGGGTCCATGACCGTCTACCTCGTGGGGGCCGGGCCCGGGGACCCCGGTCTGTTGACCCGGCGGGGGGCGACGCTGTTGGCCGAGGCCGACGTGGTCATCTACGACCGCCTGGTGCATCCCGCGCTCCTTGAGTTGGCGCCGCCTGGGGCCGAGCTGGTCGACGTCGGGAAACGACCCGACGCCGGAGCGAGCTCGGAGCGCCAGGAGGAGATCAACCGACTCCTCGTCGCGCACGGGAGACGGGCGCCGGTGGTGGTGCGATTGAAGGGTGGGGATCCGTTCCTCTTCGGTCGCGGGGGCGAGGAGGTCGAGGTCCTGACCCGGGCCGGCGTGCCCTGGCAGATCGTTCCCGGCGTCTCCTCGGCCCTGGCCGTGCCGGCCGCGGCCGGCATCCCCGTCACCCACCGGGGCCTGGCCTCTTCGGTCACTGTGGTCACGGGGAGAGTGGGGGATCCCGCCGCCCCCGGTGGCGTCGACTGGGATGCGCTGGCCAAGGTCGAGGGAACGCTGGTCATCCTCATGGGAATGATGACCCGTGCCGAGATTGCCGACGCCCTCCGCCGTGGCGGCAAGCCAGGGGAGACGCCGACGGCGGTGATCGAGCGCGGCACCACGCCCGAGCAGCGCGTCGTGCGCACGACCTTGGACCACCTCTCCGACGTCGAGCTCGGGTCACCGGCGGTGATCGTGATCGGGCCGGTTGCCGCACTGGGGCAGGAGGGGATCCGCGGGGGCCTGGACGGCCGGCCGGGTCCGCTCTCGGGTCGGACCATCGTGGTCACCCGATCGGGACCGCGGGCCCGCGGGTTGCTCGAGGCCCTCGGACGGGCCGGAGCCGAGACGATCGAGATCCCGCTGACCACCCAGACGGACGCGGCGGACGGCGGGGCCGCCCTGCGGCAGGCCGTCGCGGGTATGCCGCAGTACCGCTGGGTCGTCCTGACCTCGGTCAACGCCGTGCACCGCTTCGTGGGTGCCCTGCACGATGCCCGGCAGGTGGGCCGGACGCACGTCGCCGCGGTGGGTCCGGCCACGGCCGACGCATTGCGCGCGGCCGGCATCGAGCCCGATCTGGTGCCGGCTGCCCATCGAGCCTCCGGGCTGGTCGAGGAGTTCCCCGCAGTTGGCCGGACGTCCGGTGAGGGCCGGGTCCTGTTCCCCTGCGGGGACCTGGCACCATCGACCATCCCCGATGGGCTGGCCGGAAAGGGATGGGAGGTTCGGCGCGTGGTCGCCTATCGGACCGTGGCGCTGCCCCCTCCGGAGCCCGAGCTCCTGGGCCGGGTCGCCGGGGCCGACGCGGTGACCTTTACCGCGACCTCGTCGGCCCAGGCCTTTGCCGCCCTCGCAGGACCCGACGGGCGGCCGCTGCGTGTGCCACGCCTGGTCGTGTGCATGGGTCCGACCACCGCGGCCGCGGCACGCGCGCTCGGGATGACCGGCGTCGCGGAGGCCTCCGGGCCCACGACCGAGGGGATCGTCGCCACCCTCATCGGCCACCTGGCCGACACCCGCCCCGGCGACTCGTAGGCTTGAGCGTCATGGCAGCGGCCGCCACACCCGCAACGTCACCGCCCGGTCGACCGGGGTTCCCGGTCCGCCGGCTGCGCCGGTTGCGCCGCACCCCGGCCCTGCGCCGGCTGGTGGCCGAGGCACGCGTCGGGGTGGACGACCTGATCGCGCCGCTGTTCGTGCGGGAAGGGATCGAGGGGCCGCTGCCGATCGCGTCGATGCCCGGCCAGGTCCAGCACAACGTCGACTCACTGGTCATCGAAGCCAAGCGGCTGGTCTCGCTCGGCCTCCCCGGGCTCATTCTCTTCGGCGTCCCCGTCGAGAAGGACGCCACCGGCACGCAGGCGTGGCATCCCGAGGGGATCGTGCAACGGGCTCTGCGCGCCCTGCGCGCCGCGGTCGGTGACGACCTGGTGCTGATGGCCGACCTGTGTCTCGACGAGTACACCGATCACGGCCACTGCGGCGTGCTCGGGCCCGACGGGGAGGTGCTGAACGATCCCACCCTCGAGCTCTACGGCCGGATCGCTCTGGCCCAGGCCGACGCCGGGGCCGACGTGGTGGCCCCGAGCGGCATGATGGACGGGCAAGTGGCCGCGCTGCGCGGCGCGCTCGATGCGGGAGGTCATGACCAGGTCGCCATCCTGGCCTACGCCGCCAAGTACGCGTCCGCCCTCTACGGACCCTTCCGCGACGCCGTGGACGTGACCATTGCCGGGGGGGGCGATCGCCGGTCGTACCAGCAGGACCCCCACAATCGCCGGGAGGCACTCCTCGAAATAGCCCAGGACGTGTCCGAGGGGGCCGACATGGTCATGGTCAAGCCGGCCATGACGTCGCTCGACGTCCTGGCTGAGGCCAGGCGCGCCGTGCGCGTGCCGCTGGCGGCGTACCACGTCAGCGGCGAGTACGCCATGGTGCAGGCCGCCGCGGCCGCCGGATGGATCGATGGACCGGCGGTGGCGCTCGAGCAGTTGGTCGCCCTCAAGCGGGCCGGGGCGGATTTCATCCTCACCTACTTCGCAGCAGAGGTGGCCGAGGCGCTCGGTGGGTGACGCGTCGTCGGCGTCGAACGCCGAATGGTTCGCCCGGGCCGTGCGGGTCATCCCCGGCGGCGTCGACTCCCCCGTCCGGTCCTTCGCGTCGGTCGGTGGGACGCCCTACACCGTGGTGCGGGGCGAGGGCCCCTACGTGGTCGATGCCGACGGCGCCCGCTACATCGATCTGGTGCAGTCCTACGGGGCGGTGCTTCTCGGCCACGCCCATCCGGTCGTCACCGACGCCATCGCCACGGCGGCCGTGTTGGGCACCACCTTCGGGGCCCCCACGCCCGGAGAAGTGCTCCTGGCCGAGGCCATCTGCGAACGGGTGGTCGCCTGCGAGCAGGTGCGACTGGTCTCGTCGGGGACCGAGGCCGCCATGAGTGCTGTGCGCCTGGCCCGCGGCGCCACCGGTCGGGACCTGGTGGTGAAGTTCGACGGTTGCTACCACGGGCATTCCGACGGCCTCCTGGCCGGCGGAGGGAGCGGCGTGGCCATGCTCGGCCTGCCGGGATCGGCCGGCGTGTCGGCCGGCGCGGTGGCGGCCACCGCCGTCGTTCCCTACAACGTGGTCCCCGAGTTGAGCCCCGAGGTGGCCTGCGTCATCGTCGAACCGGTGGCGGCCAACATGAACCTGGTCGCGCCCCAGCCCGAGTTCCTGTCCGGGTTGCGCGCCGCCTGCGACGACGTCGGGGCACTGCTGATCTTCGACGAGGTCATCACCGGCTTCCGGATGGGACCCGGTGGCGCGACCGCCTGGTCGGGGGTCACGCCGGACCTGTGGTGCTTCGGCAAGGTCATCGGGGGAGGGCTGCCGGTGGGGGCCTTCGCCGGGAGCCGGGAGCTCCTGGCCCAACTGGCCCCGGAGGGCCCGGTGTACCAGGCCGGAACGCTCTCGGGTAACCCGTTGGCCACGGCGGCCGGCCTGGCCGTGCTCTCCCACCTGACCGAGCGCGACTACGCCGACCTGGGCGCCAGGGCGATTTCGTTCGCGGCCGCTCTGACCAAGGCCATCAGCGCCGGCGGTCTCGACGTGACCGCCCCCACGGCGGGCCCCTTGATCGGCCTCTTCCTGGCCCCGCCGCACCAGGGGGGCTCGGCCCCGACCGACTACGTGACAGCGTGCCAGTGGGCCGGCAACGGGGTGTACCCGCAGTTCTTCCATGCCATGCTGCGCCGAGGGGTCGCCCTGGCCCCGGGACCCTACGAGGTCATGTTCCCCGGCATGGCCCATAGCGACGACCTCCTCGAGCGGGTGGTCGAAGCCGCCGGCGAATCGGCCGCCGAAGTAGCCCGCTCGCTCTGAGCGGCCGCAGCCGCGAGGCCGGCGCCGGGACCGGGTAGGGAAAGCCACATCGTCAATGGACAAGCCGGGATTGCGCCGTGACCGGATTGAGCGTATACTTTGAGCAGTTGCTCAAGAGAGCTCAGGAAAAAAGAGTGGCTCGGGAAAGATGGACCCATGGCCAAATCCGGTACACCGAGCTCCGTGAACGAGGCGGGCTCCTCTCGCTCGGCCGAGACACGCCAGCGCCTGGTCGGGGCCGCGGCGGAGGCCCTGAAGGAGGAGGGCTACGGAGGTGCGAGCGCACGGGCCATCGCCGATCGGGCCGGGTCCAACCAGGGGCTGATCTTCTATCACTTCGGCTCGGTCACCAACCTCCTGCTGGCCGCGCTCGACCAGGTGAGCGCAGAGCGGCTCGAGCACTACAGTTCGGCCGTAGCCGACGTCGGCTCGCCGACCGAGCTGGTGGACGTGGCCACAGCGATATTCCGCCAGGATCTCGATGCCGGCTACGTCACCGTCCTGGTCGAAATGATCGCCGGGGCCTCCTCGACGCCCGGTCTCGGTCCGGCCGTCGCCGCCCGCATCGGACCGTGGACCGAGTTCACCCAGCGGGCCATCGAACATCTGCTCGATCAGACCCCGCTCGGTTCGGTGGTCCCGGCGGCCGACGTCGCCTACGGCGTGGTGGCCCTCTACCTCGGGCTCGAGATGCTCACCCATCTTGACGGCGACCCGGACCCCGCGCTGCGCCTGCTGGCCCACGCCAAAGCCCTGGCCGGCCTCTTTGCCGCACCGGCCGGACCAACAGCGCCCCAGGAGACGACATGAGGGCACCCACCCGCACATCCGTTGGGGACGTTCACCCCGCGGGCGACACCGGCCTCGACGTCGTGACCGGAGGCTTCAGCTATTCGGGTCACGCCATCGCGCAGAGGCTGCTCACGTCGGGTCGGCGAGTCCGCACGATGACCGGGCATCCCGGGCGCGCGCCCGCGGACTCGCCCATCGAGTTGGCACCGCTGGACTTCGATGACCAGTTGGGCCTGGTCGCTTCGCTCGAAGGGGCGACCACGCTGTACAACACCTATTGGGTGCGCTTCGCGCGGGGGAGGATCGATCACGATCTGGCCGTTGCGAACTCCCGCGCCCTGTTTCATGCCGCCAAGAGGGCCGGCGTCCAGCGGATCGTCCACCTGAGCATCACCCATCCCAGCGTGGCCTCACCGTGGCCCTATTTCCGGGGCAAGGCACTGGTCGAGCGCGCTCTGGCGGAGAGCGAAGTCTCCTACGCCGTCCTCCGCCCGGCCATTCTCTTCGGCGGCGACGGGATACTCATCAACAACATCGCCTGGCTGTTCCGGCATCTTCCGGTGTTCGCCGTGGGCGGCCGCGGCGACTATCGAATCCGGGGCATCCATGTCGAAGACCTGGCGAGACTCTGCCTCGACAAGGGCGCCGAACGGCACGACAGCGTGACCAATGCGGTTGGGCCCGAACGTCCCACCTTCGTGGAACTGGTGACGGCCGTCCGCGACGCCGTCCGCAGTCGGGCTCGCATTCTCCATGTGCCGGGCGTCGTCATGCCGGCGCTCTCCCGTGTGCTGGGCCTGGCGCTGCACGACGTCCTGCTCACCCGCGAGGAGTATCGGACGATGGCACAGGGGCTGGCGGACACCGACGGTCCGGCCACCGGCCGAACCGCCTTCTCGACCTGGGTGGCCGAGCACGGCGCGTACCTCGGCCTTCGCTACGCCAACGAGCTCGCACGGCACTTCGAAGGGTTGGCGGAGCGGAACTGACGGCCGTCCATCGTTCGGGGACAATGACGTGGGAGGTGTCGCAGCATGGGCGTGGAGACGGGTCACGGCGACTCTGAGAATCAGTAGCACCTGGTCCGTGCGGCCGGGCCAGAGGACGTCGACGAGATCTTCCCACTAGCTCGGGCGATGGCCACGTCCTTCGTGGTGGACGCCGGGCATTTCGCCTCGACGTTCGCGGCCCTGCTCGATCGTGAGGACGCGGTCGTCCTGGTGGCGCTGGAGGCGGGCCGCATTGTCGGCTACCTCCTGGGGTTCGACCACCTGGCCTTCTCCGCCAACGGACGCGTGTCCTACGTCGAGGAGGTGGCGGTGAGCGAGGACCGTCGTCGCGATGGCATCGGCCAGGCCCTGCTGGTGTCCTTCGAGGAGTGGGCGTCCGGGCGTTCGTCCACGCTCGTCACCGTGGCCACCCGGCGGGCTGCCCCGGTTCTACCTCGCCCTTGACGACGCGGCGACAGCGACGCTCTTTCGGAAGATCCTCTGAGCAGTCCGGCGGGCCTACGCTCACTGCCGTGGAGCTTCTGGCCCAAGGGCGCATGGCCGAGGTCTACGCGTACGGGGAGGGCCGGGTGGTCAAGCTCGATCGGCCGGAGTGGAGCGGCGTCTCGGTGTTCGAGTCCGACATGCTGCACCGTCTCGCCGACGCCGGCCTGCCTGTCGCACGCTCGCACGGTGTGGTCACTCTCGAGGACCGTTGCGGCGTCGTGCTCGACCGCATCGATGGTCCCGCGCTCGACCGGGTGATCGCGGGGGCCGACCGAGTCGACGAGTTGGACGAGCTGGCCCGGCGCTTCGCCGAGCTGCAGGAGAGGATCAACCGCACGGTCCTCGAGGGGTTGCCCGATCTGGTGACCCGCCTCGGCCAGGAATTCACGCTGGTTGGGCTCGAGGAGAACCTGGTCCGAGAGCTGACCGGGGTCCTGACGGGGCTCGATGACGGGGCGCGTGGCGTGTGCCACTTTGATTTTCATCCTCAGAACGTGATCGTCGCCGCCCAGGGCTGGGTCGTCATCGATTGGTTGGGGGTGGCCGGCGGCCCGCCCGCGGCCGACCTGGCCCGCACGTTGGTCCTCTGGGGCATGAGGTCCGACGAACCGTTCGCCGCTTTTCTCCAGAAGGTGCGCCGGGAGGCGCTGGCCCTCCGCAACGTGGACGAGGCTGTCCTCCACGCCTGGATCCGCGTCGTCGCCGCGGCGCGCCTGGCTGAGGGTTTCGAGGGCGACTACGCCGATTGGCTGCGGGCGCTGGCGACGGGAGCCATCCGCCTTTAGACGGGAGCCATCCGCCCTCGTCCGGCGCAGCCATCCGCCTTCAGCTTCACGCGGCGAAGCCTTCCCGACGTGAGGCGGCGAAAGACTCTTCGCCCGACGCCGCGTCGGGGAGGAGGCGGGACACCAGCTCCATGGCCCGGAAGCCGATCTCGGCCGGGCCGGCCGCGTCGGGCCGCATGAGGTTCGCCATGATGCGCAGCAGCTGGCTCATGATGAAGTCCGAGCGCATGCCCACCCCCACACAGGCGCGCATGGCCCGGGGATTCGAGATCATGCGGACGAAGGCCCGCGCCACCTTGTAGTAGGCGCCGTAGGCATCGTCGAGCTGGCGGCCGTAGTCGTCCAGGGCCCGGTCCCCCTCGCCCGAGAGGGCGCGACCGAGAGCGGCGGCGGCCAGGCGCCCGGTCTCGTACCCGTAGGCGATGCCCTCGCCGTTGAAGGGGTTGATGCACCCGGCGGCATCGCCGGCCACGACGACGTTGCTCCCCGACCGCGGGCCCACCGAGAGGCCCATCGGGAGCTTGCCCCCGGTCGGAGGACCGAGGCAGGTCTCGGGGCGGAGGCCCCACGACGCCGGGGCCCAGTCGACGAAGGCATCCATGAGGTGCGAGGTGTTGACGCCCTTCCACCGCCGGTCGGTGGAGAGGAGGCCGACGCCCACGTTGACCCGGCCGTCGCCCATGGGGAAGATCCAGCCGTAGCCGGGGACCACGTTGCCCTCGGCGTCGCGGATGTCGAGGTGCGACTCGATGAAGGGGTCGTCGTGGCGGTCCGATGAGTAGTAGCCCCGCAGGGCCATGCCCAGCGGCAGGTCGCGGCGGCGCTCGGTGCCCAGCATGCGCCCGACCCGGGAGTTCGCCCCGTCGGCCACCACCACGAAGCGGGCGGCCACCGAACGCGCCGTCCGGGCGTCCTTCTCCTTGACCGTGACCCCGCGCAGCGTCGGGAAAGCGGCGGCGAGAGGGGGTGCGGCCGCCTCGTCGAGGTCGGGGGCCACCACCTCGGTGCCGGCCAGGAGGGTGGCTCCGGCTTTGACCGCCCGCTCCGCCACCAGGCCGTCGAGGTCGTGGCGGGTGATGGTGTAGCCGTAGCTCGGGAAGTGCGGGTGCTCGGGCCACGCCATCTCGAGGGACTGCCCGAAGCCGTAGGCCCGCAGGCCCCCGTACTTGTGCGACCCGGCCAGCGCGTCCTCGAGGCCCATGTCGGCTAGTTGGCGCACGGCCCGGGGGGTGAGGCCGTCGCCGCAGGTCTTGACCCGGGGGAAATGCTTCTTCTCCACCACCACCACATCCCAGCCGGCTTCGGCCAGCCAGTAGGCGCACGAGGAGCCGGCCGGGCCGCCGCCGACGATCACCACATCGTGCACCCTGGCCTTGGGTTTGGCGCGTGTGGTCCGGCGTGCCTTGGTGGCCGGCGGGGGGTCGGCGGGGGATGCGGCGGAGCGTGCTGGCACCCGTGCATCGTAGGCCGTCGACCACCCCGCAGAGACCGCTCACCTCAATGTGCTCCCCGATTGGGTCGCATGGTAGAAACGGGCGCAATGGTCCAGTACCTGCCGATCTTCCTGCTGGGGCTCCTCGGCCTGCTGTTCACCGTCGGCTCCCTGGTGTCCTCGTCCATGTTGGCCCCGAGGAAGAAGCCGACCCTGGCCAAGCTGGCCCCCTACGAGTGCGGGATCGTGCCCAACCGCGAACCCCCACAACGGTTCCCCGTGCGCTTCTACCTGGTGTCGATGATCTTCATCATCTTCGACATCGAGATCGTGTTCCTCTATCCCTGGGCCGTCGTGTTCCACCAGATCGCCACCTTCGGCCTCATCGAGGTCATCGTCTTCGCCGCCGTGGTCTTCGTGTCGTTCCTGTACCTGATCTCCAACGGCGCCCTGACCTGGGGCCCGCCCAAGACCCTGCGGGCGGGCATGCCCCTGCGCACCTCGGACTCGACCATCGGCCGCATCAGCGCCACCCCTCCGAAGCGACCGGGCCAGGCGGCCTGAGCCATGGGACTCGAGGACCTGCAGCACAATTTCCTGACCGGGCGGATGGAGGACCTGGTCAAATGGGCCCGCCGCAACAGCGTGTGGCCGGCCACCTTCGGTCTGGCCTGCTGCGCCATCGAGATGATGTCGGTGGGCGCGGCGGACTACGACATCAGCCGCCTTGGCATGGAGGTGTTCCGGGCCTCGCCGCGCCAGGCCGACCTGATGGTGGTGGCCGGGCGCGTCTCGCAGAAGATGGCACCCGTCCTGCGCCAGGTCTACGACCAGATGATGGAGCCCAAGTGGGTCATCTCCATGGGGGTCTGCGCCTCGACGGGCGGGATGTTCAACAACTACGCCATCGTCCAAGGGGTGGATCAGATCGTGCCCGTCGACGTGTACGCGCCGGGCTGCCCGCCCTCGCCCGAGACGTTGCTGCACGCCATCTTGACCCTGCACGAGAAGATCCGGACGGGTGAGATCACCCGCCGCCCCGGGACCAGCATTCCCGCCGGCGAGCAGGCAACCGGGGGTTGGGTGCCGACCGTGCCCGACGCCGTGCGGGTGGCCACTCCGCGGTGAGCGACGTCAGCGCGACTGCGGTGACGGCGGTGACGCCGCCGGCCATCCTGCCCGAGGTGCCACGGCTGCCCGACCGACTGGTGGACCAGCTGGCCTTCCCGACCCGGGGCCGCTACCCCGACATGGTCGAGGCCTTCCGCGTCGCGGGGTTCGAGCTGTGTGCCGATCTGTGCGCGGTGGACTATCTCACCCACCCGGGACGGACCCTGCCCGACGGCGTGTCGGCGGAGCGCTTCGAAGTGGTGGTCAACCTGCTCTCGCTGAGCCTGCGCCAACGGGTGCGGATCCGGGTCCAGGTGCCCGAATCGGACCCGGTCGTGCGCAGCCTGGTCGACAGTTACCCGGGCGTCGACGCCATGGAGCGCGAGGCCTTCGACATGGTGGGGATCATCTTCGAGGGCCATCCGGACCTGACCCGGATTCTCATGCCCGAGGATTGGGAGGGTCACCCCTTGCGCAAGGACTACGGGGTGGGCCGTGTCCCGGTGCAGTTCAAGGAAGCCCCGGGGCCCCGATGAGCGACCACGACGAGCCCGAGAACGAGCGGGCGCGGGAGGACGGGGGCTCGGAGGACCTGGGCCCGGGGGACCAGGGGCAGAAGGACCTGGCGCCGGAAGACCTGGGCCCGGAGGACCGGGCCGAGGAGAACGAGGAGCACCTGGCGGCCGAGAAGAGTGCGCTCTACGCGGAGACCTCGGAGGGGGCCCAGGAGCTGCTGTCCCGGGACACCATCGGGGGCAGCGAATTGCGGAGCGAGGTCGGTGCCGTGCTCCGCCTGCCCGAGGGCAACTACGTCAATCCCGAGGACATCGACATCGAGCGCCGGGACGACCAGACCATGATCATCAACATGGGGCCGCAGCACCCGTCGACCCACGGGGTGCTGCGCCTGATGCTCGAGTTGGACGGCGAGACGGTGCTGCGCACCAAGCCCGTCATCGGGTACCTGCACACGGGCATGGAGAAGACGGGCGAGGAGCTCACCTACGTCCAGGGGTCGACCAACGTGACCCGGATGGACTACCTCTCGCCGCTGCACAACGAGCTGGTGTTCTCGTTGGCCACCGAGAGGCTGCTGGGGGTCGACCTGCCGCCCCGGGCCACCTGGATCCGCATGCTCATGGTCGAGCTCAACCGGGTGTCGTCGCACCTCATGTGGATGGCGAGCAACGGGATGGACCTCGGGTCCACCTCCATGATGATCTACGGGTTCCGCGAGCGCGAGATGGTCCTGGCCTTCTTCGAGAAGGCCACCGGCCTGCGCATGAACACCAACTACATCCGGCCCGGAGGGGTGGCGGCCGATCTGCCTGACGGGTGGGAGGACGACGTCGACGTCATCTGCGAGACGGTCATGGCTCGCACCTTCGAATACGACGAGCTGTTGACCGGCCAACCGATCTTCCGGGAGCGGACGGAGGCGGTGGGCAACATCACGGCGGAGGAAGCCCTGGCCCTCTCGGTGACCGGGCCCATCCTGCGCTCGACCGGCGTGCCCTGGGACCTGCGGCGGACCATGCCCTACCTGGCCTATGACGAGATCGATTTCGACGTGATCGTGGGCACCTACGGCGACAACTTCGACCGCTACTCGGTGCGGCTGAACGAGATCCGCGAGTCCATCAAGATGATCCGCCAGATCGCCGCCAAGATGCCGCCGGGCGACTACCGGGTGCAGGACCGCAAGGTGACGCCGCCGCCGCGGGCCCGCATCGACGAGAGCATGGAGGCGCTCATCCACCACTTCAAGGTGTTCACCGAGGGCTTCCGGGTGCCCGAGGGGGAGGTCTACGCCGCCATCGAATCGCCGCGGGGCGAGCTCGGCTGCTACATGGTCTCGGACGGGACGTCCAAGCCCTACCGCATGCACATCCGCGCCCCGAGCTTCGTCAACCTCCAGGCCCTCCCGCTGCTGCTGCGCGGCGGCTTGATGGCCGACGCCGTCGCCGTCATCTCGTCGGTGGATCCGATCATGGGAGAGGTCGACCGATGAGCCACCTCTCGGCCGACCTGCTGGCCCGGGCCAGGGCCACCGTCGCGCTCTATCCCCAGCCGCGGTCGGCCCTCATCCCGTTGTGCCATCTGGCCCAGGAGCAGGACGGGTGGCTGCGCCCCGAGGCCATGAGCGAGATCGCCGAGCTGTGCGGGGTGACGGCGGCGGAGGTGCAGGGGACGGCCACCTTCTACGACATGCTGCACACCGAGCCGGTGGGCACCTATGTGGTCTCGGTCTGCACCAACATCGCCTGCCTCCTCGGCGGCGCGGCGGAGCTGCTCGAGCATGCCGAGTCGGCGTTGGGGGTGCGGGCCGGCGGCACCACCGCCGACGGGGTCTTCACCCTCGAGGAGTCCGAGTGCCTGGCCGATTGCGACCGCACCCCCTGCGTGCAGGTCAACCACCGCTACGTGGGAGGGCAGACGCCCGAAACCTTCGATCAGCTGGTGGCCGACCTGCGCGGGGGCACGCTGTCGGACCTGGTGCCGAACCACGGCACCCTGGTGCGCGTCCATCGCACCGTCGGCCTGATGGCGGACACCCAGGTGGTCGCGGCCGAGCGGGCCGGCGTGGCCGTCGAGATCGACCGTCGGGCCCGGGCGGCCGCGCCCGCCGACGCGAGCGGGGCCGGATCCTGATGGCCATCACCGACGCCCCCAAGATCGTCACCGCCCGCCTCGGTTTCGAGGACTCGTACACCCTGGAGCGCTACCTGGCCACGGGCGGCTACGAGGGGCTGCGCCGGGCGCTGGCCATGACGCCCGAGGCCGTGGCGCACGAGGTTGACACCGCCAGCCTGCTCGGTCGGGGCGGGGCGGGATTCCCGGCCGGGCGCAAGTGGTCGATGCTGCGCAAGAACCCCCTCACCTACCTGGTCATCAACGGGGACGAGAGCGAGCCGGCCACCTTCAAGGACCACCTCCTCATTGAGCGGGATCCGCACCAGATCCTCGAGGGGGTGCTGATCTCGGCCTACGCACTGCAGGTCAGCCAGGCCTTCATCTACCTGCGCGGCGAGTTCGCCCTGGGGCTCGAGCGCATGCAGCAGGCGGTGAACGATGCCTACGCCCACGGCGCCGCCGGCGCCGACATCTTCGGGTCGGGCTTCTCCCTCGACGTGGTGGTCCACCCCGGCGCGGGGGCCTACATCTGCGGCGAGGAGACGGCGCTGCTCGAGTCCCTCGAGGGCAAGCGGGGCTTCCCCCGGATCAAGCCGCCGTTCTTCCCGGCGGTCAACGGGCTCTACGGCGAGCCCACCGTGGTCAACAACGTCGAGACCATGGCCAACATCCCGTGGATCATCACCCACGGCGGGGCGGCCTTCGCCGCGCTCGGTGCGGGGCGCTCGACCGGCACCCGGCTCTTCGCCCTGGCCGGCCACGTGCGCAACCCGGGCAACTACGAGTTGGAAATGGTCAAGACCACCTTCCGGGACCTCATCTACGCGCCGGTGCTGGGCGGAGGGATCCCCGGTGGCCGCCACCTGAAGGCCTTCATCCCCGGCGGCGTGTCGGCGCCGTGGTTCGGGCCCGATCAGGTGGACCTCCCCCTGGGCCAGGACGAGGTGGGCGACGCCGGCTCCATGCTGGGATCGGGCTCGGTGGTGGTCATGGACTCGTCGACCTGTGTGGTCCGCGCCGCCTGGCGCATCACCAAATTCTTCGCCCGCGAGTCCTGCGGCCAGTGCACGCCGTGCCGCGAGGGCTCGGGTTGGCTGGAACGCATCCTGTATCGAATTGAGAATGGGGCCGGACGCGAGGAAGATCTCGACTTGCTCATGGACCTGTGTGACAACATCTCGCCCGGCGTGGCCTGGCCGCCGCAGCAGACGACCATCTGCGTGCTCGGCCCGTCCATTCCCTCGTCCATCGCGTCGGGCATCCGGATGTTCCGCGACGAGTTCCTCGTCCACGTCAAGGACGGGGGGTGCCCCTTTGACTGAGCCCGTGTCATCGGAGCAGATCTCCTTCTCGCTGGACGGGCGCACGGTGGCGGGCCAGCCGGGCGAGATGCTGATCGCCGCGGCCGAGCGGGCCGGGACGTACATCCCGCGGTTCTGCTACCACCCGCGCATGGAGCCGGTCGGCATGTGCCGGATGTGCCTGGTCGAAGTGGACGGTCCGCGCGGCGCCAGCCTGCAGCCATCGTGCTTCATCGCGGTGAGCGACGGCATGGTGGTCGACACCACCTCGGAAAAGGTCAAGAAGGCCCAGGACGGCGTGCTGGAATTCCTGCTGGCCAACCACCCGCTGGACTGCCCCGTCTGCGACAAGGGTGGCGAGTGCCCCCTGCAGGACCAGACCCTGGCCTACGGCCCGGGGGAGAGCCGCTTCGTCGAGGAGAAGCGGCACTTCGAGAAGCCGATCGCCATCTCGGACCTGGTGCTGCTCGACCGGGAACGGTGCATCCAGTGCGCGCGCTGCACCCGTTTCGCGGCCGAAGTGGCCGGCGAGGCCCAGATCGATTTCGCCGGCCGGGGCGAGCTGGTGGAGGTGGCCACCTTCCCGACCGAGCCGTTTTCCTCCTACTTCAGCGGCAATACGGTGCAGATCTGCCCGGTCGGCGCGCTCACGGCGACCCCGTACCGCTTCACGGCGCGCCCGTGGGACCTCGACCAGGTGGAGTCCACGTGCACCACCTGCTCGGTCGGCTGCCGGGTGGCCGTCCAGTCCTCCTCCAACCGGTTGACCCGCCTTTTGGGCATCGACTCGGATCCGGTCAACCACGGATGGCTGTGCGACAAGGGACGCTTCGCGTTCGAGTCGGTGAACGGCGACGAGGTGGATGCGGCGCCCGGCCCCGAAGCCGTGGCCGACGCCGCGGTCGACGTGGCCCCGGCCACGGCGGCCCAGGTGGTCAGCCTGGGAGCATCCCGGGGCCAGTTCCTGGGCGAGGTACGCGAGACGGGTCGCTTCGAGCACGGCCGCCTGGTGGAGCCTCGGGTCCGCAAGGAGGGCGAACTGGTGCCGGTGAGCTGGGGCGAGGCGCTCGCCGCCGCCGCCGCCGGGATCGGGGCCGCCCGCGACGCCGGGGGAGCGGGCGCCGTGGCCGTGATCGGCGGAGCCCGGCTGACCAATGAGTCGGCCTACGCCTGGGCCAAGCTGGCCAAGGGCATCATCGGCACCGATTCGGTCGATGCCCAGCTGGGCGACGGCCTCCCGGCCGACATGGTGCTCGGCCTGCCCCGGGCCACCATCGACGAGGCCTGTGCCGCGCCGGTCCTCGTCACCCTGGCCGGTGACCTCCGAGAGGAACTGCCCGTCCTCTTCCTGCGCCTCCGCGAAGCGGTGGCCGGCCCGACCAGCCTCATCGAGCTGACGCCCGCACCCACCCCCCTGACCCCCCTGGCGACGGCGTCGTTGCCGGTGCGGCCCGGTGAGGCGGCGGTCGTGGCCCGCGCCTTGTGTGGCGACGAGGCGGCGGCGACCGCGCTGGCTGCCCACCCCGAAGGCACGGCCCTCGGCGAAGGCGCGTTGGCGTCGGCCACGGCGGCGCTGGCGGCCCATCCCGACGGTGACGGCGTGGTGGTGGTGGTGGGGCGGCCCTCGTACGCCGAGTCGGGGGCGGTCGTGGCCGAGGCCGCCGGTGTGCTGGCCCGGGCGCTCCCCAAGGCGACCTTCCTGCCGGCGCTGCGCCGGGGCAACGTTTTCGGCGCCCTGGACATGGGGCTGGCCCCCGGCCTCCTGCCCGGGCGGGTCAGCCTGGATTCGGGTCGCGAGTGGTTCACCGCCGCCTGGGGGGCCGTGCCCGAAGCGGCCGGCCTCGACACCGCCGGCATCCTCGCCTCCATGGCGGGCGAGGCACCCGCCGATGCGCCGGACCGGGCGGCCGTCACCGCCCTGATCCTGCTGGGGGCCGACCCGCTGAGCGACTTCCCCGACCGGGCGGTGGCCACCCGAGCCCTCTCGGCCGGCCACTTCACCGTGGCCGTGACGGGGCACCCGTCCGAATCGGTCGACGTCCACGCCGACGTGGTGCTCCCCTGCGCCGTGGCCCACGAGCGCCCCGGCACCTCGACCAACATCGAAGGCCGGGTGAGCCGGTTGGGACACAAGCTGACCGCGCCCGGCTTCGCCTGGCCGGACTGGATGATCGCAGCCGAGCTGGCCGCCGCCCTCGGGGCCGACCTGGGGGTGAGCAGCGCCAACGACCTGGCCGACGAGCTGCAACTCACGGCGCCGGCCTATGCCGGGCTCACCCTGGCCGTCCTGCACTCCGACGTGGCCCACGATGGCATCGTGCTCCCCCTGGTGTTGGGGGAGAGCCGGCCGAGCGGGGTCGAGCCCATCGACCCGGTGGCCCTCCCCGGCGTCGAGTCGGTCGAGCGCCAGGGCGCGCCGCCCCGCGTTGGCCTGGCCGGTGGGGACGGCAGGGCCGACGGTCGGGTGGCCGGGTCGGGCCAGCTGCCGCCTCTGCTCAGTGGTGCGCCGCCCGCCGGGGACGCTATCCACCTGTCGCCGGCGGACAACTACGCCTTGCGCCTGGTAGCGACGCGGCGGCTCTACGACGCCGGCAGCTCGGTGACCGGGTCACCCTCGCTGACGCCGCTGGTGCCCAAGTTGGCAGCCCGGGCCAATCCCTACGACCTCGATCGATTGGGGGCCCGGACCGGGGACCAGGTGCGGGTGCGCTCGGCCCGCGGTGCCCTGGTGCTGACGGCCGAGGCGGACGACGGCGTGCCGCGCGGTGTCGTCGCGGTGGACTTCAACGTGCCCAACGGCCCGGACTCCCCGGCCAACGCGGTGTCGTCCCTCATCGACAGCCGGAGCCTGGTCACCGACGTGCGCATGGAGTCGGTGTGATCGGGCTCGATCCGCTCTGGATCAACGGGGTCAACTGGGAAGTCCTCCTGATCATGGTTATCAAGGTGCTGGTGGCCTTCGTGGCCCTGCTGGTGGCCACCGCGCTGATGATCTGGTTCGAGCGTAAGGTGATCTCGGACATGCAGAGCCGCATCGGCCCCAACCGGGCCGGTCCCTGGGGCCTGCTCCAGACCCTGGCCGACGGCACCAAGCTGGTCTTCAAGGAGGACCTCCTGCCCGATCGCGCGGACTCCTTCGTCTTCAAGCTGGCGCCCTACCTTTCGGTGATCCCGGCCGTGCTCATCTTCTCGGTGGTGCCGGTAGGGGGCGTCATCACGGTGGGCGGGCACACCTTCCAACTCCAGGTGGCCGATCCCCCCATCGGGATACTGGTCGTGCTGGCCATGTCGGGTATCGCCGTCTACGGGGTGATGCTGGCCGGCTGGTCGTCGGGCTCCAAGTACCCCCTGCTCGGCTCGGTGCGGGCCTCGGCGCAGGTCATCTCCTACGAGGCCGCGCTGGGCATGACGGTGGTCACCGTGGTCCTGGTCAGCCACTCGCTCTCCACCCGGGCCATCGTGGACGCACAGGCCCACGGCTTCTGGGACTGGAACCTCATCCGCCTGGGCTTCCTGCCCTTCATCTTCTTCATGATCGCCATCACGGCCGAGCTGACGCGGCCCCCCTTCGACCTGACCGAAGCCGACACGGAGCTGGTCGGCGGCTTCCACACCGAGTACTCCTCCATCCGCTTCGGCCTGTTCTTCCTGGCCGAGTTCATGAACACCATCACCATGTCGGCCGTGGTGGTCACCCTGTTCTTCGGCGGACCCGACGGCCCGATCCCCCACTTCATCCCCACCTCGGAGATCTGGATGCCCGTCATCTGGTTCCTGCTCAAGACGGCAGCCTTCTGCTTCATCTATGTCTGGTTCCGGGCGGCGCTGCCGAGGTTGCGCTACGACCAGCTCATGGACCTGGGTTGGAAGCGCCTCATCCCCATGACCCTGGCCTGGCTGCTGTTGGTGGCCGCCGTGGTCACCTGGCACTGGGGCGGCCTCATCATGGTGGCTGTGGTGGCCGCCGCGGCCGTGCTGCTGACGCGAGCCAACCAGCTGGGGGCCGGGCGGAGCGAGACCGAAGCGGTCATCGCCCCGGTCGGCCAGCGGCTGGCTCCGGCCCCCCGGCTGGCCCCGGTACCCGACCTGGGCCCGGCGCCTGAGGTGGGCGGCGGACGTGGTGGCGCGGACACACCCGACGGCGTGGGCACACCCGATGGAGAGGGGGCGTAGTGGGACTGGGCGACGACATAAAGGACCAGTTCAGCTTCCTCGGTGGCTTCAAACTGACCTTCCAGCACCTGACCCGGCCCCGGGTCACCACCTCCTACCCCGACGAGAAGAAGCCCAAGCAGCCCCGCCAGCACGGACGTCACGTCCTGAATCGCTACGAGGATGGCATGGAGAAGTGCATCGGGTGTGAGCTCTGCGCCGGGGTCTGCCCGGCCGACTGCATCTATGTGCGGGGCCTGGACAACCCGCCCGATCATCCGGTCTCCCCCGGGGAGCGTTACGGCTACGTCTACGAGATCAACTATCTGCGCTGTATCCACTGCGACATGTGCGTGGAGGCCTGTCCCACCGAGGCCATCACCGAGTCGAAACTGTTCGAGTTCTCCTTCACCAACCGGTCCGACGCCATCTACACCAAGCAGGAATTGCTGGTCGACGACGAGGGGATGCCCCAGAAGCTCCCGTGGGAGGACTGGCGCGAGGGCGACGACATGATGACCTCAGGATGGATGCGCGCCACTTCGCCTTCGGGCAGCGCGGCCTACGAGGGCGAGGTGCAGTGGTCCGCCGAGCTCGGGTACGGCACGCGGGCTCCCGAGGCCGGCCAGTCGGGCCGGCGCCACGACGACCTCACCGGGTCCAAGGCCCTGCGCGAGACCCTTGAACCGCACCTGCTCGACGAGGACATCCCACTGGCCCACCGGGGCATGCAGGGCCGGGTCTGGCGGGCCAAGGCGGGGGCCGAGCGCAACAAGAAGAAGATGGAGGCGACGCGCTCGCGCATGAAGGAGCTGCGCGCCAGCCGCAAGGCGGCCAAGACCGGGACAGAGCTCGCGACCGAGACCGAGACCGAGCCCACGACCGAGACCGAGGGCACCACCTGATGCCCCACAGCCTGATCCTGTTTGCTTCGACGCGCCCGACGGTGCCCGACATCCTGGTCTTCGCCGCCAGCGCGGCGGTGATCCTGGTCGGCGCATTGGGCGTGGTCACCTCGCGCAATCCCGTGCACGCGGCACTGAGCCTGGTGATGACGTTGTTCGGGGTGGCCGTCCTCTTCATCGAGCAGGAGGCCGACTTCCTGGCCGCCGTCCAGATCATCGTCTACGCCGGCGCCATCGTCGTGCTCTTCCTCTTCGTCATCATGTTCCTCGGGGTCGATCGGCGCGACGACATCGAGGTGGAGCCCCTGGTCGGTCAGCGCCCCTTGGCCTTCGTCATGGTGGGGATCACCCTGGCCGGCGTGATCCTCATGCTGGTCACCGCCCACTGGGTCACCGGGGCCCACCAGGTGGTCGGCCCCATACAGGGGCGCATCACCCCCAATCCCTCGTCGCCGTCGGGCGAAGTGGCCCAGCTGGGCAAGCAGCTGTTCACCACCTATCTCTTCGCCTTCGAAGCCACCGCCGCGTTGCTGGTCATCGCCGTGGTGGGCGCGGTGGTGCTGGCCCGGCGCCCGCCGATGCCCGAGGACGCCCCGGAAGGGCAGACCGAATCGGAGGTCCCCTCGTGAGCCTGGCCGGAGGGTGGTATCTCGGACTGGCGGCCATCGTGTTCTCCATCGGGGCGGTGGGGCTGCTGGTGCGACGCAACGTCCTGATCATGTTCATGTGCATCGAGCTCATGCTCAATGCCGCCAATCTGACCTTCGTGACCTTCGCCCGCATGCTCAACGACATCGGCGGACAGGCCCTCGTCTTCTTCGTCCTGGTCGTGGCCGCGGCCGAGGTCGTGGTCGGCCTGGGCATCGTGGTCGCCATCTTCCGGCGCCGGTCGACGACCGTGGCTGACGACCTGCATGCGCTGAAGGGCTGACCCGAACCGTGCTCCACGCTGCGTACCTCATGCTGTTGCTGCCGCTGGCCGGCTTCGTGGTCCTTCTGAGCGTGGGCCGCCGGGTGGGCGACCCGGTGGCCGGATGGATCGGGACCGCCTTCGTGGCCGGTGCCTTCGTGGTGGCCTGCGTCACCCTGGCCGGGGTGCTGGGCCTGCCGCAGGATCATCGTGTCTTCCTGCAGGACTACTTCACCTGGTTCCACACCGGGGGGCTCACGGTGCCGGTCGGCATCCAGGTGGACCAGCTCTCCATCACCATGTGCATGTTCATCACCGGCGTGAGCATGCTCATCCACCTCTACTCCATCGGGTACATGAAGAGCGACCGGGACTACTCGAAGTTCTTCATCTACCTGAACCTCTTCGTGTTCTCGATGCTCCTGCTGGTCCTGGCCAACAACCTGCTCCTCACCTTCGTCGGGTGGGAGGGCGTGGGCGTGTGCTCGTACTTCCTGGTGTCGTTCTGGTTTCACCGTGACGCGGCGGCCTCGGCGGGGAAGAAGGCCTTCATCTACAACCGCATCGGTGACGTCGGGTTCCTGGCCGCCATCTTCCTCATCTTCGAGAAGACGGGAACGCTGCAGTACGTGGGCGGTCCCGGTGGGGGCATCTTCGGGCAGGCCCACCACATCGACGGGGGCACCGCCACCGCCATCGTGCTGCTGCTCTTCCTCGCCGCCACCGGCAAGTCGGCCCAGATCCCCCTGTTCAACTGGCTGCCTGATGCCATGGAGGGCCCCACCCCGGTGTCGGCCCTCATCCACGCCGCCACCATGGTGACGGCGGGGGTCTACCTGCTCTGCCGGATGAACCACGTGCTGGCCCTGAGCTCGAACGGCACCGAGGTGATCGCCATCGTGGGCGGGGTCACCGCCTTCGTGGCGGCGACGATCGCCTGCGCCCAGCAGGACATCAAGAAGGTGCTGGCCTTCTCGACCGTCTCGCAGATCGGCTACATGATCCTGGCCGTCGGCAGCGGGGCCTACATCGCGGCCATCTTCCTCATGGTCTGCCACGCCTTCTACAAGGGCCTGCTCTTCCTGGGCGCCGGTTCGGTCATCCACGGGCTCGAGGGTGAGCAGGACCTCAAGCGGATGGGGGCCATCCGCAAGGCGATGAAGTGGACGACGGTCACCTTCACCGTGGGCTGGTTGGCCATCGCCGGCATCCCCCCGTTTTCGGGCTTCTGGTCCAAGGGTGACGTGTTGGACAACGTGTACTCCCACTACAAGCCGCTGTGGGCCCTGGGCCTGCTCACGGCCATCCTCACGGCCTACTACATGACCCGGCTGGAGACGCTGGCCTTCGGGCGTGAGGCCCGCTGGGACAAGATCGGCCCCAACGGCGAGCCGGCGCTCCACGCCCCGCACGAGTCGCCCTGGGTGATGCTGCTGCCGTTGGTCGTCCTGGCCGTCGCCGCCGCCGTGGCCGGTGTCCTCGACCTCCCCTGGGCCTACCACGACAGCTTCAACCACTGGCTGGCCCCGGTGTTCTCGGGCACCCTGTACAACGATCACCTGCGCGCCGGCGCCGAGTGGGCCCTGGCCATCACCGATGCGGTCGCCGCGGTCATCGGCGTCATCATCGGCTGGAGCATCTGGCGCCGCGGCCGGGTGGACAAGCCGGCCCTCGAACCGGCTTTCCTCCTGCACGTCTGGTACTGGGACGACTTCTACGACGCCGTGATCGGCCGGCCGAGCCAGAGGCTGGCCACCTTCTTCGCCTGGGTGGTCGACGCCCGGGTCATCGACGGCGCGGTCAACGGGACCTCGCACCTGGTGCGCTCCACCGGCTCGGCCGCGCGCAAGTTGCAGACCGGCTACGTGCGCAACTACGCCCTGGGCATCGCCCTGGGCCTGGCCGCGCTGATCGTCTTCATGATCAGCCGGATCTGGTGGTCATGAACAGCAGCTTTCCGTACCTGACCGTACTGATCCTCCTGCCCGCCGGTGGGGCGCTCGTCCTGGCCCTGCTCGGCCTGGGCGGCCGCGTCTCCAAACAGGTCAGCGACGTCATCGCCCTGGTCGTCTCGCTGGCCACCCTGGGCATCGCCGCCGCCACCCTGGTGGCCATGAAGGTGAGCTTCGGCGGGTACCAGCTGGTGGAGAACCACAGCTGGACGGGCAGCTCGCTGGGGGTGCGCTGGTTCGTGGGGGTCGACGGCATCTCCATCTTCCTCGTGATGCTGGCCGCCCTGCTGTTCCCGCTCGTCCTGATCGGCGCCCGCAAGAAGACGAACATGCGGACCTACGCCGCCTGGATGCTCCTGCTCGAGGCCGCGGTGATGGGGAGTTTCCTCTCACTGGACCTGATCGTCTTCTTCTTCTTCTTCGAGCTCACGCTGGTGCCGGCCTATTTCATCATCGCCGGGTGGGGCCACGACCGGCGCGCCTACGCCGCCATCAAGTTCTTCCTCTACACCTTCCTCGGTTCGGCTTTCCTGCTCGTGGGGATCCTGACCCTGGCCTTCATCCACCAGTCCCAGACCGGTGTGCTCACCTTCGCGCTGCCCGCCCTCGAGCACACCCGTCTGTCGTCGACGACGGGGATCCTGCTCTTCGTGGCCTTCACCGCCGCGTTCGCCGTGAAGGCGCCGCTGTTCCCTTTTCACACGTGGTCGCCCGACGCCTACACCGAGGCCCCGGCGGGGGGTTCGGTCATCCTCACCGCCGTCCTGGCCAAGCTGGGGACCTATGGGATCATCCGCTTCGATCTCAACCTGTTCCCTCAGGCCACCCACACCCTCGCCCCCCTGGTCCTGACCCTGGCCGTGATCGGGATCGTCTACGGCGCAATCGTCGCCTGCGCCCAGCGCGACCTCAAGCGGCTGGTGGCGTACTCGTCGTTGGCCCAGATCGGCTTCATCGCCCTGGGCACCTTCGCCCTGAACCAGCAAGGCCTGTCCGGTGGCGTCCTGCTCATGCTCAACCACGGCCTGATCGTGGCCGGCCTGTTCCTGCTCATCGGCTTCATCTACCAGCGCCGAGGCACCTGGCAGGTCAGCGAGTTGCGCGGCTTGCAGAAGGTGGCCCCGGTCATGGCCGCCGTCTTCACCGTCGTCATGATGGCCTCCATCGGCGTGCCCGGCCTCAACGGGTTCGTCAGTGAGTTCCTCGTGCTGTTGGGGACCTTCCTGGTCCACCGCTGGTGGGCTGTGGTGGCGCTTCTCGGCGTGATCGTGTCCGCCATCTACCTCCTGTGGGCCTACCAGCAGGTCTTCCACGGCGTGCCCAAGCCCCAGGACGAGAAAACGAGGGACCTGACCTGGCTCGAGCGCCTGGTCATGGCGCCGCTGATCATCCTCATCGTCTTCCTGGGCGTCTACCCCAAGCCGGTGCTCGACCGCATCAACCCCTCGGTGCAGCAGCTGGTGGCCCACGTCCAGCAGGCCACCCATACCCAGCCGGTCGCCACCCCCGTCCCCAAGGGCCAGCCATGATCGCCACCGTGCTCGCCAGCACCGCCTCCTCGGCCGACCGGATCAGCGTCCCCTCCATCCGCTACCTGAGCATCCTGCCTCCCATCGTCATGCTCGGCGGGGCGGTGGTCCTGCTGGCCGTGGCCTCGTTGGTGCGCCGCTCCATGCGGGTGCGCATCTGCACCGTCGGGACCGTCATCATCTCGGGCACCGCCCTCGGGCTCTCCCTCTGGCAGTGGTACGACGTGCAGGACCACGGCGCCCACACCTACATCGCCCATGCCGTCGTGATGGACGGCTTCAGCGTCCTGGTCAACACGCTGGTGGCCTCGGCCATGCTGCTCACGGCGCTGGTGGCCGACGGCTATCTCCGGCGCGAGGGCATCAACGGGGCTGAGTTCCACGTGCTGGCCCTGGCCTCGGCGGCGGGAGCGATGTTGATGGGGTCGGCCAACGACCTCATCATCGTCTTCCTGGGGCTCGAGATACTCTCCATCGCCCTCTACGTCCTGACGGCCTTCAACCACCGACGGGCGGCGTCGGGCGAGGCGGCGCTCAAGTACTTCATCCTCGGCGGGTTCTCCTCGGCCATCTTCATCTACGGCGTCGCCCTGACCTACGGCGCCACCGGCTCGACGAACCTGACCCAGATCGCCGACTTCCTCTCCAAGAACGTCGTGCTGACCAACGGGCTGCTCCTGGCCGGCCTGGCCCTCCTCTTGGTGGGCTTCGCCTTCAAGGTGGCGGCGGTCCCCTTCCACATGTGGACGCCCGACGTCTACGAGGGCGCCCCCTCGCCGGTGACCGGGTTCATGGCCGCGGTGGCCAAGGTGGGAGCCTTCGCCGCCCTGCTGCGGGTCCTCTTCTCGTCGTTCGGGCTGATCTCCACCGACTGGCGGCCCATCATCTACGGCCTGGCCGTGCTGTCGCTGCTGGCGGGCTCGATCCTCGCCCTGCGCCAACGCGACGTGAAGCGCATGCTGGCCTACTCCTCCATCAATCACGCCGGGTTCATCCTGGTGGGCGTCGAGGCCGCCACGGCCCGCGGGGTGAGCGCGTCCCTCTACTACCTCTTCGCCTACACCTTCATGACCATCGGCAGCTTCGCCGTGGTGACCGTCCTGGGCCGATCCGGTGACAGCGATCACGATCTGACCCGCTACAAGGGGCTCTCCCAGCGCCAACCCCTGCTGGCCCTGGCCTTCGCCGTCCTCCTCCTGGCCCAGGCCGGCGCCCCGTTCACCACCGGGCTGTGGGCCAAGTTGCAGGTCGTCCTCGCCGCGGTGTCCGCCGGGGCGGTGCCGCTGGCCGCCGTCGCCATGGTGACCGCCGTCATCGCGGCCTTCTTCTACCTCCGGGTGGCCGTCCTGATGTACGCGCCCAGGACGGCCGAAGAAGCCGACGAAGTCGACGGCGGTGATGCAGCCGACGAGGGCGATGCAGCCGACGTGGAGCAGGTTGCCAACGCGGCGGCGCAGGAAGTGGCGGTGCCGCCGGCGTCCGAGGGCTGGGCCACCCCCCAGGCGGTGTCGCGGAACGTCTCGACCATGAACGCGGAGATTCTCCTGGCTGACGAGGCCCCGGCGGCCACGGGGGAGGAGACGCCCTCGGTCGTCCCGGTCCCGGCCCTGAGCGCGGTGGCCATCGGCCTGTGCGTGGCCGTCACCGTGGTCTTCGGGATCTGGCCCGAGCCCGTGCTGAACTTCGCCAACCACGCCACGCTGCTGTTCCTGGCCCACGTCTGAGCGGGGTCACCTCGGCCCCCAGGGTCAACCGAACTCCTTGGCGAAGTCCGCACTGAGCCAGGTCTCGGGCCGCATGCGGATGACGACGTTCGCCTCGTCACTCTCGGCGGTCGCTTCGAGGTACTGGTCCCCGAACTCGCGGCCCAGGTAGCGGTAGGCCGAGGCTTGGCGCTCGGCCGGATCGACCGGGGAGTCGGTGCGGGCCACCGCCCCTTCCACGCTCACGTAGCGGTACGGCGGGACCTCGGTCTGGACGCACAGGCTGAACCGGCCGGCGGCGGTGATCAGCTCCGCCTTGCGGGTCGCCGCCCCGGTGATGATGTCAACGGTGCCGCCGGGTTCGTAGGTGTACCAGACGGGCACGCTGAGGGGCCCCCGGCCGGCGTGCGCCACGCTCAGGATGCCGACGTGGACGTCGGCCAGGAAGGCCTGCCGCTCGTCGATGGTCATGGTCAACGACATGGGTCCTCCCGGTGGTCTTCTCGCCGGTCTTCTCGCCGGTCTTCTCGCCGGTCTTCTCGTGCAGTCCTCGCTTGGTGGAACGTCCGTGGTTCCCGGTGAACGGCGGGTGCCGGCAATCACGAATGGTGGGGTGGCCGCTCCCTCTCCTGGGCTTCGGCCCAGCACTGGTCGCACGCGTCGCAGCGGCCGCCCCCGGCACCGGATCGAACCGGGTGGCTGCCGCCATGACCGCACTGCGGGCATTTGGGCGCCGTCGGGTCGGTCACCGTCCCATGATGCCAGGCCCGGCGTTGAGCGTCAGCGGCCGGGTCCGAGGGTCAGTGGCCCGGTCCGAGCGGACCGGTCTTCTCCGGCTCCGGTTCGGCCCCGGTCCCGTTGGCGGTGCCGGTGCCGGTGCCGGTGTCGGTGTCGGTGTCGGTGTCGGCCCCGGTGTGGCTGGCGGTCCCCGCTCCGCCACCGGGCCCTCCAGTCGGCGCCGCCGCATCGGGCAGGGCGGCCAACACCTCCTCGGGCACGGCGGGCCCGGACCGCTTGGCCACACCGGTGGTGAGGAGTCGGCCGATCACCGGGACCTCGGTCAGGGACTCGGCCCGCATGATCTGGACGACGACCGGGACGAATTGCTCGGCCGAATCGAAGACGACGTAGCGGGGCAGCCAGGCCGGCTCGTACTTGGCGTTGAAGCGCCACAGCGACTCGATCTGGAGCACCCCCGAGAGTCGTCGGATGGCCCAGCGCTCGACCCGCTGGGTGACGCCATCGCCCGCTTCTCCCTCGAGGACCGAGCGCATGGCGGCGAAGTTGAGGCTCAAGCCCTTCATGCCCATCTCGGTGAGGTGGGCGATGGTCGAGCACAGGGCGAAGTCGAGCAGCCCGTTGGGGTGCTCCGCCGGGTCCCGGCGCATCAGGTCGAGGGAGAAGCCGCCGATGGCCGGAGACGGGACGAACTGGCACATGGCGACCGGGGCCCCGTCGGGGCCCTCGACCAGGGTGAGCAGGAGGCCGGTGTCGCGCGCGTCGAAGAGCCGGCCCAGCATCATGGAGAAGCCCCGTTCCTGCTCGCCCCGCCGGCTCTTCGCCATGAGGTCGACCAGCCGGGCCGCATCCTCGGGCGCCAGGTGCGCGGGGTCCAGGAAGCGGACCGTGTAGCCGTAGCGCGCCACCCGGTTCACGGCCTGGCGCAGCCCCTTCATCTTCCCGCCTTGGAGCGAGAAGGTGCGCGGGTCCACGACGGCCTCGTCGCCGATGTAGACGAAGCGCATGCCCGAGGCTTGATACGTGGGCAGCCATTCCTCGCCGGCGCCCATGACCCCGAGCCCCCAGCCGTGCCGGTCGACGTAGCGCCGGAAGGCATCCCAGACATGGGCGCGCTCGGAGAAGGGCCCGATGGGATCGGGGGAGACGAGGCAGACGCCACCGAAGATGGCGTAGGCCACCAACGAGTCGCGATGGAAGAACCATTCCTTGTCGTCGCGCAGCGCGAAGTAGTCGAGGGTCCCGGTGCCGTGGCGGCGCACGATGTCCCGGGCCCGCAGCTCGGCCGCCCGCCGCCCCACATGGGCGCGCCCCGAGAGGAGTCGCCGGTCCACCACCGGCCGGGTGAGCAGGTAGAGGGCGATGACCACCAGCGTGATGCCGACGGCGAGGAGGCTCCACGAGGCGTAGCGATTGATGTGGGCGGGAAAGTGCACCGACTGCACGCCGATCAGCCGCTCGGCCGAGCCCAGCAGGACGTCGGGCCATCCGGGCAGCGGGTGGTGGCGCACGCGACTGGCCACCTCGACGCCGCCGAAGGCGCCCAGGGTGGCGGTCACCCCGCCGATGGCCAGGATGAGGAAGGCCGAGACGATCGTGCCTTGTTCGGTCTGGGCCCGGAAGCGCTCGCGTTGGACCACCAGGAAGACGAGGACCGCCGCGCACACGACCAGGTTGATGACGTCGACGTCGTGCACGGCGTGCAGGCCCAGGGTGGCGGCGAGCAGGGCCAGGGCCACCAGCCAGGAGCGGCGCTGGCCCCGCAGGATTCCCCGGGACAGCATGATCATCCCGATGCCGGCCAGGGCCACCAGCGCGCCGGCCGCCTGGGCCACCTCAATGGGCAGGTACTCCTGGATCAGGTGCAGATGGTTGCGCAGTGGCGGCGTGAAGGCCGAGAGCAGGTCGATCAGTCCGGCCACGAAGAGGGCCATGGCGGCACTCCGGCGGATCCAGCGGACCCGGATGCGGTCGGCCGCCACCTCGGGGGCGGGGGGCCACGAGGAACCACTGGGCCAGCCGGCCACCAACTCAGGGTGGATCTCGGCGGCGTGGGTGCGTCCTTTGACCACCGCGTCGCGGGTGACCAGCCGTTCACCCAGGGTGGCCAGCGGCAGGTCGACTTCGGCCTGCATCAGGCGGACGTGCAGGTCGGCGCCCGTCTCGATCTCCAGAGTGGCCGACTGGCGGTGGTGCAGGAACGTCGGTGGGAGGCCGAAGCTCCCTCGGTGCTCGCGCACCAGCTCGGAGGTGGCCCCCGGACAGGCGAAGAAGCCGGTGTCGAGGTGGGTCAGCTCGGGTACCAGCGCGCCCCCGACGATGAGGCCCGTGGCCCCACCCTCGATGGCCAGGCGGGTCGCGTCCAGGGCGTCGCTTCCCTCCACCGTGAGCAGGGAGGACGCCGTGGGTTGGGTGCCGTGCGGTCGACCGTCGCCCGGTGTCCACGGTGAGGAGAGCTCGCCGCCGCCGAGGGCCTTCCAGATGCCGCGGGAGGTGAACGCGACGACGACGGCCAGGACGACCAGGAGCAGCACGGCCAGCAGCAGGGTGACGATGAGACGGGAGAACCACGATGCGGCGTACGCGTGCTGGAGCGCGTGCTGCTGGCGCGGCGTGCGGAACACGTGGCCCAACCCGTCCACCACGAAGTCCACCCGCAGGAGGAGCGCCAGCGCGGCCAACACGAGCGGGGGAGCCCAGAGATAGCGACGGAGCCGTCGGTACAGCAGCCGCGAGGTGACGAAGCGGCGGGCCTGGCGCGGATCCTCGAGGCGCTCCATCCCGATCAGCCACGGACGCTCCTCATCGGGCATGGCGTCCATGGGGGCGTTGATCTCAGGGCGTTGGGTGCCGGCGCGCACCTGCACGTGGCGCAGACCGGAGCCGGTCACGCAGTCCAGGTCCACGGCCGGGCACACCGACACGCCCAGTTCGGCCAGGGCGTCGACCAGCCCGTGGTGCTCGGCCCAAGCGGGGACGACCATGACGATCTGGGACTCGGGCCGGGCGGCGAACGCGGTGAAGGCGGCCTTCAGGTCGCCGTGGGCGGAGAGGACTCGGGCCGGTCCCTCGGACTCGGGGCACCCCGTGGCCACCAGCTGGCCGCAGATGACGACGATGCCGGGCCCCTGCCAATCGGCCAACGTCTGCGCGATGTCGCGGCATGCGGCCAGGGAACTGGGCGAGGGATGGGCCGGCAGCAGCAGGTCGCCGACCACCATGACCCTGCGTCCCAGGGCGACGTTGATCGAGACACCGTCGCCGGGCCGACCGAGCGGGCCCGGGTCGTCCTCAACCGCAGCTTCGACGCTCATGCACGGTCCATCGTGCCACCTCCGGGCCACCAATGGCCGCGGGCATGGGAAAGGTCGCCCCAGGCTGGCCGCGGCACCCGCCCGATAGGCTGACCGCTCGTGTTGCGGCCCCATCCCCCCCGATCCGGCCGGGTCGGGTGAGTGCATCGGCCGAGGTCAGGCCCAACTGGTGGTGGCGCGAGGACGGTCCGGCCCACCGGGGTGGCGACGCCGTCATCTTCGACATCGACGGGGTCCTGTCCGATGCCGCCGGTCGTCAGCACTTCATTGAGCAGGGGAACCGGGACTGGTCGGCCTTCTTCGAGGCCTGCGGGGACGATCCGGTCATCGAGGAGGTGGCTCGCCTGCTCGAACTGCTCGATTCCTCCCTCGCCGTCATCCTGCTGACCGGCCGTCCCTGGCGCGTGCAACCCCAGACGATGGCCTGGCTGAAGCGGTACGGCTTGCGCTGGGACCTGCTGGTCATGCGCGACCGCGGCGACTACGACCACGTGACGTCGTTCAAGGGGCAGGTGGTGGCCGACCTGCGCCAGCGCGGCTTCAACCTGCGCTTGGCGCTCGAAGACGACCCGTCGAACCACGCCATGTTCGTGGCGGCCGACATCCCCTGCGTCTACATCCACTCGGGCTACTACGACTGACGAGCCGGAGACCGGTGCGCCCCACGGTGGGCGCGCAGCCAGCCGGCGATCAGGGCCGCGGCGGCCAGCAGCAGCACGGGGAGATCACCCAGGTGGTCGTAGAAGGTGAAGCCCCGGCGCAGCGCGACGGTGGCCTCAATGACGCCGCGCTGCCCGAGGACGGAACGCTGCTCCACCGTTCCCAACTGATTGACCACCGTGCTGTAGCCCGTCGGCGCGGCCTGCACCAGATCGCGCCCGGTCTCGACCGCCTGGACCGAGTCGGCCGCCACTTCCTGGGCCGGGACCTGTGCGGCGGCGTACGACGACGTGTTGGTGGGGACGATGAGCAATTGGGCCCCTGCCCGCACCGAGGCGTGGCTCCGGCCGGCGTAGAAGACCTCGAAGGAGACGAGGGCGCCCAGGGGTCCGGCCGGCGTGCGCAGCAGTCCGGTGCCGTGGCCCGGCACGGCGTCGGTGGGCACTTGCGCCAGGTTGGCCACGTGCGAGACGAGCGAGCGGAGGGGCACGTACTCGCCGAAGGGGACCCGGTGCACTTTCTCGAACGAGGCCACCACCCGCCCGCTGGGTCCCCAGGCCACGATCTCGTTGCGGAAGGTGGCCGGCGACGCCGGCTCGGTGACACCGGCGACCAGGGTCGTCCGCAGCTGCCGGGCGATCCCGCTCATGACGGTGTTCTGGGCGGAACCGGGCAGCGGGGCCGACAGGGCCACCACGTCCTCGGGCCAGAGCACCAGGGTGGGATCGCGGTGCTCGTGGCGCACCTCGAAGGTGGCCGCCAGCTGCGCCGCGAAGACCCGGGCCGGTGGCACCTGCTCCTTGTCGAGCCCCCGCCGGCCACCCCCTTGGACCAGGGCCACCGAGATGGACCGCACCGGAGGGCCACCGTCGGGCGCCAGGGCGCCGAAGAGGACGACGAGGCTGAGCCCGACCAGGATGCTCACCCCGCGGAGGCGCACCCGGTCCATCCCGCAGACGCAGGTGGCCACGCCGACGCCGGCGGCCCACACCGCCGCCGTGAGCAGCAGGGGCCCGCCGACGCGGGCCAGCGGCAGGAGGGGTCCGTGGGCCTGTCCCAGGAAGACGCCACCGAGGGGGAGCCCGCCGAAGGGCCAGGTCATGCGGATGGCCTCGGTGAGGGTGAAGGCCGCCACGTAGGCCGGGGCCCGGCCGCGTGTCGGTGGGGTGAGCGCCGCCGCCGCGGCCATGGAGAGGGCCTCGAGGAGGACCAGCACGAGCGCGCCGTACCAATTGAAGGCGCGGGCCCACATCAGGCCCAGGGCGTAGCAGCCGAGGCCGGCCAGCCACCCCGACCACAGCCGGGTGCGCAGCCCCAGCCCGGCCAGGCGCCAATAAAGGAGTCCGGCCCCGGCGATGCCCAGAGGCCACCAACCCCACGGGGGCAACGATGCGGCCAGCAGCACGCCGGCGGCCACAGAGGGCAGGGCGACCCGGCCGCGCCGGGGTCCGGTCCTCACCGAGGCGAGTCTGGCCGGACCAGGCGCGCCGCGCCCCGGCCGCTGGCGATGCAGGCGGGGACGCCCACCCCCCGGTACGCCGCGCCGGCCACGGCGACGCCGCCCAGCCGGGCCACGGCCGCTTCGATCCCCGTGGTCCGGTTCAGGTGATGGACCCGGTACTGGGGGAAGGCCAGGGGCCACCGGGTGACCAGTGCCTCGGCGGGTGCGCCGGTCAGCCCCAGCAGGTCACCGAGCTCGCGGCGGACCCGATCGATGACCTCGGCGTCGCTCCAGGCCGCGGACCGGTCGTCGCCGTAGCGGCCGAGCGAGGCCCGCAGGAGATGCTCTCCGGGTCGGAGCAGATGGGGCCACTTCTGCGAGAGGTAGGTGCACGCCGTGACCGCCCAGCCGTCGTCGGCCGGCGCCGGGCTGCGCCGCGGCACCAGGAACCCGGTGCCGCGCAGGGGCGCGGTCACCGAGTCCTCGGTCACCCGCAGGGTCACAGTGGCGACCGAGGCATAGTCGATCCCCGCGAGGAGCCGGCCGGCCTCCTGGTCGTGCGGGTCGAGGAGGCGGCGGGCCGCCGGTGCCGGTGTAGCGACCACCACGGCATCGGCGTCGAGCTCCTCGCCCCCGCCTCTGACGGCCCAGGTGCCGCCCCGCCGCACCAGTTCGTCGACCGGCCGCGCGCAGTGGATGGACGCGCCGCGTGCGACGAGGGTGGTGCTGAGCCGTTCCACCAGCAGCGACATGCCACCGTCGATGGCCCAGAAGAGAGGCGGCGCGTCGCCGTCGGGTGTGGGTACTTCACGGCGGAGCGCGCGGCATGAGGCTGCCCCGCCCCTGCGCCGCCGCCAGCAGGGGCGGGAAGGTGGCCGCGGTCGACATGTCATCGACCGACCCGGCATGGATCCCGCCGATGAGGGGGTCCACCAGCCGGTCGACCACGCGCTGCCCCAACTTGCGGGCCACCAGGGGCCCGACGGACCGGTCGCCGATGGGCCCGCGCCGGTCGGGTCGGGGCAGCAACGCATCACGGGCCAGACCCAGCTGCCCGCGCGGTCCGACGATTCCCGCTCGGGCCGACGGCCAGAAGCGGGTGGGGATGCCCAGGGCCAAGCTCTCGGGCAGCGGGCGGATCCGCCCGCGGGCCCAGACCCCGGCGCCCCGGCCCCCGATGGGGACGAGCGCTGCCTCGAGCCCGAGTTCGTGACACAGGTCGAGGGCCTCGGGCCGGCGACCGAGAAAGCCGTCGGCCGCGAGATCCACCATGCGACCCCCGAAGGACCGGCTCTGCAGCATGCCGCCGAGATGGGTCGACGATTCCAGGAGGATGACCTCGGGCGTGGTGGGGTCCGGCCCGTCCGCCCCGCCGGTCAGCTCCCAGGCTGCGGCCAACCCGCTGATCCCGCCGCCGACGACCACCACACGCGAGCGGGGCACGGGCTCAATCCAGCCGGGCGGCGCAGACGACGTCGGCCAGGACACTGATGAATGCGGCGTCGTCGTTGAGCGACGCCGTGCGGGCGAAGCGCAGGCCCGATCGAGCGGCGATCGCCGCCAGCTCGATATCGAGGTCGTAGAGGACCTCCAGATGGTCGGCGACGAACCCGAGCGGGCAGACCACGACGCCATCGGTGCCGTCCTCGCCCCCCAGCTGGCGCACCAGGTCGCCGACGTCAGGTCCGAGCCAGGGGCCGGGCGTGCGCCCCGCGCTCTGCCACGCCACCTGCCAGCGCTCGATACCGGCGGCCGACGCCACCAGGTCGGCCGACTCCTCCAGCTGTTGGGGGTACGTGTCACCCTGGGCGCGCGCCGCTTCGGGCACCGAGTGCGCGGTGAAGATGACGGGGTACCGCGCCTGCGCGGTGACGCCCAGGTCCGCCAGGGCGTCGTTCACCCGGGTCGCCCAGAGCGCCACCAGGCCCGGCTGCCCGTACCAGGGCGGCACAGGGGTGAAACGGCACGCGGGCCCGAGTGCCGCTCGGGTCCGATCGAAGTACTCCTGCGATCCCCGCGACGTGCCGTGCGGCGTGAGGACCAGGCCGACCACGTGGCGCAGGCCGGCCCGCCGCAATTCCTCGGCGGCGTCCTCAATGAGCGGTGCGGTGTGCTTGGCCCCGAACGACACCCGGAAATGACCTCCGGCTCGTCGGTCGAGTGCTCGCCGGAGTCCGGCCACCTGGCGTGCCGTCCGATCCCCGAGGGGAGAGGTCCCGCCGATGGCGGCATAGCGCCGTTCCAGGTCGGCCAGCTGCTCGGCCGAGGGCGGCCGGCCCTGACGGATCCGGGTGTAGAAGGGCCCGATCTCGGCCGGGCTCGCCGGGGTCCCGTGCGCCATGACGAGCAGGCCGGTCGGGACGTCCGGGAGGCCCGGCGCCGCCACGTCGCCCGGGCCTCCCGCTCGCCCGGGCCTCCCGCTTCGCCCGTGCCTCCCGCTTCGCCCGGTGCCGTCATTCCTGGGCGGTCTCTGCGTGTACCAGGTCGACCACCGCACCGAGTATCCCGATGTCGGCCTCGGGGAGGACACCGTGCCCGAGATTGAAGATGTGGCCCGTCCCGCTCCCGTCGGCTCCCCGGGCCAGCACCTGACGGGTGGCCGCTGCGACGACGGGCCAGGGGGCCACACAGAGGGCGGGGTCGAGGTTGCCCTGGACGGCCCGGTCCGGTCCCACCCGCTGGCGGGCTGCGTCGAGCGGCACCCGCCAGTCCACTCCGATCACGTCGGTTCCGGTCGTGGCCATGCGGGTGAGGAGCTCACCGGTGCCCACGCCGAAGAGGATGGTCGGCACGCCGAGGTCGGCGATCCCTTCGAAGACCGCTCGCGTCGTGGGCAGGACGAAGGTGTCGTACTCGTCCGGTGAGAGCGATCCGGCCCAGCTGTCGAAGAGCTGGACGGCCTGGGCCCCGGCTTCGACCTGAGCCCGGAGGAAGGCCACCGACAAGGAGGCCAGCCGGTCCATCAACTGTCCCCACAGGACAGGGTTCCCGTGCATGAGCGACTTCACCTTGGTGAAGGTGCGTGAGGGTCCGCCTTCGATGAGATAGCTCGCCACGGTGAACGGCGCGCCGGCGAAGCCGATGAGGGCCACATCGCTCCCCTCCAGTTCGCGGGCCACCAGCCGGGCCGCTTCCATGACATAGGGCAGGTCGACCTCCGCCTCGAGGGGACGGAGCCGGCGCAGGTCATCGGCCCCGCGGAAGGGCTCGGCCACGACCGGGCCCCGGCCCGGCTCGACGTCGACGCCGAAGCCGATGGCATGGATGGGCACCACGATGTCGGAGAACAAGACGGCGGCGTCCACGCCGTAGCGCCGGACCGGCTGCATGGTGAGCTCGGCCGCGAGCGGGGCATCGGCGATGGCCGTGAGGATCGAGCCTTCACCGCGGGCGGCGCGGTATTCGGGCAGCGACCGCCCGGCCTGGCGCATGAACCACACCGGCACCCGCGCCACCGGCCGTCGGAAGCAGGCCCGCACGAGGCCGGGCTCCGCCTGGCCCACCCGAGAGTTCAAGCGAGCGGCTCGAGGACGACGACGGTCATCCCCTTGAGCTCTCCGCCCTTCACCGATGTGAAGGCGGAAACGAACTGGGACCCGATGTTGCGCGAGCGTACGGTCAGGCCGAATACCTCTCCGAGCACCGTCGTGACCTGGTGGCCAGGCACGTCGTTCATGGTTGAGATCAGCATGGTCGTCCTTTCGCTGTTCCGGCCGGATCATCGTAGGCGGCGTGTGCCGTGCCTCCCCGTCGTCGGCTGTCGCCTAAGCTGAACCGTTTCCCTGACGGGCCAGGGGAGAAAGGGGCGAGGTGCCGAACCATCCCGATCTGGAGGCTGAGCAGGAGTTTCTCAATCGCGCCCACGACGGCCTCGAGGCCATGCGGGGCGAGGCGCGGCACATGCTCCAAGGTGTCCTCGACCTGGGCCGGGGCGGCACGTTCCAATCTCGAACCGAACGGGACATCGTGGTGCGCACCAGCCTGGCCCGGCTCGAGCAGCTGGACATCGGCGACCAGGCGCTCTACTTCGGCCGCATCGATCGCTTTCCCGAGTCGGACAACGGAGACGGCTCGGTGCTGGGCGAGTCCTTCCACATCGGTCGCCTGGCGGTGTCGGGTCCCGACCACGAGCCACTCGTCGTCGACTGGCGCGCCCCGGTGGCCGAGCCGTTCTACCGGGCCACCGGGCTCGATTCCCAGGGCCTGGCCCGCCGCCGTCACCTGGCCGTGCGGGGCCGGACCGTGCTCGGCCTCGAGGACGAGTACTTCGTCGACCCGTCACGGGCGCCGGGTGCCCCGATCCTGCCGCTGCCCGATGCGCAAGCCTCGGACGAGGCGGGGGAGCGCCTGCTCTCCGAAGGCATGGTGCTGGGCGGTCCCGGTGCCCTGCTCTCGGCCCTCGGCCAGGCCCGCACCGGCCACATGGGCGACATCATCGGCACCATCCAACGCGAGCAGGACGAGATCATCCGTTCGCCGCTTTCCGGCGTCCTGGTCGTCCAGGGCGGACCGGGCACCGGCAAGACCGCGGTGGCCCTGCACCGGGCCGCCTATCTCCTCTACACGCATCGCTTCCCGTTGGAGCGACAGGGGGTCCTGGTGGTGGGCCCCAATCCGCTCTTCCTGCGCTACATCGAGCAGGTCCTGCCGTCGCTGGGGGAGACCGGCGTCAGTCTCTCGACCGTTGCCGGCCTGGTGCCCGAGGTCAAGGTCCGCGGGGTGGACGAGGGCGCCGTGGCCAAGCTCAAGGGCGACGTGCGGATGGTGAAAGTGCTCGACCGGGCCGTGCGGACCCGCCAGCGGCCGCTGCGGCACGACGTGGAGATCCCCTTCGGCGCGGGCGTGCTGCGCCTCCGGTGCCGCCTCACCGAAGAGATCATCGCCACGGCCCGCCGGCGTCCGGGGACCCACAACGCCCGGCGACGTTTCGTCGAATCCCAGGTGGTCCAGGCCCTGGCCAACGACTACCGCACCCGGCTCACCCGTGGAGCCGAGCCGGCGGAGGAGAACGAGGAGCAGAGCGCCGAGGCACAGGCCGACCTGGCGCGGCGGTTGCGCCGCGTGCCCGAGGTGGCCGAGGCCCTGGACCGCATGTGGCCCCGCCTCTCGCCGCACGAGTTCCTGCACGACCTCCTGGGCGCTCGTCCTCTCCTGGCCGAGGCCGGCAAGGGCGTCCTCGGCGTCGATGAGGCGCAGCGGCTCTACCGCGCCCGCGGTGCAGCACTCGACGAGGTGCCGTGGACGGCAGCCGATGCCGCACTGATCGACGAGGCGCGCACGTTGCTGGGCCCCCGCCGGGCCGCGGCGCGCCCGAACCGCACCCGCCAGAAGCGCGCCGAGGAAGGGAGCGCTCAGGAAGGGGGTTTCTGGCCGCAGGGGTTGGCCGCGTCGCCCGCGCCGGGCCCGGGGGCGGTCGCCTCGGGAGACGACGACATTCGTTCCTTCGGGCACATCGTGGTCGACGAGGTGCAGGACCTCTCCCCCCTGCAACTGCGCATGCTGGCCCGCCGGTCGCTCTCGGGTTCGATGACGGTGGTGGGCGACATCGCCCAGGCCACCGGGCCCTGGGCGCCGCAGGGTTGGGATGACATCACCCGGCATCTCAGCCCCCGGAAGGAGACCCGCCTGGTCGAGCTCACGGTGAGCTACCGCACGCCGTCGGAGGTCGTGGCGGTGGCCGAGCAGGTGCTGGCGGTGGCGGCGCCGACCATCACGCCGCCCCGTCCGGTGCGGCAATCCGGGTTCACGCCCCGCCTGGTGGCGGCATCACGGTCGGGCCTGGCCGCGACGGTGGCCGCGGTCACCGGAGATGAGGTGGCGGCCGTCTCCGGCGGCCGGGTGGCGGTGCTCGGGCCGGCGGTGCTCTTGGCCGAGATCGGTCGCGCCCTCGAGGACGCCGGCCTGCACCCGACCGATCCGCGTGATCCACTCGGCCAGGGGCTGGCCGCCAACCTGGTGGTCCTCCCCGCCGATCAGACCAACGGACTCGAGTTCGACGCCGTGGTGGTGGTCGAGCCCGCCCTGGTCGCCGCGGTAGGCGAGGACGCGGCCGCCGACGGACCGCCGGTGGCTACGACACGAGGGTTGCGCACCCTCTATGTGGCCCTCACCAGACCGACGAAGCGGCTGGCCATCGTCCATGCCGAGCCGCTCCCGGTGGCCCTGTCCATCCCCGTGCCGTGACGCCGCCCGGGCCATCCGCCCGGAAGGGCAGGTCCTTCACCTGCCTTTTGGCGCTCACCTGGCCTTGTCGACTAGAAATTGCCCTGTGACCCAGGCGGTTTCGGTCGAGCACCCCGCGCCACAGGGCAAGATCGTCCACGATCGACCCCCGATGCTGGCCATCGGAGTCATGATCTGGCTGGGCTCGGAGTTGATGTTCTTCAGCGGCCTGTTCGCCGCGTTCTTCACCATCCGGGCCAACGCCGTGGGCGGCGTGTGGCCACCGCCCGGCACCCACCTCGACACCATCCGAGGCGCCATCTTCACGCTGGTGCTGATATCGAGCAGCTTCACCATGCAATGGGGGGTCCGTCAGGTCGAGTGGCGCCAGCGCAAGTCGTCCCGCCGCTGGATCGTGGTGACGATGATCTTGGGGACGGCGTTCCTCGCCAACCAGGTGACCGAGTGGCTGTTCCTCACTACCCGTTGGTACACCAACTCGTACGGCTCGCTCTTCTTCATCATGACCGGGCTCCACGGGCTCCACGTCTTCATCGGCCTGGTGGCCATGGCCTTCCTCCTCGGCCGTATGAAGGGCAATGTCGGGGGCGACCCCGGTGAACTCGCGGCCGTGCAGGGCGTGAGCTACTACTGGCACTTCGTCGACATCGTCTGGGTCGGCCTGTTCAGTTGCCTGTTCTTCCTCAAATGACCGGACCGCGCCACCCCCACCGGCGGTCACGGCGAACCCAGTTCCTCCTCCCCGGTGCGCTCCTGGCTGTCGCCACCCTGGGCGGGCTGGCGCTCTTTCTGCCGGGCGCCACCAACGCCGGCGGGCAGACCCCGACCACGACCACCCTGGTGGCCACCACCCCGACCACGTCGACCACGTCGACCACGTCGGGCACGTCGGGTGTCCAACCCCTCTCCATAAAAGTGGTGAAGGTAAAATCGGTGGACGTGAAGAGTTTGGGCGCCCGGGTGCTCCGGAGTTGCGGTGCGGTCAGCCTCAAAGGCGTGAGCCCAATCCACAACACGGGCAATCCCTTCAACAGCACGCTGCTGCACTGCAGTCATGGAGGCGTAGTCAGCTACGGCAACAGTTCCATCACCTACGCCAACCCTCCGTCCTCCCAGGCTCAGGCGGGCAAGCTGCTCTTCGACACGACGTGTTCGAGTTGCCACGGGTCCGAGGCCAACGGGGTGGGGCCCGACGGCCAGGCCTCCATCGGTCCGAACCTCCAGGGCGTGGGGACGGCCACCATCGACTTCTGGATCACCACCGGCCGTATGCCCGCGGTCAACGTCAAGGCGGTCGAGGCCGAGCGCAAGCCTCCCGTCCTCACCCCGGCGCAGGCCCTTCAAGTGGCGGCCTACATCAACTCGCTGGACCCCTCGGCCCCGGCCGTGCCCACCCCGCACCTGGCCGGAGCCGACCTTTCAGCGGGCGCCAGCCTCTTCTCGCTGAACTGTGCCGCCTGTCACACCATCACCGGGGCGGGGGACGCGCTGGCCTACGGGACCAACGCGCCGACCCTGCAGAACCCCAACATCAGCGCCCAGCAGATCGCCGAGGCGATGCGCACCGGCCCGGCCAACATGCCCCGGTTCACGGGCAACCTGTCCGACGCCCAGGTGCGCGACGTGGTGGCGTATGTGCGCCAGAACATCCAGCATCCGGTCAATCCCGGCGGCGCCGGACTGGGCGGTGTCGGCCCCGTCGCCGAGGGCTTCGTCGCCCTGCTGCTCGGGGTCGGCGGCCTGGCCCTCATCTGCTTCTGGATCGGGGAGCGAGCATGAGCGATATCACCCGGGACGACCCCGTGCCCATGAGCGACGGTGCACCGGCCACTGACGGCGCACCGATGAGCGACGGCGCGCCCGAGCCGACGCGCACCAAGGTGCCCATGCCGATTGCCAGCCTCCACGACCCGCACATGGGCGACTACGCCAAGCACCCGGCGCGGGTCGAGGGGATCGTGGCGGGCATCTTCCTGCTGGCCATCGTGCTCATCGCCGGCTTCGGCGCGGCCTACTGGCAGAACTGGAGCCCTTGGATTCTCGGCGGCACCATCGGCATCGGCCTCTTCCTGCTCGGATTCGGGCTCACCGCGTGGGGCAAGTATCTGATGCCGCAGGGCCCCTTCGTCGAAGAGCGCCATACGCTGGCCGGGACCGCCGAGGAGCGCGAGTTGATGGCGGCCGCGCTGGTCGAGCGGTCGACGGTGGTGGTGCAGCGGCGCAAGTTGCTCGGCGGCCTCTTCGCGACGGCCGCGGGTATCTTCGGGGTGGTCGCCCTGTTCCCGCTCATCCGCTCCCTCGGCCCGGTGCCGGGTACCTCCTACGACACGACCAACTGGCGCAAGGGGACCGTTCTGGTCGACTCCAACGGCCGTGCCGTGCACAAGGCCACGTTGGTGGTGGGTGGCATCATGACCGTATTCCCGAGAGGGCTGGTGCAGACCGACGCCGGTCAGGCCATTGACCAGACCGTGCTGATCAGGGTCCAGGACACCGATCTCACCACCGAGAAGGGGAGGGAGACCTGGGCCCCGGCCGGCTACGTGGCCTACTCCAAGCTGTGCACCCACCTCGGCTGCCCGGTCGGCCTCTACGAGCAGCAGCTCGAGCTCCTGGTGTGCCCGTGCCACCAGTCCATGTTCAACGTGCGCAACGGAGCCGTGCCCCAGTTCGGCCCCGCCCCCCGACCCCTGCCCCAGCTGCCGCTCGAATTCAACGACGCCGGCTACCTGGTGGCCCAGAGCGGCTATGACCAGGCCGTCGGACCGGGCTTCTGGGAGAGGACCACGACGTGAGCTCCGTGACCGCAAGCCCGAACGGCAAGCCGACGACCAAGCGCCAGGCCAAGGCCGAACTGGGCCCCTACGGCCGGGCCGGCAACATCGTCAACGAGCTCGACGACCGCCTGGGCATCGCCAAGGGCGGCCGGGTCTTCCTGGACAAGATCTTCCCCGACCACTGGTCGTTCATGCTCGGTGAGATCTCGCTGTACTCGTTCGTCGTCCTCATGGCGACCGGAGTCTTCCTGGCGTTGTACTTCGTCCCCTCCACCAACCAGATCATCTACCACTGCGCCGCCGCTGCCAACAACTGCTACCACCCGCTCCAGGGACAACGCGTCTCGGAGGCCTACAACTCCACGGTGAACATCTCCTTCGGTGTCCGCGGTGGCCTGCTGGTGCGCCAGATGCACCACTGGGCCGCTGACATCTTCACGGGATCGATCATCGTGCACATGGCCCGCATCTTCTTCACCGGCGCCTTCCGCAAGCCGCGCGAGCTCAACTGGACCATCGGCATCACCATGCTGATCCTGGCCATCTTCGAGGGGTTCATCGGCTACTCCCTGCCCGACGACCTCATCTCGGGGACCGGGTTGCGCATCGGCTATTCGATCGCCGAGTCCATCCCCTTCGTCGGCAGCTACATCACGTCGTTCCTCTGGGGTGGGACGTTCCCTGGCAACATCATCATCCCGCGCTTCTACATCATCCATGTGCTGATAATTCCGCTGATCCTGGCCGGGCTCATCGGGGCCCACCTCACCCTGCTGGTGCGCCAGAAGCACACCCAGTTCGCCGGCGAGGGCCGCACCGAGCACAACGTGGTGGGCTCGCCCATGTTCCCGACCTTCATGGCCAAGACCACGGGCTTCCTGTTCATGGTGACCGCCGCCTGCGCCCTGCTGGGAGCCTTCGCGCAGATCAACCCGATCTGGCAGTTCGGCTCCTACGACGCCTCCAAGATCTCCTATGCCGTCCAGCCGGACTGGTACATGGGTTGGCTCGACGGCGCGCTCCGGATCATGCCGTCCTGGGAGTGGACCGGATGGGGCCACACCATCCCGCTCGAGGTCCTCCTGCCCGCGGTGATCTTCCCGGGTCTGATCTTCAACATCTGCTTCATCTGGCCGATGCTCGAACGCCGCATGACCGGGGACAACCTGCTGCACAACCTGCTGGACCGGCCGCGCGATCGTCCCAAGCGCACCACCGCCGGGGCCGCCATGCTGGCGCTTCTCTTCACCCTGTTCGCCGCCAGCTCGACCGATGTGCTGGCCAACTTCTTCCACATCTCGCTCAACGTCGTGCTGTGGTTCTTCCGCGTCGCCACCATCGTCGTGCCGTTGATCGTGGCGGCCGTGACGTATCGGATCTGCCTCGAAATGCAGGGCGTCCACGGCGTCGGCAAGCGCAAGCGTGCCGTGGTGGTGCACCGCTCCACCGATGGCGAGTACTCGACCGTCACGTCGGACCCCCGACCCGACGACGAGCGGACCGAGATCGACCCTGAGCCGGTGCCCGAGCGGATCGATATAGAGACGCTGGTGGGAGACCCGGTGGCCGCGGCGAACGGAGGCGTGTCGTCCACCGGGGTACGCCAGGTGGCTCGCTGACGGAACGGCGTTCGGTCCGCGCTCTGTGGATCGCGCTCGAGTCGATTCACGTCGTCACCTATTTCGCCCGGCCGTGTCGTCATGCCCTGCGCGATCAGGGACTCGTCGGTTTCTGGAGCGGGTACTTTGCCGCCCGGGCGGCGCCGCTCGGGCGGGTCGGTCCCGGCACGGTGTCGGCCGCCTTTTTCAACTTCCACCCCGACATGGTGGCGGCGGCCGTGCCGGGCTGCTGGGAGGTGGTCGACCCGGCTGAGCTGACCGTGGTGCGGGCCGCGGCGGCCGCGACCGCACTCGGCGAGCTCTGTGCGCCGGCATCGATCCGTGATGCCGCCGGGGCCCTCCCACGCCTGCGCCGGGCCTTGTCACACTGGCGCGGGGACGGCCGCATCATGGCGGGTGCCAACCGCGTCCTATGGCCCGGCCTCGAGGCTGAGCTGGCCCGCCGAGGGGCGACGCTCGAGCTCGCGGAGATCTGGCAGGCCACGACGACGTTGCGTGAGCACCGCGGCGACGGCCATGTGGCGGCGCTGGTGGCCCGGGGAATCGGCGGGTGCGAGGCGCACGTGCTGGCCGCAGCGCGGGGCGGCCTCCCCGTCGACATCCTGCGGGACAACCGGGGCTGGAGCGAGGCCCAGTGGGAACAGGCGGCGCGGGGCCTGGACCGCAGGGGCCTGGTCGGGGCGGACGGCACTGTCACCGAGGCCGGATTGGCCCTGCACCGCTCGATTGAGCAGACGACCGACGACCTGGCGGGGAGCGCCTACGCGCCGCTGACCGATGCCGCACTGGACGCGCTCTACGACGCCCTCGAACCTTGTGCCCGGGACATCCAGACCTCAGGCCTCCTCCCCTTCCCCAACCCGATGGGTCTGCCCCGACTTCCCGAGAGCTGAATCCGCCAGCCGCTTCCTGAAGAGGCGGGGACCGGATCTCGAATTTTGGACCCTGGCACCGATGATCTCGAGGCCAGGCCGGCGTCACTTCTCCATGTTCGGTCGCGAAATGGAGGAGGAGTCCCGATGCCGACGTGCCTGCCGGAACTGATGGTGAAATGCCGCCAAGACGACCTCATGCGATCCGTGCGTCCGCGCCGGGCGAGACGTTCTCGCACTGATGTGAGGTTCGCTCTGCTCGATCGGGACGGCGACCGCAATCCGGCCCGGGGGCGGCTCATCCGATTTGGGCGGCCTCATCAGAAGAAACGTAGGCGGCTTACGGGCCAGATGAGTACCGCGACCTTGCCGACGATTGTGTGCCCCGCGACAGGTCCCCAGTACCGGCTATCGCACGAATCGGTGCGGTTGTCGCCCATGACAAAATAGTCGTGAGGCGGGATTACGTACGCATCCTCGAGGCTATAGAGAGTTCCCGGCGGGCCGGCAGAACTGGTGTCCCGCTCAGATAAGGGCAGCCACTGTTCGTTCAGGCGCTTGCCATCAATGTAGACATCGCCGTGGGACAGAGAGATGGTCTCCCCCGGCAATCCGACGACTCGCTTCACAAGGTCACCGACCCGGGTGCCGCCACAGCTTTCGGCCGGGGGTCTTGTGAAGACGACAATGTCGCCCCGATGAATGGCACCGAAGTCGTAGGCCAGCTTGTTGACGACAATCCGGTCACCGATTTGAATCGTCGGCTCCATCGAACCGGAGGGCGTGTAGAACGTCTGGAAGACGAACAAGCGCAGCAGAACTGCAATGATGAGAGATACACCTACGCCACCCACGATGAGGACCGTGATCAGCCGCGCGTGACTCTTCTTTCGGGGTGTGAAATGGGGCGGTGCAGAGCCGCTGAGGTCGATGCCGGTACCCCCCGTCATGGGGGAACGGTACATGCCGAGAGCTCGGTTGACGCCTTCTCGAACCCGAGACTCAGACGAGCTCTGCCGCTTGTTGCTCGGCCAGAGCCTTCAAGGTCAGCAACTGCCTGCGCATCATCACCAGGTCCCCGGCCGGCAGCAGCTGCCGCATGACGCCGCCGAGGAGACCTCGCGGTGCCTGGAATGCAATCTTCGCCACCAGACGGCTCCGCGCCGCGCCGGTCGGCGCCACCGTGTACGTCACGGCCACCCGGCCGAAGATCTTGGTGTACGAATGAAGCGTGATCGACCGACCCGGCTCGAATGAGTCCAGCCGGAAGATCGTCATGAAGCGCTGTCCCGCCGCGAGTGCATCGAGCCCCGGCGTGAGGTTCCGGGGACTCCGCTTCCCCAGATTGTCGATCCAGTCGTAGCTGTAGGGCGCGGCCCGCAGCTGGCACAGCCAGCGGAAAACCAGATCCGACGGAGCGCCCACGCCGACTCCCCGGAACAGCGACCGGTCGGGACGTTCGATGAGTCGGTCGCACGCGAAGGCCCCGGTTCGCTCGTGCGGTTCGGTTCCCCAGGTCGCGACGATCGAGGAGCTCCCCATCACCTTCAACCTACGCGGATGTTCGGAGGGGTCACCACCTCGCGATCAGCACCCGGCCACCGCCTCAGGTGCGGTGCTCGCCGTGCGTCGGTTCCCCGGGCACGGGAGGTACGCGCCAGTGGCCCCGCAGGTCCTCCAGCCACTCGGGGTACTCCAGTGTGGGGTCGGGGAGCGGTGTCACCCCACGCTCGGCCAGGACGCGCTCGAAGGCGCCCTGGTCGTCGCCCCACGACCGCGGGTCCCCCAGCATGACCTCGAAGAGCGTGGCACCCTCGCCTCCGGCCACCAACGGTCCGAAGGCGGCGCCAAAGGGCAATTCCACGTGCGTCCCGGTCGGGCAGTGCCGCTCGCCGCACCAGATCTCACCAGCCAGGACGAACAGGATGTGGGGGCTGAAGTGGCCGTGCCGCCGCACGATCATGCCCGGGTCGTAGCGCGCGTACAGCGAGAGGTACTGGGGCTCGGGAGAGAACGCCAGCCACTTCTCGTAGACGAACGAATCGGTCCCATCGGCGTTGCGCTGAGCCTTGACCGCCTGCCACGGCACATCGGGGTCCTCCAGGTGCCGAAAAACGGGCTCGGCATCGGGGACTCTCGGACCGGGTCCCGGCGACACCCCTTCGGGAGTCACGGCACCGCCGCCGCCACGTGCCGGCGGGCCGGAGCTGGGCGCACCCGGTCGACCACGCTCAGGGCACAGGTCAACAGGCCGAGCCCGGCACCCAGCACGCAGACGCCGGACCAGCCCCGGGCGGCGTAGACGGTCCCCGCCGTGATCGACCCGACCGCGCCTCCGATGAAGTAGCAGACCATGTAGGCACTGTTGATCCGGCTCCTCGCATCGGGCCGCAGGGCGTAGATGATCGCCTGGTTGGTGATCTGCATGCCCTGGGTGCCGATGTCGAGCACGACGATGCCGATGAGCACCGCGGCCAACGAGGTGCGGCCGAACCACAGGACACCGAAGGAGGCGACCAGGAGGACACCCGCGACAGCCGTCGAGGCCTGCGCTCGATCCGAGTCGGCCAGCTTGCCGGCCAAGTTGGCGGCCAGGACGCCCGCCGCCCCCACCAGGCCGAAGAGCCCGATCACCGCGTTGGAGTAGTGGTACGGCGAGCCCGAGAGCAGGAAGGCGAGGGTGGTCCACAATACGCTGAAGCAGGCAAAGGCACAGGCGCCGTGCCAGGCCCGACGCCGTAGGACCGGCTCGTCGACCAGGAGTCGGAGGGACGAACCCACCAGGTCGCCGTAGGAGCGGTGCGGCCGGGCTCCCTCGGACGGCAGGGCGCGCCACAAGATGAGGGCGAAGAGCACCATCAGACCGGCCGAGAGCCAGTAGATGGCCCGCCAACCGGCCCACTGGGCCACCAGTCCCGACACCGTGCGAGCCATCAGGATGCCGAGCAGTAGTCCGGTCATGATCCGGGCCACCACGCGCCCACGGCGTTCCGCCGGCGCCAGGTCGGCCGCAAAGGGGATCATGACCTGTCCCGCCACCGAAGCGGCGCCGACCGCCACGGCGGCCAACCCGAAGATCAACAGAGTGGGGGCCAGCGCGCAACCGACCAGGGCCAGCGCGGCAACCGCGAAGATCCGGACCACCAGGGGGCGGCGGGGAAAGAGATCACCGAGGGGAACGACGAGGAGCAGACCGGCGGCGTAGCCGATCTGGGCGCCGGTGATGACCAGCGAGACCGGTCCGGGGCCGCTGTGGAAGTCCCGGGCCACCTCGTGGAGGACCGGTTGGGCGTAGTAGAGGTTGGCCACCACGGCGCCAGTGGCGATGGCCATGATGACCACCAGACCGCGTGAGAGTCCGCCCGGCGTGGTGGGGGGGGAGGCGGCCGGGCTGGACACTTCGTTCAGGGTACCGGGTGCCTCGCGCCGGGCGCCCGAGCGGCGGGGTAGAGGTGACTCAGACGTGACCGCCGCGCCGGCTCTCGACGGTGACGCCGGTCAATGCGGTGAGAATGAGGCTGATACCGATGAAGATCAGCCACATCCCGAAGACCAGGGCCAGCACCGTGAAGAAGGCGCCCATGCCCATGACGAAGGGCCAGATGGAGGAGCTGGGAAAGGAGTCGATGTCACCGGCCCCTTCAGCCATGGTGGCGTCGGAACGGTCGGACGGTCGCGGGCCGGCCCCGTACTCCTTGCCCCAGAAGAAGAATCTCTTTCCTTCGAACCGTTTGTGCCAGAAGAAGTAGTAGCTCCCGGGCAGGAAACCGAGCAGGGCCGTGCCGGCGAGCATCATGGTGCCGCCGTCCTCGTAGCTCCAGAACCAGTAGACGGTGCCGACCAGGCCGAAGAAGACGCCGAGGAACAAGAGGAACAGCGCTTCGATCCTCATGCCGGAACCGTCTCCTTCTCGGGAGCCTTCGGCCCCTTCGGCCCGTGGTGGATGGTCAGGTTGTCAGGGTGGTTGTAGTCCCAGGTCGGGCGCTCCGAGCGGATCGGGGGCAGGTGCGTGTAGTTGTGGTGGGGCGGCGGTGAGGTGGTGAACCACTCGAGCGTGTGCCCGTCCCAGGGGTTGTCGCCGGCGGGGACGGGGTTGCGCCACGAGACGACGAAGTTGACCAGGAGGATGAAGAACGAGATGCCGATGATGAAGGCCCCCACCGTCGAGACGATGTTGTAGCTCTGCCAGCCCAGGTTGGAAGGATAGCTGGCGACCCGTCGGGGCATGCCGAGCAGGCCCACCACGTACTGGGGCATGAAGGTCACCCAGAAGCCGATGAACAGCAGCCAGAAGTGCCACTTGCCCAGACTCTCGCTCAGCATGCGGCCGAACATCTTGGGATACCAGTAGTAGAGGCCGGCGAAGCCGGCGAGCACGGCGGTCCCGAAGAGCACCTGGTGGAAGTGCGCCACCACGAAGTAGGTGTCGTGGGTGGCGAAGTCGAGGGGAGGCGAGGCCAGCATGATCCCGGTCACGCCACCCATCAAGAACGCGAACAGGAACCCGATGGAGAACAGCATGGCGGTGGTGAATTGCAGTTGCCCATGCCACATGGTCCCGATCCAGTTGAAGAATTTGATCCCGGTGGGCACGGCGATGAGCAGGCTCAGCACGGAGAAGAACGGCAGCAGCACGGCGCCGGTGGTGAACATGTGGTGGGCCCACACACCGGTGGAGAGGGCGGCGATGGCCATGGTGGCGAAGACCATCCCCTTGTAGCCGAAGACGGGTTTGCGCGAGAAGACGGGCAGGATCTCGGTGACGATCCCGAAGAAGGGCAGGGCCAGGATATAGACCTCCGGATGGCCGAAGAACCAGAAGAGGTTCTGCCATAACAGCGGGGAGCCACAGGTGGCTGTGGGCGCGCCGTTGACCAGATGGCACCCGACCACCGTGTAGATGTGGGTGCCGAAGTGCCGGTCGCAGAACAGCATGATCAGGGCGCTGGTCAGCACCGGGAAGGCAATCAGGATCAGGATGCCGGTGACCAGCATGTTCCAGGTGAAGATGGGCATACGGAACATGGTCATGCCCGGGGCGCGCAGATAGAAGGTGGTGGCCACCAGGTTCACCCCGGTGAAGATGGCCGAGAACCCCGTCAGGGCCAGGGCCATGATCCAGACGTCGCCCCCGATCCCCGGCGAGCTGGTGGCGCCCGACAGCGGCGCATAGGCCACCCACCCGAAGCTGGCCGCGCCGCCGGCCACGAAGAAGCCCAGCAGCATGGTGATGGACCCGGTGAGGTACAGCCAGTAGCTCAGGGCGTTGAGCCGGGGGAACGCCATGTCGGGCGCGCCGATCTGCAGCGGCACGATGTAGTTGGCCAGGCCACCGAAGGCGAACGGTCCGGCGAAGAGGTAGAGCATGAGGCTGCCATGCATGGTGAACAGCTCGTTGTACTGGCCGAACGAGAGCAGGGTGGAGTGGGGCGACGCCAGTTGGAGGCGGATGAGGAGCGCCATGATCCCGGCCAGGTAGAACATGACCAGCGAGGTGATCATGTAGCTCATGCCGATGACCTTGTGGTCGGTGGAGGTCAGCCACTTGAGCAGCCCGGTCGGTCCGTGATCGGCGTGCCCGCCACCATGCCCGTCCTCGCGGCCGTGGCCGCCTGCGCCCGGAGGGGCGTCGAGTTCGGGTGCGCCGACGACCGGCGGATCGAGGACGTCAGTCACCGTACGGTCCACCTCCTGTGCTGGTGTTGCCGGAGCTCGTCGGGGTGTTGGCGTTGACGCCGTTGGGCAACCTGGGGACCGACGACGGGTGAATCCGGACCAGGGCCTGCTGGGCCCGCAGCCACACGGCGTACTGGGTCGGCGTCACCGCCTTGACGTTGAAGAACATCAGTGAGTGGTACAGGCCGCAGAGCTGCGTGCACTGGCCCCGGAAGGTCCCGGTGTGCAGCACGTTGAAATCGAACTGCGTCGTATAGCCCGGACTGGCATAGCGACTGAAGTTGAACTGGGGGACGTAGAAGCCGTGCAGGACATCGAGCGAGTTGAGGGTGATCCGCACGCTCTGCCCGGCCGGGATCACCATGGTCGGTGCCTGCGTGGTCTGGCCGATCACCTTGACCCCACCGGGGTAGTCGAATTCCCAGCCCCATTGGAACGCGTGGACGGTGACCTTGGCGTCGGGGTTGGGTGCGACGGCATCGACCTTGTTCTCGGCCAGCACGGTGAAGACGAACAGGACGAGGACGATGATGATCGGCACCACGGTGTACGAGATCTCGAGGATGGTGTGGTACTGGGTCTGCTTGGGGATCTCGTCGGACTTGCGGCGGTAGCGGAAGATCGCCCAGAGGATGAGGATGAGGACGAACCCGCCGACGATCAGACCGGCGATGAAGAATCCCTGCCAGAGGTGGTACGTCGTCCGCCCCTGGGTGGTGGCACCGTGGTAGAAGCCGAACGACGGGATGGTGCAGCCGGTCAGGAGGACCGAGGCCGCCACCACACCCAGAAACGCCAGTGGCCGGCGTGATCGGTGGGATCGGCGAGGCGAATTCAGGGAAGTCGAAGCGTCACTCTCGGCTAAAGGGCTGGTCAACGACGAGTCCACGAGGCTGACACTATCGAACCCCACAAAAAAACACGAAGTTGCTGCTCAAGGGGTCGCGCAGGCACGGCCGACCTGGTCAGGACGCGTGCGGCGCAGCACCCTCTGCAACCTCGGGGACCGCCTCGTCGGCGGCCCAGCTGAAGACCCCTTTGGCCATGGTCGAGGTGGCCCCGGCGGCCCGGGCGGCGAAGATCCGCTGTCGGGCCTCCTGTACGGCGCTGTCATGGGGGTTGGCCAGCCAGGCGTGCTCGACCAGATGACCGGCCAGGCGCAGGGCGTGGTCGGCCGCCTCAGCGCCGGCGACCGGGTCGGCGGATTGTTCGAGGAGTTCCAGGGCGCGATCGGCCAGGACGCCCGGCCCGCCGGCCAGCGCGGCCAGTTCGCCCGCCAGCGCCCGCTCGGGAGCGGGCTTGAGGGTGGCCGGGTTCCCGTCCCACCAGCCCCCGTACTGCCGCCAGACGGTGTGCACAATGAACTCCGGCTCGTCGTAGACCGGGCGCAGGTAGGGGCGCTGCTCGAGCTCGGCCGACGGCGACACCGAATGGATGGCGTCGTCCAACCGCCCGCCCCCGTTCATGACGGCCAGGGTCTGATCGACCAGTGAGGTCAGGAGGTCGGCAGTGTCGCCGAGCGCCTGCCGCACCCGGTCGGCCCCCACCACCGGCAGTCCGTGTCCGGGCAGCAGGAACTCCGCCTTCAGCGCCAGCATCCGCCGGAGCGCCTCGGCCCACTCGCGCGGATAGCGCTGCACCTTCTGCGGGTTACCGGCATTGGGGGAGGCCCAGATGAAGAGATCGCCGCAACACAGCACCTTGGTGTCGGCCTGCCACGTGATCGTGTGGTCATCGGTCTCGCCCTTCTCGTGCCGAAGGGAGAAGTCGACCCCACCGACCGAGTGCTCGAGCGCCGTGTGGTATGTGCGGTCGGGGTAGCGGTACTTCGTGGGCCAGTTGAGGTCCTTGAGGCCGAACTGGCGCCGATTGATGATCGTGTTGTAACCGGCGGTGAGGATGTAGCGGTCGAAGCGGGCCGGGAGCGCATGGTGGGCGATGACCTGGGGCGCCTTCCAGCCGTGGGTTCTCGCCTCTTCCTCCCACACGGGCACCCCGAAGACATGATCGATGTGGCCGTGGGAGTAGATGGCGGTGTGGAGGGGAGCATCGCTCCAGCGCCGGATGTCAGCATGGACCACGGAGGCCAGAGGCAGGCTTCCGGTGTCCACCAGGACCAGACCGTCGTCGGTGTCGAACGCCGAGACGTTGGCAAAGGAGGGGGTGAAGCCCACCCCGTCGGTGATCTCCACGAACCCACCGACGTGGTCCACCGGATGGAACGTGGCGGTCGAAATCTCACCGCGCCACAGGCGGTCAGCGATATTCAGGATGTCGTCGGGCACACTCCCCCTGCCGGCTCAGCTGCTGGTTTCCGGACGCTCGCCCGGCGTGCTCAGGTCCCCGAAGAGCTGTCGTCAGGCGTCGGTGTCGACGTCGGCGTCGGTGCGGGCGTGTCGGCCGCAGTGGCCGTTCCGTTGCTCGCCGCAGCCGTGCCCTTGGCGCCGGCCTTCTTGGCGTCACCGAGTCCCTTTTCGAACTCGTTCTTGGCCGAGCCGAGGTTGCGTGCCAGCTTTGGAATCGCTGCCCCACCGAAGAGGAGCACGACAACGATGATGACCACGATGAGCAAGTCGGGCCCGAAAATGTCTGCCAGCATGGATATCTCCTTCGCATCGGTCCACGTGGGGGTGGCCCACTCGTCAGGTTAGACCCATTTGGCCACCTCACCACAGCGGAGCACCTTGTGCCTCAGGTATTCGGAGTCATCCCGCTCCGAGGATGCCCACCACGAGGATGCCCAGGCCAGCGTGGCCGCCCGGGCCGAGCCGCCTCCGAACCCACGGGCAGGTCGGGAAGGTTCGGGCCGGTTCGGGCCGGCGCGGGGGCGCTTCGGGCCCGCGCACCGGCATGGTCGGCGCCCGGTGGCCTTACTTGCCCTGCCAGCGGGGAGCCCGTTTCTCGGCAAAGGCGACCGGTCCCTCCATGGCGTCGGCGGAGGAGAACACGACGCCGACGGCCTCTTCGTTGATCTTCCAACCCTCCGCCTCGGACACGTCGGCGGCGCGCTTCATCACGCTTCTCGAGTAGCGGACCGCCAGGGGCGCGTTGGCCGCGATCCTCTCGGCCAGGGCCACCGCTTCGGCGAGGAGCGAGGCCGCCGGCACGACCCGGTTGATCAGGCCGAGCGCCTCGGCCCGCGCCGCATCGATCGAATCCCCGGTCATGGCCAGCTCGAGGGCCACCGCCATGGGGAGGCGCTTGGGCGTCCGGATGAGACCGCCCGCTCCGGCGATCAGCCCGCGCTTGGCTTCGGGGATGCCGAAGGTGGCGTGTTCGGCCGCGACAACCAGGTCGCAGGAGAGCATGATCTCGAAGCCGCCAGCCAGGGCCGAACCGTTGATGGCGGCGATGATCGGCTTGGGGAAGTCACGCGTGGTCAGCCCGGCGAAGCCGCCGGTGGCCCCGATGATGTCACCACCCTCGCCTGTCGAGAACGCCTTGAGGTCCATGCCGGCGCTGAAGGCCTTGTCACCGCTCCCGGTGACGACGACCACCCTGCACTCGGCGTCGTCGGTCAGTTCGTCCATGATGGTCGACATGGCGCGGCTCACCGCGCCGTTGATGGCGTTGCGGGCCTCGGGCCGGTTAATGGTCAGGATCTCGATATTGCCCCGACGTTCCCTCAGTACTTCATCGGCCATGAATGCTCCCTTCGCGAGTGGACCCGGATGCGGGCGTCCGAGTTGCGGCGAAGGTTAGCGCTCGGGTTCGCCGAGTTGCTCGTTCCCGTTGGTGTAGCGCACGGTGAACAGCACCAAGCCACCAATACACGTCGCGGTGACGACCGGAGAGGCGATCAGGAACACGCCGGTGGAGAGGAACGCGGCCAGGGCGAGGCGCGCCGACGCGTCGATCAGGAGCCCCAGACCCCAGACGATGGTGAGGACCTTGAACCGGCGTGGACCGGTCGGGAGCTCGTGCAGTCGGTCATAGATGGCCATCCGTGCCGGGTCGTTCCCCGCGGAGAGGAACCGGCCGACATAGAACATGGCCGGCCGCTTGGACACGATCACCGAGACCAGGCAGCCGACGCCGAAGATGGCGGTGAAGCCCGTGTCCTTTACCTTCAGGACGTAGCTGTTGCCTCCCAGGAGCAGCGATGCCGTCACTCCGGTTGCAAAGCCGATGAGGACGACGGCCCCGATGAGGTCGATCCGGCGCTGCCGGACGAATTGGATGATCACCCAGGCCGCCGGGAACAGCCCGGCGATGATCAGGGCCGCCGTGTCGGTGTGCACCTGGCGACGCACCAGGAAGTACACGGTGAGCGGGACCAGGGCGCCTCCGATGATGCTGGGGACCAGGTCGCCCAGCGGCGGCAGTCCCGGCAGCCAATCGGCGGGCTCGGTCGTGTGGTGATCCGGGGTGTTGGCGGGGTCCCGGGTCGGGCCGTGCTCCTCGGTCGCGGCTGGATCCCGGGTCGGGCCGTGCTCCTCGGTCCTCGTCGCCTCGTCCGGCGCCGCGGGTCGCTCCACCCCGTCAAATGTAGTGGTCGACGGCCCCGCCGGAACGTTCGCCCCGTCCGGGCGTAGGCTCTGCTCGTGCACTTGGTCGCCCAGTTCCTCTTGGTGGCGATGATCGTGAGCGGCCTGCTGCTGGCCGCCGCGGCCGTGGCCTTTGTCGTGGTTCGCCGTATGCTGCGCCGCCGCTGGCACGGTGTGCGCAATCACGTGGCCACCCGCGGCCTGCTGGCCACCGTGTCCCTGATGGCGGCGGGGCGCGAGTGGGTGGGAACCCGAGCCACCCCCGAGACATCGAGCAGGGGCACGGCGACGCGGGCACGGCGCAAGCTCTGGCTGGCCGTGGAGGACGCGGAGTTGGCGGTACAGCACGCCGACGCCATTGATGCACCGGTGGCCGAGCTTCCTGCCGTCTGCCGCTCGTTGCGACAGGTGGCCGGCCAACTCGACCCTCTCCTGCGGATGGAGCGTCGACTGCCCCAGTCTCACGCCCGCCCCGACGCCGTCCGGACTCAGGTGGCCGAGGTCATCAGGGCGGCCCGGGACGTCCAGTCGGCGGCCTTAGGGGCGTGCGGTGACGCCAGCGAACCGCAGATCCGGGCCCTGGTCCGCGACGCTGGCAACGAGGTGGAGATCGTCGCCGCGGCACTGGCCCGGATGCGTTCGATCACCCCGTCCTGACCTGATCCGCGGTCCCGGCCCGCTGGGCGGCCATGGAGCGGGTCACGCGGTCGGCCCTCCGCCGGGCATGCCAAGCTGTCTGCCGTGCCAACTCCGGCCAAGGCCCGTCGTCCCCGTCGGGCCCGAGCCAAGAGCCTGCTCGGTGAGGGGTTCGCCATCGGCGTCGCGACCGCCGGTTACCAGGTCGAGGGTGGCTACAACGGAGCCGGAGAGCCCGGCAACAATTGGTTCGATTGGGAGCGCTCGGGCCGGGTAGAGCGTTCCGGTGTGGCCTGCGACTTCTGGGAACATCCCACCGAAGCGCTCGATCGCGCCGCGGGCAATTGGGTGCAACACCTTCCGCCTCTCGGTCGAATGGGCCCGGCTCGAGCCCGAGCCCGATCACTTCGACGAGGCCGCCCTTGCCCGCTACGTCGAAATCCTCGGTCTTTGTGCCGCGCGCGGTCTCGAACCCATGGTCACCCTGCACCATTTTGCGCACCCCAACTGGTTGGGTGAGGAGTTCTGGCTACGGCCCGGATCGCCCGACCGTTTTGCTCAGCACGTGCAACGGGTGGTCCCGGCGCTGGCTCCCCACTGCCGGCGTTGGGTGACGATCAACGAGCCCAACATCTTGATGTTGATGGGTTGGATCGAAGGGGCCGCACCGCCGGGGCGCCGCGCCGCCTTCGCCGATGCCTACTGCGTGCTGGACAACCTGCTCACCGCCCACGTCCAGGCTTTCGACGCCATCGCCGCCGTGCAGCGGGATGCCGAGGTCACGTGCAACACCAGCTCGTCGTCGATCTATGAACACGACCGGCTCTTGACCGATCTCTTGTCGCTGCGCGCACTCGGGGTGCCGGCATCCGAAGTGGACGCCTTCATTGACGAGCGCCGCGTACTCCACGATGCCGCCCTCCCGCCGCACCACGCCGGCGAGTACATGATGCGTCGCTTCTTCGCGGCGATCTGCCCGTATGGCACCACTCGGAGCATCGGCGGCGGCGGGATGTGGGCCCGGACCCGCGCCGCCACACGCCGGCCCGCGCCGCGCCGGGTCCTTGATGCCGTCTACGCGTCGTCCCATGAGTCCACTCTGGGGGCCATCGGTTTCGACTGGTACGACCCGATCGCCGCGCACGCGTTGCGCGTTCCGGGCCGGCCGCGCCCGGGAGGTGGGCGTGACTGGACCTTTGGACGTGCCCTCTGGGACGTCTCGCCCGACGCCCAAGGCCTACGCGCCTGGTGCCGCACCCAATCAGCCTTGCTGCCCGGTCCACCGCTGTGGGTGGTGGAGAACGGGATGGCCACCCAGGGTGGCGCTCCCCGGGCCGACGGGTGGGAGAGGCCTCGCTACGTCAGGGAGCATCTCGGCGCGGTGGTCGACGCCGTCGCGGCCGGGATACCGGTCCGGGGGTACCTGCACTGGTCCTTGGTCGACAACTACGAGTGGGGGAGTTACATGCCGCGCTTGGGGATCTTCGGCATGGAGCGCGACGTCTCCGGCGGCGGGGTGCGCTGGCTGGACACCGACGCCCAGGGTCACGACGCCGCCGGTGCGTTCCGACAGGCGGTCACCGGCCTCCTGGCCGGGGACCGCTCCGTCCTCGTGCCAACCGAGGGTTGACCTCAGTCCGTCGAGTCGGGGGTGCCGACACCATCACTGGTCGCCTCGGCCGTCGCCTCGGCCGTCGCCTCGGGGGTCGCGTCGGTGGTCGCGTCGGCGGTCGGGTCGGTGGTCGCCTCGGCCAGCTCGGCCCGTGCCTTGCGACGCCCGCGGATGACCAGCACCACGATGACGAGGAAGATGAGGCCGAGCAGGATGTCGGAGGCGAGGCTCGAGGCGCTTTCCACCCGGGCGTAGGCGTTGCCCACGAAGTACCCGAGAAGGCAGAAGGCGGTGCCCCAGATCACTCCCCCGGCGGCGTTGGCGGGAAAGAAAATGCGGTAGTGCATGTCGGACATGCCGGCCAGCCCGGGGACCACGGCGCGCAGGAAGGCGGTGAAGCGCGCGATGAAGACGGCGATCGCGCCCCGACGGTTCAGCTGGTCACTGATGCGGTCGAGCAGATGACTGCGCTTGCGGAGCAAGCGCGTCTCGAGCAAGCGGGGACCCCACTTCTTGCCGACCAGGTACCCGACGGAGTCGCCGGCAATGGCGCAGATCACGACGACGGCGATGAGGACGACGATGTTGATGTGCCCGCGGGAAGCAACTACGCCGCCGAGGATGACGGCGGTCTCCCCGGGGAAGATGAACCCGATCATGATCGCCGCCTCGCAGAAGACGAAGGCCGCGACCAGCGCGTAGGCCTCCCACCCGTGGAGATTGAGGATCGGGTCGAGGAGTCGGAGGAGCATGGTCGATGGCCACCGTACGGCGCGGGGACTACCGCGTGTGGGCCGGGCGGGCCTGGTCTAGTTGACCGCGCGCAACGTGTGGTCGCGAGAAGTGAACTGGCGCCAGCGGTCTTCCACCTTGGACCTGAACCCTTGGCCGGAGGCGAGGTAAGTGAGGATGTCGGCCTGTCCCTGCGGGCGGGACAGCATCCAGCTGTGACCCCCGGGTACCCACTGGACCGGGGACCGCGCCACGGTGGCGAACTCGGTGGCGGCCGCGCCCGGTGTCACGCGGTCGAAGCACCCCCATTCATTCAGGATCGGGATCTGTTGGGCCACCAGGGCCCGCACTTCGGTGCGCTGGTCGAGGCTCATCAGGAGGCTGCCGATGGGCATGGTCTCGGTGATCGAGCGAATGTTGCGTCGTATGTCGGGCAGGACGGACCGGACTGTCGAGTACATCCGCCCGAGGAAGAGATCGGGCAGGTCCAGCATGACCGCGGTGACGAGGTCGATCATGGGGGCCACGTCGGGCAAAACGGTCGAGAGCATGGTGGGGAGAATGCCGCGGCGGTCCTTCCAGGCCGGCGTGCTGATGCCGTCGCGGTAGATCAACCCGAGCGTGCGGCGTGGATGGTCGTGGGCGAACTGGACGGCGACGGCGCCACCCATGGAATGGCCCAATAGCACGATCGGTCCGGCGTCGACCTGATGGGCGATGGCCCTGACCTGATTGGCCAACGTCTCCATCGACACGTCCTGCCACTCGAGCGGGTCGCTCCCGCCGAATCCGGGAAGGCTGGGATTGATGACCCGCCATCCCAGCTGCTCGGCCATCCGGGCGCTCTCCCGCCAATACATGCCGCCGCCGGCGAAATAGCCATGGATGTTCACGGCCCAGATCGGGGGGGTGCCCGGCCCGTCAGGACCGTGGGCGTCCTCGTTGTCCGAGACGGCGAAGTGCAGCCGCCGACCTTCGATCCGCATGGAACTCGGGACCATGCGGATCGTGGGTGAATTCAGGATCTTGCGGACGTACTGGTCACGGACCACGCCGAGGCCGTGCGGGGCGTGCCCGGCATCGACGAGCTCGACCGGTGACGGCCCGTCGGAGGGCGCGACGATGGCACCGGAAATCTGCAACGAGTCCTCAATTTGGGGATCTGGTGCCTTGCGTCTCAGAAAACCCACAGCCATGTCGGACCTCTCGAATCCATGCGTCTCGTAGGGGCACCGTACCCGACCCCATCGGCGGATCGGCAACTCACCGGTGTGCACGGAGCCCGAATGACTGCGACGATGGTTGCCGGTGACCGAGGTAGGGAGTCGAAATGAGCGCTGACGTAGTCATTCGCGGGGGCACGGTGATCGACGGGACCGGGTCGCCCGGACAGGTGGCCGACGTGGCGGTCCAGGACGGTCGCATCTCGGCTATCGGGAGCGGGTTGACGGGGAGCCGGGTGCTCGATGCCACCGGCCAGACCGTGTCGCCCGGGTTCATCGACATCCACACCCACTACGACGCCCAGGTCTTTTGGGACCCCAATCTGACCCCCTCGTCCCACCACGGGGTGACGACGGTGATTGCCGGAAACTGCGGGTTCTCCATTGCCCCGATCCGATCCGAGAGCATCGCCCTCATGGCGCACACCCTCCAGCACGTCGAGGACATGAGCTTCGACACCCTGTCGGTGGGCGTGCCGTGGGACGACTTCGAAACGTTCCCCCAGTATCTCGATGCGGTCGAGCAGCGCGGCACCGGGCTCAATTTCGCCTGTTACGTCGGGCACACGGCGGTGCGTCTCTACGTCATGGGGGAGGACGCGTACGAGCGCGCCGCGACCGCGGACGAGATCCTCCGCATGCAGTCGGTCGTGGCCGACGCCATGGCCGGAGGGGCGGCCGGGTTCGCCTCGAGCTTTTCGCCCACCCACAACGGTGACAGCGGCCGACCGGTCCCCTCCCGGGTGGCCGACGCCGAAGAGTTGCGCGCCCTGCTGCAGCCGTTGCGCCGAGGCTCGCGCGGCGTGGTGGCGCTGCTGCCGGGAGGCGTCATGAACCACGCCGAGGTCTTCGCGCTCCAGCGCGAGATCGGCCGTCCCTTCACCTGGACCGCGCTGCTGACCGTGAAGGGCTACCCCTATCACGAAAAAGTGATCGCCGAGCACGACGCCGCCTGGGCCGACGGCGTCGAGGTGTGGCCGCAGGTGTCCTGCCGCCCCCTGGTCTTCCAGATGAATCTCTCGGAGCCCTTCACGCTGAACATGCGCCCGACCTTCGCCGCCCTCATGGGGAAGTCCAGGGAAGACCGCCTGGCGGCCTACCGCGACCCGTCCTGGCGAGAAGCCGCGTGGGCCGACGTCAGCGGGGGGAAGGGGATGATGCCCCTCAACTGGGCCGCCATCTCCGTAGCCGAATCCGCGTCCCATCCCGAGCTGGCCGATCGACCGGTCGCCACCTTGGCCGAGGAGCGGGGGTGCACACCGCTCGACGTCATGCTCGACATCTCCCTCGATGACAACCTCGAAGCACGTTTCTGGTCCGTGCTGGCCAATGACGACCCCGAGGGCATTGCCTGGCTGCTGCCGCGGGACAACGTGCTGCTCGGCCTGGCCGACTCCGGGGCACACGTCTCCCAACTGTGCGACGCCTGCTTCTCCACCGACCTGCTGGGCAACTGGGTCCGCGAGCGTGGCGTGATGCCGATCGAGCGAGCCGTTCACAAGCTGACCGGCGAGCCGGCACAGGTCTACGGCTTGGCGGATCGGGGCACGGTCGAAGTCGGCAAGGCGGCCGACCTGTGCGTGTTCGATGCGCAGACGGTGGCCCCGGGCCCACTCCGCCGCATCCGCGACTTTCCCGCCAACGGTGAGCGGTTGACGGCGGACCAACCGGTGGGCGTGACCCACGTGCTCGTCAACGGCGTTCCCATCCGGACCGACGGCGTGGCCGACGAGGAAGGCCTGGGTCAGCGTCCCGGGTCCAGCGTCCGGAGTTGATACACGGTCTCTGACCCCCGCCCTCCGGCGGAGCAGCCAGGGTGCCCGATCCAGGTGGTGTTGATCAGGTGACGTCGATCGAGGTGTGTCGATCCAGGTGGTGTTGATCAGGTGACGTCGCGGCGGAACGTCGTGAAATAGCCGATGGTGAGCGGGACCAGTCCCCAGCCCAGCATGGCCAGGCCACCCTTCCACCAGGACAGCAGTGGACCGGCGCGGTGGCCCCCGCCCCCGCCGCCGAATCCGTTGTCCGCCACCGAGCCGGCCAGTGCCGCCGCCGCCCGGGTGGGCAGCCAGTTGAGGTCATAATGAAAGACGCCACTGAACAGGGCGACCAGGATCCCCTCGAGGATGAAGGTCCCCCCGATGGTCAAGAGGATGCCGGCCACCTGGTTCTTGACCAGGACACCGAAGCCCAGCCCGAAGAGGCCGAGCAGGATCGCCGCCGCCACCAACCCGGGAATGACCGCACCGGCCTGATCGATCACCGAAGAGACGGTGCCGCCCAGGCCGACATTCCAGGGCAACCCGACCGCCAGGGCGGCGACCAGGGTGAGGACGGCCATGAGCACGGCCCAGTAGGCCGTGGCGACGATCTTGGCGCCGAGCACCCGGCTCCGGACCGGAGTGAACAGGAGGGTGTTGGTGATGGTCTTCTGCCGGTACTCACTGGTGATGCAGATGACCCCCACGATCGGGGCCAGGAAGGTGATGGCCAGGTAGCCCGCCCCCAAAAGGACGCGCTCCTGATTGAGGGTGTGCGCGAAGTAATAGGTGTGGCCCGGGAAGCCTCCGGCACGGGCGAAGTTGGCCCACAGGATCAGAACGGTGATCGGGAAGGCCAACCCGAAGCACACCCACACGCCGGGCATGGTGCGCGTCTTGAGCAGCTCACCCCGAACGGCGTTGATCACGTCGGCTTCCCCACGTCACCGAAGCCCAGGCCGGCCGTGACCTCGAGGAAGATCGACTCGAGGTCGGCACCTTCGTTGGTCAGTTCGTAGAGGACGATCTGGTGCGAGGCGAGAAGGGGCCCCAGGGTTTCGGGTGCGACGCCGTCGATGGCCACGAGGTCGGCGCCGAGTCGCCGGAATCTCAGGTCGGCTCCGGCCAGGACGGCGCAGAGCCGGTCCGCCTCGGGCGTGCGGGCGTGCATCGAGGCTCCCGAGATGCCCGCGGTGATTGACTCCAGCGATCCCTGCGCCCTGAGTTGTCCCTTCGAGATGATCACGGCGTCGTCGATGGTCTGCGCCATCTCGGACAGCAGGTGTGAGGAGACCAGGATGGTTCGCCCCTCGCCGGCCAGATAGCGCATGAAATCGCGCAACCAGGCGATGCCCTGAGGGTCCAGGCCATTGGACGGCTCGTCGAGGATGAGCACGTCGGGATCGCCGATGAGGGCGGTGGCCAGCTCGAGTCTCTGTCGCATGCCCATGGAGAAGCCGCCCACCTTGCGCTTGGCGTCCGCGGTCAGACCCACCAGGTCGATGACGACGTCCGCCCGGGCCTCGTCGTGACCGCCGGCCCGGGCCACCATCCGCAGGTGGGTGCGGGCCCGGCGGGCCGGATGGAAACTGGTCGCCTCCAGCACGGCGCCCACCCGGGCGGTCGGGTTGGGGAGGTCACGGTAGTAGTGCCCGCCGATGGTCGCCTCGCCCGACGAGGGCGCCACCAGGCCGAGCAGCATACGCAGGGTGGTGGTCTTGCCCGACCCGTTGGGACCGAGGAATCCGGTGACCCTTCCCGGTTCAACGGTGAAGTCCAGGTTGTCGACGGCCAGAACCGAACCGAAGTGTTTCGACAGTCCTTTGAACTCAATGGGCAGGCCGCGTACGCGTGCGTCGGCGGTGGCCATCAGGGGGACCATAGCCGCAGCCCCCGGCGCGATTCGGCGCGCCTTTGGGGTCGAGATCCGAGGATCGGCCGGGAGGTCCGGCCCCGACCGGCCCGGTCAGCCGCCCGTGAGCTCGTCCGGGAGGAGCAGGCGCACCGATACGGCCAGCTCGTCGTTCACGCGGGCCATGGTCGACCACCCGCTGATCCACCCGGCCAGCGCCGAATACCAGACGTGCCCGATCATGCGGGCCCGATCGGACATGTCGGGGACGTCCGGTTGCCCCATGGCCCGGGCAATGATGCCCTCCATCAGCAGTGTGATCTGTTGTTGGCATCCTACCGCTCCCGGGTCGGGTGAGGAGAGCGACGTGAAGACTGCCGCCACCAGCCGCGGCTGGCGTCCCATGGCCCGCAGGGCCCGGTCCAGAACGTCGCGCACGCGATCGCCCGGGTGCTCACCCCGCGGCGGGTGCTGTCCGATCCGGGCGTCCAGCATCTCCACCCAGTGCACCAGGGTGGCCGCCAGGAGGTGGTCCTTGCTGGTGAAGTAGCGGTACACCGTGCCCATCGCCACATCGGCTCGGGCCGCCACGTCGCGCATCTGCACCGCCTCGTAGCCACCTTCGAGGCCCAACGCCATGGCCGCATCGATGACGCGCTGGCGCCGAGCCTGTTGGGCGCGGGTGAGCGGGCGGGTGAGCGTCTGCTCCATTCGCACATGCTATCCGGGCCGCCACCAGGGGCTTCGAGAGCCGGGGCCTGGGTCGCCACAGCTACGCTGACCGACGATGACCGGGCAGCCCGACAACGCAGAGGCCGAGATCGTCCGGCTCGACGGTGGTGCCGAGCCCCTGTCGACCACCGACGGGCGCATGCCGGGGGAGCGTGGTCGTCAGACCAGGCAGCGATTGCTGGCGGCCACGGTGGAACTGCTGACCACGACCTCGTGGCGCTCGGTCAAGGTCACCGACATCGCCCGGAGCGCACGGACTTCACCCGCGACCTTCTACCAGTATTTCGGCAACGTGGAACAAGCCATTCGGGTTCTGGCCGAGGGGATGGTGGATCAGGCCGGCCGACTCTCCGAATTGGTGGGCGGCGACTGGTCCGAAGAGGCGAGTTGGGAAACGGCGCTGTCGGTCACCGAAGGGTTCCTGTCCTACTGGGAGGACAATCGGGCGGTCTTCCGGGTGGTCGATCTGGCCACCGAGGAAGGTGATGCGCAGCTGCGCGGCATACGCGTGCGCGCCCTGAACGCCGTGACCGTGGCGCTGGCCCAAGTGATCGTCCAGGCCTCGCCGGCCCAGAGCAGCCCGCCCGGGACGCGCACCGCCTCGCCGGCCGGCACCGAGCCCATGGCGGTGGCGGGGACGTTGGTGGCCATGTTCGCCAGCGTGTCGGCCCACCGCTACGGCTTCGAGTTCTGGGGCATCCGCACGCGCAACCTGATCGACACCCAGGCCCGCATGTTGCACTGGGCCGTCACGGGACGGCCGGGACCGGTCGAGGTGGTGGGCCATGATGCCGCCGGCCCGCCGGGCCGGCGCGAGGTCGGGCGGCCGCGCACCGGACCCGTCCTGGGCGGTGCGGTGTCCGGGCACCGGGCGGGGCGACCCCGCTGATCGCCCCCTCCAGGCGCCCCGACCCGAGCCGGGCAGTGGGTGGTGAGTGGTGAGCGATCGCAGGGAGCAGGGACGTCAGCCGGTCATCATTTGAGCGCCATCGGGTTGATCGGTGAACCCAGCCCGTTGGTGAAGGGCAGCGGTGTGGCGTCGAGCAGGAAGGCGTACTGGCCGTCGTCGGCGCAGTCGGCCGCCAGGGCGTCGAGGACCCAGTTCTGACCCTGGGTCAGGCCCATCTCCACCAGGTGCAGGAGGTGGACGGGCAGGTAGGCCTCTTCGTACTGGCAGGGGTACACCTCGAAGGTGAGCGTGTCGGTGGCCACCGCGGCCACATCGTGGGCGTGGAACCATTCAGCCGTCTCGATGGTCAGCCCCGGGCTGGGCCAGGTGTAGGCCACCAGGTCGCGTGACCCCGGAGCCAGGTGGGCCATCTGCCCCGTGCGGACCAGGACGATGTCACCCGGTTCGGTGGCGATGCCGGCCATGGCGCAGGCGGTCGTGAGGTCATCGGGGGTGATGGGGTAGCCGGGCTCGAGCACGGCCACGCCCAGCGCTCGGGCCACATCGAGCAGGATGCCGCGACCGACCACGCTGCCGAGGCGGTGAATGCCACAACGCCCTGCCCCCTGCTCGTCGACCGAGGACGCCGGATACCCGTTGTAGATCACCCCGCCGTAACTGAAGTGGGCCAGGGCGTCCCAGTGAGTGGCGCACTGCAGCGCCATGGTCACGACATCCTCACTGGAGCGGCCCCAGTCCGGATCGGCGCTGAGGGGCTCGTTGACCTGGATCATCGAGCGGGTCGGGTTCACTCGGCCCGGGATGAACCCCGCCTGGATGCCCTCGGCCTCCGAGAGGGGGAGCCCCAGGGCGAAGGCCTTGCCGCTCCGCACGGCGGCCACGGCCCGCAGGCGGGCCGCCGCATCGATGAAATTGAGGGTGCCGATCTCGTCGTCGGGACCCCAGCGACCCCAGTTGCGGATGCGGGCCGCCACCTCGGCGAAGAGAGCAGGACCGGCCACGCGCGCACTGTAGTGCGGAGGGCAGGGTGGACGGCGGTGGGGGCCTTGGTACGGGCGTCCCGTCGGCACTGTGACACCGGCCGGGCGGGCGCTCGGTTGTCCCGGAGCCCAAGGCCGACGATACTTGGGGCGCCGCAAGGATCGACGCAACGGGGAGGAAATTCCGATGAAGACACGTGCCGTGGTGTGCTCCGGGTTGAACGAGCCTTGGAAGACCGAAGAAGTCGAGATCGACGCGCCGGGCAACCGCGAGATCCTGGTCAAGATGGTCTACTCCGGCATGTGCCACTCGGACGAGCACCTGCGCTCGGGCGACATCAGCGCGCCGCCCGAGGTGCTCGAGATGATCGGCGTGCCCTCCATGTTCCCCGTGGTGGGTGGGCACGAAGGTTCAGGCGTCGTGACCGAGATCGGGACCAACGTGACCCAGGTATCCGTCGGCGACCATATTGCCGTCTCCTTCATTCCCTCGTGCGGGACCTGTCACTGGTGCGCCTCGGGCCGTCAGAACCTCTGTGACCTCGGGATGGCCACGCTGGCGGGTGGGATGATCAGCGACGGGACCTACCGCTACCACCTGGCCGGCGAGAACCTGAACCGTATGGCGCAGTTGGGGACCTTCGCCGACCAGATGGTCTGCCACGAGAATTCCGTGGTGCGGATCGAGCCCTACGCCAACATGAAGGCCGCCGCCCTGATCAGTTGCGGCATCTCCACCGGCTTCGGCTCGGCCGTCGACCGGGCCAAGGTCAAGCCGGGCGAGACCGTGGTCGTGGTCGGCTGTGGCGGCGTGGGGTCGGGCGCCATTCAGGGGGCTCGTATGGCCGGGGCCCGGACGATCATCGCGGTCGACCCGATTCCCTTCAAACTCGAGAAGGCCAAGGAAGTCGGCGCCACCCATACCGCAGCCTCCCTGCTCGATGCCCAGTTCATGCTCCCGGATCTGACCACGGGTCGCAACGCCGACGCGGTGATCCTGACCCCGGGGGTACTCCACGGCGACATGATTGCCGCCGCCTGCGCGCTGGGTTCCAAGGACGCCCGGGTGGTGGTGACGTCCATCTCGCCGTTCCACGCCATGGACGTACAGCTGAACCTTTTCAATTTCGCCATGTACAACCAGTCTCTGCTGGGCACCGTGTTCGGCTCGGTCAGCCCACGGGTCCAGGTGCCCAACCTGCTGAACCTCTTCGAGGCGGGCCAGCTGAAAATCGACGAGATCGTGACCCAGGAGTACAGCCTCGACCAGGTGCAGCAGGGCTACGACGACCAGGCCGCCGGCACCATCATCCGAGGTGTCGTCAAGTTCGACGCATGATCTGAGCGGCTCGGCCTCCGTGCGCTGAGGTCGGCCGAGGACGTCCGTGCGGTGCCGAGACCATGGTGGTCGAAGCGCCGGGGAGATCGCGTCAACATGTCGGGGATCCACGAGGACGAGGCGAGCGTCGCCGACACGGCCCTCCGTACCGGCGGCCGACCGTGGGCATGGCAGTGTTCCCGACAACGAAAGGGATGGCGCAAATGAAGAACGCGTGGTTCGAGACGGTGGCCGAGGCCCAGCGGAGAGCGAAGAGGCGGCTGCCCAAGTCGGTCTACGCGGCCCTGGTGGCCGGTTCCGAGAAGGGTCTCACCGTCAACGACAACGTCGCGGCCTTTGGCGAGCTCGGTTTCGCCCCCCACGTTGCCGGGCTCTCGGACAAGCGGGATCTCGGAACGACGGTGATGGGTCAGGCGCTCTCCTTCCCGGTGCTGATCTCGCCGACCGGCGTCCAGGCCGTGCACCCCGAGGGCGAAGTGGCCGTGGCCCGCGCCGCCGCCGCCCGGGGCACCGTGATCGGACTCAGCTGCTTCGCCAGCAAGCCGGTCGAGGAAGTCGTGGCGGCCAATCCGCAGACTTTCTTCCAGACCTACTGGGTGGGGGACAAGGATGAGATGAGCGAACGGATCGAGCGGGTGCGTTCCGCCGGCGCGGTGGGGTTGATCGGGACGTTCGACTGGTCGTTCTCCAACGGGCGCGACTGGGGCAGCCCGACCATCCCGGACAAGATCGACCTCAAGGCGGCCCTGCAGTTCGGCCCCGAGGTGGCCCTCCGGCCCCGGTGGCTGAGGGACTTCGCCCGGTCGGGGGCCATCCCCGACCTGACCGTGCCCAATCTGGCCCGACCCGGAGAGGAGCCCCCCACGTTCTTCGGGGCCTACGGCAGGTGGATGCAGTCGCCCGCTCCCTCCTGGGACGACGTGGCCTGGCTCCGCCAGCAGTGGGGCGGACCGTTCATGTTGAAGGGGATCACCCGGGTCGACGACGCCAGGCGGGCCGTTGACGCCGGGGTGTCCGCCATCTCGGTCTCCAACCACGGCGGCAACAACCTCGACGGCACCCCCGGGACCATCCGGGCCCTCCCGGTCATCGTCGACGCCGTGGGGGACCAGGTCGAGGTGCTGCTCGACGGCGGCGTCCGCCGGGGCAGTGACGTGGCCAAGGCGCTCGCCCTGGGGGCCAGGGCGGTGATGATCGGCCGGGCGTACCTGTGGGGACTGGCCGCCAATGGCCAAGCCGGCGTAGAGAACGTGCTCGACGTGCTCAGAGGGGGCCTCGACGCGGCCGTCCTCGGACTGGGTCACTCGTCGGTCAACGAGCTGAGTCGCGACGACCTCTACATCCCACCGGGTTTCAGCCGCACCCTGGGCGCGTAGGAACCGGCGACATCCGGTGCGGCGTGACGGTGTGGCGCCGTCGCGCGTCCAGGCGAGGGAAGAGCACGACGGGGGTGCTCGGTAGACTGACGCACTCGACGGGCGCCTCGGACGACGAAGAGAGACGATGAGCGGACTTTCCAGTGACGGCGTCAGGCTCAAGAAGGCCCGGCTCGTTGACAGCGAGGGTGAGCTCTACGCCCGGCCGGCCGGTCTCGGTTACGTGTTCGGCGCCCTGGTGATCTTGACCGCGCTCGAGGCGATCAACGGAGTGTTCGGCGTCGGGGGTCCGTCCTCGCTCTACCAGACGTGGTGCCATGATCTGGTCCTCGCCGGGGCGGCCGTGTTGATCCTGGCGCGCGCCGCCTACGAGCCGGAAACCCGGACGGCGTGGCTCGCGTTCGGGTTGGCGACGATGTTCTGGAGTGTCGGCAACATCTCTTGGAGCGCGGCCTACAGCGGCCAGGCCCACCCGCCCTACCCCACGTTTGCCGACGGCTTGTGGCTGCTGTGGTATCCGCTCATGGCGGTCGGCATCACCCTCCTGATCAAGGTCCACCTGCCCCGCTTCGAGCTGCACCGCTGGATGGACGGCCTCGCCGTCACCCTCCTCGTACTGGCCGGGGGCTTCGCCGTCATCATCCAACCGGTGGCCGACCATACGTCGCAGGGAACTCTGGCCACCGTCGTCGACTTCAGTTACCCCGTGCTCGACGTCTTGCTCATGGGGGCGATACTCGGCGTGTACGGCCTGCTGGGCTGGCGCCCCGACCGCATGTGGATACTCATCGGCCTCGGGGTGCTGGCGACGACGGCGGCTGACGCCGCCTTCGCCATCCAGGAGGCGCGGGGCGTGACCGACGGCGGGCGCTACGACTTCATCTGGCCCTTGGGTGCACTGCTCATCGCCGCCGCGGCGTGGGTCACGGTGCCCACAGGAGCGAGACAACACCGCGACGTCGCCGTCACCGGTCTGCGGGCGGTGGCCCTGCTCCTCGTGGCCCAGGCCCTGGCCGCGGGCATCCAGGTCTATGCCCTGTTCGGAACAGTGGGCAAGAGTGAGCGCGTCGTCACCTTGGCGGTGCTCGTGGTGACCTCGGTGCAGATCATCTTGAACCGTCCCCGGCCCGCTGCCGCGGCCGCAACTTCTTCGGCGCCCGCCGAGGCCTCGCCGGCCGCGGCGAGCGCCGGTGACCGCGGGGCGCAGCCCGACCCCGCCGTGGGCCCCCCGAAGGGATCTGACCCGAATCTGTCCGGGATCTGACCCGAACCGGGCGGCTCGGGTGTCGGCCCGTCTGGCCGGTCTCAGACGGCCGATTCGGCACCGGTGCCCGTCGCGCCGCCCAGCTGTGACCGCACCGACGACGTCGACCAGACGCGGGAGCGCACGGCGATGCGGGGGATTAGGGGGCGCAGGGTCCGGGCCCGCAGGCAGCCTCGCCACACGCCGGTGCCGTAGGCGAGGTCATCGGCCACGTGCGCCGCGGTGTAGCGGACCGGGTCGAGTGCGCCGCGGTTCGAGATCCAATCGGCCACGGCAGGTACCGCCAGCGCCAGGGCGGCGGCACGACGGGTGCGGCGAGAGAGGAGGCCGAGGGCGAGGGCAGGTGACCAGGCCCGGGTGAGTCCCGAGAGTGCGGGCACGGCCGCTTTGATGGTCCCGCCCCCGGCGATGGTGGTGGCCACGGCCAACGGGTCGTCCACCAGACGATCCAACCGCCGCGCCAAAATGAGGATGGAGGTGGTCAGGGTTCCGGCGGCCCACAGCGGGCGCCGGGCAGCCAGCAGGCCCCACGACGCGGCCACCCAGACCGACGTCTGCAACGGGGCCAGGGCCTCGGGATGACGAAGCGCCAGCGGCCCCGCCGTGGTGCCATAGAAGACGCGGCGGCCCAGCCACGAGCGCGGCGTGGCTGGGCCCTCGTGGGCCACCGTCGCGCTGGGCACGTAGTGGATATCCCAGCCGGCGGCCGCCAGCCGCCACACCAGGTCCACGTCCTCGCCCCCACGGAGCGCCGGGTCGAAGAACGGCGTGCCGGTCGCACTCCGACGGACCACGATGGTGGCGCTCGGCACGTAGCTGATGCTGCCCGGTGACCGGACCAGGCCCGCCTTGGTGCCCCGGTCCAGTGAGGACCGCACCGCCTCGTAACGCGAGATCCAGGTCGGGGGAATCACCGGGGCGGGGATCACGCGCGGCGCCACGGCCCCCACGAGCGGATCGTCGAAATAGCCCAGCAGGGGCAGGAGCCAGCCCTCGGCGGGGATGCAGTCCGAATCGACGAACGCCACCAGGGGCGAGGTCGCCACGGCCAAGCCGGCATTTCTGGCTCCGGATGGGCCGACGTTGGTGGCGAGGCCGACGAAGGCGGCGTCGTGCGCCCGGGCGATCTCCTCGATGCGCCCTCGATCCGTCGACGCGTCGTCGACGACCACGCAGATGAGGCCTGCGAGCGCCGAGAGGAGGCGTGTCAACTGATCAGCCCGGTCACGCACCGGGATCACCACCGTCACGTCGCGACTTCCGAAGGTCGAGGCAGTCGGCCGGCACTGCCCGATGCCGGCCGTGACCAGGCGACGGGCCAGGAGTTGTGCCGCCCGACCCTCGCCCACCTTCTCGGACTGCCAGGAGGCGACGAGGTTCTGGGCCCGGGTCGAGAGCCGCAGGAGGCGGAGGGGACTGCCGCCCATGAGGACGGACCCTCCCTCGAGTGCCGCCGTACCCGGGTCCAGGGACAGGGTGAAGGTGCCCGGGAGCGGCGTGGCGGCCCGGTCGGGGGCGTGCGGCAGCGGGGCGGGAGGCGGTGCGTCTTCCCAGCTGGGAGCGTTCACGGCGCAATCTTGCCAGGAAGGGGCGTCCCCGCCGTGGGCGATAGGCTGGCCCCGACTGGAGGAGCCCATGACGCTGGCCGAAGAACAAGACGTGCAGGACGCCGAAGTGCTCGCCGACGACGACGTAGAGGACCTTCTGATCGAAGAGGTGTCGATCGACGGGATGTGCGGCGTCTATTGAGCGTGACCGACGAGCGGGTGACCGAGCCCGCCCACCTTTTCGAGACCGATCGCGCCTGGCGGCTGCACCCTCAGGTGGCGCTGCGCGACGAGTCCTTTGGTGCCCTGGCGTACCACTACGGGACCAGGCGCCTGCTCTTCCTGAAGTCCCCCACGCTGGTCGAACTGGTGTCGACCCTGGTGCAATTCGACAGCGCGGATGCCGCCCTGGTGGCGACGGTCGCCGAGGCGGAGCGGCCACGGTACCGCCGGGCCCTGGCCCGACTGGCGGACTCGGAGGTCATCTGTGTCGCGTGACGTGATGCCCGACACCCTGCCGCTGCGGCAACGCTTCACGCGCGGCTTGGACGCTCCGATCTGCCTGACCTGGGAGCTGACCTACGCCTGCAACCTGGCCTGCGTCCACTGCCTCAGCTCGTCGGGCCGGCGCGATCCGATGGAGCTGACGCCGGCCGAGGCGCGACACGTCGTCGACGAGCTGGCCGACATGAAGGTGTTCTACGTGAACATCGGCGGCGGCGAGCCGATGCTCCGGCCCGATTTCTTCGACCTTTTGGGCTACGCCGTCGAGAAGAGGGTGGGGGTGAAGTTCTCGACCAACGGGACCCGCCTCACGGCGGAGAAGGCGCGCCGCCTGGCCGCCATGGACTACGTCGATGTCCAGATCAGCCTCGACGGCGCCCGGGCGTCGACCAACGATGCCGTGCGCGGCGACGGATCATTCGGCGCGGCCCGCCAAGCCATGGAGCATCTGGCCGAGGCTGACTTCGGACCGTTCAAGATCAGCGTCGTCGTCACCCGCGAGAACGTCAGCCAGCTCGACCAGTTCTCCGACATGGCCCGGAGCTACGGGGCCCAACTCCGCCTGACCCGGTTCCGACCGTCCGGTCGGGGCGCGCAGACCTGGGAGGCCCTGCATCCCACGGCGGACCAACAACGCATGCTCTACCACTGGCTGCGGGCCCGCCCCGACGTGTTGACCGGCGACTCGTTCTTCCATCTTTCGGCCTTGGGCGAACCGCTCGACGGTCTGAACCTCTGCGGAGCGGGCCGGGTGGTCTGCCTGATCGATCCGGTGGGCGATGTCTACGCCTGCCCGTTTGTCATCGACGACGAGTTCCTCGCCGGCAACGTGCGCCGCGACGGTGGCTTCGCCGGGGTGTGGCGGCAGAGCGACCTCTTCCGCTCGTTGCGGGAGCCGCAGAGCGCCGGCGCGTGCGCCTCGTGCGGGTCCTACGACGCCTGCCAAGGCGGTTGCATGGCGGCCAAGTTCTTCACGGGACTGCCGTTGGACGGGCCTGATCCTGAATGCGTCTTCGGGCATGGCGAAGCGGCCCTGGCGGCGCGGCCAGGCGACGCTCGACCGGAGTCGAAGCCCGGACACTCCAAAGTGGACGCCGCGGGCGTGATCCTCCCCGTCCCCACCCCCGTGCGCTTCCGCGCCTCTGCCCGCGCCTAGCCGGGCCGGGTCGTGGCCGGTGCTGCTGCAAGATGCGACGTGGCGTGACGTCGAGGCCGCCGGCGCAGACCGCCTCCTGGCTCTTCCCCTGGGCTCGCTCGAACAACACGGCCCGCACCTCCCGCTGAACACCGACACCCGGATCGCCGCGGCGTTGGCCGACCGACTGAGCGCCGTGCGCCCCGACGTGGTGGTGGCGCCTCCGGTGCCCTACGGGGCCAGCGGCGAGCACGCGGACTTCCCCGGGACGTTGCTGCTCGGGCACGATGCCCTGACCGGGCTCGTCATGGAGCTGGTCCGCTCGGCCCGCGCCGCCTTTGGCGGTGTGATCGTGATCTCCGGGCACGGTGGTAACGGCGAAGCGTTGGCCATGGTGGGGGAACGGTGCCGGGCCGAGGGGGAGGCCGTCCTGATCTGGAGTGCCCGCGTCCCGGGGAGCGACGCCCACGCGGGCCGGACGGAGACGTCGCTCATGCTGGCCATCGATCACGAGATGGTGCGCACCGGCCTGGCCGAAGCCGGTTGCACCGAGCCCCTGGCGGCGATCATGCCCCGTCTACGCGCCGGCGGGGTCAGACCGGTATCGTCCAACGGCGTGCTGGGAGATCCCGACGGTGCGAGCGCGGCCGAGGGCCACCGGTTCCTCGAGACCATGACGACGGAGCTCGCGGCGGCGGTGGCCGCGCGGTGGCCGTGGGCCGGGCCGGGTCCGTGAGCCCGGTCGCGGTGGTCACGGGCGCCGCCCGCGGCATCGGCGCGGCCACCGTGGCCCGCCTGGTGGCCGGCGACTGGCAGGTCGTGGCGGTCGACGTCTGCGCCGACGACCCGGCTCTCGACTACGCCCTGGCCACATCGGCTGACCTCGATGCCGTCGGGGCCCGTCACGGCCCGATGGTCCACACCCTGATCGGCGACGTGCGGAGCCACGACGACATGCAGGAAGCGGTCGATGCCGCCGTCCGGTCCTTTGGCCGGCTCGACGCCGCCGTGTCCGTCGCCGGTGTGCTCAGTGGAGGGCCACCGCTGTGGGAGACGAGCGACGCCCAGTGGGACGTCCAGCTCGATGTGAACGTCGGTGGGATCCGCAACCTGGCCGGGGCCGCCGTCCCGGTGCTGCTCGACGCTGCCGCGCCGCGGCAGGGCCGGGTGGTCGCGGTCGCCTCGGCGGCGGGCCTGCTCGGATTGCGTCGCTTGAGCGGCTACAGCGCATCGAAGCACGCGGTGATCGGTCTGGTGAAAGCGCTGGCGGCCGACTTGGCCGGCACGGGGATCACGGCCAATGCGGTGTGCCCGGGATCGACCCGGACGCGCCTGCTCGACGCCTCGGCCGCCGTCTACGACCTCTCCTCGCCCGAGGAGTTCGCGCGCCAGCAGTTGGTGGAGCGTCTGCTCGACCCCGATGAACCGGCCGCGATGGTCGCCTGGTTGTGCGGGATCGAGGCCAGCGGGGTGACCGGGGCCGCCTTGTCGGTCGACGGTGGCCTGTCCACCACGTGAGGAGTTCCCGGGCGCGGGGGCACCCGCTGGCTCAGGTGCTCTGCCCGTAGGTGGTGGACCGGTCGTCCGCGCGCGCGTCTCCCACCGCGCCGGTGGCGCGCCGGAGGTCGTCGACCAGGAACGGGACCGTGGCCGCGCTGCCGGCGTGCACGGTGGCATGGAGGGAGTCGGGGCGGTTCTGCCGGTCGAGGTACCACCCGTCGGTGTGCAGCCGTTCGCCCACGGCGAAGATGTCGAGCCGGTCGGGGTGCTGGGCCCCGAAGGCGATGACCGTGGCCGGCGGATCTCCCCGCACGGCCAGGTCGTCGATCGATTCGATGCCGGCCCGCAGCGCCCGTGCGGCATCGTGGGCCGTGCGGGTCAGCTCCAGGTAGCCATCGGTACCGATGTGCATGAGCGCGGCCCAGGCGGCCGCTACGGGGCCGGCCGGTCGGGTCCCGGCCATCGCCGTCGAGGCGTAGAAACCGCCGAGCCAATCCGAGGTGGCGAACACCTGGTGCCGGGCCAGTTCGTGGGTCCGGTACAGGATGACCGAGACGCCCTTGGAGGCGTAGCCGTACTTGTGGACGTCGGCCGACATGGAGGTCACGCCGGGCAGGCGGAAGTCGAACGGCTCGGCGAAGCGCCCCAGCCTGGTGAGGAACGGCAGCAGGAAACCGCCCATACAGGCGTCGACGTGACAGAGGATCCCCCGGTCCAGGGCCAGGGCCGCGATGTCGGTGATGGGGTCGACCACGCCGTGGGGATAGGTGGGCGCGGACCCGACCACCATGATGGTGGCGTCGGTGCAGGCGTCGGCCATGGCATCGATGTCGACCCGGTAGTCCGGGCCGACGGGGACCCGCGTCAGCTCGACGTCGAAGTAGTCCGCCGCTTTGGTGAAGGCGGCGTGGGCGCTCTCGGCGGCGACCACCGCGGGACGGTGGATGCCCCGGTCGGCGCGGGCCACGTCACGGGCCGTTTTCACGGCCTGGAGGAGGCTCTCGGTGCCACCCGAGGTGAGGTAGCCCTCCACCGCGCCCCCGCTGGCCGGGTCGTCGGCCCCCAGCAGGCTCGCCGTGTTGGCGACGATGTCGTGCTGCATGGTGCCGATGCTGGGAAACGCCAGCACGTTGAGGCCGTTCTCGGCGCTGTAGAGCGACAGGGCGTCCTGGAGCAACTCGTGGACCTCGTCCCCGGCCGAGTAGACCAGGCTGAACACGCGCCCACCCCGCCAGTCCTGGTCGCCCTCCTTCATCTGCATGAGGCGCTGCATGACCTCTCCCCGCGGCAGCCCGCGCTGGGGCATCGGCGTGTGCGGGAAGGCGGCCATCGCCCTATTCCAACAGGTTGTACAAGGAGGCGTCCCCCTGGAGGGCGATGCTCGGGCGCCCGTCCAGGCCTTCGATGGGAGTGCCCGCCGTGGTGACCCGCTGCATGCGCCGCCGGTCCTCGCCGTAGTCGAAGATGGCGTAGTGCTGGGTGGCCCGGTTGTCCCAGATGGCCACATCACCCTCCTCCCAGGTCCAGCGCACGGTGTTCTCGGGCCGTGTGACGTAGGACTGGAAGATGCGGATGAGGTCCACCGACTCGGCCGCGCCGTGCCCGACCAGGCGGTGGGCGAAACCACCGAGCAGCAGGGCTCGTTCGCCGGTCTCGGGGTGGACGCGCACGACCGGGTGCTCGGTCTCGAAGACCTCGGAGACGAAGGCGGCCAGGTTGGCCAGACGCTCGTCACCGATCTTGGCCCGCAGGGCCACCACGTCGGCGCGCCCGTAGTCGTGGCCGTTCGAGTGCACGGCCCGCAAGCCGTCAGCCAGCCGGCGCAGGTCGTCGGGAAGGTCGGCGTAGCCGGCCACGGTGTTGGCCCAGAGGGTGTCACCGCCGACCTCGGGCAGCACCATGGCCCGCAGGACCGAGAACATCGGGGGTTGATCGACGAAGGTGACGTCAGTGTGCCAGTGGTTGGCCGCGCCGCCGGCCAAGGAGTCCAGGTCGAGGATGAGCTCCTGGCCGTCCACCACGGGCAGCGTCGGGTGCCCCTGGGTCAGGGGCCCCAGACGCCGGGCAAAGTCGATCTGCTCCCGCGCGTCGAGGTCCTGGTGGCGGATGAACACCACCCGGTGCGCCAGGAGGGCGCCCCGGACGCCGGCGATCTGCTCATCGGTGGCCCGGCGCAGCGAGACTTCTGAGAGTTCGGCCCCGATCCGGGCGCTCAGGCGGCGCACCCCGACGGCGGTGACCGCAGCGTCGATTGCCATCGTTGCCTCCGTTCCGGTCGGGTGGTGCCAATCTCACCGAAATCTGTGTGATTTGGAGCCTAGGCGATCGGTTGATCGTCGGGCCCACCGGCAACGAGGCGGGCCAGCCCTTTGGTCCGAAGACCGAGGTCTCGTGATGAACATGTCAACATGACGGAATGCAGGGACGACGTTGCTGAGAAGACGCAGGCCCAGCGGGGCCGGCGGCGGCGAGTGGGCACGCTCAACGGGTCCTCGGGCCCTCGGACCACTGGGTGAATGTGAGACTTGGATCGGGGTCCGTTGAGCCGAACGCTGCCGGCCGGGTTGACCGGCTCGAGCGTGACGGCCACCACGTTACGGTCGCTCGCACCGACGGCGAAGTTCTGGCATACAAGCGGGTGAGCCACAGCTGCGCGAACGAGGCAATGTGGTCGCAAGCCGTCGATCGATGGCCGTTTGAAGCAGCAAGTGGTGCACCGTCGATCTTCGGCGCGAGAGGATTGGCTAAGGCCAAGTGACGCTCTACGCTGACGACCCGTGGGACGATTCCGGCGCAGCACACCATTTCCAACCGCGGAGCCAGTTTCGTTCCAATGCAATGTGTGCGGATTGTCGTCGAGCGCGGCTATGGCAGAATTTGGGAGAGAGGTCATCAGTTGTGCCGCCTGTTGTTCAACTGTGCGATTTCGCAGCGTGATCGCAGCACTTTCAGTTTCCTTACTTGGAAAATCTCTCGCGATCGATGAGATGCCCTCGAGCATGGGCTTCGTCGGGCTGGGCCTGTCCGACTGGGACGGCTACGCAAGTCGGCTGTCCGGTGTCCTCGGATATCGCAACACGTTCTACGACGAGTCGCCGACTCTCGACATCATGGCCCCAATTCCCCACGATTTGGCCGGTTCGTGCGACTTTGTCATCTGCTCCGATGTCATCGAGCACGTCGCCCCTCCCTATGAGCGGTCGCTGACCCACCTCGTCGATCTTCTCAAGCCCGGTGGGGTGCTCGTGCTCACGGTGCCGATGCGCTGCGACGGCCCGATCGAGGAGCACTACCCCGATCTTTGCGAATACAAGATTGTGACTTTGGGAACTGAACCGGTCTTGGTCAACCGTACGAGCGCAGGGGAACTTCAAGTCTTTCGGGATCTCGTCTTCCACGGCGGGAGCGGTGCGACGCTGGAGATGCGGGTGTGCTCCTTGTCCGCGGTCATCGCGTCTCTCGGCCGGGTTGGATTCGTCGACGTGGCAGCCTTCGATGCGCCGGAACCTGAGCATGGCATCGTGTGGAACCACGGGTGTGAGTGGCCGATCGTGGCCCGGGCGCCCCGAACCGGGCGATAGATGAGCACCTTTGGCGTCATGATTGGTATTTGTGAATTGGGATCACGTGCTTCCCATCGACCACGGCTTTGATGGGCGTCAGTCGTTGAGCAAACCCACTCGCATACCGATGAACTGGCAGAGGCGATCGCCGCGGATTCCATGAGAGACGCTTAAGGGTGGGCGGCCTGGTGGATTTACTCACCAGAAGGATTACTCCGGGTCCTCGATCGCGCCGGGTGGGGACGCGTTGGATCTGGTCTACCTCGGGCGCACTGACGGTGATTCCGACCCGTCGTCCAATGACCGAGATGAACGCGTGTTTTGCCTTCTGCGTAGTCGCCGAACCACTGCGGGCGGTGAACGGGAATAGGCGCAGGTCTACCCGGACGGCTGCGGGCTGCGGCGGTTACCACTAGCTTGGCCGCCGACCAAGGGGGTTGGAGTGAAGTTCGCCGTCACGTTCGGCCGGCTGCGTTCGGACTCGTGGATCGACGCCGCGGAGACGGCCGACCGCCTGGGCTTCGAGTCCATCTGGCTCCCCGAGCACCTGGTGCTCCCCACGGACATGGCCGGCTCGCCCTACGCCGGGGTCGAGCACCCTCCCGTGCCCCCCGACACCAAACTCTTCGACCCCTCGGCCCTCCTGTCGTATGTGGCCGCCCGCACGGAGCGGATCCGGCTGGGGACCTACGTCTACCTCCTGGGCCTTCGGCACCCGTTCATCACCGCCCGGGCCTTCGCCACGCTCGACTGGCTCTCCGGTGGCCGCACCACGATCGGGGCCGGGGCGGGGTGGCTCGAGGCCGAATGGATCGCCATGGGCGTCGACCCCTCCACCCGCGGGGCCCGGCTGGACGAGGCCATCGGAGTCTGTCGTCGCCTCTGGACCGAACCCATGGTGGCCCACGACGGCCCGTTCTTCCCCTTCGCCGAAGTGGCGTTCGAGCCCAAGCCGACGCAGCAGCCCATCCCGATCCACATCGGGGGCGAGTCGGCCCGCGCCCTGCGGCGCGCCGGGGAGCTCGGGGACGGATGGATCGGCATGAGCCACACCCCCGAGACGGCGGCGGCCGCGGTCTCGGTCATACGGGGTCACATGGCGCGAGCCGGCAGGGCCGGCGCGCCGTTCGAATGCACGGTGGGAGGCCTCTGCGAGTCCGAGCAGGACCTGGCGGCCTGGGAGGCGGCCGGCATCAGCCGGCTGATCGTGTCGCCCTGGCGTCGCTCGCGGGAAGCGCTCGAGGGGATGGAGGCCTTCGCGCACCGATTCGGGCTGGCCCCGCAAGTGTGAGCCTGAGCCTGCTGGGTCTCGAGGGAAAGGTCACCCTCATCACCGGTGCCGCGGCCGGTATCGGCGCCGCCACGGCGGCTCTGTTCGCCGACCAAGGCGCCACGCTCGCGCTGTGTGATCGGGAAGCGACCATGACGGAGCACCAGGGGGCAATACTTCGCGTGCTCGACGTCCGGGACACCGATGCCGTCACCGCGTTCATCGACGACGTCGCCGACGCGTTCGGGCGCATCGACGTCGTGGTCAACAACGCCGGGGGCACCTTCGCCGCGCCGATGCTCGGCGTCTCGGTCAAAGGCGAGGCGGCCCTCATAGCCGAGAACTTCACCCAGGTGACCCACCTGGTGCGCCGATGCGTGGCGCACATGCCCCAGGGCGCGGCCATCGTCAACGTCACCACCATCGAGGCGCACCGGGCGGCGCCCGGGTACGCCGTCTATGCCGCCATGAAGGCGGGACAGGCCAACCTGACCAAGACCCTGGCCCTCGAGTTGGCACCGTTGGGCATCAGGGTAAATGCGCTGGCGCCCGATGCGATGCGTACCGAAGGCACGGCGACCCTGGGCGGCGGCCTGGCCGGGAGTGGTGTGCCCTACCGCGTCGGATCAGTCCCACCGATGGGGCACTACGGCACCCCGGAGGACGCGGCCGGGGGGATCCTCTACCTGGCCAGCGATCTGGCCCGGTTCGTCACCGGGATCACGCTCCACGTGGACGGGGGCAACCTGGCCGCAGGCGGGTGGATCCGCACCGACCTCCCGGCCCACTAGGAACCAGCGGGCGCCTCCGCATCGAGATGGTCCAGATGGTCCAGGTGCGGCAGACCCACTGACCTGGCCGGGGTCGGGTCAGGACGTCCAGATGACGGCCTGCGGCTCGGTGTAGGCCAGGAGGCCGAAGTCCCCACCGTCCCGGCCGACCCCGCTCATCTTGAAGCCGCCGAAGGGCGCATCGTGATTGCGCTGGGCCGTGTTGATGCCGACGTGCCCCGCCTGCAACTGCTTGGCCGCCCGGAACGCCCGCGCGCCGTCCTTGGAGAAGACGTAGTCGTAGAGCCCGAACTCGGTGTCGTTGGCGATGGCGATGCCCTCCTCCTCGTCGTCGAAGGGGATCAGGGTGATGACCGGCCCGAAGATCTCCTCTCGGGCCACCCGCATGGAGTTGTCGCCCGTGATCAGGGTGGGTGCGACGTAGAAGCCCGTCGGCAGATCGGTCGGGCGCTCGCCTCCGATGATGACCTCGCCGCCGTCCTCTGCCGCCGTGGCGATGTGGGCCTCGATGCGGCCACGCTGGGCCGCCGAGATGACCGGGCCGACGATGGTGGCCGTATCCGTCGGGTCGCCGACCTTGAGGAAGCCGGCGTACTGCACGAGCCCGTCGCGCACCTGCTCGAAGAGACTCCGGTGGACGACGGCCCGGGTGGGAGCGGTGCAGATCTGTCCCGAGTGGAAGGACCAGGTCGAGCCGATGCAGCCGATGGCGGCCTTGACGTCGGCGTCGTCGAAGACGACGCACGCGCCCTTTCCGCCGAGCTCGAGGAGGAGTCGCTTCATGCTGCGGGCGGCCTTCTCAGCGATGGTCACACCCACCTGGGTGGAGCCGGTGAAGCTGACGCAGTTGACGTCGTCGGCGTCGACCAGGGCGGCCGACGAGGCGGGACCGTTGCCGTTGACCAGGTTGACCACCCCCGGCGGGAACCCAACCTCATCGAGGATGCGCACCAACTCCACAATGGCCAGGGGGTCCTGCGGCGCCGGCTTGACCACCACCGTGTTGCCGGCGGCCAGGGCCGGCGCCACTTTGCCGGCCATGTTGACCATCGGGAAGTTGTACGACGTGATGCAGGCCACGACGCCGGCCGGCTGCCGATTGATCATGCCGCCGATGATGCCGCCCGGGGCCAGCGGGGTGGCTTGCGCCGACTGGGGCAGCAGAGGGGTCTGGAGCACCTGGCGCGGATCCCGGGCGTAGCGCTCGAAGCGGTCGGCGGCCACGGGCACCTGCATGCGCGAGCCCACCGTTGCCGTGGCACCGGTCTCGGCGATCACGAGAGGCAGCAGCTCGGCCGACTTGGCCCGGATGGCCGCGGCGGCGGCCCGCATGAGGTCGCCCCGCTCCTCGACCGACAGAGCCGCCCAGGACGGTTGGGCTTCTGCGGCGGCCGCGGCGGCCGACCGAGCGTCCGACGCGCCGGCGTTGGGGGCCTGGCCCACCACCCCTTCGGTGGCCGGGTTGATGATGTCGTAGGTGCCCTCGGAGGCTTCGACCCATTTCCCCCCGATGAGGAGTTGCGATTCGTGGCGACTGCTGCTTTCGGCCATATGTGCTCCCTGTCGACGAGGCCAGATGATCTGACGGCGCGTCACATTGTGATCCCCCCGATGACGGGGCGCCAAAGTTGCAGGTGGCGCACCCTGGTCCCGGGCCCGGACCGGGGTTGGCCGCCGGCCGTCGTGGCGGCGAGACTAGGCGCCATGGCGATCGAGACCGCACCTCCGGGCACCGACGGATTCCTCGTTCCGCTGGGGGACGAGGAGTCGGCGGGCTTCTGGGAGGGCACCGCGCGCGGCGAGCTCCGGGTCCAAACCTGCGGGGCCTGCGGCGCCTACCGGTTCCCCCCCCGGGTCATGTGCCCGCACTGCCAATCCACCGAGCGGGAATGGCGGGCCGTCTCGGGGCGAGGGACGATCTGGTCCTACGTGGTGGCGCATCCGCCGCTGCTCCCCGCCTACGCCCCGTTTGCGCCCTATCCCGTCATCACCGTGACGCTCGATGAGGACCCGCAGGTCCGCATGGTGGGCAATCTCGTCACCGGCCCGAGCGGCGCCATCAATGAGATCGATCCCTCCACCATCGTCATCGGCGAACGGGTCCAGGTGGTCTTCAGCCTGCGGCACCGGCCCGATGGCACCGCGGTGCACCTGCCGGCATGGGTACGGACCGATCACAAATCCCCGTAGGTTCCGCCCCGAAGCGAACCGAAGCGAACCGAAGCGAACCGACGCGGAGCGACGCGCCACGTCGCGACACGAGACGGCACGTCGCGACACGGCACGTCGCGACACGGCAAGGGTACCGAAGCAGCCGCCGCGGGCGAAATCAGAGCGCGACGATGACCTTGCCCGTGTTGCCGCCGGTGAACAAGAGGTTGAGGGCGTCCGGAGCCGCATCGAGCCCGTCGACGATGTGCTCGGCGTGCCTGAGCTTTCCCTCCGCCAGCCAGCCGAGCATGGCCGCCTGTGCCTCGGGGAAGCGGCTGACGTAGTCGAGAATGATGAAGCCCTCCATGCGGCCGCGCCGGGCGATGAGGGAGCGGTAGTTCCTCGGACCGGCCACCTTTCCCTCGGCGGTGTAGGTGGAGATGGCTCCGCAGAGCACCACCCGCCCGCGGAGGGCGATCTGGGCCAGGCAGGTGTCGAGGATCTCCCCTCCCACGTTGTCGAAGTAGAGGTCGATGCCCTGCGGGCAGGCCGCCCGCAGGCGCTGACCGACGTGCTCGGTCTTGTAGTTGACGGCTTCGTCGAAGCCCAGCTCCTCGACGATCCAACGGCATTTCTCGTCGGTGCCCGCCAGGCCCACCACCCGGGCCGCTCCCTTGAGCTTGGCGATCTGTCCGACGGCGGAGCCGGTGGCGCCGGCGGCGGCCGAGACGACGACCGAGTCGCCAGCGGCCAGGGCGCCGACGTCGAGCAGGCCGAAGTAGGCCGTCATGCCGTTGACCCCGAAGAGGTTGAGTGCCAGGGTCGGTTCCACCCCGGCCGGCAGGACCTGGACCGCGGCCTCGCCTTCCCCGGCCAGGGTGAAGTCCTGCCACCCGAGCGTCCCGAACACCAGGTCACCGACGGCGTAGTGCGTCGAATTCGACGCGACCACCTCCCCGATGCCGGCGCCCCGGATCACCTCGCCGATGCCGATCGGGGGAAGGTAGCCGGGCGCGTCGTCCATCCAGGTCCGGATGGTCGGGTCGATGGAGAGGTAGCGCACCCGGACCAGAGCCTGGCCATCAGCCGCGACGGGCACCGGCCCATCCTTCCGGCGGACGGTCGACGCCTCGATCATGCCGGTGGGACGGGCGGCCAGGACCAGTCTGCGGTTCACCTCTGTCATGGCTTCAACTTAGGTTCCGATACCCCGACCGCGCTGGTTGGGGCGCGCCGGACCCCGACCGCGCCGGTTGGGGCGCGCCGGTACGGGGATTCGTACGAACAGGCCGGACCGAGGTCTCAGTCTGCGGGCGCGCCGTCAGCGGGCACCAAGAGGGCGGACATCGCATCGATGCTCTCCTCGGGCACCCCGGCCGCCAGAGCCCAGGCGCGGGCTCCCCCGTGGTGCGCGGAGAGCAAATCGAGGAAGGTCTCCATCGTCTTCGCTTCGGCCCCGAACATCACCTGTGGTATCTCGGCCACCCGTGCTTCCGCGTCGCTCTGACGGCGGAGCCGGGAGAGGATGAGATCCATCCGGCTGGCCGTGAGGGCGTAGTCCGCCGCGATGACGCTCCGTTCGATGCCCAGCAGCTCGAGCACGAGCGCGGCCACGACGCCCGTTCGATCCTTGCCCGCTGTGCAGTGGAACACGAGTGGTTGACAATCCGGGTTCCCGACCATGGTGAGCGTGGACACCAGAGCGTCTCGTCCCACATCGAGATACCAGAGGTACCGCAGGGCCAGGGCCTCTTGTGTATCAGGCGGGGCGCGATCGCTGCCCTCCCCCACCACGGAGTAGTGCCGGTACTGAACTCCTTCGTCGCTCAAGGGCCCGCGACCCGTCCGTTCCACCTCGACGACCCGACGAAGATCGATCACGGTGGCCAGGCCCATGCCGCGGAGCCGCAGCACGTCCGCCTCGCTCAGCTCGTGCAGGGTGTCGCTCCGGAAGAGCCGTCCCCACCGGATCATCCGACCGTCCGTCGTCGGATAACCCCCGAGGTCTCGAAAATTGAACGCGCCGTCCAGGGCCACGAGTCGCTCCCGGGTCTCCATGGCACCATCATGACCTGAGCAACGAGGGCGCTGGGATAGGGCCCGACGCCACGAGACGCCGACAGCGGAGGACTCCGAGCGAACGAGAGCTGACGCCACGGAGACGCCCAGCGGACGAGAGCTGACGCCACGGAGACGCCGAGCGAAGGAGACGCCGCCGAGGCTTGGACTCAGTGCAGCTCGGGCGGGTCCTCGTCGTCGACCACCTCGACGTCGATGACGGTGGGGTCGTGACGCGACGGGTCCTCGTGGGGCGGCGCGGCCCCGCCGAAGCCGGCGAAGAAGCTCCCCATGCCGGCCGGGCCGGCGCCGAAGGTGACCTTCACCCGTTGCCCGGCCTCGGGGCCGAGTGCGTTCCAGCGCGGGAGGGCGCGCCGGTGCACGCCGTAGGCCTGCGCGCCCAGGGTCAGGGCCAGGAAGAGCAGGAAGCTGGCCCATTCGACGTCGGCCGCGTCGAGATGCGTCGCCCCGATGGTGCTGGTGAAGTGGATGACGATGGAGAGCACCCAGAGCGCCATGGTGAGCCAGGTGCCCTGCCGGACGATCCACCGGTTGGACTCCCAGATCTTGACCGTCAGGGCCCGTACGGCGCCCAGCACGGCGGCCCCGACCACGGTGGCGCCCAGAATCAGCCAGAAGTCGGAGGCCGAGACGTGGTGGCCGTTGGCGTAGTCGAGGATCTGTATCAGGCCGATGACACCCAGAAAGATCGGGAGCCGAGCGTGCAGGGTACGGGGGACCGGGCGGACCCGGGTCTGGCGGTAGAGGATCAGGGCGGCGATGACGACGTCAAAGGCGATGGTGAAGAACATCGCCTTCCAGCCTATGGCCGGGGCACGCGTACCAGGCCGCGTCAGCCCGCCAGGAGGGGTCCCACCTCAGCCCCGAAGGCGGCCGTCTGCTGGCAGAATTCCTCGACGCTGCGGGCCATGAAGCGGACCTGCAGGTGGTTGACGCCCATGGCGACCAGCTCGCGCAGGGACGAGGCGATCTCCTCGGCGCCGCCCTGGAGCACGTAACCGGGGAGCTTCCAGTCCGAAGTCCCGTGGGTGAGGTGGATCGGCTCGACGATGGTGCCGATGTCGATGGGTGCGCCCGCCCGGAGCTCGTCCCGGAGCTGGCGCAGCCGGGCGATCTGTTCGGGGAGATCCCGCCGTCGGGTGCCCTGGGGTAGCCAGCCGTCGCCGAAGGCCGCCGTGCGCCGGATGGCCGCCGGCGACGACCCGCCGATCCAGATGGGGGGGCGCGGCTGGCGTACCGGCCGCGGCGCCACGCCGAGGCCCTGGGCGGGAAAGCGCGGCCCGGGCAAGGTGGGGAACTCCGAGGTGAACGCCAGGGCCAGGGCCGCAACGGCTTCGTCGGTGTGGCGACCCCTTTCGGCGAAGGCGCCGGTGAGCAGCTCGTACTCCTCGGGGACGTGCCCGGCGCCCACGCCGACGATGAGGCGCCCGTTCGACAGCCGGTCCAATGTCGAGAGTTCCTTGGCCGCCCGGAGCGGATGGCGCTGGGCCAGGATCAACACGTGCGAGAGCAGGTGGGCACGCGTGGTCAGCGCGGCCAGCCAGCCCAAGGTGGCCGTGGTGTCGTACCAGATGGTCCCCATGGCGTCGGCCAGGCGCTCGGGAATGGCGGTGTGGTCGCACACGCCGAGATAGAAGAAGCCGGCTTCATCGGCCACCTTGGCGATGCGGGCCAGGTCCGCGACCCCGGCCTGGGTCTCCCATTCGGCCACGTACAGGGTCGACTGGGACTGGATCGGCAACTGCATGCCGTAGACGACGCGGCCGTCGGGGACGGTGCGCACGACGTCGGCCGGGGGCAGGGTGGGGTCAGTCATGTCGGGTTCCTCCGTTGCCGGGGTGGGGCTCGGCCAGCGCGCACAGGTCGAGGGCGAGCTGGGCCGGCGTGCCGAAGGTGGTGGCCAGCACGCGTGATCGCTTCAAGTGAAGATGGAGCGGGAGCTCCCAGGTGAATCCCATGCCGCCGTGGACCTGAATGGCGGCCCGCGGCGTTGGCCAGCGCGGCTTCGTCGGCCAGGAGCTTGGCCCCCACGACGGCGCGGGCCAGGGTGTCCTCGGGGGAGCGGCCGGTCCCCTCGGCCTCCCGCGCCACGACGTCGGGTTGATCGGCCAGGCAGGCCGCGGCCTGCACCGCGCTGCGGGCCACCTCGGCCCGCACCAGCATGTCGGCACAGATGTGCTTGACCGCCTGGAAACTCCCGATCGGCTTGCCGAACTGCGAGCGCTCCTTGGCATAGGCGACGGCCGCGTCCAGCGTGGCCCCGGCGTGGCCGACCTGCAGCGCGGCGGTCAGCAGGGTTCCTTCGCGACCGAGCCGGACCCCGAGGTCGAGCAGAGGTTCGCCGGCCGGCATGGGGTCCACGTGCCACAGCGGGGTGAGCGGGCACAGCGGCGCGGCGATTCGTGTGGCCGCCGCCGCCGGGGGAGCGGGGTCGATGAGCCGGGCCGTCGACCCTCGTCCGGGCGCGCTCAGGACGAGCAGGGCGCGGAGGGAGGGGAGGTGCGCCACCAGGTGAGGAGGGGGACCGGCACTGTGCACGCCGACCTGGACCTCGCCCGCCGCCGCCCCGTCGACCAGCCCGGCGCTGGCGGCCAGGAAGGTGCCGACCAGTGGTCCGGGGATCAGGGCCCGGCCGAGTTCCTCGAAGACGACCGCGGCGTCGGCCAGGCCGAGGCCGATGCCGCCGGGCTCGGGCAGGGTCAGGGAGAACACCCCGGTCTCGGCCAGGAGCCCCCAGTCCTCGGCGCTGATGGCCGTCTCCGATCCCTCGTTGGCCCGGATGTGGTCCAGTCCGAGCCGCCCCGAGACCATGGACCGGATGCCGTCCGCCAGGTCCACCTGATCGTCGGAGAGGCGGAAGTCCATCAGCGGACCTTGGGCAGGCCGAGGATGCGCTCGGCCACGATGTTGCGCTGCACCTGGGACGTGCCGGCGGCGATGGTGAGCGAGATCGACTTGAACCAGGCCGCCAGCTGCTCGTCGTTGCCGAGCGGCGCGCCGTCGGGGCCGGCCAGCGGGTCGCCGCTGAGTGCGGCCCGGTCGAGCACCTCCATGGCCAGATTGCTCAGGGCCTGTGCGTGCTCGGAGTACGACAGCTTGAAGACCGAGCCCCCGATCCCCGGCACGCCGGTCTGCGCGGCTTCCGAGACGTTGCGCTTGGTCAGCGCCCAGAGCGCGTCGAAGGCGGCGGTCAGGTGCCCGAGACGGCGCTGCAACTCCTGGTCGTCCAGCAGGCCGAGGCGGCCGGCCAGAAGGTGCAGGGCCCGCAGGAGGCGCATCGATTCGAGCAATTCCCCCACGAACGCCGTGCCCCGCTCGAAGGAGAGGGTGACCATGGTGACCCGCCATCCGTCGTTCTCCTCGCCCACCCGGTTCGCCACCGGGATGCGCACTTCGTTGAGGAACAGCTGGGCGAATTCGGTGGAGCCGGCCATGGTGCGCAGGGGCCGGATCTCGATCCCGGCCGCATCCATGGGCATGATCAACCAGGTGATGCCCCGGTGGCCGTCGTCACCGGTGCGGACCAGGAGCTCGCAGTGGTCGGCCACCTCGGCGTGCGAGGTCCAGATCTTCGAGCCGGTCACCACGTACTGGTCACCGTCGCGCACCGCCCGGGTCCGCAGGGAAGCCAGGTCGCTGCCGGCGTCGGGCTCACTGAAGCCCTGGCACCACACGTCGTCACCGCGCAGGATGGCCGGCAGGTAGCGCTCCTTCTGCTCGGCCGTGCCCTCGGCGATGATGGTCGGCCCGGCGTGGAGCAGGCCCACGAAATGCACGCCGACATAGGGTGCGCCGGCCCGCTCGCACTCCTCCTTGAAGATGAGCTGCTCGACCGGCGAGGCCCCCCGGCCCCCGCCCTCGGTGGGCCAGTCCACGCCGGCGTACCCGGCGTCGAAGAGCAGTCGCTGCCAGCGTGCGTCGAAGGCCCGCCGCGCCGGCCAGTCCTCCGCCGGCGGTGCCGTGCCCACGGTGGGCAGGGTGGTGCCCAACCAGGCGCGGAGGGCTTCGCGGAACTGCTCCTCGGCCGCGCTGTAGCGAAGGTCCACGTCGGTACCGGGTCTCGGGCGGCGAAGCGATCAGGCGGGGAAGTCGAGACCGAACAGCTGAATGGCGTTGCCGCGCACGATCTTGCGCCGCTGGTCGTCGGACAGCTCGGCCATCTGCTCCTCGGCGATCTCGCGGGTGCGGGGCCAGGTGGAGTCCGAGTGCGGGTAGTCCGACTCGTAGGTGACGTTGTCCACACCGATCTCGTCGACGGACTTGAGGCCGTGGGCGTCATCGAAGAAGCAGCCCCACACGTGATCGGCGAAGTAGCTGCTCGGCTTCTCCGGCACGATGTCGGCCACGCCGCCCCAGCCCCGGTTGTCCTCCCAGACCCGGTCGGCCCGCTCGAGGATGTAGGGGATCCAGCCGATCTGGCCTTCGGAGTACGCCACCTTGAGCTCGGGGATGCGCACGAAGACGCCGCTGAAGAGGAAGTCGACCAGTGAGAAGGTGGCGTTGGTGTGGGTCAGCGTCGAGCCCACCGCCGGCGGCGCGTCGGCCGAGGTCGAGGGCATCTTCGACGACGAGCCGATGTGCATGTTGACGATGGTCCTGGTCTCGGCGCAGGCCCGGAAGAACGGGTCCCAGTAGTGGTCGGGGTCGTGCACGCTGGGCAGTCCCAGGTAGGGCGGGATCTCGCTGAAGCACACGGCCCGCACGCCCCGCTCGGCGTTGCGCCGGACCTCGGCTGCCGCCAGTTCGGCGTCCCACAGCGGGATCAGGCAGAGCGGGATGAGACGGCCACCCGAGTCGCCGCACCACTCCTCGACCATCCAGTCGTTGTAGGCCCGCACACAGAGCAGGGCCAGTTCCTTGTCCTTGGCCTCGGTGAAGGTCTGGCCGCAGAAGCGGGGGAAGGTGGGGAAGCAGAGGGCGGCCTCGATGTGGTTGAGGTCCATGTCCTCGAGCCGGGGCTTGACCTCATAGGAACCGGGCCGCATCTCCTCGTACATGACGCCGCGCATGGTGACTTCGTCGCGGGGCACGCCGACGGCCGAGTCCACGCGCAGGAGCGGGCGCTTGAGGTCCTCGTAGTGCCACCAGTCCACCGGCTCGCCCTTGGCGCCGGGCTTCACCGTGAGCTGGCCGCCCTTGAAGATGACCTCGGGCATCGGCGCGCGCACGATTCTCGGCCCGACCTCGGCGTACTTGGAGGGGAGGCGGTCCCGCCAGACGTTGGGTGGCTCGACCACGTGGTCGTCCACCGAGATGATCAGCGGCAGCGGCTCAGGCATGGGTTCGAGCGTAGTCGGCACCTGACGGGGCATCAGGAGCGGCGGGCGCGGTCACGAACGGCCCAGGGTCAAGGCGGGACACCACCGACTCGAGTTGATCCCGTCGCGTGTCGTCGTACCCGCCCACCCGGCTGGTTAGTAGTGCATGGCCACGCCGCCGTTGGGGCTCAACAATTGCCCGGTGACGAAGCTCGATGCGTCCGAGGCAAGATACAGGACGCAGTACCCGATGTCCGAGGTCACGCCCACCCGGCGTAGCGGGGCGAACTTGGCCATGGGGGTCAGCAGGGCCGCCTTGGTCTCCTCGTCGATCGTCCCGTCGGGCTTGGTGTAGTAGCGGGCCGTCATGTTGGTCGGGATGAACCCCGGCGCCACCGTGTTGACCCGCACGCCGCGCTTGCCCACCTCGACGGCCATGGTCTGGGTCAGCTGCGCCACGCCGGCCTTGCAGATGGCGTAGGGGCCGACGCCGGGCGAGGGAGCCAGCACGGCGGCCGAGGCCATGTTGATGATGCTGCCCGCGCCCTGCTCCACCATCACCTTCCCGGCGGCCTGGCATCCGTACAGCACGCCCTTGAGGTTCACCGAGAGGATGCGGTCGAACTCGTCGGGATCGAGATCGATGATGGAGCTGTCGATCATGATCCCGGCGATGTTGCACATGACGTCGAGGTGACCGTGGGCCTCGACGACCCCGGCCACCAGCCCGGCGAAGGCGTCCCGATCACTGACATCGAGCTGCGCCGGCTCTGCCGCCCCGCCGGCGCCCGTGATGCCGAGCCCGGTCTCCTCGACCCCGGCCAGGTTGATGTCGGCGCAGACGACGTGAGCCCCGGCGCCGGCCAGCACCTCGGCCGTGGTGCGGCCGATGCCGCTCCCGGCCCCGGTGACCAGGGCGACGCGCCCGGTCAGGTCGAAGGCATGGCGCACACTCTCGCTCGTTTCCACCGCCGCACCTTAGGACCCGAGCGAGATTCTTGTTGTACCCGCGCCTCTCACGTTCTCCCGTTCCTCGTGCTCAGGCGGTGACGCCCTCCACGGCCAGCAGGGTGCGCTTCATGGGCAGCCCGCCGCCGTAGCCGCCGATGCCGTTGGTGGCCAGCACGCGGTGGCAGGGCACGATGACGGGGATGGGGTTCTTGCCGTTGGCCTGGCCGACGGCGCGTGGGCCCTTGGGGCGACCGACCCGGCGGGCCAGCTCGCCGTAGCTGATGGTCTCGCCGTAAGGGATGCGCGTCAGCTCGGTCCACACGTCCTTCTGGAACGGCGTGCCGTCGAGCTCCATGGGGACGCTGAACTCGGTGCGTTCGCGGGCGAAGTACTCCTCGAGCTGGGTGACGGTCTCCTTGATCACCGGTGGGGCGTCGTGGCCGTCGCCCGTGATCCGCGTGGCGTGCGGAGGCAGCCAGATGCCGACGAGCACGTCGCCGTCGCTCTCGAGGACCAACCGTCCGATCGGCGTGTCGAGGGGCATGGTGTAGGTGGGTGTGGTCATGCGGCGTGACTTCCTTTCACTGGGATCTTGGCCACGGGCGTTCCGGGTCGTGTGCTCTGGGCGGCAGGGAGCGACCACAGATGGGCCATGGCGTAGCTGCGCCAGGGACGCCAGCCATCGGTGAGGCGGGCGAGTTGCGCCGGATCGTCGGGGAGGCCGAGGGTCGCCGCGGCGCGCTTGATGCCCAGATCGGTCGGCATGAACGCGTCGGGATCGCGGAGCGCGCGCAGGGCGACGTACTCCGCCGTCCACGGGCCCACGCCGGGCAGAGCGACCAGCCCTGCCCGCAGCTCGGCCGGGTCGGCCCCGGGATCGATGACCAGCGCACCGCTCTCCACGGCGTCGGCCAGGGCGACCAGGGCGCGGCGGCGGCTGGCCGGCATGGCGAAGGCGGCCGGCTCGCGTGCGGCCAGCTCCATGAGGGCGGCCGGGGTCGGGAAGAGGTGGCTGATCCCGCTTTCGGCCTCGGGGAGCACCTCGCCGGCCGCGAGCACAAGCCGACCGGCCACGGTGCGTGCCCCCATGACGGAGACCTGCTGGCCGATGACGGCGCGTACGGCCAGTTCGAAGCCGTCGGCCGCCCCCGGCACCCGGCGCCCCGGGCAGGCGGCCACCAGGGGCCCCAGCACCGGGTCGTCACCCAGGGCCTCGACGACGGCGACCGGGTCGGCATCGAGATCGAGAAGTTGGCGGCAGCGCGAGACGGCGGTGGTCAGATCGCGGAGATCGGAGAGATGGAGCTCGCCTTCGAGGTACATCGGCTTGTCGTCCGCTTGCTCCACGGCGCGCAACGCCACGACGGCGTGCCCGTGGGGCAGCCGGAGCGAACGGCGATAGGTCGGGCCATCGCGTTGCTCGATCCCGGGCACGGCGCGGAGGCCGAAGAAGTCGAGCACCGACGCCGGGCTGAAGGGCCGCCGGCAGGGCAGACGCAGGCGGATGCCCGAGCCGGCAATCTCGGCGCGCCGGCCGGATCTGGTCTTGGCCACCCGGGCCCGCAGCCCGCTCGGCGTGTCGGCGAAAACCTGGCGCATCGTCTCGTTGCACTGGCGCACGCTGGCGAACCCGGCCGCGAAGGCAATGTGGGCGATGGTCAGGTCGGTCGTCTCGAGCAGGATGCGCGCCGTCTGGCTGCGCTGCGCCCGGGCCACGGCCAGGGGGCCCGTGCCGACCTCGGCCGTGAGTACCCGATTGAGCTGACGCACGCTGTAGCCCAGGCGCCGGGCCAACCCGTCGACCCCTTCACGGTCGACGATGCCGTCCCGGATGAGGCGCATGGCGCGCGCCGCCACATCGGCCCGCATGTTCCACTCGGGGGAGCCCGGAGTGGCATCGGGCCGGCAGCGGAGGCAGGCCCGGAAGCCGGCCTGTTGGGCCGCGGCGGCCGAGGCGTAGAAGCGCACGTTCTTGCGCATGGGGGTGCGGGCCGGGCAGCTGGGGCGGCAGTAGATGCCGGTCGAGGTGACGCCCACGAAGAACCACCCGTCGAAGCGGGCGTCCTTGCTCTGGGCGGCCTGGTAGCACCGGTCCGGGTCTTCGATCACCCCTGCATGGTGTCATGCCGCCGTGACAGATACTGGCGGAAATCGGACATCACCGTTTTGCAGTTTTGCGGGGATTCGCGGCCAGGGATCCTGGATTCGCGCCAAAGGAGATCTCGGCCGGTCGACGGCGACACGGCCCCTACAGAAGCGACACGGACCGCACGGCAGTCCCTCCAGGAGTCGTCGGTCGCTATGTTCGATTGGATGGAAGAGTGGATGGCGCAGATCCGGTCCGAGAGTGCCCGGCTGGCCGAGCTCATTGACGGCGCCGATCTCGCACGCACCGTGCCGTCGTGTCCGGACTGGACGTTCCGCGACCTCATTCTGCACATCGGCGAGGTGCAGCGCTTCTGGGCCGGGAACCTGCGGGCCCGGGACCCGTCGTCACCGTGGCGCGCCCCGCCCGACCGCCCCGCGTCCGACAACGACCTGGCCTCGTGGATGCGGGCCAGCACCGACGCCCTTCTGTCGGCGCTCCGAGATATCGGTGACGCCGCGCCGTGCTGGACCTGGTGGGGAGAACCGTTGACGTCGGCCGCGGTCGGCCGGCACCAGGTGCAAGAGGCGGCCGTACACCGCTGGGACGCCGAGCTCACGGGCGGCACCCCCGCCCCACTCGAAGAGGCGGTGGCCCACGACGGGGTGGCCGAGTTCCTCGAGGTGATGGGTGCGGCCGGTGCCATCACCCTCAGGGGCCCGGTGACGTTGGTGGCCACCGACACGGGTGGCGAATGGCCGGTCGGCGACGGCACGGTGTCGCAGGCCATCGTGCGAGCGCCCGCCTCCGATCTGGTCCTGCTCCTCTACCGACGGCTGCCGCTGTCGGTCGCCGAGATCGAAGGGGACACGGCGCTGGCCCAGTCGCTGCTCGGTCTGGCCGGCCTGGACGGGGAACCCGACGAGTGAGGAGTGCGCGCTCCCGAGGTTGACATGTGACTATTTGGTCACGTATGATGGACGGCGTGGACGAAGTGTTCAGGGCCCTGGCCGATCCGACCCGGCGGAGCCTGCTCGACGAGCTCTTCCGGGAGGACGGGCAGACGTTGGGCATGCTCGAGGAGCGATTCTCCATGACCCGTTTCGGGGTCATGAAGCACCTCAAGCTGCTGGAGGGGGCGGGGTTGGTGGTGACCAAGCGGCGCGGCCGCGAGAAGCTCCACTTCCTGAATCCGGTACCGATCCGCCTCGTCCACGACCGCTGGGTGAGCAAGTACGCCGAGCCCTGGGTGGCAGGGCTCAGTGACATCAAACAGAAACTGGAGCGTCCGATGGAGAAGGTATTCGAGATCTACATCCGCACTACCCCCGAGCGCCTCTGGGAGGCCATCATCGATCCCGAGATCCGGAGCAAGTACAACTTCGGGGCCGGGGTCACCTCGGAGTGGAAGGTCGGCTCGCGCCTGGAGATGGGGGTGGCGTCGTCCGGCATGGAACTGGGGGAGGGCGAGGTCCTGGAAGTCGATCCGCCGCGCCGGCTCGTGCACACCATGGTGGCGCTGTGGGGTGAGGACGTGAAGAGCGAAGGCGCTTCGCGGGTCACCTGGGAGATAGAGCCGGTCGGCGACAGCTGCCGGCTGGAGCTGACCCACGACCAGCTGCGCGAGGGAGCCAACGACCAGCTCTACGGCGGCTGGCCGATGATCCTCTCGGGCCTCAAGACCTGGCTGGAGTCGGGTCAGCTGCTCACCACCCCGGGCTCGCTCATGTACAGCGGGAGCGCCGAATGGCACGAAGGCACGGGCGGCGAGGCATGAGCGAAACGTGCGAACGAAGAACGCACGAGTGAAAAAACGTACGAACGAAAGTCGCAGGAGCGAGAGAGGAGCGGCGCCATGGCCACAACCGAAAGGAAGATCGACATCACCGACGTGCGCACGGTGGGCGTCCCGGTCACCGACCAGGACCGGGCCCTGGCCTTCTACACGGACACGCTCGGTTTCGAGAAGCGACTGGACGTCGCGCTGGGCGGTGGCGCGCGCTGGATCGAGGTGGCGCCGCCCGGGGCCTCGACGTCGATCGCCCTCGTGACGGCGCACGACGGCGTGCCGGCGGGCGTGGAGACCGGCATTCGGTTCATCACCGACGATGCCGACGCCGGCCACGCCGCGTTGGAGTGCCGCGGCGTCGACACCGGGGAGATGTTGCGCTGGGAAGGCGTGCCGCCGATGTTCGCCTTCCGGGATCCGGACGGGAACGGCCTCGAGATCGTCGAGCAGCGGTGAGCGCGACGAGGAATGCGGCGGGGACCGGGAAGGAGTTCGCCGCCACACTGGTCAAGAGCCCGAACAAGGGCGGCTGGACCTATGTGGTGATGCCCGGCTCGGCTGAGTACTTCGGCACCCGGGGCCTGATCAAGGTGAGGGCCACGGTCGACGGGCATCCCTTCCGGAGCTCGTTCATGGCTATGGGGGACGGCACCCACAAGCTGCCCATCACGGCCGCCGTGCGAAAGGCCATCGGCAAGGACCAGGGCGACACGGTGACGGTGCGGGTGGAGCGGCTCTCAGAGTGAGGCCGGGGCCGGCCGTGTCCCGACCTGGGCCAGCACGAGCCCGCGGTGCGTGGGGGCATCGCCCCAGGCCTTCGAGAGCGCCCAGGTCCGCTTCATGAAGAAGTGCAGATCGCACTCCCAGGTGTAGCCGATGGCGCCGTGGACCTGGAGGGCGACCCGGGCGGCCAGGTCGGCGGCGTCGGCCGCCATGGCCTTGGCCATGGACGCGTCGTGGCTCACCGACGGCTGCGCAGTGGCCAGTGAGAGCGCGGCGCGATAGGTGGCGGGACGGGCGAACTCGAGCTTGACCCGGGCGTTGGCCAGGAGGTGCTTGACGGCCTGGAAGCTCCCGATGGGCCGGCCGAACTGCTGGCGCTCCTTGGCGTAGTCCGCCGCCATGGTGATCATGCGGTCGGCCAGCCCGATGAGCACTGCCGCGCTGGCGGCGGCGGCCCGGTCGGCCATGAGTTGGACGATGGCCTCGGCAGCCACGCCGTAGGCGAGGAGGGTGTCCGCGGCGAGGGGCCAGTGGACCGTGGCGAGGTCGCGGCCCGTATCGAGGGTGGGGGTGGGCTGCAGGGCGCACTCGGTGGCCGGCACGGCGTGCAGCTGCCAGCCCGAGTCGGGGTCCAGGCAGGCCAGCAGGAAGAGGTCGGCGCCCAGGGTGCCGACGACGCGCGGGGTCACCAGCATCCCGTCGGCCGAGACGGCGGTGGGCGAGGTCACTCCGCCCGTGCCCACATCCACCCCGCCCAGCGCCACCGTGGCGTCCCGCTCCACCAGCCCACCCAGAACGTCGCGCGCCACCGGGTCGGGGAGCAGGGCGGAGAGCACCGGCGCGGCGAGGGCGGCGGTCTCGAGCAGCGGCTCGGGGAGCGCCGCCCGCCCGGCCTCCTCGAGCACCCCGACCAGATCGACATCGCCCAGCCCGAGACCTCCGGCCGACTCGGGCACGACCACAGTCGGGGCCCCCAGCTCGGCCAGCACCTTCCACCGAACGCGACCGAGCACCGCCCGCTGCGCCGGAGTCGCCGCGCCGTAGGCCCGCAGCGCGGCGACCGGGCACTCGGCGTCCAGGACGCGGCGCACCGCGGCCCGCAGCTCGAGTTGGTCCTCGGAGAAGGCGAAGTCCACGTTCAGCCCCTCGGCAGGCCCAGGAGGCGTTCGGCCACCACGTTGCGCTGGATCTCATTGGTCCCGGCGTAGATCGGCCCGGCCAGGGCGAAGAGGTAGCCGTCCAACCACTCGCCGGGGGTACCCGCCTCCAAGAGCTCCGCCTCGGGACCGAGCAGGGCCAGAGCGGCGTCATGAAGGGCCAGGTCGGTCTCGGACCAGAAGATCTTGTTGCAGCTGGCCTCGGGCCCGACGGCCCCGCCGCGGCTGACCTTGGTCGCGGTCCAGTAGGTGTGCAGCTTGTAGGCCTCGGCGTCCATGTAGGCCCGGGCCACGGCGTCGGCCGAGGCCGCCGGCCCGCCGCGCTGACGGAAGAGTTGGAGGAGGCGCCGGGCCGCCTCGGTGTAGCGGGCCGGGCTGCGCAGGCTGAGGCCGCGCTCGCTGCCGGCGGTCGACATGGCGACCGACCACCCGGCGCCAACCTCCCCCAGGACCTGGTCGTCGGGCACCTCGACGTTGTCGAAGAAGATCTCGGCGAAGCCGGTCTCGCCGTCAATCTGGGGAATGGGGCGCACGGTGACGCCCGGGCTGCCCATGGCGATCAGGAAATAGGTCAACCCGCGGTGGCGCTCGGCGTCGGGGTCGGTGCGGAAGATGCCGAAGCACCACTCGGCGAAGGCACCGCGGCTGGCCCAGGTCTTCTGCCCGGTCAGCCGCCAGCCGTCGCCCGCCGGGTTGCGCACGGCGCGGGACCGGATCCCGGCCAGGTCGCTGCCGGCGTCGGGCTCGGACCAGCCCTGGCACCAGATCTCGTCGCCCGCGGCCATCGGGGGCAGGAAGCGCCGCTTCTGGGCCTCGGATCCGTACTCGAGCAGGGTGGGGGCCAGGAGGAAGATGCCGTTCTGGCTCACCCGCGTGGGGGCCCGGGCCCGGTAGTACTCCTCCTCGAAGACGAGCCATTCCATGATCCCCACGTCGCGGCCGCCGAACTCGGTGGGCCAGCTGACCACGGACCAGCGGTCGGCGAAGAGGCGGCGTTCCCAGTCCCGATGGGCCTCGAAGCCGACGGCCGTATCGAGGGAGGGCAGGGGCTCGGCGGGGACGTGGGCGGCCAGCCAGGTCCGGGCCTCGGCCCGGAAGGCCTCCTGCTCGGGGGAAAAGGACAGATCCACGGCGCTGCGAATCTGACACACCAACACGTGTAGTGCCAAGGTCGGACCTGGCACCGGCCGGGCGGCCGGCCCTCCTCGCGCCGCTCCGGCCCGACCGCATTTCGCCGGTATCTGGCACCCCGTCAGATTCGGGTCCACAATGGTCCCCTTATGCCGAACGCTGTGATCGTCGATGCCGTACGGACCCCGGTGGGCCGTCGGGGGGGCCGCCTCTCGGGCTGGCACGCCACCGATTTGGCGGCCCAGCCCCTCAAGGCCCTGCTGGAACGCAACGACCTGGACCCCACCTTGGTCGAGGACGTGATCATGGGCTGCACCATGACCGTCGGCGAGCAGGCCATGAACATCGCCCGCAACGCGGCGCTGGCCGCCGGCTTCCCCGAGACCGTGCCCGGCACGACCGTGGACCGCCAGTGCGGGTCGGCCCAGCAGGCCATCCACTTCGCCGCCCAGGCCGTGATGTCGGGGGCCATGGACGTGGCCATCGGGGCCGGGGTGGAATCGATGAGCCGGGTGCCCATCGGGTCGACCACCGAGCCCGGCCCGGGCGAGGCCTACGGCCCGCTCTACAAGGAACGCTTCGAGCTCATCCACCAGGGCGAGTGCGCCGAGGAGATCGCGCGGCGCTGGAAGGTCAGCCGCGACGAGATGGACGCGCTGGCCCTGCGCTCGCACCAGCGGGCGGCCCGGGCGGCCGACGAGGGCCGGTTCGCCCACGAGATCGTGGCGCTCGAGGCCCGGGTGCACCCCGACGTGCCCGGCGCGTCCGAGGTGAGCGGGATGATGGCGGTGGACGAGGGGGTGCGCCGTGACACCTCGGCGGAGAAGCTGGCCGGCCTGCGTCCGGCCTTCTTCGAAGGGGGCACGGTCACGGCCGGGACCTCCTCGCAGATCTCCGACGGCGCCGCCGCCGTGCTGATCATGAGCGAGGAGCGGGCATCGTCGTTGGGGCTGCGGCCCCGGGCCCGCTTCCACACCTTCGCGGTGGCGGCCAACGACCCCCAGATCATGTTGACCGCACCCATCCCGGCCACCGAGCTGGTGCTGGCCAAGGCCAAGCTCTCCCTGGGCGACATCGACCTGATCGAGATCAACGAGGCCTTCGCCTCGGTGGTCCTGGCCTGGGAGCGCGAGTTCCACCCCGACATGGACCGGGTCAACGTCAACGGGGGGGCCATCGCCATCGGCCATCCGACCGGCTGCTCCGGGGCGCGCCTGATGGCCACCCTGCTCAACGAGTTGGAGCGCACCAGGGGGCGGTTCGGCCTGCAGACCATGTGCGAGGGCGGCGGCCAGGCCAACGCCACCATCATCGAGAGGCTGGGCTGATGGCGCGGCTGCCCGCCGTCGAGGGCTGGTTCACCACGGGCGAGACGGGCGAGGCCAGCGGGGCCAGCGGGGTCGGTAGGACCGACGAGCCGGCTCTGACCGGGACGCGCTGCGCCGCCTGCGGGACGTACGCCTTCCCGGCCGAGCCGCGGTTCTGCCGCAATCCCGACTGCGAGGGTGAGGAGTTCACCACCGTGGAGCTGTCGCGCCGGGGGCGCATCTGGTCGTACACCGACGCCCGCTACCAGCCCCCTCCGCCCTACGTCCCGGCCGAGCCCTACGTTCCCTTCTGCCTGGCCGCGGTCGAGTTGTCGGCGGAGAAGCTGGTGGTGATGGGGCAGATGGTCGGCGGGGTGACCGTGGACGATCTCACGGTGGGCGACGAGGTGGAGCTGGTCATCGACACCCTCTACGCCGACGATGACAACGAGTACCTGGTGTGGAAGTGGAAGCCTGCGGCTGCCACCAAGGAGGCCTGAGCGTGCCGGACGACAAGAGGATCGCCGTGCTGGGCGCCGGCATGCACCCCTGGGGCAAGTGGGGCCGTCCCTTCGTCGAGTACGGGTTGGCCGCCGCCCGCGACGCCCTGGCCGATGCCGGGCTGAGCTGGCGGGACGTTCAATTCGTCTCGGGGGCCGACACCATCCGCAACGGGTACCCGGGCTTCGTGTCGGGCGCCACCTTCGCCCAGGCGCTGGGCTGGACGGGGGCCCGCGTCTCGAGCTGCTACGCGGCCTGCGCCTCGGGGGCGGCGGCCATCGGCAACGCCCGGGCCCAGATCCTGGCCGGCCTGTGCGACGTGGCCCTGGTGGTCGGGGCCGACACCACCCCCAAGGGGTTCTTCGCCCCGGTGGGCGGCGGCGACCGCAAGGACGACCCCGACTGGTTGCGCTTCCATCTGATGGGGGCCACCAACCCGACCTACTTCGCCCTTTACGCCCGCCGCCGTATGGACCGCTTCGGCGCCACCGAGGAGGACTTCGCACAGGTCAAGGTCAAGAACGCCCACCACGGGGTGGCCAACCCCTACGCCCGCTACCGGGGCGAGGTCACGGTCGACCAGGTCCTGGCCTCACCCATGGTGGCCGACCCGTTGCGCCTGCTCGAGATCTGCGCCACCTCCGACGGTGGCGCCGCACTGGTGTTGACCAGCTTGGAGTTTGCCCGTCGTCACGGCGGCGGCGCCGAACCCACGGTCACCATCAACGCCGTCTCGACGGTGACGCCGTCGTTCCCCAACACGGTGATCGAGATGCCGAACTTCTCGACCGACTCCGCCGCCGCCTTCGGGGCGGACGAGGTGAGCCGCGCCGGCTTCCGGCCCTCCATCACCACGGCCGCCTACGCCGAAGCGGGCATCGGCCCCGAGGACCTGGACCTGGCCGAGGTCTACGACCTCTCCGCTGCGCTGGAGCTGGACTGGTACGAGGACATCGGGTTGTGCGGGGAAGGCGAGGCCGAGAAGCTGCTGCGCGACGGCGTGACCTCCCTCGGCGGCCGGGTGCCGGTCAACCCGTCGGGCGGGCTCTCCTGCTTCGGGGAGGCCATCCCGGCCCAGGCCATCGCCCAGGTGTGCGAGTCGGTCTGGCAGCTGCGGGGGACCGCCGAAGGGCATCAGGTCGAGGGGGCCCGGGTGGCCGTGACGGCCAATCAGGGCCTTTTCGGGCACGGTTCGTCCGTCCTCCTGACTCGCTGAGTCGTGCCTGAGTCACTCGCTGAGTCGGGCCTGAGAAAGTTTTCCAGTTTTTTGGGTTAAGAACTCGGGTTTCGGGGTAAGGCCTCGACTACGGCATGTCGTGCGGGCCCTTCCCTTGGGCCGACCGGATCACCGGCGCTCGTGCGAGGTACCGTGACGGTGGGCCGACCGGCCGCATCGGATTGGGATGCACGGACTTTGGCGAGAGGAGTTAGGAATGCTGGCAACCGATGTGGAGAGGTCCCATCGACCCGAAACTGACCTCAGCGAGATAAAGGGCGAAGCGTCGACCGACGAGGTGCTCACCGCGCTGAACGAGTTGGAAGTCGCCCTCCGGGAGAACGCGAAGAGCGAGCAGATGCTGCTGCAGCGCATTGCTGCGGTGCGCCTGGCCAGGGAGAACGGCAAGGAATGGCGCACCATCCTCTCCGAGGAGGACACCCCGGGCACGGTGCAGCTCGTCAGCACCGTGCTCCGCCGCCAGTCCGAGGCCAGCGGGTTCCTGCGCCGGTCACTGGTGGTGGCCTTGCGGGCCGAAGGGCAGAGCATCCCGAGCATCGCCAGCCTCTTCGGCGTGACCCATCAGCGGGTGTCCAACCTGCTGCGCCGCGTGGCCCAGGCCAGCGCCGCCGCATAGGTAACCCCGAGCCCCCCACCTCCGGGAGGGTCGGCACTCCTAGGAGGTCGGCGGGGCCCAACGCGCCAGGACCTGGTCGGCCTCGGCCATGACCGCGTCCACGATGTCGGCCACCGTCGGCAGGGCCTCGATCACCCCGACCACCTGGCCGGTGGGGAGGACCCCGACGTCGGTCCGCCCGTCGACCAGGGCCGCCTTGGTCATGACGGGTGCGTTGGCGGCCATGACCACCTGGGGCCAGGTGAGTTCGTTGCCTTCCTTCATGGCCCGACCCTCCCGCAGCAACGCCGGGAGCGAGGTGCCGGTCTCCCGACGAAAGCGTTGGGCGCTGCGCAGCGCCCGCGGCAGGGCGCGTAGCCAGCTCTGGGCTTCGAGGCGCTCCACCAGCTCGGTGCGCACGACCCGCTGGGGGGCACCGTCCACCTTGGTGGTGACGACGGTGCCGGTGACCGGCGTGCTCACGTACTGGGCTTTGATGGCATCGGGGACCCGGCTCTCGGCCGAGAGCAGGAACCGCGTTCCCATGGCGATACCCGAGGCACCGTAGGCCAGCGCGGCCACCAGGCCCCGGCCGCTGTGGAAGCCCCCGGCGCCGATGACCAGCACGCGGTCGCCCACGGCGTCCACCACCTGGGGCAGCAGGAGCGAGGTGGGGACCGCGCCCGTGTGCCCACCGCCCTCGCCGCCCTGGGCGATGACGGCATCGACGCCCCAGTCGGCCACCTTTTCGGCGTGGCGGCGCGCCCCCACGGTGGGCATCACGAACAGGCCCGCTTCCTTGCAGCGCGCCACCAGGGCCGGATTGGGCGCCTGGGCGAAGCTGGCCACGCGGGCGCCGGTCTCGATCATCAGGTCGATGCGATCGGCCACGTCGGCCACGTCGGTGCGCAGGTTGACTCCGAAGGGAGCCGTGGTCCGGGCCCGCACCTCACCGATGGCGGTGGAGAGCTCGGCCAGGTTCATGGTGGCCGAGGCCAGGATCCCCAGGCCCCCGGCGTTGGCCGTGGCCGCCACCAGCCGCGGCCCGGCCACCCAGCCCATGCCCGTCTGCACGATGGGGTAGCGCACCCCTACCCGGGTGCAGAGTTCAGTGTGCAGGGCCGGGTGCACCGGCGTCAGCGTTTCACGTCCCGGTCCCGCAGGGACTTCGGATCGAGCACGGAACGCAGGAGGTCGAGCTCGGGCGCGGTGGGGGAGCGGGTCTCGGCCACGTCGTCGGGAATGGTGAGGGCGAAGGCGGTGGCGTCGACGATGTCCTCGACGCGGACGCCGGGGTGGAAGGACGCCAGCCGCATGGTGCGCCCAGGTGTCTCGAAGTCGAACACCCCCAGATTGGAGACCACGCGGCGGATGTCGTGAAAGCGGGTTGCCCCGGCTCCCGCCGCCGCCGCCCGGGCGAAGCCGACGCCGCTGACCACGTCCACCTGCTCGACGAAACTGCGACGGTTGTGGTCGGGCACCCAGTAGCTGGTCGGGTGGTTGACCGAATTCCCCGGTGCTCCCCGCACGCCGACCAGCTGCACCTTGGGATGCCGGTGGTGCCCGATGGCCGAGATGTTCTGGTTGCCGTCACGGTCGATCTGGCTGGCCATCATCATGATGTGCCGCCGACCCGACCAGACCACATCGAACACGCTGCGATAGGGCATGGCCGCTTCGCGGACGAGCTCGTCGGGGCGGGCGGTGAGCGGTGGGGCCCCGACCATCAGGGCGGCTTCGCCGTCGGTCAGGACCAGGTCGGGGGCGAAGGTGGCCTTGGCCAGCCGGGCCCCCAGGGCGGGGATGTTGCCGAAGGGGCTGGCCATGACCTCACCGGCGCCGCGCCAGGCGTCGGCACAGGCGATGACGCACGACTCGGCCCGGGACACGCCCACGTCGTCGTTCAGGCCGGCGACGTCGGTCATGAGGCGCTGCGTTCCTTGCGTTCCTTGACGTGGGCCTGGTACTCGGCCTCGCTCACGTGCAGATAGCGCGCCGCGAAGGCCCCCCACGCGGCCGGGTCACCGGCCGAGGCGGCGTACTCCTTCTGGAAGGCCTCGTCGCGGCCGTAGTCCGGCGGGTTGGCGGTGAAGTGGGCGCCCCCCGGTGTCTCGGCCACCCCGTCGGTCATCATGCGGTGGATGACCACGGAGCCGATCGGGCCCTCCTCGGTCAGCGCGCCGTTGTCCACCACCCGCTCGGTCGTCACGAAGCGGCGTTCGGCTGCCCCGAGGAACAGGGGGTCGAAGAAGGCGTCGGGGCCGAGGATCTGCCCGTTGCCGGCCACGTCGGCCCGGTTGGTGTGCACGATGGCGGCATCGAGATGGAGGGCGGGCATGGCCACCAGCTCGACCCCGGCGTCGGCCGGGTCGCGGACGAAGGGGCTGTCGCTCCCGTAGGGCGAACGGACCAGGCGCAGGTCGGGATTGATGGTGAGGACGTCGGACCCCAGCCCGGCCCGGGTCGGGAGGAAGGGCACCCGCCAGGCCGCGGCCTGCAGCCCCTGGAAGAACATGCCCTCGTCGACCTCCATCACCTCGACCTGGCCCTGTTGGCGGGCGGCCCGCCAGTGCGGATCCAGCGCAATGGAGTCCAAGGTGACGAAGCCGCAGACCACCTTGGACACCTTGCCGGTGGCACAGAGGAGCCCGACGTCGGGGCCGCCGTAGGCCACGATGGTCAGGTCGGAGAGGTCCGAGCGGCACAGGGCGCGGACGGCGGCCATCGGCTTGCGGCGCGAGCCCCACCCGCCGATGCCCAGCGTCATGCCCGAGCGGAGCTCGCCGACGATGTCGTCCACCGTCGTGCGCTTGTCGCTCACCTCGAGCCGCCCCTCGGGTGCTGCTGAGCGTTACCGGCGAAGGTGCCGGTGCCGGTGCCGGTGCCGGTGCCGGGGCAGGTCCAGGTGCCGGTCATGTCGAGGTATCGGCGTCGCGCTTCTCGACGAAGGCGGCGCGCTGCTCGTCGGCCACCCCGCGCACGTGCAACTCGTAGGTGAAGCCCTGCTCGAACCGGTAGCTTCGCTTGACGTCGACGGGATCGATGCCGTTGAGCGACTCCTTGGCCCGCCGGATGATGGAGGGGCTCTTCGTGGCGATCTCGGCGGCCAGGCTCAGCGCGGCGGAGTGGAGCGCCGCCGGGGGGACGACCGCCGCCACCGATCCGTAGGCAGCCAGTTCGGCGGCCGTGACCGGCTTGGCCGTGTAGACCATCTTGCGCATGGCGTGCTGGGGGACGAGGCGGGCCAGATGCGTGGCTGCCCCCAGCGCGCCCCGATCGACCTCGGGCAACCCGAACGTGGCGTCCTCGGAGGCCACCACCATGTCGGCGTTGCCGGCCAGGCCGATGCCACCGCCCAGGCAGAAGCCGTGCACGGCGGCGATGACCGGCACCTCGCAGTCGTAGACGGCCGCAAAGGCGGCGGCGCAGCCACGGTTGACCCCCACCAGGGCCTCGTCGCCCTTGGCGTTGATCTCCTTGATGTCCACCCCGGCACAGAAGCCGCGACCGACGGCGCGCAGGACCACCACCCGGTTCTCGGGGACACGGCCGGCGGCCACCAGTGCGTCGGCCAGCGCGAACCAGCCCGCCACGTCGAGCGCGTTCACCGGCGGATGGTCGATCACCACCTCGCCGATCCCGCGGTGCTCCTGGACGACATGTACGGGCATTACGCCGCCTTCTCCTCGCTGCCGTGGTTCTGACGTGGGGTCACGAAACCCCTGGAAACCTAATGGCATTGGCCGCGTCCGTGCGAAAGTCCGGTGCCATAGGGTGGTCGCCCGTGTCCCAGGTGCAGTTCGACTTCGGCGGTCAGGTGGTGGTGGTGACCGGAGGCTCGCGCGGCGTGGGAGCCGGCATCGTGGCCGCCTTCGTCGGAGCCGGCGCCAGAGTGGTCACCTGCGGCCGGCACCAGGCCGAGGTGCCCGGAGCCGAGTTCGTGGTGGCCGACGTGCGCCAGCCCGCCGACGCCCAGCGCGTCATCGACACGGCGGCCCAACGGTTCGGCCGCCTCGATGTGCTGGTCAACAACGCGGGCGGTGCGCCCTTCGTCATGGCCGCCGACGCGTCGCCCAATTTCGCCGCCTCGGTGGTGGCGCTGAACCTCCTGGCGCCCCTCACCTGCGCGCAGTCGGCGCAGAAGGTCATGGCGGGCCAGGAGTCCGGGGGAGCCATCGTCAACGTGAGCAGCGTGTCGGGGTTGCGCCCCTCGCCCGGGGCCTCGGCCTACGGCGCGGCCAAGGCCGGGCTGATCAACCTGACCGCCACCCTGGCCGTGGAGTGGGCCCCCGCGGTGCGGGTCAACTGCGTGAGTGCGGGCCTGCTCGAGACGGACGCCGGCGACGAGCACTACGGAGGGCCCGAGGGCCTGGCCCGTGTGGCGGCCACGGTCCCGCTGGGTCGCATGGGTGGCCCCGACGACGTGGCCCAGGCCTGCCTCTTCCTGGCCAGCCCGGCGTCGGCCTACATCTCGGGGGCCAATCTGGTGGTGCACGGCGGCGGCGAGTGGCCCGCGTACCAGAGCGCGATGGGGGAGCCGCCGGCCACTTGAGCAGCCCTTGAGCAGCCCCCGAGCTGCCCAAATGGGTCCCCCGCCTCTCAGCTGCTAGACACAAGCTCCGTGAAATTGGCGGTTCCCACCGAGACCCGCGCCGGAGAGCGGCGCGTCGCCCTGTCACCCGACGCGACCAAGAAGCTGGTGGCGAAGGGCTGGGAGGTCGTCGTGCAGCAAGGCGCCGGGGCGCAGGCGGCCTATTCCGACGCCGCCTTCCAGGAGGCCGGGGCCACGGTGGCCGCGGACCCCGCGGCCACCCACGAGGGGGCCGACCTGGTCGTGCGGATCAACGCCCCCAGTGCCGAGGACGCCGCGCTGGTGCCCAACGGGGCGGCGGTGCTGAGCTTCTTCCAGGCGGCGCAGTCGCGCGATGCCCTCGAGACCCTGGCCGGCCGGGGGGTCACCGTCTTCAGCTTCGACCTGCTGCCCCGCATCAGCCGGGCCCAGGGCATGGATGCCCTGAGCTCACAGGCCACCGTCTCGGGGTATCGAGCCGGGCTGACCGCGGCCGAGCACCTGACCAAGTTCTTCCCCATGTTCATGACGGCGGCGGGCACCGTCCCGCCGGCCAAGGTCCTCGTCATGGGGGTCGGTGTGGCCGGGCTGCAGTCGATCGCCACGGCGCGGCGTCTCGGCGCGGTGGTCAAGGCCTACGACGTGCGGGCCGCCGCCAAGGAAGAGGCGGAGAGCCTCGGTGCCACCTTCGTGGACCTGGGCGTCTCGGCCGAGGGCACCGGAGGGTACGCCCGCGAGTTGACGCCCGAGGAGCTGGACCGCCAGCGCGAGGCGCTGGCGGCCGAGGTGGCCGCCTCCGACGTGGTGATCACCACCGCCGCCGTACCGGGACGGGCCGCTCCCGTGCTGGTGACCGCGTCCATGGTCGAAGGGATGGGCAACGGAGCCGTGGTGGTGGACATGGCGGCGGACTCGGGCGGCAACTGCGAACTGACCAGACCGGGCGAGGTGGTCGAGCACAACGGCGTGCACATCGTGGGAATGGCCAATCCGCCTTCGGGCATGCCGACCCACGCCAGCTTCCTCTATTCGCGCAACGTGGTGAACGTGCTGGCGCTGATGGCGCCCGAGGGCACGCTGACCCCGGACTGGGACGACGAGATCGTCGCCGGCATGGGAGTCCTGCGCCAGGGCAAGCCCGTGTCCACCGGCGCAGCGGAGGTCCTGGGCGCCCCGGACGAAGGGAGCGACGCATGATCGCCCAGGTGAGCGGAACCGGCATCGTCGGGTACCTGGCCATTTTCGTACTGGCCGCCTTCGTCGGCATCGAAGTGGTCTCGAAGGTCCCCAGCATCCTGCACACCCCGCTGATGTCGGGGTCCAATGCCATCCACGGGATTGTGCTGGTGGGGGCGTTGCTGGTCATGGGCGAGGCCCAGGGCACGGCCCAGCTGGTGCTCGGCTTCCTGGCCGTGTTCCTGGCCACCCTCAACGTCGTCGGGGGCTTCGTGGTGACCGACCGCATGCTCGAGATGTTCAAGGCCAAGCCCGGGGATCGGGCGGCCGGGGCCAAGGGCACCGGGGACGACAAGGGGTCGGGTACCCCGGCGTGACGCCCGCCGTGTCGTTGCCGCTCTCCACGGTCCGGGACTTCGTCTACCTCCTGGCCATCATCGGCTTCATCCTGGCCCTCAAGGGGTTGGGCTCACCCAAGTACGCCCGCCGGGGCAACCAACTGGGCGCCGTCGCGGCGGCGGCGGCGATCGCCGTGACCTTCACCAATCCGGTGGTCCGGCACTCGGGCAAGAACCTGGTGCTCGCCCTCGTCGCCATGGTCCTGGGCGCCGCCGTGGCCGTGCCGGCGGCCCGCCTGGTCAAGATGACCGCGATGCCCCAGATGGTGGCCATCTTCAACGGGGTAGGCGGTGGCGCGGCCGCCCTCATCTCCATCATCGAGCTGCTGCATCTCCACGACCTCGGGCTCAAGCCGGCCGTCTACGTCACCGCCGAGGTCCTCCTGGGCGTCCTGATCGGCTCGGTCTCCTTCTCGGGGAGTGCCATCGCCTTCGCCAAGCTGCAGGAGCTGATGACGGGCCGGCCCATCACCTACCCGGCCCAGCAGGTCATCAACGCGGTGGTGGCCGGGGCCATCGGGGTGCTGATCGTGATCTCGCTGGTCACCGGCAACATCACCTTCGTCTACATCCTGCTGCTGCTCGCCCTGGTGCTCGGCGTGATCTTCGTGCTGCCCATCGGTGGGGCCGACGTGCCGGTGCTGATCTCGCTGCTCAACTCGTTCACCGGCCTGGCGGTGGCGGCGTCGGGCTTCGTGCTCGACAACGACCTGCTCATCGTGGCCGGCACGCTCGTCGGCGCCTCGGGCATCATCCTCACCCGCCTCATGAGCTCAGCCATGGGGCGCTCGCTGCCCAACATCCTCTTCAGCGCCTTCGGGTCGGTGATCACCGCCACCGGCGGCGCGGAGGGTGACGCGTCGCGCCCGGTGCGTTCGGGCACGGCCGAGGACATCGGCGTCCTCCTGGCCTACGCCCGCAAGGTGGTGATCATCCCGGGGTACGGCCTGGCCGTGGCGCAGGCCCAGCACACGGCGCGGGAGCTGGCCGACGCGCTCACGGCCCGTGGGGTCGAGGTCTTCTATGCCATCCACCCGGTGGCCGGGCGCATGCCGGGACACATGAACGTCCTGCTGGCCGAGGCCAATGTGCCCTATGAGGAGCTCAAGGAGATGGACGAGGCCAACCCGGAGATGTCGACCGCCGACGTGGCCCTGGTGGTCGGGGCCAACGACACCGTCAACCCGGCCGCCCGGTCGACGCCGGGCAGCCCGATCTACGGGATGCCCATCGTGCACGCCGACGAGGCCGAGAACATCATCTTCCTGAAGCGGTCCATGCGGCCCGGCTTTGCCGGCATCGACAACGAGTTGCTCTACGACCCCAAAACGACGCTCCTCTTCGGAGACGCCAAGGACACTCTCAGCAAGCTCGTTGCCGCGGTGGCCGACGCCTGAGCGCAGTGCCGACGCGCCAAGTGCCGCAGCACCGCGTGATGTAGGACGAGGGAGTTCGGGAGCACCGTGAGAAACCGCGGCGCCCACACGTTGCCAGTGCCATGGAGCTCGTGCCCAAATTGGCCCGGACGGGTCGCCAATTCGTGCCTGCGGCCAGCGTCGGGCTGCTCGCCCTCTGCACGGCCGCCGCCGGCTTCGCCGCCGCCGCAGCCGCCGGGCCCGCGGTGCCCCGGCCAGGTGCGCACGCAGCCCCTCACCGCTCCGACCCCGCCCGCCCCAGCCCCCTCATCGCCTCCAACGCCTCTGGGAACCGTCTGGCCGATCTGCACCACGGGTCGCTCCACCTCCCCGCCGCTGCGGCCCCGCCCCTGGCCGCGCCGGCCGCCCTGCTCGACACGGCCCCGGTCGCCCCCCGGGAGAACTTCGCCTTCGCCCCCTACTGGACGCTGCCGCAGGCCGGCGGGTTCGATCTGAGCGGGCTCACCACGCTGGCCTACTTCTCCATCGGCGTCAACGCGGACGGCAGCCTCGACGAGACTGGCGCGGGGTGGAACGGCTACCAGAGCCAGGCCCTGGCCGACCTGGTGACCAGGGCCCACGCCGCGGGGGAGCGGGTGGTGCTCACCGTCAATGACTTCGACCAGGGTTCGCTGGACTCGCTCACCGGGTCGCCCAGCGCTCCGCCGACGTTGGCCGCGGCGCTGATCCCCCTCTTGGTGGCCAAGAACCTCGATGGCGTCAACTTCGACTTCGAGGGCGAGGGCAGCGGCGACCAGTCCGGCCTCACCACTCTGATCTCCTCGGTCTCGGGCGCGTTGCGGGCGGCCGATCCCCACTGGCAGATCACCATGGACACCTACGCCTCGTCTGCCGGCGACCCGGGAGGCTTCTACGACATCCCCGCCCTCGCCCCCTCGGTCGATGCTTTCTTCGTCATGGCCTACGACCTGAACCTGCAGGGCACGCCTGGGGCGAACTCGCCCCTGACCAGCGGTCAGTTCAGCGACCTCACCGCGCTGGAGCAGTACGCGGCCGCCGTCCCGCCGGGCAAGGTGATCGTGGGGACCCCGTTCTTCGGGATGGACTGGCCCACCAGCGACGGCACCCTGCAGGCGCAGGCAACCGGTGCCGCCACCGATGTCGCCGACTCGGAGGTGCAGGGAAGCACGTATCCCTCCTACTGGGATCCGGTGACCGACACGGGGTGGACCAGTTATCAGAACCCTGACGGACAGTGGCACGAGTCGTTCTGGGACAATCCCTACGCGCTCTACCTGGTGGCCCAGATGGCCGCGCACTACGGCGTCCGAGGGGTGGGCATCTGGGCCCTGGGTATGGAGGACGACGACGCCCAGATGATCGCCGCGCTCAACGGCACGGTTCCGGCCGGCGGCGGTGGCGGCAACGGGCCCACGTCCACCTCGGCCAGCCCTACGACCGCCGCCCCCACCGCTCCCGCGACGACGCCCGCGACGCCCGGAACTCCGGGGACCCCTCCGAGCCCCGCCACCCCGGCTCCCGGGCCGACGGGAACCTCGCCGCCTCCGACTACGGTGCCGTCCCCCACCCCGACGACCGCCGCCGCCCCCTACATCACAGGGATCGCCGGCGGCCAGACCCGGAACCTCACTCCGGTGGCCGCCGAGCGCGGTCAATCCGCTGCTCCCCATCGGGTCGGTGACCGACTTCGCCACCAACGACCCGGCCTACGCCTGCCTGGCCGGCGGTCCACCTCTGACCTACTACACCTCGCTCAACGGGAGCTACGACGTGGTCGAGGCCTCCACGACGAACCTGCAGCCGGATTGCATGACGCAGGACTTCATCTTTCCGACGTAGTCGTGCCCGAGCGCTGGCGGGCCCGGCTCAGCGGGGCGCGATGGCGTCGACCCGGGCCAGGATCTCCGGACCGAGATGCCACTGCGCGGCCGCCACGTTGGCCGCGACCTGCTCGGGCTTGGTCGCCCCGGCGATGACCGAGGCCACCGGGTGGTGCGAGAGCAGCCAGGCAATGGAGAGCTCGAGGACAGTGTGCCCCTCGCCCTGGGCCAGCGCCTCCAGCTTCGCCACCTTGCTCAGGCGCTCGTCGCTGAGCTGACTCGAGGCCCCGTCACCCATGGCGGCCAGGCGAGTGCCCTCGGGGGGCGCCTCCCCGGCCCGGTACTTGCCGCTCAGGAGGCCGCTGGCCAACGGGAAGAACGGCAGGAAGGCCAGGCCGGCGCGCTCGCAGACGCCCAACACCTCGTCCTCGGGCTCGCGGAAGAGCACGTTGTACTGGTTCTGCACGCTGACGAAGCCAGGCGCCCCCTTGGCCACCGCCCCCTCGGCCTCGCGCAGCAGCGGCCCGTCGAAATTGGAGCAGCCGAATTCGCGGATCTTTCCCTCGGCCACCAGCTCGGCCAGGGTGCCGAGGGTCTCGGCGAGCGGAGTCTTCCGGTCCGGCGCGTGCAACTGATAGAGGTCGATGCGGTCGGTCCCCAGCCGCCCGAGGCTGTCGTCGAGGGCGGTCCGGATGTAGCCGGCCGTGGCCCCGCCCTGATGCCCCTCATAGGGGACGCCGAACTTGGTGGCCAGCACGATCTCATCGCGGCGGGATCCGAGCGCGGCGCCGAGGTAGGTCTCGCTCTTGGTCCCCCCGTAAATGTCGGCGGTGTCGAAAAGGGTGATGCCGGCGTCGAGCGCCGCACCCACCACGGCGTCGGTCTCCTTGCGCCCGACCCGCATGCCGAAGTTGTTGCAGCCCAACCCGATCACACCGACGGTGAGCGAGCCGATGGTGCGCGTATCCATGTGACATACCTCCGTTTGGCTGGTCCGATGCGGGGGGCATCAGGTCGGCTGTAGCGTACCGGCGGCACGAGGGGACGACCCGGCGACCGCGCCGGGAGCCGGCGATCACGCGAGGAGAACGACATGGCAGAGGGCGCAGTTGACGTGACGGTGGACGCCACACCCGACGCGGTGTGGACCGTCGTGGGTGATTTCGGTGGCATCGACAAGTTCTTTCCGGGCATCGAGTCGTTCCGCGTCGAGGGCGACGATCGCGTCATCGGCATGTTCGGCATGGAGATACGCGAGCGTCTGCTGTCCCGCGACGACGCCTCCCGGACCCTCTCGTACTCGGTGATCGAAGGCGTACCGCTCGAGAGCCACACCGCCACCATTTCGGTCGAGCCCGAGGGCGGCGGTTCCAAGATCACCTGGGCCTACAACGTCGAGCCGGCGGAGATGGCGCCGATCTTCGGTGACACCTACAAGGGTGCCTTGGCGGCCGTCGAAGCGGCCTTCACGTAGGGTGTGACTCCCCCCGCCGCCGCATGGCCAGCCGACGGGGGACGGGACGAGCAGGAGCCGCGCCAAAGGCCACGGCCACTCGCCCAAGACGTACCGCGGATCTACCCCCGGCGACTGCCCGAGCCCAGCCGGGGCGCGCTGCTGCGGCGTGGGGCCACCATCACCAAAGTGGTGGCCACGCACTTTGCCCCCACCATGGTGCGCCAGGTCCGCACGATCCGCCAGGGCGCCCTGCCCGGCGCCGAGTTGGCTCGACCTTTGCGCAGGAGCTTCGAGGACCTGGGTGGGACCTTCATGAAGTTCGGCCAGATCATCGCCTCGTCGCCCGGCATGTTCGGGGACGACGTGGCCGACGAGTTCCGCGCCTTTTTGGACACCGGTCCGCCCGTGGCCTACCCCGACGTCCGCCAGCGGGTGGAGGAGGACCTGGGCCGTCCCCTGGGCGACGTGTTCACCGATTTCGAACACGAGCCGATCGGCCGGGCTTCGATCGCCGTGGTGCACCGGGCCCGGCTGCACGACGGGCGAACGGTCGCGGTCAAGGTGCTCCGCCCGGACATCGAGTACGTGGTGGCGTCGGACCTCGACCTCATGCAGCCCCTCCTGGAGATATTGGTGCGCCAGACCGGCGATCAACTCGCCGGCTCGACGTTGCAGCTGCTCGATGGATTCCGCGAGCAGATCGGTGAGGAGATGGACCTGCGCAACGAAGCCCGCGCGCTCACCCACTTCCGGCGCCTCCAGAACGAGTTCGACCTGACCAAGATGGCGGTGCCCGAGCCCTATCCGGAGCACTCGGGCCGCAATGTGCTCACCATGGAGTTCTTCGACGGGGTGCCCATCGACGATCTGGCCCAGGTGGCCGATCTGGGCGTGGACCCCTTGCCGCTGGTGCAGGAGGTCATGCGGGCCTTCTTCCTCACCACCGTGCGCTGGGGGGCCTTCCACGGCGACATCCACGCCGGCAACATGTTGTTGCTCCGCGACGGCCGCATCGGGGTCATCGACTGGGGCATTGTGGGGCGGCTGGACCCGGCCACCCACCGCTTCTTCATCTCGCTGCTCTCGGCGGCCATGGGGGACGAAGCGGCCTGGGACGATGTCACCCGGCACATCACGCAGGCCTACGGACCGGCCATCGGCGTGGCCGTGGGGATGTCGGACACCGAGCTCACGGGCTTCATCCGCAGCATCATGGAGCCGGCGCTCACCCGGCCCTTCGGCGAAGTCAGCCTGGCGTCCGTGATGCAGACCATCCAGCTCCAGGTGGCCAAGGCACAGGGCATCGAGGCCCATACCCGGTCCTTTCGCGCCATCGTGCACCGTCTGCAGGCGCAACGGCGCATCCGCCGCATGGCGGACGAATCCGGCGGGCTGATGTCGGAATTCGACCGGGGTACCTTCCTCCTCACCAAGCAGCTCATGTACTTCGAGCGCTACGGGCGCCTCTTCATCTCGGATCTCCCGATCCTCAACGACCGCGCCTTCATCGAGCAGCTCCTGGCCGGCGTGGACCGGGCTGATGTGGACCCGGCTGATGTGGACACGGCTGACGTGGACCGGGCCGGCGTGGACCGGGCTGACGAGGACCGGGCTGACGAGGACCGGGCTGACGAGGACCGGGCTGACGAGGACCGGGCTGACGAGGACCGGGCTGATGACGAGTGAGAGGGTCGCAATGGCACGGAAGTGGAATCTGTTCTAGTTTCAGCGAGGCCGCGCCGGGCGGCCGCGTCCGGGGAGGTGAGGATGGCTGACGACGTGATCCACTACTCCGCCGACCACGTCCTCGAGTACCCATACGTCCGATCGCTGGGACCCGTCATCGGTGCCTTCCTGACCGGGCTGCGTGACGGCAAGGTCGTCGGGATCCGCGGCGAGGGGGGCAGGGTCATCGTCCCACCCACCGAGTACGATCCCGAGACCGGCGCCGAGACCACCGAACTCGTCGACGTGGGCCCCGAAGGGACGGTGACGGCCTGGTCCTGGGTGCCCCGTCCCCGGCCCAAACACCCGCTCCAGGTCCCGTTCGCCTGGGTGCTGGTGCGTTTCGACGGGGCCGACACGTCATTTCTCCACGTCCTGCCCGCCTCCGAGCCCGGCGCCGTCTCCACCGGTATGCGGGTGCGGCCCGAATTCATACCCGAGGCCGAACGGGTGGGGCATGTCAACGACATCCGCCACTTCGTACCGACGGGAGGGGCCGCGTGAGCGAACCGGTGACCATGATGGCGGCGCCGACACGCCTCGACTACGTCTTCACCCCCGGGGTGGCCCAGGGCAAGAACCTGCGCGGCCTCGAACAGGGGAAGTTCATCGGCCAACGGTGTCCGAAGTGCAAGAAGGTGTACGTGCCCTCGCGTGGCTCGTGCCCGGTTGACGGCCTGCCCACCGACGAGATCGTCGAACTCCCCAATACCGGGACGGTGACTACGTACTGCGTGGTCAACGTGCCGTTCGCCGGGCAGTCCATCGAGATTCCCTACATCTGCGCCCAGATCCTCCTCGACGGGGCCAACCTGTCGTTCATGGGGCTGATCCAGGAGATCCCGACCGACGACATCCGCATGGGCCTGCGGGTGGAGGCCGTGTGGGTGGAGCCCGATCAGCTGGGTCCGACCATGGCGTCGGTCCGGTACTTCCGGCCCAACGGCGAGCCCGACGCCGCGTTCGAGAGCTACAAGGAGTACCTGTGACCTCGTTTCCCGAGCTGCGTTCGGGCCGTCGTCCCGTCGCGGTGGTGTCCTTCGCCCAGTCCGACAGCGTCCGCCGTGAGGATCAGCGCAACGACGTCGAGATGCTCATGCCGGTGGTGGCCGAGGTCTTTGGCGGCGTCGGCATCTCCAAGGACGACGTCGGCTTCATCTGCTCGGGATCGACCGACTACTTGGTGGGGGGTCCCTTCTCCTTCGTCGCCGCGCTCGACGCGGTCGGGGTGTGGCCGCCGCGGGCCGAATCCCACGTCGAGATGGATGGGGCCTGGGCCCTCTACGAAGCCTGGGTCCTGCTGCAGGAGGGCGAGATCGATGCCGCACTGGTCTATTCGTTCGGCCGGTCGTCCCCCGGGGACCTCAACGAGATCATGGCGGTCCAACTCGATCCGTACTACATGGCCCCGCTCTGGCCCGACCCCACCTCGCTGGCCGCGCTGCAGGCCCAGTCGATGATCGACGCCGGACTGGCCAACGAGGCCGACTTCGCCGCGGTGGCCTCCCGGGCCCGTCGTTCGGCCCTCGACAACCCCAAGGCGCAGGTGGCCTACGACCGCAGCGTGGCGGAGCTCCTGGCCGAGGACTACGAGGTCGCACCCCTCAGGAGGCACGCGCTGCCCCCGCTGACCGACGGCTGCGCCGCCGTGGTGCTGGCGGCCGGTGACCGGGCCTACGAGCTGTCCGCGCGTCCTGCCTTCATCACCGGCATCGACCACCGGATCGAGACCCACGCCATCGGGGCGAGGGACCTGACGCGCTCGCCCTCGACCACGCTGGCCGGCGAGAAGGCCGGCGCGCCCGACCGGCCGGTGGACCTGGCCGAGCTCCACGCGCCCTTTGCCCATCAGGAGTTGATCCTGGCCGCGGCCCTCGGTCTCGAGAGCAACGTCGACATCTCTCCCTCGGGCGGTGCCCTGGCGGCCAACCCCATGATGTCGGCCGGCCTCATCCGCATCGGGGAAGCGTCCCGGGCCATCTGGTCGGGCCGGGCCGATCGCGCGCTGGCCCATGCCACCTCGGGGCCGTGTCTGCAGCAGAACATGGTCTGCGTCCTGGAGGGTGTCTGATGTCCGAGCGCTGCGCCGTCATCGGGATCGGCCAGACCGTGGCCAAGTCCAAACGGGAGGACGTCTCCATCGCCGGGCTGGTGCGCGAGGCGGCGGTAAGGGCGCTCGAGGACGCCGGACTCGGATTCGCCGACATCGATGCCGTGGTGGTGGGCAAGGCACCGGACATGTTCGAGGGCGTCATGATGCCCGAGTTGTACCTGGCTGCAGCGCTGGGAGCCGTGGGCAAGCCGATGTTCCGGGTCCACACGGCGGGCTCCGTCGGCGGGTCGACCGCCATCGTGGCGGCCCACCTGGTGGCCTCGGGCATTCACCAGCGGGTGCTGACGGTGGCGTTCGAAAAGCAGAGCGACTCCGACGCCATGTGGGCCCTGTCGGTGCCCCAGCCCTTCTCCACGCCGCTCCTGGCCGGGGCGGGTGGCTACTTCGCCCCCATCATCCGGGCCTACATGCACCGCTCAGGGGCGCCGCGGGACACCGGCATGAAGGTCGCGGTCAAGGACCGCCTGCACGCATTGAAGAACCCGTACGCGCACCTTCACCTTCCCGACATCGACCTCAAGATGGTCGAGGACTCCATCATGCTGTGGGACCCGCTGCACTACCTCGAGGCCTGCCCCTCCTCCGACGGTGCGGCCGCCATGGTGATCGGTTCGGAGGCGGCAGCGGCACAGGCCCAGTCCGACACCGGGCACCGCCCGGCCTGGATCCACGGCATGGCCATGCGTTCGGAGCCGACCATGTTCGCCGGAAGGGACCAGGTCAATCCCCAGGCCGGGCGCGACTGTGCCGCCGACCTGTACCGGCAGGCCGGGGTCACCGATCCGCGCCAGGATTTCGACCTGGCCGAGGTCTACGTCCCCTTCAGCTGGTACGAGCCGATGTGGCTCGAGAACCTCGGCTTCTGTCCCGAGGGTGACGGCTGGAAGCTGACCGAGGCCGGCGCGACCTCCATGGACGGCGGCGACATCCCGTGGAACTGCTCGGGTGGGGTGCTCTCCTCGAATCCGATCGGGGCCTCGGGCATGCTCCGCTTCCTCGAAACCGCCCTCCAGATCCGTGGACTGGCCGGCGAACACCAGGTGCCCGAGGCCCGACGGGCCTTGGGGCAGGCCTACGGTGGCGGCTCCCAGTTCTTTGCCATGTGGGTGGTCGGGGTCGACAAACCCTGAGCCGGGTGGTGCGGCCGATAGGCTCGGTCGCCAAAAGACCAGGAGGTCGAGTGTGAAGGTCGTTGTGGACTTCGACGAGTGTGCGAGCAACGCCGTGTGTATGGGCATACTGCCCGAGGTCTTCGAGGTGCGCGACGACGGTTACCTCTACGTGCTCAACGAGCATCCTCCCGAATCGCTCCGGGACAAACTCCGCGAAGCGGTCAACGGGTGCCCCACCGGGGCAATCTCCATTGCCGAGGACGACTGACACACTGTCCACCACCGCCCCCGGGGGCGTGCTGTAGTTGTATCCAGGCCCCGCATGACTGATCCCACGTCCTCTTCAGGTCCCCGGCTGCGCATCGCGCCCTCTCCCACCGGCTTCTTCCATGTGGGGAGTGCGCGGTCGGCCCTCTTCAATTGGCTCTACGCCCGCCAGCACGGGGGCACCTTCATCCTCCGGATAGAGGACACGGACCAAGAGCGCAACCGGGCCGAATGGACCGACGGCATCATCGCCGCGCTGGACTGGCTGGGCATGGCGCCCGACGAGGGCCCCTGGTTCCAGTCGGCCCAGGACGACGCGCACCAGTCCGCCATCGACTCCCTCTGGGGAGGCGGCGCGCTCTACGCCTGCAACTGCACCCGCGCCGAGATCGACGAGCGCACCAGGGCCCGGGCCGCGGCCGGTGACCCCACCCCGGGCTATGACGGCCACTGCCGCGACCTCGGGCTACCCCGGGGCGACGGCAACGCCCTGCGCTTCCGCACGCCCGACGAGGGCAGCACGACCGTGGTCGATCTGGTGCGGGGGGAAGTGGAGTTCCCGCACCGGGCCACCGAGGATTTCATCTGCGTCAAGGGGAACGGCCAGCCGCTGTTCGTGTTGGCCAACACGGTCGACGACCGGAGCATGGCCATCAGCCACGTCTTCCGGGGGGAGGAACTGCTCCCCACCACGCCCAAGCAGATCATGCTGTGGGACGCCCTCAACTCGGCAACGGCCACTGACCTTCCGCTCCCCACGTACGCCCACCTGCCGCTCCTGGTCAACGAGCAGGGCAAGAAGATCTCGAAGCGCCGGGACCCGGTGGCGGTCGAGATGTACCGCGAGCAGGGCTACCTGCCCGCCGCGTTCCGCAACTACCTGGCGTTGTTGGGGTGGAGTCCCGGAGACGACGAGATCGTCCCGCTCGAAACACTGATCGAGAAGTTCCGGATCGAGGACGTGCAACGATCCCCCGCCTTCTTCGACCGGCAGAAGCTGACGCATATGAATGGCGTCTACATCCGCCAACTCAGCGTGGCCGAATTCATCGAGGCGTCCCGACCGTGGGTCGATCCGGTAGCGGACGCCTGGAGCCCGGGAAGGTGGCACGACACTGACGCGGACACGACGTTGGTATCCGGGCCGCCCTGGCCGCCGGAGCGGTTCAACGACGAGGTCTTCGGTCTCATGGCGCCGGTGGTCCAAGAACGGGTGGCCGTGCTGGGCGAAGTGCCCGGCCTGGTCGACTTCCTCTTCCTGGAGGACCCGCCCACGGACGAAGCCAGTTGGCAGAAAGTCATCGGGCAGGACGCCTCGGCGGCCGACCTCCTGCGGGGGGCCCTCGCTCTGTACGCCGACTGCGAATGGACGCGAGACGAGCTGCACCGGTTCACGGCCGAGCTGGGGGAGTCCCTCGGAAAGAAGCTGGGCAAGGCGCAGGCGCCGATCCGAGTGGCCGTGACCGGCCGTACGGTGGGCCCGCCACTCTTCGAGTCCCTCGAGGTGCTGGGGCGGGATGAAACCCGGCGCCGCCTGGCGGCCGCCCTCACCAGACTCGGTGCTGCGCCCTGATGCTCCTGGCACCGGTTCGCTGGGCCCTGCGGATCCTGATCTTCTTCCTGGTCGCGGTCTTCCTGTACTTCGCCGTCACCCTGGTGCAGGTCTGGTTGACGTCGCGCCACTACGACCCGCACCCGTCCGGTGCCATTTTGGTCATGGGGGCGGCGCAGTACGACGGCGTGCCCTCGCCCGACCTGGCCGCCCGCCTGAACCAGGCCCTGACGCTCTACCGCGCTGGCTACGCCCATCTGGTCATGGTGACCGGGGGTAAAGAGCCGGGTGACGTCTACACCGAGGCCGAGGCCGGCGCGCGGTACCTCGAGGTCCATCAGGTGCCGGCAGCCGCCATCCTCCAAGCGGGCGGCAACGACAGCTACGAGAACGTGGCCGACGCCGCCCCACAACTCGTCGCCCGCCACGCCACGACCGTGTTGATGACCACGGACCCGTTCCACGAGGACCGGTCCATGGCCATCGCGTCCACGCTCGGTCTCACGCCCTCGCCGACACCGACGCAGACGTCGCCCATCACCGGGTGGGCCACCGTCCCGTACTTCCTCAAGGAGGCGGTGGGCGTGGGATTCGGCCGAATTATCGGGTTCGACCACCTCGAGTGGCTGCACGCGGCATGAACCGGGCCCCGGCTCGGGGCGACACGGGACTTGAAGGGCTTGCGGCGACACGGTTGGAGCCCCCCTGGAGCGACGCCCTGCGGTATCGGGCTCGGCTAATCTGGTCGTCCACTCGATCGGGGGTGGTGTAATCGGCAACACGACTGGTTCTGGTCCAGTTATTGAGGGTTCGAGTCCTTCCCCCCGAGCATCGGAGGTGTCCTCAGGGAACTCTCCGCACGGTCCCATCGTCTAGAGGCCTAGGACACCACCCTCTCAAGGTGGCGACACGGGTTCAAATCCCGTTGGGACTGCTCAAGAAACAAGGAACATGCAGGTCAGCGATTTAGCTGGCTGATCGATTACGTTTTCGGGACATTTTCGTCCGTCGCTCTGTCCGTCGGACATTCTTTGTCGGTCGGAGCTTGATTACGTTTGACTGTCCCCTTTGAGAGATCACCAAGAGCATTGGCAAGAGCAAGGTCACGATCAGCGGTGGCGTGTTGATAACGCAGAGCCAGCGGTAATCGAGGAATGACCACCTCGCTTCATTAGATCAGCTGTGCTCGCACCGGTGGCAGCTGCGAATGTCAGTCCGGTATGGCGAAGATCATGAAAGCGAATATCTTCCCGGCCGATGGCTGACCGGGCTGTCTCCCATGCCCGATCGAGCGTGCGGGGGGAGATCGGATTGTCATTTTCTCCGGGGAAGAGCCATGACTCGCGCCCTTCTGCGGTAACTGCCTTTAGGTGCCTCTTGAACAAGGGCACCACGTTTGGTGGGATGACGATGGTTCGCTCTCCAGCCTTTGTTTTAGGAGGGCCAAGTACAGGAGTCCCCCGATGGAGACGACCCAGCTCTTCGACACCTTGAGATATTGGTTGTCGACGATGTCCTTGCGCTGGAGGGCAACGATCTCGCCTCGGCGAAGTTGGCACCAAGTAGCAAGGAGTAGTGCTAATCGGTAGCGGGATGGACAAGCCTTGACCGCCTCGTCGATCTCTGCAACAGACGCCACTGGGCGTTCGGCGGACTCCTCCGAAGCACCACCCTTTACCCTGCAGGGTGAACGGCCGATCAAATTATTGGCGACAGCGGTGCGGCAGATCGCCGAGAGAAGCCGATATGCACCTGTAGCCGTCGAATGGTGATTCTTAGGGATTCCTGCGCGCCAAGTCGTCACCCGACGAGGGGCTATCCCCGAGAGGTAAATCTCTCCGAATGTTGGAAGAATGTGCTTGTCGAGTAGACACCGTAATTCTCTAAACAGCGGCTGAACGACAACACCTATAGCATCATGGGATTGAGCTGAACGTTTGAGCTGCGCCCGATATGGGGGGATCTCATGAAACTTACGTCCACGGTGACGTCCCGGTCACTGCCACTCCTGAGGTTCGCCATGGTCCTGGGGCTAATGGGCGCAGCCATCGTCACCAATATTTCGGCGGCCGGTGGCACGGGGTCTAGGCCAACAGTGTCGTCGTTCGCTGCCGCCCCGACGTCCCTGACGGCTCACGGCGGCAGCATTTCGCTTTCGGCCCAGGTCACCAACGCCACCAGTTGTGCCTTCTCCTCGACGCCCGCCCTCAGCGGCCTGCCGGCCACCGTGCCGTGCTCGAGCGGGACCGTGTCCCAGGGGGTCACCGTGCCGGCGATCACCCGGGCCGCCGCGTTGACCTACGTCTTCCATCTGGCCGTGACCGGCACCACCACGGTCAATGCCCTTGCGGTCAAGGTCGTCCAGGCCGGCGTGCCGCCCAAGCCCACCGTGTCGAACTTCGCTGCCGCCCCGACGTCCCTGACGGCTCACGGCGGCAGCATTTCGCTTTCGGCCCAGGTCACCAACGCCACCAGTTGTGCCTTCTCCTCGACGCCCGCCCTCAGCGGCCTGCCCGCCACCGTGCCGTGCTCGAGCGGGACCGTGTCCCAGGGGATCACCGTGCCGGCGATCACCCGGGCCGCCGCGTTGACCTACGTCTTCCATCTGGCCGTGACCGGCACCACCACGGTCAATGCCCTTGCGGTCAAGGTCGTCCAGGCCGGCGTGCCGCCCAAGCCCACCGTGTCGAACTTCGCTGCCGCCCCGACGTCCCTGACGGCTCACGGCGGCAGCATTTCGCTTTCGGCCCAGGTCACCAACGCCACCAGTTGTGCCTTCTCCTCGACGCCCGCCCTCAGCGGCCTGCCCGCCACCGTGCCGTGCTCGAGCGGGACCGTGTCCCAGGGGATCACCGTGCCGGCGATCACCCGGGCCGCCGCGTTGACCTATGTCTTCCACCTGGCGGTGACGGGCTCTGTCACGGTGAATGCACCGGCACTGAAGTTCACCCAGACTGGAGTCACTACGAGGCCAACGTCATTTGTGGTCGTTCCCTCGACGATCGGTCCAAGTGGTGGGACAGTGACCCTGGCGGCCCAGGTGACCAACGCCACCAGTTGTGTATTCTCCTCGACTCCGGCTCTGGCTGGCTTGCCGAGCGCTATTCCTTGCACGTCTGGAGAAGTGACCCAAAACGTAGTCATCCCGGCTATCAATCGCACGACGGGGCTGACCTACACCTTTCACTTGGATGTCACCGGAACGACTAACTATTCGGCAGCGCCGGTCAAGCTCACCCAATTGCCAGCGGCGGCGGTCACGCCTTAAGTGCCTCGCCAGGGCTGGTCACCAACGGCGACGGCAGGGTGACGCTGTCCTACGCCACGGCCAACGCCGGCTCGTGTGCCCTCGACGCAAATCCCAGCGCCGGTCTCCATTAAGCTGAATCGGTCCAATGCAGCACCTCGCCCACCGGCACCCTCGGGGTGGTGCTACCTCTCAACACGCACAGCACGATCGCAACCTAAAGGTGCGGACCGTGGGCAGGGGCTCTGCGGACGCAATCGCTCGTGTGTGATTCGCTTCGGACTCACCGCCGGAGTGGCTCGGTGTCCCGGTGACTGGGGCACCTTCTTGTCGAGGCCTCCGCCAGCCTGAATGCGAGTCCGTCACTATTGTTCTCGCATGGGGTCGTGCCACATTCGCCGCTTCGATGATTGGTGGTATAGCACTATTGCTCACCGCTCATGGTTTCCCCCACATACTCACGATTGCCGTCTTGATGCTGGTGCTCATCTTGGTCCGCCTCTCCTTGCACCTCACCTACTTCCGAACGGTCTTACCCGAAATTCGAGAAGAGCGAGACAGGCGTCGTTCAGAAACCTGAATCGAGCGGCTTGCCGTCAGGAGTGCCCCAGAGTGCCGGGATTCGTCAGACAATGGCTCCAATACATTACCTGGGCCAGACTTGAAACCCTATGGAGGTGGAGCGATGCGATGAATGCGGCTACGACGCAGGCGACTGGAGTGATTCAAGTGCGGTCACGGCCATCGAAGGATTGCCCGCCCACTGGCACGGGCGGTGGCGGGCCTAACTCCAGCGGAACTGCATCGACGACCGATACCGACTATGTGGTCCATCGCCCAATATGCGGATCACGTGCGTGAGGTCTTGTTCGGAATGCGCTTTCTTCTCGATATAGCCCTCACAACCCCTGGAGCTGATCTCGGAGAGTCGCCGTCATCACCGTTCGATCCCGATCCTTGATCCATACAGATCAAAATGGCATTGGCCGGTATTGAGCGTGAAGCGACCGCACTAAAGGAAAGTCTGACCCAGCTTTCTCCCGGCCAATGGAACTTGAATGTGAAGCTGGACGGGGATGATGTCAACTCCCACTGGATTGCCCGACACGTGGTGCATGACGCAACCCATCACCTTGGCGACATCGCTCATCTTCGGGCCGCACTTTGACCAACTGAGGTGTCCCTTTCGCAGGAGCGGGCACGGCTGATCGGCACGAGCGGGATGAACGGAGCGAGCGCCAATCTCAGCCCGCTGTGATACTTCGTCGTATGTCTGATCTATGGCGAGTGGCGAACGAAGCGTCCGAAAGGTTTGCTGCCCAAGCTCTGGATTACCACCGATACCGACCTCGCTACCCAGAGGGCGTGTTCGATGACATCGTTCAGGTAGCCTACCTCTCCCCCGAGGACAAGGCGATCGAGATTGGAGCTGGAACGGGAATCGCAACGCAACCGCTTGTTGATCGTGGTCTTGACGTGACGGCCATCGAACCTGCAGCTGCCTTGGCTGCGGTCGCAGAATCCAATCTGCATGGGAGGGCTCGGCTTGTCGTGAGCCGATTTGAGGACTTCTCGCCTGACTCCTCCGCCAAGCTGCTGGCGGCGTTCAACGCATGGCACTGGGTCGAGCCGGGGATCGCAGTTGATCTTGCCGCCCAAATATTAGAACCCGGCGGGTCGCTCGCCCTCGTGTGGACGGTAGTCATCTCATGGGGTGAGGAGCCCTTCGAGGAGCGATTGGCTCAGATATTTGGTTCCCCGTGGGACAAACGATTCGAACATGATGTTGATGGTTCAATGCAGCCGGTTCGACATGATCATCGGTTCGGTGAGTTTCAGGCACATCACCATCCCTTCGAACGAACACTCGACGCCGAGACGTTCGTCGCCGTCACCAAGACGTACGGGGGTGATCGCACGAGTGAACAGTACGAGGCCATGCAGCGGATCATCAACGAGGAATTTGACGGATCCATAACGAAACTTGAAGACGCCATTCTCTATCACGCAAATCGCCTGTAGTCGGCCCGCCAAAAATATGAGGGAGGGTGACGGTGCATTCGACACAGTGATGAGGTGGATCGGAGCCCGGCGGTCAAGTACGGCGTAGGCTGAGACAGAGGTATCGAGGCACAGCAGAGATTGAGAGACGGTTGGCATGATTCCGAGGTTTTCGCCCTTGCCGGAGCCAGTTGGCAGCGGGTGGACCGGTGAGGAACCCAGAGTTCCCGAGTCCTTCGATGTGGACTATCCCCCGTGGGCTCAGCTGGTCCGATCTGCTCTCAAGGTGTTCGCACACAAATCTAAAGACGGGAAAGCCATACTCCTTTTCGGAGTCCACTTGGACAATCAGCACTTTCGCATCACGGTTGCGAACGAGCGCCCAGATGTATCTGACGAAGCACAGACATTACGAGGCAGAGTCATCGATGCTGACGGTCAGCACTGGTCCATGGCCGCAAGATGGGTGAATGCCCCTGATCGCATCGGCTTTGTCCGGCTCAACGGTCCCCCGAGCTGGACCACGACGGTGGGTGCGGGGACACCTGAGATGGAGCGAAGAGGAACCAAGAGCGTGATCCAGGTGTTCTTCCATGCGGAGTCCCTCGATCCGTTCTCCGGTTTCCTGGCCATTGGCAACGTCGGTGTCGTGAGTCAACGAATGCAGGCCTCGGCCTAGCCTTCGCCCGAAGCTCGGGGGGGGGGAATTCGTGACATTCGAGGACGACAGGCCACGTATCGAATTACGTGAGGGGTTCGGACCGATCAGTTGGGTCGATCAACGAGCAACTCCAACAGAACGCAGGTGTCCCTGCCGTCCTTGTATTTCTGCTCAACGAATGCGAGTTGGAGCTGCCGTCCAACTACATCTTGGGGTCGCTCAGCCCAAGCACTTGGGGCCTCCCAGCTAAATATCATTCCCTCGGGGTTGACCATTTCAAACTCCGCAAAGTCACCGTGACCCGAAAAGTATGCGGCAGTGACGGCACCCTCTATGGTGACGGTTGGGAGGACCCTGCCTCTATGGCATGCCACCGGTCAGCCGAACCGGGCGCACCATGCTCGGCACGCAGTCCGATATTGCCCTGACGGCTAAGGCTCGCCTCCTGCATCGATGCAAGCCGTGTCTCGTCATCCGCTGGCCGGTACACACTATGCCAGATCACGTGATGGAGGCTACGACTTGCTGCATGTCAGCGTCGCTACCGGGCCTGGACAATCGGAAAAATCTCGTTCCGTGACTTCCACCGTGTCCACCGCATGAATGGCCACCCACGAACCGCTTGTATGCCCGGACTTCAACGAAGACGCGGACACAGACGAATGGCAAGGACATCGCACCTACGCCTGCCGTAAACCACCCGAGCAACCCTCCGTCGTGAGCGTGGTTGGAGACAAACATGGCCATGAGAACTCCGCAAACGATGGCGGCAAGGAAGCCAACTCCTATGAGACACAGGCCGATCCGATACTTGGGACCGACTGTGCGCCAGCGTTGGATAATGAGGTCCCACCCCGGCAACAACCGTACATGGAACTCAGACTTGTCATCGTCGGCCTCACGGGACCATTGAGGCACGGACGATCACAAGCGTCTCATCAGAGCGACTTCGAGGACAGGGAACGACACAATCGGCCGCTTCGATCGATACACATTCGGCCAGGTGCGGATGGTCCTCGTCTTAGAAAAGAACCGGTGCACGAGCAGGAAGCGTCTGGAATTCGTGATTGCGGATAATCCGATCGGGTAAGGAACCACTATGGAGCCGAAGAGATCACAGGACGTTCCGGCGTCTCGAAAATTCAGTTGGCGGGCCATAGCCTACGCAGCCGGTGCAGTGGCCGGCCTAATTACACAGCGACTTCTGGTGAAGGCGTGGTCGACCATGAACTCGTCTGAGCCGCCAGCGCTTGCGGATCGTCGTGCCCCTTGGGCCGATGCGCTGAGTTGGGCCGTCGCTACCGGGGTAGGCATGAGCATTTCAAGGCTGCTGGCCGTGCGCACCGCTGCTGCGGTTTGGGAGGCGACTACTCATGAACCACCGCCCGACGCCGGACTTGATGGTTGATGCCGACCAGCTGCGAGTTGGTGCGCATACAACAAACCGAAAGCAAACGGGATCTCGGCTGTTCTGCATCGATGGGGACCTGTAAATGCTCAGGTCACGGGGCCTATGGCAATTGAACTTCCCTTGGACCTCGGTTTTCCTCATTTGTGCCCAACTTGTGGAGGCATCTGGCAGGCGTTCGGCATCGACTTGCCGTCAACCGCCTATGTGATGTGCTCGCAATGGCATCAGGACCACCAGCAGCCATGGGCTGATGACATGTGTTTGAGCAAGGGACCACCGTTGCTCTCCGAGACCCTTGGCGTCAGAGGATGTAGCCCGTGACGTCGAGGAAGGCTTGTGCCTGTGGGACGCTTCCGCCTCCACCCCACACGATGGAGACCTTCCCGGCGCTAGAGCCGGACCCGAACTTCACGGTGACGGCGTTGGAAATGGCGAAGCACCCCGCGCCGGCATTGATACTGGCCGCTAGCGGAGGGGCGATACCGGCCGGGTAGATGGTGGCGACGCCGAAGCCATTGAGTACAGCGCCCCCTACTCCCGAGATAGCGAAGTTCCCGATCACGCCGAGTGCCTGGGCCGGGATGCCATGCGTTCCGGTCAAGACACTAGAGGTGTGGACCGCAGCGCCTGGTGTCAATGGCCCGGCGATGCCACCGACACTTCCCCCGCTGGAGGTCGTGTCGATGACCCGCACCGGGGCCGGCAGGGACACGATCCCGTTGTTGAGCTGCACCCACTCGTTGGTTGCGTACGAGTACCACAAGGAGCCGTCTGAGAGGACGATGAACTGGCCCGGCGACGAGGTCGAGGGAAGCGTCGTGAAGGAGCCCGCGGGGTCCAGCTGGAGCGTGGCCCCGTCCGAGTTGAGTGCCCTGATCCCTACCGAAGCCGCAGAGTTCGCAACGCCGAAGACGCCCGTCACAGCCAGACCGAAGGCTTGTCCTCGGACCCCCACACTTCTGGCACCATCGGCAGTCCCGAGAACTCCAACGGCATCCGACCCACTGGTATAACCAGCGACGCCGATGCCGGCGCCCTCACCAGTATCTCCGACCACCCCAGTCGGTCCGGCGCCTGCGACAGCGAAACCGCTAGTGCTGCCCGAGATGCCGTGAATCCCGTCTCCAGTGCTCGACGCTCCATAGACACCGAAGGCAGACGACTGGTTGGTTTCTCCGGAGATTCCAGCAACCTGAGGCTGCGTGACCGATGCCCCGTCCACCACAAACCCGTGGAGACCGTTGCCGAGCGCGGTAGAGGTCGCCGCGAAGCAGTCTCCACTTCCGGTCGTGGTGATCGCAGTTTCCTTATCGGCCGTATTGGAGTTCACACCCAAGAGCATCGGGTTGTTATCGGCCGCGGCCACTGGCTCAGCTCCGAGCAACGTCGATCCGATGGCCAGACCGGCGCCGCCCGCGGCCGCGGCTCCAAGTGCCATGATCGCCCCACGGCGGGAGACGCGTTCGTGGGTGACCGTGCTCGCTGTCCTTGGTGCCGGGTGTTGTTGCGCCAACGGCGGAACCATTAGATCGCCACTTCGGCCGTCAACGACTGAACCTCGGCTGCGCAGCCGGGCTATCTCTTCATTCTGAGTGGCGCACTGCACTTCGAGGGCAGCGAGCCTCCTCGCCAATATGTCAAGGGTGAGACCGGGATTCTTGGGATCATCGGGCATCTCTCTAACCTCGCTCCTTGGAGTGTCTCGTTCCAGTCAGGGCACGATCCAGTCGCTGGGCGGGTCGGTGAGGACCCCTCCTTCTTGTGCCAACAGGAACTGTACGGCTCTTCGGGATTCGTCGCTCGGAGACTGGAGCAGCGCTTGTGAAAGATCGCGGCATCGTGGGTCGCTCGTCGTGGAGTAGCGCGATCGAGCGTCACCACATACCTATCGATCCTCCATCGCCGAGATACTTGATCTTCTGCCGGCCCTCGAACCCGACGTTCCGTCACGGTCACTCAGTTTGCATCCCTTCCGGCGGCGCGCCGAACTCGGGGCCGGACAAATGCCGAGAGTGGGACGGCGGCGGAGTGCTACGCGAGGCGGTCAGGGGTTGGGCGTCGTGTCGATCACCCACGACGACCCGTTCCATCGCTCGGCGAGGCTGGCTGCGGGTGGGGTGGTGACGTTGGTGTTCGAGGACGCGCCGGCGGCCAGGCACCCCGTGGCCAAGGGGCAAGAAACGGCCGCCAACTGGGCCCCCGGATGCGGACCCGGGTTGGGTGTTGCCTGCACGGACCAGTGGAACCCCGTTCCAGCGTTCGGCGAGCGTTCCCGTCGGATTCGAGCCAACGGCCGTGCAGGTGGTGACCGCCGTGCACGACACGCCGAGCAGCTGGCTGGCGCTTCCCGGCTGTTGCGGCGTGGGCGTGATTGACCAGGTGAAGCCGTTCCACCGCTCGGCCAGGGTCAGGACACTCTCTCCGAAGGTGGCCGAGCCCACGGCGGTACATGTGCTGGCCGACGCGCAGGACACGGCCGACAGCTGCGGAAACGGCTCCCCCGTCGGGTTGGGGCTGGGCTGCACCTTCCACGCCGTGCCGTTGAAGTGCTCGACCAGCGTCCCAGCTGAGGAACCGCCGACCGCTGTGCACGCCGATGCCGTGGTGCAAGCCACTCCCGCCAGAGTGTTGATCCTGCTTCCGGCGGGATTGGGAACGGGTTCTAGGGTCCACGACGTGCCGTTCCATCGATCCGCTTCCGTCACCGACGGGATGATGCCCGACGCACCGAACTGACCCACGGCCGTGCAGGCGGTCGCCGAGAGACACGACACGGCGTTGAGCGAGAAGTCGTACGAGCAGTTGGCGCCTCCCGGCGGGGCGGGGACCACGTGCACGGCCCACGTCGTCCCATTCCAGATGTCGGCCACGGCGCCGACCGCACCGCAGGTGGCGGTAGTGAACCAGCCGACTGCCATGCAGCCGGTGGCGGACCAGCACGACACGGAGCGCAGTTGGGTGGTGGGACAGTTCGGACCACGAGCGGAAGGGCGTGCAAGCTATGAGCGATCCCACACCCTGCCCCAAACGAGTTCGCCGAGTGGCGGCGGACCAACTCAGCTTCAGCTCACATAACGGGTGGTCCGATCAGTGGGTCGGGTCACCAGGCCAAGCGCCCAGCTGAGAAGTGCCGTGACACGTTTTCCGCTGAGGTGTCATATATAGATTGTGAGCGCGTGGACGGACCAGTCGGACGCTGAGTTATTGGTTCTTGACGATCCTGACGCCTTTGCCGAGCTTTACGACCGACACGTGGGCCAGATTCTCGCGTGGTCGAGTGTCCGGGTGGGTGACTATGGCGCTGATCTGACCGCCGAAGTCTTTGCAGCGGCTTGGCAATGCCGAAAGCGGTTCCGAGACGAGCACGAAGGGTCCGCACTGCCGTGGCTCTACGGCATCGCTCAAAATGTCCTTCGGTCGTCACTACGCAAGCGACGCGTGGAGCACAGCGCTCGAGAGCGTCTGGGCCTGCCGGTCACAGTCATGCGCACCGACTTCGATGCCATCGACGACTGCTTGTCGTTTCCCTCAGCTGTCCTTCGAGCGTTCGCAGATCTTCCGGACTCCGAGCGCGATCTGCTCGTCATGCGCTTTGTCGAGGAGCGGCCATATAGGGAAATTGCCCAGCGCCTCCATTGCACACCCGTCGCAGCGCGCCTGCCGCGTATCTCGATCTCTCCGTCGTCTCCACCTCGCCCTAGGAGGGTTATGACATGACCATGCTTCAGCCTGAGCTGCAGTCATTCCGCGACGAGCTTCGTGCGGCCGTTGAGGCCGATCTGGTTCGCCGCCGAGATCACCGGCGCCATCTCAGGCGAGCCGTTGCGCTTGGCACGCCGGCGGGGCTTGCCGCGTTGGGCCTCAGCCTCGCTCTTGTGCTGGGAGCTGGAAGCACGCCGAGTCCTGCCGACGCAGCGATCCTCGCGTCTGCTCAAGGCGCTCTCACTCCGCCGCCCGATTCGGTGTTCCATGTCGCCGCCACGATCGCCGTGGGGTCGAGTCCTGCCCAGCCCTACGAGCTGTGGGCCGCCGGATCCTCGTATCGGTTCGTCAAGTTCGGTTACGAAGCCGCGTGGAACGGAACGACGATGTCCAGCTATGACGCCGCTTCCAACACGATGTACGTCGGGATATACAGCCCTCCGAACCACCCGCCGGTCGACACGGCCGCCACCATCCGCTCCCTCATCTCGTCGGGCCAGGCGCACGTCGCTGGTTCGGCCGTCGTGGACGGGGTCCCGGCCTACGTCTTGTCATTGTCGGGTCAACCCTCTGGCAGTGGGCTTGCCAATGCGACCTATGACATCGCCAAGAGCGATTACCACCCGCTGCTCATTCAGGGAACCGTGGCGTGTGAGCAGGGGCAGTGTCCAGAGACCGTGCAGTTCCAAACCTACGAGTACCTGCCCAAGACCTCTGCCAATCTCTCCCTACTCGATCTGAGCGCCCAACACCCTGGGGCGACTGTGGTGAACGCGGGCGGAGTCCCCGGTGTTGGGACATCTTTCGGTAGCGATCCGGGTTGACTGGATCGCTAGCGGCGGCTTCCCAGGCAGAGGCGTCAGTGAGGAGTCCGGCCGCCGTGGTTGGGGGTCAGGTCCATCGGGGAGACGGTGAAGTTTCCCTGGAGCGTTACGGCGGGGACGCACTTCGTCGACCCATCTAGTTCAAGTCCACAGCGAGTTGGGGGCCGGCGGACGGATGACGGGTCCGCAGGGGAGTCCTGGCCCGACGTCATCAGCAGGCAATGGCCATCGTCGACCGTCGTCCTCTCCTCCCCAGTCCTTGGTGTTGCAGATGGGCGCTACACCGGTGCATCGTGACAAATCTCCGGGAATCACGACACGGTAACCGTCGGGGTAGGGGAAGCGAAGCGACCCGGACCCGACCCGGGGTGTGGGGGGTATCCCCCGCTATGTGGCGCCGTAGGCGCTTCCTTTAGCCTTCCGTGTGTTCCTTTGGTTTTCATGAGGGGTTCGGAAGGTGCGCTCGTGTGCGACAATCGGTAGTGGCGCTGTTGATCAGACTTTCGATGATCCGAAGTCAAGCGAAGTATGCAGTCCGCGTGCCGCGAAACGAAGCACATGGGAACTACAAGGTGGGAGAACGCGTTCGCGGCCTCACGCACGAGTCCGTCGTAGCTGACCGTGGTCGCTGAGGATCGTCCAGCCCAATGTCCACAAGAAGTCGAGTGTCGGTAGCGAACGGCCAAGTCAAGACTTCTCCTTCTCGGGGTGTGGTTCAATGACCCATGTTCTACGTTCTGATCTTCAGCCTGCTCGCTGTCGTCTTGATCGTGAGCGGCATCATCACCATGTCGCGGCGACGTCGGAGGTTCGAGATCAGCCAGGAGCGAACTGCCATCCCCGCGACCGAGCGCCGTCAGCGCAAGGAAAAACGGAAGCAATCGCGTCAGGCGCGGCGCAAGCGCCGTTGAGTGTGTCGCCAATTCCGACGTACTTCGATGCCCATAGCCGATGACCCTTTCGGACTCATCGCCCAGACCGAGCTTCAGGTTCTCAACTTTCCCGGATATAAGCGTTCTTGTTTCGAGGTCTTGACCACGCGGTTGACGCAACGCCAGCCCCGATTGAGAGCGAACTTTGAGGTCCGCCCGTTGATCCCCCGCCCGCACGCGAGCCAGGGTCAATAGCATCGGTCTCACAATTCCCACGCCTCCGGCCTCGACCTAGCGAGCTCTTGCTTTGGGCGGGCAAAGAGGGGCTCGGCGACCCACTACGGCCTGTGAGCGCACCTAGAACGTGTAGTCGATGAAGTACATACCAGACGGTTCGAGCCACCATATGGCTCCCGTCGGTCTGAAGTCCCCGAACTTCTCTGTGCACAGCTCGAAGGCCACGCTGGCACGTAGGTCGTCGGCGCAGCCGCACCTGCCGCTCCCATGGAGCTCTCTCCGCTTTTGCCAGGGCGGAGCGTATTCGTCAACGGTGAAGGCGGCATGATGGTTCGCCGCAAGGTTGTCCAGCAGAATCGACTCATCGCGCACGAAGAAGTACAGGCGTTGATCAGCGCTAACGTATGGCGCGGTGTTGGCATGAGGAATTCCGGTGAACGACGAGGTTGAGAGGGTAACCGCGTGGTTATTTCGCAAATACCTGTCAACCTGAGAGCTGAAATCGGTGCTGGTACGTGTCTGCATACGGACCCCTCGCCGCTAACCGCTGACTCCTTCTTGAAGACTGATAGACCGTACTCTGAGAAGGTCAAAGAAGCGAGAGCATGCAGCTGTGCCAAAGTTCCGAGGTGTCCCACCGTTCCGCCGCATGTGCGACACCCCAGCCACACCCCGTTCCTCCTGGTTGCGCACTGTGGCTCGGCGGGATACTCGTCGCTCGGAATCCACTCGGCAAGGGCTATCTCGGCGTCCCAGCAAAAGATGGAGTCGCGGGGTTATGCGTTCCGCAGCCCCAGCCGTAGTTGCCGATGTTCTGATCCTGCGCGGATTTCGAAATGGCGTCGTTGAAGGTGTCAACCTGGCGGTGCCCGACTGAGGGACGCCCGTCGAGTCGAGTACGGACCTTGACTTGGTGTCAGGACGGTGCGACCATGCGCGGGACTCACGACCAGCATGGGGGGCAACGAAATGGGACTATTCGGTGGTAAGAAGCGCAGGCAGCAGCTTGAGAAAGCTGGTGTCGACGCGCAGGCCGAACTTGTCTCGTTCCTCGAAGTGGGCCAGCAAAACTTCACGCCGCTTGTCGACCTGACGTTGCGGATCACAGCCGCGGACGGGAGCGGGCCATTTGAGGTGACGGCCCGGACGCAGATCGAGTTCTCGCAGGTCGGAAAGCTCCAGCCGGGCGACATCTTCGCGCTGCGCTACGACCCCAACGATCATGACAATTTCGAGCTGGGGGACAAGGTCAGCAGCGCGGGCACTGATGGCACCGAGGAGAGCCTTGAGGGCGCCAGCGCAGGTGAAATCGCGGAGGCGGTCCAGGCGACGGGAGACACGGGGCAACGCAAATCGGCGGCCGACCTACTGGCCAGCGGCCAGCGGATGACTGCGATCATTCGCGAGTTCTCCGCGTCGGGCAAGACCGTCGGCGATTTGGACCCAGCGCTGGCAGATCCCAACGATCCGGTGTATGTGATCAAGGCCGAGCTACCGATCGATGGCTCCAGCCCGATCGAGGCCGTGTTCATGAATCGCGTGCCCGAAGCGAAGGTGGCAAGCCTCCGTTTGGGCGCACACCTCAACGTCGCGGTCAACCCGGCAAACCCGAGCCACGAAGTTACGATCGACTGGGACAACTCGCCGGTCGCCGGCTGAACGCTCGGGGTAGGGATCACCGCCCAAGATCGGGTGGAGGCTTGACGAAGGCTTACATCGCCGAGGCAGACGTGGCATCTGACCGGGATCGGCAACGGTGAGTCGACTCAGCGATTGTGGCCTGCGACCTGCGACAGAGCGGCAGAGCGCAACAGCTCGACAGCATCGGCGGGAAGCAGGAACCCATCGGCTCGATCCCTCTTCGCCGCGCGGGCCCACGCTGAGACAAACTGGCCATGGGTCTTATAGAGGGTATTGAGGTGAGCCGGGCTGTACGGCACGGTGGAGCCGAAGAGCAGGCAGAATCCTCCGCTGTTGCCCTGGCTGCCCAGTGCAGCGATCGGCGCGTCGACTTGCGGAGTTCGCACGCCGCCGAGGACGTTGCCGTTTGCGTCGAGCGTGTACACCACCGGCGAGATATGGGTCGTCTCCAGGAGGGAGGCCCGAGGAGGCGGCGCACCGGTTACGACCCATTTGTTCAGCCAATGGACCGCGGCGTCGAGTGCCCAGTGCGTTCCACCGGTGTTGATGGGCACGGCGCAGTTGAACCCACCCACCGGAGTGCGCGTCGGGTTCTGCATGGCAGCCAGATTCTTCACGGCGCCTTGTCCGTTGCCGGTGTCGTCGGGACCGATGGCGAGGCCGTAATAGTCGTAGTGCGAGCTGCCTGCGACCTCCCAGAGTCGGAACCACTTTTGATTGCCGTAGTGCAATCGGTCAGTCAGGTTGCTGTTGTCGACGTCGGTTTCCGTCTCGAACTCGAGAACCGGAACGCCGAGGTCGCTGCGGATCGTGGTCGGCATCGGTGCGGCGGCACTGGTCTGCGGTGCTTGGGAGAGTGGAGCACCGGTCCCGAATTGGCTGTGCACGAGGAAACCCTGGTAGATGTGCGAGATCGGCTGTGCAGCATCGATGTACGTCATGAGGCGGCCGGCCGATTGGGACTCACCGGCAGCAATGAGCGTGTGCGGCCGTAATCCGCCCAAGACCATCGCCGCGTCCTCACGGACCGCTTGGCCGGCTTGGGAGAAGATGTCGTAGGAGAAGCTGTCGCCCGGGTGCGAGAGCGACGAGTACTCCGCGGGATCAGTGGATTTCGCTGCGTCGACACCGACTTGCTGGGCCGACACCCCCACCCAGGCGAAACCGTCGCGGATCAGTTCGTTGTGGGACAGCGTCCAGTCAGGGCTGTCATCCGTCCCGCCGCTCACATTGAGCCACTCGACCACGACGGTGCCGTTGAACCTCTTCGGGTTGATCGGACGGTAGACGGCTATCCGGGTCGTATACGGCGCGCTCGCTCCAGTGGTGACCTTCCACTTGCCGTCGCTCGTCAGGGGCTGCACGGGCGCGTAGGAGTGGGCGATGCCCGAGACAAAGAACTGGGACTTCTCATAGCCGACCTTCGACAGGTCGAAACTTGTGCCGTAGAGGGTGTTGTTGAAAGTGGGAGTACCGATCGGGTGGGGCCCGGTGAGGGCGACTCCTGACGAGGCGTGTGCGGTATCCGTTGTTGCTGAGCTGCCGGAAGAGGTGGACGCGGAGCTCGGTAATCCTCCGCACGCCACGAGAACAAAGCTCAAACCGAGGGCGGCCCCCAAACCGCCTGCGCTGCGCCAGTCGTGGCGCCTCTGAGGAGGATCTCCGCCGGCGGTTTCCTTTGACGTCATGACCTGCCCCCCCAGTTGCAAAACAGTACCAACGAGTGTCCAATCTCTCCAGTTCAACCTCACCTGGACACGTTGATCAGATGGCGGTTGCAGCACGAAGGTGACGGCGACCGCTCGCGTCGGCAACGATGTCAACGTGGTGGTGTACGAGGCCGACGAAGTAGCCGCGTTGTGAGGCGCTCATCCCCGCCCCAGATGGAGCCAGCTCCTGAGAACCCGGACCTCCGCCCCCTTCTCGGGGAATCACAGACTGACGACTCTGCGCCGCTACGGCGGCGAGCACCGGGTGGCGGACGGCGAGATCTTGTTCGCGGACGGGGACAAGAGCTACGACATGATCGTCGTGCTCGAGGGTGGGGTCGAGATCGTCGAGCACCACGGCCAACCCGACGAACTCGTCATCATCAGCTACGGGCCGCGCGAGTTCATAGGCGAGATGGGCCTTCTGACCGGGCAGACCGTCTATCTGAGCGCTGTGGCGACCTCCGATGGCCTCGTCCTGCGAATACCTGCTGCACAGGTAAAGGTCATCATGTCCGAGGAGCCCGACTTGAGCGAGGTGATCCTCCGGGCGTTCCTGCTCAGACATTCGCGGCTGACCAGTCTCGGGTCCGGACCGGTTCTGGTGGGCTCCCGTTTCGACGCCGATACCCGGAGACTTCTCGAAGTGCTCGCCCGCAATCGACTCTCGTCGAGGTGGTTGGATTTGGAAAGTTCACCGGAAGCTGAAGCACTGCTCCGCGAGGTGGACGTGCCGGTCGCGGAGCTACCCATCGTGATCCTCCCGGGTGGCTCGCTCCTTCGCAATCCCACGAGCCTGGTCCTTCTCGACGCGCTGGGGCTGGCTGAGGCGCCAGTAGAAGACCGATCCCAGGTGTGTGACATTCTGGTGATCGGTGGCGGACCCGCTGGGCTCGCGGCAGCGGTCTACGGAGCGTCGGAAGGGCTCTCGACCACTCTGGCGGAAGACACCGCGCTCGGAGGCCAAGCTGGCACCTCGACCCGCATCGAGAACTATCTGGGCTTTCCCGCCGGGCTCTCCGGAGAAGAGTTAGCGGCCCGAGCAGTTCTGCAAGCGCAGAAGTTCGGCGTCCGCGTCAAGCTGGGCGCCAGCGCCGTCGCGTTGTCATCGGCCGCCGGGCTCCATCACATCCGTTTCGATGATGGCGAGACGGTTGCCGCCAACTCGGTGATCATCGCCACCGGAGCGCGCTACAACCGACTGCCGCTCGATCGACTCTTCGACTTCGAGGGCATCGGCGTCTATTACGCCGCCACACAGATGGAGGCAAAAGCATGCCACCGAGGGCGCGTCGTCATTGTGGGGGGTGGCAACTCGGCCGGACAGGCCGCCCTCTACCTCGCCCGCACGTGTGCCGACGTCCGCATCGTCATCCGCGGTGCGTCGCTCGCAAGCTCGATGTCGCGCTACCTCATCGACCAGGTCCAACGGGATCCCCGCATTCAGGTGACGCCCCGAACGGAAGTCACAGGTCTGCTCGGCGACCAGAAGCTCGAGGGTGTCGAGCTGCGGAACAACGCCAGTCTGGAGACTTCTTCGCTCCCCGTGTGCGGAGTGTTCGTCTTCATCGGGGCCAATCCCTGCACCGGGTGGCTTCGCGGCCAGCTCGCCGAGGATGGACACGGATTTCTCGTCACCGGCGCCGATCTTGGGGCAAACGAACGTGAGGGGGCAGATGGGGCGCCGCTCGTTCTCGAAACGAGCCGGCCCGGCATCTTCTGCGTCGGTGACGTGCGCAGTCGCTCCATCAAGCGGGTCGCCGCGGCGGTGGGCGAGGGCTCGATGGCGGTGCGCCTCGTCTTCGAGCGTCTCGAGGCGGCCGGTCTCGCGATGGCTGACTCTCCCGGGGTTGAGTGAGCAGACATGGGGGTTCGGATTGATGCAGGGCGCCGGCCGTGTGGACGTTGCCGCGGTACTTCACGGGTGGCGGGGCCATGGCCGGGCTGCGGTCTCAACATCGCCGATCATGAGGGTGTCCGCCTGCCGCCCATGAAGCCTCATCCCTCCTCATGGGAGGGTCGTGGCTACGATTGTTGGCCCATTGACGGAAGGTGAACTTGACAGCCCCAGAGTCGGAGGCCGGCCCGCCGGAAGATGTTGGTGCCTAGTCTCGATCCCGGTCGTGCAGACGGCGGGCCGGAACATGAACCGATGTCGACTGCATCTCCAACGGCTCGTCGCCCCCCCGTCCGTCGTCGACTGACGTGGGTCTTGGTCGCCACGGCTCTGGGTCTTGTGTCCGCCGTTGCCATCTGGCAGGCGGTGACGACATCGAGCGGCTCGGGCACAAACGCCTTGGTCGACACGTCGCATCGGCCGGCCCGGGATTTCTCGTTGCCGAACATCAGCGCTCCCTCACGAGTCCTTTCTCTGGTGCAGGTCGAGGGCAAGCCAATCGTCCTCAATTTCTGGGCTTCCTGGTGCGTCCCGTGCCGAACAGAAATGCCACTGCTCGAAGGAGCAAGCAGAAGATGGCGAGGAAGGATCGAGTTCATCGGCATCGACACCAACGACCCCAGGGGAGCGGCTCGGGCCTTCTTGGCCAAGATGCACGTGACGTACCCTTCGGCCTTCGACCCGAACGCCTCGCTCGCCCAGGCCTACGGCCTCTTCGGGTTGCCGGTAACCGTGTTCATCGCGGCCGATGGCCGAGTGCAAGGCCGCCACATCGGAGAGCTGAACGCCGGGGCTCTGCGGGCCGCTTTGTCCCAGGCATTCCCAGATGCCCGCCCGCCCGCCTGAAGCGAGGCGGGGCTCCGATTGAAGAGCAATTGGAGGGCAATTGACGGTGGGTGGCTGATTGACGGTCGGCCCGGACGATGACGCGCAACGGTGGTTGCCCTCCCGACAACGATACGCCGTACCCACGCACAGGGCGCGGTGACGGGCGTATATTGCGGAAGGGTTCCTCATGACATCTCCACAGACCACTGACCGCGCGCCTGAGGACGAGAGCGTGGAGGGGCAGGGTGCGACGCCTCAGCGGAGCCGGGGACCCGGGTCGACAACGTTTGTGGTCCTTGGCGTTGCCCTTCTTCTCGCCGCGGCGTTCACTGTGTTCGCCGTTCGCTATCACAACGAGCACAATCAGATCGCGGACATCCGGGCCACCGGGATCCCGGCCAGTGTCCCAACTTCGCTCTCGAACATGATGCAACTTTCCCCAGTACCGGTGCGCGCCGCTCCGAACTTCACGCTGGTTGACCAGACCGGCCACACGCTCTCGCTTTCGAGTTTCAAGGGGCGGGCGGTGGTGCTCGAGTTCATGGATCCGCATTGCGTGGACATCTGCCCGATTGTCTCCCAAGAGTTCGTGGACGCCTACCACGACCTCGGAAAGGCCGCCTCACGTGTCGTGTTCATGGCGGTGAACGTAAATCAGTACCACGCCACCGTCGCGGACATGGCGTCCTTCTCCCAAAGCCACAGACTCAATTCCATTTCTTCATGGCACTTCTTCACCGGATCACCCGGTGCCCTCGCGAGGGTGTGGCAGGACTACGGCATCCAGGTCGAAGCTCCGAATCCTTCCGCCGACATCGTTCATACATCGCTGGTGTACTTCATCGACCCCCATGGACATGAGCGCTATCTGGCCTCACCGATGGTCGATCACACGGCCAAGGGCGCGGCGTACCTCCCATCGGGACCGCTCACCTCTTGGGGACAGGGCATCGCGCTGGTGAGCGACAGCTTCGCACGGTAGCTGGCGCGAAGAACGGGCGCTGAAGGTCTGTTGCGGCCCGCTAGACGTCGGGTGAGTACTGGGCCGGCAATTCCCGGACGGAACGCCCGACTCTTTTCTCGAACCGATCCCGGCATCGTTCCGAACAGAAGTAGACACGCCGGCGCCGGTGTACGGACGATGCCGGGGCAGTGGCCGTTTCGACCTGCATCCGGCACACCGGATCAAGGGCGTAACCGCCACCGCCGCCCAATCGTTCCCGGTTGCGGTAGGTCCAGTAGAGGAGGCCGAAGAGGGCAAGAAAGACAAGGTTGAGGTAACTCGTGTAGTTCCACGAGAAATGGTCGGGCACGATCTGGGCCGGACGCGTCGTGGGCACGATTCCGGCTGCTCGAAAGATGCCCTCGGTGATCAGCCCGGCGGCGGCCATGACCGACCAGAACACAGCCAGCATCCGCAGGGTCAGCCGAGTGCCGTAGTAGCGCCGGTAGATGAGTAGGAGCGGCAGGGCAATCAGGTCGGCGAAAATGAACGAGATCACGCCCCCGAACGAGATGCCACCGTGCCAGAGAGCGGCCGCCAGAGGGACGTTGCCGACCGAGCAGACGAAGCTGATCAGGGCGATGAACGGACCCACCAAGACATTTTCCAGGCTGGTCCAAAAGCCATGACCATGCAGAAACACGGTGTTCCAGATGTGCACAGGTACGAGCGTTGCCAAGAAGCCAGCGACCACGTACCCGATGACCAGCTCCTTACGAATCATGGTCAGATCGGCCATGGTGTAGGTGGCCGAATCCGCCCAGCCGCCCGTAGAGCGCAACTTCGTGGACCAGGGCTGGTGCTGTAGTTCGGTGTTTTCGGGTGGTCCGTGTACATGACCAGAGTCACCGACGGCGCGCTCACGTGCCTGAACGACGAGCCGACCCCGCAACCAGAGGCTGGCCAGGAGGGAGAACAGGACGATCATGATGATCCCGCCGATGAACTCACTCGCTGCGAATTGCCACCCCATCAGCACAATGAGCACGATGCCCAGTTCGACTACCAGGTTGGTCGAGGCGAACATGAAGACGTTGGCCGAGACGAAGTCGGCCCCTTTGACGAAAAGGGACTTCGACATTGCTGAGGCGGCGTACGAGCACGATGACGAGACCATGCCGTAGAGCGAAGCTCGGGCGACGGCCGGCGGCTTGTGATCCCCGAGCTCGCGTTGCATGGCCTCGTGGCTGACGAAGGCCTGGACCGCCCCGGAGAGACCGAAGCCCAACACCAGTGGCCAGAGCGTCTCCCAGAACATGAAGAAGCCCTCTCGCAGGCTCCGACCGATGGCATCGAGCCACCCGATGCTGGCTAGCAACACGACGCACCTTTGACCTCTGGGCGCGCGGGGAGGTTCACCACGTTCAAGAACGCACCAACCGGGCAATGGCGGCCGAAGCCTCGTCCAACTTCGCATCGGCTTGGTCGCCGCCGCTCTTGAGCGCGTCCGCCACGCAGTGCGCCAAGTGGTCGTCCAGGAGCTCGAGCGCCACCGACTGCAGGGCCTTGTTGACCGCGGAGATCTGTTCGAGGACGTTGATGCAGTAGCGGTCCTCCTCGATCATCCGCTGCAAACCACGGGTCTGGCCCTCAATGCGGCGAAGGCGCTTCTGAATCGCCTCCTTCTTGTCGACGTAGCCCGGTTTCACCGATACCTCCCATGTCGTCTATACCCCTTACCCGTATTGAGTGTAGACGGGCTGGCCCAACGGCTGTGCGAATCGTTCGCAACGTGCCCTGTGATGCGCTCGGTACAAGACTGGCGATCAAGGGAAGGAGACACAATCCTTGTCGGAGAGCCACCCTCACGCTCATGCACACGCAGGTCACGATCAGGGCAGGCACGCGCCTGGCATTGGCCACCTGCTGCGTGATCTCTTCGCGCCCCACTCCCACGACGCCAAGGACTCGATCGATCAGGCGCTCGAAGGAAGTCGGGACGGCGTCCGGGCGGTCGCCGTCTCTCTCGTCATTCTGCTTCTCACGGCCGGTATCCAGGCCCTAGTGGTGGTGGCCAGCGGTTCGGTTGCCCTTCTCGGCGACACCCTGCACAACGGAGCCGATGCGCTGACAGCCCTCCCGCTTTGGCTGGCCTTCAGCCTGGGCCGTCGGCCGGCCACGGAGCGCTTCACCTACGGCTTCGGTAAGGCCGAGGACGTCGCCGGCCTGGTGGTAGTCGGGATCATCGCCTTGTCGGCGGCGCTCGCCGCCTACGAGGCCATCCACCGTCTCGTCCACCCTCAACGGATCACGCACCTGCCGATCGTCATGGCCGCGGCAATTGTCGGAGCGCTGGGAAACGAGGTCGTGGCCCAGTACCGGATCCGGGTCGGTCGAAGGATCGGATCCGCGGCTCTCGAGGCGGACGGCCTCCACGCCCGGACGGACGGCATCACTTCACTGCTCGTTCTGGTCGGAGCCATTGGCGTCGTTTTGGGTATCCCGTGGGCCGACCCGGCGATGGGGCTGTTGATCACGGTCGCCATCGTGGTCGTGCTCTTCCGAACCATGCGAAGTGTGGGACAGCGCCTTCTCGATGCAGTTGATCCTGAGGTGGTTGCGCAGATCGCCGACACCGTCGGTGCGGTCCATGGGGTTCTTGCCGTGAGTGAGGTCCGGGCTCGCTGGGCCGGTCACCGGCTACTGGCCCAAGTGCGCCTGACGGTGGGTGCCGATCTGACGGTGACCGAAGCCCACGAAATCGCCGAGCTGGCGCACCACGAACTTCTGCACCATGTACCGAATCTCTCCGATGCGATCATTCACGTCGACCCGAGTGTCCCGGGAGCCGACCCGCATGCCCTGACGGCTCACCATCTCCGACACGACTGAGCGGCCGCATTCCATTCCCCAGTTCGGCCAGTTGGATGCTGCATCAGGGACTCACGGCGACCGCGCCTCGGTGAAGTGCGATATGTAAGATGTTCGGTAGACAAGATGATCTGTGTACAATATGGTTGGTGTCAGGCGTGGACGGGCCACGTGGAAAGGACGGGAGATGATGACCCCGAGCGAGCAGGGAGAGCGACCGACCGTGGTGGTGGTGGGTGGTGGTTACGGCGGCACTGCCGTGGCCAAGGCGCTGGATGCGACCAGCGACGTCGTGCTGGTCGAGCCGAGGGACGCCTTCATGCACAACATCGCCGCGTTGCGAGCTCTGGTCGATCCGTCGTGGCTCCCGAAGATCTTCCTGCCCTACGACGGGCTGCTCACCAACGGTCGAGTCGTTCGGGACCGTGCCGTGCTCGTCGAGCCGGGCCGGGTGGTCACCGCGTCGGGCGAGGAGATCGCCGCCGACTACGTCGTGCTGGCCAGCGGATCGAAATACCCCTTCCCGGCGAAGACCGATCTCGTCGACGCCAAACTGGCTCAAGAGGAGGTCCGCACCACGCACCGGATGCTCGCCGAGGCCGATCGTGTCCTGTTGGTGGGGGCGGGGCCGGTCGGCATCGAGCTCGCGGGGGAGATACGTCACGTCTGGCCGGAGAAGTCGATCGTCCTGCTCGATGTGGCCGACCAGATACTGGGCGGCCCGTATCTGCCCGAATTGAAGGTTGAGCTCCAACGCCAACTGGTGGAGGCTCGAGTCGAGGTGGTCCTGGGTAGCCCGTTGCTCCAGACACCGCCCACCGAACCCGGCGACCTGGGGACCTTCACCGTCACCACCGAGGCCGGAGTCGAGGTGACCGCCGACATCTGGTTCCGCTGCTTCGGCGTCGTGCCCATCAGCGACTACCTCGGCGACGGGCTGGCGCGCGCTCGCCGTTCCGACGGCTTCATCGAGGTCGGCCCGACCCTCCAGGTGGCCGGGCAGGCAACGGTCTTCGCCCTGGGCGACCTGTCCACCGCTGACGCCAAGATGGCCGGCTTCGCCGGGCGCCAGGCTGCCACCGTGGCGGAGAACATCAACGCGCTGGCGGCGGGAAGGTCCGACCTCGCCGACTACGAGTCCATGGGGGTCGGAATCGCGGTGCCGATCGGGCCCACGGGCGGGGCCGGTCAGTTCCCCGGACAGGACGAGATCGTCGGCCGCGAGGTCATCGCCGAGGCCAAAGGCCGGGACATGATGGTCGACCGGTTCGGCGAGCTCTTCGGGCTGGCAACGGCGGCGGCCGCCCACTGAGCCAATGGTTCGGACGCCGGGGACGACTGCGCCCTGAAGTCTTCAGGCAGAACGCCGCTCCTCGCTAAGGTGCGTTGCCATGGCCGACTGGGCAACGATCGCCTCGTTCGCCACTGCCGCAGGCACGCTCGTGCTCGCCGGAGCCACCTTCTCGGCGGTGCGCTCATCGAACCGCTCGGCCCGTATTGCCGAAGAAGGGTTGCTCACCAACCTGCGCCCGCTGCTCATCCCCTCGCTGAGCGAGGACCCCATCCAGAAGATCCTCTGGAACGACCTGCACCGAGCTGCCGTCGGAGGCGGTCGAGCCATCTTCGAGGGTGAGAACGACGTCATCTACCTGGCCATGGGAATACGCAATGCCGGTGCCGGGATCGCCCTGCTGCACGGGTGGTACCCCTTCCCGACCCGCGCCTTGGTCGAGATACCGCACGCGGAACCAGAGGAGTTTCGACGTCTCACTATTGATCTCTACATACCGGCAGGGGGCTCTGGGTATTTTGAAGCAGCGATCCGAGATCCTTACGATGCGGTGCGCTCGGGGCTCTTGAGCGCCCTCACCGAGCGACAACCCTTCACGGTGGATCTCCTGTACGGAGACCAACAAGGCCGTCAGCGGACGGTCAGCCGCTTCACGATCTTGGCGGCTGATGATGGCGGCTGGTACTGCCGAGCGAGCCAGCATTGGAACTTGGACCGCCCCAACCCCCGATAGTGCAGCACCTTGGCTTGACGTCGGCCAGGCCAGTCAAGGTGGCTCGTCCACGAACCACGTCAGAAGTCACCCGCTTGTCACCTCAGAACCGGCTACGCGGTGGGGGAACCGCATTGTGCGATGAAATAGCGGGCCAGGGTGTTCTCGGCGGTGGGCACCTTTCGGTCCTTCACCAGCGGAGCGCCTGCCTTCGTGAACTGGGAAATGCTGTTGGACTTTTCGAGCGCGCCTCTGAACGCGGTGACATAGTCACGGATCACGGTTACGGCAGCCTTCACATTGCTCGGAGCTCCACCCAGCGCTGACAGCAGGACCTGGTCCTCCTTCGCTTGTCCGCCAAAGGCCGACAGATAGTTGGTCCTCGCCACGGTCCAGTTGCGCGACTCGAGTGCTTTCTGGCCCTTCGCGGCAGCGGCGGCGTCTTTGGTGTCTCTTCCCGCGTTGGAGTGGTAGGCCTTGCAGAGCGCGCTGTCAGGGTTGCTTCCTTTGGTGCCCTTGTCCATGCTGGCCGAAGCCGAGAGTGCCGGAATCAATGACATTGTCAGGGCAACGGCGATCACGCCTATTCCCGCTCTTACCCGCTGCGGCATCCCGTATCCACCCTCCAAATGTCGCCGACTCCGTGCCGACGCGGTCCAACACTCTAGAAGGACGGGAAGCCGATGGCAGTGCAGCGCCCCGTGGCGTCGGCAACGCTCGGGGCGTCGTGATCGACTGGCGTGGCCCCCCGAACGACGCCGCCAAAAGGGGTGACCTGTCGGCCGGATCGCTTCGGCCGAAATTGCGGTCAAAGGTGATCTATCGGCGCGATCGCTTCGGAATTTCCCCGGTGAGCGCTTCGTACAGGGTGATCTCACGGCGCCATGAATCGTTGTGATGGGAAAGTTGCGCACTGACCGAGTGCATGATCCGGATGACCGGAGCAAGCCGAGGCCCCAGCATGCGTTTTGTCAGCAAGGTCAGCAACACCAGTGGAGCGCAGGCACCGAGAAAAATGCTCACGACCCCGACTCTGAACAAGCGAGAAACCTTCCCCATTTGAACGCTTACTATACAGAGGCTGGAGCCCGCCGGGCACCGTCGGTTGGGCCGACGGGCACCCGCGGCACTTCGCCGCCCGTCGCGCCGTACCACCTCACGGCGTGCTCATGTCCTGGCAACACCACCGCCTACGGTGCGGTCGTCGTGGTCGTGGTCGTGATGATGGTGGTCGTGGTCGGCGGTACGGTCGTGGTCGGCGGCGGCGTGGTGGTCGGGGGTGGCACCGTCGGAGTGGAGGTCGGGACGGGCCGGTTGATGATCGTGGTCGAGGTCGTGGTGGTCGGTGTGTTGGAAGATCCCGAGTGCACCACGATGAGGGCGATGACCACCGCCGCGATGGCAATGATCACGGCGACGACGACGATGGTGCGACCGGTGACCGGGGATTGCTTCTCGGGGTTGGCTGAGCCGTTTCGGGCGGGAGGCCGGTCGTCTTCGGGCATGATCGGCAACTTAGCCCGCCGCACCCACGGTACCTGTGGATGTCGAGGGTGGGAGGACCTTCCCGGCGATCGACAATTCGGCCGCTACCCAGGCAGTTTCCTGACTTCGGTACGGAAGTTGGCTCGGTGGGTATAGGGAGAGTTGACGCTCGTGGAGCGATCTTCCAGCCGTAACGACTGCAAGGCGGGCCTGACGTGAGCACAGAGGAGCTCTCCGATACCGGAGCCATCGGGGGCATGGAGATCAGGAGAGGCGGACTTGGCTCGAGGCCGCAACAGGTGGCCCTGGCCACCCTGTGCGCCGTTCTCTTCCTCACCTTCCTCGACAACACGATTGTCAGCGTCGGGCTGGCCAACGTGCAAAGCGACCTTCACGCCGGGGTCACTTCGCTGCAATGGGTGGTCAACGGATATGCGCTGACCTTTGCCGCGCTGATGTTGGCCGGCGGAACCCTGGGAGACCTCCTCGGCCGCAAGCGCATCATGTTGGGCGGCGTCGCCGTCTTCTGTGCCGGCTCGGTGATCGCCGCCGTGGCGACCAATGTCGATGTACTCATCGCCGGCCGCGTGGTGATGGGCATGGGTGCGGCGGCATCGGAACCTGGCACCCTGTCCATCATCCGGCATGTGTACCCGGACGAGGGCACGCGCGCCGACGCGTTGGGCGTGTGGGCCGCGGTGTCCGGGTTGGCGCTCGCCCTCGGACCGGTGATCGGGGGGGTCCTGGTCGGGTTGTGGAGTTGGCACGCGATTTTCTGGTTCAACCTGATCATCGGAGCAGTCGCCTTCACCATGACGCTGGCCTTTGTGCCCGAGACCTCGGACCGTGGGGGGAATCGGATCGACGTCGCGGGCATCGTCCTCGGAGCCATCGCCCTGGCCGCGGCGTCCTTTGCCGTCATACAGGGTGAGGAGTCGGGATACCTCACGTGGTGGATTGACTCGCTGTTCGCGCTGGCGGTTCTGTCCGGCATCTGTTTCGTGTGGGTCGAGCACCGAGCGCAACACCCGATTCTCGACATGTCCATGTTCCATCGAGCGCCCTTCTCCGGCTCCCTGTTCGTCGCCTTTGCCGCGTACTTCGGCACGTTCTCCATCTTTTTCTTCACGGCGCTGTACCTCCAGGTGGTGGCGAATGCCTCCGCCTTTGCCACTGCCGTCGACTTCGTGCCCATGGCCGCTGGCCTGATCGTCGCCTCCATGCTCACGGGCCCCTGGGTGGCCCGCCGCGGGCCGCGAATCCCCATGACGATTGGGTGCGTGCTGGCCGCGGGCGGGATCCTGGCCACCAGTGCCGTTCTGACGCCCAATGTGGATCTCTCGACGCTGGGATGGGTCCTCCCGATCGCGGGAATCGGGTTCGGCATCATGCTGGTGCCGGTGACCTCAGTTCCCCTGACCGTTGTGCCTCCGGATCGTTCCGGGATGGCCGCGTCCGCCACCAACACCAGCCGAGAGATGGGCGCGGTGTTCGGCGTGGCCATCTTGGGAGCCATCGTCAACGCGCAGCTGACCGGCCAGCTGGCCGGCCGCCTGAAGCAGATCGGGATCCCACCGAATTTTCAGGCGCTGGTTCTGCGCGCCGTGACCGGCGGCGGTTTGGGGGGATCCGGGCAGGCCAACGCGGCGGAGCACTCGAAGAATGCCGCGATTTCGAAGATCGCCACCAAAGTCGTACATGCGGCGTATGAGGCGTTTGGATCCGGCCTGCACATAGCCCTCGAGCTCTCCGGCGCTCTTCTGCTCTGTGGGGCTCTGGTCGCCGCCTGCACCGTGCATCGCGTCCGGGGTGAGCAATTCGAGATGTAGGCTCTGGACGACGTCAGTGCGACGTCGGTACGACGTCGGTCGGCGTCGGTCGACGTCGGGGACCAGCGGTCGTGGGTTGCCTCACATGACGGGGCATCGGGCGGGCGTCCCGGTTGCGCCGGAGCCGATGGGCATCCATGATCGGGACCACCACACGCCCCGACCACCGGAGTGTCGCATGCCCATAGCCCATCTCTCGGCGGATTCGTCCCCCGAAGCAATCGCCGAGGGAGTCGCTGCCGAAGGCGCCGTCATCGTCGATCGTCTGGCACCGGTGGATCTGCTCGATCGGATCGGGAACGAATTGGCGCCCAACCTGGCCCTCACTCCGCCCGGCCCCGATACGTTCAGCGGACGCAACACCCGGCGGACCGGGGCGCTCATCGCCCGTTCCCCTTCCAGCCGGGTGCTGGTGCTCCATCCCTTGGCCCTGGGAGTGACCGACCTGGTCCTGGCCCACGCCAGCAACTTCCAACTGCATCTCACTCAAGTCATCGCCATCGGACCGGGTGAGTCCGCCCAACCGATCCATCGCGATCAGTGGGCTTTCGACTTCTTCCCGTTCCCCCACGGCTACGAAGTGCAGTGCAACACGTTGTGGGCCCTTTCTGCGTTCTCGGAAGCCAACGGCGCCACCAGGGTGGTGCTCGGGAGCAACCGGGCCGATGACGGGTTGACCTTTCGGCCCGAAGACTCCGAGCCGGCGGAAATGGATCGGGGATCCGTCCTCTTCTATTCGGGGAGCGTGTACCACGGTGGCGGTCCGAACCGGACTGACGCGACCGCGGCTCGGCCTCAACATCACCTACAACGTGGCCTGGTTGCGTCAGGAGGAGAACCAGTATCTCTCGGTGCCCCGGGAGGTGGCGGCGACCCTCCCGGTCGAGCTCCTGCGGCTGATGGGCTACGACCGTGGTGCCTACGCACTGGGCTACATCGACGATCTGCGTGATCCGATCGAGGCGGTCCGACCCGGAACGGGCAATGTCGGATTTGGCAACGCCGACGCGGAGCCGGCATCACGCGTGACCGTGCCCGATCGTGCTGAGTGAGCCGCAACCGGCCGGGCCGAACGATCACGACGAGCTCTTCGCTGCCTTCGAGCGGATCGTGCGGGACGGCGAGGGCTTCCCGCTGGCCCCTCCGCTGTCCCGCGCCGAATTCGACGACTACTGGTTCGGGCTCAATTCGGCTGTCTGGGTGGTGCGAATCGATGGCGTCCTCGCCGGTGGCTACTACGTCAAGCCGAACTTCGTCGGCCGGGCGGCGCACATTGCCAACGCGGGCTACTTCGTGGTCGAGGCCTATCGCGGCAGGGGTCTGGGCCAGCACATGGTCGCCCACTCGTTCGGGGAGGCCCGACGGCTCGGTTTCGACGCCATGCAGTTCAATTTGGTCTTCGCCTCGAATCCAGCCCGGCGGATGTATCGGAAGCTCGGCTTTTCAGAGATCGGAGTGCTTCCTGACGCGGTCGAGGGTGAGGATGCGGTGATCTGTTGGCGTAGCCTGCGCGTGGAGGATCCATGAGCGACGTGACGACCGAGCCCGCGGGGAGCCACGTCGCCGTGGTGACCCTCCGTCGACCTCCCGACAATTTCTTCGACACCGCCCTGTTGGACCAGCTGGCCTCTGCCTACGAGGAGCTGGCCGCCAGCCGCTGGTGCCGGGCCATTGTCCTGGCGGCCGAAGGGAGACATTTCTGCGCCGGTCTCGACTTCGCCTCGAACCGCACCCAGGACATCGCCGCGCTCTACCACCACGCGCTCCGCTTGTTCGCTTCGCCGCTTCCCACGGTCGCCGCCGTCAGGGGAGCCGCCGTCGGGGGCGGCCTGGGCCTGGCCCTCTCGGCCGATTTCCGGATCGGCACTCCGGGGAGCCGCTTCAGCGCCAACTTTTCCCGATTGGGTTTTCACCACGGCTTCGCGTTGACCGTGACCCTGCCCATGGCCGTGGGCCACCAGGCCGCCGCAGATCTCCTCTATACCGGTCGACGGCTCGGAGGCCAAGAGGCGCGCCAGTTGGGTCTCTGCGACGATCTGGTCGACGAAGCCGATCTTCTCGACCGGGCGACGGCCTACGCCACCTCCCTTGCCTCGTCGGGGCCCTTGGCCGTCCGCTCCATCCGGGCTACCTTGCGCCAGGGACTGGTGGAGCGCGTTCGACTGGCCATGGAGCACGAGTGCGCCGAGCAGGAACGTCTGCGCGGCTCGGCGGACTTTGCCGAGGGCATCCGGGCCAACGCGGAACGGCGGGAACCGCATTTCACCGGAGAATAGGCCCACTACTGCCCACGTTCACGCTCGGCTGGCCTGACGGCGCGGTGCCACGGTGGCCGCGGCGTGGGGGGGACTCGTGGGCGTTGGACGCACCGGCTGATGCGCCCCCGAGGCCGAGCGCCACGGCGAGCACCCCGCCTCCGACCACGGTCCGTCGCGAGGTGGCCCAGCGCCACCTCGAACCTTTGGGCGGAGGGGGGAGGGTGGAGCTGATCTCTTCGGCGGACTCCGCCGTACCCATTCCAGGTCTCACGCATTTCTCCTTCTTGCTAGGTTCATCTGGTGTCACATCCCATGGACACGATGCGCCCGGATTGTTCGATTCGACTGCACCACCGCTGTGGGTGAGATAGGAAGAAGGGGGCCATGAGAAATACCGCACCCGTCAAGGATTGGGCCAGCGACTTTGAAGTTCTCGACCCGCGGTATATTGCCGATCCGTTCAGCATCTGGGATGACCTTCGCTCCCGCTGCCCCATCGCCCACACCGAGAGGCGGGGCAGCAACTGGCTCCCGACTCGCTATGACGACGTCACGACCATCGCCCACGACATCGAGCACTTCAGCTCGCTCAAGGTGGCGGTCATCCCCATTGATGACGATGAGCCCGCCGACGGACCGCTCCTCGAGTACGGATTGCCGCCGATCTCGGCCGATCCGCCGCTCCACACGTGGACGCGCCGGCTCCTGTTGCCCTGGTTCTCGCATCATCGGGTGGATGGGTATGTGCCACTGACCCGGGATCTCTGTCGGAGTCTGCTCGACCGGATCGCCGACACGGGGCATGCCGACGCCGCGGCGCAGTACGCCCAGCAGATTCCGGTACGGGTCATCGCCCGCATTCTCGGAGTCTCCGCCGACATGTCGGATCAATTCACCGAATGGGTACGCGATATTCTCGAATTCGCCGATGATCCCGAACGACGCACGACCGGTGCGGATGGTCTCCTCGACTATTTTGTGAACCAGGTGGAATACCTGCGCCAGGCTCCGGGAGACGATCTGCTCAGCGAGCTGCTGCAGACCGAGGTCGACGGGGCGCCCCTCGAAGATGGGATCATCCTGGGGATGGCCGCACTGGTGCTGATTGCCGGTGTCGACACCACCTGGAGCGCCATCGGGTCGTCACTCTGGCACCTGGCCACCCATCCGGACGATCTCGAGCGCCTGGCGACGGATCCGGAGCTCATGCCGCTGGCTGTCGAGGAGCTCCTACGGGCGTATTCTCCCGTGACCATGGCCCGGGTGGTGACGTCGGACGTGGAATTCGCCGGGTGTCCTATGAAAGAGGGAGACAAGGTCCTCATGAATTTCCCCGCGGCCAACCGGGATCCCGAGGCGTTCGAGAGTCCCGGCGTCGTTGATCTGGCCCGGGCCCAGAATCGCCACGTGGCCTTCGGGTCGGGGATCCATCGGTGTGCCGGATCGAACCTGGCCCGCATGGAGCTCCGGGTGGCCCTCGAGGAATGGCTGCACCGGATTCCAACCTTCACGCTCGAGAAGGGCAGGGAGGTGACCTGGGCTGGCGGCCAGGTACGAGGCCCTCGTACGTTGCCGGTGGTGTTCCAATGAAGATCCGGGTCGATCCCGAGAAGTGTCAAGGTCACGCCCGTTGCTACGGATTGGCGCCCGAGCTCTTCGACGTCGACGACTATGGGCAGGCTTCGGTCATCGTCGACGAGGTTCCGGCGGAGCTCGAGCACAAGGCCCAACTGGCCATCGCCAACTGTCCCGAATATGCCATCGAAGTGGTGCCCGTCGAGCCGTAGCAGTCGATCACCGTCACGCTCTTAGACGGACACCGTCTCGGTCAACGCGACCGCTTCCTCCTCCTCGTCGCCCTCCGGTCTCCGGGCCCGCACCAGGGCGAACGCACCAACGGCGGCGACCGCCAGCACAATGGCGCTGAAGGCGAACGCCGTGGTGTAGCCGTGGACCGCGCCGGCAGCCCGGGCGTCGGCGGACGTGCCGTGCGCCGCGAGATACGCGGCCGTGGCGGTGGCGGCGATCGTGTTGATCAGGGCCGCACCGAGCGAGCTCCCTGTCTGCTGTGTGGCGTTGACCACCGCACTGGCCACACCGGCATCTTCAGGGCTCACGCCGAGGAGCGCCGTGCTGCTGAGGGCGACGAAGGCGAGCCCCATGCCCAGGCTCACGATGACCTCGGCCGGGAACACGTGGCTGACATACGACGAGTGCACCGAAATGAAGCTGAAGATGACCAGGCCGATCGTCCCTAACGTCAGCCCGGACGTCAGGACGGCTCTCGGGCCGAACCGAGGCAGGAGGCGGCTGGCCAAGGTGGCACCGGTGATGATGCCCAAGGAGAACGGGACGAAGGCGAAGCCGCTCTTGAGGGCCGAATAGTGCAGCGTTCCTTGGAAGTAGAAGGTCAGCGAGAGGAACGTTCCCAACATGGCTGTTCCGACCAGGAGGGAGGCCAGGAACGACCCGCCGCGGTTCCGGTCCAGGACGATGCGCAGCGGCAGCAGCGGATGGGTCGCTCGTTGCTCCAAGAGGACGAAGGCGGCCAGCAGGGCGGCGGCGGCGGCGAAGAAGATGAGGGTGGTCGACGAGGTCCAACCGTCTGACCCGGCCTTGGTGAAGCCGTAGACCAGCGCCAACAGCCCACCGGTCACCGTGACCGCGCCCGGTATGTCGTAGCCGTGCCGCACTGAGCTGCGGCTCTCGGTCACCACGAAATAGGCGGCAATCGCGGCAGCAATGGCGATGGGCACGTTGATGAGGAGCGTCCACCGCCATGACGCGTACTCGGTGAGGAGCCCGCCGAGGATCAGGCCGATGGCGGCACCGCCTCCGGCGATCCCGCCGTACACGGCAAAGGCCCGGGCCCGTTCCTTGGGCTCGGTGAAGGCCACGGTCAGGAGCGACAGGGCCGCCGGCGCCATGATGGCCGCGAAGGCCCCCTGCAGCGCCCGGGCGCCGAAGAGCATGGCCGAGCTCTGGGCCAGGCCTCCGAGCGCGGACGCGGCGGCGAAGCCGAGCAGGCTGATGACGAACATCCGTTTGCGACCCAGGTAGTCAGCAATTCGACCACCGAGGAGCAGGAAGCCGGCGAACGACAAGGTGTATGCCGTCAGCATCCACTGGCGGTTGGCCACGGAGATATGCAACGACCGTTGGGCCGAGGGCAGTGCGATGATCACGACGGAGGCATCGAGGACAACCATCAGCTGAGCTACCGCGATCACGGCCAGAGCCCGAAATCGCCTCGGATCGAGCGCCGATGGGGCGACGATGTCGGGGTCGTGCTCCAGGGTTGCGGTCATGATGTCTCCTCATAGGCTGATTCGGACTGGTGAAGCGGATCAGGTCTCGCTTTGGCTCCCCGATTGCCTTACAATCGGAGTGCTGGTTCCATTTAGACTATACGGAACACGCGCTCCGTTTGTCAACGGGAGGGAGGGATTTCTTTTGGGACACGAACCAGTGACCATGCCAGTCGGATGTGACGAGGGATGTGAGGAAGGGCTGCGTCCGCTCCGGGCCGATGCGCAGCGGAACCGCCAACGCGTCCTCGAAGCGGCCGAGGCTGTCTTCGCCTCAGAGGGGATCTCGGTCCCGGTCGACGTGATCGCCGAGAAGGCGGGTGTCGGCGTCGGCACGCTCTACCGGCATTTTCCCACCAAGGAGAAATTGTTCGAGGCCATTCTGGTCCAGAGAATCATCGAGATTGCCGCCGACGCCCGGTCGCGGCTCGAGGCGGACGATCCCGGCGTCGCTTTCTTCGGCTTCCTGCAGTACCTGGTCGAGGAGAGCACTCTGAAGCGGGACTTGATTCTCGCTCTGGCCGGCGCCGGCGTCGAGTTCGAGGTGGTGGTCGCCGGACCCAAGCAAGATCTCCACGACGCGGTGACCGGGCTGCTCCTGGCCGCACAGGACGCCGGTGCGGTACGCACCGATGTCACGAGTGCGATGGTGCTCTCCCTGATCGGGGGCACCTGCATGGCCGCTGAGCACCCCCACGAGGGGTCGTCCCCACTCGACATGCTCATGATCATCTGCGATGGGCTCAAGCCCACGGGGACCCGCTCCTAGGGTCTCGCAACGCAGGGGATCAGCCTGGAGCGCTGGTGTGGTCGAGCCACGTCAGCAGGTCATCGGTGTGGGCTCCCAATTGTCCCCGGCGTACCTCTCCGATGGGGGCGCGATACCAGGCGGCCAGGTCCCGCGCCCGGTCCGGCCGATCAGCCAACACCGCGATCGGCACGGTCTGGACCCGGATGGTGAAGAGGATCGCGCCGGTGTCGGGGAGCCGCCGCAGGGTCTGCCGTTCGCTGCGTATCCACCAGGGCGGCGCCCCTTCGGCCCCCGCCTCGGCCCCAGTGGCGGCGTAGAGCGCGGGTTCGAGTTCGTGACAGGGGGCCCAGAGCAGCAGCGTCGGCCACACCGACACGTTTCTGCGCCAGACCAGCTTGCCCGGGGGCAGTCGATCGAACAAGGTGTCCACCCGTTGGCTGAGTTCCTCCGCGTAGTACGGCACGGGCTCGTGCACCAGCGCGGTCGGGCGCCCCAACTTCTCACCGAGGAGCCACAGGCTCGGAAAGCAGAGCACGGCTCCTTCGAGCCTCCAGGCGTTGTCGTGGTGCACCATGAGGCAGAGGTCCTCCTGGACACGTGCCCCGGTCCGGGCCAGCGGATGCACCTCGCGTGTCGCGGGCAGGTCGTCGCTCCCCGCACCATGGAGGGCCAGCCATCGATCGACCAGGTCACCGACCTCCTGAGCCGGCTTCTCGGCCCGTTGCGTGCAGGCAAAGACCTGGTCGCGCTGCTCGGCGAGCAATCGACGACGCAGGAGCAGCTCGTCGCGGGCCAGCTCGTCCTGAAGGAGCCAGGCGCCCTCGGACAGGGTCCGCGTCCCCATGCGGGCGTGGCCCGCGCCAACCGAGAGATCGACCTCGTCGAGCCAGGCCGGCGGTCGAGCCGGGGTGTAGAGGTCCGGATCGGGCGCGTAGGCCCGGAGAACAGCGGGCGTGGGGGCCATCGACGTCATCGGTCCTTTCAGATCCGCTCTCGCGTCCAGGCGACGTTGCGCCAAGGGAGCGGCGGCGGCCCTGCGATTGCTTTCAATGGTCCGGGATCGGGTGCATGACGGCCTCGTTGCCGGGCGGCCGGTCCGGGACCTTCGACCTCGACGCACAGCCCAACTCGTGGTGGACGATATCGCGGAGTGGGCGCGGCGGCCCCGAGGAACGGGTAAAACGAGGGGACCACATCGCACCAAGGGGGCGGCAGACGTGAAAGCAGCGGTCTACTACGAGACGGGAAGCCCGGACGTCTTTCGCTACGAGGACGTGCCCGATCCGAGCGTCGGAGCAAGCGACCTCCTCGTCGCGGTGGAGGCGGTCAGCATCGAGGGCGGGGACACGCTCAACCGACTCGGTGGCGAGCTGAACGCCGTACCCCACGTGGTGGGATACCAGTGCGCCGGGACCGTGGTGGCAGTGGGCGAGCAGGTGCACGGCTTTGGCGTGGGGGATCGTGCCGTCACCGTCGGCATCGACGGTTCCCACGCGGCGTTGCGGGCGGTGCCCGAGTCGTTTGCCTGGAAGATCCCCGAGGGGTTGGCCACCGACGAGGCCGCCTGCGTGCCCGTCCCGTTCGGGACGGCCGACGATTGCCTGTTCGAGTTCGGTCACCTGGTGGCGGGGGAGACCGCCCTCATTCACGCCGGAGCGGGCGGCGTCGGCATCGCCGCCATCCAGCTGGCGAAGCGAGCCGGGGCGCGGGTCCTGGCCACGGCCTCGAGTGACGACAAGCTCGAACGATTGAAGGAGTTCGGCCTCGATGAGGGGATCAACTACCGCCGCGATGATTTCGTGGCCGAGGCCCGGCGCCTGACCGACGGCCGCGGGGTCGATGTCATCGTCGATTCGGTCGGGGGGGCCACCCTGCAGGGCAGCCTGCACGCCCTGGCGTACCGGGGCCGGTGCGTGACCGTGGGCGATGCGGGGCGCTCCCCGGCCGAGCATCTCGACATCTCCGCCATGCGACCGAACAACCAGTCGCTGTCGGGCTACTTCATGGGGGCCGAGTTGCTCTTCTACCCCCGCTCCCACGCCCTGGTCGCGCGGCACCTCGAGGACATCGCCCGGGGCGAATTGCGCGTCGTCGTCGATCGAGCCTTCCCGCTCTCAGAGGCAGCGGCCGCCCATGCGTACATCGAGAGTCGACAGGCGTTCGGGCGGGTGCTGTTGACTCCATGAGCGTCGCCGTGGCCTGACCCCCCTACGATCGCGCCATGCGCCGACTGGCCGACGGAGCCATGAGGGGGTTGGCCCGGCTCATGGTCCATGTGTTCTTCCGGCGGGTCGAGCTGCAGCACGGGGACCGTCTTCCGGCCAGAGCTCCGGTCGTGCTGGTGGCCAATCACAACAACGGTCTGGTCGACGGTCTGCTGCTGATGGCCGTACTCGGTCGTTACCCCCGCTTTCTCGGCAAGGCCACGCTCTTCAAGATCCTTCCCCTCTGGCCCTTCCTGAAGCTGGCCGGCGTGATCCCGGTGTACCGGGCGATCGACGGGGCGCCGGGCGACCACAACGTCTCCGCTTTCGCCACCTGTCATCAGATCCTGGCCCGCCAGGGGATGGTCGCGCTCTTCCCCGAGGGGATCAGCCATGACGAGGCATCGTTGCAGCCCTTGCGCACGGGCGCGGCCCGGATCGCCCTGGAGGCCGGGATCGAGGGCGGCGTCGAGGGCGTGGTCACCGTCGCGGTCGGACTGACCTACGACGCCAAGGCACGCTTCCGGTCGCGGGCACTGGTGCGGGTGGCCGAGCCCGTCAGCATCTCGCGGTGGGCCGAGGCGAATCACCGCGCCGGTCGCGACGCCGTCCGGCGCTTCACCGACGATGTCGCTGAGCAGTTGACGACGGTGAGCCCGGGTTACCCGTCGTGGGAGCAGGCCCAGCGGCTGGCGCGCCTGGCTGAGGTGGTCGTGCGCCTCCCCGCCGCGAATCTCCCCTCCGACGTCGACCTGGCGGCGCAGGTGGGCCTGGCCGAGAGACTCGGGGCGGCGGGGGAGGACGGGGAGATCCGACCCGAGATCCGAGCGCTCCTGGACAGCTTCGCCATCTACGAGCGGGATCTCGACCTTCTGGGGTTGCGCGACGCGCAGGTGGTGGCCCGCTATGCCAAGGGATCGCTGCGGGGCTCACTCATCTGGTCCGTGGGCACGGTCCTCGTGGCGCTGCCCCCGGCGGCGATCGGCTACGTGATCCACGTCATCCCGTTCGAGATCGTCAAGGAGCTGGCGAAGCGGCCGACCAACGAGGGGATCAAGGCCACCGTCAAGCTCCTCGGTTGCACCGCGCTGTTCGCGCTGGTCTATGCCGCGCTGGGCGTGATCGTCGGCCGGGCCGCCGGAGCGTGGGCCGGGCTGCTGACCGTCATCGCCGCCCCGCTCTGCGGCTACGTGACGGTACGGGTGGCCGAGCGGATCAGCCGGATTGGTGGCCTGGTCGAGGGCTACCGGACCGTGCGGAGCCGAAACGCCGTGTTGGGCACCGTGCTCGCGCATCGCGCCTCGGTGGTCGACGCGGCATCGGCGGTCCTCACGTTGCCGTGAAGCGGACCAGCGTGAGCTACGGGAAGGCCCACGCGCAGGTGGCCGAGCTGTGGCGCCCGCCGAACCGGGACGGCGACCTCCCCGTGGTGGTGCTCGTGCACGGAGGGTTCTGGCGCCAGCCCTACACCAAGCGCCTCATGCATCGGCTGGCGTCCGCCGTGGTGGCGCGGGGCTGGGTGGCGTACAACATCGAATACCGACGGGTCGGCCCTCTCGGAGGGGGCGGCTGGCCCGAGACCTTCGATGACGTTGCCGCCGCGCTCGGTGCCCTGCGCCAGGTCGAAGGTATCGATCTTCACCGCGTGGTGGCGTGCGGCCACTCCGCCGGGGGGCACCTGGCGCTGTGGGCAGCGACGCCCCGGCTCACCTCGGGTACGGCCGGGCCGGACCCGGATCGAGTCGCGGTGTGCGCCGTCATCTCCCTGGCCGGCGTGGTCGATCTGGTCGAAGCGGCGCGCCTCGGGCTGGGTGGAGGTGCGGTCGCGGCCCTCCTGGGGGGCGGTCCCGAGGAGGTCCCCGAGCGCTACGCGCTGGCTTCCCCGGCGGCGCAACTCCCTCTGGGTATCCCCCAGTTCCTGGTGCACGGCACGGCCGATGCGACCGTACCGGCCTCGTTGAGCGCCGACTACGTGGGGCGGGCGGTGGCGCTCGGCGACGACGCCACCTTCGTTCCGGTCGAGGGGGCCGGCCACTTGGACATGATCGACTCCGCGGGACCTGCCTTCGCCCAGGTGGCGACCGTGCTCGCTCGGATCGCCTCCCTGCCCTCGGGCTGACGGCGGGGGCACCCTTCAGCGGCCGGGCGGTCCGACCCCGCTTACCCGGCCCGGCGCCAGGTCCGCTCGAAGGGCAGCCGCCAGTTCCGGGGTGCGATGAGATCACGGGCCGCACCGGGTCCCCACGAGCCGCGGGCGTAGGGCTGCACCGGAGGCGGGTCCTTGAGGAGGGGGGTGGACAGTTCCCACAACCGCTCGATGCCCTCGGCCGTGTTGAAGAGCGTGTGATCGCCCACCATGGCGTCGTGGATCAGCCGCTCGTAGGCCTCCAGGATGTCAGCGTCCTGGCCCGTCTCGTGCAGGGCGAACTGGAGGCTCAGTTTCTCGAGCTTCATGCCGGGCCCCGGCTTCTTGCCGTAGAAGGAAAGGGAGAGCTTCGACGCGTCGGCCAGGTCGAACGTGAGGTGGTCCGGCCCCTTGGTGCCGACCCCCGAGCCCTCCGGGAACATGCTTTTCGGCGGCTCACGGAAGGCAATGGAGATGATGCGCTCCCCTCCCCCCATCTGCTTCCCGGTGCGCAGGAAGAAGGGCACGCCGGCCCAGCGCCAGTTGTCGATCTCGCAGCGCAGCGCCACGAACGTCTCGGTGTCCGAATCGGGCGCGACCCCCGGCGTGTCCCGGTACCCCTCGTACTGACCGCGCACCACCTGGGACACGTCGACCGGGCGGAGCGATCGGAAGACCTTGTTCTTCTCCTCACTGATCGCCCCCGATTCCAGCGCGGTCGGGGGCTCCATGGCCATGAAGGCGAGTATCTGGAAGAGGTGGGTCACCACCATGTCCTTGAAGGCCCCGGTGGCCTCGTAGAAGGCCGCCCGATCGTTGACCGAGAGCGTTTCGGGGACGTCGATCTGCACATGGTCGATGTGGTCACGGTTCCAGATCGGCTCGAAGAGCCCGTTGGCGAAGCGGAAGGCCAGGATGTTCTGGGCCGCCTCCTTGCCCAGGAAGTGGTCGATGCGGAAGATCTGCTCCTCGTCGAAGTACTCGTGCAGCGTGGCATTGAGTTCCTTGGAGCTCGCCAGATCGGTACCGAACGGCTTTTCCATGATGATCCGCGACCGATCCACCAGTTGGGCTTTGTGCAGCAGGGTGATGACATCACGGGCGGCCGCGGGCGGGATGCTCAGGTAGTGCAACCGCTGCACCTCACCGCCGATGGCCTGCTCGGCGTCCCCCACGGCGGCGGCCAGGCCGTCCGCCCCGGCGGAGAGCGGGACGAAGCTCAGCCTCTGCTCGAAACCGGCCCACTGCAGGAGCGAGATCCTTCCGGTGGCGTAGAGGTCACAGGCGTGACGCGCCAGTTGCCGGAAGTCCTCGTCGCTGAGCTCGCTGGTCGAGGTCCCGATGATCCGAAAGTCGGCCAGCATGCCCGATTGCGAGAGGTGGAGCAGACCCGGCAGGAGCTTGCGTGCGGCCAGGTCCCCCGTGGCGCCAAAGAGAACGATGACATGGGGGACCAGCGCGGACCCCGACGGCGGGCCGTCGGCGCCGAATCCCTGGTCGATCACGGCGAGGCTGTGGCCGGCTGCCGCTGGTTCAGCGCCGACGCATTGCCCCCCATGATCTTGGCCACCGAGTCGGCCTCGAGCTTCTGCAATTCCGTGACCCAGTCGGTCGGTTCGGGCAGACCTTCGATGTGCGGCCAATCCGAACCGAAGATCACCCGGTCGTCCCCCATGAGATCGACGATCTCGTTGACGTCGTCCTCCCAGAAGGGATTGATCCACACATGGCGCCGGAACGTCACCACGGGGTCATCGCTGAAGTAGCCGGGCATCTTGCGAGCGGTGCCGCGCAACTTGCGGAACAAGGGGGACAGGAACTCCGACCCGTTCTCGACCGACGCGATGCGCAGGTTGGGAAACCGGTCGAACAGGCGCTCGAGGATCAGCGTGGCCAAGAAGTCGTGGGCCGCCCGCTCAATCGCGAACATCTTGATGCTGGGAGCGCTCCGGCCCTGACGGAACGACGCCGAGAATCCGTCGGGTGCGTAGCCGTTGGAGGACAGCCCGGCGTCACCGGCATGGACCACCACCGTGATGCCGGCTTCGTTGACCCGGGCCCAGAACGGGTCGAACATCTGATGGGCCGGTGAAAAGGGGCCGAGGACCGTCGTGGGCGCGGCCGCCCGCAGCACCACGGTGCGTGCCCCCTGGTCCAAGCTCCATTCGAGTTCCCGAACGGCCTCGTCGACATCGGCCAGGGAGATGTAGGGGGCGGCGAAGATCCGGTCGCGGTAGGCCATGCCCCAGTCCTCGGCCAGCCATCGATTGAAGGCGCGGTAGAGCAGGACCACCGCGCCGGGGTCGTGTTTCAACGCATCCTCGTAGAGCATGCCCAGGGTCGGGAAGAGCCAGATCCTTTCCAGCCCCTGCTCGTCCATCACGTTGAGCCGGGCGTCCCGGTCGCGGTATTCGGGCCGAATCGGCTCCGGTGTGCCCAGGAGCGCCAGCGGGGACAGGCCGTTCGGATTGCCCCGGAAGTAGTCGACCAGCGCGCCAGCCGGTGAGACGGGGTCGAACGTGGGATTGGTGACGGCCCGGCTGATCCGCCCCCCCAAGGAGTGGTATTGGCGGCCGCCTACGTCGACCCACTCGATGACCCGGGGCCCATGGGCTGGATCGAGGTGCCGGGTGAAGGCGTCGAGCGCCTCGTAGTAGTGGTTGTCGGCATCAAAGACCGGGGAGTCGAGGGTGTGCATGCACTGCCTTCCAGAAGGGTGGGCGACCACCCCGAGTTTAGGGTGTCACCGGAGGCCCGGCCGCCGTGTGTTCGACGCCGGTGGGCTCGACGGCCCAGTCGGGTGCCTGCCCCCAGGTCTCCCCGAACACCAGCTCGGAGAGGGGGCGCCGTCGGACGGGTCCATGGGATCCGACCGGGCGACCCAGGGTGATGGTGGCCAGGATGTTCACATTGTCGGGCATGTGGAGCAACGAGCGGAGCTCGGCCTCCACGGCGAGGTGCCAGATCGTCATGACGCCCCCGTAGCCCTTGGCCCGAGCCGCCAGGAGCAGGTTCTGGCAGGCCGGGTAGACCGAGGCGCCATCGACGTGGGTCGTGTGGCGGTAGGGCACGAAACAACCGAAGACCAAGACGGGAACCCGTTCGAAATGGTCGACGTACTCCTGCATGGTGCGGGCCATCCGGGCCTTGGGGGAGTTCTCGTCGGTGCCGGACCCCTCGTCGTAGCCGTCGGTCTTCCGCTTCTTCTCCCAGAAGATGCGGGCACTGCCGCCGATCAGGTGCTTGGCCGCCTGGGCCCCGGGGCCATCGGTGAGCACGACGAACCGGAAGGGCTGACGGTTCGACCCGCTCGGGGCCCGGGTGGCGGCGAAGAGGATGTCCCTCAGGGTGTCCTCTGGGACGGGCTCGTCGCGATAGCGCCGGATGGCGCGCGTGCTGAGCAGGCCCTCGTAGAGGCTGACGTCACTTTCGGGAGTGATCACGGAGCCGACGGTACTCCGGTCTGCCCGGACGGAGCATTCCCGCGGGTTGGTTCACGAGACGGGCGCGGGCTCGTCGAAGTAGAGGTTGGGCCGGCGTTGCCCCTCCAGGAGTCCGGCGAGGCCCTGAGCGTCGCGGGCCAGTCGCAGATCGATGCGGTGGCACAGGAGTTCGGGCGGATGCGTGCCGCCGGGAACCGTCCGGCTGGCTTCGGCGACGACGGTGCCGGTCGGGGCGATGATCCGACTGGCACCGAGCAGGGTGGAGGTGGCGTGGGCGCCGCACTGATTGGACTGCACCCACCACTGGCTGTTGGTGAGTGCCAGGGCCGGGTACAGCAGGTCCCACGCCGTGGCTCCTTCCACTTCGTAGGCCGCAGGCGCCACGATCAGTCGGGCACCGCGCAGGGCCATCGTCCGCGCCACTTCGGGAAAATCGCCGTCGAAACAGATCACGACCCCCACCACGCCCAGGCCGGGGTCGTCGAACGTGGTCAGGCGGTTGCCCGGCGAGAAGATGGTGGGCTCGGCGGTCGGCGCGTAGAGGTGCGCCTTGCGGTGCCAGGAGACCAGCTCGCCTCCGCGATCGAATACCAGGGCCGTGTTGTAGAGCTCCCCGTTCTCGCCCAGTTCGGGAACACTCCCCGCCACCAGCCACATGCGGGCCTTTCGTGCCGCGTGCGAGAGGCGCTCGGTGCGCGGGCCACGACGGGGTTCGGCACAACGTCGGGCGTCATGGGGCAGGGTGAGCGGGTCGTACCCACACGGCCAGAGTTCGGGGAGCACCAGGAGTTCCACGCCCCGGGAAGCGGCCTGATCCACCAGGTCGAGGGCGACCCGCGTGTTGCGCGCTGGGTCGCCCGGTGTGGCCAGCCATTGCGCCACTCCAACGAGAAGGTCTCGTTTCATTTCGGCACGTGGTCGAACGCCATCGCTTCCTCTCGTCCAGCCGTCCCAAACGTACGGCGGCATCATTCGCGAGGGGTTTCCACTCCGTGAACGCACTGTTACAACGCACTGGTCGCGACCTGGATACGGCGCACTGGTGGCAACGCACTGGCTACAAGGCCGGTTCGGCCGCAAACTCGGTCGGGGTGCGCTCCGGGTCAGTCCGGTCAGTCGCGTGACATCAGGGTGACCAGGTCGAACAATACGTGTGCCGCCGCAATGGCGGTGATCTCGGCATGGTCGTACGCGGGTGCCACCTCCACGACGTCGCCCCCGACGATCGAGACAGCGTCCAGCCCGTGCAGCAGGGCCAGGAGCTCGCGGCTGGTCAGGCCGCCGGCTTCGGGCGTCCCGGTCCCGGGAGCGTGGGCGGGGTCGAGCACATCGACGTCGACCGAGACATAGACCGGCGCATCGCCGACGCGCTCGACCAACCGCGCCACCACGGCGTCGACGCCGAGGGTGGCGACGTCGGTCGTGCTGATCTGGAGGAATCCCATCTCTGCGTCCTCGGCCAGGTCACTGCGGGCGTAGAGCGGACCACGCAGCCCGACGTGCGCGCTCCGGTCCCGCAGTAGGAGGCCCTCCTCCCAGGCTCGGCGAAAGGGCGTCCCGTGGGTGAAACGCTGCCCGAGGTAGGTGTCCCACGTATCGAGGTGCGCATCGAAATGGACCAGGGCGAGCGGCCCGTGGCGCTTGGACACCGAGCGGAGCAGCGGAAGCGCAATGGTGTGGTCTCCCCCGATCGCCACCAGCCGGCCGCCGTGTGCCAGGAGGGCATCGGCGGCCTGCTCGATCTGCGACACAGCCTCTTCGATGTCGAAGGGCGAGCAGACGATGTCCCCGGCGTCGACCACCTGACTGCGTTCGAAGGGCAGGGTGTCGAATCCGGGGTGGTAGGGCCGCAGCAGGCGCGATCCTTGTCGGACCGCACTCGGGCCGAAGCGGGCACCGGGGCGGTAGCTGGTTCCCCCGTCGAACGGCACGCCGACCAGGGCGATGTCCCACGACGGCACCTGTGCAGTGGTAGGAAGGCGCGCGAAGGTGCTCCACCCGGCGAAGCGTGGCACCTCGTTGGCGTCGACCGGACCGATCGGCTCCGTGGGCACACCGCTTTCAGTCATCAATGGCCTGGTACACCAGGGCGCGGAGCTGGGCCCGGAAGGGATAGGCGATGGAGGGCAGGAGCTGGGTCATGAAGACGGCGAAGAGGTCCTCGGTCGGATCGATCCAGAAGGCCGTGCTGGCCGCCCCGCCCCAGTAGAAGTCGCCGGCGGAACCGGCCATGGAGGTGGCCGCCGGGCCCAGGCCGACGGCGAAGCCCAGGCCGAAGCCCACCCCGTCGAACCCGGCCTCGCCGAATCCCCCCACGGCCAGGTCGGCCAAGGTGGCCCCGCCGGGCAGGTGGTTGCGGGTCATCAGGTCGAGGGTCGGGCGTCCGAGCACCCGCCGGCCGTCGAGGTGCCCGCCGTTGGCCAGCATCTGGCAGAAGGCGACGTAGTCGTGGGTGGTCGAGGCCAGGCCGCCCGCCCCCGAGAGATAGGAGCGCGGGCGGAGGTAGCGGCTCTGCTCGGGGTCGTCGAAGAGCACCGGGGTGTTGGCCGGCCGGTACTGGTACAACGCGCTGAGCCGGTCGCCCGAGCCTTCGGGTACGAAGAACCCGGTGTCGTCCATGCCCAGCGGCCCGAAGATCTCCTGACGTAGGTAGTCATCGAAGCGTTCGCCGGACAAGATCTCGACCAGGCGCCCCACGATGTCGGTGGAAAGGCCGTAGTTCCAGTGGGTCCCGGGGTGGAACTTCAGCGGGTGCTCGGCCAGGATCGCCGTGATCCCCTCGAGGGTCAAGCCCTTGTGCTGCGCCGCCCGCGCCTGTTCGAACTGCTCGTCGATCGGATTGCCCGGGAAGAGCGAGCCGGGAAGGCCGGTCGTGTGCATGAGCACGTCTCGGACGTTCATCGGGCGCTCCGGCTTCACCAGGTCGATCGATCCGTCCTCCTGGACGAGCCCCACCTTGAGCGTGCGCCAGGCGGGAATGTAGCGGTGCACAGGGTCGGTGAGCTGGAACAGGCCCCGTTCGTACAGCTGCATGAGCGCCACCGAGGCGATGGGCTTGGTCATGGAGTAGATGCGGAAGATGGTGTCTTCGCCCATGGGTCGCGCCCGCTCGCGGTCCATCAATCCCAGCGACCGGTGGTAGGCCACATGGCCGCGGCGCACCACCGTGATCTGGCACCCCGCGATCTTCCCGGTTTCGATGAACCGCGTGGCGAAGTGATCGGTGATCCGTTCCAGCCGGGTCACGTCCATGCCGGCGGCGTCCGGCTCGATTTTCACCACGCTCATGCGCCGGTCTCCTCGCGCTGCTGGCGGAGGTACGCCGCCGTGCCCTCGAGGAACTTGCCGACGTCCTGCGCCTTGGTGGCCGCGATGCCGGCGAAGTACTCGGGCACGTAGACCTGGGCCGCCTCGGCCTCGAGCCCGCCGAGAATGGCGTCGACGGCCACGGAGACCGGCTCGGCCGGGACCGGCAGGTTGGGGACGTCGTTGTCGGGCAGGCTGAACAGGTCGGTGTCGATCACGCCCGGGTAGACGACCATCACCTTGACGCCCGTGTCCCACAGGTCCACCGCCATCGCCTCGGAGAACGCGGTGAGCGCCGCCTTCGAGGCGTCGTAGGCCGCCTCTCCGGGGGCACTCAGGGTGGCGGCGATGGAGGAGATATTGACCACCGTGCCCGATCCCCGTGCCAGCATCTGCGGGAGGAGCGCCATGGTCAGGCGCATGGGGGACAGGTAGTTGATGTGCATGACCTGGGTGATGGTCTCGATGTCGAGGGCGGTCGTGTGCCGCCGTTTCGGGATGCCGGCGTTGTTCACCACCAGGTCGACGCCCCCGAACGCGTCGAGGACATCGACGGCGAGTTGATCCACGGCGTCGTTGTCAACCAGGTCGACGGCCCACATGCGGCTTCCGGGTGAATGCTCCATGCAGCGACCCACCACCTCGGCCAGCCGTTCCGCCCGCCGGGCGCAGATGCCGACGATGGCCCCCTGCGCCGCCAGGGCCTCGGCCAATCCGGCCCCGATACCCGAGGATGCACCCGTCACCAGTGTGCGACAACCGTCCAACTGCAAGCCCATCGTCCACCCCTTTTCTCCCGATCTCCCGCGGGTCGAGGCAGCGGGAGCCCTGCGACGGCTCACCTTAGGCAGCCGAGCGGACCCCGCGCCGCGTCATGCCCGATGCTCCGTGGTTGGAGTTCAATGGTTCGGTGCAACCTCACTCGGGGTGCGCCTCGCCCACCAGGTTGCCCATCAACTGGTAACCGATGCCGGGGATCGTACGCAGCAACTGCCCGTCGTCATCGCCCAGCTTCTTGCGCAGCCGATGCGCGTAGACGCGGACGTAGTTCGATTCCGCGCCGTAACCGGGTCCCCACACGTCCTTGAGGATCATGTGATGGGTGCAGACCTTCCCGGCATGGCGGGCCAGGTACGCCAGCAGGTCGAACTCGCGCCCGGTCAGAGGGAGCGTCACCCCCCGCAGGGCGGCCATGTGGTGGATCAGGTCGATTTGGAGCTGGCCCACCTCGAAGGCGGTCGTCCTCTCGGGCCCACTTCCCGAGGGAACGACCGCGTGGCGCATGGCCACGCGCAGCCGGGCCTCGAGCTCGGCCATGCCGAAGGGTTTCGTGATGAAGTCGTCGGCGCCACCGTCGAGTGCTTCGACCTTGCGGCGCTCGTCACCGTAGGCCGAGAGGACGACGATCGGGACGTCGGAGAACTCGCGGATCCGCCGGCAGACGTCGAGCCCGTCCATGTCAGGCAGCCCGAGGTCCAAGATCACCAGGTCAGGATGCAGCAGCGCCACCTGCGCGATGGCATCACCTCCGGTCTGCGCCGTCACCACGTCATCGCCGCGCGCCTTCAGACCGATGCGCAGAGCCTTGACCAACGAGAGATCGTCGTCGACGACGAGCACCTTGGTCACGCTCCCGCGCCCCGGTCACACACGGGCGGGAACGGTCGCCGCACTGGGAACGGTGAAGACCACCCTGGCGCCGCGTTCCACGTCCGGGTCGATCCAGATGGTGCCGCCGTGCGCCTCGACGAAGGCCTTGGCGATGGTCAGGCCGATGCCGGCCCGGCCGCCGCCGCGGTGCTGGCTGAACATCTCGAAGACCCGATCTCGTTCGCTGGTGGCGATGCCCGGACCTTGGTCGGCCACCGCGATCTCGACCATCGGTCCCGAGGCGCCGGTCACCGCCCGGGCCTCGATGTGGATCGGGCTCTCGCCGGGAGCCAGGCGTGCTGAGTTCTCGAGGAGGTTGGCCAGGACCTGGCCGATCAGCATGTGGTCGATTTCCAGCATCGGCAGTTCAGGGCTGTCCTCGACGACGATCCGGTTCGGTGGCACCAGCCCGGTGACGGCATCGATCGCCTCGCCGACCAGTTCGTCGAAGGCGACCAGCGACGAGCGCAGGGTCAGGGCGCCCGACTCGATACGGGTCATGTCGAGCAGGTTGGTGACCAACCGGGCCAGTCGGTCCGATTGGAGCTCAATGAGCTCGAGCAGATCAGCCCGGTCCCCCGCCTGCATGCTGTCGCTGTCCTGGCGCAAGCTGGACACCGCGGTCTTGACCGAAGCCAGCGGAGTGCGCAGGTCGTGGGAGACCGCTCCCAGCATGGCGCGGCGCCAGCGGTCGACCTCTTCGAGGAGGCGGTTGTCCAACACCTGGTCCTGGAGCTGCGCCCGCTCCACCGCCAGGGCAGCCTGATTGGCGAACGTGCCGAGCAGGGCCCGGTCCGGCCGGGCGAACTGGGCCTCCTCGAGCACCAACAAGCCGACGGGGTGATTGCTCGCCACCAGCGCCACGGCCACCCGGCTGGGGGCATCGCCGCCGGGGAACCCCAGCGAGCGCGTCTGGCCGCCGCTGGCCGTGAGCCAATCCAGATCCTCGACCGTCAGCTCCTGGCCGGCTCGGGCGGCCACCGAGAGCGGAGGGCTCTCGGACGCCGCCCCCTCATCGTCGGGCAGGAGCAGGACCGTCCACCTCGGTGCGAAGAGAGCTTGCACGATGACGACGATGTGTTCGAGCAATTGCGGGAGGGTCAGTTCGCCGATGAGTGCTCGGGACAGCTCGAAGAGCCGGCGCGCGTCCTCTTCCCGGCGGAAGGACTCCTGGCGGGCGGACTGCAGGTCTGCGACCACACGAGCCACGACGAGGGCCACGACGGCGTAGACGACGAGAGCCACCCAGTTCTGTGCCGCACGGACGGTCACGGTCCCATACGGTGGGATGAAGAAGATGTCATAGAGGAGGAACCCGGCCACCGCCCCCAGGGCGCCCGGCACGAACCCACCGACGACGACTCCGAGAACGACCGGGATCACGAAGACCAGTGCGGGCGTGGCGATGCTCAGGTGAGCCCGGAAGGGCAACATCAAGAACAGCAGTGCGGCCAGTCCCAGCAGGGCCACCATCGTTCCGAAGGCCTCTCGCCGATACGCTCCATTGGTGACCTGCATGCTCGGCATCGCCTCAGTCACAGCCTCCCGGCGATGGTCCCATCACCCGTCATCGAGTGTACCGATGCCCCCATTGGTTACCCCCATTGGTCAGGGCGAATGACCGCTCGCGGCCGGGGGAGGCCTACGGAGAGGAAGCCTGAAGGAGATCGGCGAACGCGGCTTCGGCCGCGACCTTGGCCGCCGCCTCCATGCAGCGGTTGAGGTGGGCCAGCGCCTTGGCCCGCCGAGGATCGCGGGCCAGGTACTTTCCCACCGCCACCAGGTCGGCCGACCCGTCGGGCTTGCTCAGGGCGAAGACGGCCTGGTCGACGATGTGCTCGTCGGGACGATCGCTGATGCCGCGGTAGACCGACCAGTCGACGCCGGCGCTCTCGCACACCTCGGCCACCCCGGCGGCCTCCATGTCGACGGCACCGAACCCGGCTTCGAGAATGGGGCGCCAGACCTCGTCGTCGGAGAACAGGCCATCGGTCGTCATCAGTCCGCCCTGCGCCGCCCGCGAGGGCAGGGGCCGGGTGTGGCGGACCGGGCCGTCGGGATGGAGTTGCACCCGGCTGGGCACCATGAGGGCACCCACCGGGAGGGCCGGATCGAGCCCTCCGGCGATGCCCACCACCATGACATGGTCGAACGGCCCCTGGGCCAGCATCCGCTCGGTGGCGTCCCGGGCCGTGGCCGGGCCCATGCCGATGATGCCGGCCTCGACCGACCAGGTTCCGGCCACGCCACGGTGCGAGAACACCGGGTCGCCCTGGGTCGGTGTCAGCCGGCCCGCCCGGACGACGGCCCTGAGCTCGGGGCGCATGGGAGCCAGCACCGCCACTCGCTTCCAAGCAGCCTCGGGATCGCTCACCCCTCCATGATGGCCGACGGCTCACTATCGTGGGCCGTGCGGCCGGGGTGACCTGACCGAAGGATGAAGAGCTGCCCGAAGACCTGCGACGAACTGACCGCAGAACTGACCAAAGAAACAGGAGGCTGACCATGGCGAGTGCCGAGGAGGTGGTGCGGGACTTCTGTGCCGCGGTGAGCAAACGCGACGCCAACCTGCTTCGCCCGTATTTCTCCGAGGACGTGGTGTACCACAACATCCCCATGGACCCGGCCGAGGGGATCGAGGCCACCATGGGGGTCATCGACATGTTCCTCGGGATCTGTGAAGGTCTCGAATTCGAGATCCACCACCTGTCGTCTGATGGCGCCACGGTGCTCACCGAGCGAACCGACACCTTCACCATGCAGGGCAAGACAGCTCCCCTGCCGGTGATGGGTGCTTTCCACGTACGCGAAGGGAGGATCACCGCCTGGCGGGACTACTTCGATATGGGCCAGGTCAACGCCATCTTCAACCTGGGATGAGCGGAGCGGCTCCAGGGGGAGGGAGCGCCCCATGAACCCGACCCCACCCGAGGCGACGCCCGAGGACGGGTACACCGTGGCCGGCCTCATACGACGCCTGGCGCGGTCCCAACCCGACCACGAGATGTTGCTCGAGGGCCGGGTGCGGCGCACCTGGGCGGCGCAATACGGCCGCGCCGGCCAGGTGGCCCAGGCCTGTCGACGTGATGGGGTGGCCGCGGGCGATCGGCTGGTGATCCTCGATCGCAACGGCTTGACCTACTTCGATGTCCTCTTCGGCGGTGCCCTGATGGGCGCGGTCAACGTGGCCGTGAACTGGCGGCTGGCTCCCACGGAGATGGCGGCCATCATAAATGACGCTGCCGCACGCATCCTGATCGTGCACGCGGACTACGTGCCGGCGTTGGCGCAGATGCACAGTGACCTGCCCGCGATCGAGCGCATCGTCGTGGTCGACGGCCCGGACGGGCCGGACACGCCATGCCCCGACCGCAGGGCCATCTCCTACGCCCGATGGTTGGACGGATGTGCGGACACCGACCCGGGTCACGTGGGGCGGCCCGAGGACATCAGCATGCAGCTCTACACCTCGGGGACGACCGGGCTCCCCAAGGGCGTCATGTTGACCAACGCCAACCTCTCGACCGCGATGTCCGAAGCCGGGCGTACCTTCGGCATCACCGCCGACACGGTCAGCCTGGTGGCCATGCCCCTGTTCCACATCGGGGGCTCCGGCTGGGCGCTCTGCGCCATGTCGCGCGGAGGTCGTTCGGTGATCCTCCGGGACGTCGATACCGAGGTGCTCCTGCAACTGATCGAGCAGGAGCACATCTCCGAGATGTTCGTGGTCCCGGCCGTGCTGATGCTCCTCCTGGTCGCACCGACCCTCGGGTCGACCGACCTCTCGAGCTTGCGGGACATCTTCTACGGCGCGTCGCCGATCTCCGAGGACGTCCTCGTGCGCTGCATGGCCACCTTCGGCTGCCGGTTCAACCAGGTCTACGGCATGACCGAGACCACCGGCGCCATCACGGCCCTCGTGGCTGCGGACCACGACCCGGGCGGGCCGCGCCAGCACCTCCTTCGATCAGCCGGCCGGCCCCACCCCGGCGTCGAGATCCGCATCGTCGACCCGGACGCGCGCCGCGACAGCGACGTTGGCCAGGTGGGTGAGGTCTGGACGCGGTCGCCGTACAACATGGCCGGCTATTGGGGAAAGCGCGAGGAGACGGTCGCCACGGTGGACACCGACGGATGGCTGCGGACCGGTGACGCCGGGTACCTCGACGACGAGGGGTACCTCTACCTGCACGACCGGATCAAGGACATGATCGTCACGGGCGGGGAGAACGTCTACCCGGCTGAAGTCGAGAACGTCCTGCTGTCGCATCCTTGCGTGGGGGATGCCGCGGTGATCGGCGTCCCCGACGAGCGGTGGGGCGAAACCGTCAAGGCGATCGTCGTGCCCTCCCCGGGCGTCTCCTTCGACGCCGCGTCGGTCATTGCGCACTGCCGGGAGTATCTGGCGCACTACAAGGCGCCCACCTCGGTGGACCTCACCGAGGCCCTTCCCCGCAATCCGTCGGGGAAGATCCTCAAACGGGAATTGCGGGCACCGTACTGGGTCGACCGCGCCCGAAGCATCAACTGACGCCCCCGGCACGCGTCCTCGCCGCCAAGGCCTGCCCGGCCGCCGGATGCGGTGCGCGGTGACAGTACGTAGTGTGGTGAGAGGGCCCGGCGGCGGTGGCGGGCACCGCCAAGGCCCGTGACCGGACGCCGCCGGCGCCCCCGTGCACAGACCGTCCGGAGCCGAATCCGGGCCCGCCCCGCATCGGCTCGCCTCAGATCAGCCGAAGGTGAAGTCGTAGGCCTGCACACCGGGGGAGAAGGTCAGGTCCAGGGTTCCGGTTTGCAGTGCGCTTCCCGAGAGCAACGTGTAGAGCTGGGGCACGCCCGACACGTTGACCGTGGAGAGGTGGCGACCGTCGAACGAGACGTCCACCGTGCCGGTCCCGCCCATGACGAGGTAGACGTCCTGTGCGGTCACGTTGATGACGATGCTCGCGTTGGCGCCGGCGGTGGCGTCCTGACTGTGGACGTTCCAGGTGCCGTTGAAGGCAAAGCTCTCCGCGGGGACGCTGGACGGCGCGTGGTAGTCGATGGCCTTGTTGCGAGCGGTGGGCGTCCCGACCTCGTACTGGGACTGGCTGTAGCCCACATAGCTCTCGGGTGACGTCTGCGTGGTCGGGGTCTTGTTGGCCACGTCGGTCCGGGGCGGGAGATGGGTCACTCCCTGGGCCGAGAGCAGCTGACGGATGTTGGACTCCATGGTCGAGTAGCCGCCCTCCCCGAAGTCGTAGGCGCGTATCTCCCCGCTCGGGTCGATCAGGTACTCGGCCGGCCAGTACTGGTTGCTGTAGGCATCCCATGTCCCGTAGTTGTTGTCGACGGCCACCGGGTAGTCGACGCCGAGCGTTCCCGCTTCACTGCGCACGTTGGAGAGCACGTGCTCGAAGGCGAATTCCGGGGTGTGGACGCCGACCACCACGAGGCCGTCCTTCTTGTAGCGGTTGTACCAGCCCTCGACGTGGGGGAGCGCGCGCTGGCAGTTGATGCACGAGTAGGTCCAGAAGTCCACCAGCACGACCTTGCCTTTGAGTTGGGCCAGGCTCAGCGGCTTGTCGCCGGGCGTGTTGAGCCAGCTCACGATGCCGGTGAAGTTCGGCGCCTTGGCCAGGTGGGGCAATGACGCCGTCTTGTGCTTCTCCGCCGCGGCCTGCCGGCCGGCCAGCGCGCTGGCCTTTTCCCCGCTCAAGCCCCGGAGCTGTGTGGAGATCGAGGCATTGCTCTCGATGTGGTTCTCGAGGGCCGAGGTATAGCCCGGGACGGCCCGCTGGAGCGGGTCGAGCAGCCCGAAGGCGATGGCCAGGGCGGTCACCGCCAGGACCGCGCCGGCCACCCGTCGGATCTGGGGCAGGTGTCCGCGCAGCTTGTGCCAGCCCGTCGTGGCCCGTTGGGCGATCACCGCGAAGACGAGCAGGGGAAGCGCCGCGCCGGCGGCGTAGAAGATGGTGACGAAGAGCGAGGCGGCGTCGACCCGGTGATTGGCCGCCGCCACGGAAATGGCGGCCAGCACCGGTCCGGCGCAGGGCACGAAGACCAGACCCAGGCTCAGGCCCAGCACGAAGCCGCCACCCGAGTCGGCATAGCGCGAGGCGCCGAGGCGGTTGAAGGGGCGCTCGATCCACTCGCCGATGACCGGGACCATGAGCCCGACGGCCAACACCAGCAGTAGCCCGATGCCCAACCAGAACAGGAAGTCCTGCGGGAGGCCAAGGGCACTGAGGATGGTGCTGCCCAACAGCTCGGTCAGGCTGAAGCTCACGACCAGGCCGGCGATGATCACATAGGGGCGAGCCCGGCTGGTCCCTGCCGACGCGCCGCCCACCACCACGGGCAGGACAGGCACGATGCACGGGGAAAGGCCCGTGATGAGGCCACCGAGAAAGGCGACGACCAGAAGCTCAGCCACCGGCGGTCTCCGCGTCGTGGTGGGATCTGTGCACCGTCGCTCCTCCGGTTCGGCCGTTCTCTGTTCCCTGCGGACAGATGGGGTCGGGTTCCCAGCCCACCGCCGTGCGATGCCCCGTGCCAGGCGAAGCTAGCGGTCGCCAGCGGCAAAAGGTCGTCGCCCCGCCAGGGCCTCGGCGGCGGCGAGCAGGGAGGATCCCCGACCTGCTAGGAAATCGCCCGGGGACCTTCGAACCCGAAGACCGCCCTCGCCGGGGCCGTCGCTCCGACCATGAAGGGAGTTGCCCGTGCCCACGGCACACGTCAATGGGATCGATATCGAGTACGTCACCAACGGGGATCCGACGGATCCGCCGCTTCTGCTGGTCATGGGGCTCGGGGCCCAGCTCATCGCCTGGCCCGAACAATTCGTCGAAGATCTCACCGCCCGGGGATACTTCACCATCCGTTACGACAATCGCGACGTCGGTCTGTCCACCAAGTTCGACGGGCCGATTGACTTCCTCGCCCTTCTCGGCGGCGACGGGTCTTCGGCGCCGTACCACGTGGAGGACATGGCCGATGATGCAGCCGCACTCTTGACCCACCTGGGCCTCGACCGGGCCCACATCTTGGGCGTCTCGATGGGCGGCATGATCACCCAGGCGCTGGTGATCAACCACGCCGACCGCTGCCTCAGCGTGTGCTCCATCATGTCGACCACGGGGAACCCGGCCGTGGGCGCGCCCACCGAGGCGGCGATGACGGCGTTGCTGCGCCCGCCGGCCGCCACGCGGGACGAGGCCATCGCCGCCAGCGTGGAGGGGAGCAGGGTCATCAGCTCCCCCGGTTTTCCCTTCGACGTCGAGATGATGACGCAGCGGGCGGCCGTCGCGTACGACCGCAATTTCTGCCCCGACGGCACGGCCCGCCAACTGGGGGCCATCCTGGCCTCACCCGATCGCACCGAAGGGTTGGGCCGCGTCACGATCCCCTTCCTGGTCATCCACGGCGAGGCCGACCCCTTGGTCCAGGTGAGCGGGGGCAAGGCCACGGCCGCCGCCGTGCCGGGCTCGACGCTGATCCTGATCCCCGGCATGGGGCACGATCTGCCCGAAGCGGTCTGGGGCCAGATCATCGATGCGCTGGTGGCCACCACCAAGTCGGCCGCCGTCTGAGCCCCGGCTCGGTTGATCCGGGCCCCAACCCCAACTCGAGGCGGTCGGTTCAGTCGTCCAGCGCGTTGGCCGCCGCCACCGATGAGAGCCAGGCGGCGCTCGGCTTGGGCGTCCGGGCGAACGTGGTCCGGTCGACGGTGACCAGCCCGAAGCGGGGCCGGTACCCCAGGGTCCACTCGAAATTGTCGAGCAGGGACCAGTAGGTGTAGCCCCCCACGTCGATCCCCTCGGCGATCACCTCGAGCACGCCCTCGAGCGCCTGGCGCACGTAGTCGATCCGTTGCGCGTCGTCGGTGGTGCCGATCCCGTTCTCGGTGACCAGGAGCGGCACGGCCCCTCCGGTGTAATCCCACGCCCGCCGGAGACAGTTCCCCAGGGAGGCCGGGTAGAACTCGTAGCCCATATCGAGCACGGGCACCCCCGGTTCGGCCCCGGCCGGCCCGTCGGGGCCGATGCGATTGCGCGAGTACACCTGGACGCCGAGGAAGTCGTCGCCGGTGGTGGCGTCGAGGAACACGTCCTCGGAGTGGTGGCGCCTGCTCTCCAGCTTGGCCTCCCCGCCCGGGAGCAATTGGTAGTCGGCCATGGACAGGGTCAGGCCCACCGGCACGCCCGGCGCCGCACCCCGGATGGCCTCGACCGCGCTCCGGTGCCCGGCGATCAGGTTCCGTGCCACGGCCCGGGAGAGGTCCTTGTCGGTCTTGCCCGGAGGGAACATGCCGGCCATGAAGCCCATGACCGCCACCACGTTGGGCTCGTTGATGGTGCAGGCCCGGCTCATCACGTCCCCGAGGGCGCCGGCCACCGTGTCGCAGAAGCGCCCGAAGCGCTCGACCGCCACCCCGCTCTCCCAGCCGCCCTGGGCGGCCAGCCAGCGAGGAGTGGTGAAGTGGTGGAAGGTGACCACAGGGTCGATCCCCCGCTCGCGCAGGGTCCCGCACAGCCGTCGATAGTGGTCCAGCGCCGCCCGGGAGATCTCCCGCTCGGCGGGCTCGATCCGGCTCCATTCGACCGAGAAGCGGTAGTTGTCCAGCCCGAGGGTCGCCACCAGATCGACGTCCTCGGTCCAGCGCTCCCACGAGTCGCAGGCGTCCCCGGAAGGCTCGGCACACACGGTGTCGGGCCGGTGTTCGAAGTCCCACCAGTCGTTGTTGGCGTTGCCCCCCTCGATCTGGTGGGCCGCAGTGGCCGTACCCCAGGTGAACCCCTCGGGAAACTCCCGACGTCCCTCGCTGTGTGCCACGTGCGCGCTCCCTCCGATGGGCGACCGCCCTACTGGCGGATTTTCCCTGTAGGGCTGCACGGTATCGTTACCTGACAATGACGTCATACTCATCGCCGACGACCGACGTCCCCCCACCGGACGGTGACCGTGCCTCGGGCGCGTCCGCGTCCGAGTCCGCGTCGTCCGGCGAGTCCGATTCAGCGCCCGCCCGGCCCGACGAGGGCGGGGTGCGGGCCGCGCCCATGGTCGAAGCCCATCAGCTCGAGAAGCGCTTCGGCGAGTTCGTGGCGGTCGACAAGGTCGACTTCACCATCGAGGCGGGCGAGTCGTTCGGCTTCCTCGGGCCCAACGGGGCGGGCAAGACGTCGACCATGCGCATGATCTCGTGCATCTCGCCGATCAGCGGCGGCACGCTGCGGGTGCTGGGGATGGACCCCCTGACGCAGGGCGCGGCCATCCGGGCCCGGATGGGGCTGGTGCCCCAGGAGGACTCGCTCGATCTGGAGCTCACCGTCCTCGACAACCTCATGATCTACGGCCGCTACTTCGACATGCCCCGCAAGGTCATCCGCGAGCGGGCGGATCAGCTGCTCGAGTTCGCCCAGCTGACCGACCGGGCCAACGACCGGGTCGACCCGCTCTCGGGCGGCATGAAGCGCCGGCTCACCATCGCCCGGGCCCTGATCTCGGACCCCGACCTGCTGATTCTCGATGAGCCCACGACCGGACTGGACCCCCAGGCCCGCCACCTGCTCTGGGACCGCCTGTACCGGCTCAAGCAGCAAGGTGTGACCCTGGTCATCACCACCCACTACATGGACGAGGCCGAGCAGTTGTGCGACCGCCTGGTCGTCATGGACAAGGGCCGGTTCGCCGCCGAGGGCAGCCCGCGCCAGCTGATCGCGGCGCAGGCCACCAAGGAAGTGGTCGAGCTGCGCTTCCGGCCCGGCCAGCACGAGGAGCTGGCGGTGGACCTGGCCGATCTGGCCGAGCGCCACGAGGTGCTGCCCGACCGGATTTTGCTCTACACCGACGACGGTGACGCCGCCCTGGCCGCGGTGCACGCGCGCGGCCTGTCCCCGCAGAGCACGCTGGTGCGGCGCTCGACGCTGGAGGACGTCTTCCTCCGGCTGACCGGCCGCACCCTCATCGACTGACTCGGATCGGCGGCCTCCCCATGTCCACCGCCGAGACCGTCGGCACCATGTTCGAGCACGGCGAGGTCGTGGTCCCGCGCCGCTTCGCCACGCCCATGTGGCTGCGGGCCGCCCGTTACTGGGGCTATCAGTACAAGCGGACCTGGCGGAGCTCCATCGCCACCAGCTTCCTCATCCCGGTCCTCTACCTGGCGGCCATGGGGGTCGCCCTGGGCTCGCTGATCAACAAGCACTCCCACGGGGTGGACGGGGTCAGCTATGTCGCCTTCCTGGCCCCCGGCCTGCTGGCCGGTACGGCGATGCAGATCGGGACAAACGACACCATGTACCCCGTCCTCGGCGCCATCAAGTGGATGCGCACCTACCTGGCCATGCTGGCGGGACCGCTCGATGTCTACGACGTCTTGCTGGGTCACCTGGCCTGGGTGGCGGCGCGCATCTCCATAGTGGTGTCGATCTACCTGGCTGTCATGGCCGCCTTCGGGGTCGTCTACTCCCCGTGGGCCGTCCTGGCCCTGCCGGCCGGTGTGCTGACCGGCATGGCCTTCGCCGCGCCAATGGCCGCGTTCGCCGCCACGCTCGAGAAGGACAGCGGCTTCTCCACGCTCTACCGCTTCGTGATCATCCCGCTCTTCCTCTTCTCGGGCACCTTCTTCCCGATTTCCCAGCTGCCCCTGGTGCTGCAGTTCGTGGCCTACGTCACGCCGCTCTACCACGGCGTCGCCCTCTGCCGCGACCTCACCCTCGGCACGGTCCGCCTCTGGGCCGACCTCGGACACGCCGCCTACCTCTGCCTGTGGATCGGCGTCGGGTATGCCGTCGGCCGTCGGACCTTCGCCAAGCGGTTGGTCGTGTGAGCACGACTGTCGACGCACCAAAGAGGGAATTGCCGCTGCGCATCACCCCGTTCGCGTTCCTCGGTGGCCGCTACGCCGCCCGCGTGCTCGAGCGCAATGTCCTGGTGTACCGCCGGTCCTGGATCTTCCTCATCTCGGGATTCTTCGAGCCGCTCTTCTACCTGCTCTCCATCGGTATCGGCCTGAGCCACCTGGTCGGGCCGATCTCGGTGGACGGCCATGAGGTGCCCTACACCGCATTCGTGGCCCCGGGGCTGCTGGCCTCGTCGGCCATGAACGGCGCCATGATCGACTCCACCTTCCTGGTCTTCATGAAGCTGAAGATCTCCAAGACCTACGACGCCATGCTGTCCACCCCGCTCGGGGTGGGTGACGTGGCCCTGGGCGAGCTGGGCTGGTGCGTGCTGCGCGGCACCATGTACTCGGCCGCCTTCCTGTTGATCATGGCGCTCCTGGGCTACGTGGTCTCCCCATGGGCGATCCTGTGCTGGCCCGCCGCCGTCTTCATCAGCCTGGCCTTCGCGGCCGCGGGCATGGCCGGCACAACCTTCATGCGCACATGGCAGGACTTCGACATGGTCTCGCTGACGTTCATCCCGCTCTTCCTGTTCTCGGCCACCTTCTACCCGATCACGGTGTACCCCGGCTGGCTGCAGGCCGTGGTGCGGTGCACCCCCCTCTACCAGGGCGTGGTCCTGGTGCGAGCAGCTGACCTGGGGATCTTCGCCTGGACGCTGCTGCTGCACATGGCCTACCTGGCCATCATGGCGGTGGTCGGCGTCGTCATCACCCGACGACGGCTGGGGCGGCTGCTGCTGCCGTGAGCCTGCTGTGAGTCGACTGCCGTGAGCCGAGGCCGATTTCGGACGTTACCCTACGGGCGGAGGTCCCGACGCACATGAACATTGTGGTGAGCAACGTCAAGGGCGGGGTCGGCAAGACGACCACCGCCGTCTACCTGGCCGGCGTCGCCGCGGACAAAGGGCGTTCCCCGGTGCGCCTGGTCGATGCCGACCGCCAGGCGTCGACCGCCGAGTGGTTCGAGGCGATGCCGATCGAAGGGGTGGACCTCTACGAGGCCCCGTCGGAGCGCACCGTCGTCCGGGCCATGGACGGCGACGAAGGCGTGGTCGTGGTCGACACCCCACCGGGGGAGGAGCGCATCGTGCGGGCCGCCCTGGCCCGGGCCGATGTCGTCGTCATCCCCACCCGTTCGGGCGGGGTCGAGCCCAACCGGGTCGTGGCCACCTTGGAGATGACGCCCTCGAACGTCCCCGCCGGTGTGGTCATCTGCTCGGCCCGGCTTGGCACCAAGGACCTGGATGCGACGATCGAGTGGTGGGACGAGCTGAAGGTCCCGGTGTGGGGGATCATCCCCGAGCGGGTCTCCATCGCCAGCGGTCCGGCGGCCCGCCTCTCGACCGAGGGCCTGGACTTCTACGGCAAGGTGTTCCGCAAGGCGACCAAGTTCCGCTGAGCCGGGCTCACTTCACCTTTTGGATGAGCCCGGCGTGATAGGGACTGCGGCTCCAGGGAACGGGCGGGACGCCCCGCAATTGGTTGATCAGCTCGGAGAGGAACCAGCGCCGCACCGCGATGCTGGTGTCGGAGGCGGGCAGGGTCAGCAGTTGGGCTGAGCGGCTGAATTCGTCGGCCTCGTCGAGCATGGCGTCGTAGAACTCACAGGCCGTGACCGCGGCCTGGGGTAGGGTCATGTGCCAGTCGTAGGACGAGAGGTTGTGGTCCACCACCCCCTGCCAGTTCTCGTCCATGCCGGGGCCGAACCCGTGGAACCGGCTGCCGATCTCCGAGACGAGCACCGAGAGCCGGTCGGGGAGGAGGGAAGGCGACAGCATTCCCGAGTCGACCCGCTCCTTCATCAGGCGCAGCTCGCGGAACAGGCCTTCGTACTCTTCGCTGGCCTTCTGCAGCAGTCCGACCGGGATCCCGAGCAGGTCGATCGTGATCGGGGTCGACTGGTCGCTCGGCTCGTGCAGATCGGCCCGGGCCATGCCGACCAGATCGAAACGGAAGTCGCCGTCGGACCACTCACCCGGGGCCCACGGGAGATCCACCGGAAGCTCGAACCACACGATCTTCCCGCCGGCCACCGGGTGGACGCCCCACTCCGAGGCCAGGGTGTTGAACAACGTCAGGCCGCGTCCGGTTGCCGCGTCCGGTCCGTACTCCTTGACCGCCGGCAGCACCGGGCTCCCGTCGGCCACGTCGACCCGGATGCGGCCGGGCAGGACGTGCAGGGTCACCGACAGGGGGGTGGACGCGTGGAGCACGGCATTGGTCACCAACTCCGACGTCAGGAGCGCGGCACATTCGGACACCTCGACGGGAAGGTCGCACAGGCGCGCCGCCACCCAATGGCGTGCCTTCGTCGTGCTTTCGACCACCGGGTCCAGATGCAGCGTTGACATCCCGTCTTGACGTGTACCCAATTCGGGCCCGTCCCTACCCACCGCCGCCACGCCGAGGTGGTGCAGGGCCAGGACGACCACGTCGTCAGTACTCTCGTCATTGCTCAGCAGGGAGGCCAGCATGGCGGCCGACCGCCTGGGCCAGCCGTTCTGGGCAACGTCGATTGCAGTCTCGGACAACCGGTCCATGCCCGAGGTGATGGGCTCACCCCGCCGCTCCACCAGGCCGTCGGAGTACATGAGCAGGGTGTCGCCGGGGCCCAGGGCGAGCTCGTGGGCCGGGCGTGCGGTCACCCCCAGGCCGGCGGCGATGAGCAGCGAGCTCTCGGGCGCGCAGAACGACGTGCCTCCGTTGGCGCGGACCACCAGTGGCGGTGGGTGGCCCGCGTTGGTCAGTCGCACCACACCCGTCTTGGGATTGACCAGGCCCACCACGACCGTGACCACCCGGTCCTCGGACAACACGCCGAAGAGACGGTCGAGCGAGGAAAGCGCCTCGGACGGGCTCTGGCCGTCCACCGCGTAGGCCCGCAGCGCACTGCGCACCTGTCCCATGAGCGCGGCGGCAGGGGCACCCTTTCCCATGACGTCGCCCACGCTGAAGAAGACGCGCTCGTCATCGAGCTCGAAGACGTCGTACCAGTCGCCCCCCACGTAGGTGCCGGCGGCACCGGCGCGATACTCGGCGTCGAAGTGCAGACCCTCGACCTGCGGCAGGGAGTCGGGCAACACGGCGCGTTGGAGGACTTCGGCCACCACCCGCTCGCGCTGGTACCGGGTGGCATTGGAGAGCGCCAAGCCGGCCCGGCTGGCGACCTCGGTGGCCAGCGACACGTCCTCGGGCTGGAAGTGGCGCCGGGTGCCGTCGATGAAGGTCATGACACCGATGACTTCGCCGTTGGCGGTCATGGGCACGGCCAACGCCGTGCACGGTCCCAACGCCAGCGCGTCGGCCAACGGCGAGAGCAGGGGGCCCAGCTGGACCTGCCCGGTGCGGAAGGCCACGGCGCCCGGCGCCTCGGAGTCGAAGGGCGTGTCCTCGGCACCGATCAGCTCCAGGGACGTTCCGGCGTCCAGGGCGTTCCCGCCCTCGATGTCGAGGCGGGCCAACCCGGTCTCGCCCGGCACCTCCACCACGCAGGCGTCGGCCAGGCGTCCCACCACCAGCTTGATGGTGCGGTGCATCACCGTGGTCGGGTTGAGACTCGAGCTCAAGAGCTTGGTCACGTCCGAGAGCACGGACAGCCGCTCGCGTCCTGATTCGGCATCGCGCAGTGCACGGCGCTCCTGCTCGAAGAGTTGCGCGCGCTCGAGCGCCTGGGAGGTCAAGCCGGCCAGGGTGGAGAGGAAGCGAAGCTCAGGATCGCTGGGCTCGAAGTGGGACACGAACGCGAACACCAGCACACCGAGAGTGCCGGCGTTGCCGGTGAGCGGCTCAGCCACCATCGTGATCGGTTGGCCCAGGTCCGCCAGCGCGGCGGGGATGACCTCCTGCGACGCGGTATCACGCGGCCCCGAGACGCCGAGCGTGACCACCACCGGACGGTTCGACGTGAACGCCTCGCCCGACAGGCTGCTCTGTATCTGCACCTCGTCACTCGAGAGCACCGCGCCGCGTGCCCGTCTCGGGCCAGGCAGGTCAGCCCACGACGCCCGCGGTCCAGGGGGACCCGGCAGACCGCCGACTGGGCGCGCACGGCCCGGACACCGGTCCGCAGAGCGGCCCGGGCGACGTCGGCCGGCGTGGTGGCCGCGGCCAGGACCGAACTGAGTTCCTGGAGTTGTTGGGCGCGTTCGAGGTTGGCGAACTCGGTCACCGTCAAACGGGCTCGTTCGACCGCCTGGGCGGCGGCGCCGGTGATGGTGAACAGGAATCCCCGGTCCGCCTTGGAGATGGCGCGGGGCTGGGCCCAGTGGACGACGACCACCCCCACGGCGTGGTCCGAGACCACCAGTGGGACGACGGCGAGCGAGTTGAAGCGAGTACCCCGCAACGCGGCTTCGATGTTCGGCCAGTGACGAGCGAGGTCGGCGACCGACTCAGCGATGAGCGCGACGCGCCGTTGCATCACGTCGCCCACCGGACCGTCGGGATCGAGCGCGACGAGCAGGTCCTCGCCCTGCTGCTCGGACTCGTAGCCGAACTGCCGGTGCGCGTGGAGTACACCCCGTTCGTTCGTGGTGGCGAACACCGCGGCATCGACGCTGAGCTCGTCGCGCAGCGCGGCGAAGACCGCGTCGGCCACCTGGGCCGGGTCGGCCGCCGTGGTCAGCGCCCGGGCCATGTCCTGCGTGCGTTGCGCCGTCTCGGCGGCCACCCGCCGCCGCCGCTCATTGCGCGTGTCGGTTCGGGCCGACCAGAGTTGCAGGTTGCGCTGATTGCGGAGTCGCGAGAGCCAGATGGCAACGCCGGAGGAGGCCACCAGGGTCATGACCCGCAGGAGATGGTTGAACTCATCGTACTGGCGCGGCGGCGTGGTGAGCACCAGGGAGAAGATGGTGGCGTAGAGGCCGACCCAGGCGGTACGCCGGGGACTGGCGAAGGCGGCGGCGATGAACGGGCCAATGGCCAGAAAGCCGATCAGCCCGAACTTGCCCCCGTAGACCTGATCGATGATGGCGACCCCCGAGACCCACACCACCGCAACCCAGGTGACCACCGTCTCCATGCGGTCCTGGGCCGGGAGGCGCTCCTCGGCCGTCGGTCCACGGGCTTCTGGTTCCACCACTTGGTATCTCCCCCTGACCGTGTGGCCGTGGGCGTCGACGTCTCCCCCAACGCTATTGCCTGCAGCGGGCGGTGCCCAGTGCCACGGTGGCGATCGTGTGGGTGAGGGACGGAGGTTTAGTCTCGGGAAAGTTGGCAATAGGTCTTGCGGGTCAATCCCACCAGGTCGGGCCTTCGGGAGAGCAGCGAGAATCGGGGAGTAATGGAGCAGCATTTCCAGATTGTGGAGAGGACGGAGCGCGGGGTGTCGATCATCGCCGTGACGGGCGAGATCGATGTCGCCACGGCCCCCCAGCTCCAGGAGAACCTCCATGCCCTGATCGCGCAGGGACGGACCGCGTTGGTGCTGGACCTCCTCGGTGTGACGTTCCTCGACTCCACCGCCCTCGGGGTGCTCGTCGGGGCGCTCAAGCGTTGCCGGGAGCAGGGGGGCGATCTCCAACTGGTCGTCTCCGAGCCCCGGATCGTGAAGATCTTCGAGATCACCGGCCTCACGACGGTGTTCCCCATCGTCGACTCGTTGGACGCGGTGGGGACCACATGAGCGACGACCACGTCCCGGAACCCGACACCTTCTGCGAGGGCGATCGGGTCGAACTCACCTTCCCGGCTCGGGGCGACTGGGTGGTTCTCGCCCGACTGGTGTCCTCGGCCATCTCGGCGCGCACCGGCTTCGACGTCGAAGAACTCGAAGATCTCCGCTTGGCCGTGGGCGAGCTCTGCCTGGTGGCCCTGCAGGGGAGCGACGCCCGGCACGGTGAGTTGCGGGTGGAATTCGTCGGCACCCGTGAGACCCTCGACATCTCCTGCACCCTGGTGGGCGCCGGTCCGGATGCGACGCTGCATACGGGAGCGGAAGCACAACAGCTGAGCGAGCAGATTCTGGCCGCCCTGGTCGATGAGCACGGCCGCGCCCAGGAAGACGGTCAGGTGAGAGCCTGGTTGCGCAAGCGGCGGCGGGGTCCCCTGGCGTGACGGTGGGCGGGAACGGCACCCCCGCGCGCGAGACGGAACCGCTGGAGGCTCGACGGGAGGGGCACGACGCGCCGGCCGAGGTGGAGCGGGCCCGCATGATCACCGACAACCTCGGACTGGCGCATCAACTGGCCCGTCGCTTCCTGCACCGGGGCGAAGAGCTCGACGACCTGGTGCAGGTGGCTTCGGTGGCCCTGGTGAAGTCGGTCGATCGCTTCGACCCTTCCCGGGGCGTTGATTTCGCGGCATTCGCCACCCAGACGATCATCGGAGAGCTCAAGCGCCACTTCCGTGACAAGGGGTGGGCGGTCCGGGCCAGCCGCCGCGTACAGGAGTTGTACCTCGAGTTGGGCCACACCACCTCGACCATGGTCCAGACCCTCGGGCGTATGCCGACGGTGGGCGAACTGGCCGAGGCCATCGGTACCTCGGAGGAGTCGATCCTCGAAGCGATGGAGGCAGGTCAGGGCTACCGGGCCAGCTCGCTCGACGCGCCCGACGACCAGGACTCGCCGCTCTCGGCCCGGCTGGGTGAGACCGATCCCAACTATGACGCCGTGGAGGAACGCGCGCTGCTCGGCCCGGCCATGGCCAGGTTGGCGCCGCGGGAGCAGTCGATCCTGCGCATGCGCTTCGTCGACGGCCTCACCCAGTCCGAGATCGCCTTGGCCATCGGCGTCAGCCAGATGCACGTCTCCCGCCTCTTGGCCGCGAGCCTGGCCGAGCTGCGCAGCGGTGTCGGCCGAGAGGGCGGGGACTGACCGGGCCAGCCGGCGGACCGGGGTGACGATTTTCTCATCGGATCGCTACGGAGCCGCCGTACTCGGTGGCCAATTGATCCTTCTGCGACGGGATCGGTGGTGTCGGTGACGAAAGTGAAGCATTTCCAACGGCGATTGGCTATCGTTCGGAACCAGCAGGGCATCTTCTCCCGAAAGGATCTTCGTGACGGATCTCACTGTGCAGGGTGCGGAGCGGGTCGAGGAGCCCAACGGCCACAAGGGCCTCAAAGGCGGGGCCCTCGGTCTCATCTCGAGCACCGTGGTCGGGGTGGCGTCCACCGCGCCGGCCTACAGCTTGGCCGCCACGCTCGGCTTCGTGGTGGTCGCCATCGGATTGCAGGCGCCGATCATCACCATCATCGCCTTCATCCCCATGCTCTTCATCGCTTTCGGGTACAAGGAGATGAACAACGCCGACCCGGACTGCGGCACCACCTTCACATGGGGGGTACGCGCCTTCGGCCCCAAGACCGGTTGGCTGGGCGGCTGGGCCATCGTTGCGGCCGACATCCTCGTCATGGCCAGCCTGGCCCAGGTGGCCGGGCAGTACGTCTTCCTCCTCTTCAACGCCGACGGCATCGGCGCCAACGCCTCGAGCGGCTGGGTCCTACTGGTCGGCATCCTCTGGATCGTCCTGATGACGGCCATCTGCTACGTGGGGATCGAGGTCTCCGCCAACTTCCAGAAGGCGCTGCTGGGCATCGAATTGACGATGCTGTTCATCCTCTCGATCTGGGCCCTGGTCAAGGTAGGTAACAGCACCGCCCCGATCGGCCATCTCACCCCCGCGCTGAGCTGGTTCAACCCGTTCAAGGTGCCCTCGGCATCCGCCTTCATCAACGGCGTATTGCTGATGCTGTTCATCTACTGGGGTTGGGACACCACCGTGTCGGTGAACGAGGAGACAGCCGACCCGGCCACCACGCCGGGACGGGCCGCCGTGTTGTCGACCGTGGTGCTGCTGGTGACCTACGTGCTCGTCGTCCTCTCGACCGAGTCCTACGCCGGGATCGGCACCAAGGGGATCGGCCTGGGCAACCCCAACAACCAGAACGACGTGTTGTCCGTTCTCGGGCACTCGGTCTTCGGGACCTCTGGCTTCGGCAGCGTCATGTTCCATCTCCTCCTGCTGATGGTGCTCAGCTCGGCGGCGGCCTCGACCCAGACGACCATTCTCCCGACGGCCCGCACCACGCTGGCCATGGGTTTCTACAAAGCCATCCCGTCCGCCTTCTCCAGAATCAGCAAGCGCTTCCTGACCCCGACGGTCTCCACCGTGGCCATGGGGGGCGTGTCCATCATCCTCTACGTGATCTTGAACTACATCTCGGCCGGAACGGTCATCGCCGACGCCGTCTCCGCCCTCGGTGTGATGATCGCCTTCTACTACGGCCTGACCGGGTTCTCGTGCGCCTGGTACTACCGCAAGACGCTCGGGCAGAGTTCCCGGAACCTGTGGCTGCGAGGGATCCTGCCCGTCTTGGGAGGCGTCATGCTGTGGGGTGCGCTCGGGTACAACCTCTACTTCTACTGGAAGCCCGTGAACAGCTACACCACCTGGCAGATGACGTTCCGGCCCCATTGGCACATCGGCGGTGTCTTCCTCATCGACCTGTTCGCCCTCGTCCTGGGGCTGGTGTTGATGTACGTGTTCGCCGCCGTCCGCCCGGCCTTCTTCCGCGGCGAGGTGCTCAACCGGGACACGCCGACCCTGGTCCCCGAGGACGTCGGGGTGCCGGTCGGCCTGTTCGGTATCGATCCCAAAGCGGAGGCATAGCCCTCTCCGGGCGCGACGGGACCGAAACGAATCCGCTAGACCGGGGACGTGGCCGAGTGGCGGCCCGCACGAACGGTGGGTGGAGGCGTCATGGCGCAGGCATTGTCCGGAACGGTGGCACTGGTGACCGGGGCCAGCAGCGGGATCGGGGAGGCCACCGCCCTCGCCCTGGCCGAGCAGGGAGCCAGGGTCGCCCTGGTGGCCCGGAGGCGTGACCGCCTGGAGGCCCTGGCCGAGAGGCTCGGCGCCGCGGCGTCGCTGGTCATCCAAGCCGACGTCACCGACCAGGCCCAGGCCGAGGGGGCCATCGTGACCACGGTGGCCGAATGGGGCCGCCTCGACACCCTGGTCAACAACGCCGGGGTCATGTTGCTGGGCCCGATCGTGGGGGCGCCGATCGAGGAGTGGCAGCGCATGGTCAACCTGAACGTGCTCGGCCTCCTGTACTGCACGCACGCCGCCCTGCCCCACCTGCTCGAAGCAGCCGCCGGCGACCCCCGCTCGGTGGCCGACGTGGTCAACATCAGCTCGGTGGCCGGGCGGGTGGCCCGTGTGAACAGTGGGGTCTACAACGCAACCAAGCACGGTGTGGGCGCGTTCAGCGAGTCGCTGCGCCAGGAGGTGACCAGCCGCCACGTCCGGGTGACCCTGATCGAGCCCGGCGCCACAGCCACCGAGCTGGCCTTCCAGAACCGGCCGGTCATCCTCGAGGAGATGGCCAAGACGTTCGGCGGCATCGAGCTCATGCAGGCAGAGGACATCGCCAACGCCATCGGCTACGCCGTCACCCAACCGCGCCACGTGGCGGTCAACGAGATCCTCATTCGTCCCACCGAGCAGGAGCGGTGACGCATCGGAGCGGTGTCAGCGCCCGGTCGCACCGCCGGGTCACCGGCTTCGGGATCGGCATGGGCGTGGGCATCGGTATCGGCATCCCGGTCGCGGACGCCGCCCCTGCCGCGCCGACGGTCGCCGCGCCGGCCGGCGCTCTCCCCGGGGAGAGATGATGGATCTCGAACTGGCCTCCACGGTGGCGCTGATCACCGGGGGCACCGATGGCCTCGGGCTGGCCCTGGCCCAACGACTGGTCGCCGAAGGGGGCGCCGTCGCCATCTGCGGGCGCGACGAAGACCGCCTGGCCACGGCCGAAGCCAGCCTGAGGTCGGCGGGCGGCGACGTCCTCGCGGTCCAGGCCGACGTGGCGCGCGCCGAGGACATCGGCCGCTTCGTCGACGCAGCGGTGTCCCGCTGGGGCCGGATCGACGGGATCGTCCACAACGCCGGGCGCACGGCGGCCGGCGTGGTGGCGGACAGCGACGACGCCACGTGGGACGCGGACCTTCAATTGAAATTGATGGGTGCGGTGCGCCTCACCCGGATGGCGCTGCCCCAGCTGCGCCAGAGCAAGGGCTCGGCCCTGTTCACCCTGGCCATGGCGGCCAAGGCGCCCGGCCCGGCCAGCACGCCCAGCGCGGTCTCGAGAGCCGCCGGCATGGCGCTGATGAAGGCGCTGTCCAAGGAACTGGCCCCCGAGGGCATCCGGGTCAACGCCATCCTGATCGGGCTCATCGAGAGCGGCCAGTGGGTCCGCCGGGCCGCGGCAGCCGGCATGGACCTGGCGGCATTTCAGGCCCAGATGGCCGAGGGGGCCGGGGTCCCACTCGGAAGGATGGGCCGGGCCGCCGAATTCGCCGACTTGGCCAGCTTCCTGCTCTCGGCCCGGGCGTCGTACCTGACCGGCGCCGCCATCAACCTCGACGGCGGATTGTCACCGGTGGTATGAGGCTCGCCGGATTGCAGTCCGGGCCCCAAATCGTTCAGGTCCGGGCCCGAAGGATTTAGGTCCGGGTCCGGCCCGCAGCGTTCAGTCGTTGTAGCCCTCCAGTGAAGTGGTGTCCCCCTGGCCCGACCGCATCAGGGTGATGGCGTGGCCGTCGATCATGTCCAGACGGGTGAGGGCATCGACATGGGCCCCGCCGTCTCCGCCCCACTTCTTCTGGGCCGCCTTGCGGGCCGACGTGGTGTCCTCGGCCACCACAAAGACCACTTCGTGGTGGCTCGCCCATGCGGTTGTCGGACAACTCTCCGCCGAGAAAAGCTGCGTAGAGATGCACCGGCGCAGCGTAGCGAGTACGAAAGGGGAATGAGCACAACAGGCATGGGCACGGACGGAGTGGGCAGAGAGCGGCTGGAAGGAAGCACCGTCGTCATCACGGGGGTCACGGGTCAGGTGGCGCGGCCGCTGGCCGTCGCCCTGGCCCGTGACAACGAGGTCTTCGGCGCGGCCCGGTTCACCGACCCGGCGGCGCGCCGCGAGCTCGAGGAGGCCGGGGTGCACTGCGTGCCGGTCGACCTGGCCAGCGGAGACGTCGCCGGTCTGCCCGTCGATGCGGACTACGTCCTGCACTTCGCCGTGGCCAAGACCAACGACTGGGAGGCCGATCTGGCCGCCAACAGCGGGGGACTGGCCTACCTGATGGAGCACCATCGCCAGGCTTCCGCGTTCCTGCACTGCTCGACCACCGGGGTGTACAAGCCAGAAGGCCATCGCAAGTTCGCCGAGGATGGGCCGCTGGGCGACAACCACGGCGTCTGGCCCTTCCTGCGCACCTACAGCATCTGCAAGATCGCCGCCGAAGGGACGGCGCGCTCGGGGGCCGAACGCTTCGCGCTCCCCACCACCATCGCCCGGCTCTCGGTGCCCTACGGCGACGGCGGGGGGTGGCCGGCCATCCACCTGCACATGATGCTGTCGGGGCAGGCCGTCCCGGTCCACGTCGACGCGCCGAGCACCTATCACCCGCTGCATGCGGACGACATCCTGGCCATGGTCCCTCGTCTCCTGGGGGTGGCGTCGGTCCCGGCCACCACGGTCAATTGGGGCGGGAGCGAGGGGGTCAGCATCGAGGAGTGGTGCACGTACCTGGCCGAGCTCACCGGCACCGAGGCCCGATTCGCGCCGACCGAGGCGACCATCGACAGCGTCGAGATCGACACCACCCGCATGCACGAGCTCATCGGGCCCACTTCCGTGCCCTGGCGCGAGGGCATGAAGCGGATGGCCCGGGCCCTGCATCCCGACAAGGTGCGGTGATTCCCACACGCTTCGTGCTGACCGATCCGGACACGCCACCGGCCTCGGAACTGTTGGCCGAAATGTCGGCCGACCTCGATGCGGTCTATGGCACCTCGGGCCGGTTGGACAACCCGCCACTGTCCCGGGACGAACTACGTGCCCCGGGGGGTGCCTACCTGGTCGGCTGGAAGGGGGCGGGGGCGGTGGCCGGTGGGGGATTGCGCCCGCTCGAGGAGGGCGTGGCCGAGATCAAGCGCATGTTCGTCCGCCCCCCCGCCCGCTCGCAGGGCGTGGCCACAGAGCTCCTCGCCGCCTTGGAGGCCACCGCCCGCTCGCTCGGCTACGTGGCCGTCCGGCTCGACACCGGGCCCAGGCAGGTGCACGCATTGCGCCTGTACCGCCGGGCCGGTTTCGCCGAGATCGAGCCGTACAACGACAACCCCTTCGCCTGCTTCTGGGGTGAGAAGGCGCTGGGGTGATCGAGCCGCCGCCGGCCTGGTCCACCCAGTCGGGGTTCGACATACGCTTCTGTTGGGGTCCAGCCGGCGTGCAGGCCCTGCGCGCTGCGGCGGCCACCATCGTCATCGTCGACATCCTGCGCTTCAGCACCGCACTCGACGTTGCCGTCGCCACGGGCGCCTCGGTGGCTCCCGCCCGATGGCCGTACCTCCCCGCTGAAACTGCCGAAGTCGCCGAGGTCCCGGAGGTCGCGGAGGTCGCGGAGGTCGCCGAGGTGGCCGACGGCAGGGGACCGCGTGGCCTCTCGCTGTCGCCGGTCACCCTCAGCGCCCTCGGCCCCGGTGATCGCATCGTGCTTCCCTCGCCCAACGGATCGCACTGTTGTGTCGAGGCGGCGGCCGGCGGCGCGACCGTCGTCGGCGGATGCCTGCGCAACGCGGACGCGGTGGCCCGTTGGCACCGTGAGCGCGGTGGTACCCCGATCGCCGTCGTGGCGTGCGGTGAGCGCTGGCCCGATGGATCCCTGCGCCCGGCTGTCGAGGACCTGGTCGGCGCCGGCGCCATTGTCGCCGCGCTGGAGACCGCCGGCGGGGCACCGTCCCCCGAGGCCCTGGCGGCGTCGGCCGCCTTCCGATCAGTAGGCGACGATCTCCTTACCTTCCTGGCTGCATCGGCGTCGGGGCGTGAACTGCGCGGCAGGGATCAGGGGGACGACATCGCCTGGGCCGCGGCGCTCAACACCAGCCGTTGCGTCCCGGTCATGGTGGCTCAGGGTGCGTTCGGGGACGGGAGCGCGGGCTTGATGGCGCCGAGAACGCCGACCTCACCGTGATGTCGGACGATCCGGTGTCGGTCGGGCCTGCAGGGCGGCCCAGACCATGGGGAGTTGCAGGGGCAGCCTGCCCCAGGCCAGGGCCGGCCGGTCGGCCGCACCGGGGTGCCGGCCCGATCCGGCGTCGAGGGCCATCTGGACGTTGGCCGGGAAGACGGCAGCCAGGATCGCCACAGCAGCCGGCGCGGCCCAACGGGTCCGCCGCACCAGTCCCGCCGCGGCGGCCAGTTCGAACAGGCCGCTCAGGTAGATGAGATTCCGGTGGTGCCGCACGGGGATGAATCTCGGCATGATGGCGGCAAAGGCCTGAGGGCGCACCAGGTGGACACTGCCGCTGGTGGCGAAGATCGCGGCCAGGGCGTCGGGTGCACGGTGGCGGAGCCGGCTCACCGTCCGACTGTACCTGGCCGCCCACCGATCTCTCGGGCGCAGCGCGGCCAAGGGTTGCTGCCGCTCTCTCCCGGGAATCCGGGGGAGCGGCCTCAGTAGACTGACACCCATGTCAGAGAACGGAAGGGGTGCGGCGTGAGCACGCAGGTCACGATCATCGGAGGCGGCAGCTACCAATGGGCCCCTGAATTGATGGCCGATCTCTTCGGCACGCCGGCGTTGGCCGGCATGCGTCTGGTCCTCCAGGACATCGACCCGGCACCGCTCCCCAAGATGGAGGCGTTGGCCCACAAGGTCAACGACGCCCTCGGGGCCAGAGCCACCATCGCCGCCACGACCGAACGCAAGGTCGCGCTGGAGGGCGCCGATTTCGTCATCGTCTGCATCTCCACGGGCGGGTTCCGCTCCATGGCCGTCGACCTCGACGTGCCGGTGGCCCACGGCATCACACAGACCGTCGGCGACAGTGTCGGCCCGGGCGGGATCAATCGGGCGCTGCGGAACATCCCGGTCCTGGTGGGCATCGGGAATGACATGGAAGCGGTCTGCCCGGGGGCCTGGTTGTTCAACATCACCAATCCGATGACCACCCTGACCCGATCGGTCTGCCGGGAGACCAGTATCAAGGCGGTCGGTCTCTGCCACGAGGTGGGCAACTTCACCATGGATCTGGCCATTGCCCTGGGCAAGCCGTGGGATGCCGTCCGGCCCTCGGTGACCGGGGTGAACCATTTTCCGGTGCTGACCGGGCTCGAAGTCGACGGCGAGAACGGTTTCGACGTCATCCGCAATCTGGTCGAAGAGGTGGGAGGGCTGAGTTCGCTGACACCGTACCCGGGCCGTCCTGAAGCCGAGACATTCTCGAAGCTCGACTTTGCCCAGCGCCACGTGTTGAAGCTGATCATGCTCGATCGCTGGGGCACGTTCCCCGCCGCCGGGGATCGGCACATCGCGGAGTTCGTGTCATTCGCCCTGACCCCCGAGTCAGATTGGGGCGCCGCCTACAACATCGCGCTGAGCCCGATCGCACAGCGCGAGAAACATCAGGCCGAGTACGTGGCCGACGTCGAGGCCTGGCTGGCCGGCACCAAGGACCTGCAGACCTGGCAGTCGGGCGAGCTTCCCTCGCCCATGATTGAGGCCATGCTCACCGATGAGCCCTTCGAGGCGCCCGTCAACATCCCCAACACGGGCCAGGCGCCCGGCTTGCCGGCCGACGTCGTGCTCGAGTCGATCTGCGTCATCGACGGCTCGGGCATCCGCGGTCGCGACGTCTCGGTTCTCCCCGAACCCTTCAACGAGATCGTCCGGCGCCACATCGCCACCCAAGAGCTCACGGTGGAGGCAGCGCTGAACGGCGATCGGGCCCAGGCCGCGGAAGCTTTCGCGCTCGACCCGCTGGCCGGCCGGGGTGATCTGCGCCAGACCGATGCGATGGTCGACGAATTGTTGTCCGGCACGGCGGAGTGGCTTCCACAATTCGCATAGCGTCGCCGGCATTCACACGATTCGGCTCTGCCCTCACGAGGCCGCGTCGGACACACCATCGGGAGGGGTACATCATGCAGATCGGATTCGTCGGGCTGGGCGCAATGGGTTTCCCGATGACCGGCCATCTCGTCGACGCCGGGCACCATGTCACCGTGGCGTCGCGCGGTCGCGGCCCGATCGAGGCCGCCGTGGCGCGCGGCGCGCGGGACGGGGGGTCGCCCCGCGGGGTGGCCGAAGCCTCCGAGGTGGTCATCGTCTGCGTGCCCAACTCGCCCGAGGTGATCGAGGTGATCGACGACATGCTGCCGGTGCTGGCCCGGGGGAAGACGGTGGTTGATTGCTCGACCATCGATCCCGAGGTGGAACGGGCGCAGCACGGGCGGGTCTCGGACACCGGCGCCCGGTACCTCGATGCGCCCCTCTCGGGAGGGACGGCGGGGGCCGCACGGGGCGCGCTCACCCTCATGGTCGGCGGCGACGCGGCCACGATGGCCGAGGTCGAGCCCGCCCTGGCACCCTTCACGGGCCTCATGGTCCATGTCGGGGGTCCGGGTATGGGCCAGGTGGTCAAACTCTGCAACAACCTGATCTACGCGGCCCAGATGACGGCCACGGCCGAGGCCACGGCGATGGCGGTGAAATCGGGCGTCGACATGCACAAGTTGTACGAGGTGCTGACCCATGCCACAGGTGACTGCGTCGCCGTCCGGACGCGACTTCCGGTGCCCGGCGTGGTGCCCGACAGTCCGGCGTCGCAGGACTGGAAGCCCGGGTTCATGACCGATCTGATGGCCAAGGACCTGGATCTGGCGTTGGCCTACGCGGCCCGGACCGGGGTGCCCCTGCCCACCACGGCGAGCGCCCGCCAGATGCTGACGGCCGCGCACAGCGCCGGCTACGGCCGGGAGGATTTCTCGTCGGTGGCCAAGGTCGTCCTGGCGCTGGCCGGAGCGGGATGATCCGGCCTCACCCGATGTCGATCCCCGCCCTGATCCTCGCGGCCGATCATCGGGCCCGGGGCGTGGTCACGGTGGAGCGCTACGGGGACTACGTGGCCGCCCTGGCCCGGGCCCTCCCCTCGTGCGACGGGATCCTGGCCAGCGCCCAGCCGCTGGCCGATCTGGCCGCGGCCGGGCATCTGACGCCCGAGCACCGGACCTACCTCTCCCTCAACCGAACCGGACTGGCCGGTTCGGCCTTCGAGCTCGACGATCGCCTGGTGGCCAGCGTGCCCCGGGCCGCCTCCGACGGATGGACCGGCGTCAAGCACATGACGAGGATCGACCTGGACGATCCGATCACCGCGCCGGCACTCGAACTCCTGGGGCAGGTGCTCGAGCAGGCCCGTTCGGCCCAGCTCGACGCCCTCATCGAGCCCCTGGTCTGGCGGGACGGCCAGGTGGCGCGGGAGGCGGACGCCATCGTCTTGGCGGCGGTGATCGCGCACGACCTGGGGGCCCCGCTGCTCAAGGTCCCGGTCCCCCTGGCCCCGCCCGGCCGGGAACGGCAGCGCGCCGTGGCCCGCGTCGTGGCCGCCGTGGGCGTGCCCGTGCTCTTTCTCGGAGGTCCGATGGGAACCACCGGACGCCAGTCCGTGTTGGACGAGGTGCGCGACGTGTCCGAAGGCGGCGGTGGCGGCATGGCCATCGGCCGCACCATCTACCAGGATCCGGACCCGGCCGAGATGGCCGGCCTGGTTGCCGCGCTGGTGCACCCGTGATGATCCTCACGGTCGACTTCGGCACGACCGTGACCAAGGTCGGCCTCTGGAGCGAGGAAGGCCTGGTCGCTCTGACCAGATCCGAGTTGACCACGCTGCACCCCCAGGTGGGCTGGGCCGAGCAGGACCCGTTGCGCTGGTGGACGTCGGTGGTGATCGCGTGCGCCGAGTCGAGGGCGCAGGCTCCCCAAGCCTTCGGCCAGGTCGATGTGGTGGCCTGCTCGGGCGCGCGCCAGACCTTCGTGCCGGTGACCCGAGCCGGCGAACCGGTGGGGAAGGGCATCCTGTGGTCCGACCGCCGTGCCGCGGCCGAAGCGGCCACGCTGACCGGGGCCCTGGGCGGCGAGGACATCAACCGGGCCCGGACCGGGATTCCCCTGGACGCCGGCGCCGTGGCGGCCAAACTGGCCTGGATAGCCGCCCACGAGCCCGGTCGGCTCCCCGCCTGCGACGCCATCGTGTCGCCCCGGGATCTCGTGGTGATGCGCATGACCGACGAGGTGGTGACCGACGCCACCTTCGCCTCGCGGAGCGGCCTCTACGACTTCGACGGCAACGCGGTTCGCGAGCTGGCCGGGCCCGCCCTGGGCAAGCTCCCGAGCGTCGTGTCCTCCGACACGGTGGTCGGCCCGCTCAAGGCGGTGCCGGGAGCCGAGCTGGGCCTGCGTCCTGGGATCCCGGTGGTCATCGGCGCGGGCGACCGCCAATGTGAGGTCCTGGGGTCGGGGGCGTCGGAGGAGGTCCCCATGGTCAGTTGGGGCACCACCGCCAACGTGTCCGTGCCGGTGCACGAGCGTCCGGTGCCCTCGCCGGCGGGCGCCGTGGTCACGCGGGGGGCCACGGGGGGGTGGCTGCTCGAGGGCGGTCTTTCGGCCGCCGGGTCGTTTCTGGCCTGGCTGGGCCGCCTCACCGGTCGGGGGGTCGACGAGTTGGCGGCCCAGGCGGCCGAGAGCCCGCTGGGCGCCCGGGGCGTCATCGCCGTCCCGTGGCTGGACGGCGCCCGGGCGCCGTGGTGGCGTGACGACGCCCGGGCCGGTTTCGTCGGTCTGGGTGCGGCCCACGGCGTCGGGGATCTGTCCCGGGCCGCGATCGAGTCGGTGGCCTGGGACGTGCTGCGCTGCATGGAGGTGGTGACGGCGGGCCGGCTGGGGGGGAGCACGGCCCAGAGCGTCACCCTCGGCGGGGCCGGCACCGGGCTGCCGCTGTGGGTGGAGGTGCTGACCTCGATCCTGGGCGTGCCGGCCACCCGGCACCGATCCGGCGAGGCCGCTTCCGCCGGGGCGGCACTGCTGGCCGGGCTGGCGCTGGGCCTCGATCTCTCGCTGGAGCAACTCGACCCGGTGGGAGCCGTGGTCACACCCGATCCCACTTCGGTGCACCTGTACCGCCGCCTGCGCCCGCAGGTCGAACACGTCGCCCACGCCGTTCTCGCCGCCACCGAGTCGCTTCCCTCCGCCAGCAGCGTCAGCGGACCCGGGGCCTGACCGGTGCAGGTGACCCTGGCCTACGGGCGCCGCGGGCCTCGCCGTCGAGGTCCCCGAGGACGCGGTGGTCGTTCTCCCCGACGAGCTGCCCGGGCTCCCCGACCAGGAAGGAGCCGTGAGCCGGGCGCTGGCCCAGCCGCTGGCCGGTCCCCCCTTGGCGCAACTGGTCCGGGGGGCGCGCCGGGTCGTCGTGGTCTTCCCCGACCTGACCCGGCCCATGCCCAACCGAACCGTCCTGCCGCCGGTGCTGCGTGCGCTCGAGCGCGCCGGGGTGGCTGATGGACACATCACGTTGCTCTGTGCCACCGGAACGCATCGCCAGGCCTCCGCCGCGGAAATGGAGGAGCTGGTGGGGCCGGACATCGTGGCCCGCTACGCCATCGTGGACCACGACGCCGGCAGTGCGGATCATCTCGAGGTCGGGGAGGTCGACGGCGCGCCGATCCTCCTCCAGCGCCAGTACGTGGAGGCCGACGTCCGCATCATCACCGGTTTCGTCGAGCCGCACTTCTTCGCCGGCTTCAGTGGCGGGCCCAAAGCGGTGTGCCCGGGTCTGGCCGCCACCGAGACCGTCCTCGAGGCGCACCACCCCCGCCGCATCGCCGACCCCCGGTCGACCTTCGTCACACGGGAAGGGAACCCGGTGCACGATTTCGTGCGGGCCGCCGTGGCGCTGGCCCCGCCGCAGGTCTCCGTCGACGTGACCATCAATCGGGCCCGTCAGGTCACCGCCGTGTTCGCCGGCCCCCTGATCGTTGTGCACGATGCCGCTTGTGCGTTCGCCCGGACCTCGGCCACCCAGCGCGTCGACGGGGTGTTCGACGTGGTGGTCTCCACCAACGGGGGCTATCCGCTCGACCGGAGCCTGTATCAAGCGGTCAAGGGCATGGCCGCGGCCGAGCGCATCGTGCGCGACGGCGGGATCATCGTGCTGGCCGCGGCATGCGTGGACGGCATCCCGGGCCACGGTGCCTTTGCCGGGGTCCTCTCCCGCACGTCGAGCGCGGCGGATCTGCTCAACGCCGACGGAGGCGCCGAGCTCGATCGATGGCAGGCGCAGGTGATGGGCCGCGTCCTGGGCCGGGCCGAGGTGTGGCTCCACAGCGACGGCCTGGGCGACCAGGCCACCCGCGACGCCCTCTTGCGCCCGGTGGCCGACCTCTCCGCCGCGGTGGCCGAGGCGCTGGCGCGCCTGGGTCCGGGGCGCGGCTGGCGGTTCTCCCCGAGGGTCCCCTGACGGTGGCGACGGCCGCGCCGCTCCCCTAACCTGCAACGCCCATCCCTGACGCGAGTGTCAGGGATAGAGTGCGCAGAACGTGACGACCGACGCGCCGCTCTTTGATTTCGCCGTTCCCGACGATCTCCTGCGAGATGCCGTCGCCCACGCCCGGGACCCCGAGGTCATCGCCAGCCTCGAGGTGATGCCGGGAACCGGCGAGGGCAAGCCGCCGCCGCTCCTGGGCATTCTGCACCTGTCCGGCTACGCGCCCCTGGTGTTCCTGACCGTGGCCGCCGTCATTCCGGGGACGCTGAACAACGGCATCTCGCTGGTCGGCCATGACCTGCAGGTCTCGTTCCACATGTCCAACGCCTCGCTCGGCGCGGTTGCGTTCGTCGCGCAGGTGGCCCAGCTCCTGTGGGCCGTGCCCCTGGCCCTGTGGGCCGACCGGGGGAGCCGCAAGCTGGTGGCCGGGGTCTCCCTCATCATCTTCGCGGTGTTCGGCACGCTCATGGGGCTCTCGCCCAACGTGTGGGCCTTTGCGTTCTTGTACCTGATCGCCTCCATCGGGTTCGGCGTGAACAACACCGTCCACAACTCGTATCTCGCCGATGCCTATCCGACCGAAGGCAGAGGGCGGATCTTCAGCTGGCACAACCTTTCGGACCCCATCTCGCAGACGCTCGGGATCCTGGTCTTCGGGTACGTCGTCACCGTGGCCCACAACTGGCGCTACGGCATGCTCATCGCCGCGCTCGGCCTTCCCGTTGGCTTCCTCCTCTTCACGTTGCGGGAGCCGGAGAAGGGGGCCAACGAGTCCAGCCACATCCTGAAGGCCTCGGGCATGGACCTGCAGGCCCAACAGGAGGAGGCACCCCGGGTCCTCCTGGGCTCGGCCATGACCAGGCTGCTGCGGATCCGCTCGCTCTACTTCGAGTTGATCGCGGTGGCGATCCTCGGCTTCGCCGGCACCGGCGCCCCGTTGTTCGGAAACCTCTTCTTCATCGACAAGTTCCATCTCGACACGGCCAGCCGCAGTGAGGTGTACGCCATCATCGGATTGGCCGCCTTCCTCGGCCTCCCATTGGCCTACGTCTTCGGCGACCGCTACTTCCGACGGGCCCCCCAGCGCCCACTGGTGATCGCCGGCTTCTGCATCACGGCCTACGGGTGCCTGTTCGTCGCCTCGCTCTACGTCCCGCAGCTGTGGATGTGTGTGGCCCTCCAATTCCTGGCCGCCGCCGCCGTCTCCCCGCTGGCCATCTGTATCTTCCTGACCCTGGCGGCCACTGCGCCGCCCGAGATGCGGACCATCTGCTTCGCCATGTTCGGTGTCTACTCGCTCGTCTTCGGCGGCTTCGCCGGTTCGGTCATTCTCGGCGCCGTGTCCGACGCCATCGGCGGTCTCCACGGCATCGTGGTCGCCCTCACCATCATCGCCCCGGTCTGCATCGCCGGCGGGTTGCTGCTCGTCATCGGGTCGCGCAGCGTCCGACGGGACATCACCATGGTCATCGAGGACGTGATCGAGCGCTACACCGAGGGGAGGCGTCGCCAGCAGGGCGGGGCGATCCCGGCCCTCCAGGTGCACAATCTCGACTTCTACTACGGCACCAACCAGGTGCTCTTCGACGTCAACCTCGAGGTGGAGCAAGGCGAGATGATCGCGCTCCTCGGCACCAACGGGGCGGGGAAGTCCACGCTGCTGCGTGCCGTGTCGGGCCTGTCGCATCCGCACCGCGGTGTGGTGCGCATCTTCGGGATGAACTGCACCTACCTCGAGCCCGAGCAGATCATCGACCAGGGGGTGGCGCTGCTGGTGGGCGGCAAGATGACGTTCCCCGGCCTGTCCGTCCGGGACAACCTGCGGATCGGTGGGCACATCCTGCGCCGTGACCGGGCCAAGGCCGCAGCGGCCCTCCAGGAAGCCATGGAGGTGTTCCCCGAGCTCACGGCCCGGATCGATCAGCCGGCCGGGACGCTGTCGGGCGGGGAGCAACAGATGCTGGCTCTGGCCCGGGTCATGATGACCCGCCCCCGCCTGCTCCTGATCGACGAGTTGGCGCTCGGTCTGGCTCCCATGACGGTGGAGCGGCTGATGGGCATGGTGCGGCGGATCAACGAGGAGGGCACCACGGTCATCCTGGTCGAGCAGAGCGTGAACCGTGCCATGAGCCTGGCCGAGCGGTGCTTCTTCCTCGAACGGGGTGAGATCCGCTTCGACGGGCCGACGGCTGAACTGCTCCAGCGTGACGACCTGCTGCGGCCGGTCTTCCTCGGCACGGCCGCAAAGGGCCTGAGTTAGGCGCCCTCGCGATGCTTGCCCTGTCCGCGCCGAGCTATGTCGTCCTCCAGGGGGTCATCATCGGGCTGGGCTACGGCCTGTTGGCGGTCGGCCTGGTCCTGATCTACCGCACCAACCGGGTCCTCAACTTCGCCCAGGGTCAGGTAGGCGTCATCGCCGCCGTCTTCCTGGTCAAGCTCACCGCCGACTTCCATTTCGAGTACTGGTTCTCCCTGGTCCTCTCCATCGGCCTGGCGGCCGCGGTGGGAGCGCTGTCCGAGCTGGTGCTGCGCCGCCTCTTCACGCGCCCCGCGTCCTGGTCATGGTGGCCACCATCGGGTTGAGCTATGTCCTCCTGGCCCTGACCGCGCTGCCCTTCATCCGACCCCACAACCTCTACAAGCCGGTGCCCGTTCCCTTCGACCTCTCGTTCACCATCGGCTCGGTCATCTTCACCCCGGGCGAGGTCCTCACCTTGATCGTGGCTCCCATCGTGGCCATCGCACTGGCCGTCGCCGTGCGGACGACGCCCTGGGGGCTCTCCATGCGCGCCATGTCGGAGAACGCCGACTCGGCCCGCCTCTCGGGGGTCTGGATCCGACGCACGTCCACCCTGACCTGGACGGTGGCCGGAGCGCTCTCGGCCTTCACCGCCATCCTCAACGCGCCCGGCCAGACCAGCGCGCTGACCCAGGTGCTCAGCCCCGACCTCCTCCTCTTCGCCCTGACCGCCGCCCTGGTCGGGGCCATGATCAACCTGACCGTGGCGTTCGTGGCCGGCATCGGCGTGGGCGTCCTGTACGAGCTGCTGCAGTGGAACATCACCTCGACGGCCAACCAGCAGCTGGTGCTGTTCCTGGTGCTGCTGGCCGTCCTGTTGATCCGGGCCGGGGCCCTGCGCAAGGGCAGCCGGACCGGTGAACGCTCCACCTGGCTGCACGGTGCGGCCACCGTCCGCGGCCATGTCGACACGCTCCGGGGCCGGGTGTCGACGACGGGCGTGTGGGCGGCGGTGGTCCTCGCCGCGCTCCTCCCGCTGGTGCTCAACGTCGGCAACAGCTTCCTCTACAGCCAGGTGTGCATCTACGCGGTGATCGCCCTGTCGCTCACCGTGCTGACCGGCTGGGCCGGGCAGGTCTCGCTGGGGCAGTTCGGGCTGGTGGCCGTCGGCTCGCTGCTGGCGGCCCACCTCGGGAACTCGATGCCCCTGCCGGTGCTGCTCGTCTTCGCCGGGCTGGTGACCGCGCTGGTGGCCATTCTCATCGGCCTGCCCGCGCTGCGCATGCCGGGCCTCTTCCTGGCGGTCAGCACCCTGGGGTTCGCCATCTTCATGCAGACGTCGGTCCTGGCCACCCCCTGCTTCACCGTGCCCGGTATCAACAAGGTCCTGTGCACAGGGCTGCCCGACCCGGCCTCCACCCTGATCAGCTCGCCCACCCTCTTCGGCCTCAACCTGAACTCGGAGCGCTCGTTCGCCTACTTCTCCCTCGCCATCCTTTTGCTCTCGGTCTTCGCGGTGCGCCTGTGGCGCGATCGCGGGATCGCCCGCCGTCTGGTCGCGGTCCGGGACAACGAGATCGGGGCGGCGGCCATGGGCATCCCGGTGCTGCGGACCAAGTTGTTGGCCTTTGGCCTGTCAGGCTTCATGGCCGGGTACGCCGGCGTGTGCTTCGCCTTCGCCACGCAGCGCTTCAGCACGCAGACCTTCGACCCGACGGTCTCCTTCGTCCTCATCTCCATGATCGTGATCGGGGGACTGGGCTCCATCGCCGGGGCCATCCTCGGGGCGTTGTACCTCGAGGGCCTGCCGGCTCTCTTCGGGTCCAACCCGACCATTCAGTTTCTGACCAGCGGTCTCGGTCTGATCGCCTTCATCCTCTATCTGCCCGGTGGTCTGGCCGAGGTGCTCCACCGGGTGGGCGACCTGGTCACGGTCGGTATCCGCTCCCTCCAGCAGCGCTGGGCGGGGGACGACCCAGGGTCGTCGCCGCCCATGACGAGCGCGGCCGGTGGCCCGCCGCACGCGGGTGACGTGCCGTCGGACCCGGCCCTGGTGGCTGGAGGAGTCGACCCGTGACCGGCCCCGCGCCCGGCCCCGCGCCCGGCCCCGCGACTGGCCCCGCCGTGACTGGCCCCGTGACCGCCTCCAGCAAGGGGGAGGGGCGGTCGGGCTTCCCCTCGGGGCCGGCTCGCCTCGAGGTCCGGGATCTCGGGGTGTCCTTCGGCGGCGTGCACGCGGTGGTCGACGTCAGCCTCACCGCGGAGCCCGGGTCCATCGTCGGGCTGATCGGCGCCAACGGCTCGGGCAAGACGACGACGCTGGACATGGTCTCGGGCCTGGTCAAGCCGGACCGGGGCACCGTCTCGCTCGATGGGGTGGACATGGCCGAGTACCTGACCGAGGAGCGTCAGAGCGTCGGGATGATCCGCTCCTTCCAGGACTGCCGCCTCTACCCCGAGCTCTCGGTCCATGACGTTCTGATGCTGTGCGAGGACGCCAAGCGGGAAGTCTCGGTGTTGTCCACCACCCTGCAGCTCCCGTGGGCCCGGCGGGCGGAGAAGAGGAAGCGCGAAGCCGTGGACCGGGTGATCGAAGCGTTCGGGCTCCAGCGTTTCCGCCACCATCGCACGGCCGAGCTCTCGACCGGAACGCGCCGGGTGGTCGACCTGGCTTCCATCGTGCTGGCGAACCCGCGTCTCCTCCTGCTCGACGAGCCCACGGCCGGGATCGCCCAACGGGAAGCCGAGGCCTTCATCCCGCTGCTCCAGCGCCTGCACCAGGTGGCCGACACCACGATCATTCTGGTCGAGCACGACGTCCCGCTGGTCTTCGAGCTCTGCTCGCAGGTCGTGGTCATGGAACTCGGCTACGTGGCCGCCGCCGGGCCGCCCGATGTGGTGCGCGACGACCCGCAGGCTCTGGCGGCGTACCTTGGCGCGAGCGACGAAGCGCTGTTGGTCTCAGGTCCCACCGCGACCCCATCCCCGACAACGGGCGAAACAGGAGAGTGAACAGACGATGAGCACAGCGACGCATTCGGGGCCCACGCCCACCACCAAGCCCCCGCCCCGATTCGGCCGCAACTGGCGCCGCCTGCGCCGCCGGCCCTGGGCCATGCAGCTGCGGACTGTGTTCATGATCCTGGCCGTGATCGTCGGCCTGGTGGTCTGGCTCCTGATGGCGCCGTCGGGTACGGCCGGAGCCAGCGAGGTGGCGGCGTCCGCGGCCAAGTTCACGCCGGTCGGTCAGGCCAGCACCAGCACGCGGGGAGTCTCGGCCAAGTCGATCAACGTGGTCTTCCCCGTGATCTCGCTCTCCAGCATCGCAGGGGAGGTTGGGCCTGGCCTCAGGACCTCGAGTTCGGCCAGCAGGCCAACGCCATCCATCTCTTCGTGAACCAGATCAACAGTGCGGGCGGTATCCGCGGCCGCAAGATCAATCCGATGATCGTCAATTTCGACCCCACGAATGAAGCGGGCATGCGTGCCCTCTGCAAGCAGTGGACGCTCGGGAGCCCCCCGGCCTTCGCCGTCATCGACGCCATCGGCACCTGGACCGGTGACAATCAGCTGTGCATCACCCAGGAGGGCCACACGCCGCTGATCAGTTTCTGGACCACCACCACCAACTGGACCCAGCTGGGCTCCCCCTACCTGTGGTGGACCCAGGCCGACTCCGCTCCGGTCCTCAGCGCCACCGTCAGCTGGGGCGTGAGCTCGGGCCGGCTCGGTCACGGCAAGAAGGTGGGGGTGGTGGTGTCCGATCAGGCCAGCGACCAGACCGCACTGAACTCCTACCTCCTGCCCGACCTCAAGAAGGCCGGCATCACGCCCCAGGTCTTCACCGTCTCGGCCAACCTGAACGATTCGGCCAGCACCAACTCCGACGCCCAGTTGGCGGTGGAGCGCCTGAAGGCCGCCGGGGTGCAGTCGGTGATCCCCATGCTGCCTGAGAACGCGTTCTTCCCGTATCTCGCCGCCGAGAATGCCCAGCAGTACTACCCCCAACTTCTCCTGAGCGACTATCAGTCGACCGTGACGCTGGCGCTCGGGCTCATCCCGACGCCCTACGAGAAGGCGCTCAACGGGCAGGAGGGTGTGACCACCGAGACCCTGGGCGGCTTCGACGACGCCCGGCCGGAGAGCCAGGGGGGCTACGACCCCGGCCTCCGCTCCTGCTTCGCCACCTGGCACAAGGCCTACCCCAAGGTGCCCAAGGGCGAGCAGAGCTTCTACATCGAGGAGCAGGGTCCCGTGGGCAACTGGTGTGCTTCCATCCGGCTCTTCGCCCAGGCCGCGACCAATGCCGGTCCCAACCTCAACCGGCGCACCTTCGTGACCGCCCTGTCGAAGATCAAGAACTTCCCGGGCGCGGACGCGCCGATCTGGAGTTTCGGGCCCACCAAGATGTACGGGCCCACGCAGTACCAGGTCGTGAAGATCCACAACAACGTGCCACCGTCGTCGCAGTGCAAGCTCAAGACCAATCACAAGCCCCAGGGCACGTGCTGGGTCAGCGTGCAGCCCTTCAAGCCGCTCCCCGGCACGTAAGGGCGGCCACGCCGAAGGACTCCGACGCGCTGCGTGCACGAGCAGACCGGGGAGCGGGGGACCAGAGGACCGTAGGACCAGCAGACCAGGGCCAGCCGGCCCTACGGGATCACCGACAGCGTGTTGGCCTGGACGAGGATGAGCACGCCGAGAGCGCAGAAGAGCAACGGCGTGGCGATCGCCCCGATCCGCGCGGCAGCATCGCACGTGCGCGGGTGGCGCCCGGCGCGCAGGATCAACACGGTGAGGAGCGCCTCGCCGATCACGAAGACCAGCGCGGTGGCGATGAGGGCAGCGGCGTCGGCCACCCGGAACAGGGGGATGTAGACGGCCAGGTTGTCACCGCCGGCGCCGATGGTGACCAGGCTGGCCGCCATGAACCCGCGTCCGACCGCCCTGCGCGCGGTGCGCTCGTGCCGGTCGGGGTGCCGGAGGGCGATCAGCCCCCGGACGCCGAGGGCGAGCGGAATGAGGCCGAGCAACCCGATGACGCGGTTGGGCACCTCGAAGAGGGCGATGGCCGTGGCGGCGGCCACCGCGACCAGGACCACGAAGCCGGCGACCTGGCCTTCCGCGATGCGACGGGCCCGCTCCGGTGGTGCCGCGGCCACCATGGCGGTGGCCACCAGCCCGTTGTCGATGTTCGTGCCGATGAAGGCGCCCGCCGCGACAGCGAGTTCGGCCGGAAGGCCGGCCAGCATCGGTGGGTCCCGTCAGCCGTCGGTACGGGCAGGCATGGCCGGCCCGAACGGTTGGTCGCCGCGCAGCGTGACCCGGTGGGCCACGCGGGGAGTGTCCCCGTAGTCGTCCAGGGCGTAGTGCATGGTGGCGCGGTTGTCCCAGAAGGCCACTGATCCGGCTTTCCAGCGGAACCGGCAGGTGAACTCGGGCTGGGCGCAGTGGCGGTAGAGCATTTCGAGAACCGAGGTGCTCTCGTTCTTGGACAGACCCAATATGGACTGGGTGAACTGGCCGTTGACGAAGAGTCCGTTGCGACCGGTCTCGGGGTGGGTCCGCACGACCGGATGGATGGCCGGCAGCAGCTTCTCGTACCAGACGCCGTTCCATTCGTAGCCGCCCCGGGCGTCGACGTCGGCGGCGAACCACGGGTCGTGGTGGATGGCGATCAGGCCGTCGCACATGGTCCGCACGCCGGCAGCCAAGCCGTCGTACGCGTCCTGGAGGCTGGCCCACATGGTGTCGCCGCCGACGTCGGGCGCCTCGAGCATGTAGAGGATGGACCCCATGGCCGGTGTCTGGGTGAACGTGACGTCAGTGTGCCACCAGCTGGCCCGGTCGACCTTGCCGTCGATGGCCAGCACCTCGGCGCTCTCCTCGATGGCGGGGAGCACCGGGTGGGCCTCGGTGACCACGCCGAACTGACGGGCGAAGTCGGCCTGCTGGACGGGGGTGAGCGACTGCTCGCGGAAGAAGATCACATGGTGCTGGTTCAGGGCGTCCCGCACCGCGGCGACGACCGGCGGCGCCAAGGGCACCGACAGATCGATGTCCCAGATCTCGGCCCCGATGGTGGGCGAGAGCGGGTGCACGCTGATGCCGGCGGCAATGGTCACAGGGGCATTGTGCCCGACAACACGGGCCACCTCAATCCGCCGTGCCTCCCTGCGCCTACATTGAGCGTGGAAAGCAACGGATTCTCGGGAAGGGGAACCACATGGTCGGTCTCGAAGGCGGCGACGGATCGGGTCTGGTCCTGCCCCCGCCCAGGCGGAACTACTCCCCCTGGTACCAGTGGATGACGCGACTGGCTGCCACCACGCACGAGGATCCCCTGCCCGAAGGCCATCTGGACACGCTGGCCGCATGGAGGGAAAGACGTCGGCAACGCCTGCAGGAGCTCCTGGGGCCGATGCCGACACCGGTGCCGCTCGATCTCGAGACGCTCGAGTCCGTGCAGTGTGACGGCTATCGCCGGGACACGATCGTGTTCGACACCGAAGAGACGATGTCGGTGCCGGCCTACCTGCTCGTGCCCGACGGGCGGGTACACGAGGGCGCCGCCGTGCTGGCCTGTCACGGGCACGGACCGGGCAAGTCCCAGGCGGTCGGCCTCGAACACACCGACGCGCCCAACAGCGATTACGCGCTCCAGCTGGTCCGGCAGGGCTACGTGGTGCTGGCCCCCGATCTCCGTTGCTTCGGCGAGCGCCAGGACTGGAATCCCGACGACCACTATGCGTGCGACACCAACCTCGTCCATGCGGTGATGGCCGGCTGGAACCCGCTGGCGCAGAACGTGTGGGACCTGATGCGCTGCCTCGACGTGCTGGCCGACCATCCATTGGTGGACGCGACGCGCATCGGGATGGTGGGCCTCTCCTACGGGGGCACGGTCACCCTCTTCACCGCGGCGAGCGATGACCGGGTGGCGGCCGCGGTGGTCAGCGGCTACTTCTCCTCCTGGGCCGTGAGCCACAAGATGCCCTGGAACATGTGCGGGTCGCAGGTCCTGTACGACATGTTGGGTCACCTCGAGCACGAGGACCTGGGTGCCCTCATCGCCCCCCGTCCCCTCCTCATTGAGTCGGGGACCAAGGACGATCTCTTTCCGGTGGCCGTGGCCACCGAATCGGTGCGGCGAGTGGGCCTGGTCTACCAGCACGACGGCGCCGGGGACCGGTTGACCCACGACGTGTTCGAGGGCGAGCACCAGTGGCACGGGGTGGCCGCCGTCGATTTTCTCAATCGCTGGCTCTCCCACTCACCGCCCTCGTCGTAGGGCGCGGTGCGGGTGGCGGCGCCGGTCCACCCGTCGTCGTCTCACGCTACCGTCGTGCGGTGCCCATCGAACCACCGGTGCGTTACCAGTCACCCGATGAGGACAGCGAGCGCTGGCTCGGGTTTCCCTTCCGGCTGGGTGACATCGTCATCAGCACCCGCTCCAAGAGCGGCACCACGTGGATGCAGATGATCTGCGCCCTCCTGGTGTTCCAAGGGCCCGAACTCCCCGGGCCCTTGGGCGAGCTCTCACCCTGGCTCGATTGGCTGATCGTCCCTCGCGACGTGGTCTACGCCCGGCTGTCGGCTCAGACGCACCGTCGCATCATCAAGACGCACACTCCACTGGACGGGGTCCCGCTGGACCCTCGAGCCACCTACATCGTCGTGGCCCGGGACCCGCTCGACCTGGCGGTATCGCTCTACCACCACAGCGGCAACCTCGACCGGGACCGCATACGCCAACTGACCGGCCGGCCCGCGCCCCTCGATGAGCCCGGGGACCGGCCGCCCGTTCACGAGTGGTTGGTGTCGTGGATCGACTGGGACGGGAATTCGACCGAGCGCATGGACTCGCTGCCCGGAGTGATGCGGCACCTGTCCGACGCCTGGGCGCGCCGGGACGAACCCAACATCGTTCTGGTCCACTACGACGACCTGTCGAGCGACCTGGAGGGCGAGATGCGCCGGCTCGCCGGCCTGCTGGGGATCGCGGTGCCGGAGGGGACCTGGAGCGAGTTGGTCCACCAGGCCCGGTTCGAGCAGATGCGCGCGCACACCGAGCGGGTCGCACCGGACCCGACGGGCGTGCTCAAGGACCAGGCGCTGTTCTTTCGACGGGGATCGTCGGGCGAGGGGCGAGAGATTCTCTCAGTCGACGAGGTAGCGCGGTACGGGGCCCGGGTCGCGGGCATGGGTCCCCCGGAGCTCGTGCGCTGGCTCCACCGCTGGGATCAGAACCCGGCGAAGCGCTGAGTGAGGCTTATGAGGTTGCCCGAGTCGTCTCGCATCGTCGCCTCTATCCCGTAGGGGCGTTCGGATGGTTCGGCCAGAAACGTGACGCCCCTGGCCGTGAGCTCTTCGAACGTGTGTTGGCAGTCATCGGTGGCCAGTACGCCGACACCCAAGGCACCACTGGCCACGAGGTCCCGCAGTTGTTCGGCGGCCTCGGGGGCGCGACCCATGGAGCAGCTGGACAGGATGATCTCCAGGTCGGGTTGATCCTGGGCACCCACGGTCAGCCAGCGGAAGCCGGCGCCGCCGCCCTCGAACTCTTCCCCCATGGTGACGTCGGCCCGAACCTCAAAGCCGAGCTTCTCCGTGTAGAAGGCCTTGGCGGAGTCCTGGTCGAGGACGAACACACTGGAATGCGAGAGACCTTTGATCATCGTTTCCTCCGAGCGTTGGCGGTAGTGGTCAACCTAAGGGACCTGGTGGCCACTTCGCTTCTCCGCGATTGCTGAACTTCGATCGTCGGGTCGCGGCCGGCTCCAGTCCATGAGGAAGCACCCCGGTATGGGCGGCGGCCCCCCGAGGGCCACCTGCTGGCGCTGATACGCCGACGGCGAGAGCCCGACCAGTTCGGTGAAACGTGAACTGAAGGAACCGAGACTGCTGAAGCCCACCAGCATGCAGACCTCGGTGACCGTCAGGTGGGCTGAGCGGAGCAGATCCTTGGCCCGTTCCGCCCGGCGCCGGGAGAGGTAGGCCCCCGGTGTCTCGCCGAACGCGAGCTTGAACTCCCGCACGAAGTGGAACTTCGAAAAGCCGGCTTCCGACGCCACCAGGTCGAGGTCAAGCATCTCGGCAAAGCGCAGATCCATCAGATCGCGGGCTCTCCGTAAGTGACCGATCCGCTCGGTTGCCGTCACGACGGCGACGATGTCACCGCAACGGATTGTCCGACGAAGTTCAAGAATTTCGTCTGCTCGTCAGCGCCCTCCGGCGGCGAGATCTTGGCGGCAAAGCCCCCAGGCCGGCGCACGGCGTCATCGATGGGGGTGAGGATCGCCGTACTGGCGGCCATGGCGTCGGGATCGAGTGACGCGTCCCCTCCGATGGCGAGCGACAGCTCCCACGTGTGGACCAGGGTGTCGGCGCAGATGAGTTGGGCGACGAGCGACTCGAACGGCTGCTCACCGAGCAGGCCACGAATCGCCTTGGACGCTCGCGCCGGGTCGCCGAGTGCCGCGCGCATGGCGCCGCTCGCCTCACGCCACTGCTCCGTCAGATCGCCGCCCTCGTCCACCGTGCCCGCGCGGGGGCCACCGAGCGTGGCCAGTACCCGTCGTTGCGTGCTGATCACATGGGCGACCAGGTCCCGGACCGTCCAGTCGGCATGCGGGGTGGGAATGGACCACTGCGCAGCTGAGATCTGGTCGACTCTCGTCGAGAAGCCGCGGGCTACGAGCCCGTAGTGCACGGACACTTCGCTCATGACGTCACCGTAGCGGAACGCCGTTGACGCCGCCCCGTGCGTGAAGTCGCCTTTGATCCGCAGCTGTCGTTGAGCGCTGGTGATCGGCGATCCCGCAGCGGCTGGCCCTCTTCCATTGCCTAGCGCGGCAGGAGCCGGGCCGATTCGGGCTCGAGGTGGATGGTGGCGTGGGAGATGGTGCGCAACGCCGAAGCCGGGCATGCCGTCGAGATCGGGCCGGTGAGGGCGGCGTGGACCGGTTGGGCCTTTCGCGCTTCGGGGACGATGGCCAGCACCTGGGAGGAGCGGAGGAGGGCGGGGATCGTCACCGTGAGGGCATGCGTGGGCACTGAGGCCATGTCGGGGAAGTGGCCCTCGTTGATCTGCTGTTGCCGGCAGGGCTCGTCCAGCTCGACCACCTTGACGTCGGCCGGATCGTGGAAATCCGCCACCGGCGGATCGTTGAAGGCGAGGTGCCCGTTCTCGCCGATACCCAGGCAGCAGAGATCGAGGGGATGGGCCCGGAGCAGATCGGTGTAGCGCGCGCATTCGGCCTCGGCATCACCCAGACCCTCGACGTAGTACGCCGCCCGGGGGTGGGTACGCCTGACGATCCGTTGGCGGATCCAGTTCTGGAAGCCGGCCGGATGGTCGGGGCCGATGCCGACGTACTCGTCCATGTGGAAGAGGATGGTGTCCGACCAGGGCACATCCGCGGTGTCGGTGACGAGTGCCTCAATGAAGTCAAGCTGTGAGTTGCCGGTGGCGAACATGACGTGCGCCTCGCCGCGCGCCTCGACGGCAGCCCGCATGATGGCGGCGACCTGTTCCGCGGCGGCCCGGCTCAGGCCGGGCCCGTCGGGATGCACGTAGACCGTGGCCCCGCCAAAAGTCACGGGCGTTGTCATCGTGCGCAGCATGTTACGCGGCGCCCGGTCAGACTGGGACCGATGCGGGACGTGATCGAACCCCAACAGCCGCAGTTCGACGCCGCCTGGGATGTCGTGCGCCACCACCTGCCCGTCACACCGGTCGTCGCCGCTCCCCAGTTGGGGGAAAAGGTGACCCTCAAGCTCGAAACGGTCCAACCCACCGGATCGTTCAAGGTCCGGGGTGGCCTCGCCGCGGTGGCGGCGACCCTGGCGTCAGAACCCGGGCGGGCCGTCGTCGGCTCCTCCGCCGGCAACCACGGGCTGGGGTTGGCGTACGCCGCGGCCAAACTCAAGGCCGAGGTCACCGTGGTGGTACCCCGGACGGCCTCGGCCGCCAAGGTGGCGGCCCTCCGGCAGTTCGATGTCCGCCTGGTCGAGCATGGGGCGGGTTACAGCGAGGCCGAAGCGCGGGCACTCGACCTGGCCGAGCGGGACGGGAGTCGCTATGTCTCGCCGTACAACGATCCCGATGTGATCGCCGGACAGGGGACCATCGCCCGGGAACTGCTCGAACAGGTGCCCGACCTGGGCACCGTGGTCGTGCCCGTCGGCGGGGGTGGCCTGATCGCCGGCATCAGTCTTGGCCTGGCCGGTACCGGGGTCACCGTGGTGGGAGTCGAATCGGTGGCCTCACCTTCGGTGAGCTCGGCCGTCGCCGCGGGGCGTATCGTCCCCGTCACGGTGACGTCGACGCTCGCTGACGGCTTGGCGGGCAATCTCGAGGAGGGCGCCGTGACCCTCGACATCCTGATCCGCCACCACGTCGAGGTGGTGACGGTCACCGAAGCCGACATCGGATCCGCCATGGCCTATGCGGTGCAACAGATGGGCCTGGTGCTCGAAGGCGCCGGAGCCGTCGGCGTGGCCGCGCTGCGCGCCGGCCTGATCGCGCCGAACGACGACGGCAAGGATACGGTCGTGCTCCTGACGGGTCGCAACATCGCGCCTGCCCTGTTGGCCGAGGTGCTCGGTGCCTGAATTCGATACGGGCGAGGTCGTCCTCGACTACACCGTCACCGGGGCCGGCGAGCCGCTGCTGCTGGTGGCCGGATGCGGGCAGCCCGCCGTGGCCTGGCACCTCGAGATGGTTCCGGGACTGGTCGCGGCCGGCTATCAGGTGGCCACCTTCGACAACCGCGGGGTGGAGCCCTCGTCGTCGCCTCCCGCTCCCTACAGCGTCGAAGGCATGGCCGACGACGCGCTGGCCCTGCTCGATCATCTGGGCTGGGACCAGCCCGTGCGGATCGCCGGGCACTCCCTGGGGGGATGGATCGCCGAAGTCCTCGCCATCGAGCATCCGGAGCGGGTGCGGTCCGCCGCACTGATGGGGAGCGCCAACAAGCCCACGGCGTGGGAGATCGCCATCACCACCGTGGAGCGAGACCTGGCCCGCCTCGACTACGACCTGCCCCGGCTGTTCTACGCCACCGAGACCCTGCACTACCTGCCCATCGCCGACATTCAGAACGACGAGGTGGTGAGCACCTGGCTCTCCTTCACCGCCGACCTCCCGGTCTGGCCCAACCCCGGTCGCCTCGGTCAGTACGAAGCGGCCTTGGGCTGGTCGACCGACCCCGCCCGCACCACCCGCTGGGCCGAGATCGAGGTGCCGTGTCTCGTCCTGGCCTTTGAGCACGACGTGGACTCACCGCCCGAGAAGGCACGCCGGGCGGCGGAGATCATCCCGGGCTGCGAGTACCAGGAGATCATGGGCTCGGGGCATATCGGCATCGTGACCCATGCGGCTGAGGTGACCGGGTACCTCGTCGACTTCTTCGATCGCAACTGAACGCCCCTCCCGGCACTGAACGCCACCTCGGCGCTCGGGGCACGCCAGGGCGCTACTTCTTGGGCCCCTGCCCGAGGATCTTGAGGAAGAAGGACCCGAACCGGCCCGGCCGTCCGGCTGCGTGATGGTCCGAACCGTGGCCCGATCGACCGAACCCTGCCCCTCCGCTCAGCCCGACCATCCGATTGGGCTCCTCGTATTTCGGCACCTTTCCCATCCGGCGCCTCGGCTTGCGGGGCTTGTCACTGTCCGATCCCATGGCCTCATCATGGTAGAGATCCGGCTGCTGCGCGGCAGAGCCCTCGGACGGAAGGAGGGTCAGGCGTATGCTCCACGGTCGTGGGCGCCGACCGCGTGGCGACGATGCCGGGCGCCGACCGCGGGGCGTGATGCCGGCCTACCGAGCCGATTCGGGAGTCACACCCCAGCGGCCGGCCAGGGTTCTCACCCAGGCCCCCACCTGGTCGGCGTCGTGGGGCGGCGACTCCACCACGACGAGTTCGGTCACGCCGAGGTCGGACAATCCGGCCGCGTCCTCGGGTCTGCCGTCCCGGAGTGCGATGGCGATCTCCAGGGTGGCCCGATCCCGATTCGCTTCCCGGCACCGGGAGGAGAGGAGCGCCAGGCGTCCCGCCAGCTCGTCCCGGGCCAGGTTGAAGCCGTACCAGCCGTCGGCGTAGGCAGCCACGCGCCCCAACGCGGCATCGCTGTTGCCTCCGAGGACCACAGGCACACGGCGTTCGGAGATCGGCTTGGGGTAGCTGCGCACTTCCTCGAATTGGACGAACTCCCCGTCGAACGAGGCGACGTCCTCTCTCCAGAGTGTCCGGATGACCTCGACGAACTCCCGCGTCCGCTGGGCTCGTCCTCTGAAGGGAATGCCCAATGCAGCAAATTCTTCGGACGACCAGCCGACGCCGATGCCGAGCACGAACCGACCTCCCGACACGACGTCGAGGCTGGCCGCCTGCTTGGCCACGAGGACCGGATTGTGCTGCGGAAGCAACAGGATGCCCGTGGCCACCCGGATCCGGGTGGTGACCGCGGCCGCGAAGGTGAGGGTGACGAACGGATCGAGCCAGTCCTCGTCGGTCGGGATGGCGATCTTCCCATCGGGGGCATAGGGGTACGGGGAGTCGGGCCGGTCGATCATGACGACGTGCTCTCCCGCCCACAGGGTGGAGAATCCGGCGATGTCAGCCTCTCGGGCCACAGCCGCAATGACGGCAGGGTCGGCGCCTGGTCCAATGCCCAGGGCGTGCAGTCCGACGCGCATCGCGCCATCTTGGCACTGACGGTCGGCCGCGGGCGACGCCCCCCGCACGTGCGGCCGTCAGACGATCGCGGCTCCAGACCGTGCTTGACTGGAGAGGGTCATCGGCGGGGTCCGTGGTCACGTTGGCAGCCCGGTGCGAAACTCCATTGGCCGACCGCCCATTCGCCGCAGCTCGGAGGCTCAGCATGGTTCGACACGAAGTCCCGGGTCATTGACAGATGGCCACCGCGCACAGTGGATTCGATCACGTCACGATTGCGGTGGCCGACCTCGACGACGCCGAGCGGTTCTTCGGGCTCCTGGGTTTCGAGAAGACTGCAGCCACGGTGGTCTCGGGTGAGGAGATGTCCCGGTACATGGGCATCCCGGAATGGAAAGCCGACCACGTGACCCTGACCTTGCAGGGAGCGGCAACGCACCAGGAAGTGCAGCTCCTGCGGTTCCATGCGCCGGCCCTGATCGAGAATTCCGATGAAGCCAATTTGGCCCGTCTGGGGTTCAACCACGTCTGCTTCGCCGTGGCCGACCTCGATGCCACCCTCACCCGACTCTCCGCACATGGTGTGCGCACGAGAAACCAGGTGATGCACTTTCACGACCGGCGTCTTGTCTTTCTCGTCGGACCGGGCGATGTCACGATCGAGCTCTCCGAATGGATCTCCGCTTAGGTCCGCCCGAGGATCGGATCTCACGGACGCGCCCGTGTAAGAGTTCGCCGCCCTGCGGGTCAGGCAAGTTGCGACAGGCCCTTCTGAAGGTCCTCGGCGTTCATGGTGGGAGCGAACTCCACGCTCGCATTGAGCTCATTGAAGAAAGGCTCCGCGAACACGGGAATCGCCGAGGAGTCCGGCAGGTCGAAGACGATGAACGCCGTGCGCTGGCCGTCGAATGTCGTGAAGTAGGTGGCCTCGGGCTTCCACCGCTCCGCCATCTGTTGGATCACCTTGGGCAGGGCGCCGCTCTGTATCCCCTTGTTTCCCGCTTCCACCGGGATCAGAATCCTCGCCATCATTCTCATCGCCACAGCCTCCTTGTCGAGCCTCTGGCCAGGGTACGCCGATCTGATCGCCCTTGTGCAATGACGACCGGCGGTCGCGAGATATGACGAGGTTGATCCGATCCCCCGGCCGCGCCGATGTGCCCTCCCTCTCTACCAGTCGCCCCAGCCGGCGGGGGAGACCGATCCCGTAATGGTGCGAGGGTCGACCGACGCACCGATCTCCGAGGCTTGATACACGGCGAAACAGAGTTGGAGCACTTTGATGGCCGAGGCCGGGCTCATGTCGGCCGGCGTCTGGTTGATCAGCGAGTCCACGAAATGCTGTGAAGATCGGACGAACCCGGTCCCCCAGTCGGCGTCGAGGTCGCGGAACTCCCTCGTGGTGCACGCGCGCTCGGTGCCGGTGAAGAGCATCACGGGAGCGAGGTCGAGCATCTCGCCCGTCGCCCTGGTGACCCAGATCTGGCCCTCGTCGCCGGTGATCTCGAAGAACTCGTCGGCGCCGTAGTAGCTCGAGCGCATGTGGAGCTTCGGGGCGTACTGCACCTCCATGGTGCCCAGGACATCGGGATCCTCGTACTCGAAGAGCACCGCGCAGGGCTCGAAGAAGAGATCACGGCGTCTGACCACGGCCTGGACGGCCGTGATGTCGAGATCGAGCAGCCAGAGCGCCATGGCGTACTTGTGCACCATGTCGTCGAAGAGATGTCCGCCCGGGCTGCGCTTGTCGAGTCGCCAGCCGTAGCCCTCGGGTCGCAGTGCAGCTTGAAAGGGCGAGGTCGTCTGGCCCACCAGGGTGCGGATGCGCAATGAGGTCGGCTTGCCGATGGCTCCGTCCGTCACCAGTCTCTTGGCCAGTTCGAGGGGCGGGTAGTGCACGAAACACTCGCTGATACGCAGGGTGCGACCGGCACGCTCTGCTGCAGCCTCCATGGCGCGCGCGTCCTCGATCGTGTTGGCGACCGGCTTCTGCACCGAGACGTGCTTGCCCGCCTCCAGCGCGGCCAGGACGTGGTCGAGATGCAGATGCGTCGGTGTCAGCACCTCGACCGCATCGAGCGAGGGGTCCGACAGCATGGCGTTCAGATCTGCGTAATAGGTGGCATCCCATTCCTTGGCGGCCAGACGGCCGACCTCTTCATTGGTGTCGCAGACCGCCGCCACCTCGCAGCGCGGATCGTCGAGATATCCCCTGACGTTCATCACCGCGATGTTCCCGGCGCCGACGACACCCAACCGGACCTTGTTCATATCCCCTCCGTCTCCTCTGCACCGCGTCCACGCTGGCGCAGCTGCTCAGGTGTTCGCTCCGAACGCGCCCGCATCGGCGGCTGTGGCGATTCGCACATCGTCCCACCCGAGGACCGACTTCAGCACATCGTCGGTGTGCTGACCCACCGTGGGCGCCTTGGCCGGCCGCGGCAGGTCCTCGTCGATGAAGTGGAGCGGCGTGAAGAGCTGGTCGGCGCCGAGGTCCTGGGCGGGGAGCAGGGGGAAGCGATCTTTGAACTGGGGGTCGTCGAGCAGGGTCTCGGGCGTGTTGACCGGGGCCATGGGTGTATTGACCCGGCCGCCGAATTCCAGCCACTCGTCCGAAGTCCTGGTCCGGAAGATGTCCCGCAGCTCGCGCTGGAGCTCTCGGTTGCCCCGCGTGTGGTCGGCATAGGTGGAACCCGGCCAGCGGTCAAAGAGGTCCATCCGATCGACCCCCTCGCAGAAGTTCTTCCAGAATGCCTGCTCGGACGCCATGAACAGCACGTACCGGCCGTCGCCCGCCTGGTACACCTGGTAGCGGACGCCTTCGATCATCCCGCCTGTCCCGGGCGCCCGCCGCTCATAGTTGTCGGCCTTGTTCCCCGTCACTTCAGACTCGGGGCGTTCGTAGGCCCGCCACGTCTCGCTCCGCAACCAGTCCATGGCGGCCGCGGCGTCGGATTGAGCGAGCTCGAGATATGAACCACTGCCCGTCGCCCGCGCCCGCAACACGGCGGCCAGGATTCCCAAAGCGCCGAAGAGCGGGCCCGCATGGATGCCGATCGACGCGTGCTCGGGCAGGTAGGCGAAGCCCTCGTCGTCCGTGGCCACGTTGACGATGCCGGCCCAGGTGTCGTAGGCCACGCCGTGGCTGGGAAAGTCCCGGTAGGGACCGGTCATGCCGTAGCCCGAGATGGTGCAGAACACGATTTTGGGGTTGACGCTGCGCAGATCCTCGTACCCCACTCCCCGCCGGGCCAGCGAACCGGGCCGCATGGCCTCGACGACCGCATCGGCCGTCTGGACCAGCTCCTTCATGATGGCCACGCCCTCCTCGGTGCGCAGGTCGAGCACCACGGAGCGCTTGCCCCGGTTGAGGTGGAGGTGCATCAGCGAGACGCCCTCGACGATGGGCCAGGTCATCTGCCTGATGTAGTCGCCGGCCGGCGGCTCGATCTTGATGACCTCGGCTCCGAGGTCGACCAGCGGTGTGGTGATCTGTGCCGGCCCCAACGCCGAGCACTCGATGATCCTCATTCCATGCAGTGGCGGATGTGGTGCCATGAGCCCTCCTGTTCCGGACCGCCGGATCGTAGCGGCCGCCGCCCAGGTGGTCGGTCCCCGGCACCGACATACTTGGGGGATGGCGACCGATCCTCTCGATGATGCCCTCGATCTCTTCTCCGCAACGTCGCCCCAGTTCGGCGTTCTCGGCCTCTCCAACCACGGCCCCATGGCGTCCGAGGCCCTGGCCCGGTTGGGGCGGGCCGAGGCCATCCCGGGTTGGGCCGCCGCCTATGCCGAGCGCCTGAGCCCGGCGCCCCCGCCGGCTTCTACGCCCCTGGGCGAGGACGGGTGGCCCGGGGCCCTGGGGGACTACGCCCTCTACCCCGAATGGCTGGCCCTCTTCGAGCGGGAGATCGCCGACCGACCGGTGGCCGCGGTGGTCGGCGAATGGATACCGCGCCTGGTCCCGGGCACAGTGGGCGCGGCGACCCACGGGCTGATCCGGACCGGCCACGGCTTGCGCGCGCTGCGCGGTGCGGACACCGCCCCGCGCCGGCTCGAGGTGGCCCACGGACTGGCCTACTGGGCCTCCCAGTACCAAGAGCTTCCCGGACCCCCTCTCCTCATCGGCCACCAGGGAGTGGCCGCCGCGCTGGCCGATCTGCCCTACCTGCCCGAGGAAACCCCGACGGAGCCACGCATCACGGGCCAGGTGGCCCACGTGGCCGACATCGCCGACGAGTTCGAGCAGGCCGTGGCCTCGCTGGGATCGGAAGGCGGTGCCATCGCCCTGCTCGATGCCCTGGCGGTCGGCGGGGCCAAGGCATACCTGCGGAATGCCGCGTCGGGCAACCCCATCGCCCTTGTTCACTCGGTGACGGGCCCGCTGGCACTCGAGCTCGTCCTTCCCTGGCTGGCCGAAGAGGATCGGGATGCAGCCGTGGCCTATGGATGGCAGGCGGTTGCCGCGATCCACGTGGCCTATGCCATCGATCGACACGCTCCCATGGCCGAGGGTCCGATCCCCTCGGCCGACGCATTGGTGGAGCATGCCGTGATGTCGGGTGACGAGCATGCCATCAAGTTGACGGAGGCGGCCCTACGCTGCCACGTGCGGACCGGGGAGCCGGCCTTGCTGCTGGCCGCCGCCGCCGCGTCGGCTCGCTTCAGCGCCTGAGGGGACCTGCGGGGCGGGCGCCGCAGCCCGTGAGTACCATCTGCCAAATGGAGTATCGAACGCTTGGACGTACCGGAGTCAAAGTGAGCCCGCTCTGCCTGGGAGCGATGATGTTCGGAGCCTGGGGGACACCCGACCACGAGGAGTCGATCCGCATCATTCACCGCGCCCTCGATGCCGGCGTCAATTTCGTCGACACCGCTGACGTCTACTCGTTCGGTGAGTCCGAGGAAATCGTCGGCAAGGCCCTGGCGCAGGTCAAGCGGGAGAAGATCGTGCTGGCGACCAAGGTGCACGGAGCCATGGGTCGCGATCCGAACGCCCAGGGGAACTCGCGCCGTTGGATCATTGCCGGATGTGAGAACAGCTTGCGTCGATTGGGCACCGACTACATCGACCTCTACCAGATCCACCGCCCGTCACCCGATACCGACATCGACGAGACACTGGGGGCGCTGACCGATCTGGTGCGCGAGGGGAAGATCCGCTACTTCGGGAGCTCCACCTTTCCCGCCCATGAGATCGTCGAAGCGCAATGGGTGGCCGAACGTCGCTCCCGTGAGCGATTCGTCACCGAGCAGCCTCCCTATTCGATCCTGGTGCGGGGCATAGAGGCGGACGTGCTTCCCATGTGCCAGAAGTACCACATGGGAGTCCTCTCGTGGAGCCCCCTGGCCGGTGGATGGCTCTCGGGAGCCTTTGGAAGCGGCAAGGAGAACACCAGCCGACGTTCGGCCATGCTGCCCCATCACTACGACATGACCATGCCGGGGAATCAGCAGAAGTTGGAGGCCGTGACCGCGTTGGGCGAAGTGGCCGACGGCGCCGGTTTGAGCCTGATCCAGTTGGCGCTGGGGTTCGTGCTCGAACACCCGGCGGTCACCGCACCCATCATTGGCCCGCGGACGATGGAGCACCTGGAGTCGCAGCTTCCGGCCCTCGAACTCCGCTTGAGCACCGACGTGCTCGACCGGATCGATGAGATCGTCCCTCCCGGGACCGACCTCAACGTCACCGACGTCGGGTGGGTCCCCGCCGCCATCGAAGACTCCTCCCTCCGGCGCCGCTCCCGCTGAGTCTCGGCGGCACGGAGCACGGAGCCCGGAGCGCGGAGTACGGTCGACGCGTGCTCACGCCGAGAGGCGGTCCCATATCGGCGGCGCGTCTCGCCGAGGAGCTGGGCGACGCCGTGCCAGCTGCGGGCTCGATCCCGGCCTCGGCGTTCACTCTCGTCGAACGGATACGAGAACTCGTGACGGCGGTGGTGCTGACCGATATCAGTCCCGAGGAGCGCGCGGCCCTGGCCGGGCGCATCGTCGAGATCACCGAGGCGTTGCGCTCCCGTCAACGACCGCAGTCGCTCTTCCTCGTGCGTCACGCCGACGGAAGGGTCGAGAGCATGGTCCAGGCTGGTTCGGGTCGCCTCAATCCCCAGGCACCGCCGTTGGTCTGGACCGACCGACCGACCGAGCCCCCTCCCGGCACTGACCCCGTAGAGGTCGAGGTGCGTGCCCGCTGCACGTTCACGGCGGCCCACGGCGGATCCCCGGGACGGGTCTATGGCGGGGTGCTGGCGTTGGTGCTCGACGAGGTGCTCGGCGTGGCCGTGCGGGCGTCCGGGGCGGGAGGGATGACCGTGGCCCTGTCGATTTCGCTCAAGGGACCAACGCCGGTTGACGCCCCGGTCGAGATCGTGGGCCGCTACACCGGGGGCGAGGGTCGGAAGAGTTTTGCGTCGGGCGAGGTGATGGTTGGCGGTGTCGTCAGCGCGGCGGCATCGGGGGTCTATGTGCAGGAGCGCCGTGATGCATGAGGCCGACGCCAACGGCCGCGTCATCGTCGTGACCGGGGCCTCGAAGGGCGTGGGCCGGGGTGTCTCCCTCCACCTCGCGCGGACAGGTGCCCGCTTGGTCGTGGTCGCCCGACGACCCGATCCCCTCGCTGTCTTGTCGGCGGAGCTCGATGCCGTCGGAGTCGAGCACCTCGCGGTGCCGCTCAACGTCTCGGATCGCGCCGGGACGTTCGCCGTCGTCGAACGGGCGGTCGCACAATTTGGAAGGATCGACGGTCTGGTGGCCAACGCGCAGACGTTTCGGTCGACCACGCCGCTGGCCGACGTCACGCCGGGGGACATGGACGTGCTGTTCGACACCGGGCCGAAAGGTACTCTCTGGGGGATGCAGGCGGTGTTCCCGCACATGCGGGATCAAGGCTGGGGTCGCATCGTGACGATGGGGTCCAATGCGGGCATTCTCGGACCGGTCGGCTACGGCCCTTACTCCGCCTCCAACGAAGCCATCCGGTCACTCACCCGGTCGGCGGCGCGTGAGTGGGGAACGCACGGCATCGTGGTCAATTGCGTGTGTCCGGTATCGGCCGCGCATCGAGCCCCACCCGATGATGATCCGGCACGACTCGCCTCGTTCAATCGGACGTTCGAAGACCAGCCGATCGCCCGGGACGGTGATGCCGAGCACGACATCGGTCCCGTCGTGGACTTCTTGTTGTCGGACGCCTGCCGGTACGTGACCGGTCAGACGTTCATGGCCGATGGCGGCGCGCTGATGCGCGCGTAGCGACCACGGCGCGGTGGGCTGGCAGCCGTCTCCTCGTCCCGAGTGGGTCCGGGCCGCGAATGCGGGCCTCGTGCCCCCGATCGCCGATGAAGCTCGTCTGCCTCTGGCTCGCGACGCGCTCCTGGCGCAGGCCCGCGCCGCCATGGGAGCAGACGGCGGTGGGGTCGAGGTGTTCGGTGACGACGAGTTCCTCGAGCCCCTCGACGTCCTGCTGGCCGCACTCGAAGAGGAGGCGAACCTCACCGTCCTGGGTCGTTGGATCACGCGCCGATTCCTGTTGCGGCTCCTCGAGGTGCGGGCACAGACGATTGCGTACGTCCGACACGACCCCGGAGTGCTCGACGAGGACATAGAGCAGCCGGTGTTCATCGCCGGCGCCCCGCGCACGGGCACGACGCTCTTGCATTCGCTCCTCGCCCTGCACCCCGCGCACCGCGCGCCCGAGGGATGGGAATTGCTGCGACCCGTGCCGCCGCCTGGTCCGGCCACGTCGCCCGATGCCGGCCGGGTGGCTCTCGCTGACCTCGAGCTACGCCGACCGGCGCTCGTGGTGTCCGGGCTCGATGCGATACACCAGTACGGCGGGCGCATGCTCAAGGAATGCGTCTCGTCGATGTCGTTCGAGTTCCGTTCGGAGGAGTTCACGGCGCGCTACCGCGTGCCCAGTTACGTTGCGTGGCTGGCCCGGTGTGACATGCGACCGGCGTACAAATGGCACCGCCTGGTGCTGCAGATCCTCCAACGGCGTCGTGCCGGAACGAGGTGGGTCCTGAAGTCGCCGGTGCACCTGCATTCGCTCCGGACGCTGCTGGGCGTGTATCCGGACGCCCGGATCGTGTTCACCCATCGGGATCCGCTGGCCCTGCTGGGCTCAGTGACGAGCCTCGTCGCGACCTTGCGCGCCGCGCACAGTGACGCGGTGGACTTCAGGGGTATCGGCAGCTATCACGCCGATCTGTACGGGCGTTCGCTCGAGCGCCTGGTCGATCTCACCGAGAACGGCACGCTCGACCCCGCACGCGTGCACCACCTGCAGTACGCCCAGTTCACACCGGGACCCCTCGGGGCCATCACGGACCTCTTCACCGCGCTCGGCCAACCCCTCGAGGGTGCGACACTCGATGCGATGGCTTCCCACCTGGCCCACCGTCCTTCCGGCTCCCCGGGAGAGCACCGGTGGGAATTCGGTGATCTCGGTCTCGACTATGACGGCGAGCGCCGGCGTTTCGCCCGGTATCAGGAGCATTTCGACGTTCCGAACGAGCTCGCACCATGACGTCAGGTCACGACAGCGCGCCCGAGCTCGAGGCGTGGCGCGCCTTCTTGGGTGGGATGGAGGCGCTGGGCGAACGACTTCTGGCCGACGACTTCGCGAGCGATCCGAGCGGGCGCCAGGAGGGCTTCCGCCACGTTGCCCAGCAGCTCCTGTGCTGGCTGGAGTGGTCGATCGGCTACGCGGACCCGGCGAGGCCGGCCTTTCAACGCCAGAACGACCTGGTGACGCCCTGGGGCGGGCCCAATGCCGACAACGTCTACCGTCATGCTCGCGTGAGCGCGCGCCATTGCTACCGGATCCGCGGGCAGATGCACGCATGCCAGGAGTTCGTGCTCGCCATCCGCGAGGGCTTTCGACACACCGAGCGTCCGGCGACCCTGGCCGAGCTCACCGCCTCCGATATCGGCCTGGGCGCCGACATGGAGTTCGAACTTCTGCTCGGCGGCAACGGTCACGAACCCAACCGGATTCCCCTGCCGGAGGGCGCCGTCATGTGCTCAATCCGCGAGTACTACTTCGACTGGGGACCCGGCGAGCCGGCCACCTTCACCATCGAATGCCTCGATGCACCGCCCGCGGCTCCGCCCTCGTACGCCGAGAGCCTGCGCGAGGCCCTCGACCTGACGGAGCGCTCGCTGGTGTTCTGGAACGACTACATGCGCGTGGCCCGCGGACGGCAAGAAGCCAACTCCTTTGGCGCAAGGGTGGACGTCCCGCGCGGGTTGCAGCTGTCACAGTTCGGCTTCTGTTTCTATGAGCTCGGGCCCGACGAGGCCCTCATCGTGGACTCCACTGTTCCCGAGGCCCGGTATTGGAGCTTTCAACTCTACGGTTTGCACTTCTTCCGGGCCCTCGACTTCGGGCGGCCCACGAGCCTCAATCACCGGCAGGCGACCGTCGGCACCGACGGCCGCCTGCATCTCGTGCTGGCACAGCGCGATCCCGGCGTGCCCAATTGGCTCGACACCATGCACCCGTCCCCTGCGCTGCTGAACTACCGGCACTTCTGGGGTTCGCCCCTGCGCACCCCGGAGACCCGGGTTGTCCCCTTCGACGAAGTCCGTTCGGCCCTCCCCGCCGACACGCCCGAGGTCGCCCCCGCGGCTCGCGAGCAGGAAGTGCGCGACCGTCAGGAGCATCTGGCGTGGCGGTTCCGTACCTGATCGGCCAGATCGGCTCAGCCCGGGCGGGCCGTCTCCTGGCGGGGCATGGTCTGGGGCATCGGCACCGGATAATTGGGCTGGTTGGAGTCGATCTCCAAGATGTCACCCTCGTGGCACCCCTCGGCCATGACGTTGGCCGGGAGGTCCCCCGACGTCGACGGCAATGGGGGCACCGACGCGTCCTGTGCGTGCATGCGCAGGGTCGACGTCAGATCGCCCGCGGTCTTCCTGCGCCAGGCCGTCAGGTTCGGGGCCCGTACGCCGAAGCGCGCTTCGAGGAACCGGAGCTGGGAGGTGTGGTCGAACACCTGCGACGCGACGTGGCCACCACGGCTGAAGGGCGAGACGACCAGCATGGGGACCCGGTAGCCCATGCCGATGGGACCACCGATCCCATGGGCCGACGGCGTGAGGGGGCGGGTTGTCAGGAATTCACCGGCCGTGCCGCGCGGCGGGGTCGGTGGCGGTACGTGGTCGAAGAACCCGTCGTTCTCGTCGTACATGTGGAAGAGCACCGTCTTGGACCACACCGTCGGGTTCGAGACCAACGTCGTGAGCAACTGGCTGGTGAACCACTCGCCCAGAGCGGGAGGGGACGGCGGGTGCTCGTCATAGCCGGCCGGCGGGAGGATCCAGCTGACGGCCGGGAGATTGTCGCGGGCGACATCGGAGATGAAGTCGCTGGGGTACTGGGGCAGGAAGGCCTTCTGGTACAGCGGTGAGGCCGGGCTCTTGTACTGGCTGAAGTAGGGGAGGATGGCGTCTCCCGCCAAGAGGCCGTTCTTCTCGAAGAAGGCCGGCGTATACAGCGCACCTTCGGGGTTGTAGACCTTCCAACTGATCCCGGCGTCCTGAAGGACCTCGGGCATGGTGTCCCAGTGCGCGCTCCAGATGGCGTCCACGCTCTCGTTGGTGGTGACGACCGGTCCACCGCGCCTTCCGGCGGGATCGATGGTGCCCGAGAGCGCCATCAGTCGGTTGGGATGGGTCGGCCCCATGACGGAGCAGTGGTAGTTGTCGCAGATGGTGAAGGCGTCGGCCAAGGCGTAGTAGAAGGGCAAGTCCGATCGGTCGTAGTACCCCATGGTCAGCACGCCGTACTCGGAACCCTCGTACGCGCTCGAGGTATGGATGCGAACGAAGTCGGCGTTGTCGCCCCGCCCCCGGCTCAGGTGCTCCGCCGGCCAGGTGTGGCTCAAGTCGTGGGTGCACTCTCCGATGCCCGAGTCCGAGGCGAGATGGAAGGGAAGGAGATGCTCGGTCGGGCCACCCGGAAAGGCCTGGGCGAAGGCGCCCAGGGAGTGGGTCGGGTGGTCGTCGAAGCCGCGCACGCCGGGGTAGCTGCCGTAGTAGTGGTCGAATGACCGGTTCTCCTGCATGAAGAAGATGACGTGCTCAATGGCCCCCATATCCGAACCGGCTGCCTTGACCGACCTCGCCGCCTCGATGGTGGCCGCCCCGGCGCCCCCACGGGCGCCCAGAGCGGCCAGCAGGCCACCACCGCCGGCGGTGAGTGCTGCCGCCATGAACCTACGCCGATCGAGACGGTGGGGGTCCCGCGGCGAAGTTGTCACTCAGATGGATTCGATCAATTGGGCATCCTTGTTGCGGACGCTTCCCACCCGTTGGCTCACCCGGTGATGCTCGATGGTGCCGGCGGGGGCGGGGCGCAGCAATGCGGTGAGCTCGTTGAGGTCGTCGAGGTCGGGGTCGAGCCACAGGTCGAAGACGTCGGGATGGAGGATCACCGGCATGCGGTCATGGATCCCGTCCATGTCGGGCCCGCCGGTGGTGGTGATGATGGTGCAGGACCGGATCGGGGGCTCGTCCCTGGCCCGCTTGTCCCACCACGACTCGGCGACGCCGGCCATGGCCAGGGGCGCACCATCGGCGCGGGTGAAGAAATGCGGCTGCTTGCTGCCGCTGTTCAGTTTGTGCCACTCGTAGAAGCCGTCGGCCGGGATGATGATGCGGCGGGATTTGAAGGCGGCGCTGAAGGAGGGTCTGTTGGCCACGCTCTCGCCCCGGGCGTTGAACAAGCGGCTGCCGGCGGAAGGGTCTTTGGCCCACGGGGGGATGAGTCCCCAGCGCAATGAGGTGAGTGTCCGCTCGAGGTCGCCCTCTTGGCGACGGCGCGCTCGGACCGCGAGGACCTGTTCGGTGGGGGCCACGTTCCAGTCCGGCTGCCGGTCGGGCTCGACGTCAGCGCCCAGCGTGGCCTGGAAGTAGCGCGCCAGGCGTGCCGGAGGGGTGAAGAGGGCAAAGCGTCCGCACATGAGGGCTGCATTGTGGCATCGCCATTGTGGCATCGCACCCCCGCCGTGGGCCTTCGGGAAGATGGAGGGGCCCTGAACAGGTACTTTCTGTCGCTGGGCAAAGGAAACAGGTTGTCGGTAGTGTACGAACATATGTTCGCTTTCCCGGCCGAGATCCCGACCGGGAAGGGTGCTGTTCCTCGTTCCCGGGAGCTTCCCGTCGGGTTGGCCGACCGGGTCCGCCCTTCCACCCCGGCGGCGGGGCGGCTCCTCCCGTTGCCCGCCCCCTTGGCCCCGCTCTTTCCCGATGGGGCGCTGCGGCGGGGGACGACGACCACGGTGGCGGGACAGCCGGGTCACGGTGCCACGACGCTGGCCCTGGCCCTCCTCGCCGCGGCGTCGCAGGCCGGGAGTTGGTGCGCCGCGGTGGGCCTTCCCGATCCGGGGATCGCGGCCGCGGCCGAGCTCGGTGTCGATCTGCGACGGGTGGTCTTCGTGCCCCATCCCGGCCGCGGGTGGGCCGAGGCGGCCGGAGATCTTCTGCCGGGGGTCGATGTTGTCCTGATCCGCCCACCGGGCCGAGCCGGGACGACGGTGGCCCGCCATCTGGCCGCCCGGGCTCGTGACCGCCAGACGGCGCTGGTGGTGCTGGTCGAGCGCTTCAGCGACTGGCCCCAGGGCGGGGACCTGGCCCTGGTCGTGGGAGATGTCGCGTGGCAGGGGATCGGCCGCGGCCACGGTCACCTGCAAGGGAGACGGGCCGAGGTGCGGGTCAGTGGGCGACGGTCGGCCGGCCGAGCCGCCGAATGCACGCTCTGGCTCCCGGCCGGTTCGGGTGTGGTGGCCGCAACGGCGGAAGTGGAGGACGGGCCGGGCCGGGCCGGCCCCGGTACTGGGCCCGCGGCGGCCTGAGGTGCAGCCATGGAGTTGGAACGGTTGGTCGTCATCTGGTGCCCCCTACTCCAACAGGAGGGCGCACGCGGGGAAGAGGCCCGGCGATTCGTCCAGGTGCTCGAGCGGGCCGGGGAGGTCTGCCCCTGGGTCCACCCCGTTCGGCTCGGGGTCTGCGCCCTGCCCGCGCGCGGGCCGTCCCGCTTCTTCGGCGGTGAGGAGATGGTTGTGCGCCACCTGGTCGAAGCCGTGGCGGAGGAGGCCCAGGTCGGCGTGGCCGACGGGCTCTTCGCCGCGATCCTGGCCGCCCGATCACAACTGATCGTCCCGCCGGGACAGGCGTCCCAGTTCTTGGCTCCCTGGTCGGTGGCCACCCTGGCCCGGCCCGACTTGGCCGTCACCCTGCAGCGCCTCGGGGTCACCACATTGGGGCAGCTGGCCGCCCTGCCCGCCGCCCACGTCTCGGATCGCTTCGGTGCCGACGCTGCGGCCTGTCACCGGGCGGCCCGGGGCGAGAGCGGGGAACTGGCCGGTCTGCGCGATCGGGCCATTGAGCGCCGGTTGCGGGTGGCCCGGGGCGAGGATCCCGATCAGGGGCCCGAGCCGCCTCCCTTCCAGCCGGGATTCTTCGGTGGCGCATCGGCGGCGGAGACCCGGGCGGCCCTCTCCTTCGCCCGGGTACAAGAACGGCTGGGAGTCGAGGCCGTCCTGGTCGGGCGGTTACGGGGCGGGCGTGACCCCTCCGAGCAGGCGGCACTGGTGCCCTGGGGGAGTCCGGAGGCCGAAGGGGCCGGCGCGGGGCCGGCGCCCTGGCCGGGACGGTTGCCGCCTCCTTCCCCCACCCACGTGCTGGGCGTCCCCCTCCGCGCCGAGGTGGTCGACGCGGAGGGTCGTGCCCTGGTGGTGAACGGACGGGGACTGTCCAGCGGTGCAGTGGACCGGCTCTCGGTCGAAGGTGGCCCGTGGCAACCGGTCGCGGCCTGGGCCGGGCCGTGGCCGGTGAGCGAACGGTGGTGGTCGGTCCGCCGGCGCCGCGCCCGGTTGCAGGTGGTGCTGGCCGACGGGACGGCACGGTTGCTCTGTACCGAGCGGGGCCAATGGTGGGTCGAGGCACTCTATGACTGAGGCCGCGGTCTACGCCGAACTGCACGCGCACTCCGGGTTCAGCTTTCTCGACGGCAGCAGTGACCCCGAGGAACTGGTGACCGAAGCGCACCGGCTGGGGCTGGCGGCGTTGGCCCTGACCGATCACCACGGCTTCTACGGTGTGGTGCGCTTTGCCGAAGCGGCCCGCGCCCTTGGCCTGCCGACGGTCTTCGGCACCGAGGTGACCCTGGCGCCGGCCGGGCTCCGTACCGGTGATCCGGATCCGCGCGGGACCCACCTCGTCGTGCTGGCCCGTGATCCCGAAGGCTACGCCCGCCTCTCGGCCACCCTGGCCGAGGCGCATCTCGAAGGCGGCGAGAAGGGGCAGCCCGTCTTCACCCTCGATGCGCTCACGGCGGCGGCCGGGGGTCACTGGTTGGTGCTCACCGGTTGCCGCAAGGGGGCGGTACCCGCCGCGCTGATGGAGGCCGGTCCCCGGGCGGCTTCCCGAGAGGTGGGGCGGCTGGTCGAGCGGTTCGGGCGCGCCAACGTGGCCGTCGAGCTCTGGGACCACGGCGACCCCCTCGATACCGCCCGTAACGACGCGCTGGCCCTGGCGGCCGCCGAGTGGGGGATCGATGCCGTGGCCACCAACAACGTGCACTACGCCACCCCGGCCGGGTTCCGCCTGGCCACCACGGTGGCCGCCATCCGGGCCCGCCGCCCGCTGGCCCAGCTGGAGGGCTGGCTCCCCTCGGCGCCGTCGGCCTGCCTGCGCGGGGCGGCCGAGCAACTCCGCCGGTTCGCCCGCTGGCCCGGCGTGGTCGAGCGGGCGGGGGAGCTGGGCCTGGCCTGCGCCTTCGACCTGCGGCTGGTGGCCCCCCGGCTCCCCGACTTCCCCGTCCCGGCGGGGATGGACGAGCAGGGCTACCTGCGCCAATTGGTGACCGAAGGCGCCATCGCCCGCTACGGCCCTCCCCACGACGAGCAGGTGCCCGGGGCCTGGGCCCAGATCGAGCACGAGCTCGCGGTCATCGGGGAGCTGGGCTTCGCCGGCTACTTCCTGGTGGTGTGGGACATCGCCCGGCTCTGCCGCGAGCTCGACATCTACTGCCAGGGCCGGGGTTCGGCCGCCAACTCGGCCGTCTGTTATGCCCTCCGGGTCACCAACGTCGACGCGGTCGACCTCGGGCTCCTCTTCGAGCGCTTCCTGTCCCCGGCCCGCGACGGGCCGCCTGACATCGACGTCGACATCGAGTCGGGTCGGCGGGAGGAGGTGATCCAGTACGTCTACGAGCGTTACGGCCGTCGCCACGCGGCGCAGGTGGCCAACGTCATCACCTACCGTCCGCGCTCGGCCGTGCGTGACGTGGGCAAGGCGTTCGGCTTCAGCCAGGAGCAGGTCGATGCCTGGTCGGCCGGGATCGACCGGGCCTCGCGGGGGCCGTCCTCGGCCGAAGCGGTGCAGGAGACGGTGACCGACGACGGTGGGGGAGTCCCGGCCCTGGTGGCCGAGATGGCGGCCGAACTGCTCGACCGCCCGCGACACCTGGGCATCCACTCGGCGGGCATGGTGCTGTGCGACCGGCCGGTGATCGAGGTCTGTCCGGTGGAGTGGGGGCGCATGCCGGGGCGCAGCGTGCTGCAGTGGGACAAGGACGACTGTGCCGCCATCGGGCTGGTGAAGTTCGACCTGCTCGGGCTGGGCATGCTCGAGGCATTGCACCGGATGGTCGACCTGGTGCACTCCTTCCACGGGATCACCGTCGACCTGGGGAAGCTGCCCCAGGAGGACGAGGTCTACGACCTGTTGTGCCGCGCCGACACGGTCGGGGTCTTCCAGGTCGAGAGCCGGGCCCAGATGGGCACCCTGCCCCGGGTCCGACCGCGCGAGTTCTACGACCTGGCCATCGAGGTCGCCCTCATCCGGCCCGGGCCCATTCAGGGCCACGCCGTCAATCCCTACATCCGCCGGCGCCGGCGTGAGGAGGAACCCACGTACCTGCACCCGCTGCTCGAGCCCATTTTGAAGCGGACGCTCGGCGTGCCCTTGTTCCAGGAGCAGTTGATGGAGATGGCGGTGGCCATCGCCGGGTTCAGCGCGGCCGAGGCCGATGAGCTGCGTCAGGCCATGGCGGCCAAACGCTCGGCCGCCCGCATGGAGAAGCTGCGGGTCCGCTTCTACGACGGGATGGCCCGGCGGGGGGTGGTGGGTGACGTAGCCGACCAGATCTTCGCCGCGCTGGCTGCCTTCGCCAACTTCGGCTTCCCCGAGTCGCACTCGGTGTCGTTCGCCCATCTCGTCTACTCGAGCAGCTGGCTGAAACTGCACTACCCGGCTGCCTTCACGGCCGGCCTGCTCAACTCCCAACCCATGGGGTTCTGGTCCCCCCAGTCCCTGGTGGCCGACGCCCGGCGCCACGGGGTGGCGGTGCGCCGCCCCCACGTGAACTACTCCGAGGTGGGGGCGTCGTTGGAGGGGGACGGTGCGGGCGGTGGGTCGGGGGACGGGCCGGGCGGTGGCCACGACCCGGTGCTGCGACTGGGCCTGGCCTCGGTGCGCGGGGTGGGTGACGTGGTGGCCGAGCGGATCGTGGCCGGGCGGCCCTGGGCCGGGGGCGAGGACCTGGTGCGCCGGGCCGGAGTGTCGCGGGCCCAGCTCGAGACCCTGGCCGCGGCCGGCGCGCTCGACGCGGAGCCGGTGGAGCGGGCGACGGCGGCCTCCCGACGCCAATTGTTGTGGGCGGCCGGCGCGGCGGCGCAGGGGACGCCGGACCGGCTGCCCGGGATCGTGGTCGGGGTCGAGGCCCCGCCGCTCCCCGCCCCCAGTCTCTACGACGCCGTGGGCGACGACATGTGGGCGTTGGGTCTGGCCCCCGAGCGCACGGCCATGCACCTGGCCCGGGAACGGCTCGAGGCCATGGGGGTGGTGGTGGCCCGTGACCTCCCGGGGCGCCGCGACGGCGAGCGGGTCACCGTGGCCGGGGTGGTGACCCACCGCCAGCATCCCGAAACAGCGCGCGGCGCGGTCTTCGTCAACCTCGAGGACGAGACCGGCCATGTCAACGTGGTCTTCTCCCGGGGCGCCTGGGCCCGCTGGAAGCCGGTGGCCCGCCACGCGCCGGTCCTGCTGATCCGGGGCCCCCTCGAACTGGGGCAGGGCACGGTCAGCCTGACCGCCGAGCGGGTGGAGGCGCTCCGGGTGGGGACGGCCGTGCCGGCCAGCCGGGATTTCCGCTGAGAAGTCGGCCACCATGGTCAGCATGGCCCACCCTCCGGTCCCGACAGCATGTTGGATCGAACCTCGGGTCAGCATTGGACGATCCCCGATTGAGGGACGCGGGCTGCTCGCCTCGGCTCCACTGCTCGAAGGAACCGTCGTGATGCGTCTGGGCGGGCGTCTCGTGAGCACAGCGGAGCTCTCCGCGCAGATTGAGGTGGCAAATTCCGATCCCGCGGTGCCCTACGTCGATACCATCACGGTCGAGGACGACCGGCACCTGATCATCCCGCCGGGAGAGCAGGTCCATTTCGGTAATCATTCGTGCAATCCCAACCTCTGGCACGAGGATGCCTTCACGCTGGTGGCACGCCGGGCCGTCCCCTCCGGCGAGGAGCTCACGGTGGACTACGCCACGCAGACCGGCATCTCGGCCTGGCGCATGGACTGCCGGTGCGGCGACCCTTCGTGTCGTCAGGTCATCACCGGCGACGATTGGCGGCGCCCCGAGCTCCAGCGTCGCTATGGCTCACACTGGGTGCCGGGACTGCTGGCGCGTCTCGGACGCGGCGGCTGATGATCAGGTGACGACCAGGCCTCGCCCTGTGATGAGGGGAAGATCGAGTGCCGTCACGATGCCGGGCTCGGCGGCGATCACAGCCGGCACGGCGTTGACCAGGCGCATGGCCGTGGCCTTGAGGCCGGCCGTGTTGTGGTCGCCGTCGGTGCCCATGAGCTGGAGGTCGAGGGTGTAATTGGGCTCGCCGGTGACCTGCACCCGATAGCCGCCGTGTCCGGCGGGCTGGGGCCAGGCGGCACCGAGGTCGTCACGGAGACGGGTCACGTGCTCGAGCACGACAACGGCGGTGTTGCCCGCCAGGCCCCGCACCTCGAAGTGCAGGGCGGCCGCGGTTCCCTCGGCGATCGGGCCGGCGTCGACTTCGAAGTCCTCGGGCGCGGCTTCGCGCTCGTACCACTCCTCGACGTCGGTGAGCGTGACGTCGAGGCCGGCCGCGATCTGGCGCACCACGCCGCCCCAGGCCAGGGTGAGCACACCGGGGGTGAGGAGGAAGGGGACCTCGTCCATGGGACGGCCGAAACCCATGATGTCGAAGAGGACCATGGGCTGGTTGTAGGTGTTGTAGTTGAGAACCTCGGAGCACCGGACTTCTTCGATGCGCTCACTGACCCCGGTCAACACCAGGGGGAGGGCGTCGTTGGCGAAGCCGGGGTCGACGCCGTTGACGAAGAGGGAGACGCCATGGGCCCGGCCGGCGGCCTCCAGGAGCTCGGCCATGGAGTCGTCTTCGGCCGGGTACTGCAGGAAGACGGGGGACGACGAAACCACGTTGATGCCGGCCTCGAGGAACCGTTGCAGATCCGCCAGGGCTTCGAACATGCGGTCGTCGGCCATGGCGGTGTGGACGATGCAGTCGGGCTGGAGGGCCAGCAACGCGTCCACGTCGCTGGTGGCGGTCACCCCGAGGGTCCGCCCCAGTCCGGCCAGCTCGCCTGCGTCCTTACCGACCTTGTCCGGGTTGGAGACGAAGAGCCCGACCAGCTCGAGGTCGGGGCGGGCCTCGATGCCGGCCAGGGCGTGCCGTCCCACATTGCCGGTGCTCCACTGGACGACGCGATAGGTCATGGTGCTCCTTGTCTTTAGCTTTAGAGGTGCGGGCTTTAGAGGTCGGGCAGGCCGAACTCGAGGTTGGCCGACTGCAGACCGCCGTCGGCCTCGATGATCTTGCCGGTGATGAACGATCCGGCCGGCGAGGCCAGGAAGAGGACGGTGGCCGCGATCTCGTCGGGATGGCCGATGCGCTTGAGCGGCGTGGCCTCCTCCATGGCGGTCCGCAGCTCATCGCTGCTCATGACGATGTCGAGGGCGGAAGTGGCGGTCGAGCCGACGGCCACCGCGTTGACCCGGATGCGGGGCGACAGGTCGCGCGCGGCCAGGCGGGTGTACTGCTCCAGCGCACCCTTGACGGTGCCGTAGGCCAGATAGCCCCGGGCGCCGACGTGGCCCATGACCGAGGAGATGTTCACGATGGCCCCACCTGGGTTGTCTCCCTCGACCATGAACGGGACGCCGGCGCGCACGAGCGCGTGGCCCGCGCCGACGTTGAAGTGGAAGGCCTCCTCCAGGGCGCGCGGGGAGGTATCGAGGAGGGGACGGGGCATGGTGCCGCCCAAGTTGTTCACGATGATGTCGAGCCGGCCGAACTCCGCCTGTGCCGTCGTGGCCAGAGAACCCATGAGTTCGACGTCGGTGAGGTCACCGGCAACCACCACCGCCCGGCGGCCCGCCTTCTCGACCCGCTGGGCCACCTCGCGCAGCTGCTCCTCGGTCCGCGCCGCCAGCAGGACGTCGGCTCCCGCCTCGGCCAGGGCCACTGCGGTGGCCGCGCCGATGCCGCGGCCGCTGCCGGTGACGATGGCGACCTGGTCGGTCACGGTGAAGCGATCGAGAATCATGCCTGGCCTCTTGACGTTGTCGGTTAGGGACGCGCGGATGGTAGCGGCTCCGCTCGACCGGCACTCAGGCCGGCGGAGCGAACCAGGGAGGGCTCCGATTCAGCACGCCATGCCGTTCGAGGTCCGAGAACCTTGGCTGAGGGCTGATCGGACGATCACACTGACACTTCCCATGCGCCGAGGCGACCGGTGGCGCGAAGTCGCCCAGATGTCGGCGGCGAAGATGCCGGACGTCTCCGACGTCCACCCGCCGTGCCACCCGGCCAGTCGAGTGGTGTTGTGGCGTCGATGCAGTCGCCGACAATCGGCGGGGACCCGGCGGGCCATCTCCATCTGGACCTGCTGCTCCGACGGAAGCGCGCGGCCCTCCCATGTGTAGACGCCTTGCAGACTTCCAAAGACGGTCCGGGACATCTCGCCCTGGAGCTCGCACGCGCTACCCGGTACTCGGTCGTAGTGCACTCTTTCAGAAGCATCGACGGACGGGATCGTCTGTGTGTCATCCACCGTGTTCCGCACACGGCATGGCCTGGTGGGTGCGTCCGACCTTCCTGTGGCCACTCTCTGCTGCTGTGCGGCCTCCGTCCCCTGGTGCTGTCGCGTGTCCATCCTCCGGGCTCCTTCCTGTCGCCTCGCTCGGACCGGTCCGTTCATTCCGGCCGACGAGTTCATTTCGATCGCGATTTCCTTCCGACCTCAGGGTGCTCCTCGTTTCTGGGCCCGGACGTAGCGCCTGAGGGGAGCCCCATGTGAATCAGGCTCGAGGCGGGTCGAAGCGACTCGAAGCGGGTCGAGGCGGGGCGGAGCGGGTCGAAGCGGGGCGGCGGTGCTGTCAGAACATGCCGGTGGGCACCGGTGCGGATCTCTCAACCGAGCCCTGCGCCGACGGCGGGCTACAAGACAGGGACTTGGTCCATCCCGAGGATCCCGTCCGCATAGTCGATGGTCACGCCGCGAAACTGACTGAGGACGTCGGCTCCCAGGAGCCCATCGATACCCGAAGGGCCCCAGCCCCCCGGGAGCGTGGTCGCAACGAGGTCTTCGGGTACGAGGCGCACCCATCCGACCGACCAGGACGTGACCCGCTCCTCGGTGGCGCTGACCTCACCGCCGACACCCAGCAACTGAATTTGGCGGTGGTCCTGGGTGAGACCGAGCCCCCGGACCTTGGAGGCGGCGATCGTGGAGTTGTCCGCGCCGGAATCGATGGCCAAGTGGAAGGTGCGCGCGCCGATGGACACGGGAGCGGTTGCCTCCACGGCACCATCGAAGGTCACCACCGCGATCGGCAGGGTTTCCTGCGGATCGAAGCTGGCGAAGGCGGCGGGAAGTTGCTGTCCGATCCGTCCCTGCACCGCGCCCGACGCCAGGGCGGGTCCTTCGGCCTTGGCGACGATCAGCTGGGCCTGGTCATAGTCCAAGCGAATCGTGCCGAATCGGCTCAGGACATCGGAACCCAAGAGTCCGTCCACGTGGGGTGGCAATCCCAAATGCTCGGCGTACACCACCTGAGGTGAGAGGCGGAGCGGTCCCACGTTCCAACGGTCCACCCGCATCGGCTGCCCCTGGAGCGAGCGACCGACACCGAAGAATTGTTGCGGTGCACCATCCTTGGCCAAATGAAGCCGGGCGGCGACGGGCGAGTTCACGGCCGTGGCGCTGGCACCGGTATCGATGAGGAAATGAAACGGTCCACGGCCGTCGATGCAGACGGGCGCGGTCAAGGCATTGTTCAAGTCGGCGCTCAGCGTGACAGTGACCGGAGACGCCGAGGGACGTCCTACGGCGCACGGACTCCGGGCCGAGGCGGTGAGGATGCGATGGCCGCGCGGCGGCGCCGCACCGACCCCGGTCCCCGAACTGAGAAGCGTGACGGCCAGAACGCAGCATCCGAGGGCAGCTGGGTACAAACCACCGGGTCGCCACACGGCGCCAGTTCTACTCGATGCAACCGCCCTGATGAGCCGCATCGCACATCGTGTGAAATGATGTCCGATTCCCGATCGGGGAATCGGAGAGGGATGTGGAGGGGGCGCAATGTCGTGGAAGGCGGTCATCTCGGCGCTGTTCGCTGCGGGCGTGATCACGGGTATCGCGGTCCCCGCCGGCGCATCGAACCAGGGCGCCACCAGCACCACCGCGCCCGTCAGCGTGGCCGCCGATCGCGCGACGGCTCAGGCCATCAATCTCACCGCAGCCGACCTGCCGGGCTGGAAGGAATCACCGAATCCACCCAATGCGTCGGACAGTTCGTTCAATGCGGAACTGGCCCGTTGTGCGGGTAATGCAACCTTCTCGGCGAATGACACCGTGGTGGACGTCACCTCAGCGAATTTCGACCAGGGTCCGATCGAGCTGAGCTCGGATGCCACCATGGTCCGCACTCGTGCCGATGGGCTCGCTGACCTGAAATCGGTCACTGATCCAAAACTCCTGGGCTGCGTCACGAAGGTGACCAAGCAAGAATTCGCGAAGCAGTTTCCACCCGGCGTCAAACTCTCGAAGCTCAAGGTGAGCCTCTTCACGCCCAGCGAACCGATACCTCACTCCTTTGGTCTTCATCTGTCGTTCACAATCACCCTACGAAAAGACGGCGTAACCAAGCAGCAGTCCTTCGCCGGAAGCCAAATCAACTTCCTGGTCGGTCGAGCCGAAGTGGGCCTCAGCGAGTTCGAGACGGGCAAAGGCTCTCCGGTCGCCATGGAGGCGGCATTGCTCCGCACCCTCGACGCCAGGGCGAAGAGCGCGACCGGCGCGCAGAGCTGACCGCGCCGAGCTATTCGCTCGCCGTGCCTGCCCCCTCGATGCTCAGAGCCCTATGTCCTCGTGCCAGAGGTCGGGCTTCTCGGCGATGAACGTGCCCAACATGGCGATGCACCCGGCATCGTTGAGGTCGATGACCCTGGTCCCGTGCTCGGCCACCCAGTCGCGGCCGCCGACGAAGTTGGTCGCCTCCCCGATGACCACCGTGCCGATCCGAAATTGGCGGAGCAGGCCGCTGCAGTACCAGCAAGGGGAGAGGGTGGTGACCATCACGCAGTCGGCGTAGTGGCGGCGGCGCCCGGCATGCCGGAAGGCGGCGGTCTCGCCGTGCATCGAGGGGTCATCGTCCTGGACCCGGCGATTGTGGCCGCGTCCCAGCAGGGTGCCGTCTCGGTGGAACAGGGCGGCACCGATGGGGATGCCGCCTTCGCCCAGACCGAGGAGGGCTTCCTCTACCGCGACCTTCAGGAAGGAGCGGGCCGCCTCGACGGTGAGGGGTTCATTTGCGGACATGGGGTACGGCCGCGAGAGTCGTGGGCATGGGCGCCGATCGTATCTACTCGACCACCGTGGGCAGTCAGGCGGTCGACCTGCCCCAGGTGGAGCTGGCGCCGGACCTGTGGATCGCGCTCCTCATCTGTGTCGACCTCGGGGTGAGGTTCGCCGAGACCGCGGGGAGCGAGTTGGCCGAGCTGATGCGTCCCTCGGCGCCGGACATCGTGGTCTCGGTGGCCACCATGGGGATACCCCTGGCCATTGAAACCAGTCGCGCCCTGGGTTTCGACGACTACGTGATCCTGCACAAGACGCCCAAGATCCACCTGGGCGAGACATGGTCCGAGCCGGTGACCTCCATCACCACCCACAAGGATCAGCGGCTGCGAATGGACCCCGCCCGGGTCCCCGTCGTGCGGGGGCGCCGGGTGGCCGTCGTCGACGATGTGATCTCCACCGGCGCCTCCACCCTGGCCGCCCTCAGACTGGTCCGGCGCATCGGCGCCGAGCCGGTGGTGATCGGCACCCTCATGACCGAGGGGTCGGGCTGGCGGGGCGCCCTGGGGGCCGACGCCGGCAACGTCCGGTCCCTCGGCTCGATGCCGCTGTTCCGACCCGCCGACGACGGCAGCGGGCGGCTGGTGGAGGACTGGGGCACGCCGGGTTAGTTGGCTGGGATGGTCGACGCCGATGCTGACGCGCTCGACGACGATGAGGGCAGCTTCAGAGCAGCCCCTCGGCCTTGAGCAGCACCTCCTGTTCGTCGGCCTGCCGGCGGACGCTGCCGAAGGCGAAGATGAGATAGACCACCCCGCCGACCAACATGCCCATGTAGATACTGAAGTCGGCCCGGGTGAAGGCATCGTTCCCGGTGAGCGCGGCCAGGGGGTTGACCCAGGTGGGCACGCTGAAGGTGGGATTGAGACCGGACAGCGCGGCGACCATGCCCAGGAGCTGTGCCAGCAGGGCCGGCCAGTGGAAGCCGCCGTTGCGGTAGTACAGGCCGCCCTTCGTGGTCTTCTGCAGCTCGCCGGGCACGTAGCGGTAACGGCGCAACGCCCAGTCGACCAGGTAGATGGCGACCCATGGCGCGATCCAGACGATCACCACGTCGACGAAGTCCTTGAGGTACGTGGTGAAGGACGAACTGAAGATGGCGTACATCGTGAAGATCAGGCACAAGACGCTGTCGACGATCACGGCCTGGTACCGCCTTACTCTCAACCCCATCGCCTGCAGCGTGACGCCCGAGGAGTACAGGTCGAGGCTGTTGACGGCGAAGAGCTGGATGATGCAGAAGATCAGGAACACATCGACGAACCAGGGCGGGATGGCACTCTGGTGCAAGAAGGGGAGGAACGCGTTGGACGAGGTCCCCACTGTCTTGAGGTAGGTCCCGGTGGCCGCGCCGAGGGTCATGATCAGGATCTGGGGAATGGCGGTGCCCAGGAAGATCCAGCCGACGATGCTCGACGGCTTCGACTTTCGCGGTAGGTAGCGCGAGTAGTCGTTGCCGTTCTCGGTCCACCCGAGGCCCGACAGCGTGATGGTGAACGCCAGCCCGGCCAGGTACACCTGCCAGTCGGCGCCGTGCACCACGCCATGGGTGGTGGCGTGCGGGATGATGAAGATCAAGAGGACGACGAAGAGCAGGACGAAGGGGAGGATCAGCAGGCGCAGGGTCTTGACGATGGTGGCGTGACCCAGGAAGGGAAGCACGAACTGCACCGCCACCGCCCCGATGACCAGAGCCACCTTGGCCGGGTCGCCGGGGTCGAAGCCGGCCTTGCCCGAGAGGACCAGACCGGCTCCCACGATGAGGAGCAGGCCCTCGATCTCGAAGCCGACCTGGGTGATCCAGTTGAAGAGGGAGATGATGCGTGATCCGTTGGGCCCGAAGCCGGCCCGGTTGATGCCGAAGACGGTGGTTCCGGCGTCCGGGCCCTGCAAACTGCAGATGCCCAGCAGGAAGAAGGACAGGTTGCCGATGATGATGATGGAGAGCGCCTGCCCGAAGGAGAACCCGAAGGTCATCAACACGGCGCCGTAAATGAAGTACTCGATCTGCACGCTGGCGCCGGCCCACATGCCGAAGAGGTCGCGGGGCTTGGCCCAACGCTCGCTCTCGGGGATGTAGTCGATCCCGTGCTGTTCGATATGGAACGGCTTTTCGGTCAGCGGGTCGTGTATGACCGCGAGATCTTCGGTTATGGCCATCGTGCCTTCCTTGTCGTCGCCTCGTTGTGCGTGCCGGTGATCGGTCACACCGGGTCAGTCGGCTCAGTTTGGTCAGCCGTGTTCAGCCCCCACCCGGTCGGAGATGGGTCCCGGGTCCGGGCCGGCGCCGCCGACGTCCAAGGTGGACGTACATGGGAAGCACGGAGACGCGACGGACAGGACACACGGAGGTGCCGCGTCGCCTCACCGGCAGCCCACTTCGGTCTCGTGTGCACACTTCGCCTCGTCCGGTCCGGCGTGCGTCCCTGGTAACCGCCACCGAAGGTTGTCTGGCTTCACCTTGTTTGGTGGATGGCCCGACGTCAAGTGGAGCCGCGGGAACATTGTGAGAACCGGTGAGACCCGTCGTGAGAACCGGTGACCCGTCGTGAGAACCGGTGGGACCGAGGGACAGATCCGCTGCCGTGTCCCGCGCCGCGGGGGACGACCCAAGCTCGCGCCGCCGCTCTGCTGTAGAACTAGGCGTGGTTTATCTGCTGGCGGTGTGCGCCGCCCTGGCCGGGGCCGTGGCCGGAGTGCTCCAGCGCATCGGTGTGGAATCGGCCCCAGCTGCCGATGCCATGCGCCTGCGATTGCTGACCAATGCGCTCAAACGCGGGATCTGGTTGCTCGGCTTCGCCCTCCTGCTGGTGGTGTTCGTCCTGCAGGCCACGGCCTTGCGCTTCGGGGACCTGACCGTGGTCCAGCCCATCGTGACCGTCGAGCTCCTGTTCCTCATCGCCATTCTCGGCATCGTCTTCCATCGTCATGTGGGCTGGCGGGAGCTCCTCGGGGCCACCGCCATCGTGGTGGGGCTGGCCGGGTTCATCATTTCGGCCGCTCCCGCCATCGGGAAGGGCATTCCCGGATCCAAGGCCTGGGGGGCGGTGACCCTGGTGGTCCTGGTGTCGGCGGCCGCCCTGGTCATCACCGCCCAGCGCGGGCCGCGCTGGTGGCGGGCCACGGCCTTCGGGGCCGCCGCCGCGGTGCTGTTCGCCTACAACGCCTCGCTGACCAAAGCCACCACCACCCTCATCACCGGAGGGTGGGGCCACGTCTTCACCCACTGGGAGCCCTACGCCATCGGCGTGGCCGGGCTCGTCGGGTTCTTCCTGTTGCAGAACGCGCTCCACGCCGGCCCGATCGCCGCCTCCCGGGCCTCGATGCTCATGCTCAACCCGGTGGTCAGCGTGATCATCGGCGTCTTCGTGTTCGACGAGCACCTGCGCAGCGGGCCCGGATTCATCGCCCTTGAAGTGTTCTTCCTCGTGGTCATGCTGGCCGGAGCCTTCGTGCTGACCCAATCGCCCTTGGTGGCGGGCGCCCCCCTCGAGGGAGACCAGGGCGAGATGCTGCGACCGGCCCGCCCCGGGGCCGCGCCGTCGCCGATGGCCTCGTCCGAGGCGGCGGTCACCGCGAAGGGCCGAGCACCTGGCGCATGAAGTCCACCGACTTCTCCTGAACGTCCCGGGCCTGGTGCTCGACGAACCGCTCGACAATGGGTCCGGCGCCGAAGATCTTGACCCGCGCCTCGAGGAAGAAGGTCTCGTTCCAATGGTCGCCCTCTTCGGTCAGGGCGATGGAGCCGTTGAGATGTGTCTTGTCGGCCATGGTGCCCGGGGTGAGCGTGAAAGTGGCGGTCGACGTGGCGGGGTCGAAGGTGCTCACCTCGGTGGTGATGATCTCCTCGCCGAAGATCCTGCGCACCGGCCCCGGGGCGTTGGGCTTCTGCCCGTAGCGCAGGGTACGGGTGAGCCCCGACGCCAGGTCGCCTTCTTGGGCCAGCACCTCGGCCGAGGTCGACCCCAGGGCGTCGAGGTGGAGACGGATCACGAACTCGGGGTCGAAGTAGAGGGCCCAGAAGGCTTCGGGCGGGCAGTCCCACGAGTAGGAGAGGGTGAGCTTCACGGGCGTAGGTCGAAGAGCATGTGGTGGCCCAGGTCACCCGTGAGCTCGATGATGATGTGGACCGCGGTGAAGCGCCACTCGCCCTGCACACGGGCATAGGCATTGCGGTAGCGCCCGGCGATCACCGGCTGGAGGGCCAGCGCACCCGGCACGGCCTGGAGCACGGTGAAGTAGGAACGGCTGGTGGCGGTGGCCCCGTCCGCCCCGTCGGCTCCCTCGGCCCCCTCGGCCCCGACGTCGACCATCACGTTGGTCATCACGTGCTTGGTGCGCGGCGTGCCGTCGTCGTAGCGCCGGGTGGTCCGCTCGTACAGGGACTGAATGGCGTCGCGGCCCGAGACGGCATCGCCGAACCCCTCGAAGGTCAGCGTCGCGTGCTCGAACACTTCGGCCACCCCGGCGAAGTCGCCCGCGTCGATGCGCTCGGCGTAGGTGTAGATCAGTTGGGTGATCGCCTCATGAGGGGTGAGAGGAGTGGGCGTCATGGCTCGATTGTGGCACCGTTCGATGCCCGGGCCCGTGCTCTTCAGTGCCCGGGCCGGTGCTCGTCACTGCCCGAGCAGGCGCTCCATCCGGGCGGCCAGCCGGCTCGGGCGGCCCTTGCGGGTCTCGGTGTGGTCGGCCAGCTTCATGGTCCAGAGCCCGGCATTGACGCCCAGCCACCGCAGGGGTTCGGGTTCCCAGTTCCGGGAGCGGTGGTTGACCCAGGGAAGGTGGGTCAGGTCGGTCTCGGCCCCGGTGATCAGGTCGGCCAGTGTCCGGCCGGCCAGGTTGGTGGTCGAGACCCCGTCGCCGACGTACCCGCCGGCCCAGGCCACGCCGCTGGCCCGGTCGAGGCCCACCGAGGAGTGCCAGTCCCGGGGGATGCCCAACGGCCCACCCCAGGCGTGGGTGATCCGGGCCGGGGCCAGGTCGGGGAAGAGCTCGACCAGGGTCTGGCGCAGCAGGGTATGGACCGGGGCCGCCACGTCGAAGTCGGGGCGGATGGTGGAGCCGAAATGGTACGGGGCGCCGCGCCCGCCGAAGGCGATCCGGCCGTCGGCGGTGCGTTGGCCATAGATGATCATGTGCCGGAAGTCGGCAAAGGTGGCGCGCCCGGTCAATCCGGCCGACGCCCAGAACTCGGGGCCCAGGGGTTCGGTGGCCACCATGAGCGAGTACACCGGCACCAGCGCGCGCCGGTACCCGGGCAGGGTGGAGGTCCAGGCCTCGACGGCGCGGACAACCACCTCGGCGGTGACGGTGCCCCCCTCGGTGTGGACGACGGGGAGCCGTCCGCCGTGCCCGGCCTCGATCCGGGTGACGTCGCTGTGCTCGTAGAGGGTCACACCCGAGCGCTCGACGGCGTCGGCCAGGCCCCGCGCCAGGAGCGCTGGTTGGATGGCCGCGCAGTGCGGGTTCACCGTGGCCCCGACCAGGCCGTCCACCCCGATGCGGGCCCGCGCCTCGGCCGCGTCGATCCAGCGCAGGTCCTCCTCCCCGAAGCCGAGTGCCCGCGCTTCGGTCACCTCGGCCATGGCCCGGGCCCGTTGCGCCTCCGAGCGGGCCGCCACGATCGTCCCGCCCTTGGCGAAGTGGCAGTCGATGCCCTCGGCCTGCGCCGTGGCCCCGACCACGTCGACCGTGTCCTGCATGGCCCGGCGCATGGCCCGCATGGCATCGAGCCCGTAGTCGCGGGCCAGGGCGGCGTCCGAGCTGGCGAACAGGGCCGAGCACCATCCACCGTTACGACCCGAAGCCCCGAACCCGGCCACCTCCCGCTCGACCACGGCGATGCGCAGGGTCGGGTCGGCCCGGGCCAGCGTGTGGGCGGTCCACAACCCGGTGAAACCGGCGCCGACGATGCAGACGTCCACCTGGGTATCCGAGCCCAGGGGCGGACGGTCGGCGAGCGGTCGTGCGATGGCATCCCACCAGAGGGAGAGCCGCCCGTAGCGGCCCGAAGCTCCCTCCGGCGGGCCTACATCCGCCGCCACGCCTCGGTGAGGACCTCGCGCAGGGTGGCGGTGATGAACTCGATCTCCTCGGGACCACAGATGAGGGGTGGTGACAGCTGCACCACGGGGTCCCCCCGGTCGTCGGCCCGGCAGATCAGTCCGGCCTCGAAGAGCGCGCCGGAGAGGAAGCCGCGCAACAGCCGCTCGGATTCCTCGTCGTCGAAGGAGAGGCGGGTCTCCTTGTCCTTGACCAGCTCTATCCCGTAGAAGAAGCCCGCGCCGCGCACGTCACCGACGATCGGGAGGTCGTAGAGGGTCTCGAGCGCCTGGCGGAACTCCCCCTCGGTCTCCTGCACGTGCTCGAGGATGTGCTCGCCTTCGAAGACGTCGAGGTTGGCCAGGGCCACGGCACAGCTCACCGGGTGCCCGGCGAACGTGATGCCGTGCAGGAACGACGCGCCCTCGGCCAGGAAGGGCTCGACCAGGCGCTCCGAGGCGATCATGGCGCCCAGCGGGGCGTAGCCCGAGGTCAGGCCTTTGGCCACCGTGATGATGTCGGGCTGGTAGCCGTAGCGCGCCGAGCCGAACCAGTGGCCGAGACGGCCGAAGGCGCAGATGACCTCGTCGGAGACCAGGAGCACCCCGTGGCGGTCGCAGATCTGGCGCACCCGCTCGAAGTACCCGGGCGGCGGGGGGAAGCACCCGCCGGCGTTCTGCACCGGCTCGAGGTAGACGGCGGCAATGGTGTCGGCGCCTTCCCGGAGCATGGCCCGCTCGATCTCGTCGGCGGCCCACTGGCCGAAGGCAACCTCGTCGTCGGCGAACAGCTCGGCCCGGTAGAAGTTGGTGTTGGGGACATGGATCGCGCCGGGCACCAGCGGTTCGAAGGGGGTCTTGAGATCCGGCAGCCCGGTGATCGACAGGGCCCCCATGGTGGTGCCGTGGTACGCGATGTCGCGGCTGATGACCTTGGTCCGCTGGGGCTGCCCGGTCATGCGGAAGTACTGGCGGGCCAGCTTCCAGGCCGACTCCACCGCCTCGGATCCGCCCGAGGTGAAGAAGACGCGGTTGAGGTCACCGGGCGCGTACCGGGCCAGCCGCTCGGCCAGCTCGATCGCCCTCGGGTGGGCGTAGGTCCACAGGGGGAAGTAGGCCAGCGTGCTGGCCTGCTTGGCGCCGGCCTCGGCCAGTTCCGTGCGCCCGTGGCCGAGTTGCGAGGTGAAGAGGCCGGCCAAGCCGTCGAGATAGCGCTTGCCGTGCTGGTCCCACACGTACGCTCCCTCGCCGCGCACGATCACCGGGACCTCGTGGGTCTCGTAGGTGGCCAGCCGGCTGAAGTGCATCCAGAGGTGGCGTCGCGCCTGGTCGCTCAGTTCGGAATTCTCCAGGGTTCGTGCTGCTCATCATTCCTCCACTCGGGGGGCCCGATGGCCGTCGTTCGGTTCAGTTCCGGTTCAGTTCCGGTTCCGGTCCGGTCCGGTCCGGATTACCGCGTGCCCCAGTTGTACGTTTCCTTGGCCAGTTTCAGGTACAAGAAGGTCTCGGTCCGCCTGACTCCGGGGATGGACCGCACCGAATCGTTGAGCAGTTGGAGCAGGTGCTCGTCGTCCTCGCAGACCACCTCGGCCAGGACATCGAAGGATCCGGCGCAGATGACGACGTAGTCGACCTCGGCCAGCGCCGTGAGCTTGTCGGCCACCGAGCGCACGTCGCCGTCGACGGAGATCCCGACCATGGCCTGGCGGGTGAAGCCCAACTGCAGCGGGTCGGTCACCGCGACGATCTGCATGATGCCCGTGTCGCGCAGGCGCTGGACCCGGCGCCGCACGGCCGCTTCGGACAGGCCCACTTCGCCGGCGATGGACCCGTACGATCGACGGCCGTCCTTCTGCAGTGCCTCGATGATGGCCCGATTAGCCTCGTCGAGAAAGGTCGCACTCGCCGTCAGCGCCTCGTCGTCGCCAGGTGCCGCACTGCGCTCGTCGAGGTCCGCCATGACGCTACCCATTCCCAGATTCTCCGGGGTGACTCGGTGCTGCCACTCCGTCTGATGCCGAATAGTATCACTATTCCGTCACTATTCAATAGAAATTCGGCGTCCCAGGCTGCAATTGTTGCGGTATCGCTTGTGAGGGGTGCAAGTCTGTGCTTCTGTAGGGACGAGGCTTCTGTGGTGATCAGGCTTCCGTAGAAGTGATGAGTGGTCGGGCAGAAAGGAAGCGACGTGCGCAAGTTGCAGAACTTCGTTGGAGGGAAGTACCAGGACGCCGAGGATGGACCGCTCGCTCCCCTGACCGATCCGAGCACCGGCGAGCCATTTGCCGAGGCCCCGGTCTCCGGCCGGGCCGACATGGACAGAGCGCTCAGCGTGGCCGCGGGCGCCTTCGCTTCGTGGCGGCGCACGACACCGTCGGAACGAAGCCTCGCCCTCATCCGGATCGCCGACGCGCTGGAGGCCCGGTCCGAGGACATCGTCGGGGCCGAGTGTGAGAACACCGGGAAACCGTTCCGCCTCACCATGGAGGAGGAGGTCCCCCCCATGGTGGACCAGATCCGTTTCTTTGCCGGTGCGGCGCGCCACCTCCAGGGCGTCGCCGCCAGCGAGTACATGGAGGGACACACGTCGTTCCTCCGTCGCGAGCCCGTCGGCGTGTGCGGTGCGGTGACGCCATGGAACTACCCGATGATGATGGCGGTCTGGAAGTTCGCACCTGCCCTGGCGGCGGGCAACACCATGGTGCTCAAACCGTCGGACACCACGCCGGTCTCGGCCCTTCTCATGGCCGAGATCATGGCCGAGCACCTTCCCCCGGGGGTGTTCAACGTCGTGTGCGGGGACCGCGACACGGGTCGTGCTCTGGTGGCGCACGACATCCCGGCCATGGTGTCGGTCACCGGATCGGTCCGGGCCGGCATGGAAGTTGCCGCCGCCGCCGCACCGACGCTCAAACGGGTACACCTCGAGCTGGGTGGCAAGGCCCCGGTCATCGTCTTCGACGACGCCGACCCGGCCTTGACCGCCCAGGGGATCAGCGGGGCGGGCTACTTCAATGCGGGCCAGGACTGCACCGCGGCCACCAGGGTGCTGGCCGGGCCCGGTGTGCACGGTGATCTGTTGGCGGCCCTGGTCGAAGCGGCCGAGGCGACCACGGTCGGGGGCTTGGAGAACGAGGATGCCGATTACGGACCGCTCAACAGCGCGGCGCAACTCGACCGCGTGCACGGCTTCGTGGAGCGGGCCCCGGACCACGCCCGGGTCATGACCGGGGGCACGGCCGTGGGCGAGCGCGGCTTCTGCTATGCGCCGACCGTGGTGGGCGGTCTGCGCCAGGACGACGAACTGGTGCAGTCCGAGGTGTTCGGGCCGGTCATCACGGTCCAGGAATTCAGCGACGAGGGTGAAGCCCTGGAATGGGCGAACGGGGTGGAGTACGGGTTGGCCTCGTCGGTGTGGACGCGCGATCACGGCCGCGCCATGCGGATGGCCCGCGATCTCGACTTCGGGTGCGTCTGGATCAACACCCACATTCCCCTGGTGGCGGAAATGCCGCACGGAGGGTTCAAGCGGTCCGGTTACGGCAAGGACCTGTCGACCTACGGCTTCGAGGACTACACGAGAATCAAGCACGTCATGAGCAACATCGAGGAGTAGGCCATGATCGTCGGCGTACCCAAGGAAGTGAAGGACGACGAGTACCGGGTGGCCATGACCCCGGCCGGCGTGCGCGAGCTCGTCTCGGCCGGCCACACCGTCCACGTGGAGGCGGACGCCGGCGCGGGATCGTCGATGCCCGACGACGAGTTCGTCCGCACCGGCGCCAAGATCATCGACTCCGCCGAGGACATCTGGGCCACCGCGGACCTGGTGTGCAAAGTGAAGGAACCCGTCGAGTCCGAGTACGGGCTGCTCGGCGCCCGGTCCGACCAGGTCCTCTTCACCTACCTGCACCTCGCCGCGTCGCGCCCGTGCACCGATGCCCTCGTGGCGGGAGGCAACGTGGCCATCGCCTACGAGACGGTCCGCCAGCCCGACCACGCACTCCCGCTCCTGGCTCCCATGAGCGAGGTGGCCGGCCGGATGGCGCCCCTCATGGGGACGCATCATCTGATGCGGCCGGGCGGAGGCCGCGGCGTGCTGGTGTGCGGCGTGCCGGGTGTGCGCTGCGCCAAGGTCGTCATTCTGGGCGCCGGGGTGTCCGGCATGGCTGCCGCCACGATGGCCGTCGGGATGCACTCCGACGTCTATGTGCTGGACCGGAATCTGGAGAAGCTGCGCCAGGTCGATCACCACTTCCGGGGTGCCCTCGAGACGATCGCCTCGTCGCAGCACGCCATTGAGGAGATCTGCCTGGACGCGGACATCGTCATCGGTGCCGTCCTGGTCGTCGGCGCCCGCGCCCCGCGCCTCGTCTCCGACGAACTGGTGATGAGCATGCGCCCCGGTTCGGTCCTGGTCGACATCTCCGTGGACCAGGGTGGGTGCTTCGAGTCGACCCGACCGACCACCCATTCGAACCCCACCTTCGACGTGCACGGATCGGTCTTCTACTGCGTGGCCAACATGCCCGGAGCCGTGCCCCACACCTCGACCCACGCCTTGGCGAACGCCACCCTGCCCTACACCCTGAGCATCGCCGCCAACGGCTGGATGGACGCGGTGCGTTCCGACCCCGCCCTGGCCGAGGGCGTCAACGTGGCGCACGGGCAGGTGGTCTACGAACCGGTGGCCGACGCGCACGGTCTGCCCTTCACCCCGCTCGCCCAGTTGATCGGGGCGTGACGGGCGGCGGGCGTGTCCGGCGTAACGGTGCGTGACCTGGCGCGATCGGGCCGGGAGCCAGGTCCTGCAATGGTGGTGGCAGAAGACACCGCAATAGTGGTGTACTCGGGTCGTTCTCCCACTATGCAACACACCCTCAGGAGCCCCACTATGCAACACACCCTCAGGAGCACGGCCATGACGGCGGCGGGTGTCGTGGCCATCATCTTGGCGAGGCACATGCAGCACGTGCAGCACATCCGAAACGGATGGACGGGGACCGTTTCTGAGGGATCCTCGGCAGACATCCCCCACGCGAGCGACGACGACCGCGAGGTCCTTCTGGGCGAACGAGTCGACTTCCTTCTGCGCGGCCAACCGTCCCTCCACTTTCAGCACCGCCGCGCGCAGGTGGAGGATTGCCTGGTCAGCCGAGCCCGACCTCGGGGAGGAATGCGCTGTGGCCGGCGTGCGGGGCCAGGTGCCACGCCGACCGGCGCCTGACGCTCGCCGGGACCACCCCCCGACCCTGCGCCACCGAGCCGGGGTCACTGGACCGTGCCTGGTGGTCGCCTCCCTCGTCCTGACGCTGTTGTGCTCCCTGAGCGGGATTGGTTGGCTTGGCCCGGCGCCGGCGGCGGCCGCTCCCACGCTGCCTCAGGGGACGTTCGCGCAGGCACTACTGGCCGAAGCGACGAATCCGAGTGGGCTGCCGCCGGGGATGGACGACTGGTCGTGTCGCCCTTCTGAGAACCACCCGATCCCGGTGATCCTGTTGCACGGCACGTTGTTCAACGAGGCCATCTCGTGGCAGGCGTTGTCGCCCGCCCTGGTCGATGCCGGCTACTGCGTCTACGGCTTTGACTACGGCGCCGGTCCCTATACCGACGGTCGAACCTACGGCGAGGGCGACATCGCCGACTCCGCCCGGCAGTTGGCGGCGTTCGTGGACCGGGTGCGGACTTCGGCCCACAGTCCGGTGGTCGACATCGTCGGGCACTCCCAGGGCGGGATGATGCCCCGCGACTACATGAAATTCTTCGGCGGTGCGTCAAAGGTCAACCTGCTGGTCGGGTTGGCCCCGTCCAACCACGGCACCACGATCGACGGCTCGAACGCGTTGGTCGACGCCTTGGGCGTCCTCGGCGTGCACGTGTTCGACCTCGCCGGGTGCGTCGCCTGCACCGAACAGATCAACGGTGACGGGTCGGACTTCATGGCCAACTTGAATCAGGGGGGTGACACGGTGCCCGGCCCCAGGTACGTGGTGATCGAGTCGACCTACGACGAGGTGGTGACGCCGTACACATCGGCCTTCCTGAGTGGACCCCGCGTGCAGAACGTCGTGCTGCAGCACCAGTGCCCGACCGACTACGCCGAGCACATCGGGATTCTTTACGATCCGGTGGCGATCCAAGATGTCATGAACGCCCTCGGGCCAGATGATCCCACCTTCGTCCCGGCCTGCTCGGTGGTCCTGCCGGTGGTCGGCGGGTAAGCGAATCGGCGGATGCGCGAGGAGGGGATGAGGGGGAGTAGTTGAGTAGGGGGTAGCTGAGGAGGGGGGTGGCTGAGGAGGGGGAGTAGCCGGACCGCAATGCGGCGCCGAATTCGTTGTTCCCACCATGTGCGCCGGAGCCCTGTCCGTCAGCCGAAACGAGGTGGTCTGCCCTCGCGAGCCGGGTCCTTCGGCACCGGTGCCTTCGGGGCCGTCGCGTGTGCCCTCGCTTTTCTCGTCCCCCTCTGCGGGCCCGTTGCGGCAGGGGCCACGAAGCCCGACCTGCCCCAGGGCACCATCCTCGACGGCTTCGCCACCGAGCTCACCGACCCGGGCGGCTCACCATCGGGCATGAACGTACCGTGCACGCCGACCCGCGCCCATCCCTTCCCCGTGGTGCTGGTCGCCGGCACCGCCGGCAACGAGAACGTGTCGTGGCAGTCCCTCTCACCGGCGCTGGCCGACGAGGGCTACTGCGTCTACGGCTTCAACTACGGGGCCACGTCGGTCACCGACGGTCGCTTCTACGGCCTGGGTGACATCCCGACATCGGCCCGGGAACTGGCGTCCTTCGTCAACGCGGTGTTGGCCACCACGCATGCCGGCAAGGTCGACATCGTCGGGCACTCCCAGGGCGGGATGATGCCGCGGTACTACATGAAGTTCCTCGGCGGCGCGTCAAAGGTCAACATGCTGGTCGGTCTGGCCCCGTCCAACCACGGCACCACGCTCGACGGCCTGAGCCACCTCACCGAGCTGTTCGGGGCCGATCCCTCGACGGGCGGGACCTGTGATGCCTGCACCGAGCAGGAGGCGGGCTCGCCGTTCCTTTCCGCGCTCAACGCCGGGGGTGACACCCAGGCCGGCCCCAAGTACGTGGTGATCGAGTCGAGCCACGACGAGGTGGTCACCCCCTACACATCGGCCTTCCTGCGTGGACCCCGGGTGGACGACATTCTGTTGCAGGACCAGTGTTCGTCGGATCTCAGTGAGCATCTGGGGATTCTCTACGACCCGGTGGCCCAGCAGGATGTGCTCAACGCGCTCGGAGTGGACGACCCCACCTTCGTCCCCGCGTGCTCGTTGGTGCCGCCGGGAATCGGCTGAGCCTGCATCGGGCCAGCACAGAGCGGCTCACTACGGCCGCACCACGCGGCCGGCGTCGCTAGCGAGCAGACTGCGTCCATGGCCGAATCGCCCGATCCGGAGTCCCGTCTCCCCACTCCACCTCGAGATGAGACGGCCCTGAGGGTGGCCGACGCCGATCGAGATCGCACGGTCACCCTGCTCCGGGAGCACGTCGTGGCCGGACGGCTCACCCTCGACGAGTTCTCCGATCGGGTCGGCGTGGCCCTGCAGGCCCGCACCCGAGGCGAGCTCGAGGGCGCGCTGGCCGATCTGCCCGCCCTGCCCGCCCTGACGGCGTCCCTCCCCGAACCCGCCGGGCGTCCGGCCCGGCGGCGGTTCCTGGCCGTCATGAGCGGGTCACAGGCCAAGGGCCGCTGGAGGTTGGCGGCGCGTACCTCGGCCGTGGCCGTGATGGGGGGCTGCGAAATGGACCTGCGCCAGGCCGAGATCGACGCGCCCGAGGTGGTGATCACCGCCGTGGCCTTCTGGGGCGGGATCCAGATCACCGTCCCCGAAGGCATCGACGTCGAGATGGAGGGTCTCTCCATCATGGGCGGCCGTGCCCTCAAGCTGCGCGACGTGCCGATCGTGCCGGGCTCACCCCGGATCCGGATCCGCGCCTACTCCATCATGGGCGGGATCGAGGTGCGCAGCCGGCCCCACCGCTCGAGTCGCACGGTCACCCGGTCGGTGGTGGACAGCGTGCTGGACTCGATCGCCGGCGCCCCCGGCACCGGCTCGGCGCCGATCGACCTGGCCTCACTCAGCCGGGACATCCGGGCCCAGCTCCGGGCCCAGCGTCGGTCCGACGGCCGGTCACGGGATCGGTCAGGGGTACCGCCGCCCCGACCCCGCACCCGGCCGGAGACGTCGGAGGCCGAGCCGGACCCGTCGGAGGCCCGGGCGGAGCGGGCGGAGCCCCGGCCCGATCCGGTTCGGGCGCCGGCCAGCGACGGCACCGTCACCATCCTCTTCAGCGACATGGTGAACTACGCCGGCATGACCGAGGCACTCGGCGATGCGGTGTCGCGGGACGTGCTCCTCGAGCACCATCGCATCGTCCGCGCCGCGTTCGAGCGGCACGGAGGGCGCGAGGTGAAAGTCCAGGGTGACGGCTTCATGGTCGCCTTCGGCGGGGTGGCCCGGGCGCTGCGGTGTGCAGTGGAGATGCAGCGTGCCTTTGCCGCCCGCTCCGAGACCAGCCCTGACCGTCCCATCGCCATCCACATCGGTGTGCACACCGGCGAAGCGATCGAAGAGGATGACGACTTCCTCGGCCACACCGTGATCGTGGCCAGCCGGCTGGCCGACGCGGCGGGACCCGGAGAGATCCTCGTCTCCTCCCTGTCCGAACAATTGGTGTCGCCTTCGGGCGAATTCCTCTTCACGGATTCTCGCGAGGCGGCTCTCAAGGGCATGACGCGCGCGCAACGGGTGGCCACACTCTCGTGGGCGGACTCGTGAGCGCGGAGCGAGGGGCGCGGTTCATGCAGGCGCTGCCGCAGGGTATGATCTCCTCCATGTTGCGCTGAGTCCCGCCACAAAGAAGGTCCCGCGTGCGTGCCGCGTGCGGTCCGACCTTCTGGCGAATTTCCCCGGACGGCCAACACCCTGCACCAACCACACTTGCCCGTACCGCGACGTGCCGTCCCGGGCACCGCCGCGCCGCAACCACCTTCGATACTGCCCCGCGACTGGGCCAAGGCGACGAACATGACCATGCACCTCGAACACAGCGAACTTGCACCGGACTCGGCCGAGACGGCCCGTGGGACCGTCGCGCCCGGCGCGGCGCGGCCACTCCGGGTTGCCACCATTCTCCAGTTCATCGCCGCGGCCGGCAACGGGCTGGCCTACGTGTCCCTGTCCCTGCGCGTCTACCAGGAGACGCACTCCACCCTGGCCGTGACCATGGTCCTCCTGGCCGGCGGCCTCCCGGTGGTGTTGCTGGCGCCGGTCTCGGGCTACCTGCTGGACCGTCTCCCCATGGGGCGCCTCCTCGCCGCGGCCGGGCTGCTGGTGGCTCTGTCGTTGGTCGGCCTGGCCTTCGCCCATTCGTTGGGGACAATCATCGTGCTGGTCCTCTGCTTCGGGGTGGCCGACAGCGTGCTGCAACCGGGCCTGACGGCGGCTATTCCCCACCTGGCCGGCGAGGTCTCGCTCGTGCGCGCGACCAGCCGGCTGCAAGCCGCCAGCATGGGCGGGACTGCGGTCGGTCCCCTGCTGGCCGGCGTGATCGGGAGTATCGGTGGCACCACCACCGCCCTGCTGCTCGATGCCGTGGCCTCCATCATCTTCGCGGTGGGTGTCCTGACTCTCGGCTTGGGGCGGGCCCGACGGTCCAGTGACGTCGGCGTCGACGACGGGATGGCCGCCGGGATCCGCTATCTGCGGCGCGACCGGCCCATGGGGCTGTTGGTGCTGGTGGTCTCCGTCATGATCGCCTTCATCGGCGTCTCCATGGTGGTCGAGCTCTTCCTGGCCGAACAGGTGCTGCACGGGGGCACCACCGGTTTCGCCCTGCTCATCACGGCGTGGACCGGCGGCATGACCCTCGGCACGGTGATCGCGGGGCGCCTCTCTCCCCGGGCCCTGGCGCCGGGGATCGTGATCGGCCTGGCCCTGCTCGGGTGCGGCGTGGCCACCGGCGCCCTGGCTCCCACCATGTGGATGGCCATCGTCGCCTACGGCATCGGAGGAGTGGGCGACGGGGTGCAGATGGTGGGCGCACGCACGCTTCTTCTCCAGCGGGCCCCCGCGCACATCGCCGGACGCGCCTGTGCCGTCTTCACCGGCGTCACCATGGGTGCGGTGTCAATCGGGATGGCCGGGGCGGCACCCCTGGTGGCCGTCTTCGGGGTCCGTGGCGCTCTGTTCTGCGCCGGAGCGGCCAGCGTCGTGGCCGCAGTCGTCGCCTTCGCGCTCGGGTTGCACCACCTGAGGGGGGAGCCCGATCCCGTGAGCTCGGCCGCCTCGGACACGGTGGCGGCGGGGAGCCCGGTCCTGATCTAATCTGACGGGTAGTCAGAAACGAGCGCGACCGGGACTCCCCGGCGTCCTTCCGGCTCTGGAGGTCACCGCGGCATGGATTTTGAGTTCTCCGACGAGCAGATCGCGTTCGTCAAAGACGTGGAGACCTTCCTCAACGCCAATGACGACCCCGACGTCTTCGACCTGACCCGGGAGAACATGGCCCAGATCGTCGATACGCCCAAACGCCGGGCCTTCATGGCCTCGCTGGGCCACCAGGGGTGGTTGGGGATGACCTGGCCCGCCCAGTACGGCGGGTCCGAGGGCGAGGGCGTCTACGAGTACCTGCTCAACGAGCAGCTGGCCGGGCGGGGCGGCCCCCAGATCGGCAAGGGCGTCGGCATCGTGGGCAAGACGATCATCCGGCACGGCAACGAGACACTCAAGGAGGAGTTCCTCCCCAAGATCCTGCGCAACGAGGTCGAGTTCGCGGTCGGCTACTCCGAGCCCAACGCCGGGTCGGACGCCGCCTCCATGCAGCTCAAGGCAACCAAGGTCGACGGGGGATGGGTGCTCAACGGGCAGAAGACCTGGACCACCTCGGCCCACTTCGCCGAGTGGTACTGGGTGGGGGGCCGCACCGATCCCAGCGCCGCCAAACATGCGGGGATCACCCTCTTCCTGGTCCCCATCGACCAGCCCAACATTCAGGTGAACGCCATCTGGACCATGGGCGACGAGCGCACCAACGAGGTCTTCCTCAACGACGTGTTCGTGCCCGACGAGTACGTGGTGGGCCTGGTCAACCACGGCTTCCAGTACATCTCCGAGGCGCTGGACCTCGAGCGCTTCACCATGTTCACCTTCGCGCCCATCGCCCAGCGCTTCGAGCTCCTGACCGAGTACGTGCGCACCGCCGTGCGGGACGGGGTGCCGCTGAAGGACGACGCCACCGTCCGCCAACGCCTGGCCCGGCTGGCCACCGAGCTCGAGGTGGCCCGGGTCATGGGGCTCAAGTTCGTCTTCGAAGCGGGCAAGGGCGGCGCGGCGCCGACCGTCGAGGCCTCCGAGTACAAGCTCTTCGCCACCGAGCTCTCCAAGCGCCTGGCCAACGCCGCCATGGACATCGCCGGGCCGGGCAGCCAACTGCGGGTCAAGACCGAAGAGGGGCCGATGGCCGGGCGCTCCGAGTCCACCTACCGCTACACGGTGATCGACACCATCGGCGGCGGCGCCTCGGAGATCCAGAAGAACATCATCGCCCGGCGCAAGCTCGGTCTCCCGAAGAACTTCTGATCCGTTGGCCGCCTCCGCACCCACCGGACCGCTGTGCGGGATCACGGTCCTCGATTTCTCGTCGGTCGGCCCGGCGGCGCGCTGCACGCGTCTGCTGGCCGACTATGGCGCCCTGGTGGTCAAGATCGGCTCGGTGCCCGATCCCGACGCCGCCCCCGACGAGCCTTGGTTCTTCGCCTACAGCGGCCACCGGGGCATGCGCCGGGTCCTGGTCGACCTCAAGGATGCCGGGGGCCGCGAGGCTTTCCTGACCCTCGCCGAGGGCGCCGACGTGGTGGTCGAGAGCTTCCGCCCCGGGGTGGTGGACCGCCTCGGCGTCGGCTACGCCACCGTCAAGGCCCGCAATCCTGCGGTGATCTACTGCTCGACCAGCGGGTACGGCCAGGACGGACCGTATGCCAACAGGGCGGGCCACGACCTCAACTACCTGGCCGTCGGTGGGTTCCTGGCCATGTGCACGCCGGGTCAGGACGGCGCGCCGCCGGTGCCCGGCGCGACCATCGCGGACGCCGCGGGCGGCGGCCTGCAGGCCGCCCTGGCCATAGCGACCGCACTCGTCGGCCGATCCGTCTCGGGAGTCGGCGCCTACCTCGATATCTCCGTCGTCGAGGGTGTCCTCTCCCTCATGTCGCTGCCGATCGACGAGCACCTGGCCCTCGACACGGCGCCGGAACCGGGCCACGACATCCTTTCGGGCCGCTTCGCCTGCTACGGCACCTATCGGACACGGGACCGCAGATGGGTCTCGGTGGGCGCCATCGAGGCGAAGTTCTTCGCCAACCTGTGCCGGGGTCTCGGGTGTCCCGAGCTCGCTCCGGACCAGCTGATCGACGCGGCCCAGCCGGCCCTCCGGTCGGCGTTCGCCGCCGCCTTCGCCACCCGTGACCGCGACGAGTGGATCGACCTCCTCGGCGATGCCGACGCGTGCGTCGCTCCCGTCCTCGACATCGCCGAAGTGACGGACGACCCCCAGTGCGCCGCCCGCGGTGGGGTCACCGTGGCCCACCATCCGACCCGGGGCCCGCTCCGTCAGCTGGCCCCCCTGCTGGCCGGTATGGATCGCCCGACCACGGTGGTCCCGCTGCCCGATCCGGGCCGGACGGACACCGAGCACCTCTTGGAGGAGGCCGGGCTGCCGGTCGACACCATCGCCGATCTGCTGTCGCGCCGGGTGGTGGCATGACCACGACCGGTCTTCTGGCCCAGGCCCGTGACCTGATCGGGGCCGAGCAGTACGCCACCGCGGGCGAGTTCCCGGTCGAACGGGGCTACATCTGGACCTGGTGTGCCTCGGTGGAGAACGGCAACCCGCTCTACTGGGACGACGAGGTGGCCCGCGACCTGACCGACGGGCCGATCGCACCGCCCACCATGGTCTCGGTCTGGTTCCGCCCGCACCACTGGTCTCCGGGTCGCACCGAGGCGGGGTTGGCCCTCCAGGTGCACTTCGACCTCAAGGCCCTGTTCGACCTGCCCGAGGCGGTCATGACCGACAACACCATCGAGTTCCACACCCCGGTACGCGTGGGCGATGTGCTCCGCACCCACCAGGTGCTGCGGTCCATCAGCGACGAGAAGACCACCAAGCTGGGCACGGGCCGGTTCTGGGTGATCGACGTCGTCTACGGCAATCAGGACGGCGAGCTGGTGGCGGTGGAGTCCTACACCGGCTTCGGGTACCGGCGCAGCCGATGACCGTCGTGACCCCGACCCTTCTCTTCGGCGACGTCGCCCCGGGCGATGCGCTGCCCGAGCTCCGCTACGTCGTCAGCGCCACCACCGTGGTCCTCGGTGCCCTGGCCGCCCGAGACTGGCGACCGATGCACCACGACAAGGATTTCGCGGTCAACCGCAACGGAACCCAGGACATCTTCTTGAACACGCCCAACCAGGCGGCCTGGTTCGAGCGCTACCTGACGGACTGGTCCGGACCACACGGCCGGTTGGCCCGGGTGACCTTCCGCATGCTGGGGTCCGTCTTTCCCGGCGACACCATGGTGCTGTCCGGTGTCGTCGGGGGGACCGAGGTCGATGCATCCGGGTGTGGCTTCGTCTCGGTCGCCGTGACCCTCGCCGTCGAGGGCGACGGCAAGACCACCTGCGCGGCTCGCCTCGCGCTGCCGCGCGCGGCCGATGACAACCCGTGGGCCCGACGGGGTGACCGGTGGCGCCCCTCGCCGGCCCACCCATGAGCGAACGATCGCGAACCCGGAGGTAGGTGGACCATGCTGGACCTTGACTTCAGTGCCGAACAGGAGATGCTGCGTCAGACCACGCGCGACGTCCTGGAGCGGCACTGTCCCCTCGACGTCGTGCGGGACATGGAGGACAACCCGACGGGATACCCGCTGTCCCTGTGGACCCAGCTGGGCGCGCTCGACCTGATCGGTCTGCTGCTGCCCGAGGCGTACGGGGGATCGGGTATGACCTTGGTGGAAGGCGTGGCCCTCTACGAGGAGTTCGGGCGCGCCCTGGCTCCCACCCCCCATTTCGTGAGCGCCGTACTGTCGGGCGGCGTGCTGGCCCACGCCGGCAGCGACGCCCTGAAGACCCAGTGGCTGGGCGGCATCGGCTCCGGTGAGGCCGTCTTCACCCCGGCCTGGCTCGAACCGGAGAACGGGTACTCGTCGCGGGGGGTCCAAGCCCGGGCCGAGCCCGACGGCGAGGGTGGATGGCGCATCAGTGGCGTCAAGCGTCACGTGGCCTTCGCCGCCGCGGCGGAGCGGCTGGTGGTGCTGGCCCGGTCCGGCGACGGCGCCGAGGACATCGACCTCCTCCTGGTCGACCCGACCGCGGTGGGGGTGACGCTGCGCCAGCAGTTCAGCCTCGCCTCCGATACGCAGTACGAAGTGACGTTCGACCACGTCGCGGTCGGCCCCGACGATCGGATCGGTGCGCCGGGCACGGGCTGGGCTACCTGGCAAGAAGTCCTCGAACCCGCCCTGGTGCTGCTCGCCGCCCAGGCGGTGGGCGGCGCCCGGTACGCCCTGGAGATCACTACCCAGTACGCCAAGGACCGCCGGCAGTTCGACAAGCCGCTGGGTGCCTTCCAGGCGCTGGCCCACAATCTGGCTGACGCCGCCACCAACCTGGACGGGGCCGAACAGCTGGTGCACGAGGCGGCCTGGGCCGGAGCCAGCGGGCGCTCCCTCACGTCCCTCGCCCCGATGGCCAAGTCGTTCGCCTGTGGCACCTTCCGGGACATCACCGCCATGGCCCAGCAGATCTTCGGGGGCATCGGCTTCACGCTCGACTTCGACATCCAGCTCTACTTCCGCCGGGCCAAGCAGCAGCAGATCATGTGGGCGGACGACCGCGCCCTCGAGGATGCCGTGGCCGCCGCACTCCTCGACTGACAGGGGTCCCGAGTCCCGTGCCCCCGGCCTCGCGGTCGGCCTCGCGGTCGGCCTCGCGGTCGGCCTCGCTCAGCGTGGTCGAAGCCAGGCGGGTCGCCCTGGCGGCCCAGGGCCTGCTCGGTCCGCGTCAGACCGGTGGACCCGCGGCCATGCTGCGCCGGCTCGGCGCGGTCCAGCTCGACACCATTTCGGTGCTGGCCCGGTCGCACGAGCTCGTGGCCTACGCCCGACACGGTCCGATCACGCGGGACCGGATCGAGCGCGCGTACTGGGGACCGCAGAGCACCACTTTCGAGTACTGGTCGCACGCCGCCTGCCTGCTCCCGCTCGAGGAGTGGCCGGCATACGCCGTCACCCGCCGCGGCCGCCGGGCCAGGGGAAGGCGCTGGCACCTCTTGGAAGACGAGGACCGGAGCTGCGCCGAGGTGATGTCCCGCCTGCGCGCCGAGGGACCGCTGACCGCGAAGGAACTCGGTGGGGCCAAGCGCGGCGGCCCGTGGTGGGACTGGTCCGAGATCAAGATCGCCGCCGAGTGGCTCCTCGACACGGGCGAACTCGTCTGCCGTCAGCGACGAGGCTTTCAACGGGTCTACGACCTGGCCGAGCGGGCGATTCCGGATGACCTGCGGGGCCAGGAGCCCAGCGACGAGGAGTGTGCCATCCGGTTGGTGCGCTCAGCCGGGCGGGCGCTCGGGGTCGCCACGGTGCGCGACCTCGCGGTGTACCACGGTGTCCCGGTCAAGCAGGTGGGGCCGGTACTCGAGGCCGCGGGGATGGTCCCGGTGCAGGTCGAAGGTTGGCCGAAGGCCGCCTTCGCCGATCCGGCTGCGCTCGAGGTGCTCGGTCGCCGCCTCAGGGGCCGCAGCCTCCTGCTCTCACCGTTCGATTCACTGATCTGGGACAGGGCCCGGACCGAGCGGCTCTTCGGGTTCCGCCACCGGCTCGAGGCCTACACGCCCCGGCACAAGCGGCTCTTCGGCTACTTCGCCATGCCGGTCCTGGCCGGCACCAGGTTGATCGGCCTGGTCGACCCGGGCCGCCAGGGCCGGACGCTGGTGGCCAAGCAGGTCACGCTGCTCCCGTCCGGTGCGGTCGAGCCCGTGGCCGCCGCGCTGCGCGAGGCGGCAGCCTGGGTGGGCAGCGACGACATCGTCCTCGAGAGGATCGATCCGCCCGGTGCGCGAGCGGGGCTCGAGCGCGCCCTCTCGGGGTAGCGCCGAAGGGGATCAGCGCAGCGCGCCCGACTGTTGGGCGATCTGCTCGAAGACGGGGACGGAACCGCCATAGGGACCGGTCTGCGCCGGGTGATGCAGGACGAACTGGTCGATCCCCAATTCCTCGTAGGGGGCGATCAGGGCATCGAACTGGTCGAGTGAGGTGAGCACGGGTTCGGCGGGCGTCCACAGGAGCACCTTGCGCAAGGTGGCCGGGTCGCGGCCCACCGCGTCGCACGCCGAGATGAGCTGTCCGCACTGGTCGCGCACGGCCCGGGCGATCTCGCCGGGCTTTCCGGTCCCTGATCGTGGCCCGATGGTCACCCACTGCTGACCGTAGCGGGCGGCCACGCGGAGACCGAGCGGCCCCCCGGCGGCGACGGTGAGGGGGAGGGGCGACTGCAGCGCGCCGGGGGTGCTCGGGACTTCGTCGGCGGCGTAGTGCCGGCCCGAGAATGTGGAACGCGTGGTGGCCTCGCCATCGAGCACCTGGCGCAGGGTCTGCACGAACTCGGTGAAGCGATCCATGCGCTCGGTCGAGGTCCAGGGCTCCTGCCCCAGCGCTCGGGCGTCGGGTCCCGCGCTGCCCGGGCCGACACCCAGATCGAAGCGGCCGCCGCTCACATCATCGAGCGCGATCACGTCCCGGGCCAGGGTGACCGGGTGGCGGAAGTTGGGGCTCGCCACGAGAGTCCCGATCCGGATGCGACGGGTGACCGCGGCCGCGGCGGCCAGGACGGGGACGGCGGCCAGCCAGGGGCCGTCCGGCATGCCGCCCCATCTGATGTGGTCGTACGTCCAGGCCGTTCCGAAGCCGACGTCATCGGCCCACTCCCACTGCCGGCGGGCCTCATGCCAGCGTTGGGTCGGAAGGATGACCAGGCCGACCCGCACGGGGGTCAAGTTACCAAGACGAGCCTCCGTCAGGGTCCTTCTGCGCTGACGGCGGCGGTCGTCCCGACAGGCTCAACCGGCCCTCCAGTCGAGCCACTGCCCGTGCTCGTGGACCCGGGCCAGCACCCGTGGGCGCACCGTCCCGCCGGCAAACACGAGCGCGCCGAGCACGTCGGACGCAGTGGGTCCGGGGTCGCTCCCTGCCTCTTCGACCAGCGCGGCGACCGTCCCGTGGCCCTCGGCACTCAACCAGGCGATGGATCTCGAGCTCGATGCGGCCTCGAGGAGCTCCACGAAACGTTGCCGATCCTCGAAGCCGAAGTAGGCGAAGGCCCACGTCGTCACCACCACCGCGGCGGCGCCGGCGGGCAGGTCCCCCAGCACCCCGGAGAGCACCTCGTTGGCGTCACCGGCGACAACCCGGGGCGGGTCTTCCCTGGCGAGGCGGATGGACGCGGCGACCCGCTCCAGCCGACCCGTATCGGGCCACACGCAGGCCAGGAGCCAGCGCGCGTCGTCGGGGTCGGTGAGGTCGATGGGCGAGCGGTCGATTCCTATCCGGGCCACCAGAGGCGGGAGGGCCGCGGCGATCGGCGGGTTGCCCCCGGTGACCCGGCACGCGATGCGGACCGGGGAATCGGCGGGACCGGTCGCACCGCGATCGCCGTAGTCGACGCGATAGCGATCGCACAGGAGGTTCAGCCCGGCGCTGGCCCCGACATCGACCAGGGCCAGCGGAGCGTTCAGCTGCGAGGCCAGCCAGGTGAGACCCGGACCGATGAGGGCGCTGCGGCCACAGTCGTTCGTCTGGATGTGGCGGGTCCGCAGAAGGGCCATCACCTCGTCGCGGTGCGTTCGGCAGAGGTCGAGGAACAACGGCGCCGGGTCGGCGTCCGACTGCCCGGCGTAGACGGCAGCCAGGGGATGCCCGGGATTTTCGAGCAGCACATAGTGCACGGCGGCCATCAGGGCGGGGGGCAGATGGGCCGTCGGGGGCGCCGACCGCACCCATGCGAGCAGTTCGGCATCACCGGCAATGGCGCTCGAGATGCGCTCGTAGAGCGGTGAGTACTCATGGCAATGCATCGCGAACCACTCCCACATCTGGGCGAACTCATCGGCCGGGCTGCTCACAACACCATGTTGACCGTCGCGCGGTGCTGCGAGCCAGAAGGGCGACCTACTGGACCGCGTTATAGGTTCACCCGCGTACCATGGGCCTGAGGCGCGATGGACCGGGTCCCCGGTGGGCCGAGGACGCCAGTTGTCCCAGACGGCAACTAGGTCCAGCCGGCGATCGGGACCTCGAACCGCTCAGTGGTCGAATCTCCGTCGTCGCACGTCAGGCAGGGTTTACGCCATGGCCCGAGGGATTCGGGAGGCCGGCGGCCCGGTTCGTCGTCTGTGAGCGTCAACCGAGCCGGAAGTTGGTCGCATTAGTCACTGACGAATGAGGAGACCTGGGTCGAGATGACGCTGATGTCCGTCACCGCGTCGCCGGCTAGGGCGCTGTACTCAAGGCAGTTGACCCCGACGAACCCTCCGGGGGCGAGCGAAACGACGCCTTGAAGGGTCATGGGGACGAAAGCCGGCCCGTTGGCTGGAATGCCGGCATACCGTGTGCTCAAGACCACGGTCGCGCCCCCGGGGTTGGCGGCCACCAGGTCACAATGCCAATAACCCTGACCGCTGCCGTCGTGCTCGAGATCGAGCGTGGCGCTCACCGTGAAGTCACCACCACCGGCCAGGGTCTGTGTCACGATCCGGGTGCTGGCACCGTTGGGCACGTCGACGGTGGTCGTCCCGAGGTTCCTCGAGAAGGCGACACCCTGTCCGGCAGGTCCCGGCGGGCCGATCAGGCTGGTGCCTGATCCCCAGTTGGTCCGGCAGATCAGGTTCACGCAGGTGACGGTGGCCGGGCCGTAGATGACGTTGGTCGTGGTGTCGATGTAGAAGTCGCCGCTCGAATCGAAAAGGACAGACGAGGACGGGACACTGGTACCGCTCAGCACGGTGCGGCCGTTGGACCCGCTCGTTCCCGTAGGACCCGTCGGACCCGTGGCGCCGGCTGGCCCGGTAGCACCCGCCACGCCTGGGGCGCCTTTGGGACCGGTCGCGCCTTTCGCGGCCAGCACCGCCCAGGTGCTGGAGGAGGTCGGCACGACATCGGTGCTCGCGATCTTGGCGATGTAACTTGCGCCCTGGTATGCCACTGCGTCGTTGATGGCGTAAGACGACCCGGATGACCACACCCCGCGCCAGTTGATGCCGCGCTGATTCCAGGAAATGGGTCTCTCTTGAGCGCTGCACACCTGTGCCTTCGCCGGATCGATGACTCGCAGGGCGCCTGTGGAGGTGTTGACACAGCCATGGAAGACACCGGTGCCGGCATCGGGGATGTTGGCGATGGCGACGCCGCTCAGGGTGCCGACCAGCACGGTGACCGCGGCCAGGGCAACGAGTGTCCGCCGGGTTCGCCGCCGCCAACCGCCGAGTGGGGACGAAGGACTTTCGGGGGGGCACCCTGGCATGGCCGTCATCGGAATCCTCCATTCGTCCGGGCGCGTGCCGTCGCCGCGCTCGCGATGGGGTGTCGGTCCCATCGTCCCGGGTGATCGTAGCCAGGCAATAGGGGTGTGCGCCGAGGAATCGGCGCTACCGTCCCGCGATGGCGGCCGGTTCCGGGTGACCACCGACGTGGTTCACGAAGCGGTGGACAGCGCCCGCGCCATGAGGTTCGGACAAGCTGGGTGCATGTCGGACGAAGAGGTACTGCCGGGCGGGGTGGCCAACGCCGGAGCGGTGCTGAAGGTGGGCGACGAAGTCGCCCGCCCATCCAACGAGCACTCGGAGACCATTCACGCGCTCCTGCGTCACGTCAGGTCGATGGGCTTCGAAGGCGTCCCGACGCCCCTCCGAGTGGGAACCGATGGGCGCGAATGGCTGTCGTACGTGCCCGGGGACGTGCCGGTCCCGCCGTTCCCGGCGTGGTCGCAGGCCGACCCCGTGCTGGCGTCGACCGCTTCCCTCCTCCGAGGCTTCCACGACGCCACCGCCTCGTTCGTGCCCCCCGATGGGGCCACCTGGAACCGCGAGCTCGCGGATCCTCGCGGAGGCGGAGGCGGAGGCGGAGGCGGAGGCGAGGGCGAGGTGATCTGCCACAACGACGTGTGCCCGGAGAACGTGGTCTACCGGGACGGCGTGGCGGTGGCCCTGCTCGATTTCGACTTCATCGCTCCGGGGCGACGGGTGTTCGACCTGGCCGTGTTGGCCAGCATGTGCGTCCCGCTCGATGCGCCCGAAGACGCGGCGCGGCAGGGCCGGGCGGGCCTCGACCCCTTCACCAGGCTCCGTCTCGTCGCCGACGCGTACGGCCTCCCGCCCGGGCGGGGCGAACTCGTTGCCCTGATCGCCGAGCGATTCGCCGAGGGCGGCGCCTTCGTTCGCCGCCGGGTCGACGCCGGCATCCCGGCGTTCGTCCAGATGTGGAACGAGACCGGCGGCCAGGAGCGCTACGAGCGACGGGGCCGGTGGTTCGACGCGGAGCGTGCGCACTTTCTCGACGCGGTGGGTTGATCCGGGCGGCGACCGGGACGGATCCGAGATTCAGAACCAGTGCAGCTGAGCCAGCGGCCAGATCCGGAGGTCGACCTTGCCGACGATGGTGGACTCGCGAATGGGACCCCAAAAACGGCTGTCACAAGAGTCCGTGCGGTTGTCGCCCATGACGAAGACCTCGTCGGCCGGCACCGTGAATCGGTGGTGCAACGAATAGGGGGCCAGGGAGGGCCCGGGTTCGGTGGCGGCCTGCACCGAGGACGGCAGCCAGGGCTCGGCCAGCACTTTGCCGTTGATGTAGACCATCCCGCCCGAGAGCGAGATGGTCTCACCGGGAAGGCCGATCACACGCTTGACCAGGTCGGCCACGGGAGGTCCGGCGCAGTCCTCGGTGGGTGGGCTCGAGAACACCACGATGTCGGATCGACCGACCCCGTGCAGGTGGTAGCTGAGCTTGTCGACGACGATCCGATCGCCGATCATGAGGGTGGGTTCCATGGAGCCCGAAGGTATGGAGTACGTCTGTACGACGAAGGTGCGCAGCAGGAACGCCACCGCAAGGGCGGCCACAATGACCACCAGGGCCTCGACCAGCCAGCGTCCCCTTGAGGTACCCCCAGGGGCTGGGGTCCCGTCGCGGCCGGCCGCCGGCCGGGGCGATTCCTCGGTCAGTTGGTCGTCCGCCATCGACGCCAAAGGTATCGCTCGCCTGGTCCACCCGAGGTGGGTCGCGCCCTCAGGTCTCCGCGTCGCGCCGCGTCGCGCCGTGACGACCCTGCAAGACTTCGGCGGTGGATCGTGACACCCATCGGGCTCGGACCTTGGCCGCCTACGAACGGCTGGCCGACGTCTGGGACGAGACCGATGACAACCTCTTCAACGAAGCCTTGGAACGCACCACCGTGCGGGCGCTGCTCCCGGCGCCGTTGGCCGGGCGCCGGGTGCTCGATGCCGGATGTGCCGGCGGTGCCCATGCCGCGTGGCTGGCGGCCCAGGAATGTGAGGTCGTCGGCTTTGACCTGAGCCCGGGCATGGTGCGCCGGGCGAGCGCACGGTGCGGTCGGCACGCCCGGTTCCTGGTGGGGGATCTGGCCTGTCCGCCCCTGCTCGACGGCACGTTCGACGGCATCCTCTGCTCCCTGGCGCTGCACTACCTCGAAGACATGACGGCGTGCCTGCGGCAGTTCGCCCGCATCCTGCGAACGGACGGTTGGCTGTTGGTGACGCTCGATCATCCGTTCGGTAGCGGAGCCGAAGAGCCCGGGAGCGACTACTTCACCACCCGCCTGATCCACGACGTGTGGTCGAAGAAAGGGGTCGAAGTGACCCAGTCGTTCTGGCGGCGGCCGCTCGGTGTCACCGTCGATGCCTTCGCCGACGCCGGATTCTGCCTGGAGCGGATAGGCGAACCTCGGCTCGACGACGACATGCGCCGTCGGTTCTGGCGCGACGCCGAGCTCATCGAGGGTTCGCTCACCTTCATCGCGTACCTGGCCCGCCCCCTCGGCGCCGGGTGATCGCGACTCTTCAGCCCCCTTTGGCTTCCCGAGCCTCTTTCGCTCTCTTGAACTTGCGGTGCTGCTCGAGGATGTCCTCATGCGATGCACCCCTGGTCGGCACATGGGGGTGGTGGTGTCGGCACAAGATGAACGGGGTGCCCTCCAACGTGTGATGCCCGATCCTCCAACACCCTCTGGTGTGGCAGTTGACTTTGCGGACACCGGTGTAGACCCCGACCCCGACGGCACTGATGAGCGTCGCCTCACCGAGGTCCGCACCGAAGCCGGACCAGAAGTTGTAGTAGAGATCCGGCCCTCCGTGGAGCGTGCCCGTATGAAGCGCCAGCCAATGCCGTACCGCCGCGAAGAACGCGAAGAGAAGGGCAATCCCGATGACCAGGAGAACCAGGAACAGGCCGAGTCCCAACTTGCGCGTCGGGCTCGCGCTGGCATCCTCGGGAGCGGGCCCCACCCCGTCGACGCTCCGGGTCTGGCTCTGGGTCTGGGTCAGCGGATCAGCCGGTGGATTTCCGGCTGGGTTCGTGGCCGAATCGGGCATGGTACCGGCAGTCTACGGAGGTTGCAGGGCGAAATGGGGACCTCCAGGGCTCCTGGGGGGACACGGACATCTCGAAGGGTCGCGGGGGACAGAGCATGGGCGATCCTGGCGGAGTTCCCCGCCTTTCACGGGGAGGCGGCGATGGGCGGCCGCCCGTGTTGGGAGAGTCCTCGGTCCAGCTCGGTCCGGTCGTCGTCGGTGAGGGTCCGGTACCGCAGCTCCGAGCTGCCGGGAGGACACCACCAGATCGGCTCGTCACTCACCCAGGCCTCGCGGCGGAGGCCGACCTTGGTCACCTTCCCGGTCGCGGTCTGCGGAAGCGAGCGAGCGATCCGGACGAATCGCGGCACCCATTTGGTTCCCATGTCCGGCTGGGCCCCGAGCCACGCCGCGAAGGCCTCCGGATCAAAGGCGACCTGGGGGAGCAACTCGAGGGCCACCATGACCTGGTCGCCCGCACCCGATCCAGCATCGGGGACCGGATAGACCGCGGCGACGGCCACGTCGGGGTTGCGGGACAGCACCGCTTCGACGGGTCCCGCCGCGAAGTTCTCCGAGTCGACCCGGAGCCAATCGCCCGATCGACCGGCGAAGTAGAAGAACCCGTCGGGGTCCACGTAGCCCAGGTCACCGGTCCAGTACCAGCCGTTCCGCAGGCGGTCCTGCTCGGCGCTCTCGTGCCGGTAGTACCCCTCGAACTTACCGGGCCCACTTCGGTTCACGATCTCCCCGGTCGCTTCCCCGGCGTTGCGCAGTCGGCCATCCGCATCGATCACCGCCCGCGGGCATTCCTGCCCGGTCTCGGGACTGATGACCACCAGGTCGACGTCGTCGACGGGCCGCCCCAACGCACCGGCCGGCATTCCCAGTACCGGGTTGATCGCCGCGCCACCTTCGCTCTGCCCGTACCCCTCGATGAGGTAGCAGCCGAACCGTTTCCGGAAACGGTTGCGGTCGCGTACCGAGGCTTCGGTGCCGAAGGCGCTGCGCAGGGTGTTCTCCGCGTCGTCGGGCTGCTCGGGTGTGGCCAGGATGTAGGCGATCGCCTTGCCGACATAACTGAACTTGGTGGCCCCGAATCGACGCACATCGTCCATGAAGGCCGACGCACTGAATCGGGGACGCACCGCCACGGCCGCACCCACCATGACGGTCGGCCCCCAGAGGGCCATGAGGGCGTTGCCGTGGAAGAGGGGCATCGGGCAATAGCAGACGTCGTCGGGGCCGTAGCCGTATCCCGGCGCGGCCACTTCGGCGATCCCGGCCAACCGGCCCTGCGTGCAGCGCACCGCCTTGGGCGTGCCCGTGGTGCCCGAGGTGAAGATGAGCAGGAAGAGCGCATCCTCCCCCACCGCACCGGCGCCGGTCACCAGATCGGCGGCGACGGTGCTCTCCGCGGCCCGGGCCAGGAGGGAGCGGTAGCGCTCCGTCCCCGTCACCAGTACGTGATCGGGAGCAACGCCGAGCGACAGCCCCTCGAGGAGGGCCGCGCCCTCGGAGTCAGTGACGATCATGGCGCAGTCAGTGGCCTTGATGTCCGCCGCCAGTGCTTCGCCCCGACGGGTGGGATTGACACCCACGATGGCGGCGCCGGCCAGCGCGGCACCGTTGAGCCAGAACAGGTACTCGGGACCGTTGGGCAGCAGGACGCCGATGTGGAAGGGATCGTCGGTGCGCAACGACTCCGCCAGGGCACCCCGCGCCGCCCCTTCCGCCACGGCTTGGCGCCAGGTCCAGGTTCCGGTCGAATCGAGCACGGCCGGACGGTCGTCCTCGGACCGAGCGGCCACCATGGCCGCAACGGTCGTCATGCCTGCCTCTCCACGGCCGACCACTGCGGCGCGCGCCGCACCAGTGACCGGTCGAGCTCGGACACGGTGCCCGCGCCGCAGAGGGCCATGGTGCGCTGCAACTCGAGCTCGAACCAGCGCAGGAGCGAGGCCACCCCATCGGCTCCACCGGCCGCCAGGGCCCACAGGGAGGGTCGTCCCACCAGGACGGCCCGGGCGCCGAGCGCCAGCGCCTTGACCACGTCGGGCGCGCGGCGGATACCCCCGTCGACGTACACCTCGGCCCGAGCACCGACGGCGTCGACGATCTCGCCCAGTACGTCGGCCGAGGCCGGTGCGTCGTCCAGTTGGCGCCCCCCGTGATTCGACACGACGACGGCCGAGGCGCCGGCGTCGACGCAGCGTTGGGCATCGTCGGCCCGCAGGAGCCCCTTGACCACCACCGGGAGGTCGCTGAGACCGGCCAGCCAGCCGATGTCGGCCGGCGTCAACGCCGGTTCGAATTCGCGGCCCACCACGGCCATGAACCCTCCCTCGTGGGCCCGAGCCGTGCTGTCGGCGGTCAGATTCGGCAGCATGAGGTCGTCGGGGAGGTGCACCCCGCCACGCAGCTCGCGGCGGCGAAGGCCCGAGACGGGCACATCGACCGTGAGGACCAGGGCGCCGTAGCCGTGGGCGGCCGCCCGGAGGACCAGCTCCTCGGTGCGGGCCCGATCCCGCAAGATGTAGACCTGCATCCACCGGGGCGCCCCCGGCGCCGCGGCCGCCACCTCCTCCAGCGAACAGGTGGCCAGCGACGACAGCACCATGAGGGACCCGACCGCGGCGGCTCCCCGGGCCGTTCCCGCTTCCCCGTCGGGATGCGCCAGGCCTTGGATGGCCGTCGGCGCGATGGCGACCGGCGAGCTGACCTCCCTTCCCAACAGCGTGGTCGCGGTGGAGACCTCGGAGAGGCCGGCCAGCACCCTCGGGTGGAGCCGCCACCGATCCCAGGCGGCCACGCAGTCTGACAGGAGCCGTTCGTTCTCGGCGCCGCCGGCGAAGTAGGCGTAGGCCATTTCCCCGACGATCCGGCGGGCGTCGCATTCCAGATCGTCCAGCGAGAGGTCGACGGCCAGGGGGGTGCTACGGGCCCCACGGGGCATGCTGGGAGCCGGGATGTGAGCCGAGGCGCCGCTCCTGGCAGGATGATCGGTCACAGGCCGCATGGTAGGCGGCGGCCACGCCGACATCCCACTTCGTCCTCGCTTGGAGGTGACATGCGATTCTCGTACGCCGAATCGATGACCAACCCGTCGTACTACCTTCCCCTGGCCCGAGCGGCCGAGGAGGCGGACTTCGACTCGATGGTCGTCCCGGACAGCATCTGCTACCCCGAGGTGTCCGACACCCGCTACCCCTTCAACCCGGACGGCACGCGGGAATTCCTCGATGACAAGCCGTTCTTGGAGCCTTTCTCCGTGATCCCGGCCATGGGGGCCGTCACCGAGAAGCTTCGCTTTGTCACCTTCGTGGTCAAGCTCCCCATCCGCCAACCGGTGCTGGTGGCCAAGCAGGTCAGCTCCACGGCGGTGCTCACGAACAACCGCCTGCTGCTCGGGGTCGGGACCAGCCCCTGGCCCGAGGACTACATCGTCTGCGGCGTGCCCTGGGAGGGCCGGGGCAGACGGATGGACGAGCAGATCGACGTGATGCGCGGGCTGATGGCCGGCGGGTACTTCGAGTACCACGGGGAGGTCTTCGATCTGCCTTCGGTCAAGATGACCCCCACGCCGACCCGGCCGGTGCCCATCCTCATCGGCGGGCACCACGAGGCGGCGCTGCGCCGGGCCGCCATCAGCGGTGACGGCTGGCTGCACGGCGGGGGGGATCCGGCCGCTCTCCCCGGGTTCTTGGAGCGCCTGTCCGTGCTGCGGCGGGAGCACGGCACCGAGGCCAAGCCCTTCGAGGTGCACGTGATCTCGCTCGATGCCTACAGCCCCGACGGGGTGCGCCGCCTCGAGGAGTTGGGCGTGACCGACGTGATCGTGGGATTCCGCTGGCCCTACGTGCCCGAGCAGGACACCGAGAGCCTCCAGACCAAGGTCGACAGCCTGCGTCGCTTCAGCGATGACGTGATCGCCAAGGTTCGATGATGAGCACACCACACGACAGGGGGCCGGCATGACCGACGAGTCACTCACCGCGCGCGAACTGGGGATCCGCTCCCGGGCCGCCGTCCACGCCCGGGACAGGGAGGCCTGGCTCGGTCTCTTCGCCCCCGACGCCGTGGTCCAGGATCCGATCGGCCCGTCTCCTTTCGACCCCGAGGGGACGGGACACCACGGGCGCGAGGCCATCGCCGCCTTCTACGACACGGTGATCGCGCCGAGTGCCGCCATCACCTTCGAGATCGAGCAGTCGTATCTCTGCGGGGACGAGGTGGCGGACGTGGGGGTCATACGGACCACGCTGGCCGGCGGCACCCACCAGGCGGTGGTACGGGGCGTCTACACCTACCGCTCCAACGGCGCGGGGAAGCTGGCTTCGCTGCGTGCATTCTGGGAGTTCGACGCGCTTGAACTGATCGAACTCGGCGATGAACTCGGCGATGAACGCGGGGACTGATGCGGGGACTGACGCGGCGACTGAGGACCACAGCCCGGCGCGGCGGGGGTCATCGCCTACATTGACGACTGTGCGCGTCATGGTCAAGGAGGGCCTCTTCACTGACGGAGACCCGCCGTCGTTGCTGGGGAGCCGGTGTGCGGCCTGCGGGAGCCACCATTTCCCCCGCCATGACGCCTGCCCCTACTGCTCGGTCGAGGATCCCCGGCCCGTGGAGTTGTCGCGGTCCGGCACGCTCTGGGCGTGGACCGCGGTCACGGCCGCGCCCCCGGGCTATGTGGGGGGGACGCCCTACGGTGTGGGCGTGGTCGAGCTGCCCGAAGGGATTCGGATAATCAGCCGTCTGACCGAAAGTGATCCCGCCGCACTCGCCTTCGGGTGCCCGATGGAATTGCGGATCGTGCCGCTGCACACCCATGCCGACGGGCACGACGTCATCTCCTATGCCTTCGCGCCGGCGGGGACGTCGTGACGTCGGGGACGGGATGACGAACGTCGCCATCACCGGTGTGGGCCTGCATCCCTTCGGTCGGTTCGAAGGTGTCTCCACCACCGACATGGGGGTCCAGGCCGTCCGGGCCGCCCTGGGGCAGGCCGGGGTCGGGAAGGGCGGCTTCCAGGCGGCGTTCTGCGGCACGGCCTATGGCGGGGTGGCCACCGGCCACAAAGTGCTGAGTCGCCTGGGCATGACCGGTATGCCGATCGTCGACGTCGAGGCCGGTTGTGCCAGTGGTGGGGCGGCCCTCATGCTGGCGGCGGGGGCCATCCGGGCCGGGCAGTACGACACGGTGCTGGTGTTCGGCACCGAGAAGATGCCCAGGGGCATCATCCGCTCATCGTTCTTCGAGCCCTGGCAGGAGGAAGCGGGACTGGCCGCCACGCCCGCCTTCTTCGCTCTTCGCGCGCATCGCCTGGCCGCAGTCTCGGGAGTGACCAAGCAGCATCTGGCCCAGGTCGTGGTCAAGAACCGACGTCACGGTGCGTCGAATTCCGACGCGATGTACCAGAAGGAGATCTCGGCGGAGGAAGTGCTGGCCTCACGCGTGGTGTGTGAGCCGTTGCACCTCTTCATGCTCTGTTCACCCAACGAGGGCGCGGCCGCCGTGGTGCTGACCCGGGCCGATCGGCTCGGGGCCACGATGCCCGCCCCGGTCACCCTGGCCGGAGCCGCGCTGCGCTCCCACCTCCCGGGCGCCGTTCTCAGCGAGTCCACACCCCTGTCGGGGTTGACCGACGACACGGTGCCGCCCCCGTCCACCCTCGCCGCCACCGCGGCGTTCGAGGAAGCGGGGCTCGGACCCGGGGATCTCGACGTCGTGGAATGCCAGGACACCGACGCCGCCCGCGAGCTCCTTTCCTACGAAGAGCTCGGTCTTTGCCCCCCGGGCGATTCGGCCGCTCTCCTCGAGTCCGGCGCCACCACCCTGGGTGGCCGCCTCCCGGTGAACCCGAGCGGCGGGCTCCTCTCCAAGGGTGAGCCCCTCGGAGCATCCGCCTTGGGGCAGGTGGTCGAGCTGGTACGTCAACTCCGCGGCGAATGCGGAGCGCGCCAGGTGGACGGGGTTCGGGTTGCCCTCTCCCACACCGTGGGGCGGGGTGCCAACGCCGGTGTCGTGGTGTTGACCCGCTAGCCCGTTGACCCGTTGACCCGTTGACCCGTTGACCCGTTGACCCGTTGACCCGGATGCTGGTCCAGATGCACGGGGGTCGGTCAAAGGCTCTTGAGCACCTCGGGCAACTGCTCCAATGAGGTGATCACGGCGTCGGGGGCCTCCTCGGCGCCTTCGGGGGCCACGAAGTCGCCGCTCCCTTGGCGATCGATCCAGACGGACCGCCAGCCGGATCGCTTCGCTCCCACCACGTCGTTGAGCGGGTGATCCCCGACCAGGACGCAGGACGCCGGATCCACCGCGAGCAACCGCTCGACGACTTCGAAGATGGCGCGATCGGGTTTGGCCACCTGGTGGTCCTGTGCGAACACGACCGCTTCGAACATCCCGCCCAGGCCCACGGTCTCGGGGAGCCGGCTCCCGTTGGACAGCAGGCCGATCCGGTACTCGCCGCGCAGCGTCTCGAGACAGGCCACCGTGTCATGGAAGAGCGCGGGATCCCGATCGCGGTAGCGAAAGTACGAGGAGGTGAGGTGCTCGGCCAGGGCGGCGTCCTCGGCTTCGGTCCATCCGGAGCCGTCCCGACGCAGTCTCTGGAGCGATCGGCCGAACCCGAGACGGCGGAGCCGGGCCAGGTTGTACTCGATGCCGAGGAGCTCGTGGGCCACGGCTTGGCGATCGGACTGCAGATCGGCGACGCGCAGCGCCGCCGCGGCTGCGCCCGGACGGGCCGACCTGATGTCGTCGAGGACACCGAGCAGGGCGGCCCGCATGACCTTCTCGAAGTCCCACAACGTCTGGTCGCCATCGAAAAGGACCGCTTCGATGGCCACCGGCCCGGTCACCGGCCCGGTGAATTGACCAGGACCACCTTGCCCAGCTTCCCTCCGGCGGCGAAGCGGTCGTAGGCGGCGTTGACGTCGGCTATGGGGTAGGTGGCGCAGACGGGGACCCGGATGCGGCCGTCGGCCAGGAGGGGAAGGACGTGGGCGCTCACCCCTGCCGTCACGTCGGCCTTCTCGCTGCGGGTGCGGGCGCGCAGGGTGGAGCCGCCGATGCGGGCGCGTTTGGTCATGAGGCCCATCAGGTTGATCTCCATGGTCCCTCCCGAGCCCACACCGATGACCACCACGCGCCCGCCGACGGCCACCTGGGGCAGGACGTCGGTCAGGCTGGCCTGCCCCACCAGTTCGAGCACGACGTCGTAGGGACCCTGTGCGGCCACCTCCCCCGGGTCGATGACCACGGTGGCGCCGAGTGCCGCCACCTCCTCGCGCCGCGCGGCGTCGCGCACGGTGGCCACGACCGACGCGCCGGTGGCGGCGGCCAGCTGCACCCCGGCGGTGCCCACGCCTCCGGCGGCGCCGCTGATCAGGACGCGCTCGCCCATGCGCAGCTCGGCCTGGCTGAAGAGGGCGTCGAAGGCGGTCGAGAAGACCTCGGGGAAGCCGCCCGCCTCGGGCCAGGGGAGCGAGTCGGGGACAGCCAAGGCGTGGGACTCGTCGACGACGGCCAGGGTGGCTTGCGCCCCTCCACCGACCAGGGCCATGACCCGATCGCCCAGCGTGAACCGGCGCACCTGTGACCCAACGGCCACCACTTCTCCAGCCAGCTCCATACCGGGGATGTCGGGGGGTGAGCCGGGCGGGGCGGGGTAGAGGCCGATGCGCTGGACCAGGTCCGCTCCGTTGAGCGCAGCCGCGTGGACGGCCACCAGGAGCTCGGTGTCGCCGGGAGTGGGATCCTCCCGCTCCTCCCAGCGCAGCTGGCTGTCTCGGATGACCACGGCGCGCATGGCTGTCACCTTGGCACATCGGGCTGCCGGTCCGACGGGAGGACGGGCGGTCGGGTGAACACCCGAGCGGATGGCGGGCCGGCCCCGGTATCCTCGGCCCATGGCTCTCTACGACATTCCCGTCCACACGCTCCAGGGCGACGACTCGTCGCTCGGCGCCTACGCCGGAAAGACGCTGCTGGTGGTCAACGTGGCCTCCAAGTGCGGCCTGACCCCACAGTACGAGGGGCTCGAGCGCCTCCAGAAGACTTACGGCGATCGTGGCTTCTCCGTGGTCGGGTTCCCGTGTAACCAGTTCATGGGCCAAGAGCCCGGGACGGCTGAGGAGATCCAACAATTCTGCTCGACCACCTACGGGGTGAGCTTCCCGCTCTTCGAGAAGATCGACGTGAACGGTGATGACCGCCACCCCATTTACGAGGAGCTCACCGTGACGCCCGACGCCGAGGGCACCGCGGGGGACATCACCTGGAACTTCGAGAAGTTCCTGGTCTCGGGGACGGGCGACATCGTCGGGCGTTTCCGGCCCCAGGTCGAGCCCGAGGACCCGACGATCGTCGACGCGATCGAGGCTGAGCTGTCCGCTTGACCACGCCAGATGCCGCGGCGCGCTTCGCCGCGTCCATCTTCGACATGGACGGGTTGCTCATCGACTCGGAGATTCTCTGGCACGAAGCCGAGATCGAGATCCTGGGCGACCTCGGTGTCCCCCTGGCCGCCGACGGCTGCCGCCGCACCAAGGGCATGTTCGTGGACGAGGTCACCGAGTTCTGGCACGAGCGGTATCCATGGGCGGGCCCGACCCCCGCCGAGGTGGCGGTGGCCATCGTCGACCGGGTCATCGCGCTGCTCCTGTCCAAAGGAGAGCTCAAGCCCGGAGCCGAGCACGCCATCTCCCTTTGTGCCGAGCGTGGGTTGCCCCTGGCCGTGGCCTCGTCGTCGCAGTACCGCCTCATCGACACCGCGCTCGACCACTTCGGCTTGCGGCACCACTTCACGCTCGTCCACTCGGCCGAGGACGAGGCGTATGGAAAGCCGCATCCAGCCGTGTTCCTCACCGCGGCGGGCAAGTTGAGCACCGACGGGCGACACTGCCTGGTGTGGGAGGACGCACCGGCGGGGGTGCTCGCGGCCAAGGCGGCCTCCATGGCCTGCATCGCCGTCCCCGAGCACGGGGAGGAGCACCACCCCGCGTTCGGCTTGGCCGACCTGGTGCTCGGGTCCCTGGTCGAGATGGACGAGGCGCAATGGTCCGCGCTGACGGCGCGGCACTTCACGACGGGCGGTTGAGGGAGCCTCCGGGCCACGTCACCAGCCTCTCGGTCACCGGCATCTCGTCAACAGCCTCTAGTGTTTGCGGGCACGCCGAAGGTCCCCGAACCTCCTGGCCACAACGATAGGGCTCTGTGTTCACACCTGTCCCCCCTGATACCGACTTCGTCGCCCTCGAGCAGGCCGAACTGGCCCGCTGGTCGGCGCACCGCGTCTTCGAGCGCTCGGTGGAGCAGCGGGAAGGAGCGACCCCGTGGGTCTTCTACGAGGGCCCGCCAACGGCCAACGGGATGCCCGGACTGCACCACGTGTGGGCCCGGGTCTACAAGGACCTGTTCTGCCGCTTCCGCGCCATGGCCGGGTCTTACGTGGCCCGGCGGGCCGGGTGGGATACCCACGGACTCCCGGTCGAGGTGGAGGTGGAGAAGAAGCTGGGCATCACGGGCAAGAAGCAGATCGAGGAGCAGGTCGGCATGGCCGAGTTCATCCGCCTCTGCCGCGAGTCGGTCTATTCCTACGTCGACGAGTTCGCCCGGCTGACCTCGCGCATCGGCTACTGGGTCGATATGGATGCGGCGTACTGGACGCTCAGCCCGTCCTACATCGAATCGGTCTGGTGGCATCTCCAACAGCTCTTCAACCAGGGCCTGCTCTACGAGGACCTGAAGGTCGTCCCCTACTGTCCCCGCTGCGGCACTGCGCTCTCGAGTCACGAGTTGGGCCAACCGGGCGTCTACAGCGACGAGGAGGACGAGTCGGCCTACGTCCGCCTCAGGATCGTCAACCCCGACGCCGCGGTGGTCGGTGACGCCCAATGGCTGGTGGTGTGGACCACCACGCCGTGGACCCTGCTGTCGAACACCGGCGTGGCGGTCAATCCCGACCTGACCTACGCCACCGTCGAGGGCCAGATCATGGCCGAGGATCTGGTCGACCAGGTCCTCGGGGAGGGAGCCGCCGCCCGCATCGCGCATCGAGCGTCCGGCCGTGCGCTGGTCGGGCTCCACTATGCCCGCCCCTTCAATGATCTGGCCCCGCCGCCGGGAGCCGATGGCTGGCGCGTGGTGGCGGCCGACTACGTGACCACCGAGGAGGGGACGGGCCTCGTCCATCTGGCGCCCGCCTTCGGTGAGGTCGACCGCCAGATCGGGCGCGAGAACGGGCTGCCGTCCCTCAATCCGGTCGGACCGGACGGGCGCTTCACCGGCGCCATCGAGTGGCTGGCCGGAGAAGAGGTCAGGGCCAGCAACGCCGCCATCAACGATCGCCTCGAGGCGGCGGGGCTGCTCCTGCGGCGGGTTCCCTACGTGCACTCCTATCCGCACTGCTGGCGGTGCCGCACACCGCTCATCTACTGGGGCAAACCGAGCTGGTACATCGCCACGTCGTCCCGGAAGGGCGACCTCCTGGCGGCGAACGCCACGGTGGACTGGCATCCGGGCTACATCAGGGACGGCCGGTTCGGTGAATGGTTGTCGAACAATGTGGACTGGGCCCTGTCGCGCGACCGGTACTGGGGCACGCCGCTCCCCATCTGGCGCTGCGGGCGGGGCCATCTGCACTGCATCGGATCGCTGGCGGAGCTCTCCGAGTTGGCCGGGCGCGATGTCACCGGGCTCGACCCGCACCGTCCGGTCATCGACGCCGTCGACTTCGCGTGTCCCGAGTGCGCGGCCTCGGGCTTCGACGACCCCGAGGCGACGGCCCGTCGGGTCGAGCCGGTCATCGACGCGTGGTTCGATTCGGGATCAATGCCGGCGGCGCAGGTCGGGTACCCCCATGCGCCCGGATCGGTCGAGGCGTTCACCTTCCCGGCCGACTTCATTTCCGAGGCCATCGACCAGACCCGTGGTTGGTTCTACTCGTTGTTGGCCATCAATACGTTGGTGTTCGGTGAAAGCCCCTACCGGCACGTGGTGTGCCTGGGTCACATCATCGACGCCGACGGGCGCAAGATGTCCAAGTCGCTGGGCAACATCATCGACCCCTGGACCATCCTCGACACCCGCGGCGCCGACGCCCTCCGTTGGTGGATGTTCAGCCAGGGCTCTCCGTGGACCCCCACCCGAGCCAGCCTCGCGGCCATCGACACGGCTCGGCGCGACATGTTGCTCACGCTGTGGAACACACTGAGCTTCTTCACCACCTACGCGTCGCTCAACCATTTCGACCCGGCCGATGCCGCGGTGCCTCCCGTCGCGGCGCGGGGGCCACTCGACCGTTGGATCCTGTCTCGACTGGCCAGCACGGTGGCCACCGTCACCGTCGCTCTCGAGACCTACGAACCCCTTGATGCCGCCACCGCGCTGGGAGCGCTGGTCGACGATCTTTCGAACTGGTACGTACGTCGGAGCCGGCGTCGCTTCTGGCGCACCGACCCCGACGCGCCGGCCACCGATTCGCTGGCGGCGCAAGCCACCCTGCACGAGGTCCTGACCACCCTCTCCCTGCTTCTGGCCCCGGTGTGCCCCTTCCTGGCTGACGCCATGTGGCGTGCCCTGACCGGCGCCGCGGACGACCAGTCGGTGCACCTGGCGGACTGGCCCACGACTGAGTCGGACCGGATCGACCGAGACCTCGAAGCCCAGATGGGGTTGGCCCGGCGCCTCACCTCCCTGGGTCGGGCGGCCCGGGGTGAGGCCGGGGTCAAGGTGCGCCAGCCCCTGGCGCGCGCCCTGGTCTTCCTGCCGCCCGGCGCGCCGCGGATCCTCCACGACATCGTGGCCGAGGAGCTCAACGTCGACGAGATCGACCTGGCCGACGAGTTGAGCGAGGTCCTCGAGTTCGAGCTGGTGGCCAACTACCGCACCCTCGGCCCGCGGCTGGGCGAACAGGTGCAGCACCTCAAGCCGGCCCTGGCCGCCCTCGACGGGGCCGACGCCGCCTCCACCCTCGAGGCCGGGGGGTCCATCACGCTCACCCTGCCGGGTGGGTCGGTCGACCTCAGTCCCGAGGACGTGCAGCTCCGGGTACGAGGCCAGGAAGGGTTCGCCGTCTCCCGTGAAGGCGGCGAGGTCGTCGCCCTCGACCTGCACCTCAACATCGAACTCCGACACCGGGGGCTGGCCCGTGAGGTCGTCCGCTTGGTGCAGGATCTGCGCAAGACCAGCGGCCTGGACGTCTCCGACCGGATCCACCTCCACCTGGTCGGCCTCGGCATGATCTCCGGGTACTTCGACTACATCGCCCGCGAGGTCCTGGCCGTCGATATCAGTGAGGAGCCGGGGGACGGAGCGGGAACCGTCCTCGATCTCACCGGTGAGGACGTCGAGTCAGAAGTGCGCGTCTGGCTGACCAGGGCTGGCGACTGACCCGAGTTGGGCGAGTGACGAAGGCTGGCGACTGACCAGGGCTCAGCGAGTCTCGCCCAGGAGCTTGGTGAGGATGGCGCCCAGCGCGGCCCGCTCCGACTCGGTCAACGGTGCCATCAGGTGGCGATCGATCCCCTCGATGTGTTCGGCGATCGCGCTCTTGAGCGTGGACTGACCCTTTGGAGTGAGGATCACGTGGACACTGCGCCGGTCTGAAGGGCAATTCTGGCGGGCCACCAATCCCGACCCCACCATGCGGTCAACCAACCGGGTCACGCCGCCCGTGGTCAGGGCCACGTCGCCGCTCAATTTGGACATGGTGAGACGCCCCTCGGGAGCGCCTCCGATGTGGATCAGCACGTCGAACCACAGCAGGGGTATGCCGCAAGCCAGCTCGAGCTCCTGCCCCAGCACGTAGGACAGACGGCGGTGGGAGCGGATCAGGAGCCCCATCAGCACCAACCGTTCGTCGTCAATCTGACCGAGGAGTCCGCACGACCCGTCGCCTTCGGCGCCCTGGTCCTCAGACTGCTCGGAATATGTCGAAATCTCCATCGCTCCCCCAATCAGAGCGCATTCTATCAGCAATAGCCGTTTACCTGATTGACAAGTATCTGTGTAGTCAGATACTATACGCTCAAGGAACCGAGCCACAAGGAGATATTGCCATGAGCGCCACAGATACAATCACCCTTCCCAAGACCGGCACCTATGTCGTCGATCCCGCCCATGCCGAGATCGGCTTCGTGGCCCGCCACCTGATCGGGACCAAGGTCAGGGGCCGCTTCACCGAGTTCTCGGGCACCTTCACCGTGGCCGAGAACCCCGAGGAGTCGACCCTCGAGGCCGAGGCCAAGGCGGCCAGCATCCACACCAACCAGGGCATGCGGGACGACCACCTTCGCACCAACGACTTCCTGGATGCCGAGAACCACCCCCTCCTGACCCTCAAGAGCACGGGGCTCCAGAAGGTGTCCGACACGAAATGGAAGCTGGCGACCGACCTGACCATTCGGGGCATCACCAAGCCGGTGGTATTCGATCTCGAATACCTCGGTGAAGGCGCGTCCATGCAGGAGGGAAAGACCGTGGTCGCCTTCTCGGCCGAGGCCGAGATCGACCGTCGCGACTTCGGGGTGAGCTTCAACCACGCCCTCCTGGACGGGAGCGTCGTTGTGGGGAACAAGGTCAAGATCGAGCTGGAAGTCGAAGCCAGCTTGGCCGAATAGTCACGGCGACCCGGCGGGCCGGGTCGTCAGCGGGGGGCCGGATTACGCTTCGCCGAAATGCGGACCGCCACCGTGCCGACCCTGGCCCCCGTCGCCCCGACCGCCTTGCGGCCATTGCCCGACGCCGGACCCGAGGACACGTTCGTTCTGGCCGTGGACCTCGGGACCGGGGGGCCCAAGGTCGCGGTCATTTCCGCCACGGGCCGGATCGTCGCGCACGCGTTCGAGAGGGTCGGGATACAGCTGGACGAAGACGGCTCCGCCGAGCAGCTCCCCCAGGAGTGGTGGGACGCCATCGTCGGCTCGGCGCAGCGGGCCCTGGCCGAGAGCGACGTCGACCCCGACAAGGTGGTGGGGGTGGGGTGCACCGCGCAATGGTCGGGAACCGTCGCGGTCGGGGCCGACGGGGTGGCCATCGGGCCCTCGATCATCTGGATGGACTCGCGGGGGGCTGCCGCAGTGCGGAGCACCGTGCGCGGTGCGCTGAACGTGCAGGGCTACGGGGCGTCGAAGCTCACCCGTTGGGTCCGGCGCACGGGGGGCATCCCGAGCCTGTCGGGCAAGGACCCGGTGGGGCACATCCATTTTTTACGGCAGGAGCGCCCGGAGGTCTACGCCGCCACCGCCGTCTTCCTCGAGCCGGTGGACTACCTCAATCTGCGCCTCACCGGATTGGCCCGGGCCTCGCACGACTCGATCACCGTGCACTGGGTCACCGACAATCGCGACATCAACGCGGTGGCCTACGACGACGGATTGTTCGACCTGGCCGGGCTCGAGCGCGGACGCCTGCCCGAGCTGGTCCCGACCGGATCGATCCTCGGCGGGCTCTCCCCCCGGGCGGCAGCCGAGCTCGGTCTCCTGGCCGGCACCCCGGTGGTGAGCGGGACGGGCGACCTGCACTCGGCCGCCGTCGGGTCGGGCGCCGTGGCGGACCTCGACGGGCACCTCTACATCGGGACGTCGAGTTGGATCAGTTGCCACGTCCCGTTCAAGAAGACCGATGCCCTGACCAACGTCGCGTCCATCCCTTCGGGGATTCCCGGTCGCTATCTGGTGGCCGATGAGCACGAGACGGGCGGGGCCTGCCTGACCTGGCTGCGGGACAACCTCCTCTTCCCCGACGACACCCTGGGTTCGAGCGGCGCGCCGGACGACTTCTTCGACCGCCTCAATGCCATGGCGGCCGGCGTCCCCCAGGGGGCCCGGGGTGTGCTGTTCACCCCCTGGCTCAATGGCGAGCGAACGCCCGTGGACGACCACACGATCAGAGGCGGCTTCCACAACCTCTCGCTCTCGTCGACCAGGTCCGACATGGTGCGGGCCGTTTTCGAAGGGGTGGCCTTCAATTCGGCCTGGCTGCTGGGCGCGGTGGAGAAATTCTGCAAGAGACGCTTCGACTCCCTCGCCTTCATCGGAGGCGGCGCCAACTCTGACCTGTGGTCCCAGATCCATGCCGACGTCATGGGTCGAACGATCCACCAGATCGCCGATCCGTTGCAGGCCAACGTCCGGGGGGCGGGCCTTCTGACCCTCCTGGCGCTGGGCCGTATCTCGTTGGCCGACATCCCCGCCACGGTGGCGATCAAGGCCTCCTACGAGCCGGACCGGGATGCTGGCGCGCGCTACGCACCGGTGCTCGAGGAGTTCATCAACCTTTACAAGGAGACCAAGGGCATCCACAAGCGGCTGAACGGCCGGAGGCTGGAGAGCGGCCCGTCCTGACTGAGCTACATCCGCTCGAAGTTGCGGGCCAACTCCCAGTCGGACACGTGGCGGTTGGACGCCTCCCATTCCTGTTGGGCCGTGTTGAGGAGATGATGGTGCACCTCGGGACCGAAGGCCTCGGCCGCCACCTCGGAACGCTTGAGCTCGTCGATGGCCTCGACCAGAGTCGTCGGGATGCGGGGCACATCGGCCGCGTCGTACGCGTTACCGGGGTAGGCCTCGGGAAGGTCGAGCTCATGGTCGAGGCCGTAGAGGCCGGCGGCGATGCAGGCGGCCACCACCAGGTACGGATTGACGTCGGCCCCCGGGACCCGGGTCTCGACGCGTCGCCCCGGACCCTGCCCGACGACGCGAAAGCCGCAGGTGCGGTTGTCGTCTCCCCAGACGATGGCGGTCGGGGCCCAGCTGCCCGGCACATAGCGCCGATAGGAATTGGTGGTCGGAGCGGCACACCAGGCCAGCTCTCGTGCTGCGTGGAGCTGACCGGCCAGGAACCTGCGCCCCACGGTCGACAGGCCGCTCGGATGTGATGGATCGGCCATCAGCGGGGTCTCCGTCCGGCCGTCCCACAAGCTGTTGTGCACATGGCAGGACGATCCCACATCACCCATCGTCCATTTGGCCATGAAGGTGGCGGCTCGTCCCTCCTGGGACGCGATCTCCTTGATCCCGTTCTTGAACACCAGGTGGCGATCGGCGGTCTCGAGAGAGCCGGCGTAGGTGACGTTGACCTCGTGCTGCCCCCGCCCGGCCTCCCCTTTCGAGAATTCCACCGGGATGCCGGCTCCGCCCATTTCCTGACGGATGCGTTTGAGGATGTACTCCTCGCGCGACGTTTGCAACAGCTGGTAGTCCTCGATGGTGGCCGAGTGCGGCGTCAGGCCCTGCCAACCCTTCTCGTGGGCTTCCTCGTAGGTCTCGCGGAACAGGAAGAACTCGAGCTCGGTGGCGCTGAGGACGGTGAAGCCCCGTTGAGCGGCCCGGGCGACCTGGTGGCGCAGGATCTGCCGCGGCGAGACGTCGACCGGCGCTCCCTCCGTGGTGGTCACGTCGCCGATGACCATGGCCGTTCCCGGGAGCCAGGGGAGGGGCCGCGCGGTGGCATAGTCGGGAAGAACGACGATGTCGCCGTAGCCGGTATCCCAGTTGGCGAACCGGTAGCCCGGGAGCGGGTTCATGTCGACGTCAACCGCCAACAGATAGTCACAGACCTCGATGCCGTGCTCGACCACGTGCTCCATGAAGAAGGACGGCGTGACCCGCTTGCCCACCGGACGGCCGTGCATGTCGGGGAAGGCCAACACGACGGTGTCGATGGAGCCGTCGGCAATCCCTGCGGTGACGAATTCAAGTCCGGGCATGACGCATGATGGCGTCCCGACCGGCACCCGTCCAGCCCTTTGTAGGCTTGGGCCGTGCGCGCCGCCTCCGTCCTCGACCCTCGAGGCGGGGCGGCCCGGGGCCGGCGGTCCTATCTGGCCGGGGCCGTGCCGGGGTCCCCGCCGACGACACTGGCGGTGCCGGGGTGATCCCCCTCATTGGCGTCTCCACCTACGTGGCCGACACGGCCTGGGGGGCGTGGAGGCGACCGGCCGCGGTGTTGCCCGAGTCGTACTACGAGCTGGTTGCCTCCGCCGGCGCTCGGCCGTTGCTCCTCCCGCCCCCCCGCACGGCCCTGGCCGGTCCCGGATGGGGGGCCGACGAGGTGATCGCGGTCCTGGACGGCCTGGTGCTCACCGGCGGGGGCGACGTCGACCCGGCCCGCTACGGCGCAGTGGCCGAACCGAGCGTCAGCGGGGTCGATCCGATTCGCGATGAGAGCGAGCGCGCGCTGGTGGCGGCCGCCCTCGCGGTCGATCTCCCGGTCCTGGCCATCTGCCGGGGCTGCCAGATCCTCAACGTGGAGCTCGGCGGCACGCTGCACCAACATCTGCCCGATGTGGTCGGCAATGATGACCACCGCCGAACCCCTGCGGTGTTCGAAGAGGTGCAGGTGGCGACCACGCCCGACACCCGCACGGCGGCGGTCTTCGGGCCGACCCCAACCGTGCTCTGCTCGCACCACCAGTCCATCGACGCGCTGGGCAACGGGCTGGTGGTCACGGCCCGCGCGCCAGAAGGCGTGATCGAAGCCGTCGAGCTCCCCAGCGCCTCCTTCGTCCTGGGCGTGCAATGGCACCCCGAGGAGGGCGAGGATCAGCGCCCCTTTGCCGCCCTGGTCGCCGCCGCCTGGCAATACCTCGAGGGGCGCCGGGCGCCGCGGTCGGCCCTGACCCCCTCGGCGCGGCCCGGCCCGCCGGGTCGCCGGGTCGCCGGGTCGCCTACGGGCCGATCGCAGTAGAGTCTTCACCCATGCCAAAGAGCGGGACCCGAAAGGTCGTCAAGCCGGTAGCCGCCACGGTCGGCATCGTCGGAACGATGGCCAGCATCTGGTGGTTCGCGCTCAAGCCGCGCCGAAAGGCCAAGCAGGCGAGCAAAGAGGGCTCTTAGCCCGACCGATCGGGCCCGAGTGGCACGGTCAGGACGGGCACGGCGGGAGCCCGCTGGTCAGTTGCGGCAGGATCTCGCTGAGCGAGCCGTTGACCACCACGTCAGCGAGACCGTCAAGGTCGGTTGGGCCCCCGTTGACGATGACGATGGCCGCACCGGCGCGGGCGGCGATGGGCACCATGCCCGCGGCGGGGTAGACGGCCAGCGTCGACCCGACGGCGAGGAGCAGATCGCAGGACGCCGCCGCCCGCTCGGACGCGCGGAGGTCCTCGGGCACCAGATTCTGTCCGAAGCTGATGGTGGCCGACTTCAAGATGCCCCCGCAGGTCGAGCCATCGGGGAGGACCTCGAGGCAGCTCGGGTCCAGCTCACCGGCACGTAGCCGCGCGTGTGTCGGCTCGGCCGGGCGGCGGAGCCCACAGCGGAGGCACACGATGTCCAACGCATTGCCGTGGATCTCGATGATGCGCTCGGGGTCCGAACCGGCCTTCTGGTGGAGGCCGTCGATGTTCTGGGTGACCAGGGTGGTGAGCCGGCCCGACCGCTCCAGGTCCACCAGGGCGGCGTGGCCGGCGTTGGGTTGCGCCTCCCACATGGGTGAGCTCAGCCGCTGTTGCCACGAGCGCCGTCGCACCTCGGGTTCGGCCAGGTACACCTGGAGCGTGGCCATCCGCTCGGCCTCGGGATTCTTGGTCCACAGGCCCTCGGGGCCGCGAAAATCGGCGATGCCAGAATCGGTGGAGATGCCGGCGCCGCTGAGGGCCACGATTCGGCGCGAGCGCTCGACCAGAGCCCGCGCGGCACGTCTGTCCGCATCGACCATCACCTGTCATCGTGCCACTTCGGACCGAGGTCGCCGCTCAGTACGCTGCCAGGGTGACGAGGGACGCCCCCAGGGTGGAAGTGCTGCGGGCCGCCGACGCCGAGGAGCGCCAGCGCCGCGCCGCGGGTGCGCTGCTGGCTCGGGGTTGCCGTCAGGGTGACCGCGTCGCCTTCAGCCTGCCGTCCTCGGCCGACTTGATCTGCGCCGTCCTCGGGGCGGCACGCGTGGGCATCATCCCGGTCCTGCTCAACGTCACCCTCACCACCGCGGAGCGAGACCGGTTGATCGACGATGCCGAGCCCTTCACCAAGGTGCTCTGCGAGGCCGCATTGTCGGAATTGATGGAGGGGCCGCCGGCGGAACTCTCCAGGTATCCGTTGACCCGTCCCATGCACTACACCTCGGGCACCACCGGGAAGCCCAAAGGAGTGACCACCGGGGTGTGGGACGAGGAGACGGCGCGGGCGGTCTTCGCGGACGAGGCCGCGGTGTGGCAGTTCGAGGCCGACGACCTCCACATGGTCTGCTCGCCGATGTACCACACCGTCTCGGTACGTTTTTCGACCGGCACCCTGCTCTCGGGCGGTTCGCTGGCCGTCCTCAGCCGGTTCGATGCGGTCACCGCACTCGATGTGCTGCGGCGGCTCCGCCCGACCACCGCGTTCCTGGTGCCCACTCACCTCCAACGCATCTTGTCGTCGGCCGAGCTGGGGGCGGAAGAATCGTTCGATTCCCTGCGCTTCCTGGCGCACGCCGGCGCCCCCTGCCCTCCGGCCGTGAAGCGGGCGACCATGGCCCGCGTCCGCCCCGGCGCGGTGTGGGAGTTCTACGGATCGACCGAGGGTCAGTTCACGGTCTGCGGGCCCGAGGAATGGCTCGGCCACCCCGGCACGGTGGGCCGGGCCCGCCCCGGGCGCCGGCTGTCCATCGGGCCGAGCGATGGTGCCGATGGGAGCGCCGGTGCCGTTGGGAGCGACGGCAGCGACGGCAGCGACGGCAGCGACGCCGCCGGGGCCTCGGGCACCGTGTGGTGCGACATGCCCCCCTTCGCCCACTTCAGCTATTGGGGTGACGAGGAGGCGACCGCAGCCGCTTGGCGGGGGTCGGCCTGCACGGTCGGCGACCTGGGCCGGCTGGACGACGAGGGATTCCTCTACCTGACCGGTCGGCGCCACGACCTGATCATCAGTGGCGGCGTCAACGTGTACCCGGCCGAGGTGGAAGGCGTCCTGGCCACCGTGCCGGGCGTGGCGGAACTGGCCGTCTTCGGGCTAGTGGACGAGCAGTGGGGCCAGAGGGTCTGTGTGGCCTATGTCGGCCACGCCTCGGTCACCGAGGACTCCCTCCGCGCCGTGGCCACGGCCCGTCTGGCGCCGTACAAGCGCCCGAAGCTCTACGTCCGGACACGTGAGTTGCCGCACACCGCCACGGGAAAGCTGCTGCGCCGGGCCCTTCCCGAGCACCTCGGCCTGGCGGCGGGGACCGAGCCCCTAGAGGGAAAAGAGGGATAAGAATCAGCTCATGCCCTTTGCCACCGTCAATCCCGCCACCGGTCAGACCGAGAAGTCCTTTGCGACGCACACCCCCGACGAAGTGGAAGCGCTCCTGCAGCGGGCCGTCGAGGCGTTCGCCGCCTATCGGACCACGACCTACGCCGAACGGGCCCGGCACCTGATCACCGCCGCAGAGATCCTCGAAGCCGAGGTCCCCGACGTCGCCCGGATCCTGACCACCGAGATGGGCAAGACCTTCGCCGCCGCCCGCGGTGAGGTGTCGAAGTGTGCCCTGGGTCTTCGTTGGTTCGCCGAGCACGCGGAGTCACTGTTGGCCGACGAGGAGATCTCGACGGGCGCGTCCCGCTCCTACGTGCACTACCAGCCGATCGGTCCGGTGCTGGCCATCATGCCCTGGAATTTCCCGATGTGGCAGGTGGTGCGCTTCGCCGCACCGGCCCTGATGGTGGGCAATGTCGGCTTGCTCAAGCACGCCTCCAATGTCCCCCAGACCGCCCTCGTGCTCGAGGACCTGTTTCGTCGCGCCGGCCTGCCCGAGGGTGTGTTCACCAACCTCTTCGTGGAGTCGAAGGACATTGCGGCCGTCATCGAGGATCCCCGAATTGCCGCGGTGACCCTGACCGGCAGCGAACGCGCCGGGATGTCGGTGGCCGCCACGGCCGGCCATGCGCTGAAGAAGAGCGTGCTCGAGCTCGGCGGGTCGGACCCGTTCATCGTCCTGGAGTCGGCCGACCTCGACGTCACGGTGCGCACGGCGGTGGAGGCCCGGGTGCAGAACAACGGGCAGTCCTGTATCGCGGCCAAGCGGTTCATCGTGGTGGAGCCGGTGGCGGACGAATTCCTGCGCCGCTTCACTGACGCCATGGATGCGCTGGTCGTGGGCGATCCTTTCGACCCGGCCACCGATGTCGGCCCGATCGTCACCGAGGCCCAGCGGGCCGAATTGATGGCGCAGGTCGAAGAAGCGCGGCGTGAGGGGGCGACGGTGCACACGCGGGAGAGTGCGCCCGACGGTCCCGGGTGGTACTTCGCGCCCACGGTGCTCTCGGGAGTGACGCCGGACATGCGCGTCGCACAGGAGGAGATCTTCGGGCCGGTGGCCATCGTCGAGCGGGTGCCCGACCTCACGGCCGCCATCGCGGTGGCCAACGCCACGACCTTCGGACTGGGCTCGAGCATCTGGACCCGCGATGAGGCGGAGATCCGACGCTGCATCGAGGAAGTGGAAGCCGGCGCCGTCTTCGTCAACGCCATGGTGGCGTCCACCCCCGAGCTGCCCTTCGGTGGCATCAAGCGATCAGGCTTTGGCCGCGAGCTCTCCGAGCTGGGCCTCAAGGAGTTCTGCAATGCCAAGACGGTGTGGATCACCTGATCGGTGCTGCACCCGACGACGTACCTCGATCACGCGGCCACCACCCCGCTGCGTCCCGAGGTGGCCCACGCCATGGCCGAAGCCCTGTCCGAGCCGCTGGGCAATCCCACCGGGAGCCACGGGCCGGCGCAACGGGCGCGCCGACTGCTCGAGGAGGCACGCGACGAGATCGCGGCGCATCTGGGCCGCCACCCGGGCGAGGTCATCTTCACGTCGGGGGGCACCGAGTCGGCCAATCTGGCCGTGATCGGAACGGTCGCCGCCGCGGCCGGCGGGAAGGCGATATCGGTACTGTGCTCCGCCGTCGAGCATCCAGCCGTGCTCGAGTCGTGCCGGGCGGCCGCGGCCGCAGCCGCAGCCGCAGGCAGCGGTCGGGTTCGGTGGCGCGCCGTCCCGGTCGACGCTGCGGGCCTCGTCGACCTCGATGCACTGGCCGAGATGACCGACCCGGACACCGCGCTGGTCGCCGTGATGCTGGCCAACAACGAGACCGGCGCCATCGAACCGCTCGAGGGGGTCATCGAGACCGTCCGGGCGAAGAGCGAGGGCGCCCGGATCTTCACTGACGCCGTGCAGGCGGCCGCGTTCCTCGATCTGGCCGAGCGCACCCGCGGGGCCGACCTGGTCGCGCTGAGTGCCCACAAGGTCGGAGGCCCGGTCGGGGTGGGCGTCCTCACCGAACGGTTTCCGTCCTTCCTGGCGCCGCACCAGCACGGCGGTGGCCAGGAGCGCGAGCGGCGCAGCGGCACGCAGAACGTGGCCGGGGCGGTCGGAATGGCCACCGCCCTGCGGGTGACGGCCGCGGAGAGGGACGTCGAGCTGCGGCGGGTCACCGGGCTGCGGGATGCACTGGCGGACGGGTTGGCGGCCGCCCTGCCCGGTGCGCATCGCACGTTGGCGCCGGGCACACCCACCCTGCCCGGGCACCTCCATCTGTGCCTGCCCGGGGTCGAGCGCGAAGAGCTGCTGGTGGTGCTGGGTCAACAGGGCATCTGCGCCTCCGGGGGCTCGTCGTGCGCCAGCGGCGCCCTCCAGCCGAGTCACGTACTCCTGGCCATGGGCGTCGACGCTTCGCTCGCCCGGGGGGCCATCCGGTTCTCCCTCGGGCACGAGACCACGAGGGCCGATGTGGACCGGGCGGTCACCGTCGTGCCGCCACTCGTGGCCGCCGTGCGGCACGACCGCTGAAGAGCGGTGGCACACTGGTGCGGTGCGAGTGCTGGTGGCCATGTCGGGAGGAGTGGACTCCTCGGTCGCGGCCGCGCTCCTGGTCGAGCGGGGTCACGACGTGGTGGGGGCCACGCTCAAGCTCTGGGGAGGGGCGTCGGACTCGGGATGCTGCTCGGTGGCCGATGTCGATGACGCGCGGCGGGTCGCGCAGCAGTTGGGCATCGACCATCACGTGTTCAACCTGACCGAGGAGTTCGATGCCCACGTGGTGGCGCCCTACGTGAGGGCACACGCCGAGGGAAGGACGCCCAACCCCTGTATCGAGTGCAATCGGTCCATCAAATTCGACCGCTTGCTGGCCCGGGCCGATCGCATGGGGTTCGAACGCCTGGCCACTGGACACCACGCCCGGGTCACGGCCGACAACGCGCTCCGGCTCCGCCGGGGGGCCGACGCCGACAAGGACCAGTCCTACGTGCTCTCGATGTTGGGGCAGTCGGAACTGGCCCGGCTCGTCTTCCCGGTGGGCGAGATGAACAAGCGGGACGTACGGGCCCAGGCGGCGCGCCTGGGGCTGCGGACGGCGGACAAGCCCGACAGTCAGGACGTTTGCTTCATCGGGAGCGTCGAAGGCCGGGCCGGCTTCCTCTCCCGGCAGCTCTCCTTCCATCCCGCCGCCGTGGTCGACGGGGCGGGGACGACGGTGGGTGCCGTCGACGCGGTGGAGCTGGTGACCGTCGGTCAGCGCAAGGGGATGGGCCACAGCACCGACGGCGCGCGGCGCTACGTGGTCGCCGTCGATGTGCCGTCTCGCCGTGTCACCGTCAGCGGTGCGGCCGATGCCGTGACCTCGAGCCTCGTGCTCCCCGGGTCGACGCTCACCTGGGTCGACCAGCCGCTCCGTGGCGGTGACCGCGCCGTGGCCCAGGTGAGCGCGCACGGCCGGCCGGCCCCCTGTTCGATGGCGGACGTCGACGACGGGATGATGGTGGCGTTCGATGTGCCGCAACGTCCCGTGGCGCCGGGGCAGACGATTGCGCTCTACGACATCGCGGATCCGGACGCGGTCGTCGGCGCGGGTATCGCCGCCTGACCGTGGCCGACGACGACCGGTCGGGCGTGGCGGTCCGGGCTTCCGAATTGCGGGACCTCATCGCGTATCACAACGAGCGCTACCACACGCTCGATGCGCCGGAGATCCCCGACGCCGAGTTCGACCTCCTCGTGCGCGAACTGCGGGAGCTCGAGGAGGCCCACCCCTCGCTGGCCACGCCCGATTCGCCGACCCAGGCCGTCGGCGGGGCACCCCTGGGCCTGTTTCGACCGGTCCGGCACCAGGTCCCCATGATGAGCCTCGACAATGCCTTCGCCGAGGAGGAATTGCGAGCGTGGGCGGAGCGACTGCGCCGGCCCCTGCCCGATCTGGACCTGGCCCAGCTGGTCTTCACCTGCGAGCCCAAGGTGGACGGGGTGGCGATGTCGTTGACCTACGAACGAGGCCGCTACGTGCAGGCCGCGACCCGCGGCGACGGCGTGACCGGGGAGGATGTGACCGCCAACGTGGCCACGGTCGGGGTCGTCCCTCATCAGCTCGACCCGGTCGCCGGCCCCTATCCAGAGCTGGTCGAGGTCCGGGGTGAGATCTACCTGCCGTTGGCCGACTTCGCCGCCATGAACGCGCGCCAGGAAGCGGCGGGTGAGAGGTCGTTCGTCAATCCTCGGAATTCGGCGGCCGGGTCCCTCCGGCAGAAGGACCCGGCCATGACCGCCCAGAGGCCGCTGTCGTTCTGGGCCTATCAGGTGGGGGAGGTGCGGGGCATTCCAGAGGGGAGCCCCTGGCCCGCACCGTCCCAGTCGGCCACCCTGGAGCTGCTCGCCCGCGCCGGCTTTCCGGTCAGCCCCGACGCGCGGATGATCACCGGGATCGACGAGGTGATCGACCGCTGCCGGGTCCTGGCCGAGGAGCGGCACGATCTGCCCTACGAGATCGACGGGGTCGTGATCAAGGTTGACGACCTGGCCCTCCACGATCGGCTCGGCGCCACTTCGAGGGCCCCCCGCTGGGCCATCGCCTTCAAGTTCCCCCCCGAAGAGCGGACCACCAAACTCCTCGGCATCGACGTGTCGATCGGGCGCACCGGGAGGGCCACGCCGTTCGGACGCCTCGATCCGGTCTTCGTCGGCGGCTCCACCGTCGGGGTCGCCACCCTGCACAACGAGGACCAGGTCCGGGCCAAGGACGTCCGCCCCGGCGACGTGGTCATCGTGCGCAAGGCGGGCGACGTCATCCCCGAGATCGTCGGACCGGTGCGCTCGGGGCCCGGCATCCCGAAACGGCGAAAGCCCAAGTGGAAGTTCCCGATGACCTGCCCCTCCTGCGGGCAGCCGCTGGTACGCCTCGAGGGTGAGAGCGACACCTACTGCACCAACATCGACTGCCCGGCCCAACGGGTGCAGCGCATCGCCCACTACGCCTCCCGCTCGGCCCTCGACATCGAGGGACTGGGGGAGGAACGGGTGGTCCAACTGGTCGAGGCCCGGCTGATCACCGACCCGGCCGACCTCTACGGGCTCGCGGCGGAGCACCTCTCCGCCCTGGACCGGTTCGCCGAGATCTCCGCTACCAACCTGGTGACGGCCATCGCCGCCTCCACCCGGCAGCCCCTGAGCCGGCTCCTGGTCGGCTTCGGCATCCGCCACCTGGGCCCCACCGGGGCGCGGGCCCTCGCCCGCGCCTTCGGCACCCTCGAGGCGCTGATGGCGGCCGACGAGGAGGCGCTGGCCGCCGTCGATGGCATCGGATCGATCATCGCCGCCAGCGTCGCCGAATTCCTGGCCGCGCCGGTCAACCAATCGGTCGTGGCGCGCTTGCGGGCGGCGGGCGTGGCCACCGAGGAACCGGGCGCCGCCGCCGCCAACGCCGGAGCCCAGCCGGACAGCCAGGGCCCGCCCACGCTCGAGGGGAGGGCGGTGGTGGTGACCGGATCGGTGCCGGGCTACACCCGCGAGGAGGCTGAGGAGGCCATCATGGCCCGCGGCGGCAAGTCCCCGGGCAGCGTGTCGAAGAAGACGTTCGCCGTGGTGGTGGGCGATGCTCCCGGGGCCAGCAAGGTCAAGAAAGCGGAAGAACTCGGCATCCCGATGCTTCCTTCCGAGCAATTCGAGGCCCTGCTCGAGTCGGGCGCGCTGCCGGATTGATCGGGTTGACGGGGAAAATGAGCCGGGGAGCGTCCACCGACGGTGCCCGGCCAATCGCTAACTTGGGGATCCCCTCATGCCCCTTATTTCTGACTCCATCGGCCGGGTGCTCGGGAAGCGGTACCGGATCCTCTCCGCGCTTGGCACCGGCGCCTCGGCCCACGTCTACCTGGCCGAAGACGTGTCGTTGCAGCGTCACGTGGCGGTCAAAGTTCTCCAACCCGGGTTGGCCAGCGAAGCCTCGTTCCTGAAGCGATTCGGGGCCGAGGCCCGCTCGGTGGCCTCGCTGAACCACCCTCATGTCCTGCGGGTCTTCGACTGGGGCGAGGATGCCGACGGCCCGTATCTCGTCATGGAGTACCTCGGTGGGGGGTCGTTGCGCGATCTGCTCGACCAGGGGGTGCGGCTCAGCCACTCTCAGGCGGCCCGGTTGGGGACCGAGGTGGCCCAGGGCCTGGCCTACGCGCATGCCCGCGGTCTGGTGCACCGGGACATCAAGCCGGCCAATCTCTTGTTCGACGAGGAGGGACGGGTCCGGGTGGCCGATTTCGGGGTGGCGCGCGCACTGGCCGAATCGGCCTGGACCGAGCCCTCGGGGGCCATGGTGGGCACGGCCCGCTACGCGTCGCCCGAGTCCGCCGAGGGGAAGCCGGTGGACGGCCGGGCCGACGTGTACTCGTTGGCGCTCGTGCTCTACGAGGCGGTCACCGGCATCGTTCCCTTCGTCGCCGACACGACATTGGGCACCCTGATGGCGCGCGTCGGCACCCCGTTGCCACCCCAGGAGTCGCTCGGCCCGCTGGACGAGGTGTTGGTCCGCGCCGCCGCGCCCGACGTCGATCGCCGGCTCGATGCCGCCGGTCTGGCGGCACGCCTGGGGGCTTTGGCCAGCGCGTTGCCCGCGCCGAAACCTCTGCCGTTGCACCCGGTCGAGCACGCGCCCACCACCGACTTCGACGGACAGGACGTGACCGAGGCGACCCAGGTCGCGGTGCCGATGGTGCCGACCGCACCGGTGGGCACCAGGGCCGGACCGGGCGAGGTCTTCGACGCCGAGCCACTTGTCGACGGGCCATCCCGACCGGCGCCCGGTCCCGGCGACGGCGCCCGTGCCGAGCGCGGCCGGAGCCACAAGAAGCTGTACTGGACCATCGGCATCGTGGCCCTCGTCCTCGTTCTGGCGGCCGGCGCCCTGGCCGCCGTCGAGACCAAACTCTTCACTCCGTCCCACGCCGCGCCGTCGCTGGTCGACCTCACGCTGGCCGATGCGCATGCTGCCGCGGCGAAGGACCATTTCACCCTGCACCTCGAAAAGGGGACCACATCCATCACGGTGGCGGCCGGTTCGGTGATCTCCCAATCCCCCCGCGTCGGGACGTCGCTCAAGGAGGGCTCGACCATATCGATCGTCCCCTCCGTCGGCCCACCTGCGGTGACCGTGCCGTCGCTGGCCGGGATGACCTGTGCCTCGGCGACCGCCGCCTTGGCCGCCGCCCACCTCAAGGCGGCGTGCGCCCCGGCGCAGTACAGCGACACCGTCGCCTCGGGGGTCCTGATCACCTGGTCGCTGGGCCCGAAGGCCAATCCGACCAGCGCGCCCTACGGGTCGACCATCACGATGGTGCCCTCGCAGGGCCATGCGCCGGTCACCGTCCCGCCCTTCCCCGCCGGGTATTCCTACGCGCAAGCCCAGGCGGCGCTCCAGGCGGTGGGCCTGGGCGCCTCTGAGGCCCCCCAGTCCAGTACGTCGACACCGGCCGGCGTGGTCCTCGGCAGCACCCCGGCCAGCGGGGCGCCGGCGCCCTTCGGCTCGACGGTGACGGTGACCGTGTCGAGCGGGCCCCCGGCCCCACCCACGCCCACCACGGTCGCGGTGCCCAACGTCATCGGCGAGACCGTCGCGCAGGCCCAGGCGGCGATACAGGCCGCCGGTCTGGTCTACACGGGGGTGGTGAAGGGCGACGACCCGAACAAGGCGGCCCGGGGCAGCGTCCCCCCCACCGGCACCGTGGTGCCGGTGGGCTCCGACGTGATGATCTCGACCAAATAGATGACCGAGAGCTGATGGCCCTCCCCTTCGACCCTTCCTGTGACCTCTGCGAGGCGGCCCGTCTCTCGGCGTGGCACCACGAGGACGACATCTGCTGGGTGGCGGACTGCGAGGTGTGCGGCGTCCCCATGGTGGTCTGGAAGCAGCACGGGCCGGTGCCGTCGGACACCGACATCGCCCACATGATGGAACAGCTCTCGCTGGTCGCCGACGCGCGCTTCGGCGCCGGGGAGTGGTCCGTCGACCGGGTCATGCGCCAGATCCCCGATCATTTTCATGCTCACGGGCGGGATCCGAACTGGTGGTTCCGCCGCTTCCGCAGCAGCTGAGCCGGGGCCATCCCCAGGAGGCCCCCCGGTAGGGTGTCCCAGGTGGGGAACCCGTCCGTCGCGTTGCTCGTGGTGCGTCGCCGCGCCGGCGCGTGAGCGACCACACACAGGACTCCGACCCGGATCAGCTTCCCGTCTTCGAGCGTCCCGACCTGCTGCTCGATCCCAAGGCCGACCCCGGGGGCGCCGGACTGGGTGCCAGTGGTGCCGAAGCATCCTTCGACCCGAGCTGGCCCGTCCTGCTGCGCTGGCGCGTGGCCGAACGGGCCGAGCGAAGCCCGCGCTACCGCTGGTGGGCCCTGACCGCGCTCTTGGCCGGGCTGCTCTCGCTCAATATCACCTTCACCGTCTTCGTGGTGGCACTGCCGACGGTCAAGGCCGAATTCCATACCAATTTCTCGGTGTTGACCTGGGCCTCGACCGGTCCGCTGCTGGCCTTCGGCATCGCGGCGCCCTTCTTCGGCAAGGCCGGTGACCTGTTCGGGCACCGTCGGCTGTACCTGTTCGGGCTGTTCGGCGCCATGGTCAGTGCCATCCTCACCGCCACCGCGGCCAACGTGGGCATGCTGCTGTTCGCCCGTGCCCTCGATGGCGTCCAGGGCGCCGCCACCGGGACCGCATCGATGGCGTTGATCCTCCAGCTGTTCGCGCCGGCGGAGCGGGTCAAGGCCCTCGGGTGGTGGGCGCTGGTCGGGGCGGGCGGACCCGTGCTCGGGGTGACCCTGGGCTCCCCGATCATCCAGTTCTTCGGTTGGCGCACGCTCTTCTGGGGCCAGCTGGTGCTCCTGGTCATCGCGGCCGGGGTGGTGGCCCTGATCCTTCCCTCCCGCCGACGGGCCCACCGGGGCCCCGACGTCGAATCTCCGCGCGCGCCGTCAGGGGAGGGGTCCTGGGAAGGCATGGACTGGATCGGGAGCTGGAGCCTGGCCGGTGCCGTCACCGGCGCCATGCTGGTGTTGAGCATCGGTCCCATCGTGGGCTGGAGCTCGACCGGCGTGATCCTCTCGGGCCTGGCCTCGGTGATCTTCGCCGGCCTGTTCGTGTGGCGCGAGCTGACCTTCGCCACCCCGCTCATCCCCACCCGGTACTGGCGGCGCCGCAATTTCGTCTTTCCCATGGGCATGCGGGCGTTCTCCAATTTCGCCTATTTCGGCGGCTTCTTCCTCTTCCCGCTGCTCATGGAGGAGGTGTACGGCTACAGCGTCTCCCAGGTCGGGTTCGTGTCGGTGGTCCGCCCCCTGCTGTTCGCCATCAGCTCGCCCTTGGCGGGCTACATGACCGTGCGCACCGGGGAGCGCTTCGCCACCGTGGTGGGTGCGACGTCCGTGTTGGCCTCCATGGTCCTGTTCGCCACCTTGGACCCGTCGTCGGGGCTGGGGATCATCGTGGTGGCCCTGGCCCTGTCCGGTCTCGGCATGGGGATCGCCCTCCCGGCCACATCGGCCACCATGGCCAACGAGGTGGCGGCCTCGGAGTACGGCGTGATGAGCGCGGCTCAGTTGATGGCCACCCAGGTCGGCGAGGTGGCCGGGATCCAGGTCGTCCTGACGCTCCAGGAGTCGCTGGCCAAGGGCGCCGGTCTGGGCATCGTCCACCACAGCTCGGCACTCCTGCACAGCTTTCAGGTCGCCTTCTGGGTGGCTGCGTGCATGGCCGGAGCCGGCCTGGTGTGCGCGTGTTTCATGCGGCCCTTCAATCGCCGAACCGGGACGTCCGACGCCGCCGACCTGGCCCTCACCTGATCCGTTTCAGCTGGTCATTTCCCTCAGCCGGGTCGCCATCTCGGCCGCGTTGGGATCGGGGGACGGGGCCGCGGTCAAGGCCATCAGCTTGGCCATGTCCCCCTCGACCTTGACCTTGCCGGCCATGAAGGCCTGCATGCCGGCCTGCGGGTTTCCCTCGATCAGGATGGCCTTGGCCGTGACGTAGTCGACCGTCACCGTCAGATCGGGCGTCTCGAGGTGACCGGTCTCGAGAATGAGTTCCCCGCCGGACGTGTCGAGGTGGGCGTCGACGTTCTTGTCACCGAAGGGAACTTCGGTGACGACCAGGTTCATCCGTACGGAATGGGGGATGGAGGGTGCCTTCCCGGCGTATTCGGCCCGGATCTTGTGCGCCTCTTCCAACCATTCGTCACTCAAGAACGGGTACGGCATGGCGATGGCTCCTCTGTCGTCGACGTCTCGTGGTCCCACGCGAGGTTGCCGGGACTCCGCCGGGAACCTGGTGGCCGCCGGAACGATAGTCGTACCACCACTAACATGCCGATTCGTGACCGCTCCGATTCTTCCCGGCGCCGAGCCGTATTCCGCCACCGGTGATGCGCGCGGCGCCCTGGTGCTGCACGGCTTCACGGGCAACCCACAGTCCATGCGCGGCCTGGCCCTGGCGCTGGCCGACGCCGGTCTCACCGTCGAGCTCCCCCTCTTGCCGGGACACGGCACCGACATCGCCGACATGGTGGCCACCCGCTGGGAAGACTGGTCGGCTGCAGCCGAGGCGGCGTACGACGAGCTGGTCACCCGGTGCGACGCCGTGGTCGTCGTCGGGCTCTCGATGGGAGGCTCGTTGAGCGTCTGGTTGGCCGAACGGCATCCCGAAATCGCCGCGCTGGCCGTCGTCAACCCCCTCATCGTGCCGCCCGACCACGACACGGTGGCCCTCATTCAGTCGATGCTCGACGCGGGCGACGAGGTGGCGCCGGGCATCGGTTCGGACATCGCGCGTGGAGGGCATCGTCGAATCGGCCTACCCCGAGCTTCCGTTGCGCGCCGCGCTGTCGCTGTTCAGTGGCGTGGGAGAGGTGGAAGCGGGCCTCCGATCCGTGACCTGTCCCGTCCTGCTCTTCTCGAGCGCGCAGGATCACGTCGTCGCACCGGTCTCGGGCGACCGCCTGGCCGAGGGGGTGAGCGGACCGGTGGAACGCATCGTGCTGGAGCGCAGCTTCCACGTGGCCACGCTCGACCACGACAAGGACGAGATCGAGGTGCGCACGGTGGAGTTCGTGACCGGCGTGCTGGCCCTCTCGGGGGCATGAGCGGGCCCCGGGCGACGGGCCCGGGTGCGCCTGATCCTCCCGGCCATCTGACCCGGGACGATGTGGTCCACGTGGCCCGGCTGGCGCGGCTCACCCTGAGCGAAGAGGAAGTCGAGCTGTTCACCGCGCAACTCGGCACCGTGCTCGCACATGCCGCCGACGTGGCGGCGCTGGACCTGGCCCACTTGGAGCCCTCGTCCCACCCCATTGCGATCGACACCGTGGTGCGACCCGACGAGCCTTGCCCGAGCCTTGATCGGGCCGAGGTGCTGGCCGCCGCGCCGTCGGTCGAAGACAATCGCTTCCGCGTTCCTCGCATCGGAGGAGAAGCACCGTGACCAGTGCGCGGTCGGTGGCCGCCGCCGTTCGGGGTGGCGAGCGTTCGGCTCGGCAGGTCACCGAGGAAGCCCTCGCGGCCATCGCGTCGCGGGACGCCGCCCTGCACGCGTTCCTGACCGTCCGGCCCGAGGAGGCCATGGCCCAGGCCGACGCGGTCGACGCCGCGGTGGCCGACGGGCGCGATCCCGGACCGCTGGCCGGGGTGCCCGTGGCCCTCAAGGACAACCTCTGCACCCGCGGCATTCCCACCACATGCGGGTCGCGCATCCTCGACGGATGGCATCCGCCCTATGACGCCACCGTGGTCGAGAAACTGCGCGGGGCCGGAGCCGTCGCGCTGGGCAAGACCAACATGGATGAGTTCGCCATGGGCAGCTCGACCGAGAATTCGGCCTTCGGCCCCACCCGCAATCCCCGCCGGACCGACCGGGTCCCCGGAGGGAGCAGCGGCGGCTCGGCAGCGGCGGTGGCGGCGGGCTTCACCCCACTCGCCCTGGGCTCGGACACCGGTGGATCGATCCGCCAGCCCGCCGCCCTGTGCGGGGTGGTGGGCATGAAGCCCACCTACGGGCGCGTCTCGCGCTACGGGCTGGTGGCCTTTGCCAGCTCGTTGGATCAGATCGGCCCCTTCGCCGCCAACGTCGAGGACGCGGCACTGCTCTTCGATGTGGTGTCCGGCCACGACCGCTGCGACAGCACTTCGTTGGCGGCACCCGGCCCGCCGACGGTGGCCACCGTGGGCGACGGGATCGAGGGCGTGCGCGTCGGCGTGTGCCCCGACCTCATTCAGGGCTGCGCCCCCGATGTCGCGGCGCGGATCTACGCGGCGGCCGAAGCGTTGGCGACGGCCGGGGCCAAAGTGGACGAGGTGCGGGTGCCCGAGTTCGCCTATGGCTTGTCGGCCTACTACCTCATCGCGCCGGCGGAGGCCTCCTCGAACCTGGCCCGCTACGACGGGGTGCGCTACGGGCTGCGGGTCGAGGCCGACGAAGCGGCGGCCATGAACGCGGCAACCCGCACGGCCGGTTTCGGGGCCGAGGTCAAACGGCGGATCATGCTCGGGACCTACGCCCTCTCGGCCGGCTACTACGACGCGTACTACGCGCAGGCGCAGCGGGTGCGCACCATGGTCATGCAGGCCTTCGAGCGGGCCTATGTCTCGGTCGACGTACTGCTGGGCGCCACCGCGCCGACCACGGCCTTCGCCCTGGGTGCAAAGGTCGACGACCCGATGGCCATGTACATGAACGACGTCTGCACCATTCCCTCCAACCTGTCGGGGCACCCGGCGGTCTCGGTGCCCTTCGGGGCGGGCGACGACGGCCTTCCGGTCGGCGTGCAGGTCCTCGCCCCCGCGCTCGAGGAGGCCCTGCTCTTCCGGGTCGCCCGCACCGTGGAGGCGGCGGCGCCGTTGGTGGCCGAAGGGGCCGGTCGGACATGAGCGCCGAGACGACGTGGGAGCTGGTCATCGGGCTCGAGGTGCACTGCGAGCTGGCCACCCGCACCAAGCTGTTCTGCGGCTGCCGCAACGCGTTCGGCGACGAGCCCAACACGAACATCTGCCCGGTCTGCCTCGGGTTGCCGGGGTCGCTGCCCGTGCTCAACGCCCAGGCCGTCGAGCTGGCCATGCGCATCGGCACGGCGCTGCACTCGGACATCCGGCCCAGCACCTTCGCCCGCAAGAACTACTTCTATCCGGACCAACCGAAGGATTACCAGATCAGCCAGTACGACGAGCCGCTCAACCTGGGCGGTTGGCTCGACCTGCCCGACGGGTTCCGGGTCGGGGTCACCCGGGCCCACATGGAAGAGGACACCGGCAAGCTGACTCACATCGGTGGCAGTGGGCGCATCAACGCGGCCCATCACGCCCTCGTCGACTACAACCGGGCCGGCGTGCCGCTGGTGGAGATCGTGAGCGAGCCCGACCTGCGCGGAGCCGCCCAGGCCCGGGCCTACGCGTCGGAGCTGCGGGGGATCCTGGTAGCCACCGGCGCCTCCGACGGCCGCATGGAGGAGGGGTCGATGCGGGTCGACGCCAACGTCTCGGTCCGCCCGATGGGCGCGGGGGAATTCGGCACCCGCTGCGAAGTCAAGAACCTCAACTCGCTGCGCTCCCTTGGACGGGCCATCGAGTTCGAGGCGGCCCGGCAGATCGCCCTCATCGAGAGCGGTGAGAAGGTCACCCAGGAGACCCGGCACTGGGACGAGGCGGCCGGACGGACCTCGTCCATGCGCTCGAAGGAAGAGGCCAACGACTACCGCTACTTCCCCGAGCCCGACCTGGTGCCGCTGGCGCCCGACGCGGCGTGGCGCGAGCGGGTCGGCGCCGGACTCGGGCCCATGCCGGCCGAGCGGCGCGCCGACCTGGTGTCGTCGCTCGGGGCGTCGGCGAGCGCAGCCGAACAGGATCAGATCCGCGCCGTGGTCGACCTGGGCCTGGACGCACTGGTGATGGCGGCGGTGGCGGCCGGGGCACCGGCCGCGCTGGCCCTGGCCCGCGCTTCGAACGAAGTGGCGGCCGAGAGCGAAGCCGGCCTCGCCCTGCCGCCGGAGTCGTTCGCCGCCTTGGTGTCGTTGGAAGGCAGCGGCGGCCTCTCCGCCACCCAGTCCAAGGCCGTGCTCGGCGCCCTGCTGGCCAACGGTGGCGGGGACCCGGCCGCGGTGGCCCAGGCGATGGGTTTCGAAGCGCTCGGCGCGGACACGCTGGGTGCGGCCGTGGCCGACGCCGTGGCCGCCCACCCCGACGAGTGGGCCCGCTACGTCGGGGGCGAGGACAAAATGCAAGGTTTCTTCACCGGCGAGATCATGCGGGCCACCAAGGGCAAGGCCGACGGCAAGGCGGTGGCGGCCGAACTGCGCCGCTTGCGGGGCTAGGCGATACCGCCGGTCGTGTCGTGATCCAGTCCCGGCCCGTCCCCACTCGGGGTCAGGGCGATCCTGCCCACTAGTTTGGATCCGTGCAGAACGAAGAGAGAGAGCTGGTGGCCACGGCCACGTTCGTGTCCCTCAACCCCGGGCGTGATGTGCAGCGCGTCGGCACGGCTGCGTTCCTCGGTGAGGACGTCAGGAAGATCCACGACCCGGTGTGGGCCGTGATCGGCAACCTCGGAGACAGCCAGTGCTATCTGGGCGTCCCGCAGAAGGTGCAGGCCGTCCAGGACGCGATCCACCGCCGCATCGCCGCGGACGACCTGGCGGTCCGGTTGATCCCGCCGGCCTTCACCCTGGGTGTTTCCGACGGCCAGCTCAACGGCACGCCCCAGATGCGGTTCTCCCTGGTCGGTCGCGAGCTGGTCCACGACGTCGCTGACGTGCACCTGGCGGCGAACGGCGTCGCCGGGCTGGTCGCCGTGGTGGCCTGCGACAAGCCTCCGGTCGGGACGGTCGCCGCCGTGCTCGAGAACAACACCCCCGCGGTCATCCTCTCCGACGGGCCCATCAGGCCGGGGATCGATCCGGAGACGGGCGCCCGCATCGATCTCGTGTCGGCCTTCCAGGTGGCCGATCAGGACGCCGAGGTCCGCGCCCGTTACGCCCTCAACGCCTGCCCCGGCCAGGGCAGCTGCGGCGGCATGTTCACCTACAACACGATGCAGACCTTCATTGCCGTGCTCGGCCTCGAACCGCTGCACATGGTGGCCCCGCCGTCGGACGATCCGCGCCGCCTGACCGAGTTCCCCGATGAGATGGTCGACTACCTGCTCACCATGACGAGCCGGGGCATCCGCCCGAGCGACATGGTGACGCCCGCGTCACTCCGCAACGCCCTGACGGTCACCATGGCCATGGGCGGCTCGACGAACGTGCTGCTGCACAGCGTCGAGATTGCCCGGGCCGCCGGCATCGACCTGTGGGATGACGTGCTCAGCCAGGATGAGTTCAACCGGCTGGCGCGGCGACTGCCGGTGCTGGTCAACATGCGTCCCTTCGGTGACTACTCCATGGTCGACGTGGACACCAAGGGTGGATTGCAGGTGATTGTGCGGGAGCTCCTCGAGGCCGGATTCCTCGAGGGCGACGCGCTGACCTGCACCGGCGAGACCCTGGCCGAACAGGTCCGGCGGCTGGACCCGCCGGCTCCGGACCGAGACGTGATCTACCCGGTCGAGAAGCCCTTCAAGGACACCGGCGGGCTTCGTCTGCTCCGCGGCAACCTGGCGCCCGAGGGTGGTGCGATCCTCAAGGTCGCCGGCATCGAAGGTGGCGTGGAGGACGGCGTCTTCACCGGTCGTGCCCGCGTGTTCAACGGTGAGCTCCCCCTCATTCATGCGCTCGACCGGAACCCCGAGAGCTTCGAGGACAACGACATGGTGGTGATCCGCTACGAGGGGCCACGCGGCGCTCCGGGCATGCCGGAGCTGCTCGATCCCACGTCGAGGATCACGGCACTCTGCCGTCAGCGCCACATCACCATCGCCTTGATGACCGACGCCCGCTTCTCGGGGGGCTCGGTCGGTCTGGTCATCGGCCACGTCGCACCCGAGGCGCTCCTCGGCGGGCCGATCGCGCTGGTCGAGGACGGCGACACCATCGTGGTCGACCTCAACACTGACCGCATCGACTGCCCGCAACTCGGCGACCCGGACCAGGTCGAGCGCCGAGCCACCGCATGGCGGGTGGCCGCCGAGGGCAATGGCGGCCTCCACCCGGACGCCGTGCCGGTGACGGATCGGGTCCTGGCGCGGATGCGGGCCACGGCGCTCCCCGCCCTGCTGGGCGGCGGCATGGCCGCGCCCTCCTTCTCGGGCTCTTGGACCTCCTAGCGTCGAGAGGTTGGCCTCCTAGCGTCGAGCTGGCCCGGGCCTGACCCGAGGCTGGCCGGGGTCAGGTCAAGGGCCGCCCGGTGGCCAGGGGTCCGAAGCGCTCCAGGTAGAAGTCGAAGTCCCGTCGGACCCCGGCGGGCGTCAGATTGAACTCGTCGAGGTCGAACTCATGGGTGCCGCCCTCGCCCCGGCGGTGCTCGGCCGCCCACCCCTCAACGGCCCGGCGGCTCGATGCCGTGAAGGGGAGGCCGAGGTGCTCGAAGCTCGAGGCCACGGCGCCCACCGGGTCGGCGTTGAAGGCGGCGAAGCCGACATCGGCGAAGCGGTCCTCGCCCACGTCGTCCCGGCAGGCCATGGCCCGGCGCAGGGCTTCGGCCCAGACGGCGGTCTGCCCGGCGCCGATGTCGGGGTCGATCTGGTCGCTGACCCAGCTCCGCGTGTAGGCGATGAGGCTGCAGACCGAGCCCATCACCTCGCTGGGGTCGCGGTGGGTCCAGATGAAGCGGGCGTCGGGGTAGACGCTGAGCAGGGCCGGCAGCGAGAGCATGTGCACGGGTGTCTTGAGGTGCCACTGGTCGGGCGGGCAGTGCCACTGCAGCAGCTGGAGCGTGCGGCGGTGCTGCAGGTAGGCCGGCGTCATGTCGCACCCGAGCACCCAGCGGGTGTAGCTGGGCACGATGGCCATCCCGTCGAAATGTGACGTGCGCAGGTCCATACCGAGCAGGTCCTGGCACTCGGTCGGGCCGGTGGCCGACTGGAAGTGCAGGGAGCGCATTTTGGGGAAGGTGTCGTACATGGCCTCGAGCCCCTGGGCGGTGGGCTCGATCCGGGGGTCGGTGTCCTCGGTGGCCGCCTCGGGGGGCGGCACGGGCGAGGACGACTCCCACAGACGCAGGGAGCGGATGGCGGGATCGGCGTGGAGCAGGTTGCTCAAGGCCGTGGTGCCCGTGCGCGGCAGCCCGATGATGAAGAGGGGGGAGCGGATCCTCTCCTCCTCGATCTCGGGATGTTGGGTCACGGTGTCCTGCACCCGGAGGCGGGTGGCCAGGTGCCCCTCTAGGCGCATGCGCATGATGGTGTCGCCCATGGCATTGAGCTCGGCTTCGGTGTTGAGGGCGTGCGTCAGGCGATCGAGCCCGTCCCGGAACGAGTCGCTGCCGTAGTCGGACAGGCCGGTCTCGGACTCGGCCGCCGCCATGAGCTCCTCGGGGTCCAGGCTCACAGGAAGTCCGAGCCGCCGTCCACATTCACGTTGGCGCCGGTGACGTAGCCGTTGGTCTTCGAGGCCAGGAAGGCCACCACCACGGCGATCTCGTTGGGCAGCCCGGCCCGCCCCAGATCGGCCGGTTGGTGGAAGTGGGTGTCGATCCAGCGCATGACGTCCACCGGGTCGGTGGGGTCGAGGTCCTCGGCCTCGAACATCGGCCGCAGGCCCTCGCTGAAGCTGGCCGTGACGATGGAGCCCGGGCTGACCGTGTTGACCAGGATGCCCTCGGGGGCCAGCGACTTGGCCAGGTTCTTCGAGACGCTGGCCAGCGCGGCCTTGCTGGCCGTGTAGGCCACCAGGAGCGGGCTCTGCCGCTGGATCGAATGGGCCGAGATGTTGACGATGCGGGCCCACTCGGCCGCCCGCAGCAGCGGCAGCGCGGCCCGGGTGCTGCGCACGGCCGACATGAGGCCGATCTCGAAGACGGCATCCCAGTCGTCGTCGTCCAGGTCCTCGAACTTGGCCGCCCCCGGGCCGACCGTGTTGACGAGGACGTTGAGCGATCCCCAGCGCTGGCCGATGGCGGCGAAGGCCCCGGTCACCCCCGCCGCGTCGGTGACGTCGGTGGGCACGCCCATGGCGTCGGGCGCGCCGGCCGTGCGCAGGGCTTCAACGGTCTCGTCGATGTCGGTCTGGTGCCGGGCCAGGACGGCCACCCTTGCGCCCTCGGCGGCCATGGTCAGCGCGATGGCCCGACCCATGCCCTTGGTACCGCCGGTGACCGCCGCACTGGCGCCTGCAAATCCGAGATCCATCGAAACTCCCCTTCGTGGTCGTGTCGCTCGTGTCGGTCGTGTCGCTCGTGTCGCTCGTGTCGCTCGTGTCGCTCGTGTCGCTCGTGTCGCTCGGGGGTCAGCGCGGAAAGCGGCGACGGATGCCGGCCCGGCGCGCCGCCAGGACGGCCCGGCGCTCGGCCGGCGTCACCCGCGGCGTTGAGGGAGCGAGGGCGGCGTCGAGGTCGTCGAACTTCACCACCCTGGTCGTCGGCACGGGCGCGTCGTCGGCCCGGACCCACCGGACCATGCCGGGGCCGCGGCGGTTGCCGCCGGTATCGAGCCAGTTGGCCACGCCGGGGTCGCGGTGGGCCACCACGCCGCGGAACACCCCGTCATCGAGCACGCACTGATGGCCGTTGAGCGAGGACTGGTGGCGGGCGTAGTCGATCGTCTCCCACCACTGATTGCCGATGGAGATGCTCCAATAGAGCGCGGGCGGCGGCGTGACCTCGACGATGAGCGCCTCGTCGTCGGCCAGGTCCCACGAACCCCACACCGTGACGTTGTCGGTGGCGCCGCCAATGTCCGAACGCACCACCGGCGGCCGGAAGGCGTTCATCCCCTGCTGGCGACCCATCTCCTCGATGTCCCACCAGAAGCGCACGCTGTCGCGCACGAAGCTGCCCAGGGCGGCCAGCTGGCGAGCCGTCCGCTCCTCCGCGTTGGGTCGGGGCCCGTCCGACGAGGTCGGCTTCGACAGGCACTCGATCTGCAGCGAGGCCGGCTCCTCGGTGGCCCAGTCGTAGAAGAACTGGCGGATGACCAACGACGAGGCACCCTCGGCCAGGGGCAGCCAGTTCTCGCCCTGCCGCTCGGGCGAGAGGATGAGCTCGAACGTGCCGTCGGCGGCGATGGCCATATCGTCGGCCACCGCATCGCCGATGTTGCCGATGCCGGCCATGACCTGAAAGTGCACGAAGCGCGCGCTGCCCCGGTGGCCCCAGACGCGGTAGGTGGCGTCGGGCCGGATGGAGGCACCCGAATAGAGGGCGTCGGGACAGTCCATGCCCCACTTGAGGACGTTGTCGACGTTGCCGGGTTGAATGACCGGCTCGTAGGGATCGGAGCTGCGGAGGGCCTCATCGACACCGAGGGCCAGCAGCACCATCAGGTGGCGGTAGCCGGCTGCATCGCTCTCGCCGCCCGGCGGCACGCGCTCGGAGTGGAGGAAATCGCCGGCTTCACCCAGCGCGGAGAGCAGCATCTTCCAGGCCTCGCCCGAGTGCAGGCTGCCGGCACCGAGCGTGCCCGTCCGTCCGGCCGCGCCGACCGACGAGGGGATCCACGCCAGCTCGTCCCCGGCGTCGCCCGTGTTCTCCCCCGCACTGCTCGTCGATCCCCCCGGCACCGGGGCGACTCTAACGGCGGCGCCGAGACCCTGCTCGATCCGGCCCGAGCCGCCAGCGGGCGTCGGCGCCACCCCGGGCCGGGTTGTGGGGAGGCGGACGACATGTCAGAATATGGCCACCATGAACAGGCTCCACCGCGCGCAACTCCAAATTCTGGTACTCGTAACGTAAGCGCGCGCCCCAAATTCATGCGCGCGCTTCACGACCTCCCGAACGGGGGGTCGTTTCAATTTCCAACCCGATTCGATTCCCAACCCACCCAGGCAGACACACGAGAAACAGAGGAAGCAACGATGCAACTCACCGGAGCCCAGGCCCTCATCAAGAGCCTCGAGATGCAAGGGGTCGACGTCATGTTCGGCCTGCCCGGGGGGGCCATCCTGCCGGTCTACGACCCGATCATCGACTCCTCCATCCGCCACATCCTGGTCCGCCACGAGCAGGGGGCGGGCCACGCGGCCGAGGGATACGCCATGGTGACCGGCAAGGCCGGCGTGGCCATGGTGACGAGCGGGCCCGGAGCGACCAACATCGTGACCCCCCTGGCCAACGCCTACATGGACTCGACGCCGCTGGTCGTCGTGTCGGGCCAGGTGGCCACCGGCTCCATCGGCACCGACGCGTTCCAGGAGTGCGACATCACCGGCGTCACCATGGGGATCACCAAGCACAACTGGTTGATCAAGGACGTCGACGAGATCCCCCGCGTCGTGGCCGCGGCGTTCCACGTCGCCACCACCGGGCGCCCCGGGCCCGTCCTCATCGACCTCCCCAAGGACATCGCCAACGCCACCATGGACTGGTACTGGCCCTCCTCGGTGGCCGATCTCGACCTTCCGGGCTACCACCCGGTCACCGCGGGCGACCCCCAGCTCATCCGGCGCGCCGCCGACATGGTGCTGGCGGCCCGGCGCCCCGTGCTCTACGTCGGTGGAGGCGTGCTCAAGGCCCGGGCGGCCGAGGCCCTACGGACCCTGGCCGAGCGCACCGGCATTCCCGTGGTCACCACCCTGATGGCCCGGGGCGCGTTCCCCGACTCCCATCCCCAATGCCTGGGCATGCCTGGTATGCACGGCCACTACACGGCGGTCACCGCGATGCAGCGCAGCGATCTGTTGATCAGCCTCGGCGCCCGGTTCGACGACCGGGTGACGGGGAAGATCGATGCCTTCGCGCCCGAGGCGAAGATCATCCACGTCGACATCGACCCCGCCGAACTGGGCAAGGTCCGAACCCCCGATGTGGGCATCGTCGGGGACTGCCGCCTGGTCATCGAAGAGCTGCTGTCGGCCTTGACGGCCGCGGAGGCCGAGATGACGGGCCAGGATCTGGAGCCCTGGTGGACGCTGCTCCACCAGTGGCAGGAGCAGTTTCCCCTGCACTACACCGAGGTGGAAGGGGGTGCCATCAAGCCGCAAATGGTGGTGGAGCAGCTACGCGACGCCGCTCCTCCCGATGCCATTGTGGTGGCCGGGGTGGGGCAGCATCAGATGTGGGCCTCGCAGTACTGGCAATTCGACTACCCCTACACCTGGGTCAATTCGGGCGGGGCGGGGACCATGGGCTTTGCCGTGCCCGCGTGCATCGGGGCCAAGGTGGGCCGACCCGATCGGACCGTGTGGGCCATCGACGGCGACGGGTGCTTCCAAATGACGGCGCAAGAATTGGTGACGGCGACGGCGGAGCAGATACCGGTCAAGGTCGCCATCCTGAACAACGCGTACCTGGGCATGGTGCGCCAGTGGCAGGAGATGTTCTACGGGGAGCGGTACTCGGAGGTCTACCTCTCACCCGATCTGCCCGACTACGTCAAGTGGGCCGAGGCGATGGGCTGTGTCGGCATCCGGGCCGAGTCTCCCGAGGACGTCGCCCCGGCCATCGAGAAGGCCAACGCCATCGACGACCGTCCCGTGGTGGTCGACTTCCGCACCGATGCGTTCGAGAAGGTGTTCCCCATGGTGGCCGCCGGCCAGTCCAACGACAGCATCGTGGTGCACCCCGATCAGGTGGCGGCGGCCCGATGAGCGCGACCAACCTGACCGCAGTGGCGGGAGGACGCGGGCCGGCGCCACGCCACCACATCCTCTCGGTCCTCGTCGAGAACAAGGCGGGCGTGCTGGCGCGGGTGGCCGGCCTCTTCAGCCGCCGTGGCTTCAACATCTTCTCGCTGGCCGTGGCGCCGGCCGACGAGAGTGAGCATTTCAGCCGGATCACCATCGTGGTGGACGTGGAGTCGGCCCCCCTCGATCAGATCATCATGCAGCTGGACAAGCTGATCAACGTCGTCTCCATCGGAGAGCTGGCGCCCTCCGAAGCGGTCGAGCGCGAGCTGGTCCTGGTCACGGTGGCCGTGGGTCCCACCGAGCGATCGCAGGTGATGCAGCTGGTGGGCGTCTTCGGGGGCGAGGTGGTGAGTGTCGGCACCGACCGGCTCACCGTGATGCTGGCCGGCCGGCCCGAGAAGATCGACGACTTCGAGGGGCTGCTCGAGGAATACACCGTGGTCGAGCTGCAGAGAACCGGGCGCGTCGCCCTGCCTAAGCTTGACCGCCACTGATCGAACGAGAACGACACAAAGAGAAAGAGCAGGCACCATGGCCACGCTGTACTACGAATCAGACGCCGACCCGAGCCTCATCGCCGGCCGGAAGGTCGCCATCTTGGGGTACGGATCCCAGGGTCACGCCCACGCGCTGAACCTGCTGGAGTCCGGTGTCGACGTGCGGGTCGCCCTGCGCGAAGGCTCGTCGAGCACGCGCAAGGCCCAGGAGGCCGGGCTTCGGGTCATCACCCTGGCCGAGGCGGCGGCTGAAGCCGACGTCATCATGGTGCTGCTGCCCGACACCGAGCAGAAGGCGGCCTACGACGAGCACATCGCGCCGCACCTGAACCAGGGCGACTGCCTGATGTTCGCCCATGGGTTCAACATCCGCTTCGGGCAGATCGTCCCGCCGGCCGGCGTCGACGTGGCCATGGTGGCCCCCAAGGGCCCGGGACACCTGGTGCGCCGGACCTACACCGAGGGCGGCGGCGTGCCCTCCCTCATCGCCGTGCACCAGGACGCCAGCGGCAAGGCCCGCGAGCTGGCCCTCTCGTACGCCCACGCCATCGGTGCCACCCGGGCCGGCGTGCTGGACACGACCTTCGACGAGGAGACCGAAACCGATCTCTTCGGCGAGCAGGTGGTGCTCTGTGGCGGTCTGACCGCGCTGGTCACGGCAGGCTTCGAGACGCTGGTCAACGCCGGGTACCAGCCCGAGTCGGCGTACTTCGAGTGCCTGCACGAGCTCAAGCTCATCGTCGACCTCATGTACGAGCAGGGGATCGCCGGCATGCGGTACTCCATTTCCGACACCGCCGAGTACGGCGACGTCACCCGCGGCCCGCGGGTCATCAACCAGGCCGTGCGCGAGGAGATGCAGAGGATCCTCGACGACATCCGTAGCGGCGCCTTTGCCGAGGAGTGGATCGCCGAGAATGCGGCCGGCCGGCCGAACTTCGAGGCACTGCGCCAGGCCGGGCAGGCCCATCAGATAGAGGAGATCGGCCAGGAGCTGCGCGAGATGATGCCCTTCATCTCGGCCGGGAAGTCGCGCGTCCAGGACGCCTCGGGGGGCTGAGCCGAGCGGTGCCCTACCCGCCGCACCGCTCCTCGTGAGCCCTCTTGATGCGCGCGCGATCGCCCTCTCCTTGCCCGAGACCACCGAACGGGATCACCACGGCATGAACTCGTTCCGGGTGCGCGACAAGATCTTCGCCACCGTGCCCGATGACGACCACATACGGGTCATGGTCGACGAGACCGAGATCCTGGCCGCGGTGGCCGAGGACCCCACCTCGTGCCGGGCGCTCTCGTGGGGCAAGCGCCTCGCCTGCGTGGTCGTCGACGTCACGACGGTGGATCCCGCAAGGCTCCGCGAGCTGCTCACCGAGGCATGGCTCCGCAAGGCTCCCAAGGCCCTGGCCCGCCAGCTCGAGGTCGAGTGAGCGGCTCGGGCTACGTGCTGGCCAGCGCGCCGACCACGTAGTTGATACAGGCACACAGCGACGCGACGTCGTCGGGCTCGATCGCCGGGAACATGGCGATGCGGAGTTGGTTGCGGCCGAGTTTGCGGTAGGGCTCGGTGTCGACGATGCCGTTCGCCCGTAGGACGGCGGCCACGGCGGCCGCGTCGATGGCGTCGACGAAATCGATGGTGCCGACCACGTGACTGCGCTGTGACGGGTTCTCCACGAACGGCCGGGCGAAGCCGGACTGCTCGGCCCAGGTGTAGAGGATCTCCGCCGAGCGGTCGCAGCGCGCGGCCGTCCACTCCAGACCGCCGTTGGCGTTCATCCAGTCGAGCTGTTCGGCCAAGAGGAAGATGGTGGCCAGCGCCGGTGTGTTGTAGGTCTGGTCCAACCGGGAGTTCTCGACCGCCGTCTTGAGGTCGAGGAAGGTGGGGATCCAGCGACCAGAGCCGGCGATCCGCTCGACCCGTTCGAGCGCGGCCGGCGACAGCAGGGCGATCCACAGGCCGCCGTCGCCGGCGAAGCACTTCTGGGGAGCCAGGTAGTACGCGTCGAACTGTTCCGGGTCCACCCGCAGGCCCCCCGCACCCGAGGTGGCGTCAACGGCCACCAGCCCACCGCCGTCTGCCGGGAGCGACGCCCCCTGGGGGCGATGGATCGACATGGCCACCCCGGTCGAGGTCTCGTTGTGGGTGAGGGCGTAGAGGTCCACCGAGGCGTCGGCGACCGGGAGCGGGTGGGTGCCCACCTCGGCCGAGAGGATCTGGGGATCCTTCAGGTGGGGGGCGGCGGCGGCACAGGCGGCGAACTTGGAGGAGAACTCGCCGAAGCTGAGATGCTGGCTCTGGTTCTCGATCAGGCCGAAGGTGGCGGCATCCCAGAAGCAGGTCGTCCCGCCGTTGCCCAGTACCACTTCGTAGCCGTCGGGGAGGCCGAAGAGATCACGGAACCCGGCGCGGACCCGACCCACCTGTGACCGCACCGTCTTCTGGCGGTGGCTGGTGCCCAGGTACGTCGATGCAACCTCGGTGAGGGCGGCGACCTGCGCCGGGCGGACCTTCGACGGTCCGGATCCGAAGCGGCCGTCGGCGGGTCGGAGCTCGGGGGGAATGGTGATGTCGGGGGTGTCGGGCACGTATGAGATCATGACATCCGTGACGAATGCCTCCGCCACACGGAGCCAACTCCGCCGGATCTCACGCCGCGCTGCGGCGGTGTCCCCGTCGGCCACCCTGGCCGTCGACGCCAAGGCCAAGGCCCTCAAGGCGGCCGGAGAGCACGTCATCGGGTTCGGGGCCGGTGAGCCTGACTTCCCCACGCCGGTCCACATCGTCGAGGCAGCCATGGCGGCGTGCCAGGACCCGGCGAACCACCACTACACACCCACCGGTGGCCTTCCGGCGCTGCGGGAGGCCATCGCGGCCAAGACGCTGCGGGACTCGGGCTTCCCGGTCTCCCCCCAACAGGTGCTGGTCACCAACGGGGGCAAGCAGGCGGTGGCCAACGCCTTTGCCGTGCTGTGCGACCCGGGCGACGAGGTCATCGTCCTGGCTCCGTTCTGGACCACCTACCCCGAGTCGATCGTCCTGGCCGGCGGGGTGCCCGTCGTCGTGTCCTCCGACGAGCAGAGCGGGTTCCGCTCGACCGTCGAGGAGCTCGAAGCGGCGCGCACGTCCCGGACCAAGGCCCTTCTCTTCGTCTCACCCTCGAACCCCACCGGCGCCGTCTACCCGCGCCAGGAGATCGAGGCGATCGGACGCTGGGCGCTGCAGAAGGGCATCTGGGTCCTGACCGACGAGATCTACGAGCACCTGGTCTACGGGGGCGCCGAGCACCACTCCATGCCGGTGCTGGTGCCCGATCTGGCCGACCGGTGCCTGGTGGCCAACGGGGTGGCCAAGACCTATGCGATGACGGGGTGGCGCGTCGGGTGGTTGATGGGGCCCGAGGACGCCATCACCGCCGCCACCAACATCCAGAGTCACGAGACGTCCAACGTCTCCAACGTGCCCCAGCGGGCCGCGCTGGCCGCCGTGTCGGGTGGACTCGACGATGTGGCCGCCATGCGGGTCGCCTTCGACCGCAGGCGCCGGACCATGTGCACCATGCTGAACCAGATCGACGGGATCGTGTGCGTCGAGCCCGAGGGGGCCTTCTACGCCTTCCCATCGGTCAAGGGCCTTCTGGGACGCTCACTACGCGGGCAGCGACCGTCGACCAGTGCTGAGCTGGCCGAGGTCTGCATCAACGAGGCCAAGGTGGCGGTGGTGCCCGGCGAGGCCTTCGGAGCTCCCGGATTCTTCCGGATGTCCTATGCCCTCGGCGACGATGACCTGGCCGAAGGGGTGTCCCGGTTGGCCGACCTCTTTGCCGAAGCACAAGACTGAGTTGCCGAAGCACAAGACACACCAGCCGAGCCTGTTGAGCGGGGGAGCGAGGAGACCACGTAGGTGGCACGAGTACTAGTTACCGAGAAGATCGCGCCGAGCGGCCTCGACCTTCTGGCCCGGGCCGGGCACGAGGTCGATGTGCAGGAGGATCTGAGCCCCACCGAGCTCCTCGGCGCCGTCGCCGGGGCCCACGCCCTCATCATCCGATCCTCGACCCAGGTCACGGCCGAGGTGCTCGAGGCGGGTTCCCTGCTCCAGGTGGTGGGCCGGGCCGGGGTCGGGCTCGACAACGTGGACGTCGCCGCGGCCACCGAGCGCGGCGTCATGGTGGTCAACGCCCCGACGTCGAACATCCTGTCGGTGGCCGAGCAGGCCATGGCCCTGCTGCTGGCCCAGGCCCGCAACATCCCGCAGGCGCACTCGGCCCTGGTGGCCGGGCGCTGGGAGCGCTCCAAGTGGGGAGGCGTCGAGCTCCATGGCAAGGTGCTCGGTGTGGTCGGCCTCGGCCGGGCCGGCTCGCTGGTGGCGCAACGGGCCCTGGCCTTCGGGATGGAGCTCATCGGGTTCGATCCCTTCGTCTCGCCCGAACGGGCCAAGGCGATGGGCGTCCGCCTGGTCAGCATCGAAGAGCTGGTGGCCGAGGCGGACTTCGTGTCCATCCACACCCCCAAGACGCCTGAGACCATCGGCCTCTTCGGCCGCGATCTCCTGGCCAAGGCCAAGCCCGGGATCCGGATCATCAACACGGCCCGGGGCGGCATCGTCGATGAGGACGCGCTGGCCGAGGCCATCGCCAATGGCATCGTGGCCGGGGCCGGGCTCGACGTGTTCGCCCAGGAGCCGTGCACGGAGTCGCCGCTCTTCGAGCTTCCCCAGGTCGTCGTCTCGCCCCACCTCGGGGCCTCGACCGAGGAGGCCCAGGACAAGGCCGGGGTGACCATCGCCGAGCAGGTCCTGCTGTCCCTGGCCGGCGACTTCGTGCCCTATGCCGTCAACGTGGCGGCCAGCGACGTCTCCGATGTCGTTCGTCCCTTCATGCCCCTGGCCGAGCAGCTGGGTCGCTTCTTCGCCTGCCTGCACGACGGCCTGCCCGACGGCCTGGAGATCGAGTGCCAGGGCGAACTGGCGTCGGTGAGCACCGGGATCCTGACCCTCTCGGCGCTCAAGGGCATTTTCGCCGGTTCGACCGAAGAACCGGTGTCGTACGTCAACGCCCCCCAGCTGGCCGCGCAGCGGGGACTCGAGGTGCGCGAGTCGTCGACCGCCACTTCGCACGACTACAAGTCCCTGATCACCTTGCGGTCGGGGTCTCACTCGATCTCGGGCACCCTGAGCACGGCCGGGTTGCGGACCGAGCCACGGGTCGTGATGGTCGACGACCATGTCCTCGAGGTGGCACCGGCGCGCCATATGTTGGTCGTGCGCAACGACGACCGTCCCGGCATGATCGGCATGGTGGGAACGGTCCTCGGAACCGCCGGCATCTCCATCTCGTCCATGGCGGTGGGGCCGAGCCCCACCGCGGCCACGGCCATGATGGTGATCTCCACCACCTCCCTGGCGCCGGACGCCGTGGTCGATCAGCTTCGCGGGGACGAGGGCATCCTCGACCTCCACCGCGTCACCCTGTAGGTCGGCGTGACCCTGTAGGGCCGCGTCAGTCTGTGGGTCGGCGGGGGACCTCGGGCCACGTATCGAGGCTCCCGATGACCGGCTCACCGCAGAGGGCTTGCCGGGCCGTTCGGTCCAGGAGCACCTGGCGCACCACGGCGAACGCGGCGGCCACCAGCGCGGCCCGGATCAAGATGGTCAGGAAGCGGCGCACGGGTGCACGCTACTTCCCTTCCGGATCTAACGTGCCACCCCATGTCCCACCTCCTCAGCCTCTCGCCCATCCTGCCCTGCGCGGACCTGACGCGGACCTCGGCGCACTATCGACAACTCGGTTTCACCTTCAGCGTGCACGACGAGGGGTATGGCACCGCGTCCCGAGACGGCTTCAACCTCCACTTCGCCCGGGCGCCGGAGCCCGAGCCCGCCGGGCGGCGCTGGCGCCGGCGCCGGCGCCGTCTACTTTGCGGTCGATGACGCCGAAGCGGTGCACCGCGAGTGGGCGTCGTCGGGCGTGGGGCAGACGAGCGACCTCTTCGATCCCGGCTACGGGGTGTGGGAGGCGGCCCACACCGATCCCGACGGCAACCTGATCAGGTTTGGTGCGCCGATCCCCTGAGCGCGCCGCCCTTGACGTTGGCCGGCCCGTGATGGGACAATCGTGGGACCATGACGTGCACCACCACGACCAACCTGCTGCTTACCTGACGGCGAACGCCACATAGCGTTCGCTCGCAACCTCCTGCGCCACTTCGGCCAGGGGGTTTTTTGTTGGGCCGGCACCGGTTGCGGTGATGGTTGCACACGACGAAGGGATGAGAGATGGCCACGGAACAGAGAGGGAATGGTGACGACATGGCGCGGGGTCGCCTGGCCCTGCCCTGTGACCCGTCCTCCATGCCCTTCGACAAATACCGCTCGCACGTGCCACTGGTACTGAAGGACCGGACGTGGCCCGACCGCACGTTCTCCCATGCGCCGCGATGGGCCAGCGTGGACCTCCGCGACGGCAACCAGGCCCTCATCGATCCGATGGATTCGCAGCGCAAGCTGGCCCTCTTCGGGACCCTGCTCGAAGTGGGCTTCAAGGAGATCGAGGTGGGATTCCCCTCGGCCTCCCAGACCGACTACGACTTCCAACGTCTCATCATCGACGAGGGCATGATCCCCGACGACGTCGAGATCCAGGTCCTGGTGCAGTGCCGGGAGGAACTGATCGAGCGCACCTTCGAGTCCCTCGTTGGCGCACCCCGGGCGGTGGTCCATTTCTACAACTCGGTTTCGGAGCTCCAGCGACGGGTCGTCTTCGGGCTCGACCGGTCCGGCATCATCGACATCGCGGTGAACGCGGCCGGATTGTGCAAGAAGTTCGAGCAATCGGTACCCGACACCACCATCCGCTACGAGTACTCGCCGGAGAGCTTCACGGGCACCGAGCCCGACTTCGCCGTCGAGATCTGCGAGGCGGTCATGGAGGTGATCGAACCAACGGCGGATCGTCCGATGATCCTCAATCTCCCGGCCACCGTCGAGATGTACACCCCGAACGTCTACGCCGACGTCATCGAGTGGTTCGGCCGCACCATCAAGAACCGTGACGCCATTGTGCTGAGCCTGCACCCGCACAACGATCGCGGTACCGCGGTGGCGGCGGCCGAGTTGGCCGTCCTGGCCGGCGCTGATCGTGTCGAGGGCACGTTGTTCGGCAACGGTGAGCGAACGGGCAACGTCGACATCGTGACCCTGGCCATGAACCTCTTCTCCCAGGGCGTTGATCCCGAGCTCGACTTCAGCGACATCGAGAAGGTGCGCCGCGTGGCGGAACATGCCACGCGCCTACCCGTGCACGCCCGGCACCCCTATGCCGGCGACCTGGTGTACACAGCGTTCTCGGGTTCACACCAGGACGCCATCAAGAAGGGCATGGCGGCCATCGGCGACGACTACGCGCAGTGGGAGGTGCCGTATCTCCCCATCGACCCCAAGCACACCGGCCGCACCTACGAGGCCATCATCCAGGTGAACAGCCAGTCGGGCAAGGGTGGGGTGGCCTACCTGATGGACACCGAGCACGGCCTGGATCTGCCCCGCCGCCTCCAGGTGGAGTTCTCCAAGACGGTGCAGGCCATCACCGAAGCCAGCGGCACAGTGATCGGATCCGGTGAGATGTGGGACGTCTTCTCGGAGACCTATCTCTCCGAGGACGCCGGCGTGCGGCTGATCGGTAGCGAGGTGGCCACCGGGCGTGGCCAGACCACGGTCACGGCGCAGTTGCTGGTCGATGGCCAGCACCGCACCGTCACCGGCGAGGGAAACGGGCCGATCGACGCCTTGGTCACCGCGCTGCACAGCGACCTGGGGGTGGTGCTCGAGGTCAAGGACTACTCGGAGCACGCCTTGACCGAGGGCTCGAGCGCGTCGGCGGTGGCCTACGTCGAGTGTGCCGGGCCTGACGGGACGACCTGGTGGGGGGTGGGGCGAGACTCCTCCATCCTCGACGCCTCCCTCAGCGCCGTGGTGTCCGCGGCCAATCGGGCCCGCTCTGGGTGATCCGCCCGGCGGTCGAAGAGGACCTGCCCGATCTGTTGGCCATGATCGGCGAGCTGGCCGCCCTCGAGCAGATGTCGGACCAGGTCGTCTGTCGCGAAGAGGATCTCCGACGGGCTCTGTTCGGACCCGAAACCGCCGCGCGTGACACCGTGGCCATCGCCGACGACGGGTGCGTGGCCGGCCACGCGCTGTGGTTCCCCACGTTCTCCACATTCCTCGGGCGCACCGGGATCTGGCTGGAGGATCTCTACGTGCGTCCGGGCTACCGGCGCCAGGGCCATGCCTCCGCGCTCCTGGCCGAACTGCGGGAGCGCAGCGACGGTCGGGTCGAGTGGGAGGTGTTGGAATGGAACACCGACGCCATCACCTTCTACGAGGAGCTGGGCGCTCGTCGCCAGACCGGATGGGCCACGTACCGCTGGCACTGAAGGACCCTCAGCCGTAACCGCCGCTGGGCAGGTACGGCGCGGGCGGGCCCGGCATGCCGCGTACCATGACCGGTCCATACGGCTGAAGCTCGATCCCGGCGTGGACCAGCACACGGATGGCCCATTGCTGGGCCGCCGTGAGCCAGTTGATCTCGATCGTCTCGCCCTCCGGCGATTCGGCCAACATGGCCCGCAGGACGAGGGCGGCTGACGCCTCGGAGGAGGCTCCCAACGTCACGATGCGCTCGTCCTTGGCCACGGCATAGGCCTGGTCCCCGTGCAGCAGGAGCCGGCTGCCCTCTTCGGAGAGCATCATCTCGATGTCGATGGTGCGGGCCGAGCCACGGACCTGGCGATCGATGGCCGTGACGATGTCGAGCTGCACGTCGGTGACGTCGCCCGGCTCGTAGCGGGTGATGTCCGGAGGTCGCGGCACGGCGCCCGGACGCAGGTGCCCCCAGGCGGCCACCACCGGATGCAGCGAGAAGCCGAAACTGGAGTAGAGCGCCATGGCCTTGGGGTCGCGTGAGCACTGGATGGTGCCCGGACTGTCGGGCTCGCCGTGCGAAAGGGCCAGCCGCAGGAGCTCGCGTCCGAGGCCCCGGCCCTGACGGCCGGGCGTGGTGCCCAACTGGGAGAGCAGCCAGTAGCCCTCCCGCACCGTGGACTGGGACATGCCCACAATCGTCCCCTCGTCGTCAGCCACCCACGACCCCCCCGGATCGGTGGCCAGGAAGTGGCGGGTCCGGTTCTGGCGCCGCCGCTCGTTCTGTATCGAGTTGGCCGTCACCGGCAGCCCGTAGCGGGCGCGCATGGCCAGAAATCCGCTGTCAAAGGCGGCGACCGCCCCGGCGACGTCGTCTTCGGTCATGGGACGCAGCGTCAGCATGGGCTTGATCCTGCCATGCCCGCGAAAGGTGAAGATCGGGCCGGTCCGGCCGCGACCGGTCCGAAGTGGAGCTTGACGCTCGGCTCTGGTGAGGTCACCATGCGCCATGGCTCGCCCTCCGTCTTCTCCCCGTGTCCTGGCCGTCGCCCGTGGTGACGAGCCGGCCGATCTGCTGCTGCGCGGGGGAAAGGTCCTGTCGCCCTCCACCCGGGAGTGGGTGAGCACCGACCTGGCCGTCGCCGAGGGCGTGGTGGCCGGCTGGGGCCCGCGGGAGGCCGCCGAAGTGGTCGAGCTCCATGGTGCGGCCGTGACACCGGGCCTGGTGGACGCCCACATGCACCTGGAGTCGACCAAGCTCTGGGTCGACGAGTTCGTGCGCACCGTCCTGCCGCACGGGACGACCGCCGTGGCGGCAGATCCCCACGAGGTGGCCAACGTGTTCGGCGTCCCAGGTGTGGTCGCCCTCATGGCGGCGGCCCGGCAACTGCCGTTCACCTTCGGCGTATCCGCCAGTAGCTGTGTGCCCGCCTCCCCCTTCGAGAGCCCGGGGGCCGAGTTGTTCGCCCCCGACGTGGCCGCCCTCATGGAGGACTTCGCCGCCATCGGGGTGGCCGAGGTCATGAACTACCCCGGAGTCATCGCCGGCGACCCCGAGATGCTGGCCCGGATCGCCGCCGCGGGGCGCCGCCGGGTCGACGGGCACGCGCCGGGGATCGTGGGGCGAGCCCTCGACGCCTACCTGGCCGCGGGGGTGGAGTCGGACCACGAGTGCACCGAGCTGGCCGAGGCCGAGGAGAAGCGCCGCAAGGGGATGTGGATCTTCATCCGCCAGGGCTCGGCCAGCCAGAACCTTCGTGCGCTCATCCCGACCGTGCTGGCCCATGGGACCGACCACGTCGCGCTCTGCAGCGACGATCGGGAGCCCGACACCATTCTCGAGGTGGGCCACATGAACGACTGTCTGCGTCTGGCCACCGAGGCCGGGGTCAGCGAGATCGACGCGCTGGTCCTGGCCACCCTCAATCCGGCGGAATACCACGGCTTCGCCGAGCTCGGTGCGCTCGGTCCGGGCTACCAGGCCGACATCTTGTGTTTTGACACACTGAGCGGTTTCCACCCCTCGCGGGTCTTCCAGCGGGGGCGTCTGGTGGTACAGGACGGAGCGCTACGGCCCGGCGCAGTGCCCGGAACCCCGGCGCCGGCGTTCATGCGGCGCTCCGTCCACCTGGCCGCTCCACCACCGGCCGCCTCCTTCGACATCGGACACAGGCCGGGCACCCGCGCCCGCACCATCGGCATCTCCGACGGTTCCCTTTCCACCAGCTCCCTCGTCACCGACCCATCGGAACCCTCGGCCGACGTCGCCCGCCTGGCCGTGGTCGAGCGACATCGCGAGACCGGCCGGATCGGGCTCGGCTGGGTGCACGGGTTCGGGCTCACCCGGGGTGCCCTGGCTTCCACCGTCGGCCATGACGCGCACAATTGCATGACCGTCGGCGCCAACACGGCTGACGGGCCCCGGGCCATGGCCGCGGCCGTCGCCCGCCTGGCCGAGATAGGTGGTGGGCAGGTCGCCGTCGACGACGAGGGCCGGGTGCTGGCCGAGCTGGCCCTGCCCATTGGTGGCCTCATGAGCGACCAGCCGGCCGCCGTGGTGGCCGAAGGCCTGCACGTCCTGGTCGACGCGGCGCGCACCTTGGGCACGTCGATCGGTGCCCCCTTCATGCACATGAGCTTCCTGGGCCTCTCGGTGCTCCCCGATCTGCGGCTGACCGACCGGGGTCTGGTCGACGTGGGCGCCTTCGATCTCGTGCCGGTGGAGGTCCGGTGAATCGAGCGCGAGGTCACTGACCGTCCGCGTCACTGAAATTCCGCGGGAATGTCACCGCCGGACCGATGAATTCCACTTCCCCCTTGCGTCGTAACCCGTGACTGATAGACCGGACGAAGACAGATGTGCCGGACCGAAAGGAGCAGCAATGCCCACCCGTGACAGTGCCCCCATCGGATCGCCGTGCTGGGCCGATCTGTGGACCTCCGACGTCGAAGGCAGCCGGAAGTTCTACAGCGAGCTCTTCGGCTGGGAGGCCCAGGAGCCCAATGACGAGTTCGGTGGCTACTTCATGTTCACCCGCGACGGCGTCCCCGTGGCGGGTGGCATGGGCGACATGGGCGAGGACATGCCGGCCGACAACAGCTGGAAGATCTACCTGAACACCGACGACATCGCCAAAACACTCGAAGCCGCGGCGACCGGGGGCGGCCAGGTCGTCGCCCCCGCCATGCCGGTGGCCGACCTCGGCACGCAGGCGGTGCTCCTCGACCCGACGGGGGCCGCTCTCGGCGCCTGGCAGCCCGGTACCTTCCCGGGGTTCACCGTGCTCGAAGAGCCCGGGGCCCCGAGCTGGTTCGAGCTGTTCACCTCCGACCACGCCGCCGCCGTCGCCTTCTACGGCTCGGTGTTCCGTTGGGAGACCCAGGTCGAGGGCGACACGGACGAGTTCCGCTACACCACCATGCGCAATCCCGATGGCGAGGGCGTGCTGGCCGGCATCATGGATGCTGGCGCGTTCCTGCCCGAAGGCACCACCTCACACTGGTCGATCTACTGGCACGCCGACGATGCCGAGGCCACCGTGGCCAAGGTCAAGGGCCTGGGCGGCTCGGTCGTCGCGGATGTGATGGACACGCCCTATGGCCGCCTCGCCACCGCGGCGGACCCGGCGGGTGCCCAATTCAAGGTGCGCCAAGCCCCGCAGTAAGCGCCGATCCCGCCGATCGCCGAGGCCGCCCGACCCGGGAACCGCGGCCCGGCCCTTGAAGCCGTGGAGGAACCGTCAGACCGCGATGCCGCGGTCCAGCTGTTGATGAGCGGCCAGGTCGGCCAAGTCGGCCGCGGCGGTGCCGGCCGCCCAGCCGGCGGCATCGCTGGCGGTCGATCGCCGGTGATGGAGATCAGGGAAGAGAGTCTCCACCGCGCCGTCCACCTCGTCCCGCCGGCGGGCCAGCACCGGGAGCAGCCTTCCACCGGCGTCGTCGTTCGCCTCCTCGGTGGAGGCGGTGGTGGTGTCGGCCAGGCGCGCCCCGATCCGGATGGCGTACGCCACCAGAAAAGACCGGCGAAACGAAGCCCTTCGAGCTCGGGCCCCGGGTGGAGCGCCCGCGGACGCGGCCGCCATCCTCCGGGTGGCCTGGACCAGGAGCGAGGTGAACAGCAACTCGGTGGAGTCGATGTCATCGGAGAAGCCGATGACGGTGGAGAACCCGAGCTCCGACCCAATCGCTTTGCACCGGTTGGCCCCGGCGACTCTGGCCAGCAACAGCTCCTTGGCCTGGATATAGGGATCGTCGAGCCACAGCCGGCGGGCATCGACGGTCGCCCGGCTGTCGCCAAGGCCGTCGTCGAGCAGCCCCTGGAGATTGTGCCGGGTGATCAACTCCTGGGCCTTGGCGGTGAGGGCATCGGCTTCTTCGGGGAAGTCAGTCGACTCCGCCTTGGCCAGCAGGCCGCGCACCTTGTCCAGCACGCTTCCTGCCCTACTCGGGACCCGGACCGATTCGGGGCCGCGGCCTGCCAGCTCCCTGATGTCGGGCAGGACCGGGAGATGAGCCAGAACGCGGAGCAGGTTGACGGCGGTGCCCACCCCGGCCGCCCACGATGATGCGGTCGGATCGAGCTGCCAGTCGGGCGGGTCGAGCCGGTCGAGCCGGTCGAGCTGCGAGGCCCACAGGTCGCGCCAGGGCTCCGGTGTGGCGTGGGGAGCCACCGAGCGCAGTGTGGCGATGACGGCCGCCTGCGCATCGACCCGGGCCGTGCGACGCACCACCTGGAAGACGTCAACCGGATCCCACCCCTGACGCAACAGGGCGGAGACGTGGAGGGCGAGAAACCGGTCCAGGCACTCGGCCACCGGCCGGCGGCCGACCCCCCTCGCGAGGCCGCTGGCGAGCAGGTCGATGAGCTCGGCCAGCTCCTCCTCACCCCCCGCGCGCCCGTCACACGTGGCGTGAACGGCGCGTTCCACTGTGGCGTCGAGCATCAGGGCCGAGAGCCCTTCATCGGCGATCGGCACCGTGCGCCCGCCCCGGCTCCCCCTGCTCTGGCTGGCCTGGCGCCGGGCCTGCTTCTGCCGTCGGCGTTGACGATTGTTGGTACCCATGCGCGCCATCGTCGCGCCGGGCAGTGACATCGGAGCGGACCCGTTTGTATGACACCGCGCCGACACCGGGGTGAGGCGGGTTGAGGCGCGTGAACACCGCTCATGCACATGGCTCAGGGCTTGGGAGTGTCCTACGCCGACGGCAGATGGCTGGGTCGCCGCTCCTCGTGCGCGGCGATGGCGTCGGCGTGCCGCAGTGAAAGCCCGATGTCGTCCCAGCCGTTCAGGAGGCGTTGCCGGGTGAACTCGTCGAGGGGGAAGGTGGAGGAAAGTGCCGCCGCCGGTGCCTCGATAGTGCCCCGGGCCACGTCGATGGTGATCTCGAGGGTGGGGTCGGCTTCGACCGCGGCCATCAACTCGGCGTCGAATTGGGGCGTCACCTGTACCGGCAGGAGCCCCTGCTTGATGGAGTTGTTGCGGAAGATGTCGGCAAAGCGCGAGGAGACGACGGCCTTGAAGCCGTAGTCCATGAGGGCCCACACGGCGTGCTCCCGGGACGAGCCGGTCCCGAAGTTGTGACCGGCCACCAACACGGTGGCCCCCACGAATTCCTGGTGGTTGAGGACGAAATCGCGGTCGTCGCGCCACTCCGAGAACAATCCGGCACCGAAACCGGTGCGCTCGACCCGCTTGAGCCAGTCGGAGGGGATGATCTGGTCGGTGTCGACGTCGGTACGGTCGAGGGGCACGGCCCGGCCGGTGATCACGATGACGGGTTCCATCAGTCCAGGTCCTCCGGAGTGGCGAAGGTCCCGGCCACGGCGGTGGCCGCGGCCACGGCGGGGGAGACGAGATGCGTCCGGCCACCCCGTCCCTGGCGGCCTTCGAAGTTCCGGTTCGAGGTGGACGCGCAACGCTCGCCCACGGCCAGCTTGTCGGGGTTCATGGCCAGGCACATGGAGCAGCCCGGCTCGCGCCATTCGAATCCGGAGGCCACGAAGACCTTGTCGAGCCCCTCGCTCTCGGCTTGGGCCTTGACCCGGTGCGAACCGGGGACGACCAGCGCGCGCACCCCGGCGCGGACCGTCCGGCCGTCGAGGACGGCGGCCGCGGCCCGCAGGTCCTCGATCCGCGAATTGGTGCACGATCCGAGAAACACGGTGTCCACGCCGATCTCCCGCATGGGGGTACCGGCGTCGAGACCCATGTAGGCCAAGGCCCGAACCGCCGACTCGCGCTCGCCCGTGTCACTGATGGCGAGCGGATCGGGCACGCGGCCACCGACCGTCGTCACCTGGGCCGGGTTGGTGCCCCACGTCACATGGGGGGAGATGGAGGCCGCGTCGATCGCCACCTCCTTGTCGAACGTGGCTCCTTCGTCGGTCGTCAGCGTGCGCCAGTGCGCCACGGCGGCATCCCATTCGTCACCGGTCGGGGCATGGTCGCGCCCCTGCACGTAATCGAAGGTGGTCTGGTCGGGAGCCACCAGACCGGCCCGCGCCCCTCCCTCGATGCTCATGTTGCACAGCGTCAGCCGGCCTTCCATCGACAACGAGCGGATGGCCGATCCCCGGTACTCGATGACGTGGCCGATGCCGCCGCCGGTGCCGATGGCGCCGATGATGGCCAGGGCCACGTCCTTGGCGGTGACGCCGGCGCCCAGTTCGCCCTCGACCGTGACGGCCATGGTGGCCGGCTTGGACTGCGGGAGCGTCTGGGTGGCCAGGACGTGCTCGACCTCGCTCGTCCCGATGCCGAAGGCCAACGCCCCGAACGCGCCATGGGTCGAGGTGTGGCTGTCCCCGCAGACGATCGTCATGCCGGGGTGGGTCCAACCCTGCTCGGGGCCGATCACGTGGACGATGCCCTGGTTGGCATGGCCCATCGGGTAGCAGGTGATGCCGAACGCCGCGGTGTTCTCGTTCAGCACCTCGAGCTGCCGGGCCGAGATGGGATCGGCCACCGGCTCGTCGATGTCCATGGTGGGCACGTTGTGGTCCGCGGTGGCCACGGTCAGATCGGGTCGCCGCACCGTGCGTCCGGCCAGGCGCAGCCCGTCGAAGGCCTGGGGCGAGGTCACCTCGTGGATCAGGTGCAGGTCGATGAAGAGGAGGTCGGGCTCACCCTCGGTGGCGTTGACCACATGGGCGTCCCAGATCTTCTCGCTCAAGGTACGCGGCGCCATCAGTGGTCGACCGCGACGATCTCGACGCGGAGCATGCCGCCGGGTGCCTTGTACTCGACCGTCTCGCCGGAGCTCTTCCCGAGCAGGACCTGTCCGAGCGGTGCGCTCGGCGAGAGCACGGGCAGGTCGCCCTGCCGCTCTTCGATGGAGCCGACGAAGAACTGCTGCGTATCGCCCTCGTCGTCACCCTCGTACCGCAGCGTCACCGTGCTGCCGGTCCCGATGCTGCCGTCGCCCAGGTCGGTCGCGTCGACCAGCTCGGCTTTCTTGAGCAGGGCCTGGAGTTGCCGGATGCGCGACTCCATCTTCCCCTGGAAGTCCTTGGCGGCGTGGTAGTCGCCGTTCTCGCTGAGGTCACCCAGGGCCCGGGCCGCCTCGATCTGCCCGGCGATCTCCACGCGGCCACGCGTGGTCAGGTCCTCGAGCTCGGCCACCAGTCGGTCATAGGTGCCCTGGGTGAGCTTGGTCGTCTCGGAGCTGTTGGGTGAGGCGTTGGTCACGACGTGTCCTTCGGATGGGTGTGGCCGGGGGTGCGGGGCACCTCGACGGCGGCTACCAGGCTAATCGGCCCCAGCGGGGGCGGCCGCCCCGATGTTGACGAGGACGTCCCGCTGCGAGAGACTGAGTGGGCTATGTACCGCTCTGAGCACGTTGTAGGCATTATTCACTAGGCGCGCCAACTCCCCGCGCGCCGTCGAACCGTCCACTGGGTGGGCGGTTTTTCAATTCCCGGCATAGCCAACCCCACCCCATCCGAGAACGCACCCGACAGGAACGACGAAGGCAGGATCAGTGAGCAACGGCCCCAACGGCCCGACAGGTGGGCACATCGCCGTCATCGGCGGGGACGGCATCGGGCCCGAGGTGTGCGCCGAGGCACTCAAGGTGGTGGCGGCGGCGGGGGTCGAGTGCGCCACCACCGAATTCGACCTCGGAGCGGACCGCTATCGCCGCGACGGCACCGTGCTCCCCGACGAGATTCTCGAAGAGCTCCGCGGGTTCGACGCCATACTGCTCGGGGCCATCGGCCCGCCGGTGGGCGACACCTCGGTGCCTCCGGGCACCCTCGAGCGCGGCCTCCTGCTCCGTCTCCGCTTCTCGCTCGATCTCTTCGTGAACCTCCGGCCCTTCGCCGGTGTGCCCGGCTCGATCGCCGAAGGCGCCGACTTCGTGGTCATCCGGGAGAACACCGAAGGCACCTATGCCGGGGAAGGCGGGTTCCTGCGCCAGGGGACAGCGGCCGAAGTGGCGACCCAGGGGTCGGTCAACACCCGTTTCGGGGTCGAGCGCTGCGTCCGCTTCGCCTTCGACCTGGCCCGCCGGCGCCCCAACCGCAAGCTGACCCTCGTGCACAAGACCAACGTGCTCACCTTCGCCGGGGACCTTTGGCAGCGCACGGTCACCGAAGTGTCGACCGAGTACCCCGATGTCACCTGGGACTACAACCACGTCGACGCCGCCTGCATCTACCTGGTGGAGCAACCGAGCCGCTACGACGTCATCGTGACCGACAATCTCTTCGGGGACATCCTCACCGACCTGGCCGGCGCGGTCAGCGGGGGCATCGGCTTCGCGGCGTCGGCCAACCTGAACCCGGCCCGCACCGGGCCGTCGCTCTTCGAGCCCGTGCACGGCGCCGCCCACGACATCGCCGGTCGGGGCATCGCCAACCCGCTGGCCGCCATTCATTCCGCCGCCCTCATGCTCGAGCACCTGGGCGAGCACGACGCCGCGGCGCGGGTCACCAAGGCACTGGCCGAGCAGATCACCGCCATGTCCGTGCCATCCGCACCATCCCTGTCCACGACGGCCGTGGGCGACGCCATCGCAGAGAGGCTCTGATTCATGCCCATCACCCCGACCGAGAAGATCTGGATGGACGGCGAGCTCGTCGACTGGGCCGACGCCACGGTCCATGTGCTCACCCACACGATGCACTACGGCTCCGGCGTGTTCGAAGGGATCAGGGCCTACCCGACCTCGAACGGGGTGTCCGTGTTCCGCCTGGGCGACCACATCCGCCGGCTCTTTGCCTCGGCCAAGATCTTCATGATCGACATCCCCTACAGCGTCGACGAGATCATGGAGGCCACCCGCGAGGTGGTGCGGGTCAACGGCCTGACCGACGGCTGCTATCTGCGCCCGCTCATCTACCTCGGGTACGGCGAGATGGGCCTGAACCCGCTGCCCTGCCCGGTCAACGCGTCCGTCGCGGCCTGGCCCTGGGGGACCTATCTCGGTGACGAGGGCGTCGCCAACGGCGTGTCGTGCAAGGTCAGCTCGTGGCGCCGGCACGACCCCAACGCCGTGCCGACAGCGGCCAAGGGAACCGGCATGTACGCGAACTCCTCACTGGCCAAGGTCGAGGCCATCAAGGGCGGGTACGACGAAGCGATCCTGCTGGCCCCCAACGGCAACGTGAGCGAGTGCACGGGCGAGAACATCTTCATCGTGCGCGACGGCGCCATCATCACGCCGTCCACGTCGGACGTCGGCGCACTGGACGGCATCACGCAGGACTCCGTGGAGACCATCGCTCGCGACATGGGAGTCGAGGTGCGCCACGAGTCGGTCATCCGCACCGACCTGTACCTGGCCGACGAGGCCTTCCTCTCGGGGACGGCGGCCGAGGTGGTGCCCATCCGCTCGGTCGATGACCGTCCGGTCGGCTCGGGCCGTCCGGGGCCGATCACGGTCGAGATCCAGCAGACCTATTTCGCCGCCGTGCGCGGCGAGGTGGACCGCTACAAGGATTGGCTCGATCATGTCGACTGACGCGGCGAGAAGCCGGGCCGAGAGTCCGGTGCGCCACACCCACGCCGACGGTCGGATCCATCACGCCCACGACTTCGAGGTGCCCGAACTGCCCGAGTCGGTCGATGTCTTCGACACCATCTTGCGCGACGGGAGCCAGCAGGAGGGGCTCTCCCTCTCGGTCGACGACAAGCTCCGGGTGGCCGAGCAGCTCGATCACCTCGGCGTCACCTACATCGAGGGCGGCTGGCCGGGAGCCAATCCCAAGGACGTGGCGTTCTTCGCCCGGGCTGCCAAGGAGCTCGACCTCACGACGGCCACCCTGGTGGCGTTCGGCTCGACCCGCCGGGCCGGGGTGCGACCCGAGGATGACGCCGTCCTGGCCAACCTCGTCGGCGCGGGCGTACCGGTCGCCTGCATCGTGGCCAAGACCTGGGACCGGCACGTGGCCGAGGCCCTGCGCACGTCGCTCGACGAGGCGGTGGCCATGGTGCGCGATTCGGTGCGGCATCTGGTCGCGCACGACCTGCGGGTGTTCCTCGATGCGGAGCATTTCTTCGACGGCTATCGCCGCAATCGCTCCTTCGCCCTCTCCGTCCTGGCCGCGGCCGAGGAGGCCGGTGCCGAGGCGCTGGTCCTCTGCGACACCAATGGCGGATCCCTGCCCGACGAGGTCGGCCAGGCCACCGCCGACGTGCGGGACCACACCAGTGTGCAGATCGGCATCCACTGCCACAACGACGCCGGGTGCGCCGTGGCCAACTCACTGGTCGCCGTCCAGGCCGGGGCCACCCAGGTCCAGGGCTGCATCAACGGGTACGGGGAACGGGCCGGCAACACCGACCTCGCCGCAGCCATCCCCAACCTCTCGTTGAAGCTCAACGTCCGCACCATCCCCACTGACCGCCTGGAGCGGCTGACCCCGGTGTCCCATCACATCGCCGAGCTGGTGAACATCACGCCGAGTCCCCAGCAGCCCTACGTGGGCCACTCGGTCTTCGCCCACAAGGGCGGGCTGCACGCCAGCGCGGTGGCCCGCAGCGCCGATCTGTACGAGCACATCGAGCCCAACGTGGTGGGCAATGGCACCCGGGTCGTGGTCTCGGAGATGGCCGGCCGGTCCACCCTGGCCATGAAGGCGGCTGAGCTCGGGCTGGAGCTGGACGGGGAGGATCTCGGCCGCGTCCTCGACGAGCTCAAGCGACTCGAGCACGAGGGGTACCACTTCGAGGTGGCCGACGGATCTCTCGAGCTTCTCTTGCGGCGGGCCACCGGATGGGCGCCCGACTACTTCACGGTGGAGTCGTTCCGTGTCATCACCGACCACGGCGACCGCACCGACGCCTCCTCGAGCTCGGCCTTCGGGGTCACCACCGAGGCGACCGTCAAGGTGCATGTCGGGACCGACCGCATCGTGGCCACCGCCGAAGGCAACGGCCCGGTGAACGCGCTCGATGCCGCCCTACGCGCGGCCATAGGCCCCAGGTTCCCGCTGCTCGACGCCATCCACCTCACCGACTACCGGGTCCGGGTGCTGAGCTCGGGTCTGGGCACCGGCGCGGTGACCCGTGTCCTGGTCGACACCACCGACGGCTTGGTCACCTGGACCACCATCGGCGTCTCGGAGAACATCATCGAAGCCAGCTGGCAGGCGCTCTACGACTCGGTCGTCGTCGGCCTCCTGCACGGCACCTGACCGCCGGGCGGAAGCTGAGTCGGCCCCGCCGTGGAGCCGAACGCGTCGCTGAGCCGGCCCCGCCGCTGAGCCGGACCCGCCGAGAGGGCCCCCGGGGGCGGGCGGGTCGCTGCGGTAGTCTGCCCGCGTATGACCCAGCCGACGTTCGTCCCCATCAGTGAGGCTGACCAGGTTCGCCCCGCTCGCCACCTTCACGTCCCGGGAGCCTGGACGACCACCCGGCCCGCCGAGCTCCACGTGCCCACGGCACACCGGGGCCCCAGTGTGGGCACCCCCGGACCCGACGCCGGCTTTGCCCTGCGCCTGGCCCGACGCTACGAGGACGAATTGCGATTGGGCGACGGCGAGGCCGTCGACGACGTCATGGTCGGTTGTGCTCTCATCGCGGCCCGCCGGGCTGCCCTGGTGGGACGGGCCCCCTGCATCTATGACGTGCAGCTCGCCCTGGCCCTGTGGGGCTTCCTGATCGAGGCGCCGCAGGCGCTGCGCGACGCACGCCGTGCGGCGTTCGGCTCCGTCGCCCACGACTACGTGGCCCAGCGCGCCCTCGTCGACGCCATGGACGAGGAGACCCTCCGACTCACACCGGCCGAGGCCCATGCGAGGGTCCAGCGGGGTGAGCCGATCGTGCCGAGCCCCGTCGCCGAGCCCATTTCCTAGGCGCCCCGCGCCACGTGGAGGACGAGAAGAGCGGCGCGGTGATCGAGCAGCGGGAGGTCGCGGCCAACGGCCTCACCTTTTCGATCCGGGCCGCCGGCCCACCAGATGGCCGTCCCGTCCTGCTCCTGCACGGATTTCCGCAGACCTCGTGGTGCTGGCGGGCCCAGCTCGAGGACCTGGGCCGGGCCGGTTACCGGGCCGTCGCCCCTGATCAGCGGGGGTATTCACCAGGCGCGCGACCCTTGTCGGTGGCCGACTACGCCACCGATCATCTGGTGGCCGACGTGGTGGCGCTGGCCGACGCCCTGGGCATGGAGAAGTTCGACCTGGTCGGCCACGACTGGGGCGGCATGGTGTCCTGGTTGGCGGCGGCCCGGCATCCCGCCCGGATCCGCTCCCTGGCCGTGCTTTCGACGCCCCATCCCGCGGCGCTCCGGCAGGCCCAGCTCGGCGGGGACCCCGAGCAGGCCGAGCGGGCCGGTGCCATGAACTCGTTCCGGCGACGCCAGGTGCCCGAGAACCTGTTGCTCGGCGACGACGGTTCGGGTTCGGGCTTACGGGACCTGCTGCACTCGAGCGGTCTGGGCACCGAAGCGACCGACCAGTACGTGACCGCGCTCACCCGGCCGGGCATCTTGACTGCAGCTTTGCATTGGTTCCGAGCCATGGACGGCGATGAGACCGCCGAACTCCCGGGGGTGACCGCCCCCACGCTCTACGTGTGGTCGAGCGGCGATGCGTCGCTCGGACGCGTGGCCGCCGAGGGCACGGCCGCGTACATCAAGGGCCCCTATGAGTTCGTGGTGCTCGACGATGTGACCCACTGGATCCCCGAAGCTGCCCCCGAGCGGCTGACGGAGTTGCTGGTCGGGCACCTGGCGAAAACGTAGCGTGCGCCCAAATGGGCGTTTCGGGCGGCCTCTGCGAGAATGGAGCGGTGGAGACACCGAACTTCGCCCTGACCGACGTCCAGCGCCAGTTCCGCGACACCCTGCGCCCTTTCTGCGAGGAGCGGATCGCGCCCCATGCGGCCGAGGTCGACCGTACGGCGGAGTTCCCCTGGAAATCGTTCGCCGCCTGCCGTGAGCTGGAGCTTCCCGCCCTCGGCATTCCCGAGGCCTATGGCGGGGCCGGGGCCGACATGGTCATTCAGGCCATCATGGCCGAGGAGCTCTCGCGGGTCTGTGCCTCCACCTCCCTGACCATGCTCATCTCCAAACTGGGGATGCTCCCGGTCATGAACTGGGGCGCCGAGGAGCTCAAGCGCAAGTACCTCCCGAAGGTGGCCGCCGGGGACATCCAGGCCAGCTACTGCCTCTCCGAAGCCGATGCCGGCAGTGACGTCGCGGCCATGAAGAGCCGGGCCGTACGGGACGGTGACGACTACGTTCTGACCGGGTCCAAGTACTGGATCACCAATGCCGGCATCTCCGACGTGTACATCGTCTTCGCCAAGACCGACCCGGACGCGGGCGGCCGGGGCATCTCGTGCTTCCTGGTCGAACGGGACTGGGGCATCAGCGTGGCCAAGCACGAGGACAAGCTGGGCCTGCGCGGCAGCCCGACCGGAGAGGTCATCCTCGACGAGGTGCGGGTACCCGCTTCGCACCGCATCGGCGAAGAGGGTCAGGGCTTCACCATCGCCATGCACACCTTGGACCGGAGCCGGCCCACCATCGGGGCCCAGGCCGTGGGCATCGCCCAGGGGGCGATCGACTATGCGGCCACGTACATGAAGCAGCGCCACGCCTTCGGGGCGCCCATCGCCGATCTGCAGGGGTTGCGCTTCATGCTGGCCGAAATGGCCATACGCACCGAGGCGGCCCGGGCCCTCGTCTACCGGGCCTGCGCCATGGTGGACGACGACCCCACGGGCGAGGTGACGCGCTTTGGCGCCATGGCCAAGGCCTTCGCGTCGGACACCGCCATGTCGGTGACCGTCGACGCCGTCCAGCTCCTCGGCGGCTACGGCTACACCAAGGACTTCCCGGTCGAACGGTTCCTGCGCGACGCCAAGGTCACCCAGATCTACGAGGGGACCAATCAGGTCCAGAAGGTCGTCATCGCCCGCGAGATCCTCAAGCACGCCTAGCCGGCCCGTCCAGCCCCACACAGCCCGACCCACAGCCCGAATGATATTATTAGAACAGGTTCTATATTTTACCGCATTCGCCCACCGGGGGCGACCGGCCCCGGGCCGGGATTCGCAGCAGAAGGGACGTCCACCATGGCCCAGCCAGTAATCGTCGAAGCTGTCCGCACGCCGATCGGCAAGCGCAACGGCTGGCTCTCGGGCCTGCGCCCCGCCGACATCCTCGGGGCCGCGCAGGTCGAGGTGATCAAGCGCTCGGGGATCGACCCGAGCATCGTGGAGCAGGCCGTCGGCGGGTGCGTGACCCAGGCCGGGGAGCAAGGCTTCAACATCACCCGCACGTCCTGGTTGCTGGCCGGGCTGCCCTACGAGGTGGCCGCCACCACCATCGATTGCCAATGCGGATCGTCGCAGCAGGCCAACCACTTCGTGAACAACCTGGTGGCCGCCGGCGCCATCGATGTCGGCGTGGCCTGCGGGGTGGAAGCCATGAGCCGGGTACCGCTCGGGGCCAACGCGGCCAACGCGGAGAAGTTCGGCCGGTCCATTCCCGCTGACCTGCCCTACGACATGCCGGACCAGTTCACGGCGGCCGAACGCATCGCCACCAAATACGGCATCACCCGGGCGGACGTGGACTGGCTCGGCTTCGAGTCCCAGAAGAAGGCGGCCGTGGCCGTGGCTGAGGACCGCTTCGCCCGCGAGATCGTCTCGGTCGAGGCCCCCACCGTCGGCGAGGAAGGGCCGCGGGGCGAGCACACCGGCGAACGCCGGGTCATCAGCAAGGACCAGGGTCCCCGTGAGACGACGGCCGAGGGCCTGGCCAAGCTCAAGCCCGTGCTGCCCGAGGGCATGCACCACGCCGGGAACTCCTCGCAGATCTCCGACGGCGCCGCCGCCGTGCTGTGGATGTCCGAGGACCGGGCCAAGGCCGAGGGCATCAAGCCGAGGGCCCGGGTGGTCGCGCAGGTGCTGGTCGGCTCCGACCCCTACCTGCACCTCGATGGCCCCATCGCCGCCACCACCAAGGTCCTGGACAAGGCCGGCATGACCATGAGCGACATTGATCTGTTCGAGGTGAACGAGGCCTTCGCTTCGGTGGTCATGAGTTGGGCCAAGGTGCACGACGCCGACATGGACAAGGTCAACGTCAACGGCGGGGCCATCGCGCTGGGCCACCCCGTCGGGGCCACCGGCAGCCGGCTCATCACCACCATCCTGCACGAGCTGGAGCGGCGCGACGCCACCTATGGGCTCGTCTCCATGTGCTGCGGCGGCGCATTGGCCACCGGCACCGTTATCGAGCGACTCTGATCTTCACCACACCGGCCGTACAGGGAGGGAACTGTGGAATCGACTGAGCATCTGGCGTACGAACGCGACGGCGCCACCGCCATCGTGACCATGAACCGGCCCGAGGCGAAGAACGCCTTGAGCCTGCCCATGCTGGTCGGCATGGCCGACGCCTGGGAGGAGATCAACACCAACGACGACATCCGTTGCGCCATCCTCACCGGGGCCGGCGGCACCTTCTGCGCCGGCATGGACCTGAAAGCCATGGGGGGCGATCAGCCCGAACGGTACAAGGCCCGCCAGCAGCATGACCCCGATCTGCACTGGAAGGCGCTGCTGCGCCACTACGACGTGACGAAGCCGCTCATCGCCGCGGTCGAGGGCTGGGCCGTGGCCGGCGGGACCGAGATCCTCCAGGCCACCCACATCCGGGTGGCTGGCGCCGGCGCCGTCTTCGGCGTCTTCGAGGCCAAGCGCGGTCTGTTTCCACTCGGCGGGTCCACCGTACGGCTTCGGAGGCAGATCCCCTACACCGTGGCCATGGACCTTCTCCTGACCGCTCGCGAGGTCCCGGCCGCCGAGGCTCTGCGGATCGGCCTGATCGGTCACGTGGTCCCCGACGGCACCGCGCTGGACAAGGCGCTCGAGATTGCCGGCGTGATCGGGCAGAACGGACCGCTGGCTGTCGAGGCCATCTTGCGCTCGGTGCGCGAGACCGAAGGCATGTCCGAGGTCGACGGCCTGGCCCGCGAGCTCGAGCTGGGCTGGCCCATCTTCGCCTCCAAGGACGCCACCGAGGGCCAGCGGGCGTTCGCCGAGAAACGCCCGGCCAACTTCACGCGCGAGTGAGCGATCCGGCGCCAGCAGCGGACGCCCCGTTCTCCACCGGCGATACGCCCATCAACCGATCGGCCGCCGCCATCCGCCGCATCGGTTCCATGATGGTCGGGCAGCCGCTGAGCGACGAGGCCCTGGCCGCGGCGGCCGACGACCTGAACGCGGTGGCCGATTCGCTCGCCGCGGTGGCCGAGACCTCCAAGCGTCCGCGGCGCCAACCCGACCGCTCCGGCCATCCGGCCGATTTCTTCCCCACCAGCCCCATGATCGGCTACGCCAACCCCATCGCTCCACCGGTGGAGGTGTGGTCCGAGGTGGGGGAGAACGGGCAGCGGGAGATCCGCGGCCGGGTGACCTTCGACTACCAGTACGAGGGGCCGCCGACCTGTGTCCACGGTGGGGTGATCGCCGCCCTGTTCGACGAGTTCCTGGGTTCGGCCAACATCATCGCCGACAAGGCCGGGATGACCGGGACCCTGACCGTGCGCTACCGCCGGCCCACCCCGCTGCTGGCGCCCCTCGATGTGGTGGCCCGCTTCACCGGCATGGAACGACGCAAGATCTTCTCCTGGGGCGGCCTCTACCACGAGGGCGAGCTCACGGCCGAGGCCGCAGGCATCTTCATTGAGGTCAGGCCCGGGCGCATGCTCGACATCGTGACGACCAACGCCCGGGACTCGGAGTCCCCGGTCGTCGACCCCGAGTTCATCCGACTCATCAAAGAGAACACTCGCGCCTGAGCCGGCCGCGGCGCGCCAACGAACGGCAGGTCGCCTTCATCGCCGACCGCCACCCCCGGAGCGTTGTCGCGAGTTCTTCCGCTCCTGGTTCGTCAAGCGGCGATCGTTCTCGGCCGCCGCCTCGGCGGCCTCGCCCAGCAATTTGCGGTAGCTGGCCAGCCGTTCGGCCGGGAGCTCCCCGGCTGCGATAGCGGCCAACACGGCGCAGCCCGGTTCGTTCCCGTGGGCACAATCGTTGAACCGGCACTGCCCCTCCAGGTCGGTGATGTCGGTGAAGACGGCGTCGATGCCCTCCTCGTCGACCCACATGCCCAGCTCCCGCAGGCCAGGGGTGTCGATCAGGGTGCCACCGGTGGGCACCGCGACCAGCTCGCGCCAGGTGGTGGTGTGGCGCCCCTTGGCGTCGGCCTCGCGCACCTCGCCCGTCTTGACCGCGTCCGAGCCCATCAGGGCGTTGACCAGCGAGGACTTGCCGGCCCCCGAGGTACCCACCAGGGCCACGGTGGTGCCGCGGCTGACCAGGGCGGCGATGCGGTCGACACCCAGGCCCGACACCACCGAGGCGGTGATCACCGCCAGATCGTTGCTGATGGCCTCCACCGCGGCCAGCGCCGTCGAGGCGGTCCGGTCGTCGACCAGGTCCCGCTTGGTCAGGACCAGGATCGGCTGCGCCCCACTGTCCCAGGCCAGGGCCAAGAAGCGTTCGATTTGCCGGGGCGAGATGTCCCGGTCCAGCGGCACCAGGACCAGCACCACATCGATGTTGGCCGCCAGGGCCTGAGGCTCGGTCCGCGAGCCCGAGGCCTGGCGGATCAGTGCCGATCGCCGGGGCACCACGCTGAGCAGCTCGCCCACATCACCTTGGCCATCAGATTGGGACACGGCGCGCACAATGCACCAGTCCCCGACGCAGACCGGCGCCACCCCTGTGGTGGCCACGGCCACCGGGCCCTCGGCGGTGAGCAGCTGGAAGCGGCCCCGATCCACCCGGGACACCCGGCCGGCCGTCGCTCCGGGAGGCGACGCCTCCAGCAGGTCCGCCACTTCGACCAGGAGGCGGGCATCGGCCCCGAGTGCCTCGAGCGAGGGCGCCGCCGTCACAACCGGAGCGCGTCCCGACGGGGACCGGGGGCAGAGGCGTGAGCACGCAGGTGATCAGAAGGCAACCCGACGAGTGTGGTGGGTGGCCGGTGCCACGTCAACCGGTCACGGCGACCGCAACCCCGCACCATCTCATCGCCGCTCACACGGCTCGTTGCACGCCTTCCCAGTACGGATCACGCAACTTGCGCTTGTAGAGCTTGCCGTTGGGATCCCGGGGCATCTCGTCGGTGAAGTCGATGGACTTGGGTGTCTTGAATTTGGCCAGCTTGCCGGCGCAGAAGGTCATGATGTCGTCGGCCAGGGCCTCGTCGCCCACCACGCCCTCGGCCGGCTCGATCACCGCCTTGACCTCCTCGCCCCAGTCGTCGTGCGGGATGCCGAAGACGGCGGCGTCGCCCACCTTGGGGTGCGAGAGCAGCACACTCTCGATCTCGGCCGGGTAGATGTTGGCCCCACCCGAGATGATCATGTCGATCTTGCGGTCGCGCAGGAAGAGGTAGCCGTCCTCGTCGATCAGACCCACGTCGCCGACGGTGAAGAAAGTGCCGATACGGTTCTTCTTGGTCTTGTCCTTGTCGCCGTGATACTCGAACCCGCCCGTGCCCATGGACATGTACACGGTGCCGATCACGTTCGGCTCGTCAATCCGGTTCTCGTCATCGTCGAAGATGGCGATCTCCGAGATGGGCCAGGCCTTGCCCACCGTCCCCGGCTTGGCCAACCACTCCTGGGCCGTCACCAGGGTGCCCCCGCCCTCGCTGGCGGCGTAGTACTCGTCGACAGCATCGCCCCACCAGTCGATCATCTTGTGCTTGACGTCGATGGGGCAGGGCGCGGCGGCGTGGATCATGTGGCGCAGCGACGACATGTCGTACTTGCCGCGCACGTCCTCGGGCAAGGCCAGCAGACGGTGGAACTGGGTCGGCACCATGTGCGAGGTGGTCACCCGGCGTTCCTCAATCAGTTGCAACATCTCCTCGGGGATCCACTTGTCCATGAGGACCACGGTGTGTCCCATGTGCAACGACGCACTCCCGAAGCGCAGCACGGCGGTGTGGTAGAGCGGCGACCCGATGATGTGCACGTTGTCGTCGCCCGGCTGGATGGAGAAGAGGAAGAGCAGGCCGGCCAAACCCAGCGCGGCGTCCTCGGGGCTCACCCCCAAGAGATTCCGGTAGATGCCCTTGGGGTTGCCAGTCGTCCCCGACGTGTAGTTCATGACGTCGCCGATGGTGCGGTCCCCGGGCAGGGTGCTCGGATGGGAGTCCCGGGTGGCGGCATAGGAGGCGAAGCCGTCGATGTGGCCCACCGAGAGGCGCCCGATGGCCGGGATGGCTGCTTCGTCGGCCGAGGCCACCGAGGCGTCGGCGAAGCGCGCATGGCTGATGAAGACCTTGGCCCCGGCGTCCTTGAGGATGTAGGCGATCTCGGGGGCGACGAGGTGGTGGTTGATGGGGACCAGGCGCCACCCCGCCTGCAGGGCGGCCAGGTACACCTCGATCATCTCGGCGCAATTCGGCAGCAACGTGGCCACCACGTCGCCTTCGGTCACGCCCTGGGCCCGCAGCGCGTGCACCACCTGGTTGGCGTGACCCAGCAATTGGCCCGACGTGACCTCGTCGCCCTCGGGCGTCACGAGGGCCAAGAAGTCGGGATCATCCTGGGCCAGCGCCCAGAATCCGAGGTCAGCCATGGCGATGCGCTCCTTCGTGGTCCGTGTGGCACCGATCGGGCCGGGCCCGTCGGCTCGTAGCTAGAACATGTTCTAAGTTACAGCACCGACGAGACGGCAGCGCCGGGCGCCCGGGGCGAAAACGACCAGGAGAATGCACATGGCTGGGTTCCTCGAGGGCAAGGCAATTGCGGTCACCGGTGGCGGCGGAGGCATCGGCCGGGCCGTGGCGCTCGCCGCGGCGGCCGAGGGGGCCAAGGTCATCGTGGCCGACTTCGGGGTCTCCATGGCCGGTGAGGACCCGAGCTCCGACGTGGCCGACGCCGTGGTGGCCGAGATAACCGCAGCCGGGGGCGTGGCGGTGGCCGTGGCCGACGACATCTCGAAGATGGAGTCCGGCGAGCGCCTCGTTGCCACCGCCGTCGAGGCGTGGGGCCGCATTGACGGGGTGGTGGCCGTGGCCGGGATCCTGCGCGAGCGGATGCTGTTCAACATGTCCGAAGACGAGTGGGACGCCGTGATCTCCACCCACCTGAAGGGCCACTTCACGGTGTTCCGTGCCGCCGCGGCCGTCATGCGCAAGCAGGAAGGCGGTGGGGCACTCGTCGGGTTCACCTCGGGCGCATTCGCCGGCAGCGTGGCCCAGGCCAACTATGCGGCCGCCAAGGGCGGCATCGTCTCGTTGGTGCGTTCGGCCGCGGCCGGGCTGCACCGCTACGGCATCACCTCGAATGCCATCGCGCCCGTGGCCCGTACTCGCATGTCGGCCAACGTGCCCATGGACCTGGCCGAGATGGGTGACGCCGAGGACATCGCTCCCATGGTGGTGTACCTCCTCAGCGATCAGGCCAAGCACGTGACGGGCCAGGTCTACACCGTCGTTGGTCCGAAGATCGCCGTGTGGAACCAGCCGGCAGAGGTCCGGGCCATGTATGCCGAGGGTCGCTGGACCCCCGAGCAGATCGCCGCTCGCCTCGACGGCAGCATCGGCCAGGAGAAGATGGGGCTGATCGAACGTCTGGAGCAGATGCGACAGGCCGCCGCTTCGGGAGAGAAGCCGAACGCCTGAGGTACCGCCTTCCGCCCCTCCCCCGGTCCGCCTCCGCCCCCCTTCCTTGTCCGCCTCGGCCTCTCTCCCGGTCCGCCTCGGCCTCTCTCCTGGTGGGTCGGCTCCCGCGGTCGGCGGCCTTGCTCCCTCGATAACCTGAGGAAATGGTGCGTGTCGAATTCTTCGTGGACCCCAGTTGTCCTTGGGCATGGATCACGTCGCGTTGGATCAAGGAGGTGGCACCCCGGCGTGGGCTCGAGGTGATCTGGCGCTCGTACTGCCTCGAGATCCGCGACGACTACGGCGTCGCACCCACGGTGCCGGAGAAACTCCATCGGATCGTGATGGACGCCCACGCCCTCTCCCATCGGATGCTTCGCATCCTCGAGGCCGTGCGGGCCGAGCATGGTGAATCGACGGTCGACTCGCTGTACACGGCCTGGGGTCGTCAGTTCTTCGTTGACCGTCCCGAGCGCGATGACGCGCTCCTCACGGCGTGCCTCTCGGCCTGTGGCCTCGACGCACGTTTCCTCGAGGCGGCCGGTGACGAGAAGTGGGACGGGCCGATCACCGAGGCGATGGAGGAGGCCTACGAGTTCGGCGGGCCCAAGACCCAGACGCCCACACTGGTCGTGCGGGCCGACCCGCCGCACGGGTTCAAGGGTCCGGTCATGGCGCCGGCCCCGACAGGCGAAGCCGCGGTCCGGCTCTGGGACGCGCTCGAGGTGATCTCGGCGGAGAGCGGGTTCTTCGAGATCACGCGGCCGCGCCGCAACCGACCCGACGTGACCGTTCTCGACTGATTCCACTGATTCGACCGATTCCACCGATTCCCCGACATGCGCGGGAGGACCGGCACCGGGCGCATGACCCGATACGGGCGATCACGTTCGTCCGGACCGGGCGCTCGAATCGGCCAGAGGGACCCCTTCGTCGGTGTCACTCCGGGGTGTGCGTTCGCAGCCATTCGGTCCAGCGCCGCCGGGTCCGCACCAGGACGAGCGCGCCTCCCGCCACCAACACGATGCCGGCGATCTGGACCAGGAGCGATCCGAGATGCCCGTCTTCGCCCAACCACAGGTGCTCGTCGAGCGATCGCTCGATCCCCCAGAGGATCATGGCGGTGCCGATGACCGTACCGGCCGGATAACCGGAGCGGGCCGAGCCGTTGGGCCAACGGTTGAGCCGTCGCTCGATGAGGATGAGCACCAGGTAGATGCTGAAGTCCTCGGCGGCCTGAAAGAGGGGGACGGGCAACCGGCGACCCGCCTGGCCGGCGTAGTACATGCCGAACCACTGGTGGGTGGCGTGCCCGCCGCCGCTCACCATCAATTGGGGGCCGAGGAGCCGGCCCATGGCCCAGGCGGCCATGAGGACCGGGGCGATGATGTCCAACGCCCGGCCGATCGGTAGTTCGGGGCAGCGACGGCGGGCCAGCAGGACCCCGGTGGGCACGGCGAAGATCAACCCCCCGAATGATGAGAGGCCGCCGTGCCAGATGGCCAGAATCTGCCCGGGATTGCTGGTGTAGTAGCCCAGGTGTGAGAGCACCTGGAAGGCGCGGGCCCCGACGATGGCCGCCAGCACCACCCAGAGGAACCACGACACCAGCCAGTCGGTGCGGTAGCCGTTTCGCTCCAGGCGGCGTTCGAAGTACCAGAAGGCGAACCAGAAGGTGAGGGCCAGGCCGATCCCGTAGGTATGGACCTGCAGGGGACCTATGTGGAAGACAGTGGGGATCGGTTTCATGGCACGGTGGGTGCCAGGCTACGACGAAGTGGCAGGTGGCTCGGCGCGGCGAGGGGGAGCGTGACGCGGCGCGGTCAGGGACGGCCCGCGCCGACGAAGCCGTCGCCGGTGCGCAGGCCGGTGATCCACACCGAGGCACCGGTGTAGGGCGCCTCGATCATCGATCCGCCGCCGACGTACATGGCCACGTGGTCGCTGCCCCCGGGTCCGTAGAAGAGGAGGTCTCCGGGCTCGAGGTCGTTGAGGGGCACCGGCGTCGAGTCGCTCATCTGGGCGCCCGAAAAGTGGGGCAGGCTGACCCCGGCCTGGCCCCAGGCCCATGCGGTCAGGCCCGAGCAGTCGAAGCCGACCCCGGGCGTCTCGCCGCCGTAGACGTAGGGCACGCCGATCTGGCTCTCCGCCGCGGCCACGGCCCCGGCGCCTCCGGCGGCGACAGGTGGGGGAGTGGCCGCCGCGCTCGGGGCCGAGCCGGAGTCTGCGCTCGCGTTCTGGCTGCTCGCGTTGCCGCCTCCGCCCGAATCCGTCGAGGCGTTGGAGCTGGCGCTGGTGTCAGCGGTGGTGGTGGTCGCGGCGGCGGTGGCGGCCTGCTGGGCCGACGCGATCCTGGCCTGGGACGCCGCCGCCGCCTGGGCGGCTGCCTGTTGCTGCTGTTGCTGCACCAGGGTGGCGATCTCACCGTTCTCCTGGGCGAGGGCGGCGGACTGCTCCTGCACCACCTCCGCGTTCTGGGCCACGGCGGCCTGCTCGGTCGAGACCTCGTCTTGGGCCTGACCCTGTTGGGTATTTAGCTGGGCCTGCTCTGCCGACAACTTGTTCTCGGCCGTGTGGAGGTTGGACACCGCCTGGTTGATGTTTCCGGTGGCGATCTGGTTGTACTCGGTGGCCGCACTTATGGTCTTTTCGTTGTTCGAGAAGATGGGATTGTCGGCCGCCGCCGAGCCGTCGGAGACGTAGTTCGAGATGGCGGCGCTCTCGAGCGTCGTCTTGTCGTGCGACACCTGCTGCTGATCGTTGGCGATGGCGGCCTTGGTGGTGGCGATGTTGTTGTCGATCTGATTCAGTTTCTCGCGTGCCTGGTCATATTGTTGGCTGAGGGCCGACATCTGGTTCTGGGCCGAGGAGAGTGTGGCCTCGATGGTGGCCGCTTTGGCCTGGGCGCTGGCTACCGTGTCAGCGCCGACGGGGCGCGACAGGACGACCACAGTGCCCGAACACACTGTGACAACGGTCATAGCGGGCAGCAGTACCCGCCGGAGCAGCCGACCGCTCCGATCTGACCGCGGCGTGGAGTGGCCGGTAGGCCGCTCTACGTCAGTCACGATCGGGACATTGTTATCCGCCCCCCTCACCTGATTCAAACGAACACTGGTGCGACACGGCTGTGTCGGGTCATACTCGAGGTGGGAACTACCGGGTCAGGCGACCGAAGCAGAAATTTCAAATTTCTCGCCGTTGACTGCGGCCGACTGCAGCTCATGTGCCTGGCCTCGTCGGCCGACGAAGGGTGGTGACGAAGGGTAGGTGGGCGTCGGTGTCGGAGTCGGTGTGGTGACTAGGGACGGCCGGCGCCGACGAAGCCGTCACCGAGGCGCAGGCCGGTGATCCACACTGAAGCACCGGTGTAGGGCGCTTCGATCATTGATCCGCCGCCGACGTACATGGCCACGTGGTCGCTGCCGCCGGGACCGTAGAAGAGGAGGTCCCCGGGCTGCAGATCGCTGACCGGCACCGGAGTCGAGTCACCCATCTGGGCACCCGAGTAGTGGGGCAGGCTCACACCGGCTTGGCCCCAGGCCCATGCGGTCAAACCCGAGCAGTCGAAGGCGACCCCGGGCGACTCCGCGCCCCACTGATAGGGCACGCCGATCTGGCTCTCGGCTGCGGCGACGGCACCCGAGCCGCCGGCGGAGACAGGCGGGGGGGAGGCCGCGGCACTTGGCGCCGGGTCTGAGCTAGCGGGCGTGCTCGGAGCTGCAGAGGTGCTCGAGGTATCGGACGTGCTGGAGGTATCGGACGTGCTCGGCGCAGCAGCGGCTGTCGAAGTGGCGCCTCCGCCTCCACCCCCGCTCGAACCCGTCGTCGTGGTGGCGGCGGCCTGCTGTTGGGCTTGGGCCTGCTGGGCCTGCTGCGCCGCGGCGATCTTGGCCTGGGCGGCCGCAGCGGCCTGGGCGGCTTCCTGCTGCTGCTGCTGCTGGACCAGGGTGGCGATCTCACCGTTCTCCTGGGAGAGGGCGGCGGACTGCTCCTGCACGACTTGGGCGTTCTGGGCCACCGCGGCCTGCTCGGAGGAGACCGCGTCTTGGGCCTGACCCTGTTGGGTGGTCAGCTGGGCCTGCTGCGCTGCCAACTTGCCCTCGGCCGTGTGGAGGTTGGACACGGCCTGGTTGATGTCCCCTGAGGCGATGTCGTTGTACTCGGTGGCCGCGCCGATGGTCTTTTCGTTGTTCGAGAAGATGGGATTGTCGGTGGCCGCCGAGCCGTCGGAGACGTAGTTCGAGATGGCGGCCTTCTCGAGGGTGCTCTTGTCGCCGGCGACTTTGTGCCGGTTCTTCGCGATGGCGGCCTTGGTGGTGGCGATGCTGGCGTCGACCTGATTCAGCTTCAGGCGGGCCTGGTCGTACTGCTGGCTGAGGGCCGACATCTGGTTCTGGGCCGAGGAGAGCGTGGCCTCGATGGCGGCCGCCTTGGCCTGGGCACTGGCCACCGTGTCAGCGACGACGGGGCGCGGCAGGAGGACCACAGTGCTTGAGCACACTGTGACAACGGTCATAACGGGAAAGAGAACCCGCCGGAGCAGCCGACCGCTCCGATCTGACCGCGGCGCGGAGTGGCTGAAGGGCCGCTCTACGTCAGTCACGATGGGGGACATTGTTACCCGCCAGCCCGACCGGTTACAAACACCCTCGGTAGCACACGGCTGTTTGTGGTCGTACTCATGGTAGGAACCTCCAGTTCAGGCATCCTTCCGAAGAATTGTGGATTTCTTCGTGGCGACACCACCATCTCGGACCTCATGTGCCTGGTCTCCTAAGCGGAGCACCGGCTACGGTCGGTTGGCGTGGGCGAAATGATCGAATTCCCGAGCAACGGAACCTCCGCAGTTGGCTATCTGGCCCTGCCAGAAGGGGAAAATGGCCCTGGAGTCATCGTAATTCAGGAGTGGTGGGGCTTGGTGGACCATATCCGCGACGTCTGTGAGCGCTTCGCCGCGGCCGGCTACGTGGCGCTGGCTCCAGACCTCTATGACGGGGTGACGGTGCCCTTGACCGAGCCCGATGAGGCGGGCAAGGCGATGATGGCGCTGAAGATGGGCAAGGCCGCCCGCGACATGAGCGGGGCGGTGGACGAGCTGCTCCGGCGCGGCCGTGGCGCACAAGTCGGGGTCATCGGCTTTTGTATGGGGGGTGGGCTGGCCCTCGTCCTGGCCACCCAACGACCCGACGCGGTGGCCGCGGTGGTGCCCTGTTACGGCCTCATCCCGTGGCCTGACGTCCAGCCCGATTATGCCGCCCTCTCTGCCGCCGTCCTCGGTCACTATGCCGGCGATGACGACTTCTTCACGCCGGCGGCAGCCGAAGCACTCGCTGAGCAGTTGCGCGGGTTGGGCAAAGAGGTCGAGATCGTCATCTATCCCGACACCGATCACGCCTTCTTCAACGACACTCGGCCTGAGGTCTACAAGGCCGAGGCCGCCGCCGCGCTGTGGGACCGCACCTTGACCTTCTTCAACGAACACCTGACGTAGCGACCTGACCGAACGACCTGAGGTGAGCGACCAGGGCTTATGAGGACCGCCTGAGGGGTAGCCCGACCCCGAGAGGCGGCCGGACCGGTTTGTTACCATCGGCCCATGTCCGAACGTTCCCGCGATCTCCCTCGTCGCTCCTGTCTGTCCACCCCCGGATCGAACGAGAAGTTCCTGGCCAAGGCGCCCACGGTCCCGGCCGACATGACGTTCCTCGATCTCGAGGACGCCGTCGCCCCCCTCGAGAAGGAAGGGGCGCGACCCAAGGTGGTCGACGCCATCAAGAACCTGTCCTGGGACGACCGGGTGTTGTGCGTGCGGGTCAACGCCTGGGACACCGAGTGGACCTACGGCGACGTGATCGAAGTGGTCGGCAACGCCGGCGAGCGGCTCGACGAGGTGATGCTGCCCAAGGTGCAGGCGGCGTCCGATGTCGTCGCGCTCGACCTCCTACTGACCCAGGTGGAGAAGACCTCAGGGCTGCCGGTGGGGCACATAGGGATCGAGGCGCAGATCGAGACCGCCCGCGGTCTGATCAACGTGGACGAGATCTGTGCCGCGTCGCCCCGTCTCGAGACCATCATCTTCGGCCCGGCCGACTTTGCCGCCAGTGTGGAGATGCCGGTGCTGACCGGGGGTGTCGAGATTCCCGAGTACCCCGGTGATCACTTCCACTACGTCTTCAGCCGAATCCTCATGGCGGGACGGGCCAATGGGCTCCAGGTCATCGACGGCCCCTTCTTGAAGGTGCGCGAGCTCGATGCACTTCGGGCGTATTCGATGCGCACCCGCATGCTGGGTTACGACGGGAAATGGGCGCTCACGCCCGACCAGGCGGGCGTGCTCAATGAGGTCTACTCCCCAACGCAGGAGCAGTTCGACCGGGCCTTCGACATCCTCGACGCGTATCGGCAAGCGACCGAGGGGGATCGCAAGGGGGCCGTCATGTTCGGTGACGAGATGATCGACGAGGCCAGCCGGAAGATAGCGATCAAGTTCGTCAGCCGGGGCGAGCGGGCCGGGCTCACGCGCAGCCCCGGTTGACCTCAGTCGATCAATCAGCCGATCAATCAGCCGATCAATCGGCGCGCGATGACTTTGAGCGCCAGGGTCTCGTCAGCGCCCTCGAAAATTGAGAGGACCCGGGCGTCGACGAAGTAGCGACTCACCGCGAATTCTTCGGCGTATCCCATGCCACCGTGGATCTGCATGGCTTCCCGGGTCACCCATTCGGCGGCCCGGCAGACGTAGGCCTTCAGCATGGAAGCCTCCAGAGCGCCTTCCCCGCGGGCCATCAGCCGCGCCACGTGGTACGAGGACTGCCGGGTGGCCTGCATGATCACCGCCATTCGCCCCAGCTTGGCCTGTGTCAGTTGATAGTCGCCGATGGGCGCCCCGAACACCTTGCGGTCGCCGGCGTAGGCGACCGCCGCCTCGTACGCCGCCTGCATGACGCCGAGGGCGCGGGCGGCCGTCTGGAGCCGCCCGTTCTCGAATCCCTGCATCTGCAGGTAGAAGCCCTTGCCCAATCCTTCGGCACCCCCCACCAGGTTGGCGTCGGGCACGAACCAGTTCTCGAAGGCCAGCTCGTAGGAGTGCATGCCCCGGTAGCCGAGCGTGTCGATGGGTCGTCCTTCCATCCGACCCGGTTCCAGGCCCGGGGGACGGTCGACGTCGTTCTGGGTGAAGACAAACCCGTGCCCGTCCCCGCGCGGCTTCTCCACCACGAACATGGAGAGGCCACGATGGCCGGCCGAGCGGTCCGGGTCGGTGCGGGCCAGCAGCATCAAGACGTCGGCCCGGGCGGCGAACGTGCACCAGGTCTTCACGCCATTGATCAACCACCCACCCTGGACCGGCGAAGCCGAGGTGACGATGCTGGCCACGTCCGAACCGAAATCGGGCTCGGTAACGGCCACGGCGGCCAGAACCTCGGCCGAGGCCAGCTTGGGGAGCCACTGCTTCTTCTGTGCTTCGGTCCCCCCGTAGACGAGCGCACGGGTGAGGATCTCGGGGCGGGTGATCAGCGAGCCTCCGACGCCGAGCGATCCCCAGCTCAGCTCTTCCGTCGCCACCACCATGCCCAGGTAGTCGCTCTCCCCCCCGCTGGCGAAGCCGCCGTACTCCTCGGGAACGGAGAGGCCGAACCCGCCCAATTCGGCCAGCCCCTCGATGATCTCCTCGGGGATGTCGCCGTTGGTCCGATGGATGTGCTCGGCCTGCGGCCGCACCTTGTCCTCGGCGAAGCGGTGGAAGGTCTCGCGCACCAGCTCGAAGTCGTCGCCCAGGTGCCGGGAACCTTCGACCCGGGCCAAGGCGGCCAGTGCGGCCGGGTCTCGGTGGCGGCCCACGAATGCAGCCGCCGGTGCGCTCCAGTCCGCGGCCGCTCCCCAGGCCGCTTCGCGCCCGGCCACGCGGCCCACGAGGTCGGCCACCACATCGGCCACGAAGGCTTGGGCCAGCCGCTCTTCGTCTTCACCGAGCAATCCGTAGTCGAGCACGGCGCGGGCCACCTCGACCGCGGCGGCGGCGTGAGCCACGTCGTAGGCCACGACCTGGTTGGCGTCGACCCCCCCGTGCGCGCGGACGGTGGCACAGGCCGTGTCCACGAGTGCCTGCGCCAGGTCGACCGCCGCGGCGGCTGGGTGACCTGATGGGGCGGTCGGCGTCATGGGATGCGACCCTACTGGCCCGCCGGGGGATCTCCTCCCGGCCGACGCCGCCCGAGCACCGTGACCAAAGGGGGCAGGACCACGGAGTCCTCACCGGGATCAACCCCGGTCAAGGTCTCGAGATAGCGCGCCACCGGCCCCGGACCCACGCCGGCCGGGGCCTCGGCCCAGGCGTCAATGACCTCGAGCCCGGCCCCACGCATCAGGGCGGGGAGCAAGGCGCCGATGTCCGGGTGACGGGCCTCGGGCATGGAAAGGGGCGCACCGCCGATGCGCCCGGCCGAGGTGATCGGTTCCTGGGCCACCACCCACCCGCCCGGCTTGACCACCGCGGCCATGCGCCCCAACACCACCGAAGGAACGTGGACGTGCAGGAGAAGGAAGCGGCAGAAGGCCAGATCGACCTGCTCGGGGAGGAGGAGATCCTCCCCGGCTTGGGTCAGGGCCACGACCTGGGTGTGGGTCGCGGCCGCGTGGGCCACCTCGTCGTGCGCCAAGGGGTCGCTGTCGACGGCATAGACCCGACCGTCCCGGCCCACCATTTCGGCCAGCGCCACCGAGACGTCGCCGCCGCCGGCACCCACGTCGACGCAATACCAGCCGGCCCCCAGGCCGAGCCGTTCGAGCGCCGTGGCGAGCGGCCGCCGGTACACGTCGTCCCGAAGACCCTTTAGCTCACTCACCGGTCCGGCCCACTTCGAGCGAGGTCTCCATGACCTCGAACTCTACGGCGAAGGCGCGGCGGGGTGATCCCCTCCTCCGCCTCTGTCGTCGATCGAGCGGGACCCTATAGCCTGCTCGACGTGAAGGTAACCATGTTGCTCTGCGACGCCGCCCAGGTGTCGGACGGAAAGCTCTACATACTGGGGGGTGGGTGGAGCATGACCGGTCCCGACCCGGTGCCCTCCGCCGTGGCGTTGAAGATCGACGTCGATTGGCACGAAGCCGAGGCGTCGCACCACTGGGAGCTCTTCCTCGAAGACGCCGACGGCCGGCCCGTGATGATGGAGACGCCCGAGGGCACCCAACCGGTCGAGGTGCGAGGTGAGTTCACGGTGAGCCAGCCCCAGGGGATCCCGGAGGGATCGCCCATCGACGTGGCGCTGGCCGTGAACCTCGGGCCGATCCCGCTCGCCCCGGGGACGCGCTTTGCCTGGAGGATGACCATCGACGGCGACGCTCTCCCCGGCGCCTCTCTGGGATTCACCACTCGTCCCCGCCCAGAGGAATAGACGCCGCCCCGATCGGTCAGAACAGAAGGACACCGCCGACATGAGCACCTACGACCGCCCCTTTGGCCGCTATCTCGAGGACTTCGTCCCGGGCGATGTCTTCCGGCATTGGCCGGGTAAGACGGTGACCGAGGCCGACGACCATCTCTTCTGCATGATCACCATGAACCACCATCCGCTGCACACGAACGCGTGGTTCGCCGAGCACGAGACGGTGCAGGGGAAGAACGTGGTGGTGGGCAACCTCGTCTACTCCCTGGCGCTCGGCATGAGCGTGCCGGACGTCAGTGGATCGTGTATCGCCAACCTCGAAGTCGAATCGCTCTCGCACCGTTCGCCGACCTTCCACGGGGACACCATCTATGCCGAAACGCGTGTGCTCGAGGCCACCCCTTCGAAATCGAAGGGTGACCGCGGCATCGTCACGGTCGAGACAAAGGCCTTCAACCAACGGGGCGAAGAGGTCTGCTACTTCCGGCGCAAGCTGATGGTGTGGAAGCGGGCCGACGCGCCGCCTCGCCGCCGCCCCTACGCCGACGACGTCTGGGACTGAGGCCCTTTCGGCCGCCCGGGTCCGGCGCTTCCAGGATCGGGTGCTGGACTGGGGGGCCCTCCACCGCCGTGACCTTCCGTGGCGTCACACGCGCGATCCGTGGGCCGTGCTGGTCAGCGAGGTGATGCTCCAGCAGACGCAGGCCGATCGGGTGGTCGCCCACTACCAGCCCTTCCTGGACCGTTTTCCCACTGCGGCGGCGTGCGCACGGGCCCGACCGGCCGCCGTGGTGAGGATCTGGTCGGGTCTGGGTTACAACCGCCGCGCGCTCAACCTGCACCGGGCGGCGCGGGTGATGGTGGCCGAGCACGGTGGGGTCGTTCCCTGCGACGAGCGGGCGCTGCGCTCGCTCCCCGGCGTCGGGCCGTACACGGCACGGGCCGTGCGCTCGTTCGCGTTCGGGGCCGATGTGGGCGCAGTCGACACCAACGCGGTCCGTGTGCTGGCCCGTAGCGTGGAGGGCGCCGGCCTCACCGTGCCCGGCGCGCAGGCGATGGCCGACCGCCTGGTGCCGGTCGGGCGGTCATGGGACTTCAACCAGACCCTGTTCGACCTCGGAGCCACCGTCTGCACGGCGCGGCCCGCCTGTGCCCGGTGTCCACTGCGGCGCCAGTGCCGATGGAGGCGGTCCGGGTTGCGCGAGCCCGACCCCTGGCGGGCCAGCCCGTCGACCCGCCCCCAGTCCGCCTTTGCCGGCTCGGACCGTCAGGGTCGAGGGCGTCTGGTGCACGCGCTCCGGGCGGGACCCGTGGCCGCGCCCGAGCTGGCGACCGCCTGTGGCTGGCCGGACGACCCCGAGCGGGCCAACCGGATCGCCGCCTCCCTGGTGGCCGAGGGCTTCGCTCGGTGGTCGCAGCATGGCCCGAAGGTGCTGCGGTTGCGCTGAGCCCGCCTGTTCCTGAACGGTCTTCGGGACGACGATGTGGTCACCTCCTGGCGCTGGATCCGGCGCCCCCCGAATGTCTAGCGACCGAGGAAGTGCAGAATGTGCCGATTCACCACCTCGGGTTGTTCGACGTTGAGGAAGTGGCCGGCGTCATCGACCACAACCATGTCGGATCCCTCGGCCAAGTACTCGAGCGGATCGGAAATGGAGCTGAGCAGGAAGCACCCATCGTCCCGCCCGTGCAGGTAGAGCGTCGGGATGGGCATGGGCAAGGCGGCGGCCGCTTGTTCGCCGGCCAGGTCGGGATGGTGCACCGTCGCGTCGTAGAGGGCCCGGTAGTAACCGATGGCGGCCGTGACGTGCGCCTGATCTCCGATCGATTCCTTGACGAGGGCCAGGTCGAAGGTGGCGTCGTAACCGGGCGACCAGTCGGCCCAGAGGCGATCGATGAAGGCGAAATCGTCCATGGGCACGGCGATCTCGGCCAGCGGGGATTGGAAGAAGAAGGTGTACCAGCTGCGTTGCAGCTGGTCGAAGGTGAAGAAGGACGCCATGATCGCCGCCGTCGGCGCCACGGCGGCGGTCACCGCCCGCCGCCAGCGCTCCGGCGTGTGGGCCACCGCGGCGTAGGTGGCCAGTGCCCCCCAGTCGTGCCCGATGATGACGGCATCGCCCCCACCCCCGAGCACGTCGTGCAGTTCGTTGGCGTCGCGGGCCAGGGCCCCGACTTGGTAGAGGCCGTCGGCCGGGATCTCCGTGGGCGCGTACCCGCGTTGGAACGGAGCGACGGCGTGAAACCCGGCGTCACCCAGTTCGGGCAGCAGGAAGCGCCATGTGTGGGCCGAGTCCGGGAAGCCGTGCAGGCACAAGGCCAGGGGTCCGTCGGGTGGTCCGGACTCCAGATACGCGAATTCGAGCCCATTGGCCGCCACGGTGCGCTGATTCATGTCGCCGAACGTATCGCCTGCGCCGGGAGTATCGTCGCGACAAATGAACGTGACGTTCTACGGAGTGCGGGGGTCCTGTCCGTGTTCGGGGGATCGCTACCGGCGATACGGGGGCAACACCTCGTGCCTGGTCGTCAACGCCGAGGGGGACGCGCCTCTCATCGTCGACCTGGGCACGGGTCTGCGCGCCCTGGGCGACGTGCTCCTCAAGGAGGTGCGCGCCTTGGGCACACCGCTCCAGGCCAACGCCCTCTTGACCCACCTCCACTTCGACCACATTCTCGGTTTGCCCTTCTTCGCCCCACTCCACGACCCGGGTGCCCGCCTCACCGTGCACGGCCCGGCGCAGCCCAAGGGCAGCCTGAAGGACGCCCTCCACGCGGCGGTGCAGCCCCCGGTCTTCCCGATCCACATGGAGCAGTTCCGGGGTGAGCTCTGCACCATCGATACCCGGGACGAGGATTTCTCCGTCGGCTCGGTCAAGGTCCTGGCCCGCGCTATTCCCCATAGCGGGGCGACCTTGGGCTATCGCATCGAGGCGGACGGTCGGACCCTGGCCTACCTCCCGGACCACCAGGCGCCGGTGGATCGGCGGACCATTTCCGACGCGGTCCTCGAGCTCTGCCAGGGCGCGGATCTCCTGGTGCACGACGGGCAGTACACCGACGACGAGTTCGCCACGAAGGCCGACTGGGGGCATTCGACCGCCGCGTTCGCCGTCCACGTCGCGGCCGAGGCCCAGGCGAAGCGCCTCCTCCTCTCGCATCACGATCCGTCGCACAACGACCGCGAGCTGGACCGCATTCTCTCGGCGGCCCGGCGTCTCCCCGAGGCCAAGTCGCTCGAGGACGTGTCCGCCGCCCACGAGTCCCAGTCCATCGACCTCGGGAAGGCGTAGGTGTCGGGCCTCGACCAGGCCCGCTTCCGCGAAGTGTTGGGTCACTTCGCTACCGGCGTCACCATCGTCACGGCCGACGAGCAGGGCGAACCGGTGGGCTTCTCGTGCCAGTCGTTCGCCGCCCTCTCGCTCGATCCTCCCATGGTGATCCTGGCCCCGGCCAAGAGCTCGACCAGCTGGCCCCGCATCGCCGAAGCCGGCGCGTTCTGCGTCAATATCCTGGCCGAACACCAAGAGGCCCTGTGCCGGAACTTCGCCGTCTCGGGGGCGGACAAGTTCGATGGCGTGGCGTGGACGCCGGGCCTGACCGGGGCCCCCATCATCAAAGGTTCGCTGGCCACCATCGAATGCAGGCTGGGGGCCATTTACGAGGGCGGGGACCACGAGCTGGTCACCGGCCACGTGGTGGCCCTCGAGGTGGGCGACGGTTCGCCGCTGCTCTTCTATCGATCGGGTTTCGGTCGCTTCGTGGCCTGAGTGCGGTGCTGCTACCGTTCGCCCGATGCCGGAGCTGGTCCCCTCCACCACCATTGACGACGTGCTCCTGGTGCGTCCCGATGTCCACGGCGACGCGCGTGGGCGCTTCGTCGAGACCTACCGTCGCAGCTGGTTCCCGCTCGGTCGCGAGATGGTGCAAGGCAATCGTTCGGAGAAGCAGGCGGGGGCCCTGGTCGGGTTGCACTACCACCTGCACCAGGCCGACTACTGGTACCTGCTCCGTGGGCGGGCCCGGGTGGTGCTCCATGACCTTCGACAGGGGTCCCCCACCGATGGGGCGACCGAAATGGTCGACCTCGACGGAGACATCGACCAGGGCCTCTTCATCCCGCCCGGCGTGGCCCACGGCTTCGCCGCGCTCAGCGACCTGTTGCTCTGGTACCTGGTCGACAGCTTCTACAACGCCTCGGACGAATTGGGCCTGGCCTGGGATGATCCGGTCGTCGGGGCCGAATGGGGGCTGACCGATCCCGTTCTGTCGAACCGGGACCAGAGCAACCCCCGGCGCGATGACATCGCCGACGGCCTGCGGCCGCGCATGGTGATGCGCACCTGAACCGGGAGGGGTACCCGTGCGGTTTGGCATCTTCTACGAACACCAGCTTCCCCGCCCCTGGGGTCCCGACGCCGAGCACAAGCTGCTCAAGGACGCGCTGGACCAGATAGAGCTGGCTGACCACCTGGGCTTCGACTACCTGTGGGAAGTCGAGCACCACTTCTTGGAGGAGTACTCGCACTCCTCTGCGCCCGAGGTCTTCCTCGCCGCGGCCAGCCAGAGGACGTCACGCATCAGGATCGGCCACGGGATCGTGCAGCTGCCCTTCGGCTTCAACCACCCGGCTCGGATCGCGGAGCGCATCGGCACCCTCGACCTGATCTCCGATGGCCGGGTGGAGTTCGGCACCGGCGAGGCCAGTTCGGAGATGGAGCTGGGCGGGTTCGGCGTGGAGCGTGCCACCAAGCGGGCGCAGTGGGCGGAAGCGCTCGATGTCGTGACGCGCCTCATGGTGGAAGAACCCTTCGCCGGACACCAAGGCGCCTCGCTCTCCATCCCACCGCGCAACCTGGTGCCCAAGCCCTGGCAACGCCCGCACCCCCCGCTGTGGGTGGCCTGCTCCCGCCGGGAAACGATTCACTTGGCGGCGACCAAGGGCATCGGCGCCCTGTCGTTCGCGTTCATCGAGCCCGAGGAGGCGAGGTCGTGGGTGGACGACTACTACGCCACCTTGGCCACGGAGGAGTGTGTGCCGGGGGGCTTCGCCGTCAACGCCAATGTGGCCTGCGTCCTGCCGTTCATGTGCCACCGGAACGAGGGGCAGGCGATTGCCCAAGGGCTCGATGGCGGCCATTTCTTCGGGTACTCGCTCGCCCATTACTACGCCTTCGGTGTCCACCGTCTGGGACAGACCAACGTGTGGGAAGAATTCATGGAGAACCGATCGCGGTTCGGGTTCGACCGGGCCACCGCCGCCCAGGAGGGGCAGGTACTAGGGGCCAAGCTGCTCGAGCAGGGCCTGGGTGCTCTGCGCGGCGCCATCGGCACACCGGATCAGATCCGTGATCTGATCCGACGCTATGAGAGTGCGGGCATCGATCAACTCATCTTTGTCAGCCAGGCCGGCCGCAACCGCCATGAAGATATTTGCGCGTCGATGGAGCTCTTCGCCCGCGAGGTGATGCCCGAGTTCGCCGAGCGAGCCGGCGACGTCGAGAGGGTCAAGGAGGAGTCCCTGGCGGATGTCAAGGCAGCTGCGCTGGCACGACGCCTGCCGGCCCGCCGCCTGTCCGAGCCATTTGCCGTTCCTGCCGTCCCGGCCCCGTAGGCGAGGACCCACGCGGCCGCCGCGTCCTGTTGAATAGGAGGTGGTGTTAGTCGATGGAGTGATCGTCGTGGTGGTGGCCGCGTCCCTCCTGGGCGTCGTGCTGCTGCGGCGCCGCTCGCACAACGACGTGCATTCGGTCGAGGGGTATCACCGCCAGATCCACACCCTCGAGGTCATCAGCGAGCATCCGGCCGGGTCGGAGAATTCGGAACAACCGGTTGGCGAACCCAAGCACCTCTACCCCGAGAGTGCCGTGCGCCTGACCGATTCGACGACGGTCCGCCTGATCGGCTCGCCCCGGCCCCCCGTGCCACCGGTCGCCCCGCCGCCGGTGGGTGACTCGAGCAGCACCATCACCTTTGACGCTCTCGTTCGACCGCCCACGGTGAGGCCGCCCGAGTCGAGCCCGCCCGAGCCGAGCGCGCCCGAGTCGAGTCCAGCGGAGGTGAGTGCGCCCGAGTCGAGCTCCCCCGGGTCGAGCTCCGCCGAGGTGAGCGCGTCCGAGTCGAGCCCGGCTGAGGAGGGCGCGCCGGGGTCGAGCGTCCCCGAGTTGAGTTCAGCGGAGGTGAGTGCAGGTGAGGTGAGTCCGGCCGCGGTGAGTCCGGCCGAAGGGGCGCCGCCTGACCGGGCGGTGAGCATGATGAACCGTCGGCCCCGCCGATTGTTGGCGCCGGGGTTAGCGGTCGCGGCGGTGACCGTCCTCGTCGTGGTGCTCCTGCTGGCCGGGTCGCACACGGTGCCCCCGCGCCATCCGGCCGCGTCCGGCAACCACCACAGGACGAAGGGAGGGACCGGACCCACTCGCGCCACCACCACGACCACGGCACCTGCACCGATCGTCTCGGCTCCGCAGAGCTCCACCGCCAATGCCGCCACCTACTCGGTGGGAAAGAGCACGTTCACCTTGGTCCTCGCAGCCACCTCGAACTCGTGCTGGATCAGCGTGTCGAACACGGCCGGGGCCAACCTCTTCAGCGCGACGTTGACGCCGGGCCAGACCCACAGCCTCCCGGTGACCGGGCCGATCAGCGTGAACGTGGGCGCGCCGTCGTCGTTCGCCGCGACCGTGAACGGCGCGGCCGTCGCCTTGCCGGGGGGCTACCAGACTCCCTTGACGTTGAACTTCACACCGGCCGTCGCCACTTAGCCCGGTGACGATTGCGGCACCATTCCGAGCGCGTCGAGCAGGAAGGCGTGCACCAGCGCCTCCTCCTTCCAGGCGTCGTAGCGTCCCGACGGACCGCCGTGGCCGGCGCCCAGCTCGGTGCGGAGGAAAACCCTGGTGGAGGGGCTCAACGTCCGTAGTTTGGCCACCCATTTGGCCGGCTCCCAATAGCTGACCCGGGGGTCGTTCAGACCGGCCGTGACCAGGAGGTCCGGGTAGGTCCTCGGGGTCCCGTCCCCGTTGCGGTCGCTGACGTTGTCATAGGGCGAATACGAGAGCATCCGCCGGTAGGCCGGCTCGTCGGCCAGTGGATTGCCCCACTCCTCCCATTCACCCACGGTGAGGGGGAGCTCGTCGTCCAACATGGTGGTGACGCAGTCCACGAAGGGGACCTGGGCCACCAGCGCGGCGAAGAGCTCGGGCGCGGCATTGGCCACGGCGCCGATGAGGAGACCACCGGCCGAGGCGCCGCGACCGGCCAGGGCGTCGGGTCGGGCCACGCCGGACGCGACCAGATGGCGGGCGCAGGCGATGAAGTCGCTGAACGTGTTGGCCTTGTGTTCCATCCGGCCCCCCTCGTACCAGGACCGGCCCATCTCGCCGCCCCCGCGCACGTGCGCGACCGCGTAGACGATGCCTCGATCGAGGAGGTTGAGCCGATGGTGCGAGAAGGTGGGATCGATGGAGACCTCGTACGCGCCGTATCCGTAGAGGAGGCAGGGGGCGGGGAGGGTGACGCCCTTGCGGTGCACCACGGAGACGGGCACCTGCGTCCCGTCCTCGGCCTCGGCCCATGTGAGGAACGTGGTGTAGTCGCTCGAGTCGAACCCACCGAGCACGGGCTCTTGCTTGAGCACTCTCTCGCCCCTCGAGGCCAGATCGATCTGCAGGACACTGGTCGGCGACACCATCGAGGTGCGGCCGACCCGCAGCGAGGTGATCCGGGGCTCGGGGTTGGCGCCCAGCCATACCGACGATGGCCGCTCGGTCGAGGGCACCTCCCAGCTTCGATGGAGGAGCCCTTCGGCCCAGGGGTCGGACCCGGCGTGGAGCGGGACGACGCGCACGACCGTCTCGGCATCGCTGCGCTCGCTCAGCACCAGGAGGTCCGAAAAGGCGTCGACATCCTCGATCCTGACGCCGGGGCGGTGTGGCACGATCTCCCGCCAGCCCTCCGCCGCGTCCGCATGGGGGGCGGGCGCGGCGAGGACGCGGAAGTCCTGGGCTTCGTCGTTGGTCACGACGATGAACCACCTCCCGCCCGCCCCCGTCAAGTGGTCGACGGCGTACTCGATGCCCTCGCGCCGGGGAATGACCACACTGGGCGCGGCCGTGGGATCGTCGGCCGGGATGGCCAGCCACTCGGTGGTGTTGGTGCTGTGCAGCGACACCATGACGAAGGCGCCGTCCCGGGTGCGACCGGTACCCAGCGAGAAGCGTCGGTCACTCTCCTCGAGCACCAGGGCGTCCTCGGAGGGATCGGTCCCGAGGCGATGACGCCACAGCTGATGGGGCCGCAGGGCCTCGTCGAACCGGACGTAGAAGACGACGGAGGAGTCACTCGACCAGGCCAACCCGTACCCGGTGTCGGGCACGACCTCGGTCGCCGGGAAAGCCGCCTCATCCTCATCGAGCGACCGGAAGCGAAGCTCGTAGTGCTCGGCCCCCTCGATATCGGTCCCATAGGCCAACACGGCGTGATCGGGGCTGACCACCGCCGTGCCGACGGCGAAGTAGTCGTGGCCTTCGGCCAATCTGTTCTCGTCCAGCAGGATGACCTCGTCCATCCCCGGTTCCCCGGCCGGCGGGAACTCGTCCACGTTCCCGCTGGCCGGGCGCCGGCAGTGAATGCCGTAGCTCTTCCCCTCCTCGGTGCGCCCGTAGTACCACCACGGCCCGCGCCGTGCGGGCACCGACATGTCCGTTTCGAGAATGCGGGCCTTCATCTCCTCGAAGAGGGTGGTCCGCAGACCGGTCAGGGGCGACAGGGCCTGTTCGGTATAGGCATTCTCCGCTTCGAGGTAGGCCAGGACGCCGGGATCCTCCCGCATCCTCAGCCAGAACCAGGGGTCCGAGCGCGAGTGGCCGTGGGAGATGAGCGTGTGGGGGCGTTGTTCAGCCCGCGGTGGGGGTTGCACGGGCCGAGCCTGTCACGGCCGGCGCGGGCCGCTACGATGAGACCGTTTCACCTGGCCCGGGTAGTTGTTACTATCTACATAGGGGAAATACCGCCCCCAGGAATTAGGAGCCCGATGGCTACAGCCGAACTCGATCTTGGCCGCTACCAGCTCGGCTGGAGCGATGCAGAGGACTATGTCTTCAAGCCCAAGAAGGGCCTGAACGAGTCCATCGTGCGCGAGATGTCCGAAATGAAGAACGAGCCGGAATGGATGCGGGCCTTCCGCCTCAAGGCGCTGAAGCACTTCGAGCGCAAGCCGATGGCGCCCTGGTTCGCCCAGCGCATGCCGGACCTCGACTTCGACGACATCTTCTATTACATCAAGCCCACCGGCGGGCAGGTGGACAGCTGGGAGGACCTCCCGGACGCCATCAAGAACACCTACGAGAAGCTGGGCATCCCCGAGGCGGAGCGCAAGTACCTGTCGGGGGTGACTGCGCAATATGAATCCGAGGTGGTGTTCCACCGCAACCGGGAAGACCTCGAGCAGCAGGGCGTGCTCTTCTGCGACATGGACACCGCCGTGCGCGAGTACCCCGAGATCGTCCGCAAGTGGTTCGGCACCCTCATCCCCCCGGGCGACAACAAGTTCGCCGCCCTCAACTCGGCCGTGTGGTCGGGTGGTTCGTTCATCTACGTGCCGCCGGGCGTCAAGGTGGACATGCCGCTGCAGGCCTACTTCCGCATCAACGCCGAGAACATGGGCCAGTTCGAGCGGACCCTGATCATCGCCGACGAGGGCTCCCAGGTGCACTACATCGAGGGGTGCTCGGCGCCGGTGTACACCACCGACTCCCTGCACTCGGCCGTGGTCGAGCTGGTGGCGCTGCAGGGCGCGCGCATCACCTACACCACCATCCAGAATTGGTCGAACAACGTCTACAACCTGGTCACCAAGCGGGCCCGCGCCGAGGCCGAAGCCCACGTGGAGTGGATCGACGGCAACATCGGCTCGCGCCTGACCATGAAGTACCCCTCGGTCTACCTGATGGGTCCGAAGGCCTCGGGCGAGGTGCTGTCGGTGGCCTACGCCGGAGCCGGCCAGCACCAGGATGCCGGAGCGAAGATGTTCCACGTCGCCCCCGAGACCAGCTCGACCATCGTCTCCAAGTCGATCTCCAAGGACGGTGGTCTCACCACGTACCGGGGCAAGGTGCACGTCGACAAGGGGGCGGTCGGCGCCAAGTCGTTCGTCCGCTGCGACGCCCTCCTGCTCGATGACGACTCCACGTCGGAGACCAAGCCCTACATGGAGGTCGGCGAGCGCGACGCCCGCATCGGTCACGAGGCCACCGTCTCGAAGGTGGGCGAGGACCAGCTCTTCTACCTCATGAGTCGTGGCCTCTCGGAGAGCCAGGCCATGGGCATGATCGTCAACGGGTTCATCGAGCCGGTCACCCGGACGCTCCCCATGGAGTACGCCGTGGAGTGGAGCCGCCTCATTGAGCTCCAGATGGAGGGCTCGGTCGGCTGACCGACACGCACGCCCCTGAGCGGCGTGGCACCATGGAGCCGTGCCCATGCGGGAGGAGTGCGTCAACTTTCAGAGCCGGACCTACGCCTCGGGCGAGGCGGCCCGTTTCTGCCGGCTCGACCTCGCGCCGGAGGCCCCGTGGAGGTGCCCGGAGAACTGCCCCTCGTACCGCCGCCGCCTGGCCGACGTGGGGTGGGTCCACGGCAGCCTGGTGGAGCCGGCGCTCGAGGAAGAGCCCGGTATCGGCGGGTCGGATGTGTCCGCTCTCCTGGACTCGGCCGAGGACATCGTCAACGACGTGGCCCCTGACGTGCTCGAGGATGTCCGGGCCAAGGACGCCAAGAACGCCCGGGCGGGCAGCCGGTGGTGGCGCCGTAAGCGCTGAGGGTCAGCGTCCCGTGAACGTCGGGTCGCGGCGTTCCATGAACGCGGTCATCGCCTCGACCAGGTCGTCGGAGGCCAGCATGCCGGCATTCCAGGTGGCGACGTACTCCAGTCCCTCGCCCACGGTTCGGCCGTCGTTGGCCGCCAGCACGGCTTTGGTGCCCTGGACGGCGACGGGGGAGTTGGCGGCAATCTCACCGGCCAGTTCGGCCGCGGCCGTGTGTACGGCGTCGGCGTCGGCGGCCACGTCGTTGACCAGCCCGATCTCCTTGGCCCGGGCGGCGTCGATGTCCTTGCCGGTGAAGGCCAGCTCGGCCAGGTGGCCGGCGCCGATGATGGCGGGCAGCCGTTGCAGGCTCCCGAGGTCGGCCACAATGGCCACCTTGGCCTCGCGCACCGAGAAGACGGCGTCGGCCGAGGCCAGGCGGATGTCGCAGGCCGAGATGAGATCGACGCCTCCGCCGATGCAATAGCCGTGGACGGCGGCGATGACCGGTTTGGGGCACCGGGCCACGGCCGATATTGAGGCCTGCAGGCGCAGGACCTCGCTGCGGGCGCTCCGGGCCCGGGCCGCCATGGAGGGAGGCGCCGACATATCCGCGCCGCCCCCGCCGCCGCCCCCGCCGCCACCCCCGCCCAGCAGGCCGCCCATGACCTTGAGATCCAGTCCGACGGAGAAGTGGGGGCCCCGGGCCGCCACCACGACGACACGGACGCCGGTGTCCTGGCCCACCACATCCATGGCCCGGGGGAGGTCGTTCCACAGGTCCGGCCCCATGGCGTTTCGGGCTTCGGGCCGGTCCAGCCACACCGTGGCCACAGCATGGCTTCGCTCGATGCTGAGCACCGGCGAGATGAAGGTTGTGCTCTCTCCCATCTTCGCAGGCTAACCGGGCGGAAAAGGTGGCTCGGGTTGACCATTAGAGTGGGTGAGCGGTACATCCGCTCGATGCCCGTCCCGACGCGGTCTGGTGCGGTCCACAGTTGCGGTGCCGTGCCGCCCGCGGTGCCTGGCACCCCCGACTGAGAGAGGTTGACCTGTCCACATTTCGCGCCGAGGATGCTGCCGCCCTGCCCGGGCCCCCGTGGCTCCGCGCCCGCCGGGAGTCCGGCTATGCGGCATTCGCATCGTCGGAGCTCCCATCGGAGAGCGAGGAGGTGTGGCGGTACTCGCCCATCAACGACCTCGAGCTGGAGGCATTCGCCCCGGCCTCCGGGCCGTCCGGCCCCACCCAGGACGGCCGGGCCTACCGCGATTCGGTGGCGGCCATGCTCGGCTCGTTGTCGGGTCAGGTCCTGGTGCACAACGGGCACCCGGGGGAGTTCGTCATCGCCCCGGAGAACCCCCGATTCCATTTCGGCGGGACGGACGACGTGCCCGGCGCCCCGGACATGGTGGGTCACGTCATGGAGGGAGGGGACTCCCTCGTTCGCCTCAATGACGCGTTCTTTCCCGACGCCGTGCTGGTCGACGTTCCCGCCGGCGTGGAGGTTCCTGCGCCCATCCTCATCGTGCACTGGTGCGACCAGGACGAGGCGGTGGCGACGGGAACGGCTGCCTTTCCGCGCACTTCGGTCCGGCTCGGCGAGAACGCCCGGGCCGCTGTGGTCGAGGTCTACGCCGGGACGGTGGGCGACGACCGTTCACTCGTGGTGCCGGTCACCGAGCTCGACGCCGGGGACGGGGCGTCGCTCTCCTACGTCTCGTTGCAGGTACTCAACGTCGCCGCCTGGTCGATCGCACGCGTGGCCGCGTGCGGCGGGCGGGACGCCCGGCTGCGCACCTTCACCGTCGGACTGGGTGGCGACTACGACCGCGTGCGAGCCGATGTCGCGGCGCAGGGCAAGGGAGCCGAGAGTGAGATCCTCTCGGCCTACCTGGGGAACGGAACCCAGGTCCACGACATCCGCACCCTGCAGGACCATGTGGCGCCGCGCACCCGCAGTCAGCTGCTGTGCCAAGGGGCGGTGGCGGGAAACTCCCGGTCGGTCTACAGCGGCCTCATCCGGGTACACCGTGGCGCCGTTCGCACCGACGCCCGGCAGACCAACAACAATTTGGTGCTGGACGAGGGGGCGCACGCCGACTCGGTGCCCAACCTCGACATCCTCGAGAACGACGTCAAGTGCTCTCATGCCTCCACGGTGGGGCCGATCGACGAGGATCAGCGCTACTACATCGAGTCCCGGGGGATTGCCCCCGACGCGGCCGAGGGCCTCATCGTGCGCGGCTTCTTCGATGCCATCATCGATCGCGGGCCCATCCCGGCGGTGACGCCGCTGCTGCGGCGAGAAGTCCGCGAGCGACTCGATGTCGCTTTCGGGCAGCGCACCCATCCCGAGGCCGCCCATGCCTGAGACCGTGACACTGTGCCGGGTCGATGACCTGTCGTCGGGCCAGGCCAAGCGCTTCGACGTGGCCGGCCACCGCATCGCCCTGGTCCGCGTGGAAGACGAGTTTCACGCCGTGTCGGATCGCTGCAGCCACGAGGACTACTCCTTGGCCGAAGGCGAAGTATGGGTTGACGAGTGCGAGATCGAGTGCCCACGGCACGGCAGCACCTTCGACCTGCTGACCGGCAACCCCTGCTCCTTGCCCGCCACCCATGCGATCGCCGTGTATCAAGTGGAGATCGCCGATGGCAACGTCTCGGTGGTGCTGCCATGAACTTCGTGGTGGAGGGCCTGCACGCGTCGGTGGCCGGGCGCGAGGTGCTGCACGGGGTCGACCTCGAGGTGAACAGCGGCGAGGTCCACGTGATCATGGGACCGAACGGGTCGGGCAAGAGCACGCTGGCTCACGCGTTGATGGGCCGTCCCGGCACCACCATCACGGCCGGGAGCATTCGCATGGACGGGCAGGAGCTGGTGGGGCTTCCGGCCTGGGAGCGCGCCCGGGCCGGGATGTTCCTGGCCTTGCAGCATCCGGTGGAGGTGCCCGGGGTCGGCCTGCGCTCCCTGCTGGACGTCGCCGGTGGCGGGACGGATACAGACACCCTCGACCAACGGCTCACGACCGAAGCTCGGGCCGTCGGGCTGGAGACGAGCCTGCTGACCCGTCCCTTGAACGTCGATCTCTCGGGCGGGGAGAAGAAGCGCACCGAGATGGTGCAGCTCGGTGTCCTGCAACCGGCCTTGTGCATCCTCGACGAGATCGATTCGGGCCTTGACGTCGACGCTCTCGGCGCGGTGGCCCGGCGTCTCCAGCTGGCCACCTTGGAGTGGGAGGTCGGCATCCTCGCCGTCACCCACTTCCATCGCTTCCTGGTCGAGCTGGAAGCTGACGTGGTGCACGTCATGGTGGACGGGCGCATCGTGGCCAGCGGGGATGCCGCACTGGCGTTGGAGCTGGAAGAGACCGGCTACGTCGGCTACGGCACCAGCACCGGCAGCTGACCAGGGCCAGCACCGGCACGGAGCCTGAGCCGGGTGCCCCCAATCCGAAGGTCCAGCTTGGTACCGTAAACAGCCATGGCGAACGGTCGTCCCCCGGACGACGGGTCCAGCCGCTCCTCCCGAAGTGCGCGTGCCAAGGGTGCCAACGCGGGTGGACTGGAATCCCTCGGTCAACAGGTGCCGGGCGGAGCCAGGTCCGGTGAGGTGGCGAACCAATCGGGGTTGCAGGCGTTGGGAGCCCGCATCGACCAGAGCTCAGGCCGCGGCCGCAAGACCAAGAGGTCGGGCAAGCCACGCAAGACGGCGGGGCAGCGCCTCCTGCGGGTGGCGATCGTCCTGGTCGCCTTCATCGTGGTCATCGCCGCCGGCGGATTCGCCCTCGTCCAGTATGAGCTGGGCAACATCAAGCGGGCGCCGTGCCCAGCGTGTGCCGCGGTGGCCGACGGGGCGCCCTACAACGTCCTGGTGGTCGGTTCTGACACCCGATCCGGAGAGACCGCCGCCCAGGCGCAGCAGTTCGGCAACTCGTCGAACGCCGGCGGCCAACGCAGTGACACCATCAAGATCATCCACGTCGATCCGAAGGCCGGCACGGCGAGCGTCCTCTCGTTGCCCCGCGACACCTTCGTGCACCTCTCGGGCGTACCGACCTCGTCGGGCGTGTCGAACCCGAACAAATTGAACGCCGCCTTCTCCGTCGGTCCGAACGATCCGGACCCGAGCGGCACCGGTGCCAACGGTCTGGTGCAGACGATCCAGAACACCTTCGGCATCCCCATCAGCCACTGGATCGTGGTCAACTTCTTCGGCCTCATGGACGCCGTCAACGCGCTGGGCGGAGTGTCGCTGAATGTGCCGTACCCGGTCAAGGACTACGGCGACTGCAACGCCAACGGCGTGTATTCGAACTGCACCGGCCTCAACCTTCAGGCGGGCACCTGCCAGACCGTGTCGGGGGATCAGGCCTTGGCCCTCTCCCGATCGCGCCATTTCGAGTGGTACCAAAACGGCTATTGGCACAGCGACGAGTCCGGTGACATCGGCCGCATCGAGCGGCAGGACCTGATGATCGAAGCGGTGGTGAACAAGGCGAAGTCGACGTACAACCCGGTGCAAGCGGTGTCGTTCATCAATTCCCTCACCCATGACGTCACGCTCGACAACAACCTGAGCGCCACCGCCCTGCTGTCACTGGCGCAGAAGTACCACGCCTTCTCGGGTTCGTCACTGCAGACGTACACCCTGCCGACCAACGGGGCTCTCTACGCGCCCTACGGCGAGGACGTGCAAGTCGTCCAGGAGCCCACCGCCACCCAGATGGTGACCCAGTTCCTCGGGGCCGCCCCCGAGACGCCCAAGACCCCACCGCTCGATCAGTACGGCAGCGCGCTCTCGACCTCGGGGGCCTCGGCGAGCGCGGGAGCCACCGGGAGCACGGGAAGCACGGGAACGGCGGGGAGCACCGCGACGACCGCCGCACCGTCGGGTTCGGCCACCACCAACCCGTCATCGGCGACGGCCCCAGCGGCCATCCCGCCGTACGACCCTCGGCCCTGCTGATCGGCACAACGGCTGTCGCTGCTGTCTCGGCGTTCGGGTACGAGCGAGCGCCCGGGACGTGGTCCGGGTCACGAGGGAGCCCACGTCACCACGGGCCGTCACGCTATGAAGCTTCGACCGCCACCTCGTCGAGGCCCTGGGCCAGGGCATTCCAGCTGAGAGTGGCGCACTTGATGCGCACGGGGAACTTCACCACGCCCTGGAGCGCGGCCAACTCACCGAGCTGCCCGACGTCGATGGCCTCGGGCTCCTCGGCCTCGCTCTCGTGATCGAGCAGGGCCTCGTGGATCGACATCATCCCCTTGAAGGTGCGGATGAGCTGATGGACTTCGTCCACCGATTTTCCCTTGACCGCAGAGGACATGAGTGACGCCGACGACTGGCTGATGGAGCAGCCCGAGCCGCCGATTTTCAGGTCGGAGAGCTTGCCGTCCTCGACCAGGAGGCTCACCACCACCTCGTCACCGCACAGGGGATTGAAACCTTCGACCCGGTGCGCCGGTGGCGATTCGAGCTCACCCCGGTTCCGGGGGGAGCGATAGTGATCGAGGATGATCTCCCGGTACAGATCGTCGAGGTCGCCCATCAGGCGACCTCGGGTGCTTGAGACGTCACCCGAACAATCTACCGGCTTCCAGGAGTCCTTCAATCAGCACTTCGATGTCGTGTTCGTCGCTGAACAGGGACAATGAGGCGCGGGCGGTGGCCTGCACACCGAGTTTGCGCATGAGCGGTTTGGCGCAGTGGTGGCCGGGACGCACGCAGACGCCGAATTGGTCGAGCACCTGGGCCAGGTCGTGGGCGTGCACGTCGCGGTACGCGATGGAGAGGACCCCGCCCCGGTCGGGACCCGCCGGTGGACCGAAGATGTGGCAATCGGTGCCGAGTTTCTCCTCCAGGCGGGCCAGGGCGTGGTTGGTCAGGGCGAACTCGTGGGCCCGGATGCGGTCCAGGCCGATCTCATCGAGATACTCGATGGCCGCGGCCAGGCCCACCGCCTCCGCGATGGGTGGCGTTCCGGCCTCGAAGCGGGCCGGCGGCGGCGCGGCGCGGAAGGAGTCGAGCTTCACGTCGAGGATCATGCCCCCGCCCCCGAGGAAGGGCGGCATGGCCTCGAGCAGTTCTCTGCGGGCCCACAGCACCCCGATCCCGGTCGGCCCCATCATCTTGTGGGCCGAGAACGCGAGAAAGTCCGCTCCGTAGTCGGTCACGTTCATGGGCGAGTGGGGCACCAACTGCGCGCCGTCGGCGACGACGACGGCGCCGGCACCGTGCGCCACGGCGGCGATCTCGCGCACCGGATTGATGGTGCCCAGCACATTGGACATGGCGGAGATACCAACCAGTTTCACTCCGGCCACCAGAGTCGCCAGATCGTCGAGGTCGAGCCGCCCCTGGCCGTCGATCGGGATGTAGCGGATCTCCAGCCCGATCTCCTCGGCCAGCATCAGCCACGGCACGACGTTGGCGTGGTGCTCCATCTCGGTGAGCAGGATGCGATCGCCCGGCTTCAAGTTGGCCCGGCCCCATGAGTGCGCCACCAGGTTCAGTGACTCGGTCGTGTTCTTGGTGAAGACGATCTCGCGGGCAGGATCGGCCGCGCCGATGAAGCGACCGGCCATGATCCGGGCGTGTTCGTACAAGTTGGTGGATTCCTCCGCCGTGGCGTACACGCCCCGGTGCACGTTGGCGTGGGTCGTCTCGTAGTAGCGCGTCATGGCCCCGATGACCGACTGAGGCTGCAGGGCGGAGGAGGCCGAATCGAGATAGACGATGGGCCGGTCGTGGACCGTGCGGGTCAGGAGGGGGAAATCCTTGCGCAGCGCCTCGACGTTCAAGGGAATGGCCATGCTCATCGCCACTCCTCGTAGCCGTCGACCTCGACCTGGCGAGCCAGTTCGGGGCCACCGCTCTTGACGATCCGACCGTCCAGCAGGAGGTGCACGACGTCGGGGATGAGCTCGTCGAGAAGTCGTTGGTAGTGCGTGATGGCCAGGACCCCGAGCTCAGGCCTCTCCTCGCGTACCGCGCGCACGCCGCGACCCACCACCCGCAGGGCGTCGATGTCGAGGCCCGAGTCGGTTTCGTCGAGCACCGCCACCCGGGGCTTGAGGAGCGCCATCTGCAGGATCTCGTTGCGCTTCTTCTCGCCTCCGCTGAAGCCCTCGTTGAGATGGCGACTGGCGAACGACGAGTCCATGCCCAGGCGCTCCATCCATTCGGTCATGAGCACCCGGACCTCGAGCACCGAGACATCCTCCTCGGTGCGGGCGGCCATGGCCTGGCGCAGGAACTGGGTGACCGAGACTCCCTCGATCGACTCGGGATACTGGAAGGCCAGGAACAAGCCCGCTTTGGACCGGACGTCGGCCGCCCAGGGGGTCACGTCCTGGCCGTCGAGGAGGATCGATCCCGAGGTCACGCGGTACACCGGGTTGCCCATCAGCGCACCGGCCAGGGTGGACTTCCCGGCCCCGTTCGGCCCCATCAGCGCGTGGACCTCCCCGGCGCCCACGGACAGGTTCACCCCGCGCAGGATCTCTGCGTCCTCCGTGGAAGCGTGGAGATCGCGGATCTCGAGCAGGGGGGTCATCACCAAAAGTCTACCGTTTTGGTCAGGTATTGCGGCAACGGGTCCGGCCTACCACCCACGATCCACCCATTCTTGCAGGTGAGGGGCCTCTTCTCCCACCGTCGTGGCCAGGCCGTGACCGGGAAGGACCACGGTATCGGGGTCGAATTTGGCGAAGATCCGGCGGTCGATCGAGGTGATGACCGCGCCAAAATCTCCTCCCTCGAGCTTGGTCGTCCCGGGACCGCCGGGAAAGAGGGTGTCGCCCGAGAAGAGCAGCGGGGTTCCTTCGACGGCGAAGCAGATGGAGCCGGGGGTGTGACCCGGGGTGGCCAGGGTCCGGACGCGCAGGTCACCGACGGTGAGCACCTCGTCGTCGGTGAGCAGGAGGTCGTAACTGGGCAGCATGGCCGCGTCGGCGCTGGTGACGGCCACCGAAATGCCGGCTTCCCGCACGGCGGGCACGGCCTGGATGTGGTCCCAATGACCGTGCGTCTCGACCACCTGCCCGACGGAGAGGCGCGTGCAGATCTCGAGCAGGGCTTCATGCTCGTTGGCGGCGTCAATGAGCATGGCATCGCCCGTGCGGCGGCACCGCACCACGTAGACGTTGTTGTCCATGGGTCCCACCACAATTTGGTGGACTTCGACCCTCGAGTCGTTCCAAATCATCTCCAGATCTGCCATGCCACCAGCGTCCCACACGGCGGGGGCTTCTGGTCGCGGAGCCCCTGGTTCTGGTAGACAGCGATCTGTCGGAACAGCGCACCACCACCGGCCGGACCGCCGGGGGAACAGGCAAAGGGAGTCCTCGCATGAATTTCGCCTTTAGTGACGAGCAGGAAGAACTCCGCACCGCGGTCCGCCGGTTCCTGGCGGAGAAGTCCCCCGAGACCGAGGTCCGTCGTCTCATGGAGACCACCGAGGGCTACGACCCGGCGGTGTGGGGCCAGATGGCCGACCAGCTGGGATTGCAATCACTCACCATTCCCGAGGAGTTCGGCGGCTCGGGCTTCACCTACGTCGAGCTCATCGTGGTCCTCGAAGAGATGGGAGCTGCGCTGCTCTGCGCGCCGTTCTTCTCCTCGGTGGTACTGGCAGCCAACGCCGTACTGACCTCGGGCGACAACAAGGCGAAGGAGTACCTCCTCCCTGGCATCGCGTCGGGCGAGACAATCGGGACCCTGGCGCTCACCGAGGACAACGGGCGCTGGGACTTCGGCGGCATCGAGTGTGCGGCGGCGCCGACGGCTGATGGTTGGGCGATCGACGGCCACAAGATGTTCGTGCTCGACGGGCACGTGGCCGACCTGATCGTGGTGGCCGCCCGCACAGCGGCCGGCGTCTCGCTCTTCGGGGTCAAGGGTGATGCCGAAGGGCTGACCCGTACGGCGCTGCCCACCATGGACCAGACCCGCAAGCAGGCACGGCTCGAGTTCTCGTCCACCCCGGCGTGGTTGATCGGCACCGACGGCGGCGCCGAGGCCGGGTTGGCCAAAACCCTCGACCTGGCCGCGGTGGCGCTGGCCGCCGAGCAGGTGGGTGGGGCCCAGCGTGTGCTCGACGCCTCGGTGGAGTACGCCAAGACCCGCATCCAATTCGGTCGCCCCATCGGCAGCTTCCAGGCCATCAAGCACAAGTGCGCCGACATGCTGCTCGAGGTCGAGTCGGCCAAGTCGGCGGCGTACTACGCGGCCTGGGCGGCGGCCGAGGACTCCGACGAGCTGCCCGTCGTGGCCAGTCTGTGCAAGTCCTACTGCTCGGAGGCCTATTTCCACGCTGCGGCCGAGAACATCCAGATCCACGGGGGCATCGGCTTCACCTGGGAGCACCCGGCCCACCTGTATTTCAAGCGGGCCAAGTCATCTGAGCTCCTCTTCGGCGATCCCGCCTATCACCGCGAGCTTCTGGCCCAGCGCATCGGGATCTAGGGTGGCGGGGCCCTTCCGGCTCCTGCCTGGTGTGGCTGGCGAGTTGTGGGCGTACTCGAGCACCGCGCCGTCCGGAACCCCGGTGCACGGGAACGTGGTCATCTGCCACGACCTACCCCGCGCCAAGGGATCAGCCGCCGACGTGGCGCAGACGTACCCCGCCCTGGCGGATCGACTCACCCGGGAGACGGCATGGCGCGCCGTCACCGGGACCCTCAGGGGCGTAGGGGAGTCCGGCGGAGATTTCTCCCCGCAAGGGTGGATCGACGACCTGCAACGCCTGATCGAGTCCGAGGTGGCCCCGGACGCGCCGCGCTGGTTGATCGGCTTCGGGTTCGGGGGCGTCCTGGCCCTGCACCAGGCCGCGAGGGACGAGCGAGTGGCCGGAGTGGCGTGTTTGGGTACCCCGGCCGACCTGAACCCACTGACGCGGCATCCCCGGGAGCTCATTGAACGATGTGTCAGGACGGGGGTCATCCGTAGCCCGGGCTTCCCTGCCGAGCCCGACGCCTGGGCCAAGGAATTCTCGATCCTCCACCCTCGAGAGGACGCCGCACAATTGAAGGGACGACCGCTCCTCGTCATCCACGGGGCCGACGACCCCGACACGCCGGTGGAGGATGCCCGGGCTCTCGCCTCTGCCGCCTCGGGACCCCACGACCTGCGGGAGATCTTCGGGGCGGGGCACTGGCTCCGGGCCGATCCGCGAGTCGTGGCCATTCTGGTGGGTTGGTTGGAACGGCGCCGCTGATCGACCCGCCAGATGGACCCTGACGGCGAGCCGCGCCAGAACCGTAAGGTGGCCGCCATGAAACTCGGTATCCACTTCGCCAATTTCACGCTTCCGGGAGGCCCCGAATCCCTGGGGCCCACGCTGGCGGCCACCGCCCGCGCCGCCGATGAGGGCGGCTGCGCGGTCTTCACGCTGATGGACCACTGGTTCCAGATGGAGGAATTTGCGACGGCCCGGGACCCGATGCTCGAGGGCTACACCGCGCTGGGCTTTCTGGCCGGTCAGACCCGGCGCGTGAAGCTCGGGCTGTTGGTCACCGGCGTCACCTACCGCCACCCCGGGCTGCTCGCCAAGATCGTCACCACCCTGGACATCCTCTCGGGCGGTCGGGCCCAACTCGGCATCGGGGCGGCGTGGTACGAACGGGAGCACGAAGGTCTGGGTGTGACGTTCCCGGCCGTGGCGGAGCGCTTCGAGCGCCTCGAGGAGACACTGCAGATCTGCCATCAGATGTGGAGCGACGACGACGGTCCGTACGAGGGTCGCCACTACCGGCTGGCTGAGACCATCTGCATGCCCCGCCCGATTCAGCGGCCCTCCCCCAGGATCCTCGTGGGCGGCAGTGGTGAGCGGAAGACCCTCCGCCTGGTGGCCCGTTACGCGGACGCATGCAACCTGTTCGCCCCCGAGCCCTCGGTGGTGGCCCACAAGCTTGACGTACTGGCGCGTCACTGTGAGGCCGAGAGCCGCGACCCCGCCAGCATCGAGAAGACCATTCTCGGCTTCGCCGATCCCCTCGCCGACGTGGATGCCTTCCTCGCCAGCATGGAGGGCTACGCCAAGCTTGGTATCGACCTGGTCGAGGTGATGCCACTCGTTCCCGATCCCGCCGCGTGGGTCGAGCAGCTCGGCGAACAGGTCGTCCCCAAGCTCGCGGACCTGTAGCCGGGGGCGCGCCGGGTTGAGGTGACGACCGTTCCGAGGCGAGCATCGCCGGTTTCGGTCGTTGCCGCGCTGATCGGCGTTCTCCTGCTCATGGTCGCCACGATGCCCACGACCGCGGGCGCGTCGGGCACCACGGCGGGTGATGCGAATTCGTGGACCGTGTACCACGGCGACGCCGCCGGGTCGGGTGCCACGGGATCGGTCAATGTTGTAGCCACTTCCAAACGAGCGTGGACGTCGGCTGCCCTCGACGGGCAGCTCTACGGGGAGCCGCTCGTCGCCTCAGGCGTGGTCTACGCGGCCACCGAGAACGACACGGTGTACGCGTTGTCCTCTTCGACCGGCACGGTGATCTGGTCGCGCCACCTGGGCAGCCCCGTGCCGGCGTCGTCGCTGCCGTGCGGCGACATTTCCCCCACCGTGGGGATCACCGGTACTCCGGTCCTCGACCAACGGCGGAACGAGATCTACGTCGTGGCCGCCGAAGAGGCGAACGGGAGCCCGGCCCACCTGCTGGTCGGCCTCGACGCGAGGTCTGGTGCCATCGAGTTGGCGCAGAACGTGGATCCTCCGGGCGCGGATCCCGCCTCGCTCCTCGAGCGCACGGGTCTGGCACTCGACGGAGGGCGGGTGGTGTTCGGCCTCGGCGGGAACTACGGGGACTGTGGCAGTTACCGGGGCCGGGTGGTCGCAGTGGGCGAGGCTGGTTCGACGCCTACGTATTTCACGGTCGACGCGGCCGCCGGTGACAGTCAGGGGGCGGTCTGGATGGGAGGGGCGGCGCCCGCCGTCGACCACAGCGGCGACATCTGGGTCAGCGTCGGGAACGGTTCGGTCCGTTCGCGCGGCCAGGCCTACGACGACAGCGATTCGGCCCTCGAGCTCTCACCGTCCCTCTCGCTCTTGCAGTACTTCGCTCCAACCACCTGGCCTGAGAACAATGCCGGAGATCTCGACTTGTCGATGGCGCCGGCGCTGCTTCCGGACGGCCAGGTGGTCGTCGCCGGAAAGGCTCGCATTGCCTACCTTCTCCGGGGCGCACACCTCGGTGGCATCGGCGGACAGGAGGCCAGTCTGGGCTCGGCCTGTCGCGACGACATCGACGGCGGTAGTGCCGTGGTGGGCACGACCGTCTACCTTCCCTGCCTGAGCGGCACCGTGGCCGTCCAGGTGACCGCTTCGCCCCCGAGACTCCGTCTTCTCTGGAGCACGCAGGTGGGTGGCGGCCCGCCCATCGTTGCCGCGGGGCTGGTGTGGACGATCGGTCAGAACGGCTCGCTGTACGGACTCGACCCGACCACGGGCACCGTCCGGCAGCAGGCTTCGATCGGCGTCCCGGCCAACCACTTCCCGACGTCGAGCGTCGGCGACGGGTTCCTCCTGGCGCCCGCCGCCAATCGTGTCGTCGCCTTCCGGGCCACCGGCGCTCGCAGTCCGAAGAGGCGGGCGCACAGGCGGCGATCAGAGGCGGCGGGCTCACACGATCTCATCAATGGCCTCACGCAGTGAGCGCGCGGCGACGAACGGGTCCGGCGCCTCGGTCAGGTAGCGCACCACCACGAAGTGCCGGGCGCCGGCCGCGGCCAACCCACCAACGCGCTCGGGCGTGACCCCGCCCGTGACGAACACCGGCACCGGCGCGCGCTCCACGGCCAGGCGAAGATACGCCAGGCCGGTGCCCGGGCGGCCGGGCTTGGTGGGCGTGGGCTCGACCGGACCGGCGGAGATGTAGGTCACGTCGGCCGCGACAGCGCGCTCCAGGTCGTCGGGGCCATGGGTCGAGAGCCCGACGATGGCGTCTGCTCCGAGAAGGCGGCGGGCCAGGTCCACCGGGGCATCGTCCTGGCCCACGTGGACGCCGTCCGCGCCGACGTCGAGGGCCAGGTCGGGTCGATCGTTGAGAATGAACGGCACCCCTGCGTCCGCACAGACGGCACCGACGAGCCGGGCTCGGTCCAGGAGCGGCCTGGCTTCGAGGTGCTTGTCGCGCAATTGCACGACGTCCACGCCGCCGGCGATACAGGCCGAGACGAAGTCGGCCACGTCGGGCCGGTCGGGTGTACACAGGTAGAGATGGCAGCCCGCGATGCTGCGGGGGGGAGTCACCCTTTGGCGCGTGCCTTGGCCTTCATCGCCTGCTTGTGCGCACGCACCTTGCCCAGGCTCTCGGCGTCGGTGATGTCGGCAATGGAGAGATAGGTCCCGGCGTCGCCGAAGGGCTTGGTGGCGGCGCGCCACCCTTCGGGCTGGACACCGAGCTGCTTGCCCAGCAGCGCCGCGAAGATACGGGACTTCTGCGGGCCGAACCCGGGGAGCGCGGCCAACCGCGTGATGAGATCGCCACCATCGGCCGGCCGTTTCCACAGACCGCCCGCCTTGCCGTCGTACTCGTCGGTCACGATCCGGCAGACCCCCTGCACTCTCCCGGCCATGGATCCGGGAAAGCGGTGCAGCGCAGGCCTCTCCTTGAAGAGCTCGGTGAATTTGTCGGGATCCATGGAGGCGATGGCCGACGCGTCGAGCGAACCCCCCATTCTCCGGGCCAGCTCCGAGGGAGCCCAGAACGCTCGTTCCATGGGAATCTGCTGGTCGAGAACCATTCCGAGCAGGAGGGCCAGGGGATCGCGACTCAGCAGCGCATCGGCGTCCTTGTCCCCGGTCAGGTGCAGAGCCACTTTTGCCATGACCCGATCTTCCCATGCCTGGACGGGGGATGAACGTGCTCAGGCACCCCTGGGCAGGGCAGAATCACCCCATGCACATCCCGGCCAAGGTCGACTACGGCATTCGAGCGCTCCTGGCCCTGGCCGCGGCGGGCACTCCTCAGACGGCGGAGTACCTGGCTGGCGAGCAAGGCCTGCCGCCCCGGTTCCTGGGCGCGATCCTGGCCGATCTGCGCCGCGCCGGGATCGTGGCCAGCCAGCGGGGAGCCGAGGGCGGGTACCGCCTCGCCCGCGGCGCCGATGAGGTCACCATGGCCGATGTGATCCGGGCGCTCGATGGTCCTCTGGCCGAGGTGCGCGGCTACCGGCCCGAGCTGACCAGCTACGACGGGGCCGCCGAGAACCTCCAGCAGGTCTGGGTGGCCGTGCGGGCCAGCCTGCGTTCGGTGCTCGAGAAGGTCAGCCTGGCCGATGTGATCGCCGGGAGCCTCCCGGCCCACGTGCGCAAGATGACGGACAACCCCGACGCGTGGGTCGCCCACTGATCGCGTCAAGGCCTCCCGAAGATCTCGTCACGCCCTACGCCCGGACGAAGGGAGCCGTGCTCCTCCCCGTCATGGAGGAGTTGTTCCCGCACCTCGGCCAGATGCAGCTCTCACGCGATGTCGTGCTCGCCCGAGGCTGAGAAGCCGTCGGTCAGACCAGGAAGGGCGCGGCGCGCGACGGGTCGACACCCAGCTCGCTCATGGCGGCCGTCACCACCGAGGCCTGCACCTGCCCCGAGCGGGCCAGTTGACTCAGCACGGCAATCACCAGGTGCACCGTGTCGACCTCGAAGTAACTCCGCAGGGCGTCCCGGGCGTCGGACCGACCGAAGCCGTCGGTGCCGAGCGAGGTGTACGGGCGTCCGATGAACCGGGCCACCTGGTCGGGCACCGACCTCACGTAGTCGGTGATCGCCACCACGGGGTCCGGGCCCGAGCCCAGGGCCGCGGTCACGATGGCGGATCGCGCCGGCTCCTCGGCGTGCAGGCGGTTCCACCGCTCAGAATCCAGCGCGTCGGTCCGAAGGTTGTTCCAGGAGGTGACCGCCCACGTGTCGACGGCCACGCCCCAACGAGTCGACAACATGTCCTGTGCTTCTTGGGCTATGCGCCACATGGGACCGGAGAAGCAGACGGTGGCCCGCAACGCGCCCTTGGTTTTCGGCGCCGGTGAGAATCTGTAGATGCCGTCGACAATGCCCCGGCGGACCGCCGCACCCTCCTTGCCGTCGGGGAGCGCCGGCATCGGGTAGGTCTCGTTGTAGAGGGTGAGGTACCAGAAGCGATCCTCGGGCTGGGCTCCCATCAGGCGCTCGATGGCGTCCTGCATGATCACCGCGACTTCGTAGGCGAACGAGGCGTCGTAGATCACGGCGGCCGGGTTCACCGAGGCCAGAAGGGGCGATTGCCCGTCGTCGTGCTGCAGCCCCTCGCCCTGCAACGTGGTGCGGCCGGCGGTGCACCCGGCCAGGATTCCCCGACCCCGGATGTCGCCCAAGGCCCACGTCAGGTCGCCCACCCGCTGAAACCCGAACATGGAATAGAAGAGGAAGACCGGCAGCATCGGCTGTCCCCAGGTCGCGTAGGCGGTGGCCAGAGCGGTGAACGCAGCCAGGGCCCCGGCCTCGGTGATGCCTTCTTGGAGGACCTGGCCCGAGGTGCTCTCGGCGTAGTGGAGGGGCAGGTCGGCGTCGACCGGCACATAGTGCTGTCCCTCGGGGGCGTAGATCTGGGTCTCCGCGATGATGGCCTCGAGGCCGAAGGTGCGGGCTTCGTCCGAGACGATGGGCGCCACCATGGGGCCGATGGTCGGATCCCGTACGAGGTTTCTGAGCAGACGGGCGAAGACCATGGTGGTCGACACCGATTGCCTTCCCGATCCGGCGGCGAACTCCTCGAAGACCTTGTCATCGGGGAGGATCTGGCGGCTGGGGCGGACCACCCGCGAGGGCACCGGTCCGGCCAGGACGCGACCCCGGGCCCGCAGGTACTCCATGGCGTCGGATCCCTCGGCGGGCCGGACGTAGGGCGGATCGCCCTCCAGCGCGGAGTCAGGGATGTCATCGGTCAGGTAGAGGCGGTCCCGCAGCGCTCGGAGTTGGCCACGGGTCATCTTCTTGATCTGGTGGGTGGCGTTGCGGGATTCGATCTCGGGCCCCAGCGTCCAACCCTTGACCGTCTTGGCCAGGATCACCGTGGGTGCCCCCCGCTGCTCGGTGGCCAGCTTGTAGGCGGCATAGAGCTTGCGGTAGTCGTGCCCGCCCCGGGGCAGCGAGACCAGCTCCTCGTCGCTCAGGTCCTCCACCATTTTGCGCAGTCGGGGATCAGGGCCGAAGAAATGCTCGCGGATGTAGGCGCCCGACTCGACCGACAGTTTCTGGTACTCGCCGTCCAAGGTGGTGTTCATCCGGTCCAGCAGGACCCCGTCGACATCACGAGCCAGCAGGGCGTCCCAGCGCGATCCCCAGATCACCTTGATCACGTTCCAACCCGCACCCCGGAAGACTGCCTCGAGCTCCTGGATGATCTTCCCGTTGCCGCGCACGGGACCGTCGAGCCGTTGCAGGTTGCAGTTGACCACGAAGATGAGGTTGTCGAGGTGCTCGCGTCCGGCCACGCCCAGCGCGCCGATCGACTCCGGCTCGTCCATCTCGCCGTCGCCCACGAAGCACCAGACTCGGCTCGCACTGGTGTCGACCAGATGGCGGTGATTGAGGTAGCGATTGACGTGCGCCTGGTAGATGGCCGAGATTGGACCCAGGCCCATGGACACGGTGGGGAACTCCCAGAAGTCGGGCAGGGCGCGCGGGTGGGGGTAGCTGGGGAGGCCACTTCCGCCCACCTCGTGACGGAAGTTGTCGAGTTGGTCCTCAGTCAGCCGGCCTTCGAGGAAAGCCCGCGCGTAGATACCGGGCGAGGCGTGCCCCTGAATGTAGACCTGGTCGCCGAACCCGCCGTCGCCCTTGCCTCGGAAGAAATGATTGAACCCGACTTCGTAGAGGGCGGCCGAACTGGCGTAGGTCGACAGGTGGCCGCCGATGCCCTCGGTGCGGGTGTTGGCCCGCACCACCATGGCGGCGGCGTTCCAGCGGATGTAGGCCCGGATGCGCCGTTCCTGGTACTCGTCCCCGGGAAACCAGGGCTCCACTTCGGCCGGAATCGTGTTGACGTAGGGCGTCGACACGGTGGCGGGAAAGTCCACCTGTCTGGTCCGGGCCGACTCCAGAAGCTTCATGAGGAGGAAACGGGCGCGCGCCCGGCCGCGCGAGTCGACGATGGCGTCGAACGAGTCGAGCCACTCCTGCGTCTCGACTGGGTCAGTGTCGGGAACCTGATGACCGATCCCATCGAACAACATGGCCCCACCGTACCGTTCGCTACGGGGAGCCCCATCCGCGGGTGTTACACATTGGGCATGAACTCCGACCATGCTGCCGTCGTCGTCTATACCGACGGCGCGTGCCGAGGTAATCCGGGTCCCGGCGGGTGGGCCTGGGCCGTCCCCGGGGGACCGTTCGCCAGCGGGGCCGATCCGGCCACCACCAATCAGCGCATGGAGATCACCGCCGCGCTCGAGGCCCTGCGCCATTTCACTTCTGACGGCGCGTCAGACATCGAGGTGGTCAGCGATTCCACCTATGTCGTCAACTGCTTCAGGGACGGCTGGTGGCAGGGTTGGCAGCGCCGGAACTGGAAGAACTCCCAAAACAAGCCGGTGGCCAACCGCGACCTGTGGGAACCCCTGATCGAGTTGGCGGTGAGCTCGGCGGCGAACGTCACCTTCCGGTGGGTGAAGGGGCATTCGGGTGACCGTTGGAACGACCGGGTCGACGAACTGGCGACCGCCGCCGCCGATAGCGGGAGAGGCGTGCGTGGCGGCGGTCTCTAGGGGGGGCGTGCCGCCCACCGGGGGGAGCCGAGCTGGCCTTCGAAGTCACGGTGACCGGTACGATGGTTGGCGGCAGAGATTCGCTTACATCGCGCTCGGGGCTGTTCGGGGAGGGACCGGCCGTGTGGTGGGCTGACAGAAAGAGGGCACGGTGAGCGCTGAGGACCAGTTCGACATCGTCGTCATCGGTGGTGGGCCTGGTGGGTACGCCACGGCGCTCTACGGGGCGGCGGCCGGGCTCACGGTTGCCATCGTCGAGCGGGACAAGGTGGGCGGGACCTGTCTGCACCGGGGTTGCGTTCCGGCCAAAGAATTCCTCGAGACCGCTTCGGTCCATCGGACCGTGGAGGGTGCCGGCGAGTTCGGTATTTCCGTGGCGAATTCCAGCCTCGACTTCTCGGTGAGCCAGGACCGCAAGAACGGCGTGGTGGACAAGCTGTTCAAAGGGCTGGCCGGCCTGCTGAAGGGACGCCGGGTCACGGTGCTCTCGGGTACCGGCACCCTCGAGGCCGATCGCCACGTGCGGGTGGTCGACGGCGAGGACGCCGGGCGGGTCGTGGTCGGTCGCAACGTCGTCCTGGCCGCGGGCTCCGTGCCGCGCACGCTGCCCGGGCTCGACGTCGACGGCCAGTGGGTCCTGACCTCTGACGAATTCCTCGACCTCAAGGAGCTCCCGGCCTCGGTGGCGGTGATCGGGGGCGGGGCGATCGGCTGTGAGTTCGCCTCCCTGCTCTCCGACCTGGGGGCCAAGGTCACGGTCATGGAGGCGCTCGACTCGATACTGACAGGATGCGATGACGACATCACCCGGGTGGTGGCCCGGTCCTTCAAGAAGCGGGGCATCGATGTCCTGACCGGAGTGCAGGTCGACGGCCACACCCCGGCCGCCGCCGGCGGGGTCACCGTCGTACGGGCGGGGGAAACGTCGGTCGAGGTCGAGCTCATCGTCGTCTCGGTGGGCCGCCGACCCCGAACCGAAGGCCTCGTGGCCGACGGGGTGGCGGTCGAGGTGAACGAGAGAGGCTTCGTGGTGGCGGACGAGTATCAGCGCACCGGGGAAGCCGGCGTCTGGGCCGTGGGCGACGTGGTGGCGGGGACGCCGCAACTGGCCCACGTCGGCTTTGCCGAGGCCATCGTGGCCGTCAAGTCGATGTTGGGCGAGCCCACCGTGCCGGTGGACTACACGCGTGTGCCGTGGGCCATCTACTGTCACCCCGAAGTGGCCTTCTGCGGGCTGACGGAGACACAGGCCAAGGAAAAGGGAATTCCGGTGGTCACCAAGAAGGACCCCTTCGGCGGCAACAGCCGCGCCCTCATCATCGGCGACATCGAGGGTGTGGTGAAGATCGTGGCGGAGAAGCAGCCGGACGGCTCGGCCGGCAAGGTGCTCGGGGTGCACATGGCGGGCCCCTGGGTCACCGAGCAGTTGGGCGCCGGCTACCTGGCCGTGAACTGGGAGGCACTGCCCGACGAGGTGGCTCATTTCATCCAACCGCATCCTTCCTTGTCGGAAGCCTTCGGCGAGACGATGCTGGCTCTGACCGGGAGGGGGTTGCACCTTGGCTGACGTCATGATGCCGCAGTTGGGGGAGACGGTGACCGAAGGGACGGTCACCAAGTGGATGAAGGCCGTGGGCGACACTGTGGCCCGGGACGAGCCCCTCTTCGAGGTCTCAACCGACAAAGTGGACTCGGAGGTCCCCTCACCGGCGGCCGGAGTCCTGACCGAGATCATCGTTCCCGAGGGCGACACGGTCGAGGTGGGGGTCGTCCTGGCCGTCATCGGCGACGAGGCCGCCGCGGCATCACCCGCTGCCCCGGCCGAAGCCGCCCCGTCGGCCGCCAACGTGGGTCCGGCCGCCGCGCCCGCACCGCCGTCCCCGTCCGCACCGCCGTCCCCAAGTCCGCCCGCGGCACCCCCACCCGCGCCCTCCCCGACTGCGGCACCCCCCGCGGCGGGTGCGGCTGCATCCTCGGCCCAGACCAATGGCGCCGCGGAGCCCCTGGTGCTCTCCCCGGTCGTGCGCAAGCTCCTCTCGGAGAACGGGATCAGTCCGGCCGAGGTGACCGGGACCGGTGTTGCAGGCCGGATCACCCGCGAGGACGTGCTCAAGGTGGCCGACGCCCGCCGCGCCGCGCCCGCGCCACCCGCTCCCGCGCCGGCTCCGGCAACGGCGCCAGCGGCCCCACCCACTCCTGTCGTGGCACCATCGCCGGATCTTGCGCCGTCACCCCCGCCGACCCCCTCATCGGTGCCCACTCCGGTGCCGCGGGGCGCGGGGGACCAGGTCGTGCCGTTCTCCAACATGCGTCGACGGACGGCCGAGCACATGGTCCGGTCCAAGGCCACCTCGCCCCACGCGTTCATCGCCTACGAGGTCGACTTCGAGGGAGTCGAGCGGGTGCGCAAGGCCTGGGGCGAGCGCTTCAAGGCCGAAGAGGGCTTCTCGCTGACCTACCTGCCTTTCGTGGCCCGGGCCGCGGTGGAAGCGTTGCGCGATTTCCCCTTGCTCAACGCGTCGGTGGCCGAGGACTCCCTCGTCGTCCATCCCGAGGTGAATCTCGGGATCGCCGTCGACCTCTCACACGAGGGGTTGATCGTGCCGGTGGTCCATCGGGCGGAGGAAGTCACCCTGCGCGGCGTGGCCCGGAGGATCCGCGATCTGGCCGACCGGGCCCGCAACCGGCAACTCAATGCCGACGACATTGCCGGCGGCACGTTCTCCATCACCAACGATGGCCCCTTCGGCACCTATTTCACCGTGCCGATCATCAACCAGCCCCAGGTGGCCATTCTGGCCACCGACGGCATCGCCCGCCGCCCGGTAGTGGTCACCCAGGGCGACGGCTCCGAGTCGATCGCCATCCACTCGACGGGGATCCTCGGGGTCAGCTGGGACCATCGAGCCGTCGACGGGGCCTACGTGTCGTCGTTCCTGGCGCGGATCGCCGAGCTGCTGGCCGGCCGCGACTGGTCCGCCGAGCTCTGACGCCGACTCCTGTGTTACGCGTCCGGTCCTTGGGCTCCGTCACCTACGCGGAAGCGTCGGCGCTGCAGCACGCGCTGGCCAAAGGCAGCGGAGACGACTACCTCTTGGTACTCCAGCACCCCCACGTCTACACGTTGGGCGTCCACGCCGACCGGTCGCACGTCCTGGTCGACCCGGCCACGGTCGGGGCCACCCTCGAGCAGTCCGATCGGGGCGGTGACGTGACCTATCACGGCCCCGGTCAGTTGGTCGGCTACCCCATCCTCTCGGTGCCCGCGCATCCTGCCGCGGGACCGGATCACGTGCATCGTCTCGAGGAGCTGGTCATCGCCACCTTGTCCGACGTCGGACTGCCCGGTGCCACCACGGTGGCCGAGTACCCCGGCGTGTGGGTAGACGCCGAGGGTCCCCGACCGCGCAAGATCGCCGCCATCGGGGTCCGGACCGTGCGCGGTGCCCCGGGATATCGGCGCACGCTGCACGGGGTGGCCCTGAACGTGTCGTGCGACCTGGGCATGTTCGGCCACATCGTGCCGTGCGGCATTGCCGATCGTGACGTGACCTCGTTGGCGGCCGAGGGCATCGACGTCACGATGGCGGCGGTCACCGAAGCCTTCGTGGCCCGGGCCATCGCCATGCTCGGAACCTCGGGCGTCGATCGTCACGATGTCGTGACCGGGCCGACTGCTGGCGGGGTGCCCGAACGCCCTCTTCTGCGGCGCTTGCGCCAGGCCGGGGTGGAGCCCGAGGCGGCGGTGCGCATCGAGCAACGCAAGCCGGAGTGGCTGCGGGTGCCGGTGCGCATGGGCAAGGAGTACCGGACCCTCGGCCGGACGGTGCACGATCTGGGACTGGCCACCGTGTGCCAGGAGGCGGGCTGCCCCAACATCTTCGAATGCTGGTCCGAGGGCACGGCCACCTTCATGATCAACGGTGAGCGGTGCACCCGGGCCTGTGGCTTCTGCCAGGTCGACACCCGCCACCCCCTCCCGCTCCAGGCCGACGAGCCTGATCGTGTCGCTCAGGCCGTGGAGCGGATGGGTCTGGGCCACGCGGTGGTGACCTGCGTGGCCCGGGACGATCTGGCCGATGGAGGGGCCGGGGCCATGGGGCGGACCATCATGGCCATTCGCCGACGCCGGCCGGGAACCACGGTCGAGGTGCTGATCTCGGACTGCCGGGGCGACGCCTCCTCCCTCGAGTTGATCTTCGCCGCTCGTCCCGACGTGCTGAACCACAACATCGAGACCGTGGCCCGTCTGCAGCGGGCCGTGCGACCGTCGGCCGGCTACGCCAGGAGCCTGGCGGTGCTGGCCCGGGCGGCGGCGGCGGGCCTGGTCACCAAGTCTGGGCTCATGGTCGGCCTGGGCGAACGCGAAGACGAGGTGGTCGCCACCATGGCCGATCTGCGCGCGGTGGGGGTGTCCATCATCACCATCGGGCAGTACCTACGGCCCAGCCGCGACCATCTTCCGGTCGCCCGCTACTGGGAGCCCGAAGAGTTCGAGCGCCTGCGTCGGGTCGGGGCCGGGCTCGGGGTGCCGCACGTCGAGGCGTCACCCCTGACCCGGTCGAGCTACCACGCCCGGGACGCCGCGGCGGCGGCGCACGGCGCCCGCTGAGGCCTCCGACGAACGACCCGCTGGCCACGCGGCCCCTCTTGAGGATCAGGCGATGCTCGAGGATCAGGCGACGAAGTACTTGGCCTGGGGATGGTGACAGATGATGGCGTCGGTCGTCTGCTCGGGGTGCAGCTGAAAGCCCTCGCTCACCGTCACGCCGACGCGCTCGCCCCCGAGCAACTCGACCACCCTGGCGTTGTCATCGAGGTCCGGGCAGGCCGGGTAGCCCCATGAGTAGCGCCCGCCCCGGTAGGTCTGGCGGAACAGGCCGGCCAGCGAGGGACCGTCCTCGTCGACGAAGCCCAGCTCCTCGCGGATGCGGCGGTGCCAGTACTCGGCGGTGGCCTCAGCCATCTCGACGCTCAGCCCGTGCAGGAAGAGGTAGTTCTGGTACTCGTTGTCGGCGAAGAGGCGGGCCGCCTCCTCGGAGGCCCGGGGGCCGATGGTGCACAGCATGAAGCTGGCGAAGTCCTCCTCACCCGAGTCGGTCGATCGGAAGAAGTCCGAGATACAGAGCCAGGGCTCCTTGCGCTGGCGGGGGAAGGCGAAGCGCATCCACTCGGCCGTCCTCGTCTCGTCCTTCCAGATGACCAGGTCGTTGCCCTCGGCGTTGGCCGCGAAGTGGCCGTAAGCCACCTGGGGGATGAGGAGGTCGGCTTCCTTGGCCTTGGCCAGCTCCTGGCGCAGCGTGGCCCGCACCCGGGTCTTGAACTCGGTGTCATCCTCGCCGTTCTCGGGCCGGAAGCCCCACTGGTTGCGGAAGAGGGCGGTCAGGTTCAGGTACTCGGCGATGTCGTCGATGGCGATGCCCTTGGCCACCCGGCTGCCCACGAAGGGGGGCGGGAAGAGGGGGTTGTCGGCCGCTACGTCGGAGCGGGCCGGCTGCCCCTCCACCGGGGTGGTGTCCTGGGGATCGAGCCGGCTGCGCTTGGGCACGTTCTTGGCCGAGATCTCGCGTCCGAACTCGGCGTCGGTCTCGCCGCTCTTCTTCAGCTCGACCAGGCGGTCCATGGTGCGGAGCCCCTCGAAGGCGTCGCGGCCGTAGAAGAGGCGACCGTCGTAGATCTCGCGCAGGTCCCGCTCGACGTAGGTGCGGGTCAGGGCGGCCCCGCCCAAGAGGATGGGGAAGTCGGCCAGGTCGCGCTGGTTCAGCTCGACCAGGTTCTCGCGCATGATGAGGGTCGACTTCACCAGCAGGCCGCTCATGCCGATGGCGTCGGCCTTGTGCTCCTCGGCGGCCACGATCATTTCGTTGATGCCGATCTTGATGCCGAGGTTCACCACCTCGTAGCCGTTGTTGGTCAGGATGATGTCGACCAGGTTCTTGCCGATGTCGTGCACGTCGCCCTTGACCGTGGCCAGGACGACCGTGCCCTTGCCACCCTGGTCGGCCTTCTCCATGTGGGGCTCGAGGAAGGCCACGGCGGCCTTCATCGTCTCGGCCGACTGCAGCACGAAGGGCAGCTGCATCTCGCCCGAGGCGAAGCGCTCGCCCACCACCTTCATGCCTTCGAGCAACACGTCGTTGACGATGGCCAGGGCACCCATGCCCGTCTCCAGGGCCTCGGTCAGGTCCTCGTTGAGCCCGTTGCGGTTGCCGTCGATGATGCGCTGGGACAGGCGCTTGTCCACCGGCCAGTCCAGGTGCTCGTCGGCCTCGTTCGAGTTGACCTTGACCCCGTCGAAGAGGGCCAGCAGCTCCTGGAGGGGGTCGTAGTCGTCGGTGCGGCGGTTGTAGACCAGGTCGAGGCTTATCTCGCGGGCCCGTTCCTCAATGCGGGCCAGCGGGAGGATCTTGGAGGCGTGCACAATGGCCGAGTCGAGCCCGGCCTCGACGCACTCGTGCAGGAAGACCGAGTTGAGGACCTGGCGGGCGGCCGGGTTCAGCCCGAAGGAGACATTGGAGAGCCCGAGGATGGTGGACACGCCGGGCAGCTCCGCCTTGATGGAACGGATGCCCTCGATGGTCTCGATCCCGTCGTTGCGACTCTCCTCCATGCCGGTCGACAGCGGCAGGGCCAGCGGGTCGAAGAGCAGGTCCTCGGGGGCCAGGCCGTAGCGCTCGACGGCGATGTCCCGGATGTTGCGGGCGGCCCGCAGCTTCCACTCGGCCGTACGGGCCTGGCCTTCCTCGTCGATACAGGTGCACACCACGGCGGCGCCGAACTCGCGGGCCAGCCGCAGGAAGGTGTCGAGCCGGGTCCCCGGCTCCTCGCCCTCCTCCAGGTTGACCGAGTTGAGGATGGGCCGGCCGCCGATCCACTCCAGGGCGGCCCGGGCCACCGGGCCCTCGGTCGAGTCGACCATGAGAGGGACGCTGGCCTGGGTGGCGAACCGGCTGGCCACCTCGGTCATGTCGGCCACCCCGTCGGCCCCGGTGTAGTCCACGCAGACGTCGATGATGTGGGCACCCTCGGTGATCTGGTCGCGGGCCATGCCGACGCAGGTGTCCCAATCGGCTTCGAGCATGGCCTCGCGGAAACGCTTGGAGCCGTTGGCGTTGGTGCGCTCGCCCACCACCAGGAACGAGGTGTCCTGGTGGAAGGGGACCGAGGTGTAGATGGAGGCGGCCGAAGGCTCGTCGACCGGGTGGCGGACGGCCGGGACGGCATCGGCACAGCGGGCCACCACGGCGGCCAGGTGCTCGGGGGTGGTGCCGCAGCAGCCGCCGACGACCGAGACGCCGAACTCGGTGATGAAGCGGTGCAGGTGGTCGGCCAGCTGGTCCGGTGTGAGGTCGTAGTGCATCTTGCCGTCGACCACCGAGGGGAGTCCCGCATTGGGGACGCAGCTGATCGGGACCCGGCTGGCCGCAGACAGGTGCCGGAGCGCCTCGCTCATCTCGACCGGCCCGGTGGCGCAGTTGAGCCCGACCACGTCGACCTGCATGGCATCGAGCACGGTCAGGGCGGCGGCGATCTCGGTGCCGGGCAGCATGCGCCCGGTCAGCTCGATGGTCACCTGCACCTGGAGGGGGACCCGGAGGTCCAGGGCCGCCATGGCCCGGCGCGCCCCGTTGATGGCCGACTTGGCGGACAGCAGGTCGAAGACCGTCTCGATGAGGAGGAAGTCGACCCCGCCCTCGAGCAGGCCCAGCGCCTGCTCCTCATAGGCGTCGCGCAGGTCGGCATAGGGGATCTGCCCGAGCGTGGGGAACTTGGTGCCCGGTCCCATGCTCCCGGCCACCCAGCGCGGGCGCTCGGGCGTGGAGAACTCGGCCGCCACCGACTTGGCGATCTCGGCCCCGGTGCGGCTGATCTGGCGGGCCTGGTCGGCCAGGCCGTACTCGGCCAGCACGACCGAGGAGGAGCCGAACGTCCCGCTCTCGACGATGTCACTACCCACCTCGAAGAAGGAGCGGTGGACCTGGGCGATCAGGTCGGGGCGGGAGTTGATCAGGATCTCGTTGCACCCCTCGAGCTCGGGGCCGCCGAAGTCGCTGGCCTCGAGTCCCAACAGCTGGAGGTTGGTGCCCATGGCGCCGTCGAAGATCAACACGCGCTCGCGCAGGGCAGTCAGATACGACGATGCGTCGGGGCTGAGCCGCCCCAGGAGTTCAGGAGAGTCCGCCATGGTCCCCACAGGATACTGGGACCCCACGACCCCGATAACCGGGCCGGTCGACGCCCCCGACGCTCCTATTGATGACGTCAAGGGGCTGGGAGGGGATTTCAGGAGTTGAAGACAGCGGGCGGACCAATGAGGGGCCACTCGGTGGACGAGGGCAGGCTCTTATCAAGCCACGCGTCTTGCAAACTTGGGTTGCCCGGGGCAAGGATCGGCAGATCGGCTTGAAGTCAGCCCGAGGGGCGACAGGTAGCATCGGAGCCAGATCCACGCTCCGGGGATCTCAGGCGCGAGGGAGGTGGCGGTAGACCTCGCGGGCGACGTAGCGCTTCAAGATGCGAATGATTTCGCGCTTGGACAGGCCCTCCTTGAGTCTGCGTTCCACATACGCCTTGGTGTCGGGATCACAGGTGAGCCGGACCATCACGATTCGCCACAGGGCTGAGTTGGCTTGGCGATCACCACCGCGGTCAAGACGGTGGCGCACGACCTTGCCCGAGGAAGCGGACAGCGGGGAGACACCGCAAAGGTGGGCCCAGGCCGATTCGGAGTGCAGCCGCCCGGAGTTGTCGCCGGCAGCGACCAGCAAGCTGGCGGCAGTGTCGACGCCGACACCGACGAGCCCGAGGAGCTCGGGTGCAGTGGCTGTCACGAGCGGGATGAGCAGAGAGTCGAGGCGGGAGATCTCCGCGTCGAGGGCCTGGACCCGGTGGGCCAACGAAGAGAGGGCGGCCCTGGTGGCGGCGGTCACCGGGTCAGCTGAAGCCGCCGGGCGCCACCCTGTGGTCACGATGAGCAGTTCGGGGATCGGCAGGCCCTTGATCCGAGCCCGCACCTGGTCAGGAGCGGTGTAGCTGAGATGGCGCATTTGGGTGAGGGCCCTCACTCGGCCATAGCGGGCCGAGCGTTTGGCCACCACGAGGACCCGAATCGCCTCGACGGCACCGTCACGGGCCTTGGACTCGCCCTTCGCCTTCCCCGACAATGCGGCACGAGCGGCTTCTGTGGCGTCGAGGGGGTCGGACTTGCCGTGCTGGCGTCGGGACTGGCGATTGGGCCGGTCGACCTCGACGACCTCGACGCCAGCTCGGCGCAGAAACCGAGAGAGCCCAGCCCCATAGGCGCCGGTGCCCTCGATGCCCACTTTGCCGACCGAGCCGAAGCCTTCGAGCCACGACAGGAGCGACTGGTATCCCGCCGGGGTGACATCGAAGGACTCCGTGCCGAGCAGACCCCCCAGCGGATCAAGTGCTGCCGCGACGTGGAGGTCGCTATGGGTATCGACCCCACCGGTCACAGTACGCGCTGCTTCTACGATGTTCATAGCCATCCCTTCCTTCCATAGTGGTCAAGGGGTGGCACGGCCGTCCCGGGAAGGAGTGACGGTGGGGGCTGGCCTGCTGTGAACAGACCGGCCCATCACCCCTCTGGAACGGGGCGAGCCGCGCCGCTGCACCTATCGAACCGGACCACCGGTCGACGACCACGAGCACCGCGTGCTCACAACATTCGAGTCAGACCGAACAGCCCAGCGCTCCTGAATTTACTGAGGACCGACCGACAGGCGGTGGACCCACCCAAGTCGCCTCACAACCATCATTGGTAGCATCCGCCGTGGTGGCACCACGGATCTACACCAAGCGGGGCGACGACGGCACGACCGGTCTCCTCTACGGCGGCCGGGTGCCCAAGGACAGCCGCCAAATTGAGGTCAACGGCGTGGTCGACGAGGCCCAGTCCGCCCTGGGCCTGGCCCGGGCCGAAGCGGCCCCGGGTACCGAGCTCGACCAGCGCCTGGTGGTGCTCTGCAAGGACCTCTACGTCCTGATGGCCGAGGTGGCCACCGCACCGGCCAATCGCCACAAGCTGGTGGCCGGTACCTCACTGGTCACCGAGGACATGGTGGCCGAGCTCGAGCGCGGCATCGACGACCTGCTCGACCGGGTCGAGATGCCCAGCGACTTCACCATCCCGGGCGAGAACCGCGGCGCGGCCGCCCTGGACTTCGCCCGCACCATCGTGCGCCGGGCCGAGCGGTTGGCCGTGACCGATCGGGTCGAGGGCTCACTGGTCTGCCCCTACCTCAACCGGCTCTCCGACCTGCTGTGGGCCATGGCCCGCTGGCAGGAGGGACCCGATCACATGCTCTCCCGCGACATCCCGGGCTGACCACACGCCGCAGCAGTCGACGGCCGCCCCGGCCGCGCCCTACCGGCTGAGTTGCTCCGCCAGCCACGAGAACACCACGTCCTGCCAGACGAGCTGGCCCATGCCTTCGCAATGGCCGCCGGCACCCTCGGCGGCCGAGAAACCGTGGAATTCCTTCTCACAGGTGAGGGCGTCGAAGAGCTTCTGACTCTGGCTGGCGAAGTCGCCCTCGCCTTCGGTCACCAGGGTCGGGCAGGTGATCTGTTGGGCCAGTCCCTCCAGGGAGTAGTGACCCAGCGTCCGCAACCAAGCACCGAAGGTGGCCGCGCCCATGGCCGCCATGCGGGACCCGTAGAACTCGCGACTGCGGGCGTCGCCGAGGAATCCGTCGAGACCCGACTCCATCTCGGGATCGGCATCCAGCACCCGCTGCCAGTCCTCGTCGCTGAACATGGAGATGAAGCGCGAGGTGAAGTCGAACTGGCCCGGATCACAGACCAGGGCCCGGATGCGGTGCTCGTGGCTGGCCCCGCGCGGAGCCAGATACCCGCCGAGGCTGCGTCCCACCAGGGCGAGTGCGCCGGGAGCCGCGAACGGCTGACCGAGCGCCCAATCGACCACCGGGGTGAGGACCGACTCGAAGTCGGGCCGCATGGTCACCCCGTGCTCAATGAGCTGGCCCCCTTGCCCCGGGCCGTCCCACGTGACGGCATTCCATCCCAGGGCAATCGCAGTGTGGGCGCCGTACTTCAACATCTCTTCGCAGGTGCCGTCGAAGCCACTCGGGAAGAGAACGGTCGGGCGCGGCTGGTCATCGGCCGGCTGGGGACGGAAGAGATACCCGTTCAGCGGCAGCGGGTCGAAGGCGATGGAGATCGATTCGACGCTGAAGGGCAGATGGGCCGAGGCCAAGCGGAACAAGTCCCGATGACCCCGATAGCCCGATTGCACCCGCTGGTCGGCCAGGTCGTGCCGCAGGAAGAAGTAGGACTGCCGCCGATATTCCGCGGCCCGCAGAAAGCCCGAGGCCGCCAGGGACGAACGTCCGCCGGCCGCTGCCCGCTCCGCCGCCGCTTGGGACCGGCTCGCCGTCTGGTCCCACTCGACGAACCACTGGTCGTAGTCGCCCGGGGTGACCCGCTGCGCTGTGGCCAGCGCTTCACCGAGGTCAGCCGCGCCGAGATAGGCCCCGATGAGGGTCCGCGCCAGTTGCGCATCCATGTCGGCGTCTTCGTGCAGTGCCACCCCACACCCTCTTCCTCTGCCACCAGCGCCCAAGGTTGTCCGGTCGCGCCCACCAGCAGGACCGGACCCGGCTCCAGGTCAGATTAGGAGCAGCGACCGGGACGCGCCCGGTGGCCGCGCCCAGGACCCGCGCCGCACAATGCCCCGGGCCCGCGCCTCACCATGTGCCGAAGTGGAGGCGATCGACCGCCGCCGGCCCGGGCCGGTCCAACGAAACCGAGCGATGGTCCTCGCCATCGGGCCGGCCCATCACCACCGCGCCGAACCAACGCCAACCGGTGGGCACGCCCAGAGCCGTGCCGAGTGTGTTCTCGCCCCGGAAATTGCCCAGGAAGCACGCCCCGATCCCGGCGTCGACGGCCGCCAGCAGCACCGTCATCACCCCGAACGCGGCATCGCCCGTCCAGTAGGGCACCGGCCAGGCCTCCGGGCCCAGTCCCAGGCCAGACGCCTCCTTGTCGGGCTCGCCGTAGCGATCGACGTACGAGCCGGCCGACGAGTAGGCCAGTGCCACCACCGGGGCCGGCCGGAGGCCCACCCACCGGGGACTGGTGGCCCGCCAGCCCGCATCGGTGGTGGCATCCCAGTACCGTGCCGTTTCCGCCGCACCCCGCAAAACGACCCAGGCCGTCCCGCCCGTGTTCCCGGCGCTGGGGGCCCGCAGGGCCGCCCCCATGATCGCCTCGATCACTCCGGCCTGAATCGGCTCGGCCGAGAAGCTCCGCACCATGGCCCGGCGCCGGACGACCTCGTGGAACTCCATGGGCCAAGCTTCTCAGGCTTCGGTCCGTCCCCACCGGCTCGTCGGGAATGTTGACCCCCCTGGTAGCGTTTTACCGTTCGAAGCCGAAGAACGGGCTTCTGGCCTGGAGGTCGTCACAAGTGCCCACACCCCGAGATCTGCTCAACGAAGCCAAGAAAGCCATCCGTGAGGTGGACCCGCCCGAAGCCGAGGAAATCCTGGCCCGCGGCGGCACCACCTTCCTCGATGTGCGGGAGCCCGACGAGTACGAGCAGGGTGCCCTGCCCAATGCCGTCCACCTGCCCCGGGGCCATCTGGAGTTCCAGGTGGAGGGCAAGCTGCCCGACAAGGCCGGTCCGATCGTGGTCTACTGCGCCGGCGGCGTACGTTCCGCCTTCGCCGCCAAGACCCTCGGCGACCTCGGCTACACCGACGTGCAGTCGATGACCGGTGGCTTCAACAAGTGGAAGGACGCCGGTCGTCCGTGGGCGGCTCCCAAGACCCTGACCCCGGCCCAGCGCAACCGCTACCAGCGCCATCTCCTGCTGCCCGAGGTGGGCGAGGTGGGCCAGCTGAAGCTGCTCGACTCCAAGGTGCTCCTGCTCGGCGCCGGTGGGCTGGGCTCCCCGGCCGGCCTCTACCTGGCCGCCGCCGGCGTGGGCACGTTGGGCATCATCGACATGGACGTGGTCGACGAGTCGAACCTGCAGCGCCAGATACTGCACAACATGGACCGGATCGGGGACCGGAAGGTCGACTCGGCCAAGAAGACCCTGACCGCGCTCAATCCCGACGTCAACGTGGTCACCTACGACGTGCGGCTGGGCGCCGACAACATCCTGGACATCATCGACGGCTACGACGTCATCGTGGACGGGACGGACAACTTCCCCACCCGCTACCTGGTCAACGACGCGGCGCTGCTCAAGCGGATCCCGGTCGTCCACGGCTCCATCTTCCGCTTCGAGGGCCAGGCCACCGTCTTCGACCCCTACAACGGCCCGTGCTACCGGTGCCTCATTCCCGAGCCGCCGCCGGCCGAGCTCGCCCCCTCCTGCTCGGAGGCCGGGGTGCTCGGGGTGCTGCCCGGCATCATCGGATCCATCCAGGCCGTCGAGGCCGTCAAGATGCTCCTCGGCCTGGGCGACCCGCTGGTCGGCCGCCTGCTGTCCTATGACGCGCTCGAGCAGTCGTTCCGCACCTTCAAGGTGCGCCGCGACCCGGCTTGCCCGGCCTGCGGGCCCGATGCCGGCGAGATCGTGATCGCCGAGTACGACGACCTCTGCATGCCGCACGCCCACTGAGCCGGACCCGGTGACCAACCCGGAGCGCATCAAGGTCAACGGCGTCGAGCTGCACTGGGACCGGTGGGGCGCACCGGCCGGAACGACGCTGGTGCTGTGCCACGGCTACACCGGCTCGTCCCACGACTTCGCCCTCCAGGTGGAGCCCCTCGCGCAGACCCGCCGTGTCATCGCCCTTGACCAACGCGGCCACGGCCTCTCCACCAAGACGGCCGATCAGGCCAGCTACACCATTGCGCAGCTGACCGCCGACCTGATCGGCTTCATCGAAGCGGTGGCCGACGGTCCCGTCGACCTGCTCGGCCACTCCATGGGCGGCCGGGTGGCGCTGGGCGTGGTGGTGGATCGACCCGATCTGATCCGGTCCCTGATCCCCATGGACACCAGCGCCTGGTCGTTCCTCCAGGAGGACGAGAAGGTCCGGGTCCTGATCGCCAATTTCATGGAGGCCTTCGACCCCAGCCGGGGGATGCCCAGCTCGTTCGGCCTGACGGGACCCGAGGACGCCCTGATCGAAGCGTCCACCCCGGCGGAGTGGCGGGCTCGCAAGGACGAGCTCTTCGCCGGACTTGATGCCTACGCCGTCAAGGGACTCGGCCTCGAGCTGTTCCAGGGTGTCGAATCGCTGCGGCCCCAATTGCCCGGGATCACCTGTCCGGTCACGGTCATCGCCGGGTCCAGGGATCATCCCCTGATCGACCAGGCGCCCGAGTTGGCGGCCGAGGTCGCGCGCGGCGACCTGGCGGTGATCGAGGGCGCGTTTCACTCTCCCCAACTCACGCACCCCGAACTCTGGCGTGAGGCGGTCGAGACCCACTTGGCGCGCGCATGACCATGCCGCAAGCGGGTGACCGGATCACCCTGGGGGGAGGAGAGGTGTCCGTGCCGCCGCTGGGTGTGGGCACCTGGGCCTGGGGCGACAAGGGGACCTGGGGGATGGGCGGCTACGACAGCTCCTATTCCGAGGAGACCATTCTCGAGGCGTGGCAGGCCTGCCTGGCCGCGGGCGTCGTCCTCTTCGACACGGCCGAGGTCTACGGCAGCGGGGAGAGCGAGCGCATCATCGGCCGGCTGCTGGCCCGTGACCCGGGTGCGCGCGACCAGGTGGTGATCGCCACCAAGTTCATGCCCAGCCCGTGGAAGCTGGCCGTCACGTCGTCGCTCCTCTCGGCGGCGCGGGCCTCCATCGACCGGCTGGGTGTCGAGTGCATCGACCTGTACCAGATCCACGGCCCGATCTCGTTGCGATCGCAGGGCGCGTTGGCCGATGCGTTGGCGGCGGCGCACGCCGAGGGACTGGTCAAGGCCGTCGGCGTCTCGAACTACTCGGTCAAGGAGACCAAATCGATGGACGCCGCGCTGCGCCAGAGGGGACTGCGCCTGGCCACCAACCAGATCGAGTTCTCGCTCCTGCGCACCATGCCCGAAAAGGTCGGGCTGCTGGCGTGCTGCCGCGACCTCGGCGTCGTGCCCTTGGCCTATTCGCCCATCGGGCAGGGTCGCCTGACCGGCAAGTACTCGGCCGCCAATCCGCCGCCCAAGAGCCGTACGTTCTCGAACCACCCCATGGAGACGGTGGAGAAGGTGGTCGAGGTGCTCCGGCGCGTCGGGGCGGGGCACGGCGACCGCACGCCCAGCCAGGTGGCCCTGGCCTGGATCATCGCCAAGGGCGTCGTCCCGATCCCGGGCGCCAAGAACCGTCGACAGGCCGAGGACAACGCGGGCGCGCTGGGCTGGCGGATGACCGATGACGAGCTGGCCGAGCTCGACGCGGTGGCCCTCTACGGCCAGCGCAAGATCTCCCAGCGGGTGTGGCAACACGGCTGACGCCGCCTTGGTCCGTCCCGGGCCGCGGAACTACGGTGGATGCGCATGATCGCCCTGCTGGCTGACGCTCCGCTGGCACCGTTGCGGGGCGCCCAACTGTTCTCAACCCAGCTCGATCTCATCCCGGTCGTCATGATGCTGGGCGCCCTGGCCCTCTATCTGTGGGGAGTGCGGCGGGCCAACCGACTCCGGCCGCGTCACCAATGGTCCGGGCTGAAAACGGCGGCCTTCATCGGTGGGATGGCCACCACGGCCATCTCGGTCTTGAGCTTCGTCGGCGTCTACGACCGCTACTACTTCTGGGACCACATGGTCCAACATCTCCTCCTGATCATGGTGGCGGCGCCCCTGTTCGCCATCTCGTCGCCGCTGGACCTCGCCTTCCGCGCCACCACCGGCACGGCACACATCGCGGTGACCGAGGTCCTGCGCTCGCGGGTGGCCAAGGTGTTCGGCCACCCCGCGGTGGCGTTCGTGCTCTACGCCGTCATGATCCCCTTGACGCACCTGACGGTCTGGTACAACTACACGCTCCAGCACGAGTCGATCCACAACGCCGAGCACCTGGTCTTCCTGGGTGTGGGCTACCTGTTCTGGCGCCAGATCTTCGGGTCGGACCCCAACCGCTACCGGATGCACCCGGCCCTCCAGTTCGGATACCTGTTCCTGGCCATACCGATCGACACCTTCACCGGCCTCTCGCTCGATCAGGCCGTCCACGAGATGTTCCCGGCCTACCTGGCCCTGCACCCGACCTGGAGCACGGGACGGCTCACCAACGACCTGCACATCGGCGGCGTCCTCATGTGGGTGGCCGGCGACACCCTCATGTTGTGGCCGATGATCCCGGTGGCCCTGCGCTGGCTGCACCTCGAGGAGCGCCGGGCCGTGCGGGTCGACCAGGAGCTCGACGCCCTGGCCGCCGGCGCCGCGTCCTGACGGCTCAGCCGCCGAGGTCCATCAGCTCGATCCGCACCCCGTCGGGATCGGTGCAGTAGACGAACTCGAGGGGGGTGCCGCCGAAGTCGATGGTGGTCCGGCTCGAATCCACCACGGTGCCGCCCAGGTCCACCACCTTGGCCACGACGGCCTCGACGTCGGCCACCCGGAACGAGAGGTGGGTCAATCCGAGCTGGTTGACCGCCCGCCGCTCCCGGTTGCCGATCGGCGTCGGTTCGATGAAGGAGAGCAATTCGATGGCGGTCGCTCCTTTGCGGATGAACTGTGAGGTGACGTTGACGTCGGCCATGTCCATCAACCGGGCGAATTCGGAACCGATGGCGTGGGATTCCGCCTTCTCGAACCCGAGGGCGTCGCAGTAGAAGCGGAGCGATCGATCGAGGTCGCTCACGCAGATGCCGAAGTGGGAGAAGGCTGGTTCCATGAGCCCCAGTTTGCCCGCAATGAGCTCGAGATGGCCCAATGGCGCCGACCTCCGTAGTCTCATGGGGGTGACACCGCAGAAGAAGGCCATCGAGGAGCACCGCACCGACTCGGGGATCGAGATCCACCCGGTGTACACGGCCGACGATCTGGAGGGCTGGGACGGCGCCGCCAAGCTGGGAGCGCCCGGCGCGTTCCCCTACACCCGGGGCATCCACACCCAGATGTACCGCTCGAAGCTCTGGACCATGCGCCAGTACGCCGGGTTCGGGTCGGCGGAGGTGACCAACGAACGGTTCAAGTTCCTGCTCGATGCCGGGCAGACCGGCCTTTCGTGCGCCTTCGACCTGCCCACCCAGATGGGATACGACTCGGATCACCCCCGGGCCGAGGGCGAGGTGGGAAAGGTCGGGGTGGCCATCGACTCCCTGGCCGACATGCGCCTGCTCATGGCCGACCTCCCGATGGACAAGGTGACCACCTCCATGACCATCAACGCCACCGGGGCCATCCTTCTCCTGCTCTACCAACTGGTGGCCGAGGAGCAGGGCGTCGCCGGGGAGCACATCAGGGGCACTATCCAAAACGACATCTTGAAGGAGTACGTCGCGCGCGGGACCTACATCTACCCGCCCCGCCCGTCCATGCGGCTCATCGTGGACACCTTCTCCTACTGCGCGGCCAACCTGCCCAACTGGAACACCATCTCCATTTCGGGCTACCACATACGCGAGGCGGGATCGACCGCCGTCCAGGAGATCGCCTTCACCCTGGCCAACGGCATCGCCTATGTCGATGCGGCGATCGCGGCCGGCATGGACATCGATGCCTTCGCGCCGAGGCTGTCGTTCTTCTGGAACGCTCACAACAACCTGTTCGAGGAAGTGGCCAAGTACCGGGCGGCCCGGCGCATGTGGGCCCGCATCATGACCGAGCGCTTCGGCGCCAAGGACGAGCGCTCCAAGATGCTCCGGTTCCACACCCAGACCGGTGGGTCGACCCTGACCGCCCAGCAGCCCGAGAACAACATCGTCCGGGTCACCCTGCAGTCGCTGGCCGCCGCCCTGGGCGGGACCCAGAGCCTCCACACCAACGGCTTTGACGAGGCCCTCGGGTTGCCCACGACCCGGGCCGCCAAGATCGCCCTGCGCACCCAGCAGATCGTGGGTTTCGAGTCCGGCGTGGCCGACACCGTCGACCCCTTGGCCGGCTCCTACTTCGTCGAGGCCCTCACCGACGAGGTCGAGCGAGGGGCCCAGGAGTACCTGGACCGGATCGACGAGCTGGGCGGCGCGGTGGCGGCCATCGAGGCCCGCTTCATGCAGAACGAGATCGAGAGCGCGGCGTACAGCTTCGCCAAGGCGGTGGATGACGGCGAGAAGATCGTGGTCGGGGTCAACCGCTTCACCGACGAGGACGTTGAGGCGGCCGAGGTGTTCCCCATCGATGTCCGGCTGCAGCAGGCCCAGATCGACCGCACCAGATCCGTGAGGGCCTCCCGCGACCAGTCCACCGTGGACCGCGCCCTCTCGGAGATCGCCGCTACCGCCAGAGGCGAGGGCAACCTGCTGGTTCCCATGAAGGCGGCACTGGGCGCGATGGCGACGCTGGGCGAGGTGGCCGACGTGCTCCGCAACGAGTTCGGGGTCTACCAGCCCGGAGGGTGAGCATGCCGCACCGACGGCCCTTCTGGCCCCTGTTCGACCTGGTCGTCCGCACCCCGCGCCTCGAGATCAGGTTGCCCCGCGAAGAGGAGTTCGGCGCGCTGCTCGCCCTCATCGCCGACGGGATCCATGACCCGGGGACCATGCCCTTCACCACGCCCTTCACCGACCGGCCCCTGCCCCGACGCGAGCGCGAGTCCGCCCAGTGGTGGTGGCGCCAACGGGCCGAGTGGTCGGCCGAGAAGTGGAACTTCACGGGTGCCGTCTTCGTCGACGGCCGGGTGGTCGGTGTCCAGGACATGATGGCCCAGCACTTCGCCCAGGTCCGTTCCGTCGAGACCGGGTCGTGGTTGGGCCGGGACCACCAGGGCCAGGGGGTGGGCAAGGAGATGCGCCAGGCCATCCTCCACCTGGCCTTCGCCGGGCTCGGGGCCGAGGAGGCACGCAGCGGGGCCTACGACGACAACGCGCCCTCGCTGGGCACGTCGCGTTCGCTCGGCTACTCGGACAACGGGGAGCAGCGGCTGCCCCGGCGTGATGGGGTGGGCCGCATCCTCCACCTGCGCATGGACCGGGCCCACTGGGACACCATCCGTCGCGACGACATCGAGTTGCTCGGGCTCGACGGGTGCCTCGACATGTTCCTCGGTCCTGCGCAGAGCGGAGCGCAGAGCTGATCGAAGAGGGGAGGCTGACAGTGGACGCTCCCGCCGGAGGCGGAGGCCCGCCTTCAGGGGAGACTCGGCCCCGCCCGCTGAGCGGTGCAGTGGCGGTGCCGGTGGTCACCCGGTGCGTGTCAGGAGCGGGATCGGACGAATGCCTTCGACTGCTGCGAGACGATGGCGACCAGGTTGCCGAGAAAGAGGTTGACGTCGTCGAGGTGGAGTCCCCAGGCCGGCCCCAAAGCCGGAGTGACGACCGTCCGGGGGTCTCCGGCCACGAGTGGCGCGGTGACCTGAAGCCAACTCGTTCCGTTCTCGTACCTGCACTTCCCCGAGTACAGGTCGGGTTGGGTCACCCAGGGGAGCACTGGGGCGGACGTGCCGGGCGCAGTGGCGGAGGTCGACGCCGGCGAGGACCCGGGGTTGGGGAAATAGGGCTGGAGAATTCCTGACTTTCCGGAGGTGAACTGCGCCGGGTTGACGCAGAGCACCATCATGCCCTTGGTCGGGGAGGGGGTGACGTGCAGGAAGCTCACCCCAGTGCCGGGTCTCCCGAACAACGTTCCCGCTGGCGGCGTCTGGTCGAAACTCGAATACGCGATGACGCAGTGCAGTTGCGAAGCGGTCGTGCACGCCCCGAGGTGCTCGAAGGTACCGCCCACGCGCCCGCCCACGGGGACCACGACGTTGCCACCGGGGAGGATGGCCGAGACCAGGAGCTTACGGGAGCGGGGATTCGGGTCGACCTGGGTCCGCAGGAGTTGCTGGGCCATGGTCGAACCCTGGGAGTGCCCGATCACCACGACGCCGCGCCCGTGGTTGTAGTGCTCCATGTAGTCCTTCCAGGCGGCCTGGACCACGTCGTAACCCTGTTGGATGTCGTTTCGTAGGCCCGAACCCGGATGGGTCAACCCGTACCGGGTGACTTGGGGGTAGATGGGGGCATAGACCTTGCAGGCCTTGGAGAAGCGGGAAGCCTGCAGTCGGGCGACACCGGACTCCGCCGGCTGGATCTCCAGGTTGGCGGTGACACCCGGTTCGCCGCTCACGGTCGGGTAGACGTAGAAGCAGTCGATGGGCGGGTTGGGCGCCGGGCGGGAGAGTTGGACGGATCTGCGGCCGCTCGCCCGCACGACCAGCGCGTTCTCGTTGGAGAGACAGGGATTGTTCGGCAGGCCCGGGCGACACAGCCACTCGACGCCGGCGGCGTCGGTGCGGGACGGGTCCGCTCCTTGCGCCACCGCCGCACTCCGGGCCGACGGTGCACCCGCGGCCGCCAGCGGTGGCGGGGCGACGGCAGACGCGGCGCCCATCCCCAGCAGCAGGCCCACGAGGGCAAGGGGGTGGCACCGCTTCGATCGGCGGCGGGCCCATCGGGGCGTCCCGTTCACCGTCATCCGGGTGCCCGGGCGATGGCGAGAAGGTGGCCGCTCAGACCGAGCACCGACGGCTCATCTTCGACCGCCCGAGCCGCGTAGAGGATGACGTCCCTTCCTTCTTGGGTCTCCCACTTCTGGTCCAGGAATCCGAGCCTTCTGAGCCATCCGGCCAGTCCTTCGAGTCCCACCAGTGCACGCACATCCAGTCCGACCCCCTCGAGCTCCGCACGAAGTTGGCCCGGGTCATGAAAGAACGCTGTGGTGAACCAGTGAGGGCGATCATCAGGGTTCCTGTGCTGCCCTTCGGCGAGGTCTCGCTCGACGATCTTCCTGAAGTCAGCGTCGAACAGAAAGCCCCGGGCGAGCCCGTCAAAGAGCGAAGCGAAGCGACTGATGACGGCCACCGCGACCAAACCGGCCGGCCGAACCACGCGCGTGGCCTCGCGCAGCGCCTGCATCCGGTCGCCTTCGTCGGTCAGGTGGTACAGCGGACCCAGCAGCAGAGCCACATCGATGCTCCCGTCGGCCAGGTCGAGCCGTCGGGCGTCGCCGACCTCGGCGGTCACCCCGGCGGGACCGAGGTCACTTCGGACCTTTTCGACGTGGCGCGGCGTGACGTCGACCACGTGGACCTGGTAGCCGTCCTCCGCCAGCCATGCGGCGTGGGTCCCTGTCCCGCCGCCGACGTCCAACACCCGTGCCGGTGGCGGCGGGAGGTGGCGGCGCAGAACCTCCTGGGTCCGGAAGAATTCGAGCTGGCCCAGCCCCGAAGTGATGCGGTCCTCCTCCCGAATGGCCGCGTAGTGCCGCAGGACATCCTCGGCTTCACCCATGGCGGAGACGATACGGGACAGGTTGCAACCTCGTCCGGTCGGTGTCGGGTCGCGGTCGGGGCTGAGCCACGCGTCGGGATCCCCGTCAGGCCAGGTCGATGCCCACAGTGCCGGCCGGGCCGGCGGCGGCCGTGGCCGCGATCGGGTCGCCGCCGCGGCGGAGGCCCATGTAGCCGATCGCTCCAGCCACGAGGAGGGCCAACCCGCAGACGATGATGGCGATCTCGTAACCATGGAGGAAGGCCGCCGTGGCCGGTGCGGACGCGGCCGAACCGAGCGCGGTCGTGACCGACTCGATGTTCCCGCCGGCGACGCTCTGGGCCAGCCCCGCCGCCGCCCCCTGGGTCGCCGCCGGCAGCTGCCCCACGTGGGCCAACCAGGCGTGGGTGGCCGTGCTCACCCCGAGGAAGCCCACGATGCCCAGACCGACGGCGGTGCCGACCTGGCGACTCGTGTTCAGGAGGCCCGACGCGATGCCCGAGGTCCCGACGGCGACCCTCTGCATGGCCACGTTGGCGATGGCTGGAGTGAGGGCGCCGTACCCGGCTCCGAGCAGCACGTAGCCGATGCCCGCCACCACGAACGGGCTGGTGGTCGTGACCTGGCTCAGGAGGATGACGCCGCTGGCGGCCACGAGGCAACCGGCGACGACCACCGCCGAGCTCGAGAACCGGCGGTGGATCCGGCCGCTGAGCTGAGCCACCAGGATGAACGGCGCGTTCATGGCCATCCACGACAGTCCGGTGCTGAGCGCGGACCAGCCCTTCACGTTCTGGAAGAGGAGGGTGGCGAAGAACATGACGCTGGCCAGGGCCAGGTAGGCCAGGAAGTACACGCTGCACGAGACCCCGAAGCGACGATCCGCCAGCAGGGTGGGGGGTGCCATGGGGGAAGTCGATCGACGCTCCCAGAAGGCGAACGCGATCAGCAGCACGATGCCCGCGGCCACCGGGCCGAACACCGCGGCGGAGGAGAAAGGACGGTCCGCCGCCTCGACGAAGCCGAAGGTCACTCCCAGGAGGCCGAGGGCGGACAGGAGCACGCCCACCGCATCGAAGCGCCGCGCCACCGGGTCGCGGGACTCGGCCACCCCGACCACGGTGACGACGAACGCGAGCACCCCGGCGGGAACGTTGACCCAGAAGATGGAGGACCAGCCGAAGTTGGCCAGAAGGACACCGCCGACCACCGGTCCCAGGCCGAACCCGAGACCGGCGATGGCGGACCAGATCCCGATCGCTCCGGCCCGGGTCTCCGACGGGTACGTCTCCGAGAGAATCGAAAGGGTCAGGGCGGACATGACGGCGCCGCCCACCCCCTGGAGGACGCGAAACGAGATCAGGGCGACGTCGACCGTCGAGAGGGCACAGGCGGCGGACGCCAGGGTGAACACCACGAGTCCCGCCAGAAAGACCCGTTTGCGGCCGAAACGGTCGCCCAAGGTCCCGCCGAGGGGAATGAACGTGGCCAGGGACAGGGCGTAGGCGCTGATCACCCACTCCAGCAGACCCGGCGACATGTGCAGTTCGCTCTGGATCGAGGGCAGTGCGATGTTCACGATCGTGACGTCGAGCAGGATCATGCCCTGCGACATGCACATCGCGAAGAGGGTCAGTCTCTGTTTCCGCAGCGAGGTCACGTGGGCACCGACGTCACGGGTCACCGGCTGTCACGCGTCACCGGCCCGGGGTGCGATCGGCGCACGGACTTCTGACGCGGCGGGCCGGCTCAGGCCGTGACCACCCGCGCGAAGTGCTCGACCACCGGGAACGGGTCGTAGAAGTGGTGCAGCAGACTGCGCCACTCCCCATAGGCCTCCGAGCCCCGGAAGCTTTCGGTGTGGGCTTCGAGGGTCTCCCATTCCACCAGCAGGAGGAAGGTGCTCGGGTTCTCGAGGCCGCGTTCGACCCGCAGGGACACGAAGCCCGGGCTCCGGGCCATCAACGACGTGGCCTGGTCCATGGTCCCCATGAACTCGTCCTCCCGGCCCGGGATGACCTGAAGCACGGCGTGCTCGGTGATCACCGGCCCAGCAGCCTCGCCCGGAGGTCGGGGTCGGTGGCGGCGTCGATGGCCGTCCAGGCCATGGCCACGGCGCCGTCCCGCACGGCGGCGTCGGCCGATGGCGTGATGGCGGCGGCGGCGAACTCGTGCTGGTGGTTGACGGCGCCGTTGGTCTCTATGCCGATGAGGGGGTGGATGGTGGGGACGGCCAGCGAGACATTGGCCATGTCGGTCGAGAAGGTGGGCAACGGGGTGTCGGCGTCGTCGGCCTCGAAGGTCCGGCCCAGGGCTTCGGCGTTGGCGCGGTAGGCGGCCAGCAGGGCAGGGTCGGCCTCCATGTGCGAGTACACCGGCGACAGCTCCTCGTAGGTCACGGTGCAGCCCGTGGCCAGGGCCCCGGCCTCGAAGCAGGCCCGCACCCGGGGATCGGCGGCCCCCAGCGCCGCGATGGTGCGCGAACGCACCATGAAGCGACCGGTGACCTTGGCCGGGATGACGTTGGCCGCGCCCCCGCCATGGGTGATCACCCCGTGCACCTGGTCGCCGGGGGGCAACTGCTGGCGGAGCAGGCCGAGGGCCACCTGGGAGATGGTCATGGCGTCGAGCGCGTTCACCCCTTCCCATGGGGCTGCTGAGGCGTGGGCCTCGATGCCGGCGAAGTGCACGTCGAAGTGGGAGACGGCCAGGCACGCCCCGGTCAGACGCTCGATGGGCCAGGGGTGGACCATCATGGCGGCGTGCACGCCCTCGAAGGCGCCGCGCTCGAGCATGAAGATCTTGCCCCCGCCTCCCTCTTCGGCCGGTGTGCCCAGCACCCGCACCTGCAGGCCGATCTGTTCGCCCACCGCGGCCAGCGCCAGGCCGGCCCCGACGGCCGAGGCCGCGATGACGTTGTGCCCGCAGGCATGACCGACGTCGGGCAGGGCGTCGTACTCGGCGCACACAGCCACGACCAGCTCGCCCGCACCTGACCGGGATTCGAATGCGGTGGGGAGGTCGTAGACGCCCTCGGTGACCCCGAGGCCGCCGGCCCGCAGGGCGTCGGCCGCCGCTCTGGCCGAGCGGGTCTCGTTGAAGCAGAGCTCGGGGGTGTCGTGGACCGAGTGGCTCAGGGCCACCAGGTCGGCCAGGTGGCGGTCGATGACCGAGGCCGCCGCGTCCTTGGTCGCTTGGCTGCTCGGGTTGGGCATGTCGCCTATTCGATCACGGCGACGACGTCGCCCGCGCCGACCGAGTCTCCCGCCGCCGCCCGCACTTCCTTGACCACGCCGTCCTTCTCGGCCGTCACCGCGTTCTCCATCTTCATGGCCTCGAGCAGGCAGATGGTCTGCCCCACCTCGACCCGGTCACCGACGGCGACCAGCATCTTGACGATGGTGCCCTGCATGGGCACGGCCACGTCACCCGCGCCGGTGCCGCCGACGGCCGATCCCGCCGCGGCGCGCTTGGCCCGCACGGGTGCACGCGGGCCGGCCACCATCCCCAGGTCGGGTACCCAGAGCTTGACGGCGAAGCGACGGCCGTCCACCTCGGCGGTCACGTCGCGCTGGACCAGGGGGACCTCTTCGTCCGCCGGCACCACGGCCACCGGGCTGGTGTCAACCGCTTCGGCCGGGAGGTGGCTGAGGTCGAGCACCTCCTCGACCCACTTGGTGGAGTGCCGAGCCTCAGCGAAGTCGGCGTGGCTGAGGATGGCGACATGGGCCGGGATGGTGGTGGCGATCCCGGTGATCCTGGTTTCCGAGAGGGCCCGGAGCATGCGCCGGCGGGCCGACTCCCTGTCACTCGCCCAGACGATCAATTTGGCCACCAGGTTGTCGTAGTACTGGCTGACCGTGTCACCGGACTCGTAGCCCGCATCGAGCCGCACTCCCGGTCCCGAGGGAGTATGGAATTTGGCGATCGTCCCGGGGGAGGGCGAGAAGCGGCCTCCGTTCGGGTCCTCGGCGTTGATCCGTACCTCGATGGCGTGACCGTTGCGGGCCACGTCGTCCTGGCCGAAGGTGAGGGGCTCGCCCGCGGCGATGCGGATCTGCCAGGCCACCAGGTCGAGGCCGGTCACCAGCTCGGTCACCGGATGCTCCACCTGGAGCCTGGTGTTCATCTCGAGGAAGTAGAACTCGCCGTCCTGGTACAGGAATTCCACGGTGCCGGCGTTGTAGTAGCCACAGGCCTGCGACACCTTGACGGCGGCGCCGCCCATGGCCCGGCGGATCTCGTCGGGGAAGTCGGGAGCCGGGCTCTCCTCCACCAGCTTCTGGTGGCGGCGTTGCATGGAGCAGTCACGCTCGCCCAGCCACAAGGTGGTGCCATGGGTGTCGGCCAGCACCTGCATCTCGACGTGGCGGGGCCACCCCAGGTAGCGCTCGACGTAGATCTCCGGCCGGCCGAAGTAGGCCTGGGCCTCCCGCTGGGCGGACTCCATGGCCTCGGCTGCGGCGCCGGCGCTCTCGACCACCTTCATGCCCCGGCCGCCGCCGCCGTAGGCGGCCTTGATGGCGACCGGCCAGCCGGCCTCCTCGCCGAAGGCCACGACTTCGTCGGGCGAGGTCAGGGGCTCCGAGCGCCCCGGGACGCCTTCCACCCCGGCCCGCTCGGCGGCCAGGCGTGAACTGATCTTGTCGCCCATCACCTCAATAGCCTCGGGCGGTGGGCCGATGAACGTCGCCCCGCGGTCGGTGATGGCCCGGGCGAAGTCGGTGTTCTCGGAGAAGAACCCGTACCCGGGGTGCACCGCGTCGGCCCCGCTCTTCTCGATGGCGTCGAGGATGGCCTCGGTGTTGAGGTAGCTCTCGGCCGCCGTCTCCCCACCCAGCGCGTAGGCCTCGTCGGCCATGCGGACGTGGAGGGCGTCGCGGTCGAGATTGGAGTAGACGGCAACGGTGGCGATGCCCATCTCGCGGCAGGTCCGGATGATACGGACTGCGATCTCTCCGCGGTTGGCGATGAGGATCTTCTTGAGCACGCTGCGCCTTTCGATTCTGGAGGGTCCTTCAGATTTGCAGGGATCCTAGGGTGTCCGCCATGTGGGCAGGGGAGTGGGACGTTCGCTGGTTCGAGTCCATCGACTCGACCAACAGCTACCTCCTGGCCGAAGCCCGGACCGGCGCCCCCGAAGGGACCGTGGCCGTAGCGGACCATCAGCGGGCCGGTCGGGGCCGGCTGGATCGCCGTTGGGAGTCGCCCCCCGGGGCCTCGTTGCTCACCTCGATCCTGTTCCGGCCCGACCTCGACCCGGCTGAACTGCACCTCTGCTCTGCCGCCGTGGCCCTGGCGGCGTCGGCGGCGTGCCGCCAGGTGGCCGGGGTCAGCCCGCTGCTCAAGTGGCCCAACGACCTCATGGTGGGCCAGGCCAAGCTGGCCGGGGTGCTGGCCGAGGCGGAATTCGCCGGCGCCACCTGCGCCGTCGTCGTCGGCATCGGCCTCAACGTGGCCTGGCCCGGGCCCCCCGCGGTGCGAGGCACCTGCCTCAATGACCTACGCGCGGCGCCGGTGGAACGCCACGAGCTTCTGGGCGCGTTGCTCCACGCGCTGGCCCCCCGACGGGGCCTCCTGGACCACCCCGATGGCCGCCGGGAGCTGGCCGCCGAGATGCGCCGGCGCTGTGCCACCCTGGGCCAGCACATACGGGTGGAGCTGGCCGCCGAGTCGATCAGCGGCATCGCCGACGAGATTGACGATGCCGGCCGCCTCGTCGTCGAGACCCCGGCTGGGCCACGGACCGTGACGGCCGGGGACGTAGTCCATGTGCGCCCGGACAGTGCCCACTCGCGCCCGCACTAAACTCGTCCCGCTATGCGCCTTCTCGTCACGGGGGGTGCCGGGTTCATCGGGTCGAACTTCGTCCACTACTGGGTCGAAGAACATCCCGAAGACCACGTCGTCGCCTATGACGTGCTCACCTACGCCGGCAACCGACCCAACCTGGCCGACGTCGAGGACCGGATCGTCTTCGTGCAGGGTGACGTGTGCGATGGCGAGCTGGCCGAGAAGACGATCCGCGACGAGGAGATCGACACCATCGTCCATTTCGCCGCCGAGTCGCACAACAGCCTGGCCGTGCTCAATCCCGGCCTGTTCTTCCGCACCAACGTGCTCGGCACCCAGACCATGCTGGAGGCGGCCCGCCAGGTCGGCGTCGGCCGGTTCCATCACATCAGCACCTGCGAGGTGTACGGCGACCTGGCGCTCGATACCGACGAGGTCTTCACCGAGGCCTCTCCCTATCGCCCCCGCACGCCCTACAACGCCAGCAAGGCCGGGGCCGACCACGCGGTGCGGGCCTACGGCGAGACCTACGGGCTCCCGGTCACCATCACCAATTGCGCCAACAATTACGGGCCCTACCAGTTCCCCGAGAAGGTCATCCCGGTCTTCACCACGCTGGCCCTGGACGACCAGAACCTGACTCTCTACGCCACCACCGAGAACCGGCGCGAGTGGCTGCACGTGCGCGATCACTGCACGGCCGTCGACGCCGTGCTCCGGCGCGGCACCGTCGGCGAGACCTACCACGTGGGCAGCGGGGTGGAGGCATCCATCATGGACATCGCCGACCTGGTCCTCGCCACCTTGGGCAAGCCCGCCTCGCTCAAGGAGATCGTGCCCGACCGGCCCGGTCACGACCGCCGCTACCTGCTCGACTCGTCCAAGCTGCGCACCGAGCTGGGCTGGGCGCCGCAGATCAGCTGGCGCGACGGGCTGGCCGCCACCGTGGCCTGGTACGCCGAGAACCGGGCCTGGTGGGAGCCCCTGCGCGCCCGGGCCCCGGTGGTCGAGGGCGGCTGGGGCGCGGTCGAAAAGCCGGCGGGCTGAGGCCACCGGGCGATGCGAGTTCTGGTCACGGGCGCCGACGGGCAGCTCGGGCGCGACCTGTTGGACTGCCTGGCCGGCGAGGTGCCGGTCGGCGGCCGTCGTTGCAGCCTGTGGGCCCCCGAGGGGCCGTTGCCCGGTCTCGATGCCGAGGTGCTGGCCACCGACATCGGTGACATGCGGGTCGACGATCGCGACGCCGTGCAGTTCACGTTCCGGTCCTTCCGGCCCGATCTGGTGCTCCACGCCGGCGCCCTCACCGCCGTCGACGCATGCGAGACCGAGGTCGACCTGGCCTACGCCGTCAACGCCCTGGGTACCCGCAACGTGGCCGAAGCGGCCCGCGCCGTCGGTGCGCACCTGCTCTACGTCTCGACCGACTACGTCTTCGACGGGACGTCGCCCCGCCCCTACAACGAATGGGACGCCCCCAACCCCCGGTCCGTCTACGGGGCCAGCAAGCTGGCCGGCGAGCGGGAATGCCCGCCGGGGTCGACCATCGTGCGTACCTCGTGGGTCTGCGGGGCCCACGGGAAGAACATGGTGAAGACCGCTCTGCGTCTGGCCGAGGGGGACGGGACGTTGCGCTTCGTCAACGACCAGCACGGGTCACCAACCTTCACGGCCGACCTGGCCGCAGCCATCATCACCCTGGGCACCGACCGGCGGCCGGGGACTTTCCACGTGACCAACGGGGGGGCCACCACCTGGTGGGGCTTCGTGCGAGCCGTCCTCGAGGCCGCCGGGGCCGACGCCGAGAGGGTGCTGCCCATCACGACGGATGAATACCCGCTTGCGGCCCCCCGGCCGGCCAACTCGGTGCTGGACAACATGTCCCTGCGCCTGAGCGGGCTTCCCGTCCTCCCGGACTGGCAGGATGGTCTGACTCGATTGGTGAGGGCACTGGCGGCCGAGGAGGGGGCAGCATGACGATACGAAGCAGTTCGCATGCGGTGGCGGTGATCGGGGCCGGCTACGTCGGCCTGCCCACTGCCGCCACCATGGCCCACTTCGGCCACAAGGTGGTGCTGGCCGAGCGCGACGAGACACGGCTGGCCGCGCTGCGCAGCGGGCGCATGCCCATCGTCGAGGTCGGACTCGACGAGCTGGTCGCCGAGGGCGTGCGAGGCGGCAACCTGCGCTTCACCCGGTCCGCCGTCGAGGCCGTCCGGGAGGCCGAGTTCGTGTTCCTCTGCGTGCCCACCCCCCAGAGCGACGATGGATCGGCCGACCTGTCCTACGTGGAAGCGGCGGCCAAGGAGGTGGGCGAGCATCTCTCGCCGGGGACGATCGTGGTCAACAAGTCGACTGTCCCCGTGGGGTCAGCCACCATGGTGGAGCGGGTCATCGGCCGTTCCGACATCGGCGTGGTCTCCAACCCCGAGTTCCTGCGTGAGGGCCAGGCCGTGCAGGACAGCCTCCATCCCGACCGGCTGGTGGTGGGCGCCGACGACGCCCGCGCCGCCAGCCTGGTGGGCGGGCTGTTCGCCTCGACCGGCGCGCCGCTCATCGTCACCGATGCCACCACGTCGGAGACCATCAAGTACGCCTCCAACGCCTTCTTGGCCACCAAGCTGAGCTACGTCAACGCTGTGGCCGGTCTGTGCGAAGAGGTGGGCGCCGATGTGCGCGACGTGATGCTGGGGCTGGGCTACGACAAGCGCATCGGCTTCGAGTTCTTGCGGCCCGGACCGGGATGGGGTGGCTCCTGCCTGCCCAAGGACACCCGCGCCCTCCTGCACATCGCCCAAGAGGCGGGCTACGACTTCTCCCTCCTGGCCGGGGCCATCGCCAGCAACGAGCAGCAGCTCACCCGAGTGGTGGCCAAGGTCGAGACGGCGTGCGGCGGGTCGGTGGACGGGTCGACCGTCGCCGTCTGGGGGCTCACCTTCAAGGCGAACACCGATGACCGGCGCGACTCGCCCAGCCTCGAGGTCGCCCATCGGCTGGTCGGACTGGGCGCCGTCGTCCAGGCCTTCGACCCCACTGTGGCGGCCGGCCCACCCGATGCCGACAGCCCGGACGTGGACTTGGAGGGCCTGGGACTGCGGGCCGATCCCTACGAGGCCGCCACCGGCGCCTCGGCCCTGGTGGTGTTGACCGAATGGGATCAGTTCCGCTGGGTCGACTTCTCGCGGGTCGCCAGCCTCATGGCTACACCGTCCATCGTCGACGCGCGCAACCTGCTCGATCCGGCCGCCCTGCGCCGCATGGGGTTCCGGTACGACGGAATCGGGCGCCGATGAGTCGTGTGGTCGTGGCGGGGGGAGCCGGGTTCCTCGGTTCGCACCTGTGCGATCACCTCATCGGACGCGGTGACGTGGTCCTCTGCCTCGATGATCTCTCTACGGGAAGCCGCGACAACATCGCGCACCTGACGGACAACGAGCGATTCACGCTGGTGGTCACCGACGTCAGCGAGAGCGTCGAGGTGCCATCGGGTGATCCCATCGACGCGGTGTGCAACCTGGCCAGCCCGGCCTCGCCGCCGGCCTACCTGCGCCGGCCCCTGGCCACGCTGGCCGTGGGGAGTGAAGGCACGCGCCGCCTGCTCGAGCTGGCCCGCGGTCACGGCGCGCGGTTCCTCATGGCCAGCACCAGCGAGATCTACGGCGATCCCGCGGTGCATCCCCAGGTCGAGTCCTACCGGGGCAACGTCGACCCCGTCGGTCCGCGCAGCGTCTACGACGAGGCCAAGCGCTTCTCCGAGAGCCTGACCATGGCCATGCACCGGGCCCACGGCGTGGACGTCGGCATCGCGCGGATCTTCAACACCTATGGACCGCGCCTGGCTCCCGGGGACGGTCGGGTGGTGTCCAATTTCATCGCCCAGGCTCTGCGGGGGGTCCCGCTCACCGTGTACGGCGACGGGTCGCAGACCCGCAGCCTGTGTTACGTCGACGACGAGATCGCCGGCCTCGTCGCGCTCTTGGACTCGACGCTCACCGGCCCGGTCAACATCGGGAACCCCGACGAGCGCACCGTGCTCGAGCTGGCCCAATTGGTCCTCGAAGTGACAGGCTCCCGCTCGACGATCGTCTATGAGGACCTTCCCACCGATGACCCGACCCGGCGCTGCCCCGACATCACCCTCGCCACCGAGCAGCTGGGCTGGTCACCGGACACGGCCTTGCGGGACGGCATCGCACGCACGATCGAGTATCTGGCGCCGCAGGTGGTCAGGGCATGAACGAAGTGAATGACATGAGTGACACGAATGACGTGAATGACGACAACGACATGCATGACGACGAGCTGCCGGCACGGCGCGTCTACCGCACCCTCACGGTCATCATGCCGGTGTTCAACGAGCGCACCACGGTGGCCGAGATCATTCGACGCATGCGCGCCGTGGAGCTCCCGGTCACCCTGCAGGTGATCGTGGTGGATGATGCCTCCACCGACGGTTCGGACAAGGTGCTCCACGCACTGGAGGACTCCACGGTGCGGGTCATCTCGCACCCTCACAACCAGGGAAAGGGAGCGGCCATCCGCACCGGCATGGCCGCCGCGTCGAGCGACCTGCTGCTGATTCAGGATGCGGACCTCGAGTACGACCCCGACGACTGGCCGCGGCTGCTCGATCCCATTCTCAAGGGAAAAGCCCGGGTGGTCTACGGCAGCCGTTTCACCGGCGAACGCAAGAACATGCTGCCGTCCCACTGGTTCGGCAATCGCCTGCTCTCCCTGGTGACGAACATCCTCTACCGCTCCACCCTCTCGGACATGGAGACCTGTTACAAGATGTTCGACACCGAGGTGCTCAAGGGGATCACCATCGTCTCGGACCGATTCGACTTCGAGCCCGAGATCACCGCCAAGATGCTCCGCCGCGGTCACCGGATCTACGAGGTGCCCATCTCCTACGCCGGGCGTGAGGTGGACGAGGGCAAGAAGATCACGTGGCGCGACGGCTTCGGCGCACTGGCGGCACTCATTCGATTCCGCTTTGCCAAGGATTACTAAGCCCCGGGTGCCCAGCCTGATCGGCGCCGTGGTCGTCGACCACGATGCGGGGCCGTTGCTCGGCGGGTGCGTCCGCTCGCTGTTGGACGACGGTGCCCATCGGGTGGTCGTGGTCGAGAACGGCGCGGCCGGGAGCGCACGCACCGCACTGGCTTCGCTCCTGGGCGAACGCCCCGACGCCGACGTCAAGGTGGTGCGACCGGGGAAGAACATCGGTTTCGGTGCCGGCGTCAATCGCGGCTTGGCCGCCCTCACCGGGACGTCACCCGAGCCCGAGTGGGTGATGGTGTGCAATGCCGATCTCCGGGTCCATGCCGGCTCCCTTCCCGCACTGCGCTCCGCCCTCGAAGCGCGCCCGGCCTGGGCCATGGTGGGACCTCGCATCCACAACGAGGACGGAAGCGTGTACCCGTCGGTGCGGCGCTTCCCCTCGGCCACCGATGCCGCGGGCCACGCGCTCCTGGCCCTCTTCCAGCCGGAGAACCGCTTCACCAAGCGTTACAACCCGGGCACCCCCGAGGGGGACGGGGTGATCGAAGCCGGATGGATCTCCGGCTCGTGCTTCCTGGCCCGCCGGGTGGCACTCGAGGAGCTGGGGGGATTCGACGAGGCCTACTTCATGTACGCCGAGGACATGGACCTGTGTTGGCGGGCCCATGAGGCCGGGTGGGGCGTCGGCTTCGCCGGTGCGGCCAGCATCATGCACGTGCAGGGAGTGAGCACGGCGCGCCATCCCTACCGCATGATGATGGCCCATCACCGTTCGGCCCTGCGCTTTACCGTGCACACGACGTCGGGATGGCGCCGCCTCATCCTTCCGTTGGCCGCGGCCGTGCTGGGTGTGCGCATGGTCCTGGCCACCATGCGCCTGGCCACGAGTCGCCGGGCCGCGGGCCACCCGGACCCGGGCCAGCCGGACCCGGGCCACGCGGAAGCGGGTCTCTAGCCCGTGGCCCGCCGCCTCGTCCTGGTGGTCGCCGTGGCGGGCGCCATCCTCCTCGGTAGCTTCGGCAGCACCATTGAGGCCGCCACCATTCACGTCGAGCCGAACGTGAACTTCGCCCTGCCCCCGGCCGCCGCCGGGTGCGGTGGAGCCACCCAACTCGCCGGCGGGGCGACGCGCCTGCCCATCACGGTGAGCGTGGTGGCCGGGCAGGTGGCCGAAATGGCCAACGTCTGCATCAACGGGAAGGGACCGTTCCCCTTCGTCATCGACACGGGGGCCGGCTCGTCCATCGTGGCCACCCACCTGGCCGCCCAGCTGCATCTCCCGCGCCGTGGCCCGGCGGTCCAATTCGCCGGGGTGGGTTGCGTCGGCAACGCCCAACCGGTCGGGGTCACGTCGTGGTCGGTTGGCGGCGTCGACCTGCGACCGCAATCCCTGACAGCGGCCAGCCTGCCCGACTTCGGCGGCAAGGGGCAGCCGGTCGGGCTCCTCGGCTCCGACGTGCTCGGTCGCTTCGGCGCCATACGCATCGACTTCACGGCGCGGACCCTGACCCTAGGCGGTCCCGAGGGCGCGCCACCCAGCGGCCAGGAAGTGGTGCACGGGCCCCAGGGCCCACCGCCCTCGGACACCGTGACCGATGGCCAGCCCGGCACCACGGTCCCGGTGACCGTGGTGCTGACGTCGGGTGAGGCGGCGATGAACGTCCCGATTCGATTCGGGCGCGGACCGAGCCGAAGCTTCACGGTCGATACCGGCTCGTCCCAATCAGTGGTGAGCCGCTCGGTGGCGAGGAGGCAGCACTTGGCTCATTCCGACCTGGCGCAGCGGCAGAGCACCGTGTGCTCCACCATCACGGTGCCCCTGGTGCACAGCGGTCCCTGGTCGATCCCCGGTGTCGATCTCCACTCGCAACTGATCGGTGCCGCGCCGTTCGGTCAGATCTCCACGGGTGGGACGTTCGGCCTGCTGGGATCCGATCAACTGATCCGCTACGGATGGGTCGTCTTCGACTACGCCGGGGGGCGGCTGGTCCTGGGCCAGGTCCCGACCTGAGCGCACCACATCGTCGAGTCAGCGCTCCCAGCGCACAGGCCCGGCAAGGTCGAGTCAGCGCTCCCAGCGCACGACGTCGTCGATCTCGCCACTCTCGACGTCATAGACGAAGCCGGCGATGGTTCGCAACGGCGCCAGATAGGGCTTCGTCGTGAGCAGTTCGATGTCTTCGCGGAGCGCGGCGGCGTGGTCGTCGATCGGCAAGAAGCCGAGGTCGGCCCCGGTGAGGCGCTGGAGCTCCCCGTCCGTCATGCCCGCCAGCCCGCACTTGGTGTGCTGCATCACGATGACGACGTCGACGCCGAGGACCTGGCTCGACAGGGCCAAGCTCCGCAGCACGTCGTCGGTCACCCGACCCCCCGCGTTCCGGATCACGTGGGCTTCGCCGAGGTGGAGGCCCAGCACGGCGAAGACGTCGATGCGGGCGTCCATACAGGTGACGATGGCCAGGTGGCGGCCGGGGCGGGGATCGGCCACGTTCTCCCGCGCCGCGGCGTAGCCCTCGTTGGCCTCGAGGAGGCGGGCGATCTGCGTCATGGCGCCCTCATTAGGCCAAGGTCCGAGGTGCTCGCAACTCGCGCCCTGCGGCCGCGTCCTCGGGGCGCATCGGGATGGCACCCCTTTCGCCGTGCCCAGAGCCGGAGCGGCGCCACCCGCCGGGGTCGTAGACTGCGCTGGGCTGCGTGCGGGTCTGTGGTTGCAAGTCGAAGCCAGTCGCAGGCGAAACGACCCACGTAAGGCAACTTGTGGTTGCTGAGCATGGTGCGGCTTAGAAGTAAGTCCTGCCCATTGAGCTCCCGCCGGGGGCCGGTGGTGACGAGGGGATGCGTGCCATGAGTGCGCCGTAGGGCCCGAGGGCGGCGACGTCCCCGGGCCGCCGGTGTCAGCACGTCAACCTTGCCGCAGGCGAGTGTGGGGTCAAAGACCAGGTCAGCCGCACGCAGCCCAATTGCACCGGTCCCGGCTCGACAGCCGGGTCCTGCGACGGCCCGGTAGGATCGTCACCTCATGAGTGTGTTCACCAAGGTTCTCAAAGCCGGAGAAGGCAAGAAGGTCCGCCGGCTGGCTGAGCTCGTCCCGATGATCAGCGCCCTCGAGCCGGCCATGCAGGCGCTGAGTGATGACGAGCTCTCCCACAAGACGGTGGAATTCCGGGAGCGCCTGGACCAGGGCGAGACGCTCGACGACCTCCTCATCGAGTCCTTCGCCGTCGTGCGGGAGGCCTCGTGGCGGGTCCTCGGACAGCGCCATTTCGATGTGCAGCTCATGGGTGGCATGGCCCTGCACTTCGGCTGGATCGCCGAGATGAAGACGGGTGAGGGCAAGACGCTGGTCTCCACCCTGCCCGTGTACCTCAACGCGCTCGACCAGCGCGGGGTCCACATCGTGACGGTCAACGACTACCTCGCCACCCGCGACGCCGAATGGATGGGGCGCCTGCACACATGGCTCGGCCTGACCGTGGGGCGGATCGGAGCCGACATCGAAGACCCGGTCCTCAAGAGGGCGGCCTACGCGGCCGACCTGACCTATGGCACCAACAACGAGTTCGGCTTCGACTACCTGCGCGACAACATGGCGCGCTCGCGCGACACCATGGCCCAGCGGGGCCACGTCTTCGCCATCGTCGACGAGGTCGACTCGATCCTGATCGACGAGGCCCGGACGCCGCTCATCATTTCGGGTCCGGCCGATGAGGCGGCACAGCTCTACTACCAGTTCGCCTCCATCGCCCGCACCCTGACCAGAGACGTCGATTACGAGGTCGACGAGGAGAAGAAGACGGTCGTCCCGCTCGAGTCGGGCATCGAGAAGGTGGAGAGTGCGGTCGGCGTCGACAACATCTACGACGACGTCTCGGTCAACTACGTGCACCAACTGACCAAGGCGCTCGAGGCCAAGGACCTCTGGCGGCGGGACAAGGACTACCTCGTGGCCGACGGCGAGGTGAAGATCGTCGACGAATTCACCGGTCGCACGCTCGAGGGCCGGCGGTGGTCCGACGGTCTCCACCAGGCGGTCGAGGCCAAGGAGCGCGTGGCCATCAAGGAGGAGAACCACACCTGGGCCACCGTGACCCTGCAGAACTACTTCCGCATGTACGAGAAGTTGTCGGGCATGACCGGCACCGCCGAGACCGAGGCCGGGGAGTTCGCCGGCACCTACGGGCTGTCGGTCGTCCCCATCCCCACCAACAAGGACATGGTGCGGGCCGACCAGCCGGACCTCGTCTTCAAGACCGAGGAGGCCAAGTTCAACGCGGTGGTCGAGGACCTGGTCGTGCGGCACGAGGCGGGCCAACCCGTCCTGGTGGGCACGGCCTCGGTGGCCAAGTCCGAGCTGCTCTCCCGGCTGTTGGAGAAACAGGGGGTGCCACACAATGTCCTCAACGCCAAGCAGCATTTCCGGGAGGCCGAGGTGGTGGCGCAGGCCGGGCGGCGGGGCGGGGTCACCGTGGCCACCAACATGGCCGGTCGGGGCGTGGACATCATTCTCGGCGGCAACGCCGAGCTCCTGGCCCAACACGAACTGGAGGCCGAGGGCGTCGATCTGGCCAGCGACGAGGGCCAGGTGGATCTGAAGCGCCGCCGCGCCTCCCTCGAGGCACGCTGCCGGGCCGAAGGTGAAGAGGTGCGCAAGCTCGGCGGGCTCTACGTGTTGGGCAGCGAGCGTCACGAGAGCCGCCGTATCGACAACCAGCTCCGCGGCCGCTCGGGCCGGCAGGGTGACCCGGGCGAGAGCCGCTTCTACCTGAGCCTCGAGGACGAGCTGCTGCGGCTCTTCGCCACCGGGGCCATGAGCTGGGTCATGGGGCGGACACTGCCCGACGACGTGCCGATCGAGTCCAAGACGGTGGCCAAGGCGATCGAGCGGGCCCAGAACACGGTCGAGGCGCGCAACGGCGAGATGCGCAAGGATGCCCTCAAGTACGACGAGGTGATGAACCAGCAGCGCAAGGTGGTCTACGAGCGACGCTTGCAGATCATCGACGGCGACAACCTCGAGGAACGCACCGAGGACCTCCTGGCCGGCGCGGCGGAGGCGCAGGTCGCGGCCGCGTGCCCCAGCGACTATCAAGAGGAGTGGGACCTCAAGGCTCTGATCGACGGCCTGACCCAGTACTACCCGACCAAGTTCACGGTGGCTGATCTGGCCCAGGCCTCGACCACCGACGAGTTGGTGGAGAGCATCGTCGAGGAGTCCCTCGAGTACTACGAACAGCACGCCGAGACGATGCCCGGGGGCACCGACACCATGCGCCAGATCGAGCGCGACGTGATGTTGCAGATCATCGACCAGCGCTGGCGGGACCACCTGGCCGAGATGGACAACCTCAAGGACGGGATCCACCTGCGCTGGACCGTCCAGGCCGATCCCCTCAACGCCTGGCAGCAGGAGGGCTACTCCATGTTCGGCCAGTTGATGGAGGTGGTCGACAACGACTATCTCCGCTACATCCTCCACGTCGAGGCGGTCCAGGCCCCCTCGGCCGAGCCCGACCTGGAGCGGGCCGTCTACGTGGCCGCCGACGATCCGGTGGCCGAGACGGGCGCCCTGGCCGGCGCCCTCCTGGCCGAGCAGGGCACCAGTGTGCCGGGTACGGCTCCGGCCCTCCCGCCCCGCCCCGAGTCCCCGAACGGAGCAAAAGCCCAGGTCAGACAAGCCGCGAGCGCGGATCCCAACGCCATGGTCCCGATCGTCAAGGCCCAGCACGAGAAGATCGGGCGCAACGAGCCCTGCTGGTGCGGGAGCGGCAAGAAGTTCAAGTTCTGCCATGGCGCAGCCTGACCCGGGTCCGGCCGAGGCACCCCGGGACTTCACCGCCGAACTGGAAGCATCCGAGACCCGGCTGGCCGAGGCGGAGCGGTACCTGGGGCTGGAGCGGCTGACGGCGCGGCGGGCTGAACTCGAAGCAGAGGCGGCCAAACCCGATCTGTGGAACGACGGCGATCGGGCCCGATCCATCACCACCGAGTTGGGACAGGTGACAGCCGACCTGGACCAGTTGACCGGGCTGCGCGATGAGCTCAGCGAGGCCACCGCCTTGCGCGAGTTGGTGGACGAGTCCCGGGCGGACGGCGCGCCCGACGTGTCGCTGGAGGCAGAACTGGTGGAGACCGTCGACGCGCTGCGCGCCCGACTGGGGGCGCTCGAACTGCAGTCGCTCTTCTCGGGCGAGTACGACGAGAAGGACGCCGTGGTCGAAGTGCACGCCGGCGCCGGTGGTACCGACGCGCAGGACTGGACGGAGATGATGCTGCGCATGTACCAGCGGTGGGCGGAACGGCGCGGCTTCACCGTCGAGTTGGACGAGGCGACCGAAGGGCAGGAAGCCGGGCTGCTGTCGGCCACGTTCATTGTGCGGGGGCGCTTCGCCTACGGCCTGTTGGCCACCGAGCGGGGCGTGCACCGGCTGGTGCGCATGTCACCCTTCGACTCGCAGCGTCGGCGTCAGACCAGCTTTGCCTCCCTGGACGTGACACCCTTCCTGGAGGACACCTCGGCCGAGGTGGAGATCGACGAGAAGGACCTGCGTATCGACACCTACCGCTCCTCGGGGGCGGGCGGCCAGCACGTGAACAAGACCGACTCGGCCGTGCGCCTCACCCATCTGCCCACCGGCCTGGTCGTCTCGTGTCAGAACGAGCGCAGTCAGCACCAGAACAAGGCCAAGGCCATGCAGATCCTCGGGGCCAAGTTGGCCGACCGCGCCCGCAACGAGCGGCGGGCCGAAATGGACGCGCTCAGTGGCGACCGGGGCGACAACGCCTGGGGCAACCAGATCCGCTCGTACGTGCTGGCTCCGTACCAGTTGGTCAAGGATCTGCGCACCTCCTATGAGACCGGGAACGTGGATGCGGTGCTCGACGGTGACCTCGAGGGGTTCATGGAGGCCGAGCTGCGCCGCCAGCGTGGGAATTCCTGAGTCCGACCCGTGTGACCAGCGCAGGGAGGCAGTGCACCCCTACGGCGGGTCGGGGTCGTTAGGATTGTGGCGCTGCAGCCACGCTCGGCGTCGGTTGTCCGGCCCCCCACACCATGATCCGATTCGACAACATCACCAAGACCTACAAGGGATCGACTGTCGCCCTGCGCGACATCTCGGTCGAGATCGACAAGGGAGAGTTCGTCTTCCTGGTCGGTTCGTCGGGCTCGGGCAAGACCACCTTTATCCGGTTGCTGCTGCGCGAGGAACTGCCCGACGGGGGCCACATCTGGGAGGCCGGTCGCGACATCGTTGACCTGCCCAAATGGCGCGTCCCCTACCTGCGCCGCAACATCGGCTGCGTCTTCCAGGACTTCCGCCTGCTCCCGAACAAGACCGTCTTCGAGAACGTCGCCTTCGCCCTCGAGGTGATCGGCCGCCCCCGCCACGTGGTGGCCAACCAGGTGCCGCAGGTGCTCGACCTGGTCGGCCTGGCCAAGAAGACGGACAACCTGCCCGGTGAGCTCTCGGGCGGGGAGCAGCAGCGGGTCGCGGTCGCCCGCGCCTTCGTCAACCGTCCCCTGATTCTGCTGGCCGACGAGCCGACCGGAAACCTCGACCCCCAGACCAGCCAGGGCATCATGCAGTTGCTGGACCGCATCAACCGCACCGGCACCACCGTGGTCGTGGCCACGCACGACGAGGTGCTGGTCGACAAGATGCGACGTCGCGTCATTGAGTTGAGCAACGGGAGCCTGGTCCGCGACCAGGCGCGCGGTGTGTACGGCATTGACAGCGTGATGCCCCCGGATCCCGCCATCTCCACGGGAACGTCGGGCTGAGATGCCCGTATCGCTCGACTATGTGGCCCGGGAGACGGGCTCGAACCTGTGGCGCAACCGGCTGATGACGGTGGCCGCCATCCTGACGGTGGCGGTGTCGCTGACCCTGGTGGGCGCCGCCCTGCTGCTGCGCCAGGGCGCGGCCAACGCATCGGGTGAATGGGAGCGCGGCACCCAGGTCACGGTGTGGATGGAGCCCCACGCCAACGCCCAGGAGATCAAAGCGGTGGGGACCGAGATCTCCCAGCTCACCTACGTCCGCCAACCGTGTGCCTACTGGGGCAAGCAGCGGAACTTCGACGAGGCCCGCAAGCTCCTGCCGTCCGATGTGGTGCAATCCACCACGGTGAGCGACATGCCCACCTCGTACTGGTGCACACCGGTCGTCCTGTCCGACGCCAACCAGGTCATTCACACCTTCACCGGGAGCGCGGGCGTGCTGACGGTGACCGCGCCGACCCAGCAGATAAGGGCCGAGGAGAATGTGATCAATATCTTGAAATGGGTCTGTCTGGGCATCGCCGTCGTTCTCATCGTCTCGGCAGCCGTCCTGATCCTGAACTCCATTCGCATGGCCATCTTCGCCCGCCGCCGCGAGGTCTCGGTGATGAAGCTGGTGGGTGCGACCAACTGGTTCATCCGGGTGCCCTTCATGTCGGAGGGGATGATCCAGGGACTCCTGGGTTCGGGCCTGGCCGCGCTGGCGGTCTACGCGCTGTATCTCGTCATCAATCACTACGGGAGCGGCGGCACGAGCAACGTGCTGAGCGCGATGCACATGACGGGCGGCGAGGTGATCGTGACCAACGCCGTCGTTGTCTTCGTGGGCGTCGTGATCGGCTCGGTGGGATCGGCCATCGCCATTCGCCGCTTCCTCGACGTCTAGTCGGGCGGCGGCAGGACCCGGTAATTCGGCAGCCGCGGGCACCGGACGCGGATTGGCCGGGTGCGTGCCTCGCCCGCATCGGCGTCCGCGTGGGCGTCCGCGTCCGGGTCCGCGTCCCGGAAACGCCCGCCGGGAAATTTTCGGACGCGCAACCGGTGTACTCCGGCGCGGCAAGGTCGCCGGCAAGGTTCTCGGTTAGTCGGTTCCCCCAGGCTGCTCGTCGCCCCGCACGTGCGGGGGATTGCGAAAGCGAGGAGCACGCCATGGCCAACACCACGACCATCACGGGCAACCTGACCCGGGAACCGGAAATCCGCTACACCCGAGAGGGGCAGGCCACGGCCCAGCTGGGCGTGGCCGTCAATCGCCGCTGGCAGGATCGCACGACCCAGGAATGGCATGAGGCCACGTCGTTCTTCGACGTGGTGTGCTGGAGGGACCTGGCCGAGAACGTGGCACTCAGCCTGTCCAAGGGCATGCGGGTCGTCGTCACGGGCCGGCTCGAGCAGCGCAGCTGGGAGACCGAGGAGGGTGACCACCGCTCGAAGGTCGAGATCACGGCCGACGAGATCGGGCCCAGCCTGCGTTTCGCCACGGCTGACGTCCAGCGGACGGAGCGTCGCGGCGGCCCCGAGGCATCCGTCGAAGGCGGGCTCAAGGCAGACCCCGAGAACATCGAGGTATGAGCGATGACCTGGTTGATCACCCCCTACAGCCTGGCCGCCGGCCGACACCTCCTTCTGAGCCTCCTGGCGCTGCGTCACCACCGGACCGGCGCCTTGGTGGGGGCCATCGGCGTGGCCACGACGATCGCGGGCGGCCGGGTGGCGGTGCAGGCGCGCCGCCGCTCCAGTTCGCGGCGAGCATCGCCTTCTTGAAGGAGGAGGTCTTCGAGATCTGCGCGGCGTTGGCCCTCGGCGAGTCGCTGCTCGCGCGGCTCGGTTGCCGGGGCGACGCGGCGCACCTGGCCGACGTCTTCGACGTGGTCGAAGGACGACTGGCCGGCGCTCAGCCTTCCGGTGCGGCGTCCTCGTCCTGCTCGTAGGTGAGCGAGAGCGAGTTCACGCAGTAGCGCATTCCGGTGTCGGTGGGCCCATCGGGGAAGACATGCCCCAGATGGCCGCCGCAACGGGCGCACACGATCTCGGTCCGGGTCATCCCGAGCTGGCGGTCGGCGCGCTCGACGACGGTCCCGGCGGACTTGGCCCGATCGAAGCTGGGCCACCCCGATCCCGATTCGAACTTGGCGTCGCTGTCGAACAGCTCGGCGTTACAGGCGGCACAATGGAACACGCCCTGGCCATCGACATGGAGGAGCTCACCCGACCAGGCGGGCTCGGTGCCGGCTTGGCGAAGCACCTGGTAGCGCTCCGGAGCCAACTCCTCTTTCCATTCGTCCTCGGTCTTGGTGACCTCGTAGTCCACGGCGGGGTCCTGCTTTCTGGTCTTGCGCGTCAACATGGGCAACTCTCCTTGCCAACTACAACGGCCGGGCGCCAAAAAATATTTCGCCTAGAAGTATTTCGGGGTGGCGCCCACCGAGGCGTAGCACGCCCGGATCAGCCGGTGGGCCCGCTCATCAATCACTCCGGTCGCCATCCGGTTCATGACGTAGCCGACGGCCAGGTTGTTCTCCGGATCGGCGAACCCGTACGAGCCGCCGGCCCCCGCATGGCCGAAGGAGCCCTCGCCGCCGAAGGGAGCGTAGGGATTCGAGACCCAGAAACCCTGACCGATGTGTTGTTCCATGGGAAAGCCCAGGGACAAGAACACCTGGTCGGGACCGAACGTGCGCACCTGGCGGGCCTGGTCCACCTGGGCCCCGGTCAAGATCGACTCGGCCGGCCCACCCTCGACCGTCCCGATGAGGCCGGCATAGAGGCGGGAGAGCGAGCTGGCGTTGGTGATGCCGTTGGCCGCTGGGACCTCCGCCACGTGCCAGGGTCGCCGGTTGGCCCAGCCGGTGTCGCTGAAGGCGCCGCCGGCGTTGAGGGCCCGGGCCAGCAGGGTCGAGGAGAAGTCGGCCGGCATGCCCTCGGCGGCGCCCCCTTCGGGAACGAGGGTGCCCACGATGGGGGAGACGCGCGGCTCATGCTCCTCGGGCAGGCCGATCCAGAATTCCAAGCCGAGAGGCCCGGCGACCTCCTCGGCGAAGTAGGCGCCGATGGTGCGCCCGGTGACCCGCCGCACCACCTCGCCGACCAACCAGCCGTAGGTGAGGGCGTGGTAGCCGTGCGCCGTGCCCGGCTCCCAGAAGGGCTGCTGGGCGGCCAGCGCGGCCACCACCGGGTCCCAGGCCTGGACCTCTTCGGGGGTGAGCGCGGCGTCGATGGCCGGGAGCCCGGCTTGATGCGTGAGCAGGAACATCGTCGGGATCTCCGCCTTGCCCGCCTGGGCGAACTCGGGCCAGTAGGAGGACACCGGAGCGTCGAGGTCGAGTTGGCCCCGCTGCGCCAGAAGGTTGGCGCACACCGCGGTGGCGCCCTTGGTCGAGGAGAAGACCAGCTGGAGCGTGTCCTGGTCGTAGCGGCGCTCCCCGCTGCGGTCGAACAGGCCGCCGTGGATGTCGACCACCTTGCGGCCGCCCACGTGGAGGCAGAAGGCGGCACCCACCTCTCGGCCCACCTCGAAATTGTGCGCGAAGGCATCCCGGACGGCTTCGAAGCCGGGCTCGACATGGCCTCCGATGACCGCGTCCGTGCCGTTTCCCGTCGGGGCGTCGCCGTCCTTCCCGGTGTCGGTCATGCGGCCAGGGAGGCGCCGGCCGTTCCCATCAGGAACAGGAAGTTGTCGACATAGAAGGCCCGGCGCACCTCCTCGCCGGCGTCGCCCAGGGAAGCTTCGAAGCGTTCGATCGGCTTGCGGCCCCCTTCGACGTGGGGGTAGTCCGAGGAGAACAGGACGAGGTCCGCGCCGTCCTGCGCGACGATCCAGCCGACGTCTTCGGTGGGGTAGGGGGTGAAGCGGACCTGACGGTGGACGTACTCACTCGGGCGGAGCGACAAGACCTGGAGGCGCTCTTCGTGGCGGTGGAACGCGTCGAAGGCCGATTCCATCTGCCGCAGCCAGGACGGCACCCAGATCGCCCCTTGCTCAATCACCCCGATGTGGAGGTCGGGAAACCGCTCGAGCACGCCATCGAAGATCAGGGTGGCCAGCGTCTGGGCGGGCGGGCCCGGGATGCCCATGTAGTCGACCGAGCGGAAGTTCTCGTCCCCGCCGTGGAAGTCGGGCGGAACCGGGAGCCCGTTGACGAAGTAGTGGGGATCGATCAGATCGCCGGTCCCACCCACGTGGAAGACGATCGGGATCCCGGCCTCCTCGGCCCGGGCCCACACGCCGAAGAGGTCGCGGTGACTGGGGGAGAACGCGGGCGGGCATCCCGATGCCACCAGGAGAGCCGCCGCCCCTTGTGCCAGCGCATCCTCGGCTGTGCGTACGGCGCGGTCGGGGTTGACCAGGGGGACGTAGCACGAGGCCAGGAGCCGGGGATCGCCCGAGCAGAATTCGAGCATGCCCCGGTTGTGGGCCCGCGCTGCGGCGTAGGCCAGGTCCTCGTCGCCGGCGTGCTCGTAGTCGTGCAGGCGGCTGTTGTGGAAGGTGTTGAAGACCAGTTGGCTGCTGAATCCCAGCAGGTCCAGGGCCCGTGAGCGGTCTTCGGGTATGAACCCACCGGTGGCGGCGAAATTCTTGCGCGCCATGATCTCGGCCGCCTCGGCGGCCTGGTAGCCCTCCGAGCGGTGGCGGGCCCGCAGCTCCTCGAACGAGGTGTCGAGGTCCCGCTGCTGCTCCTCGGGGCTCCCGGTCTGCCGCAGCTCGTTGCCGCTCTGGTAGCGCAGGACGGGGAGCCGGTCGCGGTAGGCAGCCTCAGCGTGGTCCCGCAGCCAGGTTGGTGTCTCCATGATGTGGGCATCGGCGTCGTGGACGAGCCGACCTTCGTTATAGGGCATGCGCTCTCCCTCTCGTGCCGGACACGAGTATCGCAAAGGAACAGGGGACCTGCCGCCGGCATCGGCTCCCGCCTTCGAGGTCTCTGACGCCCCGTCAGATCAGGAGTGCCGCATTGGTACGCTTCGAGGGCCATGGACCTGCGAGACCGCCCAGCCGACATGGCCTTTCGCTCCGAGGTCCGCCGGTTCCTCGAGGACAACGTGGTGGGCGAGTTCGCCGCGCTGGGAGGCCGGGGTGGTTCGGGCGATGAGACCTTCGGCTTCGAGACCAGGCTCAAGTGGGAGCGGGTGCTGGCCGATGCGGGCTGGACCTGCCTGGGCTGGCCGACCGAGTACGGCGGCCGGGGAGCGTCCATCACCGAGCAGGTCATCTTCAGCGAGGAGTACACCCGCGCCGCCGCCCCCGGGCGGGTCAGCATCCTGGGCGAGGGCCTGCTGGGCCCGACCCTGATCCACTACGGGACCAAGGCCCAGAAGGAGAGATTCCTCCCCCCGATCCGCCAGGGGACCGAGCTGTGGTGCCAGGGCTATTCCGAACCCGACGCCGGCAGCGATCTGGCCAACGTCAAGACCAGGGCCGTGCTCGACCGCGAGACCTGGGTGATCAGCGGACAGAAGGTGTGGACGTCGCTGGCCCACCAGTCGGACTGGTGCTTCGTGGTGTGCCGTACCGATCCCGACTCGCGGCGGCACCACGGGCTGTCCTACCTCCTGGTGCCGATGGATCAGCCCGGCGTCGAGATCCGCCCCATCACGCAATTGACCAAGACCAGCGAGTTCAACGAGGTCTTCTTCGACGGGGCCCGTACGCACGCCGACAACGTGGTCGGCGCCGCGGGCGACGGATGGAAAGTGGCCCTGGCCACCCTGGCTTTCGAACGCGGGGTGGCGCTGTTGGGGCACCAGCTGAGCTTCGTGCGGGAGTTGGACCGGGTGATCGCCGTGGCCCAGGAGAACGGGCGGTCGCGTGATCCCGTGATGCGTCAGCGCCTGGCCCGGGCGCACGTGGAGTTGACCATCATGCGCTACAACACCCTGCGCAGCCTCTCGGGCATCGACGGCCCGGTGGCCCCGCCGGAGGCTTCGATCGCCAAGTTGTACTGGGGCAGCTGGCATCGGCGCCTGGGCGAGCTGGCCGTCGATGTGCTGGGCCCCTCGGCCACGCTGGTGGCCGGCACTCCCTACGAGCTGGGCCCGTTCCACCGCTCGTTCTTCTTTTCCCGATCCGAGACCATCTACGGCGGGTCCAATCAGATTCAGCGCAACATCATCGGGGAGCGGGTCCTGGGGCTCCCGCCTGAGCCGAAAGGGGCGGCGTGAGCCTCCAGTCCTCCTTCGATCCACTACCACCTCCCACGCCACCGGGCGGGCATGGGCTGTTGACCGACAAGGTGGTCATCGTGACCGCAGCGGCGGGCACCGGTATCGGATCGGCCACGGCCCGCCGCTGCCTGGAGGAGGGCGCGTCGGTGCTGGTGTCCGATGCGCACGAGCGGCGACTGGGGGAGACGGCCGAGCAATTGCGGACGGACACCGGCGGTGACGTCCACGCTGTGGCCTGCAACGTGACCGAGGAGGCGCAGGTTGCCGGCCTCTACGCGGCCGCCGTCGATCATTTCGGGCGTTTCGACGTCGCCGTGCACAACGCGGGCCTGGGGGGCACGGTGCCGCTGGTCGAGATGACCGACGAGCAGTGGTCCACCGTCCTCGACATCACGCTGACCGGTACGTTTCGCTGCACCCGGGCCGCGCTCACACATCTTCTCCCCCGGGGCAGCGGGGTCATCGTCAACAACGCCTCGGTGCTCGGGTGGCGGGCCCAACCCGGTCAGGCCCACTACGCCGCGGCCAAAGCCGGTGTGATGGCGCTGACCCGCTGCGCCGCGGCCGAGGCCGCGCCATCGGGGGTGCGGGTCAATGCGGTGTCACCGAGCCTGGCCGAACACCCCTTCCTCAACCGGGCCATTCCCGATGCGGACCTCGAGGTCCTGCGCCGCCGCGAGCTGTTCGGGCGGGGGGCCGAGACCTGGGAAGTGGCCAACGTCATCGTCTTCCTGGCCAGTGACTACTCGTCGTACATGAGCGGCGAGGTCATCTCCGTGAGCAGCCAGCACCCGTGAGCGAACCACAGTGGGACGGCGCGGGGCCGGGCATCGGCGGTGCGCCCGGAGGGGAGGAAGATCCCCGGGCCGATCTGGTCTGGGGCACCATTCCCCGCCTGGTCGATGACGGGGCGGTGCGCTTCGGCGAGGCCGAGGCCCTGGTCGACGGCGAGTGCCGCCTCAGCTTTCGGGAGCTGGCCGCGGAGGTCGACCGCTACGCGCTGGGGCTTCATGGCCGCCGGCCTCGGCCCGGGCGAGCGGCTGGCCATGTGGGCTCCCAACTGCGCCGAATGGATGCTGGCCGCGCTGGGGGCCCTCCGGGCCGGTGCGGTGCTGGTGCCGATGAACACCCGTTTCAAGGGTTCCGAGGCGGGCTACGTGCTGCGGGCCTCGGAGGCCACGACGCTGGTCACCGTCCGGGGGTTCCTCGGGGTCGATTACCCCGCGCTCCTCGACGGCGAAGACATCGGCTCGCTCCGCCGCACCGTCCTGTTGCGCGACGAGGATGGATCCGAGCGGGCCGATGTGATCGGCCTGGGTGACTTCCTCGAAGGGGGCGAGAGCATCGATCCGGCTGACTCCTCCGCCCGGGCGGCAGCCATCGGGCCCGAGGACGTCTCGGATCTGATCTTCACGTCGGGCACCACGGGCCACCCGAAGGGCGCCACCGCGACGCATGCCCAGAGCCTGCGCACATTCGGGACCTGGTCGTCGATCGTGGGCCTGGATCGCGGTGATCGCTATCTCGTGGTCAACCCGTTTTTCCACACCTTCGGCTACAAGGCGGGCATTCTGGCCTGCCTCATGTCCGGGGCGACGGTGGTTCCCGAGCCGGTGTTCGATGCGGCCACGGTGATGGCGCGCATCCCGGCCGAACGGATCTCGGTCCTGCCCGGGCCTCCGACGCTGTACCAAACCCTGCTGACCGATCCGCGGCGGCCCGAGCACGATCTCTCCTCCTTGCGCCTGGGGGTGACGGGCGCGGCGGCGGTACCGGTCGAACTGGTCCACGCCATGCGCGACGAGTTGGGCTTCGACACCGTGCTCACCGCGTACGGGCTCACCGAATCGTGCGGCACGGTCACCATGTGCCGGCGCAGTGATCCCCCTGAGATCATCGCCGGCACGTCGGGTCGGGCCATCCCCGGCCTCGAGGTCGGCGCCGTGGTCGATGGCCGGCCGGTGGCCAACGGGCAGCCGGGTGAGATCGTGGTGCGGGGGTACACCGTCATGGACGGGTACTGGCGGGACGAAGAGGCGACGGCGGCCACCATCAGTGCCGACGGCTGGCTGCACACCGGGGACATCGGCGTGCTGGACGGGGACGGCAACGTCACCATCACCGACAGGTTGAAGGACATGTACGTGGTCGGTGGTTTCAACGCGTATCCAGCCGAGATCGAAGCCGCGCTCCGCACGCACGGCCAGGTGGCGCAAGTGGCGGTCATCGGTGTGCCCGACGAGCGGATGGGCGAGGTGGGTTGTGCCTATATCGTGCCGGAGGGAGAGCCCGGGGTTGGAAAAGAGCCCGGGGTTGGAAAAGAGCCCGGGGTTGGAGAGGTCGGGGTTGGAGAGATCGGGGGTGACGCGTGGGCCCGTGATCTGCTCGACTGGGCTCGCCGGACCATGGCCAACTACAAGGTGCCGCGCCAGGTCGTTGTGGTGGAGGCGCTGCCACTGAACGCGGGGGGCAAGGTGCTCAAGCGCGAACTGCGCCGGCGCCACGCCACGGGGCAAGATCATGTCGTGACCCACGAGAGGAGCAAGTGATGCGAGGCATCGTGTACACCGGTGAAGGGGTGGAGGTCACCGACGCCCTCGAGGTGCGAGGACCCGGACCCAAGGAAGTGCGGGTGCAGGTGGAAGCGGCCGGGGTCTGCCATTCCGACCTGTCGGTCATTGACGGCACCATTCCGTTTCCCGCTCCGGCCGTGCTCGGCCACGAGGGTGCCGGTGTGGTCGAGTCGGTCGGCTCGGCCGTCACCTCGGTCAAGCCGGGCGACCACGTGGTCATCGCCACCTTGGCCAGTTGCGGGGCCTGTCGGGCCTGCAGCACCGGGCACCCGACGTGGTGCCGGAGCTCCCTCGGCAACATCTCGACGCCCTTCACCTTCAAGGGTGAACCGGCCTCCAACTTCGCGGCGGCGTCGGTCTTCAGCGAAATGACCGTGGTCAGCGAGGTCCAGGCGGTGCGCATCCCCAAGGAGGTGCCGCTTTCGTCAGCCTGTCTGATCGGGTGTGGGGTGCTGACCGGGGTGGGCGCGGTGCTCAACCGGGCCAAGGCGCGCCCGGGGGACACCGCGGCCGTGTTCGGAGTCGGGGGAGTGGGGCTCAATGTGATCCAGGGCCTTCGCATCGCGGGGGCGACCCGGATCGTGGCGGTTGACACTATGCCGTCGAAGGAGAGCCTGGGTCGACAGTTCGGAGCGACGCACTTCGTCGACGCGTCCTCGGGTGACGCGGCGGCGGCGGTACGCGAGCTCACGCCCGCCAACAAGGAGTCCGCCGCCGGCGCGCTCTTCCCCCTGGGCGGAGTGACCTGGGCCTTCGATTGTGTGGGCCACCCGGCGGTCCTGCGCAGTGCTCTCGACTGCCTGGACTGGGGTGGGACGGCGGTGGCCATCGGGATCCCCCCGCGGGGCACCGAAGTGGCGGTGGACGTCAATGCGTTGGCCTACGTCGACCGGGGGTTGCTGGGCTGCCGTTACGGTTCGGCCCGACCCCATCACGATATCCCCCTGATGGTGGACCTGTACCGGGAAGGTCGCCTCATGCTCGACGAGCTCGTCTCGCTGACCCGCCCGCTGGCTCGCTTCGGCGAAGTGATCGAGGAGATGCACGCCGGCCGGGTGGCGCGTGGCGTTCTCACCTTCGACTAGACAGCGTTCTGATGCGCAACGGATGTCCACTGATGACCACGGTGAGGATGTGAGGCGATGAAGGGTGTCCTGTTGGCCGGAGGCACCGGGTCGCGCCTGTTCCCGCTCACCCGCATCACCAACAAGCACCTGTTGCCGATCTACGACCGACCGATGATCGCCTGGTCGATCGAAGCGTTGGTCACGGCCGGGATCGACGAGATCATGCTGGTCACCGGCGGTACCCACGCCGGGGAGTTCCTGCGCCTGCTCGGGAACGGGAACGAATTCGGGATCGCTCGGCTGTCGTACTCGTACCAGGACAAGGCGGGCGGCATCGCCGAGGCCCTGGGGTACGCCGAGAGCTTCGCCGACGGGGAGCCCGTGCTGGTCATGCTGGCCGACAACGTGATGGAACGATCGATCAAGCCGATGGTCGACGCGTTCTGCGCCGATCCGGCCGGCGCGCGGATTTTGCTCACACCGGTGCACGAGCCCGAGCACCTGCGACACCTGGGCGTCCCCGTCCTCTCCGAAGATGGTCGCGTCCTGCGGATAGAGGAGAAGCCCGAGGTGCCCGCGAGCAACTTCGGCGTCACCGGTATCTACTGCTACGACGCCGATGTCTTCAACGTGATCCCCACCCTGACGCCGTCGGGGCGAGGCGAACTCGAGATCACCGACGTGAACAACCACTACGTCGAGCAGGGGCACATGAACTATGACGTGCTCGACGGTTTCTGGGGCGACGCCGGCGAGTCGATCGACGCGTACTACTCCGTGAACGACTTCGTCCGGGCCAACGGCGCCAACCGTCACTAGGCTCTCCAGGGCCGGCCGGGCTCAAGAGCTGGCGGAAATCAGAGCTTGCGGAAGATGATCGTGAACTCCGGGCTTCGGGACCCCAAAGCGGTCGTGCACAACTGCTCGGTGACCATCCACCCCGCCCGTTGGTACTGCAGGATGGTGCGCTTCACGTGGACGGCCTGGACCGACTCGCTCCGCAGGGTCCCTTTGGGAGCCGTCCGAAGGGGATGGCCGGTGCCGAGGTCGTGGTCGAGACCGCGCCTCCCCGGATTGTGGCGCAACTCCAATCCGGCCCACCACGAACTGGCGATGAGCACCGATATCGTGACCACGCCGATCCAGAACCAGTTCACCTGATCCTCCGACCGAAAGATCCCCGGTGGTGTCGTCGCGCTGGGTGTCGGTGAGGGGTCCTCCGCCCGCGTCCGCCCTTCACCATGGTCGGATTGTAGAGGTGCGCCAAAGGTCTGCGAAAGATGTGGCCTGGAGGGAAACTGGCGGTGACGGTTCTATGAACGTTCGGTGTGCACCCGAGCCCGTGGGGAGTGCGGGCCGGCCTCGCTGCCGAGCCGGGCGCTCGGGAAGCCCGATGCGTTCGAGCGATGGTCTCTGGGGCGTCCTAGCGCGGCGGTGGGCCGGCCACGGCGTGCTGCGCTCGGCGCACGCTCTCCGCGATGCCGGCGCCACTGAGCCCGAGGCTGACCAGAATGTCCGCCGCCTTTCCCTGAGCGATGTACTCCCGGGGCACCCCGAGGATTCGTGTCCTCGGTCCCGGAGCGCCGAGCGAGTCGGTGGCGGCCGACATGGCATCGAGCAGGAAGGCGCCGGCGCCACCGTGGCGCACGCCGTCTTCGGCGGTGACGACCAGCTCATGGCGGGCCGCGTCGGCCAGCATGTCGGCGTCAGGGGGCGACACCACGCGTACGTCCCACACCGTGGCTTCGGTGCCCTCGAGAGCCAATTCCTCGGCGGCGTCGACGCAGGCCTCGACCATTTTGCCCACCCCGAGCAGGCACACCGACCCGTCGCCCTCACGCAGCTGGCGCGCGGTCAGGCCCGAACCCACCTCGTGCTCTTCGATGTGGCGGGGCACGCTCTTGGGGAAGCGGATGGTGGACGGCCCGGAGAGGGTCAGCGCCACGTTGAGCATCGGGCCCACCTCCTCGGCGGCCGAGGGCGCGAAGACCGTCATGCCGGGAATAGCGAGGGCCAGAGCGAGGTCGAGAATGCCGTGATGGCTCGGCCCGTCGTCGCCGGTGATCCCGGCCCGGTCGAGGACGAAGACGACGGGGGCGCGGTGCAGGCCGACGTCGAGGTTGGCCTGGTCGAAGGCACGGCTGAAGAAGGTCGAGTACACCGCCACCACCGGGCGGATCCCCCCCATGGCCATGCCGGCCGCCGAGGTGACTTCGTGCTGTTCGGCGATGCCGACGTCGAAGAAGCGGTCGGGGAAGCGAGCCTGGAAAGGCAGCAGCCCGGTCGGCCCGGGCATGGCGGCCGTGAGGGCCACGATACGTTCGTCGTCCTCTGCCGCGGCCAGGATGGCCCGGGTGAAGGCATCGCCGTAGGTGGCCGCTCGCTGGGGCGAGTGGTCGATCTCGGACTCGGGGTTGGAGCCGGGGGATGCCACGCCGCCGGCGTCGGCTCCGGCGGAACCACCCACGGCCACTCCGGCGGAACTGCCGATGGTGTTGTCGAGGGCGAGGGGCTTGATGGCCTTGACGTCGTGGAGGCGTTGGATGTCGTCCTCCTCGGCCGGGGCGTAGCCGCGGCCCTTCTGGGTGATGACGTGCACCACGATCGGGCCGTCCCACTCGGCCGCGTGCGCGAAGGCCTGCTCCATGAGGTCGATGTCGTGGCCGTCGATGGGGCCGGCGTAGCGCACGCCGAGTGCTTCGAAGAAGGTGTGGGGCGCCACCATCTCACGCAGCGCGCTGGTGACCGAATGCACACCGGTGTAGGCCAGGGAGCCGAAGGCGGGCAGGCCGCGCAGCCGGTTCTGCAACCGACGCCGCGTCTGGGTGTAGGTCGGATTGAGACGCAGGCTGGTCAGGCTCTGGGAGAGGTGCGACACCGTCGGCGCGTAGGAGCGCCCGTTGTCGTTGAGCACGACCACCACCGGACACCCCGAATGCCCGAGATTGTTGAGGGCCTCGTAGGCCATGCCCCCGGTCGAGCGCGCCGTCGCCCACGACGGCGATGACCTTGCGTTCGCCGGAGTCGCCGCCCAGCGCGAAGGCATTGGCCAGTCCGTGGGCATAGGACAGCGCGGTCGATGCGTGACTGTTCTCGATCCAGTCGTGTTCTGATTCGGCCCGGTTGGGGTAGCCCGACATGCCGCCGGCCTGCTTGAGCGTCTTGAACCCGAAGCGCCGCCCGGTCAGGAGCTTGTGCACGTAGGCCTGATGGCCGGTGTCCCACAACACGACGTCGCGCGGCGAATCGAAGACGCGATGCACGGCCAAGGTGAGCTCGACCGCACCGAGATTCGAGCCCAGGTGCCCACCGGTGGTGGTCACGGTGTCGACGATGAAGGTGCGGATCTCCTCGGCCAGTTCGGTCAACTGCTCTTGGCTGAGGGCCTTGATGTCGGCCGGTGTCTCAATGCTCTGGAGGATCATCGTCGGCCTCAGGTTACTCCGTGCCGGCGGCGGTGGGCTTGCGCTCGGTGCGTAGGAACGAGACCAGCGCCACCGCCAACGCGGTGACCGCCAGCACCTGCAGCCCACGTGGCGGCCCGTAGGTCTGCGACACCCAACCCACCACCGGCGCGCCGGCCACCCACCCGATGTACCCCGCCGCGGTGAAGGCCCCCACCGCGCTCACCACCTGGCTGGACCGGCTGCTGACCGTGCTCATGACCAGAGGCCAGAACAGCGAGGCCCCGCCCGCACCCAACGCCAGCCCGAGGGCGGCCAGTCCGGCCAGCGGCGAGACCGATTCGAGCAAGATGCCGCCCCCGGCCACACAGCCGCCCACGATGAGCGCGTGGCGGGCCGACAGGCGACCGAACAACGTGCCGCCGGCGCCTCGCGTGGTCGCGGCCACGGACTGGCCCACCACGTACGCACCGGCGCCCAGCAGCACGCCGGTGGCCAGGTGATTGCGCAGGAAGAGCACGCCCCAGGTGTCGACGCCGCCCTCGGTGACCTCGGCCAGGGCGAAGACGAACAGCAGCACGAGGAGCCCGTCCCGGCGCAATCGCCGGAGCGGGTGCCCGGCCCGGTCGACCCCGTCGGAGGTGGTGCGGTCCATGGCGGTCCCGTTGTCCTCCACCAGGGCCCATATCCCCACCGCCAGCGCAACGACGGCGACGCCGGGCCAGATCCAGCGCCACGAGAGCCCGGCGTGCAGCACGATGCCGGCCAGGGCGGCCCCCACCAGCGCGCCGGTGTTGAAGAGCGCATGGAAGCGGACCAACGCGGCCGGATTGCCGATCAGGCGGTGCGACGCCTCCGCGTTCATGGCGGTGTCGATACTGCCGCCTGCGATCTCGACCAGGATCATGGCACCGGCGAATTCCCACTTCGTCTGGGCGACGCTGGGGAGGATGAGCAGCCCGGACCAGGCGAGCAGGGCGATCCACAGGAGCCGGCGTGCCCCGACCCGGGCGGCCAGATGCGCCATGACCGCGCTCGAGACGCCGGAGACCCCGACGGCCACGGCCAGGAGGACGCCCAGCTCGGCGTCGTTGAGCCCGAAGGTGCGCTGGATGTCGTAGACCATGACGGCCCAACTGCCCCAGAAGAGTCCGAAGGTGGCGAACGACACCACCACGGGTCCGGCGCCGACCAGGGCTTCCCGCCCGGTCGACGTCGCCGGTGGGCCGGTCAGGACGCGCCGGTGGCGCCGGCCTTGGCCAAGAAGGCGGCCTCGTCGACCACCACCCGGGTGACTCGACCGGCGGCGACCAAGCCTCCCCCGTCACCTTCGAGGCGGGCGGCCGAGACCTTGAACGTGAGCCGCCGGCCCTCCACCTTGACCAGCGTGGCCTCTGCCAGGATCACCCGGCCCACGGCCACCGGGGCCAGGTGATCGAACTGCACCCGCGTGGCCACGCTGGACTGGGCCGAGGTCAGGTGCCCGTCGGTGGCCCGGCAGGTCGCCTCCTCGCACAGCGCCAGCAGCCGGGGCGTGGCCAGCACCGGGACGTCACCCGAGCGGAAGTGCTCGGCCGTGTCCTCGGGCCCGACGGTGAGCTCCACCTGCGCGGAGAGGCCGGTGTGCGGCGGATGCCCGACGGCCGGTGCCAGCTGCTGGGAGGAGGATTGAGACACGACGATTACGATACCGCCCGTGACCGACACCTCCCTGATAGCGCCCGACGTCGTTGAACGCGTCCTGGCCGCAGCCTTGGCCCGGGGCGGCGAGATGGCCGAGGTCTTCGCCGAGGACAGCGCCACCTCGGGCGCCACGCTGGACGACCGGCGGGTTGAAGAGCTCTCCTCGGGGCGGTCCCGGGGGGCGGGGATCCGGGTGGTCGACGGGGAGACGACCGGGTTCGCCCACACGGCCGACCTGAGCGAGGCCGGTCTCTTCTCGGCCGCCGCCGCGGCCGCGGCGGTGGCTCGACAGGGCGGAGGGAAGGTGCACACGGTCGCCCTCGGGGCCTCGGACGCGCACGCCGCCCGGGCCCGGGTCCTGCCGGGATCGGTGGAGAAGGCAGCCAAGCTGGAGCTGCTGACCCGGGCCGACGAAGCGGCCCGAGCGTCCGGGGACGCCATCGTGCAGGTGCAGGTGGGCTACGGCGACAGCCGCCGCCGCATCCTGATCGCCAACTCCGAAGGGCTGCTGGCCGAGGACGACCAGATCCGCACCCGCTTCAACGTGGTCTGCGTGGCCAACGGCGACACCGGGATGCAGACCGGCTACGAATCGCTGGCCCGGACCGAGGGCTATGAGATCTTTGCGCGGCACAACGTGGAGGACATCGCCTCCATCGCGGCCGGCCGGGCCCTGGCCAAACTCTCGGCCCGCCCCGCCCCTTCGGGGGAGGTGCCGATCGTGCTGGCCGGCGGCAGCGGCGGCATCCTGTTCCACGAGGCCTGCGGGCACGGGCTCGAGGCCGATCACATCGTCAAGGACGCCTCGGTCTACACCGGTCAAGTGGGGCAGCTGGTGGCCAGCCCACTGGTCACCCTGGTCGACGACGGCACGGTGGCCGGTGAATGGGGCAACTTCGCCGTCGACGACGAGGGCTGCGCGCCGGCGCGCAACGTCCTCATCGAGAACGGGGTGCTGACCGACTACATGTGGGACTGGCTGCGGGCCCGCAAGGAAGGACGGACGTCGTCGGGCAACGGCCGGCGCCAGAGCTACCAGCACCTGCCGATGGTCCGCATGACCAACACCTACCTGCTGGCCGGCGCCGACAACGCGGACGAGATCGTGGCGCAGACCCCTTCGGGCGTGTACGTCAAGAAGCTGGGCGGGGGCCAGGTGAACACCGCCACCGGTGATTTCGTGTTCGGGACCACCGAGGCCTACCTGATCGAGGATGGGCACGTCACCGAGCCCCTGCGCGACGCCAACCTGATCGGGAACGGCCCCGAGGTGCTCCGCCGTATCGACGCCGTGGCCGACGATTTCGACATGACGCCGGGAACGTGCGGCAAGGACGGCCAGAGCGTGCCCGTCGGCTGCGGCCAAGCCACCCTGCGCATCACCGGGGTGACGCTCGGGGGTACGGCCTGATGAGCGATCTTGCGAGTGTGGCCTCCTCGGTGGTCGAGCGGGCCCGACCCGGAGAGGGGATGGAGGTCTACGTCGTCCGGGGCAGTGACACCGAGGTGCGGGCCTACGAGGGGGCCGTGGAGTCGCTGACGTCTGCCGACTCCTCGGGAGTGGGCATACGCGTCGTCCTCGAGGGCGACGAAGGGCAAGGGAGCCGGTTGGGGTTCGCCTGGGCCGGCTCGCTCGAGCCGGCCGTGATCGATGCCGCGCTGACCGATGCCCGGGACAACGCCCGCTACGCCACGCCGGATCCCGACGTCGCCCTGGCCCAGCCGGACGGCGCGTCGGCGGTCGAGCTCGACCTGTGGGACGAGCGTGTCACCGCCACACCCTTGGAGGACAAGATCGCCCTGGCGCTCGACCTCGAACGGGCCACCCGGGCGGCCGATCCCAAGGTGCGCCAGGTCTCCTCGGCGGACTACGCCGACCAGAGGGCGGAAGTGGCACTGGCTTCGACGACCGGCATTCGATCGTCCGCCCGCCGCACGACTGCCTTCATCTCGGTGGATGCCATTGCCGGGGAGGGGCCCGACACCCAGACCGGGACGGGCTTCAGCGTGGGCCGGTCACCGGCCGACCTCGTGCCCGAAGAAGCCATGGACGACGCGGTGCTGCGATCCACCCGGCTTCTCGGTGCCCAGAAGGCCCAATCGGGCCGCTGCACCGTCGTCTTCGATCCCCGGGTCGTCTCCACCCTGCTCTCCGTGATGGCGTCGGCGCTCTCGGGAGAAGCCGTAGTCAAAGGCCGGTCGTTCTTTGCCGGTCGGGTCGGCGAGTCAGTGGCCAACGCAGCCGTCACGTTGACCGACGACCCCACCGATCGGCGAGCCTTCAGCGCGTCCGCCTATGACGCGGAGGGATTGGCCTGCCGGCGCAACGTGCTGATCTCCGACGGGACGTTGCGCATGTTCGTCTTCGACACGGTCTCGGCCCGTCGGGCCCAGACCCGGTCCACGGGTTCCGCCGTGCGCGGGGGGTTCGCGGGCACCCCGTCGGCCGGCTGCCGGGCGCTCGTGCTTCAGCCCGGGACCAAGGACGCCGGTGAGATCCTGGCCTCGGTCGGCGAGGGCCTCTACGTCCAGTCGGTGACCGGGATCCATTCGGGGGTCAATCCGGTGAGTGGCGACTTCTCCGTGGGTGCCGAGGGCCTCATGATCCGCGACGGCGCATTGGCCGAGCCGGTGAGAGAGGTCACCGTGGCTTCGACCCTGCAGCGGATGCTCCAGTCGGTGGTCGAGATCGGGGGCGACCTGCGCTGGCTGCCCGGGGTGGCGGCGGGACAGACACTGGCCATCGCCGACATGCAACTCGGCGGCGAGTAGGGCAGGGCGCCTCCGGACGGAGGGTTCGGAGGCCGCACTCCGGCCGGTCGGTCTCCCGCGAAGGAGGGCGGTGACGTGCTGCGGTGACGCGCTTTAGCTCGCCGCCGACGCCGCCGGTTTGGCCTCCTTCGAGGTCTTCCCGTTGGTCGAGGCCGGTGTGGGGCTCTCGGTCTTGGTCGTCGTGTCGGACTTGGTGTCGCTCGACGTGCCGGCGCCGTCGTCGGCCTTCTTGGTGGCCCCGCCGGACGTTGCGCTACCGGCGCGGGAATCGGTCTTGTAGAAGCCGCTTCCCTTGAAGGCGATGCCCACCGCCCCATAGACCTTGCGCAGTGCCCCGCCGCATTCGGGACAGACGGTCAGCGGGTCATCCGTGAAGGACTGGACGGCATCGAGCCGGTGCCCACACGCCGTACAGGCGTATTCATAGGTCGGCAATTGGACTCCTCTTCTCGGCTTGTTGGCACTCTCAGCCTGCGACTGCCAATACTACCCGACCGGAATCGGATATCGGCCGAGCCCCGACATTCTGTGCCACGGCTGGCCAGGCCGTAGACTGTTGCTTCGTGTCCGAACGCAGCCTGGCCCATCTCGATCCGCTCGGCGGCGCTCGCATGGTCGACGTCACCCCCCGTGAGCCGACCCATCGCCGTGCCCTGGCCCGTTGTCGGGTCTCGATGCTGCCCGAGACGACGACGCTGGTGGCCAACAACGCCATCACCAAGGGCGACGTGCTGGCTGCGGCGCGGATCGCCGGGATCCAGGCAGCCAAACGGACGGCCGACATGATTCCGATGTGCCACCCCGTCCTGGTGGGCTCCATCGCGGTGAATTTCTTCATCGGCGACGACTACGTCGAGGTGGAGGCCCAGGTCGAGACGGTCGATCGCACCGGGGTGGAGATGGAAGCCATGACGGCGTGCACCACGGCGGCCTTGACCGTCTACGACATGTGCAAGTCGTCGGACCGGACCATGACCATCGACCAGGTGGCCCTCTGGGAGAAGTCCGGGGGGCGCTCGGGTCCCTGGCGCCGTCCAGAGACGTTGGCCTAAAAGCACAAGCCTCGCCCGTTCCGCCCTCTGGCGGCCGCCCCCCGTTCGGCCGCCCGACCCGGCGTCAGTAGATTCATTGACAGTGAGCGCACAGGTTGCCGATACCACTGACGTCGGCAAGGGCACCGTCGGTGCCGTCACCTCTGTGGTGGGCCGCCTGGGTGGTCGCAACGTCGTCATCGCCCGCTCGCTGGCGTCCCTGCGGCGGGGTGCCATCACCCACGCCGACGGCGTGCGGCTCGCCGAAGCAGCCGAGCAGGCCCGTCACCTCGGCGTCCCGTTCGTGTTCATCGTGGCCTCGAGCGGGGCCGACGTCCAAGACGGGGTCGCCGCCCTGCACGGATGGGGTCGCGCCGCCGCGGCCATCGCGACGTGCAGCGGGATCGTCCCGGTCATCGCGGCGGCCACCGGGCCCGTTGTGTCCGGTCCGGCGCTCATGCTCGGCATGGCTGACCTGGTCGTCATGAATTCCGAGGCGGTCGCCTTCGTCTCGGGCCCACAGATGGTGGAGGAGTTCACGGGTGTGGCGGTCGATTTGCAACAGCTCGGCGGTGTCGCGGCGCACGCGACGTCGAGCGGGCTGTGCGCCGTCGAATCCGATGACGTGGAGGGCTCCATCGCCGAGTTGTTGGAGTACCTGCCGTCCCACACCGACGAGCTGCCACCGGTGTCCTCCATGGCGGATCCGCCGCTGCGCGCCACTCCCGAGCTGCTCGCCGTCATACCCGACCGCAAGGCAGCCACCTACGACGTGCGAGACGTCATCCGCTCCGTGGCCGACGACGGCGTCTTCCGGGAGCTGTGGGCGCGCTGGGCCGGTCAGATCGTCACCGGGATGTGTCGCTTGGGCGGCCTCCCGGTTGGCGTGGTGGCCAACCAGCCGCGGATTCTGGCCGGGACACTGGACATCGCCGCGTCCCAGAAGGCCGCGCGCTTCGTCCGCTTCTGCGACTCGTTCAACCTCCCCCTGGTGACCATGGTGGACACGCCGGGGTTCCTACCCGGCAAGAACCTCGAATGGCGAGGGATGATCCGCCACGGCGCCGAATTGGCCTTCGCCTACGCCCAGGCGACCGTGCCCCGCGTCTGCTTGATCCTTCGCAAGGCCTTCGGGGGCGCCTACATCGTGATGGACTCCCGGGGCATAGGCAACGACCTCTGCCTGGCCTGGCCCGGCGCCGAGATCGCCGTCATGGGGGCATCGGGCGCCGTCCAGGTCCTCCACCGGGGGGCGGGCGTCGGCGAGCGCTCCGACCGGGAGTCGGCCTACGAGGATGCATTCTTGAACCCCTGGCCGGCCGCTGAGCGGGGATACGTCGACCAGGTCATCGACCCTTCTGAAACGCGGATTGTGCTGTGCGCGGTCCTGCGCCAGCTCTGTACGAAACGGGAGTTGGCGGTCGGCCGGAAACACGATGCCGGGCCGCAATAGGCATGTGACCAGGAACACGAGCGATTGTCATCGTTTCGCAACGAACCTGAGGTGGATTTGTCGCCGATCGGGGGGATGAATCAGGCATGATCAATCCTGTGAGCAAACTCTCTGACGACTCACTGTTTGTGCTCGAGTCCTGCCACAGCACCTGGATCTTCGACACCGAACGACTGCGCTTCCGCCGGATACTGAAGGGGCTGGCGCTCGACGCCCACGCCGCCACCACGTCCTGGCGCCCCTACTTCGGGTTGGAGATCGACCCGATTTCGGAGTCGTTTGTCGTTCTGTTGAACGCCGAGGGGACTCGACTCTTGCGTTCGTGGCGACACGTGGAGCACTGCCCCCAATGCGGGGGCGATCAGACCGCCGAGCTTTCGCTCGAGGAGCTCAGGGGAGCCGCGCTCGCCTGAAGCCCAGGTGCGGCGCCGCGGCGTCGGCCGCTGCACCGCCGCCGTCCTGCCGCACCTCCTCCGTTGCCGCTCACTTGCCGCCGTCGGCCGAGGGAGGCAGCCACCGCCCCCAACGTTCCCGCCTGTCGGCTCGCTGGATCTCGCGCTCGACGTCCGACCAGACGAGTGGTTCCTCGTCCCATTCGGCACCGTCGAGCACCTTGGCCTTGCTCATGGTGATGAAGGCCACCGTCCAGAGGACGGCGATGGTGCTGAGTTTGGCCACGAATCCGGCCAGTTGTTGGTCGAGCAGCGGCGACATGCCGGCGACCACATGATGGCTATAGGCCGGGTAGAGCGGGCGTCGGGCGAAGATCCACACCACCGAGAGAAAGCTCGGGACGATGGACTGCACAATCAGATACCCCCCTTTGCCCAGGGCGGAGAGGTGTCGCGTGCCCGGAACCGCGGAGAGCACCGGCGCCCAGAGCACGAAGCCGGCTATGAGGACGACGATTTGCAGCGCCACCCGTCCCGCGTTCGAGGTGGTGGCCAGGCTCACCGCCACGGTCGTCAACGTTCCGACCGCCACCACGGTCACGATGGCCACGGCCGCCACCGGCCTGACGGCCACACGCACCACCGCGTCCACCGCCGCCGGACGCGTCGAGCGCGGCGATGACCGGGGCGGGTGTCCCCAGCACCAGGAGGGGAGGGACCGCCAGCATGAGGAGGAGCCGCTGGAGGACGAGCGTCAGCAGGGACCAATGGGCGGCGAGGTCTCCCAACGGCCACGTGACGGCGAGCAGGAGGGCCACGGTCCCCAGGGCGAAGAAGAGGTAGTGGTGGGTGGTGGGTCGACGGTCGTGCGCCCGGGTGGCCCAGACGTACCCGCCGACCAGCGCCGCGACGGCCACGATCCAGAAGAGGTGCAAATGCCAATCGAAGGGGTGGCCCGGTACTGTCATGGACAGGCGACCGCCGTAGGCTCTCCCCGATGGCTGCGCCACCACGACTCGATCGACTTGAACGCGTCACCGATCTGGTGTTGGTCTTGCTCAACACCGAGCACCCGCTGACGCTCGATTCCATCGCCAACCAGGTACCTGGCTACCCTGAGGAGCACGGGGCGAAACGGCAGGCCTTCGAGCGGGACAAGCGGTTGCTGCGCGACGAGGGCATCCCGGTGCTCACGCAGTCGCTGCCCGGTCAGGAGCAGTACGGCTACCTGATCGACCGGGAGGCTTTCTATCTGCCCGATCTGGCGCTCGAGCCAGATGAACAAGTCGCCCTGCATCTGGCCGTTGCCGGCGTCCACCTGGGCGATCCTAGTGGTCGAGATGCGCTTTTGAAGCTGGGTGCCACCGGCCTGAGCGAGGTCCGGCCGATCGCCGCCCTGGTGCCACCCGATGCGCTCGTCGACCTCTTCGAAGCGGTCCGCACCCGGAGCGCGACCACGTTCTCGTACCGCGGCGCGACCCGGCGAGTGGCCCCGGCCGGGCTCTGGTTTCGCTTCGGCCACTGGTACCTGGTGGCCTGGGACCTCGATCGGGAAGGGGTGCGCACGTTTCGCGTCGATCGTGTCCACGGCTCCGTGGCGCGGCAGGGTCCCGGGAGTGGCGAACTGCCCCAGGGCATCGACATCCGCGCCGCCCTGCCGGCCGACCCCTGGGTCTCAGAACGCGACGACCAGGTCGTCACCAGGATCCGCGTGGACGCCATGGAGGGACCCCGGGTGGCCGAAGAGGTCGGAAGCGAGCGCGTGGAGAGCCGCCTCGACGATGGGTCCGTGGTCCTGCGCCTCGAGGTATCGGATTTCGAGGCGATTCGATCGTGGGTGCTCGGCCTGCTCCGCCACGCCGAGATTCTCGAGCCCCCTGAAATTCAGATCGGCCTTGCGGGCGTGGCTGACCGACCTCGTCGGTACCGACGCCGACCTCCCCGGTGTCGTCGAGGAGGTGGCGCCGTCGCCCGCGGCGACACCGCCCCCGCCCGGCCGGGCTGTCCCGGGGAAGGAGACCAGCCAGCGGCTGCGGCGCCTGCTGGCCGTGGTGGGCTGGTTGGCCCAGGTGGGTGAGGCGCCGATCGCCGAGGTGGGACGACGCTTCGGGATGGGCGAGGCCGAGCTGATCTACGAACTCGAACTGGCGGCCTGTTGCGGCGTGCCGCCGTACACCCCCGACACCCTGATGGAGATCGAAGTGTCCGAAACGTCGGTCCGGGCCTATCTGCCCGCCGAATTTGCCCGGCCGCGCCGACTGACTCCGGCGGAGGGTTTCGCCGTCGCCGCCTCGGCTCGCCTGATCCTGGCCGTCCCGGGCTCGAGCGACGACGGGCTGCGCCGAGCGCTGGCCAAGCTGGACGGGGCACTGGGATCGCTCGAGGCCGTGGGGGTGGACGTGGATGCTCCCCAGTCCCTGGCCGCGGTGCGCCGCGCCAGCGAGGCGGGCGAGGTGCTCGAGATCGACTACCACTCGGCCTCCCGGGATGAGGCGACCACTCGTGTCGTCGAGCCGGTGCAGGTCATCACCACCGATGGCCACTGGTACCTCGACGCGTATTGCCGCAAGGCGGAGGACATGCGCCGGTTCCGCGTCGACCGCATCAGAGCGGTGCGGGTCCGGGACGACCTCGGGCCGACCGTCCCGCACGCGCTCGCCAGGACCGGCGACGGCTTCCTCCCCGGGCCCGGAGCGATCGAAGTGCAACTGCGTCTGGGCCCCGAAGCGCAATGGGTGGCGGAGTCGATCCCCGTGCGCTCGGTGCTGCGTGCTCCCGACGGCACGGTCACCGACGTGGTCCTCGATGTGGCGGGCATGGCCTGGTTCGAGCGGCTCCTGCTCCAACTCGGTCCGAGCGCTCAGGTGGTACGGCCGCCGGAACTGACCGATTTGGCGTCGAGGGCGGCAGAAAAGATCTTGACCGTGTATCAAAAAGATATAGAATGACATGAAAATGACTGAAAGGCGTGGGGGTCGGTCGTGTTGGGAGTCCACCGTCTCAGCTCCCGCGGGGCTGACTACTACCTGTCGGACCTGGCCCGGGAACTCCCGGTCTCGGGCCGGGAAGGCCGAGGCCAATGGCTCGGTGGCGCAGCAGCCGGTCTCGGGCTCAGCGGCTCGGTGGACCCCGAGCACCTGCGGACCGTGCTCGACGGGCGAAATCCGGCGACGGGCCGGCGCCTTCGATCCGATCGCGCCACGGTCCTCGGCTTCGACCTGACCTTCAGCGCCCCGAAATCAGCCAGCGTGCTTTTTGCCCTGGGGGGCGAGGAGGCGGCGCGCCAGGTCGTCGCGGCGCACCACGAAGCCGCCCGCGGTGCCCTGGTCTATCTCGAGCAGCACGGGGTGGCGGCGCGCCGGGGCTCGGGCGAGGGGCGTGACCTTGTCCCCACCAACGGACTCGTGGCCGGTTCGTTCACCCATGGCGTGAACCGCAACCAGGACCCACATCTCCACTCGCACGTCGTGGTGGCCAACATGGTGCACGGGCACGACAGCCGCTGGAGCGCATGTGATCAACGCGGGCTGTGGGCTCACCGGAACGCAGCCGGCGCGGTGTACGACGCCCACTTGCGAGCGGAACTCTCGGCGAGGTTGGGAGTCCGGTGGACCGAAGGGTCGGGGCGGCGAACCGAGGTCTCCGGTGTCTCACCACTGCTCATCGGTGAATTCTCGTCGCGCGCGGCCGATATTCGACGCCACGCGACCGAGTGGGGTTCGCATTCAGCCCGTGGGGCCCGGGTGGCGTGGGCGGCCACCCGTCCCTCCAAGCCGACCAGCGTGTCCTTTGACGCCCTCCGCCGGCAGTGGGAGCGGCGAGCCGAAGGGCTGGGGATGGCACGAGCCGAGTCGAAGGTGGCGGATCGCACCGTGGACGTTCCACCGCGCCCGACTCTGGGCGAACATCGATTCCGGGCCGTACTCTCCCAGAGCACAGATGGCGCGGCTCGGCGCCGCGATGTGGTCGAGGCCCTGGGGGTGGCCGCGGTGGGCGGCACTCGGGCACCGGCGCTCGAGCGACTGACCGACCTATGGGTCCCCGCGACAGGTGACGTCGGCGTGGCCGAACCCACTCACCAGTTGCGCCGCGTGGTCCCTGGGGATCACCTGTTGGCCGAGCTGGGGCCGCGACCGCTGGACCCAGGTGACCACGAGGTGTGGCGGTCCGGCGCCGTGGCCATTGAGGCCTACCGCCGGCGCTGGGGCGTGACGCGGAGTACCGACGCGTTGGGCGACGACGCACGGCGATTGGGACCGGCCTCCCTTCCGGCGGCACGTCTGGCCGACCACGTGCGCACGGAGCGTCAGGTCGCCGAGGCCCGCCAGCGGCTGGGATGGCGCGCACCACAGGTCATGGAGATGGACCGCGGTCGCTGAGCTCAGCGACCGCGGGCGGCGGGGGCGTGTTCCCGCTGCCGGCTCGGCGGGAGGAACTCGCGCCAGGGACTGCGGGCGTGCGCCGGGGTGAGCGACACCTGGCTCAACCTCGATTGTGGGCTCACGACCAGTGCGCACCCCGGCGCTCCCCGGGAGATGGCGTCGACGGGGAACCGCGGCACACGTACCGTGCCAACCGAGCTCGAGGGACGGAGCCGACCGCGATCGCTGACGGTACGGCTGACGGTGGTGCTGGCGACCTCGTGGTCTCCCCCCAACGCGCTGAGGATCCGCAACGTCGATCCGTCCGCGATGCCAGGCAACACAACCGAGGTGCCGAACAAGGAGAGGAATCCGTCTGCCGCGGGCCCCCAACGGCTTCGGGCCTGGGAGAGGTCCTGGAGGCAGGCCAGTACCAGGAGCCCCTGGCCGGCTCCCTCACTGACCATGGCGGCGACGTCGGGTAGGGGGGCGATGTTGGCCATCTCATCGAGGGCCAGGAGGGTGGGTGCGGCGCGCTCTCCGGACCGATCCCGATCGTAGGTGGCGTCGCGCACGTCGCCGATGGCGCCGACGACGAGTGGGGCAAACAGGCCTTGACGACGCCCGGGTGAGCAGATGTAGACGGTGTGCGGCCCGCGGCAGAAGGCATCGGGGTCAAGCGAGGGGAGCTCGGTGGAGCGCATGGCCCCCTCGGATCGATAGGCGGCGACCACGCCCGATGCGGTGGACCAGATACCGGACTGCTCGCGGGAATCGGTGCCGACAATGCCCGACAAGAGGTCGCTCGCGGTGCTTTCACGGCCCATTGTGGACGAGAGAATGTCGAGGGGGGTGGCACCATCGTGCCGGTCGATCCAACGCACCACAGTGCGCATGGAGAGCGATTCGAGTGCCGCGGCGTGAAGAATTGGCGCGAGCAGGGCACTGGCGCGTTCCGTCCAATGTTGCTCTCCCGGCGATCGGGAGAAGCCTCCTTCACTGATCCTCGAGGCGCGGACCATCGCGTCCGATGTCTGCACTGCGGCGTCCCACCGCGTCGCGGTCGCCAGCGGAGACCAACCGAGTGGCGCAACTCCCTTGGGACGTTCAATGGCACCGCTGGGATCGAACAGAAACGTCCATCCGTCCTGCCCTCGCGCCGCCGCCGTGGCGTGCAGCACATCGGGCTTGGTTGACGTCGAGACAACGGGTCCCTCAGCCAGCAGGATATTGGGTATGACCAGGGACGATGTCTTCCCGGAGCGCGGTGGGCCCAGGACGAGGGTCGACCGTTGCGCACCCGCATGCACCCAGCCGCGTGTGCCTTCACCAAGGTAGATCCCCTGTGCCGTTGCGGCGTGCGCGGCGCGTAGAACAGCCACGTCGGGTTGTGCTGCATCCATCGTCGCGATGGTCGCGCCACGACGGTGGAAATTCCATAGGACATCGCTGACGCGAACGGCGACGATGTCGCGTGTCAACGTGCAAAAAACGACGTGCGAACCACGCGTCGCGGCACGCAACGCGAGGACAACAATGACGGCCAAAACAGCCGCGACATTGGAGGATGCTTGACCTGAGCGTGTGGACAACCAAGAATGTACGTACCCGGAGCGTTATGGAGGGTTGATATGTGCTGCAACGAATCACCGTGCAGCGCGAGAGGCGAAGATGTCGGATTGCCGATTGTGCGCGACATGCGTTACCTCGACATCTCGACCAGTCGTCTCGTTTCGGGTTATCGGGATGGGCTGACGAGATGATCAGAAGTCGATGACTCCGGGTCATGTTCGCCATTCGTTTCGATGGCAAATGAAATCGGTGCGGCAATGCGCACGACGGTGTGGAAAGTACATCGGCGTGGCGCAGGCTTCACCTCTATGCAGTGACCATGCTCCTAGGGAGGTGCACCTGTGGCAGTAGCCGCGAAAAGAAGGGCCCCAGCCAAGAAGGCTGTGAAGAAACGGGCCCCAGCGAAAAAGGCAGTAAAGCGCACATCAGCCAAAAAGGCTGTGAAGCGTGCCCCGGCACGGAAGCGCACGGCAGCCAAGAAGGCCGTCAAGCGCGCTCCGGCGAAGAAGCGCACGGCAGCCAAGAAGGCCGTCAAGCGCGCTCCGGCGAAGAAGCGCACGGCAGCCAAGAAGGCCGTCAAGCGCGCTCCGGCGAAGAAGCGCACGGCAGCCAAGAAGGCCGTCAAGCGCGCTCCGGCCAAGAAGCGCACGGCAGCCAAGAAGGCCGTCAAGCGCGCTCCGGCGCGGAAGCGGCCTGCAGCCAAGAAGGCTGCCAAGCGCGCTCCGGCCAGGAAAGCGGCCAAGAGGACAACTGCCAAAAAGGCAGTGCGTCGTGCCCCCGCCCGCAAGGCGGCTCGTCGGCGCTGAGCAGTGCGTTCCCTCGGGAACGGGTGAAGTCGGGGGCCTTCGGGCCCCCGACTTTGCAATTTCGGGGGAACTCAGGTCTCGGTGATGAGGTGGAAGCTCTCGCCGCGCGCGAACCCACCGAGCGCTCCATGGCGCCCAAGTTGGTCCCGTATGCGACCGGAGAAGGCTTCACGATCGCCGTTCCCTTCGGGCCCGATGTCCATGGTGCTCTCATGCTGGCTCCGATGCGCCAGCAGCGCGGCAATCTTCGTGTCGACGACTGTGCCGACGTCCTCGACATGATTCGGCTCGTCGGCTTCCCACAGGAGGAGGGCCGAGGGACGATGTGGGCTGAGTCCCTGGTCGGGGAAGAAATGGAAGTCGCGTGCGGCCACCAGCGCGTCGGTCACGATGAAACCAGCATGACGGTGGTCCGGGTGCAACCGATACCGCCGCCAGGGGTCGTGCCCGAGGATCACGTCGGGGCGGACGGTTCGAATGGTCCGGCACACTTCCCGTTGGGGCTCGATGCCCTCGCGGAGCTCGCCGTCCACCCAGCCGAGGAACTGAACTTCTCCACCACCGAGGGTGACCGCGGCCTCGCGCTGCTCTTCCTGGCGCAGCGCGATCAGCGAGGCCGCGCTGCGGTTCGGGTCCCAGCTTCCCTTGGCGCCGTCGGTCAGGACCAGATGGTGGATGGACGTCCCGGCCGCGGCCCATTTGGCCAGGGTCCCACCGCACCCGAATTCGATGTCATCGGGGTGCGCGCCGACGGCCAGGGCCACCCGGGGGACGGCGAGATCGGTCGAGACGGCGGCGCGCTCGGGCAATTCGTTGACCGGGTTGGTTCGGGCCGTCCTTTGGTGGACCGTCACGCGGTCAGCTCGGCCAGGTCGGCCGGCCAGTCGACGTCGTAGGCCAGAGCCGAAATGCGCAGCACCCGAATCGGCAGACCCAGCCGCGACGCTTCGGCGCAATGTCTTCGGAAAGAGCCCGGACCGTAGGCGAAGTGGAAGGCGGCCGTGACCGGCAGGCGCAGCACGTTGGTGCCATCGTCACGCCGGTCGGGTACCAGGGTGATCCCTGCGAATGGCGACAACGATCCGAGGTTACGGGCCCGTGGGAGGTCGCCGTGCGCCACGGTGACCCAGCGCACCCCGGCCCGGGCCAGCTGCGCCACGCCGGACGCCACGGCGCCGTTCAGGCCCTGGCCGGGCTCCCACATCACGGTGGCTCCCAGCCCGGCCGCCCATTCCGCCACTTCGGGATCGTCGCACACCACAGCGGCCGGCAGAGGGGCGCAGGCGGCCACCACGTGTTGCGCCATCGACCGGACCAGGTCCACGCGCCCTGCATCGGACAAGGACCCGCCCAGTCGGCGTTTGGCCTGGCGGAAGCCCTTCACCGGAATGAGCACGACTTCGTGCCCCAGGGGTCGTCCAGGAAGGGCCGGTGAGGAGCGCGGGGTGACGGAGACGCCGGCGGGCACTCGCGACAGTGTACGGGTAGGGAGGAAAGGGGCGGCGGTGTCGCCGTAGTCTTGTCGGGTGGGCGATCACGTGGCAGTCGTCGGTGCGGGTTCGTGGGGTACGGCGGTGGCGGCCCTGGTCGCTGGGAACTCCCCGACGACGTTGTGGGTTCGATCGCCCGACCTGGCCGCATCGATCGGGCGGACCCGGGAGAACGAGCAGTATCTGTCGGGGGTGCCGCTCCCGGATCGCCTCAGCGTCACCTCCTCGCTCGAGTCGGCGGTGACCGGTGCGTCGGTGGTCTTCATGGCGGTGCCGTCCCACGGCTTTCGAACCGTCCTGGGCGACCTGGCCCCGTATGCCGGCGGCGTCGAAGCCATCATCAGCCTCGCCAAGGGGATCGAGAACGGCACCAACCTGCGGATGTCCGAGGTGATCTCAGAAGTCCTCCCCGACGTGCCCGCTGGCGTGATGACCGGCCCCAATCTGGCCCGCGAGGTGGCCGATGGGCAGCCGGCGGCCAGCGTGGTGGCGTTGCCGGACGAAGACCTGGCCCGACGGGTGCAGCATCTGGTGCACACCCGGACCTTCCGGGTCTACATGGGCACCGATGTGGTGGGGTGCGAGATCGCCGGCGCCACCAAGAATGTGATGGCGATCGCGGCCGGCATGTGCGATGGCTTGGGATTCGGCGAGAACTCGCGGGCGTTCCTCATCACCCGCGGTCTGGCCGAACTCGGACGTCTCGGGGTCTCCCTGGGTGGCCAGGTGCTGACGTTCGGCGGTCTGGCCGGGGTCGGCGACCTGGTGGCCACCTGCGCCAGCCCGAAGAGCCGAAACCGAACCGTGGGCTTCGAACTGGGTCGGGGGCGCTCGCTCGAAGCGATCGTGAGTGGCATGCACATGGTGGCCGAGGGGGTGAAGAGCGCGGCCCCCCTGGTCGACCTGGCGCGCACCCAGGGGGTGGAGATGCCGATCGCGGAACAGGTGGAAGCCATCGTGGACGGTCGTTGCTCGCCGCGTGAGGCGCTCATTGCCCTCATGGACCGTCCGGCGCGCCCGGAGTGGGACGAAGCGCTCCTCCGGGGCCTTCGGTCGTGAGCGGGCTGTTCGGGCGGTACGCCTCCTCGTCCGACGGATACGGCGAGCTCGATGCATCCAAGCGGGAGGCCGCCCTGGCGCACGTCCGGGACCTTCTGCACTCTCACGGGGTCACGAACGACGAGATCGATCAGGCCATTGCCGATGGTGTGCTCGACCTGTTCGTGGTCGATCGGATGTTGGTGCCCTCGCGTCGGCGCTACACCAGGGTGGAGGTGGCGGAGCTCACCGGCGTCAACATCGACTTGTTGGAGCGCTTCTGGCGGGCCCTCGGTTTTCCCAACGTCAATGAGGACGAGCTGGCCTTCACCGATCTCGACCTGGAAGCCGTCCGCCTGTTCCAGGGGATGCAGGCGTTGGGGGCGGCCCGTACCGACACCGCCCTGCAACTGGCCCGCGTGATCGGCTCATCGATGTCGCGCATCGCCGAAGCCGAGCTGGTACCGGGGGACCTGGTCGGCGCCGACATGGACTCTGTCATCGCCGCCGATACGTTCGCCAGTGTGGCCGACGTCACCATCCCGGCCATGGCCCGCCTCCTCGAGTTCGTGTGGCGGCGGCAGGTCGCGGCCGGGATTCAGCGGAGCATGCTCCTGCGGAGCGACGGCGTTGCCCCCGGAGAGAGCCCGACCCTGGCGGTCGGCTTCGCCGACATGGTCGGTTTCACGCTGTTGAGCCAACACCTCGGCGATCGCGAGCTGGCCGAGGTCGTTCGGCGATTCGAAGAGATCTCGCATGACATCGTCACCAGCCTCGGTGGACGGGTGGTGAAGATGATCGGCGACGAGGTGATGTACGTCGTCAGCAGCGTCGCCAATGCGGCCCGCATCGGTCTCGACCTGGCCGATGCCTATGCCGATGACGAGCTGCTCTCCGACGTCAGGGTCGGCCTGGCCTCGGGCCCGGTCCTCCTGCGCGACGGTGACTACTTCGGCCCGACGGTCAATCTGGCCCACCGCATCGTCAACATCGGGAACCCCGGGACCGTGCTGATGTCGGATCAGTTCCATTCGGCCCTGCTCGAAGAGGCGCCCGACGAGTTCACGGCGCGTCCCCTGCGGCCCCGGCTCTTGAAGGACCTGGGCCGGGTGCAGTTGTGGTGGGCCGGCCGGGCCGGACAGGATGCCGACGGAACGGGCGCGGCGGCGGACCGCCGGCGCAACGTGCGCTGGGAGCGGGTGTCCGAAGTCCTCCGTGATCTCGAGGAATTGCGTGGGGTGGGCGAACGACTGCTGACCAGCAACCGACCCGTCGGCTCAGGTGCCGTGGAGTCGGACGGTGGCGATTCCGAAGGGCCGTAGGGCAAAGGATCCTTCGAACGGGCTCTGGGGGTAGCCGCGCAGGTCGACCAACCAGCCGGCCTGCCCCTCGATGGCGACCGTGGTGGGCTCGGCCCGGGGATTGAATACCCGTACCTCCCGCGTCGCCGCCGACCCGCCGCACCGCGCTCACTTCGGCCCCGGTGACGCGCAACTCGCTGCCGGTGGTCGGGCGGGTGCCGCCCCCCGGGCTGGTGACCACCTCGAGCGGAAGGAGGACGTCATCGGCCAGCGCGTAGGGATCGTCGCTGCCGACGGCCAGGGCATAGTGCAGCGTGACGCGACGACCGGTCATCTGGAGCCCCTCGACCGGCGTCATGGGTCCGGCGGGGAAGGGCCGGTAGGCCATGCCGAGCCGGGACAGCATGCCGGTCGAGCGCAGTACGGTCAGCGCCACCGTCGACGCGGCATCGCCGGTGGGCGTGGCCGCGAGGTCGACGAGTTCGTACTCGCACACGCCATCGTGCACGACGGTCAGGCCTCCCGCGACCACGAAGCGACGGGCCGGGGCCGTGGGCAGGCCGAATTCGTCCGTGCGGCCCTCGGCGGTGAGTCCCCGCTCGACCACGGCGAAGGCGCTCTCGGCCTGTGACGTCCGGGCCGGCCCGGGCAGCGGGAGGTGCACCCGGAGCCGGTGGTCTCGACTCGGGTTGACGAACGACGTCGTCACCCGCACCACCGGTTCATCCGCTCGGAGCTCGAGGATCGTCTCCACCGGCACGGGGTGCTCCCCGATCCGTGCGTGCGAGTTGCCGTCGACGTGATCGGGCCACTGGTACGTGGCCGTGATGGTCACCCGGGCTCGCACCGGCCCGGGTTCGGTGATGCCGACGGCGACCGAGGTCGGTGTGTCGACCAAGGTGTCGTGACGGGGCGGGGAGTAATTGTACGAGTCACCCAGGTCGCCGCCGTCGACCAACCGGCCGTACCCTGGCAGTCCGTTCAGGGAGAAAGTGCCGAGGGCTTCGTCCACTTCGACCGAGATCAGGCCGTTGGAAAGCGCCGGCGGCTGTCCGGTCTCGCTGGCCTCGACGGGGTGGGCCAGGGCGACGGGTTCGAAGGGCAGCCACCCGTAGCCGGGGACCTCGGTCACCCGGGCGGCGATGCGCCGGATCGGCGGCTGGTTCAGGCTGATGCGGACGACGGCGTCGGGGCGGGCCCCGAGACGGGTGAAGATGTCCTGCTTGGCCTGGGCGATGGGCACGTTGGGACGTTCATCGGGACCCACCGAGACCGTGATGTCGATGCCCTCCTCGTCCTCCTCGACGAGGACGTCGTGCACCCAGGCGTCGCTGTCGATTCTCGGGCCCTGGAGCATCCCCAACACGGTGCGCACCGTGGTGGCATCGAGCACCATGGAGCCGGGGAGGCCCGTCCGCTCGGACAACACCTGGACATCTCGGCTCGGCGGGTTCTCCGCTCCGACGACCAGCTCCACCATGCCCCGGCGCGACCGCGGGGCCGGGTTGAGGACGTACGTGCCCGCGTCGGCGAGCGAGCGCGCCAAGGACCGGGTGGCCCGATCGGCCAGTCCGGTGGCAATGGTGCGCGCTTCGGCGTAGCGATGCAGGACGGCGTCGACCACGTCGTCGATGGAGCAGGCGCAGATCGAATCGTGGGCGGAATTGCGCACCATTTCCTTCCAGGCCAGACCCAGGAGCGCGTGGGGCCACTCCGCCGGCGATTGGAACAGCGCGGCCAGGGGCTCTGCCCTTCGCTCGAGCTCGCGCTCGGCCAGCCCACCCAGGCGCTTGACGTCGACCCGGTTGGAGGTGACGCCCATCAACATGTTGGCGCGGAAGCCCGAACGAAGTTCGCCCTTCCAGCGCTCGAGCCCTTCGGTCGGGGCGGTGCTGAGGTACCTGGGGAGGGAGGTGACCTCGAAGTGGAAATCATCTTGGAGATCGTTGGCCTCGGCGACCACCCGGCCGAGCCAGGGCTGGGGCATCAGGTGGTCCGACCCGTTCATGTAGAGAAGATCGTCGATCACCAGGTCCCCGATTTCTTGGAGATGGTCCGCCGTGCGCTGCACCAGCGCCTTGGCGTCATCGGGGAGAGCCGCCCCGTTCCCGTAGCCGACGGGGAGGTATTCGGCTCGCACCGAGGAGCCGTCGGGCGCCTCCCAGAAGAAGCCGTTCTTGGTCACCGACGAGGGCACGCCCCGCCAGACCACGGTGTGGGCAAAACCGGCCTGACGCAGGATCTGTGGCATCTGCGCGATGTGCCCGAACATGTCGGGCAGGTAGCCCACGTCCATGGTGCCCCCGAAGGCGGCGGCACGGACGATGCCCATCTCAAGGTTGCGGATGATGGTCTCCCCCGAGGCGAGGAACTCGTCCATCAGGATGTACCACGGGCCCATGCTGATCCGACCCGCTGCCGCCAGCGCCCGGAGGCGCTCCTCCGCCTCGGGTCGCACCTCGAGGTAGTCGTCGACCACGGCCATCTGCCCGTCCAACATGAAGTACGGGTAGCCGTCGTCGGATTCGAGCAAGGGGAGCAGGGCGTCGAAGAGGTCAACCAGATTGAGACGAAATTCCTGGTAGGACTCGTACCACTCGCGGTCCCAGTGGGTATGCGGAACGATGGCGATGCGACGGGCGGTCATGACCGCCACACTATGACGTGCCGCCGTGGATGGTCAGACCGCTGCAGGGCCTTTGGTGATGGCAAGTCGGGCGGCCTGGTCGCGCCACCTGCCGTCGGGTTCGGGCCCACTGGCGCCGGAAGATCTCGGGGCTGGTGGCACGTTGCCGACGGTGTGGATCGGGCACTGGAGCGCACACCCCGATCGCCCGGTGCTCGTCAACGGGCAGGACCCCTCGGACCACCTGTCCGGCGACGCCCTGGCGGAGCGGACACGACGAGCGGCGGGGGCGTGGGCCCAGGCGGGAGTGGGGGCGGGGGACCGTGTCCTCTGGTGCTGCTCGCCATCGCTGGGGTCCATTGTGGGGCTGCTCGCAGCGCTTCGAGCAGGCGCCGTGGTGGTGCCGTGCAACCCGTCGTCGACGGCCGCCGAGCTCTCCTACGTGGTGGGCGACGCCCGCCCGCGGGCGGCGGTGGTTGATCGCAACCAGGTGGGAGAGTGGATCACGACCGCCGATCCCCGGGTGCGGGTGCGCCACCCCGACGGCCTGGCCGACGCCGCCGGCGCTGCCGCTGGCGCCTCGCGCTCTGCCGGCTCCGACATCGCCCTCGACGCGGCGCTCCCCGAAGACGACGCGGTGATCGTCTACACCTCTGGAACCACCGGGCAACCCAAGGGCGCCGTGCACACCCATCGCTCACTCCTCAGCGGCGTCCAGGCTCTCCGGGTGGCGTGGGGCTGGGACCCGGAGGACCGCCTCATCCTGGCCCTACCCCTCTTCCACGTGCACGGCCTGTGCGCCGGGCTCTTCGGCACCCTGGCCGCCGGCGGTTCCACCGTCGTCTTCGAGCGGTTCGCTGCCCCGGACGTGATCGGAGCGGTGCCCCAGAGCACCATGTTCTTCGGCGTTCCCACCATGTACCACCGATTGGCCGCATCAGGGCGGGCGCGCGAGCTGTCGGCCCTCCGCCTCTGTGTCTCGGGTTCGGCGCCGCTCCCGGCCGAGTTGTGGAAGCGCCTCGACCGGGAGAGCAACGTAGCCGTGCTCGAGCGCTACGGCATGTCCGAGACCCTGCTGACCCTTTCCAATCCCCTGGCCGGGGAACGTCGTCCGGGTTCGGTCGGATTTCCCCTCCCGGGGGTAACGGCCACCGTGGCCGACGTCGACGGGGACGGGGTGGGCGAGCTCATGGTGCGCGGGCCGTCGCTGTGCCGCGGGTACTGGCAGCGACCCGGTGCGGCGACGGTATCGGAGCACGGATGGTTTGCCACGGGTGATCTGGCCACGCTCAGTGCCGACGGCTATTTCTCCATTCGGGGCCGCAGGACGGAGCTGATAATTACGGGGGGCCACAACGTGTACCCCGCCGAGGTGGAAGCCGTGCTCAGCCGCCATCCCTCGGTCGCCGAGATCGCGGTCGTCGGCGTCGACTCGGCGGAATGGGGTGAATCCGTCGTCGCGTTCGTGGTCGGCGCCGGCGGGGCTCCCGACCTGGCGGCGCTCACCCGACTCGCGGCTGTGGACCTCGCTCCCCACAAGCGTCCCCGTGAGTTCCGGGTGATCGACTCGCTGCCGCGCAACGCGATGGGGAAGGTCGTCCGACGGGATCTGCGGGGGTAGGAAGTGCGGGCGTCCCGACCCTCCTGCGGTAGCGTGATCGCATGTCCACTTTTCTCATGCTCTCCACCGTGGGACCGGACGGAGCGGCAACGCTGGCCGAGAACCCTGATCGGCTCAAAGCGGTGAATGCCGAGGTTGAAGCGATGGGCGTGCGCGTCCTGGCGCAGTGGGCGCTGCTCGGGCCCTACGATTTCTGTACCGTGCTGGAGGCTCCCGACGAGAAGACGATGTCGCGCGTGGCCCTGGTGCTCGGAGCCCGCGGCACCCTCAAGACCTTGACCCTCTCCGCCATACCGATTGACGACTACATCGACTCGGTGCGCAACGTCGGCAAGGACTGATCCGGCTCAGTGCCACCAGAAGCCTTGGCGGCTCCGCTCGCGGCGGACATCGTCGCGGCTGAAGAGGTCTCCCAGGATGCTTCCGTCCGAGAGCCGGCGTATGCGGTACCCCTCCTCGGTGCACTCCGCCACCTCGAAGCCGCGCACCCACGTTCCCTGATATCGATTGCGCACGTCGACCGCTGTTCCGGGTGCCAGAGGCGATCGGGCGTTGGGATCTGGCGGCGCCGCCGCTCCACTGCTCACGCCCCCATGGTATTGAGGACCGCTGCGGTCCGGTGACCCCCGGTCCCCGCTACCCCAACCTCCGCGAGGAACGACGGCTGTTGGCTTCGGGCCACAGCCTGGTGGCCGGTCTCGACGAGGTCGGCCGTGGCGCCTGGGCCGGGCCGGTCTCGGTCGGTGCCGCGGTGGTCACCAACGCCACCAAGACATCGGCCATGCCCCGCTGGCTGCGCGACTCCAAACAATTGAGTGAAATGCGTCGGGAATCGATCTACGCCTCCGTCGCCCAGTGGTGCGTGGACTGGTCGGTGGGGCACGCCACGGCGGAGGAATGCGATGCCTGGGGAATGACGATGGCCCTGCGGCTGGCGTCACAGCGGGCGTTGGCCGGTCTGCGCTGCACGCCCGACGCTGTGCTGGTGGACGGTCCCTTCGATCTGCTCCGCAACGCCGGGGAGGGCGAGACGCCATTCGAGGGGACGGTCCGCCCCTTCGTCGGCGGGGACGCGCGCTGTGCCTCGGTTGCCGCGGCTTCGGTGCTGGCCAAGGTGGAGCGGGATCGCCTCATGCGGAGCGAATCGACGCACTTCCCGCCCTATGGATTCGAGTGCAACAAGGGCTATCCCTCCCCCCGTCACCAGATGGCGCTGCGGGGCTACGGCCTCTCGTCCATCCATCGGCGCAGTTGGTCGTACGTGGCCTCGTTGCCGTGGAGCGATGGCTATCCACGGGGGCGCGAAAACCCCGCGTGACCAGGACCAGCGCCGGAGACGCGGGACCGGATCGCGGTAGGCTGGGCTCAATGGACTCGGTGCTCGAGGTGGACGATCTCCGGACGGAATTCCGCATGCGGACAGCCAATGTCGTGGCCGTCGACGGCGTGTCCTTCCGGGTCGGCCAGGGCGAGTGCGTCGGCATCGTCGGGGAGTCCGGTTGCGGCAAGAGCACGACGGGCTTCTCGATCATGCGGCTGCTGCCTGGCAACGGCCATTTGACGGGCGGCAAGATCTCCCTGAACGGTCGCGACCTGGCGGGCTTGTCCGAGAAGGAGATGCAGCAGGTCCGGGGCGACGAGGTGGCCCTGATCCCGCAGGACCCCCTGACGTCGCTCAACCCAACCATGACGATCGGCAGGCAGATAAGCGAAGCCGTCCGGTTGCACCGCCCCGTGAGCCGCGCGCAGGCCCGGGCCCGTGCGCTCGAGGTGCTGACCATGGTCGAGATGCCGAGGCCGGCCGAACGACTGGACCAGTACCCCCACGAGCTCTCGGGTGGCTTGCGCCAGAGGGTGATGATCGCCATGGCATTGGCCTGCGAGCCCAAGCTCCTGATCGCCGACGAGCCGACGACGGCACTCGACGTCACCATACAGGCGCAGATCCTCGATCTGATCGACGATCTCCGTCAGCGGTTGCACATGGCGGTCCTGCTCATCACCCACGACATGGGGGTCATCGCCGGCCGCACCGATCGCGTTGTCGTGATGTACGCCGGCAAGGTGGCCGAAGAAGCAGACACCATTGAGTTGTTCTCCCGTATGCGCCACCCCTACTCCGAGGCCCTGCTGGAATCCGTGCCCAAACTGGACCGAAGCCCGGCTGAGCGCCTCAGGAGCATTCCCGGGCTGCCGCCCGATCTTTCCCAGTCCATCACGAATTGCCGCTTCGCCCCGCGCTGCCAGTACGCCACCGACCGGTGCCGGGCCGAGGACCCACCCCACCAGGATGTCGTCGGCACCGGGGCGGCGGTCCATCGCTTCGCCTGCTTTCACCCGGTCACCCATTCTCTCTCCGCTGCCGTCGCGGTGACCGAACGCGACGAGGACCCCCGTCTGGCCCGTCGCCGGCGGGAGGTGACGGAGCTTCCCGAGATCTTGCGCGTGGAGGGATTGGTCAAGGAATTCCCGGTCATGGGCGGCGGGGTGCTTCGTCGGACCACCGGCCATGTGAAGGCCGTGTCCGACATCTCGTTCTCGGTCCGCCGGGGCGAGACCTTCGGCCTGGTGGGTGAGTCCGGTTGCGGTAAGACCACGGTGGGGCGAATGGTCGTCGCGCTCGAGCGGCCCAACGCCGGTACGGTCCAGTTCGAAGGCCAGGAGGTGCACGCCCTGTCCGGCGCCAAACTGCGGAAGCGCCGGCGCGATCTCCAGCTGATGTTCCAGGACCCCTACGCCTCCCTCGATCCCCGGATGCGGGTGGGGCCGATCATTCGAGAGCCCCTGCGGGTCCAGGGTGTCGGCACATCGGCCGAACAGCAGCAGCGGGTCCGCTCGCTCCTGACCGAGGTCGGGCTCAGCGAGCAGGCGGTGGGACGATACCCGCACGAGTTCTCGGGCGGGCAGCGCCAACGCATCGGCCTGGCCCGTGCCCTGGCCCTGGACCCCAAGCTGGTGGTGGCGGACGAACCGGTGTCCGCTCTCGACGTCTCGGTCCAGGCCCAGATCCTGAACCTGATGAAGGATCTGCAGGCCCGCCACGGCCTCACGTTCGTCATGATCTCCCACGACCTGGCCGTCATTCGCTACATGGCTGACACGATCGGTGTGATGTACCTGGGCAAGTTGGTCGAGCTCGGCCCGGCCGCCCAGATCTACGATCGCCCGGCCCATCCCTACACCCGGGGTCTGCTCGACGCCGTGCCGGTGGCCGACGTGGGCGCCCAGGCCCACACACCGGGCCAGACGGCCGTGCGCGGCGAGTTGCCGTCGGCCGTCGACCCACCTTCGGGGTGCCGCTTCCGGACGCGATGCCCCCGGGCCGAGACGCTGTGTGCCGAGGTCGAGCCCGCTTACAGCGACTTCGGCGACGGGCACGTCGCCGCGTGCCACTTCCCGCTGGAGCAGCCGGTGTCCCTGTCGTCCATGGCCACCGCCACTCCCTCCGGCCCCTGACACGGACAGCTCAGCGTTTCTGGAGGCGGACCTCCAGCGAATCGCGCAGGGCGTCGCCGACGAAGTTGAAAGCCACGACCACCAGGATGATGCAGATCCCGGCCGGGTAGATCTCCCACCACCAACCGTTTCCGGCGGCGTCCGCCCCGGCGGAGAGCATGCTGCCCCAGTCCGTTCCCGGTGCCGGGATCCCGAAGCCGAGGTAGCCGAGCGCGGCCAGCAGCAAAATGGAGTCGGCCACTTGGAAGGTGGCGAAGACCACGATGGTGCCGATGGAGTTGGGAATGATGTGGCGACCGACGATTCGGCCACCCCTGCCACCCATGACCCGCACGGCTTGCACGTATTCACGCACGCGGCAGGGTCAATGTCTCCCCACGGATGAGACGGGCCGGGATCAGCCAGCTGACGAAGGCGATGACCAGGATGATCAGCCCCTCGCTGGAGCTGAAGATGGTGACCATGGCGATGAGGAGGAAGAGGATGGGGATGGAGAGGAGCACGTCGACGACGCGCATCATCACCGCGTCGACGGATCCGCCGAAAAAGCCCGAGATTGCCCCGAACAGGACGCCCACCACGGTGGCGACCAGCGCGGAAGCGAAGCCGACGATGAGCGATGTCTGGCCCCCGTACATGAGGCGCCCGAGGATGTCGAACCCGGTGCCGTCGGTGCCGAGCGGGTGACCTTGGCCCGGCGCGCCGTTTTCGGTGGTGCCGAGCACGGCCTGCTGGTTGGTCTGATCGGTGTGGTACAGGTGCGGGCCCACGAAGCAGAACAGCACCATGAGCACAATGGTGGCGAGACCGACCACCGCCAGTTTGTTCTCGACGAAGACCCGGGCGATCTGGACGAACATGCCCCCGCCCTGAGCCGCCTCACCGCCCTCGGGCGCCAGGTCGAGGGGAGCGATGGTCTCGCCCAGACCCATACCCATGGGGAGGGGAGTGGTCGCCGCGTCGGTGCCGAACACCGGGTCCTCTCGGAATCCGTCCGTCATGCCGTCGCGCTCCCGAACCTGATGCGTGGATCGGCCACGGCGTAGAGGATGTCGGCCAGGAGCGAGCCGAAGACGGTGGCGATGGTGATGACGAGCGTGGTGCCGAGGACCAGGGGGATGTCGTCGTTCTGGGCCGCCTGGACGGTGAGGTATCCCATGCCCGGGTAGTTGAAGACGTTCTCGGTGATGAGCGCGCCGCTCACGATGGCCGGGAGCGACAGCCCGATCAGGGTGAGGATGGGGATGAGGGCATTGCGCAAGGCGTGGCCATAGAGCACCACTCGCTGATTGGCCCCTTTGGCCCGGGCGGTGCGGATGTAGTCCTCGGTGAGGGCGTCCATCATGGAGGAGCGCATGTAGCGGCTGAACGACGCGATGGTGATGGCGCACAACGTGATCATGGGCATGATGAAGGCGCGGGGGTCGGAGAACACAGCCCAGGCCGAAGCGTCCGACGGTGGCTGAGAGGGCAGCCAGTTGAGATCGAACGAGAAGAAGATGATCAGCAGTGTCCCCAGCAGGAACGGGGGCATGGCGTAGAAGATGAAGGAGAGGGCCGTCAGCCCGTAGTCGCTCGGTGTGTTGCGCTTGACCACCTGGAGGATCCCCAGCGGGATGGCAATGACGAGTGCCAACAGCGTGGCCGTGCCGACCAGGACGAGGGTCTTGGGCAGGTACTGCGTGATGACGTCGTAGACCGGCTGGGTGCGCTTGTACGAGTAGCCCAGATTGAGTTGCGGCAGCCCCACTATGTAGTGCCAGAACTGCACCCACAGGGGCTGGCTGAACCCGTTCAGGTTGTTCCAGTTGGCGCAGAAGGTCGCCGTTGCCTTGGGACCGTTGACCGCCCGGCACTCGCCCCCCGGGATGAACTGGCTCAGCGCGAAGACGATCAGGATGACGCCGAGAATGACGACGAGCGCCTGCAGGAACCGGCGAAAGATGAAGCCCGTCATGTCGATGCGACCCGACGGCTGTCCCCTCCGGTGCGGCCGGTGTCATGCCGCCGCGGAGGGGACCAGGCCGTCACGGCGGCGGGGATCAACGGCCGACCGGACCCCCGTCGCCTCGGATCAACTCGCCCAGGTCCAGTTCTCGGGCGTGAGCGCTTGGAGCACGTTGAGCGGTGTTGCGCCCTTGAGCTTCGCCGCTATCTCGTTGTACGGGTTGGCGAAGTTGGGCTGGAACACGACCGGCAGCTGCTGGGCCAGGTAGTTCTCGTAGGTGTCCAGGGTCACGGTCTGGTAGTTGCTGGCCTTGATATTGGCGTCGTTGGTCGGGTCCGAGTAGTTCCCCGAGTTGGAACCGGCGCCCGTCTGGAAGATCTCCTCGCCCGACGGGTAGTAGTCGGGTGAGAAGATCCAGCCGGCTCCCCAGTTCTCGAGCGCCCAGGTGCAGCTCTTGCCGCTGCACGGGACGGCGGTGCCGATGACGGAGTCGAAGGTGCCCGAGGTGAGTTTCATGTTGATGCCGGCCGAGGACCAGCTCGCCTTCTCGGCGTTCATCGTGTTGGTGATCACCGCGACGCCGCCTGCGTACTGCAGGGTGAAGGCCAGCTTGGCTCCCTTGGGAATCCCGCTGCCGCACTGGTTGGCTGCCGTACCCGGTCGCTGGCACGTGTCGGTGCCCCCGGGGACGACGCTCCACCCGTGGCTGGACAGAAGGCTCTTGGCTTTCGAGGGGTTGTAGGGATAGGGGTTGGACTTCTCGAAGGTCGAGGCGTAGGAATTCGACGGTTCGCTCGGTACCGGGCCGTAGGTCCCGACGCCGTAGCCATGCCCGAAGCTCTTTATGTAGGCCGGCTGGTCGACCAGGTACTGCACGGCCTGGCGGAAGTAGAGCTGCTGGAAGATCTTGCCGGCGTTGCCGCCGTCGGCACTCGAGTTGAAGTTGTAGGGGAAGTAGTTGATGGCCCAGCTGTAGAGCGGGGCCAGGGTGAACTTGCCCTTGAGCCTCGGGTTGTTCGGTCCGGTGGTGGCAATCGACGGGGTGTTGGCCGTGATGTCCTCGGTGGGCAGGTAGCCGTAGTTCACTTGGCCCCCGACCAGGGCGTTGTACTCGGCCGTGCCCGTGGTGAACGGAAGCTCCTTGAACGTCGCGATGGTGGGCTTCACCGGGCCCGAGTAGCTCGGGTTGATGGCCATGCTGACGTTGCCCGTAGCGTCGAAGTGGGTCAGGTGGTACGGCCCGTCGACCACTTGCCACAGGGGGTTGGTGGCGTAGGTGGGCAGGGCGTTGTTGGCCTTCTTCGGGTTGGCCGGGTTGTAGCCGGCCTCAGTGGACAGGAAGTTGTAGACGCTGGTGCACGCGGCGTCGGCGGTGCCGTAGGCCGCAGCAGAGCAGCCACCCGAGCCGGCGGCCCCGCCGGTGGACGTCTTGTCCCAGGCGACGGGGAAGGGCGTGATCTGCCCCAGCTGGTTGTAGGTGAACCACTTGTCGTTGAACGAGGTCGTCAGCTGCAGGGTGAGCTGGGTGGGGCTGTTGATGGTCACGCTCTGGATGGAGTCCGGGATGCTGGCGCCACCGGGGGCGTAGGCCGCCCAGTTCTTCTTCTGGGCGTGCAACATGTTGAGGAAGAACACCACGTCCTGGGCGGTGACGGTCTCGCCGTTCGACCACTTGTAGTTGTTGAGATTGATGGTCACCGTGGTGTTGTTGTTGGAGTACGCGGGCTCCTGGGCCAACGAGAGACCGAGGTTCAGGTTCGGGGTCGCGCCGGATCCGAACCAGTAGAGGGGCCGGTACATGATGTACTGGAATTCGCTGATGTTCGACACGCTGAAGAAGGCGAGGCTCATGAACGGGAAGATGTAGTTGGGGGCCGTCTGAGGCTGCTCGGCCCAGGTGACCGTGCTCGGGGTTGTGGCCGCCCCGCTGGACGTCACTGGCGCCGCCACGAAGAGCCCCGCAGTCATTGCTCCGACTGCCATGGCGATCCACACCAACCGCTTCACAAGTCCCTTGAGTCCCATAGCACTCCCTTGCTATTTGGCCGCCCGGGTGACGACCTGGAATCCGACCTCATGTCTTCTTTGTGCCCGAAGATTCCGTAAACGTAACGCAACTGCCACATAAATTGCCCAAAGAAGTTGCAATTTTTCGTCGGCATCTCCCGTTTCAACGAGCTGTAACGGTGTCTTTTCACCCTCTCCACATGATTCCTGCGTGAATGGACCTCCAGACGTCCAATTGCGTGAGCTGAGTGCCAGCTGTGTACGGGCTGCGTGAACGATAAAATTCGCAGATAAACTGCAATTGAGTCGATGGTCTACGTCCTTGCTCTTGCCGCGGCACTTGCCAACGCGCTCACCAGCGTGTTCCAGCGCATGGGCGTCGAGGACGCTCCCGAGGAGTCGACCATGACCCTCAGCCTGATGACCCATGCCATCAAACGGGGCATCTGGCTCCTGGGCTTCTTCATCATGATCTGCTCCTTCCTCTTCCAGTCGTTTGCCCTGCATGTGGGTCGACTCTCGGTGGTCCAGCCGATATTGACCATGGAGCTGCTGTTTCTCGTTTTCATTCTTGGGACCTACTTCCGCTACCAGATCACGCTCCGAGAATGGGTCGGAGCCTCGGCCATCGCGTTCGGGCTCTCGGGCTTCCTGGTCTTCGCCGATCCGGGTGGGGGGGACCAGGTCCCCAATACCCTGGAATGGATCGTGGTCGGAGGGATCGCGGTCATTGCCATTGTGCTGACCGTGGTGGCGACCCGCTGGGGTCCCCGCTGGTGGAAGGCGGCCATGTTCGGCACGGCCGGCGCTGTCGCCTTCGCGTTCACCGCCGCCTTGATCAAGGTGGTGAGCGACTATGCCGCTCGGGACTGGGCCAGCCTCCTCGTGCACTGGCAGACCTACGGTGTCATCGTCTTCGGGCTGGCCGGCCTCTTCCTGACCCAGAATGCCTTCCACGCCGGACCGCTGGCGGCCTCGCAATCAACCCTGGTCCTGGTCGATCCGTTGGCCAGCATCCTGATCGGCATCGCCCTCTACGGGGACAGCCTGCGAACCTCGAATCCCTGGGGTCCCCTCGAGGCGATCTCACTGCTCGTGATGTTCATGGGTGCCGTCTTCTTGTCCAACTCACCGCTGGTCACCGGGCTCAAGGGCGAAGGCAAGGGCGCCGAGTACGAACAGCTGCTGTCGCGCCGGGTGAAGCACTTCGGAGACGACGACGGTGCGGTCGAGGTCGAGCAAAACGTTTCCGAAAGCGGCCTTCCCCCGTTCTCCCCGACGTGAATTCGGGCCGGCTTGAATTTGGGCCGTCTCCCCTCCTTGAATTCTTGAAGTTGGGATCGCCTTCGCGCATTCAATGAGTCGCTCGCTCGATCACCCGCCGTACGAAGACGGCGAAGTGATCGGGGTGCGAGAGGTGGGCTCCGTGTTGGGCACCCTCGATCTCGAACGATTCGGCCCCCGGCACGTGGGAGCCCAGCCAGGTCACGGCCGTGCGGTGATGGGCCTGGCTGGCCTCCCCGCCCATGCCGAAGACGGCCGGCACGGTCAACGCGCCCACATCGAACGGCTGCTTCCCGCGCATGCCGGTCAGGTCAGCCACCAGCGCCGGCCCGTCGGCCCGGCGAGTCGAGCGTCCCTCGTCGGAGAGACGCTCCCAGGCTGAGGGGCTGACCATCCGGCTGAAGAACCGTTCGGCCTCTTCGCCGGGGTCCTCGGCCAGGGGCGTCCAGCCCGGTGGTCGACCCGAACTCCGGCCCGGGCGGAACCCGAGCCAGGGCATGGGTGGCTCGAACGCGCCGATCGAGTCGAACACCTTCGGGTCGGCCAGTGCGGCGCCGACGACGACATCGCCGCCCAGGCTGTGGCCCACCGCCGACAAGGTGGACCGTCCCCGGGAGCGGAGCTCGGTGGCTATGTCGATCAGATCGGCCATATGGCGGCCCAGGTCGGCCACCCCCGCCCCCCGTGAGTCCTGGTAGCCGCGGCGGTCATACGCCACGATGTCGGTGTCGGGCATCCGGCGCATGACCCGGCGGAAGCTCTCGGCGCGGTCGAGCGACCCGTGGACGAGGACGACCGTCGGTGCGGGTCGGACCGCCGCCGGCCGCTCGATGACGTGGAGTCCGGCGGGATAGTCCATGGCCGGCGTGACGCTATCGCCTCGCCCCGGGTGCCTGAGCGCCCCCGGTAGGGTGGGTTCATGTCGCCACCAGACGCCACGACCGGCTCGTTCGGGCCCAACGCATGGCTGGTTGACGACATGTTCGACCGCTTTCTGGTCGATCCGACCTCGGTCAGCGAGAGTTGGAGGGAGTTTTTCGCCGACTATCGACCAGCTCCGGTGCCCGCACCGCCCTCCCCGACCGCCCCGGCCTCGCCTGCCACTCCGGGGGTAGCACCAGGGGTAGCACCCGCCACGGCCCCGCCGGCCGGGACGGCCGCCCAAGAGGCAACGGTGCTCAGAGGGGCGGCCTCGCGGATCGTGGCCAATATGGAGGCCAGCCTGGCCGTGCCCACGGCGACCAGCGTGCGCAGCGTGCCGGCTCGCCTGCTCGAAGTGAATCGCCAGGTCCTCAACAACCAGTTGGCCCGAACCACCGGGGCCAAGGTCAGCTTCACCCATCTCATCGGCTATGCCGTGGTCCGGGCCCTTCATGACGTCCCGGCCCTGAACGCTTCCTTCGTCGAGCACGCGGGCGATGCCGGAAAGCCCGGCGTCATCCACCACAAGCACGTCGGTCTCGGCCTGGCCGTCGACCAGGAGAAGAGCGACGGGACGCGCACGCTGTTGGTGCCGTGCATCCGCGAGGCTGACACGCTCGACTTCCGGTCGTTCGTCATGGCCTACGAGGACCTCATCCGCAAGATCCATGCGCGGTCGGTCTCGCCCGACGACTTCGCCGGCACCACGGTGACGCTGACCAATCCGGGCACGCTGGGTACGGTGCAGTCCGTGCCCCGGCTCATGCCGGGGCAGGGCGCCATCATCGGCGTCGGCGCACTCGGATTCCCGGCCGGCTTCGAGGCGGCCGACCCGCGCGTGCTGGCCCAATTGGGGCTGGGCAAGGTGGTCACGCTGACCTCGACCTACGACCACCGGATCATCCAGGGCGCGGAGTCCGGCATCTTCCTCGGCCGGGTGGCCGAGCTCCTGACCGGCGCCGACGGCTTCTACGACTCCCTCTTCGAGTCGATGGGGGTGCCCTATGAGCCGGTGCGATGGCGGAAGGACGACAATGCGGGCGGAGGCACCGAAGAGGGCGAGCATCAGCGCCTGATCAAGCAGGTGCATGTGCAGACGCTGATCAACATGTACCGGGTCCGGGGGCACTTGATCGCCCACCTCGATCCGCTCGACGCCGAGCCCCCGCACATTCATCCTGAACTCGACCCCCTCACCTACGGGCTCACCATCTGGGACCTGCCCCGGTCGTTCGTGGCCGACGGACTGGCCGGCCGCGACGTGACCACGCTCGATGAGATCCTCCACGTCCTGCGAGACGCCTACTGCCGCACTCTGGGCATCGAGTACATGCACATGCAGGATCCCGAGCAAAAGCGCTGGATTCAGCAACACGTCGAGGGCCAACCGGGCACACTCAACGGAGAAGAGCAGCGCCACATTCTCGAGCGGCTCAACGCGGCCGAAGTATTCGAGCGTTTTCTCCACACCCGCTACGTCGGACAGAAGCGTTTCGGGCTGGAGGGAGCCGAATCAACCATCGTCCTGCTGGACACGCTGCTCGACTCGGCAGCCGGATCCGGTGTGGCTGAAGTCGTGATGGGCATGTCGCACCGCGGTCGGCTGAATGTGTTGGCCAACATCGTGGGCAAGTCGTACCGGGAGATCTTTGAGGAATTCGAGGGCAATCTCGATCCCGAATCAGTACAGGGATCAGGAGACGTGAAGTACCACAAGGGGGCCCGCGGGACATTCCTGGGAAGCGCCGGTGAGGAGCTCCCCATCACGCTGGCATCCAACCCCTCGCATCTCGAAGCGGTCGATCCGGTGGTCGAGGGCATGACCCGGGCCAAGCAGGATCGCCTGTCGCCGCCCACCGACGGGACACCTCGAGCCTCGGGCGAAGGCACCTACGGCTTTCCGTGTATGACGGTGCTGGTCCACGGCGACGCGGCGTTCGCCGGACAGGGGGTGGTGGCCGAAACCCTCAATCTCTCCGGGCTCTCGGGCTACCGCACCGGCGGCACGGTCCATGTGGTGATCAACAATCAACTGGGATTCACCACCGCCCCGGCCTCGGCCCGGACCTCGGTCTACCCGACCGACGTGGCCAAGATGGTCCAAGCTCCGATCTTCCACGTGAACGGGGACGATCCCGAGGCCTGCGTGCGGGCGGCTCGACTCGCCTTTTCGTTCCGGCAGACCTTTCACAAGGACGTGGTCATCGACTTGGTGTGCTACCGCAAGCACGGCCACAACGAGGGTGACGACCCGAGCTACACCCAACCGTTGATGTACCAGCGCATCGAGGCCAAGAGATCGGTGCGCAAGTTGTACACCGAGACGCTGGTTCGACGGGGTGACCTCACCCTCGAGGACGCCGAATCAGCCCTCGATGATTTCAATGCACGACTGCAGACCGTCCTCGACGAAGTGCGGGGCGAACCCTCGCTGGTGCCCGATCACCTCCCGGAGCCCGACGCCCCGGCCGAGGCGCCGCCCGAGCAGACCGGGGTGGCGGGCGACGTGCTGCGGGCGTTGGCGGTGTCGATCCGTACCGTCCCGGATGGCTTCACCGTGCACCCCAAGCTCGAACGCCAATTCTCCCAGCGAGACGAACTGGTGGCCGCCGGCCAGGTCGACTGGGCCCTAGCGGAGGCGCTGGCCATGGGCTCGCTGCTGTACGCCGGTGTCAATGTCCGCTTGACCGGGCAGGACACCCGCCGTGGCACGTTCAGCCACCGTCACGCCGTTTTGGTGGACTACGCCGACGGCGAGGAGTACATCCCGCTGGCCCACATCAGCGAAGGCTTGCAGCGAGTCGACGCGGACCTGCCCGGCGAGGGTGTCGTGGGCAGCTTCACCGCACGCGACTCGCTTCTGTCGGAGTACGCCGCGGTGGGGTTCGAGTACGGCTACTCGGTGGAGGCGCCGGAGGCGCTGGTGCTCTGGGAAGCTCAGTTCGGTGACTTCGTCAACGGCGCGCAGATCATCATTGACAATTTCCTGGCGCCGGCCGAGGTCAAGTGGGGTCAGCACGCCGGTCTGGTCATGCTGCTCCCGCACGGCTATGAAGGCCAGGGTCCGGAACACTCGTCGTCTCGTTTCGAACGTTTTCTCGCCCTGTGCGCCCGGGACAACATGCGGGTCGTCCTGCCGTCGACGGCGGGCCAGTACTTTCACCTGTTGCGCTCCCAGGCGCTGCGGACACCGAAGCGACCGTTGATTGTCGTGACGCCCAAATCGATGCTGCGGGCCCATTTCTCGCGGTCGCGCTTCGAAGATCTCGAGGAGGGGTCGTTCGAGCCGGTGCTCGACGACGCCGACGTGGACGACGCCACGCGGATCCGTCGCATCGTGCTGTGCAGCGGGAAGATCGCCCATGAGGCCTACCAACGTCGCCAACAGCTGGCAGTGGACCAACCGGCGGAGGCCGCCTCGGTGGCCATTGTCCGGGTCGAACAGCTCTACCCGTGGCCGGCGGCGCGCCTCGAGGCGGCCTTCGCGCACTACCCGCAGGCCGAGGAGGTCGTGTGGTTGCAGGAGGAGCCCGAGAACATGGGGGCCTGGTCCTTCGTCCACGCCCGGCTCCACGCGCTGTTGCCTGAACGCCTGGCGCTGTGTCACATCAGTCGGAACGAATCAGCCAGTCCCGCCATCGGCAGTGCCGCGCTCCATCAATTGGAGCAGGCCGACTTGTTGCGGCGCGCCGTTGGCTGATCCGCATCACGTCGTGGTGGACGGGTCGAACCTGGCCACCGAAGGGCGCACGCTCCCGAGCCTGGTCCAATTGGATGAAGCAGTGCGGGCGTACGCCGAAGAAGATCCCAAGGCGCGCATCACCGTGGTGGTGGATGCCTCGTTCGAGCACCGTATCGCCGAGTCCGAGCGCGAGCTGGTCCGCGACGCCATGCTGAACGGCGAAATCGTGTCCCCCCCGGCCGGAGCCATCGGGCGTGGGGACGCCTTCGTCCTGCGGATCGCCGAACGCACGGGGGCCATCGTGCTCTCCAACGACTCCTTCCAGGAATTCCACGGTGAGCACCCGTGGCTGTTCGACGAAGGCCGGTTGATCGGAGGCAAGCCGGTCCCCGGAGTGGGGTGGATCTTCACGCCGAGGCTCCCGGTGCGTGGGGTCAAGAGCCGAGCGGCCACCGCTGAGGCTCGCGTGAAGGAGGATCCCGAGTCGGCTCCCGCCAAGGCGGCTGAGTTGGCCAAGGCGGCCAAGAAGGCAGCCAAGCGATCGCCGAAGAAGAAAGCTCCCCCCGTCGACACCACCTGGCCCCTCGCGCCCAGCGAGCCCCCGCCGGCCCCCAAGGGGCGAAGAGCAGCCGCGCCGGTCGACCCTGACCTGTCAACGGCCATTGACGAGGCCGTGGCCGAGGCGCTCGATCCTCCCAGGGCCGAGAAGGCCGCCAAGGGACCGGCCAAGAAGAAGGCTGCGGCCACCAAGCGCGTTGCCGCGCCCAAGAAGGTGAAGGCGGCGGCGACGAAGAAGGAGACGCCCAAGAAAAAGGCGACCAAGAAGGTGGCTGCGGTCAAGGAGAAGCCGGCCACGAAGGAGACGGCCAAGGCGCCGGCGTCGAAGAAGGCACGGGCGCAGCTGGCCCCGGCGCTCCCGGCACCCAAGAAGGCATCGGCGAGCCCGCCCCCGGCGGTGAACGAGCCGATGGCCTTCATCAATTTCGTGGCCGCCTATCCGGTCGGCAGCACCATCGAGGGAGAGGTCGTCTCGTTCACCTCTCACGGAGCGATGGTCGACGTGGCTCTGCCCGACGGTGGAAGCCTGCACTGCTACATCCCCTTGAGCGCCATGGGGACGCCACCTCCGACCAAAGCGCGCGAGGTCCTCACCAAGGGTGAAGTGCGGCCGTTCGTCCTGGCGGGGCTGGATCCGCCCCGCCGGGTGGCCGAGCTCGCACTCCCGCTTCCCCCGTCGAAGAAGCGGCGCGGTCCGGCCAAGAAGGCCGCCAAGAAGCCCGCTGGGAAATCCGGCGAACTTCCTCATCGGTAGTCTCGGTTCCGTGACGTCCCTGCACGCTGCAGCCACGGGTCACTGCAAGGCGATCTGACGGAGATGCCCTGATGGAGATGCCGAAACCAGTCGATGTCCTGGCCCACCGGCCGCCGTTCCTCTTCGTGACCGCCGTCGACGCGGTCGAGCCGGGGGTCTCCGGGCGGGGCCGCTGGGAGCTGACCGGCGCCGAATCGTTCTTTGCCGGCCATTTCCCCGGTCGCCCGACGCTACCCGGGGTGCTCATGATCGAGTCCCTGGCCCAGCTGGGCGGCATCGCTCTGCTGCTCGACCCGCGTTACGCCGGCAAGCTGCCGCTCTTCGGCGGTATCGAGAGGGCGCGTTTCCGCCGGCAGGTGGTCCCCGGCGACACGCTCGACCTCGAGGTGAACCTGGACCACCTGTCCGCGCGGGCCGGCAAGGGCCACGGCGTCGCGTCGGTGAACGGGCAGAAGGCATGTGAGGCTGACCTGCTCTTCGTCATTGTCGACGGGGCCCCAGCCTGATGCGCCTGGCTACCTGGAACGTCAATTCTCTGACCGCCCGGATGCCGCACGTCACGGGGTGGATCGAGGCGCAGCAACCCGATGTGCTCTGCCTGCAGGAGACCAAGCAGGCTGACGACAAATTCCCGACCGACACCTTCAAGGCCCTGGGCTACGAAGCAGCCCACCATGGCGACGGGCGCTGGAACGGCGTGGCGCTCCTGAGCCGGGTGGGTCTGAGAGATGTGGCGCGCGGCTTCGGCAGCGCCGAGGATGCGCACGGATGTCGCCTCGTGGCCGGCACCTGTGGGGAGGTGCGGGTGCACTCGGTCTACGTCCCCAACGGGCGCAGCCTGGACGATGAGTTCTACACCTTCAAGCTGCACTGGTTGGCCCGCCTGCGGACCCTCCTCGACGAGACCTGTCCCCCGGGCAGCTCCGTGGCGGTGTGCGGCGACTTCAATGTGGCTCCGGGGGACGGGGACGTGTGGGACCCGGCCCATTTCGAGGGCATGACCCATGTGAGCGAGCAGGAACGTGCGGCACTTCGTCAGATCTTGGGCTGGGGCCTCGAAGACGTCTTCCCCCGCTTCAACGATCCCGGAGTGTTCAGCTGGTGGGACTATCGAGCCGGCGATTTCCACCAGGGACGCGGGATGCGGATCGACCTTCTCCTCTTGAGCGGAGACCTGGCCGCACGGGCGACCGGCTCCTACGTCGACCGCGACGCCCGCAAGAACTACCAGGGCAACAAGCCCTCCGATCATGCACCGGTCGTGGTCGATCTGATTGACGACTGACGATCCCTGCGAGGTTCGAGGGGCGGGTCACCCCGACCCTCACGCGAGCCCCGCCTCGATCAGGGAGGGGCCGGGTTCGGCATAGCTCTCCTCGAGCGCCGAGGTGAGGGCGTCTGCCGTCTCGACGCGCCGTGCCGGTACCCCCATGCCTTGGGAGAGCGCGACGAAGTCGAGATCTGGTTGCGTCAGGTCCAGCATGCGCCGGGAGAGGGGACCGCCGGCGCCGGCGCCGACCCGGTGCAGCTCCATGTTCAAAATGGCGTAGCTCCGGTTGGACAGGATCACCGTGGTGACGTCGAGGCCCTCGCGGGCCTGTGTCCACAACGCCTGCAGCGTGTACATGGCGCTCCCGTCGGCCTGGAGGCAGAGCACCGGTCGTTCGGGCGCGGCCACGGCGGCACCCGTGCCGGCCGGGAGTCCGAACCCGATGGCTCCTCCGGTGAGCGTGAGCCAGTCGTGCGGGGGCGCGCCGGCCGAGGCCCCGGACACGAAGAGTCCCGACGTGTTCCCCTCATCGACCACGATGGCGTCGTCGGGCAAGGTGGCGCCGATCGCCGCCGCCAAGGTTTCCGGGGAGAGCGATCCGGTGGGTCGTTCCGGTCGAGCCGCCGGGACGAGGACGGCGCCGTCGGGTGGGGCACCCACGGCCTCGGCCAGCGCTTCGAGCGCGCCCGCGGCATTCTCACCGGGGACGGCGAGGGTGTGCATGGTGCAGCCGGGCGGGACGATGTCGCTCGGTTTGCCGGGATAGGCGAAGAAGGAGACCGGGGACTTGGCCTCCACCAGGATCAAGTGCTGCACTCCGTCGAGTTGGGCCTGGGCGAACTCGGCCAGGTAGCCGAGCCGATCCACGGCCGGGATACCGGCGCCCCGGGCCAGGTTGGCGGGAAAGGTCTCGCCGAGAAGGGTCGCCCCCGTGGTGGAGCCGACGCGGCTGGCGGCGACCAGACCTCGTGCTCGCACCGCGCTTCCGCCCAAGAGAAGGGCGGTGCGCTCCCCCGATGCCAGCACCTTGGCCAGGCCCTGGACGGTTTCGTCCGGGACGACGGCGGGGAGGGACCGGGGCCTCGGCGCCGACGGTCCGGGGCCGGACTCGGACCATGACGAATCGGCCGGGAGGACGAGGGTGGCCACACATCCGGGCGGCCGGCAGGCCGCCGCCACGGCGTCCGCGGCATCGCCGCCCACGTCATCGGCCCGTGCCGCCACCCGGTACCAACCGGACACGGCCCGGGCAATGGAGGCGATGTCCGACTCGAGGGGGGCGTCATAGCGGGAGTGATAGGTCGCGTGCTCGCCGACGATGTTGACGACCGGCACGCGGGCCCGGCGGCCGTTGTGCAGGTTGGCCAGGCCGTTGCCCAATCCGGGGCCCAGATGCAGCAACGTGGCCGCCGGGTGTCCGCTCACCCGGGCGTACCCGTCAGCGGCGCCGGTGGCCACCCCTTCGAAGAGGGTCAGGACGCCGCGCATCTCCGGCACGTCGTCCAGGGCGGCCACGAAATGCATCTCCGAGGTGCCCGGATTGCTGAAGCAGACGTCGACACCTGCCCCGACCAGGGTGGTGAGCAGGGAACGGGCACCGTTCATGAGGCTTCTCCAGTCGTTGGGAACAGGCGGCCGGGCCCGAGGATTCCGTGGGGGTCGAACGCGGCCCGAACGGCACGCATGAGCTCCAGGCTGACCGGGTCCACCGTGTCGAGAAAGTACTCCTGCTTTTCCGTCCCGATGCCGTGCTCCCCGGAGATCACTCCGCCCGCCACCACGGCCGATGAAAAGATCGAGCGGATCAGCCCGTGGCGCCGCCCGGCATCGGGTTGGAAGACCGAGAGATGCACGTTCCCGTCACCGACATGGCCACAGCCGGTCACCAACGCGCCATCCCGGCTGGCCAGCACGGCCACCTCGGCCAGGTAGTCCGGGATGGCGGCCCGGGGCACGACGGCATCGATGATGTCGTCCGACCCAGCCGCCTTGGCCACGAAGAAAGCCCTCTCCCGGGCGGTGATCAGCTGCGCCCCGGCGGAGGCGGGAAGGACGTAGACGTCGAGCGCGCCGAGCTTGGACAGCAGGGTGGCCAGCTGCTCGACGTCCTCCTCCACCCGCCTCGCCTCCGTGCCCTCCAGCACGACCACCAGATAGGCCAAGGTGTCCGCCTTGATGGCCTCGGGAACACCAAGGTCCAGTCCGGCACTGCGGGTGATGCTCGACATGGCCAGCACGTCGATGTACTCGAGGATGGAGGGCTCCACCCCGCTGCTCACGATGTGGGGAACGGCATGGGCCACCTCGGCCAGAGTGGGAAAGGGAGCCAGGACGGTGGCCGCTTCGCTCATTCGAGGGTGCAGCTTGACCGTCACTTCGGTGGTGACGGCCAGGGTGCCTTCGGATCCGATGAGGAGTTGCGTCAGGTCATATCCCGAGGAGCTCTTGACGAACTTCCCTCCCGTACGCACGACCCGGCCGTCGGCGAGGACGACCTCGAGACCGAGGACGTGGTGGCGGGTGACGCCGTAGCGCACGGCGCGCATGCCGCCGGCGTTGGTGGCGACGTTCCCCCCCAGCGATGCGCTCTCCTCGCCCGGTGAGACCGGATAGACCAGCCCGAGCGGCGAAAGGGCCCGGTCCAGATCCTCCAACGTCACGCCGGGCTCGACCACTGCCACCTGGTTCTCGGTGTCGATCTCGCGGATGGCCCGCATGCGATCGAAGGCGAGCACAATACCGTCGGCGACGGGCAGGCACCCGCCCGAGAGCCCCGTACCGCTGCCCCGCGCCACGACCGGGACGCGGTGCTCGTTGGCTGCCCGCAGGACCTTCACGACCTCGCCGGTCGATCCGGGGAACACGACCGCCAACGGCGCCACCGGTTCGGCCGTCAGGGCCTCGTCGTGGGTGTAATCGGCGTGCACGCCCGGCCCGCTCGCCACGTGCCCTTTACCCACCGCGTCACGAAGCAGTTCGAGTATCTCGGGCACCGGTCTGTTCCCCTTCGGTCGCAAAGGCGAATCGACCCTATCCGCTGCGGCCGTCGCCGTCGCCGTCGCCGTCGCCGTCGCCGGGGCCGTCGCCGGGGTCGAGTCGCTGACGCAGCTCGGCTACCCGGGCGGAGACCTCCGAGGCCGCCGTCGGCGCCGCCGCCTTGGCCAGGTGGGCGACGGCTCGCTCCACCGGGGCCAACCAGGGACTGGGACCGCGCCGGCGGGCCGATCCTGAGGCCGGCGACGATCCTTCGCCGGCGGACCAGCTGCACCACAACTCCTCCTCGGCCCGGGTCAGGGCCACGTAGAACAGACGGCGCTCCTCGTCGACCGCGTCGTCCGTGCGCGCCGACGCGATCGGCATCAGTCCTTCGTTCAGCCCGATGATCATGACGGTGTGCCACTGCAGTCCCTTGGACCGATGGAAGGTGGTGAGCACCACGCCGTCACGATCGACCTCTTCATTGCTGCCTTCCTCGTCCCCTTCGGTGCGGAACCGAACCGCTCGGGAGCCGCGCACATCGCTGGCCGGCCCCAGGTCGGTGCCGGCCACCTGGTAGGGCACGCCGGCGGCCTCCAGGGCTGCCTGGACCACTGCCAGTTGCGCGTTGGTGCGGGTCAGGACGGCGATGCTCGACCACCGTCGTCCCGGCCCCCGTGTCTGTCTGGCCCGGGCGGCGACCCAGGCCGCCTCTTCGTGGTCGCTTTCGTGGGCGATGACCTGGGGCACGGCACCGTCGACCCGGCTGCTGGTGGGCTCCACCATGGTGTCGAAGCCGACGCCCCCCCGTTCGCCCTGGCGCAGCACGGCGGTCGCCACCGCGACGACCTGCGGCGTGCACCGGTGGTTCTCGTCCAACCGGATGACTTTGGTGCCGCGCAAGATCTCGGGCAACGTGTGGAGGAGGGTCGGATCGGCCCCGTTGAAGCCGTAGACGGACTGATTGGGGTCGCCGACCACGAAGAGATCGGGCTCGTCCGACAACAACGCGGTGAGGAGCCGGAATTGCGCCGGGTTGACGTCCTGCATCTCGTCGACGAAGAGGTGGCGGGTCCGCCAGCGGATGGCCTCGGCAAACGAGGCGTCGCCGGCCAGGCTGTCCGCGCAGGCCACGATCAGGTCGTCGAAATCGAGCAGGTGGCGCTGCGCTCGCTCGGCTTCGTAGCGGGCGAACACCTCGGCCACCTGGCTGGTGTTGATCCCCGGGTGCCGTTTGGCCCGGCGCGCCTCGACCTCGTACCGATCCGGGGACACCAGGCGCGCTTTGGACCATCCGATCTCCCCGTCGAGGGTCCGCACCCGGCGGGGGTCACCGCTCACCACCTCGGCCAAGAGCCGGCGACGATCCGTCAGGAGCTGGGGCTCGGGTCGGCCGCGCAGGGCCCGGTGCTCGCGAAGGAGCGACAATGCGGTGCGGTGAAAGGTTCCCGCCTTCACCCCCGTCACGCCGAGCGACCACAGCCTGGTGCGGAGCTCCTCGGCCGCCTTGCGGCTGAAAGTGGTGACGAGGACCCGGTCGCCGTGGATCGAGCCGTCGCGGACCCGGCGGGCCACGCGCAAGGTGAGGACTCTGGTCTTGCCGGCTCCGGCGCCGGCCAAAATGCAGAGCAGCGGTTCGTCAGCCTCAATGGCCTCCCGTTGGGGCGGGGTCAGGCGGCTGGCCCCGGGAAGGCGCTCCCAGGCCTCGCCTTCGAACGTGGTGACCATCACCTCAACCTACCGAAGGGCTGCCTCAGGGCCTCACCCCCCGCCGCCTTGCCGAGTACCGGCCGCCGACTTCAGTCGTTTTCGACCGTAAAGTCCCAGCTCGCCGTCGGGGCTCCCCCGGGGGACCAGCGCACACTTCCCGCACCGGTGGCCATGACCTCTTTCAGGTGGAACGAGATGGTCTTCCCCTCGGGCGCAACCCGTGGCGGGGGAGCCCCACTGAACGCCTTCGGGTAGTAGATCCGGCCGTTGCCGTCGACCAGTTCGAAATCGGCGGGCCGAATGGGGACGCTGCCGGCCGAGCGGCTCATCGAGATGGTGAACGTCGCCGTCGTCGTCGGCGGGGGAGGGGCCACGAAGGGTGGCACGGTCGGGCCAGCGAGGGTGATGAGCGTCTGGCCGTGCGGCAGGACGGCCTTGAAGGTGTCACCCTCGATGCCGAGCTTCGGATCCTGGGCGCTGGCCACCAGGGTGCGGTTGACCGGGACGGTGGCCTTGGGCAGCCAGGCCGGGAGCGGCCCGTAGGTGTTGTCCCCATCCGACGCCGACTGTCCCGACGAAATTCCGGGAGCAGCCAGGGTGCCCCCGAACGCCATCACCGCGACCAGTGGGAGCCAGCGCATGCGGAGCCCCGGGGCTCCGCATGCGCTCTTGGCCCTGGCAAGCATCAACGTGGTCGGCGCTTCGAGCGCGTGCCTCCCTTGGGGCGAAGGGGTGGAGCCGCTACGGGACGCACGTGCCCCGGCAGTTGAACACGTCCGATCCGAACGAAGCGAGACCCGGCTGGGCCGCGAATCCAATGTGTCCATGGCCGTCGAGGCCGGGAGACGTCGGGCCCACGTTGAAGAGGTCTTCCATGGTCCGCAGCCAGCTGTAGTGGTTGTAGAAGACGCTGTCGGTCGAGCCGGGCACGATGTACTTGCTGATGAGCACGCTGCCGACATCACCGCCGCCGGTGGCTGCACCCGTGGCGCTGTAGAGGGGATCAGTCGCGTCGGTCTCCGCTCCCAGCGTGACGCTCGTGACGGGACCGGTCGGGGCCGTCGGCACACCGTTCACGGCCAGCACGAACGATGCTTTCGTCGCGCAGAGATTGGTACAGCCTCCGCCGTTGGGCAACTTCGCCACAGCCGGCACGTCCGAGACACTCTTCACCGTGGCCCCAGGCGGGATGTTCGTTCCGGTCACGGATCGGCCGCGGTCGGTGATGACAGCCGACTGATCGGCGATGGTGGTCGAGCCGGGGCCACCACTCACGGTGTCCGTGCGAGCGCCGGGAGGTGTCCCGCCACCGCCGAGGACCAGACCCGGGATCGTCGGATCACGGTCGATGAAGGCGTTGTCGCCCGGGCCCGGCAGGAGCTGGTCGCCCAGGCTGTCGGTGGCCAGCGGCGTGTTCGGGCCGGTCGGCTCGTAGCGGATGTTGGCGCCGTTGATGTTCTCACCGGCCGAGTCCGACGCGATGGACGAGGCCACGTTTGGCGGGTCGGTCGGCGAATTCCTGAAGCTGTTGGAGGTGAAAGTGAATGCGGGGAATCCCTCGTCGAAGGTGACGTCGATCAGCCCGTTCTGCTTGAAGGCCGGGGAAGCCTCGATCTCCGGGATGATGTGCTCGAGGAAGAGATCAGAGGCGTACAAACCTCCGGTGTAGTTGACCGGCGGGTTGGGCGTGGTGGCGTCGGCAAAACCGCCGGACAGGTTGTTGCCGTGACAGACCGCATCATGGGCGTCCGAACAGTTGTTCGGCGTGATCCAGCTGAATGCCGGGGTGGTCGAGACCTTTTGCAGGTCGTGATAGAGGCCGTTGTTCACCGAGAACAGATTGGCGATGTGCGCCGGGTTGCAGTCATTCGGATTGTCGATGAGCGACTTGAACCACGGGAAGGGGAAATGCTTGGGCACATACTGGTCCGTCGCGTTGGCGCTCCCGGGGTTGGGCACGGGGTCGGTGGTCGGATTGAGGCTGGGTCCGCCGCAGCCACCCGCGTCGTGCGTCGGTCCGGAGGCGTCGGGGAAACCGAGGTCCTGGGCGTAACCCTTCCAGCTCACACCCGCGGCGTCGAGCTGATTGAACAGCGTGGGCACGTTGGCCGGGTAGACGCAACCCTCATTGTTCGCATAGGGGGTGCCGGCCGTCACCATCTGGCCGAAGTTCGGATCCGATGGATTGGTGTCGACGGATCCCTGCATGTCCTTGTAGGTGGGGCAATCGTTCTGATCGTCGACCGCAGGTGCCTGACCAGAGGTCATGGCCACGTAGTTGTCCAGGCTGAAGTGGCCGGTGCCGAAGTAGTTCGTCAGCAGCGTCCCCTGCGAGGGGAGGGTCTTCCACAGGTAGGTGTTGTTGTTGAGGCCGGTGAAAGTGGCGTCGAAGGACTTGTTCTCCAGGATGATCAGCCACACGTGCTTGATGGGTGGAATTGGGTTTGGCGCGGTAGGAGCCGCAGCCGAGTTCGGAGAGGCCGCGCCGGGAGCCGGAGTTGATGTAGTTGGCGCAACCGTGGCGGCCGAAGTCGTCGATGGTGCAGTCGTCGATGGTGCAGTCGTCGATGGCGCAGTCGTGGTTGGACTCGGCGGCTGCGATGCGCCCGTAGTGGTCGTTGAAGGCGTGGTCGTCGGTGGTGCGGTCGTCGGCCTGGGCCGCGCCCACCGCGCTGATGGAGAGGAACACCGCACTGAGGGCGACACCGCCTGCGGCCAGCCTCCGGCCCCGCCGGGCAAGCGCCAGGAAGGCGGCACGGACGGACGGATGCGACTTCGGGGTATCGGTCATAAGAGAAACGTAAGACCACGAGATGAATTTCTCGTCACAGTTCTTCCACGGGCGGATGAAACGTACGCGGCAAACTTCCGAAATCGCGTGACGGTCGTGCAACGTCAACGTGACGCGGTGCCGTCCGTCACGCGCAATGGCCGTTGAAGCAGTGCCGTCTGCCGCCGTTCCCGAGGTGAGCGCGGCGCTGGTGAGCGCGACGCAGCAGCTAGTGGTCGGTCGTGAACTGTGACCGTCTGCGGTGGCGCTGCAACGCCAGCTCCACCAGTTCGTCGATCAGATCGGCGTAGGGCAGCCCGCTGGCTTCCCACAACATGGGGTACATGGAGATCGGGGTGAAGCCCGGGATCGTGTTCACCTCGTTGACCAGGAACCGGCCCTCGCTGCTGTAGAAGAGGTCGACACGGGCCATGCCCTCAGCCCGCAGGGCCTTGAACGTGGCAATGGCCAGACCTTGCGCTTCGGCCACCTCGAGGTCCGACAACGGGGCGGGGATGAGGAGCTTGGTCGAGTCGGTCCGGTACTTCTCCTCGAATCCGTAGAAGGCGCCGTCGCAGACGATCTCGCCGGGCAGCGATGCTGTGGGCGACAGGTCGCCGAGGACAGCCACCTCGATCTCGCGGCCCGGCACGGCCTCCTCGAAGACAAGGTGCTCGTCGTAGGAACGGGCCAGTTGGACGGCCTGCGCGAGCTCGGCGGCAGTGGTCGCTCGACTGATGCCGATGGAGGAGCCCAGGTTGGCGGGCTTGACAAACATCGGGTAGCCGAGCCGTTCCCCGATCTCGCGAAGGAATTCGTCGTTGATCTCGCTCGCTCGTGCTCCGGCCCACCGGGCCTGCGGAATGCCGTGAGCCGCCAGCACATGTTTGGCCATGGCCTTGTCCATGCAGATCGAGGACCCGAGCACACCGCTCCCGATGTACGGAACACCGGCCAACTCGAGAAGTCCCTGCATGGTCCCGTCCTCTCCCATCGGTCCGTGCAGGAGAGGAAATACCACGGTGACTTCCCGGTCCGACGAAGCCGGAGGTAGCTCGGCCAAGGGCAGGAGCGCCGAACCCGGGGCCAGATCGGGAGAGGGCAGCGCTCCGGTCACGGCGGCCGCCTCAATCGACATGTCGTGTGCGTCGACCCACCGCCCGCTCCGGGTGATCCCGATGGGCACGACCTCATACCGCCGGCTGTCGACGGCACGCAACAAATTGAACGCTGAAATGCAGGAGATCTCGTGTTCAGCCGATCGACCACCGAAGAGCACAATTAACCTGACGCGCTCATCCATAAGTGCAGCCAATCTACCGCAACCGTATGCAAGGCTTCGCGAATGCGATTCACCGCCGCCACCCTGGCCGAGGCGTTGCAGGGGCGCGTCCAGGGCCCGGATGTTGCCATTGATGGGGTCGCCACTGACACCCGCGCATTGCACCCGGGCCAGTTGTTCGTGCCGCTGCGCGACCGGAGGGACGGGCACGCCTTCATAGGCGCAGCCGTCGCAGCCGGTGCCGTGGCGTACCTCACCGACGAGGCGGCGACAGCGGGGGCGACAGCGGGGGCGACGGCGACGGCGACGGCGATCGTCGTGGCCGACACGGCGCGGGCGCTCACCGAGATCGGCCGACTGGCCCGGCGTCGCATGGGCGGACAGGTGGTCGGCATCACCGGTTCGGTGGGCAAGACCACGGTCAAGGACCTGACCCGAAGTGCGTTCTCCTCGACCTATCGGACCCAGGCCAGCCATCTGTCGTTCAACAATGAGATCGGGCTTCCCTTGACCCTGGCCAACGCGCCCGATGATGTCGAGGTGGTGGTTGCAGAGCTCGGCGCCCGCGGGCCTGGTCATATTGCGGAACTGTGCCGGATCGCCCGCCCGACCATCGGGATCATCACTCGAATCGGACTGGCCCATACCGAGTTCTTCGGGTCGCTCGATCAGGTGGCAACAGCCAAGGCCGAATTGCTCGAGGCTCTACCGCCAGCCGGACTGGCCGTGCTGAACGGAGACGATGCGTTCAGCCCGGGCATGCGCGCGCGTGCATCAGCCCCCGTCGTCTTGTTCGGGACACAAGCCAACTCTGATGTTGTCGCCCGGCATGTGCACCTGAACGACCTGGCGCAAGCAGCGTTCGAGCTCTCGACCCCCTGGGGTACGACTGATGTCCACCTCGCTCTCCATGGCGCCCACCAGGTGGAGAACGCTCTGGCCGCGGCGACGGCGGCGCTCTGGGCCGGGGTGACGCTCGACGACGTGGTGGAGTCCATTTCTGGGGTGGTAGACCCGCCCTGGCGGATGAACCTGACTTCTCCGGGGTCCGAGATCCTCCTCATCAACGACACCTACAACGCCAATCCCACCTCCACTGAAGCTGCACTGCGCGCCCTGAGTGCAATCAAGGCCGATCGGCGCGTGGCAATTCTCGGTGGCATGGCCGAGCTGGGTCCCGATTCCGATGCTCTGCACGTCTCGATCAACTCGCTGGCCGAGGCGCTCGACATCGTTCTCATCGGGTACCGGACCGCCGCCTACGGATCGGTCCATGCATCGAGCATCGTTGAGGTGATGGAGCACCTCGGGGGGATCGGTCCCGGGGATGCCGTCCTGGTCAAAGGGAGTAGGGCGTCGGCGATGGAAGCGGTGGCGGCCGCGCTCGAGCGCGTCATTGACGACGTGGCGGGGGGGGAGACCAAACCTGGCTGAGCCCTCGGCGTTCGGGCGACCCTCGTGTGGTGCCGGCCACCAGATCGCGTACTCGTCGGGCGCCAGCAGGGAGGGCCTATGCGCAGAGTCGCCGCTGGCCCCGGTCACGCCGGGCGTAGAGCGCACGGCGGTCCCGACCCGTCGCCGCGGCCAGTTCGGAGATGGAGAAGCCCAGGACATGTTGGGCGTACATGACCTCGACGTCCTCGGGGCGCAGCCCGCGGTGGCGCAGGTGTATGAGCGTCCTCGTCAACTCCTCGAGAGCGGTCTCCGACGGCGTGGCCCTGGACGCCGCGATGTCGGGAGTCAGGCGCACATGAAGCCTCTGCAGGTCGCGCTCTTTGAAGAGCTGTCGGCGAATGCGGCAGCGCGACGCCGAGAGGAGGTCGAGGACGGCAAAGGGGCGATCCTGGCCCGCCCAGTCGTTCACGACCTCCCAGGTGGTCGAGACGAGCTCGGCGAAGAATTTCGTTGCCGTCCTCCCAGCTGCCGCCCTGGCCCCAGCGCAGCCGCCCCGCGATGGTGAGCATGCCCGGGATCAGCGCCTGGAGGAGGAAACGGCCGACCAGCGGATCGAGCCGTCCCTCCCGGAGGAGGGCCCGCACGACTCCCGCCGCCTGCTCCCTTCGTTGTTGGCCCGAGGCCGTGCCCATGAATTCGATCAGGTCGTAGGGAGTGGGGCAGGTGGGTAGATCGTCCGAACCCGCTCCGTGCACGAGGCGGCGCAGGTCCGGATCGCGTGCGGCCAGAGCATGCAGGACCCGCACGGCCTGGCGGGAGCGGCCCAATGAGCTCCATTCGGCGTTGAGCTGAGCAATGGTGATGAGCGGCTGTCGTGCGGTGGGCATGGCACCGACCGTCTCGCTCGGATCTCCCCCTATCGCTCCCCCCGGGTCGGCCCGCGCCGGTTTCGACCACTGGATTCAAGGCAACCCAGGTCGGAGATAACCTCCGACGATGGATATCGACGAGTTCTACGACGGTGACGCCCGACGACGGCCATCTGCCGAGATAGAGCTGGGTGGGGAATGGCGGGACAAGCACGGGGTGCGCTACGAGCTCAACTACGTCGAGGACACCGGCGAGCTCTACGTCATGCAGGAGCCGCCGCCCCACGAGTGGGAGGATCCCTTCGGTGGCATCCACGTCTCTACCGACTCGGACTTCGAAGACAAGATGACGGTGAGGGTGATCGCGCTGATTGACAGCGTCGGGAGCCTGCACCGGATCCTCGACGGATGGCAGGACGCGATGTCCGCCGACAACGGAGCCGAGTGGCTGGCCGAACGGGTGCGTGCCGCCGGCGTCGCCCCTTCGGCCGATACCTCGCGCGACGGCTGATCAACCGATATTGCAACAGGGCGCCGAGCGACCGCGTGGTCAAGTCGGTGGTGGGAGCTCCAGCATGGTGGCCAGAAGTTGGGTGGCCAGATTGTTGGTCGGCGTGGTGTCCGTGTCATCGACGAGAGGGTCGCCCTCCTTGGCGAGCTCGGCCAGCCGGACCATGATGGCGGCGAAGCGGAAGCCCGAGAAGATCTCGTAGAAGAAAAGGTCCTTCATCGGTCGACCCATGATCTCGCTGTAGCGCGCTTCGGTCTCTTCGTGCGTGCCGAAGCCGGGCGGACGGGGGACGCCGAGACCATCGGCGAACTGCCGATTGAAGTACAGCCACCATCCGAGGTCCATCTCGGGCTGTCCCAGGGAGGCCATCTCCCAGTCGATGACCGCGGCACATTTGAAGTCGCGCCAGATCATGTTGCCGATCCGGCTGTCGCCCCAGCTGATCACCACATCGCCTTCTTCGGCGGGCTGGTGGTCGACCAACCATTTCCAGGTCGCCTCGAGGGTGGGTTGGGGACTGCCCTGCGCGGCCCAGTCCAGGAACGCGCGGTAGTACGACATCTGTTGCTCGATCCCGGGGCGGCCTCGACGGGGATCGCCCAGCCAGTCCAGCCCGAGGGCGCGCCAGTCCGTCCGGTGGACCGCGGCGAGCGCATCGATGCCGCTCCACCACATGGTGCGCTGTTGCTCCGGCGTGGCCTCGATGACCCAGCCGTCCAGGGTGTAGGGAAGGTTGTCGGACGGCACCTGTCCCTCCACGTGGTCCATGATGAAAAAGGGCACACCGAGGTACTGCGGGTCCTCCTCGTACCATCCGAGCGCGGGCAACGGGATGCCCGTGGCCCCGTCGGCCAGGGTACGCATGACGCGGTACTGGGTGTCGAATTCGGCATCCATGAAGAGCAGGTGTTTGGTCGGCGCCACCCGCACCACCAGCCGCTTCTCGGTCGACTCCCCGTTGGCCGAGGTTCGGGTGCGGCACAGGATGGTCTCGTTGGAGAAACCGTTCGAGGCGGGTGCCTGCACGTCGAAGACCTCGGGTTTGGCATCGTCCCCCATCTTCGTGGCCAGCCAACGGGTCAGAACGGAGGCGACCTCAGTTGGGTCGCGTTGAGTGATGTCTGGCATAGAACGGGAGTTTATGCAGGCGGGAACGGCGAAGGGGGGCCGCTATCGTCCGGGGGCGTGATCATCGTGATCGACCTCACCGAGAGCTCCGTGGCGTTACGTGATCCCGCGGCTTTCGACCGCTTCTCGGTGGAGGTGGCGGGGGAGGGTTCGGTGGAGCAGGTCGCCGCGGTGGTGGACGATGTGGCCCTGGGTCGGGTGGAGCCAGACGGGGACCACCTGGTCGTGGATCCCCTGGCCCTGCGCCGGTTGGCCGGGGGGGCGGCCACGCGGGACTGGGAGCGTGGTTTCGAGGGGATGTGCGCGTATGCCGCCGGGAAGGGTTGGGTGGAAGCCGACGGGGGCATCCGGGCCCACATCGAATGGCGCGGCCGCGGCTGAGGGAAATCGGGGAGCTGGGAAATCGGGGAGCTGGGACGTCGGGAGCTGGGAAATCGGGGAGCTGGGACGTCGGGAGCTGGGACGTCGGGAGCTGGGACGTCGGGAGCTGGGACGTCGGGAGCCGGGACGTCGGGAGCCGGGAAGTGGGGACTGGGGACGTGGGGAGTGGGGAAGTCGGGGGACGCGGCGGGAACGGCTGTCGTTCCCATGGGCAGGTTCGCTACCCTGGTGGGCAGGCTGCAGGTGCGGCCTTCGAAGGGGGCCGTATGGCTCCCACGGACCCGGGGAGGGCACATGGCGATTCGCGACTACGACCGCTTGTTCATCGGCGGCGACTGGATCGCCCCTGAGGGGACCGACACAATAGGCGTGATCTCGCCCAGTACCGAGGAGGTCATCGCCCGGGTGCCCGAGGGCACCGAAGCGGACATCGACAAGGCGGTGGCGGCGGCTCGCACGGCCTTTGACCGCGGTCCGTGGCCGCGCCTGACGCCGGTCGAGCGCGGGGCCATCCTGGCCAAGGTGGCGGCGCAGATCACGGCGGAGATGGGCGACATGGCCGAGATCATCACGTCGGAGATGGGCTCGCCCATCTCGTTCTCCACCATGGGGCAGGTTCTGGCGCCCACCATGATCTTCAACTACTACGCCGAGCTGGCCTCGACCTTCGCCTTCGACGAAGTGCGAGCCGGCCTGTTGAACCCCCAGGTGCTGGTGACCAAGGAGCCGGTGGGTGTGGTCGGGGCCATCGCGCCGTGGAACGTGCCGCTCTTCATCGCGGCCGCGAAGCTGGCGCCGTCGCTGATGGCCGGGTGCACGGTCGTCTACAAGCCGGCCCCCGAGACCCCCTTCGACGCCTTCCGGCTGGCCGAGATCTTCGCCGAGGCCGGGCTGCCCAAGGGCGTGCTGTCGGTGGTCCCCGCGGGGCGCGAGGTGAGCGAGCACCTGGTGACCCACCCCGGTGTGGACAAGATCTCCTTCACCGGATCGGGCGTGGGGGGAAAGCGCATCGGCGGACTCTGCGGCGAGCGCCTGAAGCGCTGCACCCTCGAGCTGGGCGGGAAGAGCGCAGCGATCATTTTGGACGACGCCGATCTGGCGACGACCATCCCCACCCTGCTGCCGAACGCGATCATGAACAACGGCCAGGCCTGCATCGCCCAGACCCGGATCTTGGCTCCACGCTCGCGCTACGACGAGGTGGTCGAGGCCGTGGTGAGTGGCGTCGGGGCGATGGTGGTCGGCGAGCCGCTGGACCCGGCGACCGAAGTGGGCCCGGTGGTGGCCGAACGGCAGCGGTCCCGGATCGAGGGCTACATGGACAGCGGCCGCGAGGAAGGCGCCCGCGTGGCCCTGGGCGGCGGGCGCCCGGCCGGGTTCGACAAGGGCTGGTACGTCGAGCCCACGGTCTTCACCAACGTCGACAACAAGATGAAGATCGCCCAGGAGGAGATCTTCGGGCCGGTGCTGGTGGTCATCCCCTACGACGGGGACGAGCAGGCCGTCGAGATCGCCAACGACTCGAACTACGGGTTGTGCGGCTCGGTGTGGACCGGCGACAACGACCGGGGCCTGGGCATCGCCCGCCAGGTGCGCACCGGCACCTACATGCTGAACGCGCCGGTGCCCATCGACTTCAGCACACCGTTCGGCGGTTTCAAGGAGTCGGGGGTAGGCCGGGAGTTCGGCCCCGAGGGGTTGGAGTCCTTCCTGGAGAAGAAGTCGATCGCCCTTCCGGCGGACTACGACCCCGGCGTCTGAGCGCGGGGGACGGAGAGCGGGCCGGCCGCGCCCCCCGAGACGGGCGGCGGGCTCAGGCGTTGGGGGCCGCAGACGGCTCCGAGGGTGAGACATAGCCCGACAGCGGCCCGCCGTGGCCCTCCACGTCGGCGTAGAGCTCATCGTCGGCCGACTCCACCACGCTGAAGCCCGAGCGGTCACCGTCACCGTTGATCACGTCGGGCGCGCCGTGCACCGTCACACCGGTCACGATGCCCACGTGTTGCGCGGTCACCGCGGCGACGTTCAGGCCGTAGACGGCGACGTCGCCGGGCTGGGGCACGTAGTGGGATCCCACGGGATGCCACGTCCCGTGATCGACGCCCCACACGTAGAAGCTGGCCGAATTCGAATTGAGGTATCCAGGCGCCGGCTCATAGGCGACTTCGGCCCCGGCTTGCTTCCAGACCCAGGCAGCGAAGTCGGCGCACCATTCCTCGGAGAGGTTGGTGTTGCCGCAGTCATCGGTCCCCGCGTGCCAGTAGGCGCTGAACCGGTTGCAATAGGTGTTGGGGGGATCGGTGCGGTAGCCCACCTGGCTCAGGGCGACGGACAGGATCTGTGTCCGGAGCGGGCTCAGCGACGAGCCCCGGGTTGCCCGCACGCCCAGGACCAGGCCGACGACCAGCACCGCCAGGAGCAGGGTGACCATGGCCCTTCGGCGCCGTCTTCGGGCCCGCGACGTCCGGGGCAGCCGACGGGGGGCGCGTGAAGGTGGGGGTCGGGGCGGGCTCAGGGTGACCAAGGGTATTGCCCTCGGCCTGCGATTGAGCGGCACTGGGAGTCTGCGAGAATGGCGATCCCGCTGACCAGCGTGGGGGGACCGAGCGACCTGAAGGGCCTAGGGGACTTGTGCGATGAGTGACGAGGCGAGCGTGATACCGCACCAGCGGGTGCCCTACCTCCCCGGCCTCGACGGTGTGCGGGCCTTCGCCGTGCTGGCGGTGATGATCTACCACGGGGGCATCTCGCTCACCCCGGGGGGCTTCCTCGGGGTCGACACCTTCTTCGTGCTCTCGGGCTTCCTCATCACCTCGTTGCTGGTCTCCGAATGGCAGGGGACGGCGACGATTCGCCTCGGGGCCTTCTGGGCCCGGCGGGCCCGGCGCCTCCTGCCGGCCCTCCTCCTCATGTTGCTCTTCGTGGCCTTCTACGCCTCGGTGATCGTGCCCCGGGGCACCTACGCCGGCCTGCGGCTCGATGCCCTCTCGACCCTGCTCTACGTCTCGAACTGGCACTTCGTGCTCATCGACACCAACTACTTCGCCCAGACGGCGCAGGCCTCGCCCCTCATCCACACCTGGTCCCTCGCCGTCGAGGAACAGTTCTATTTCATCTGGCCCCTGGTGGTGCTCGGGCTCCTGCGCCTGACCAAGAGCCTGCGCCTGCTCCTTGTGGTCAGCGTGGTGGCCGCCCTGGTCTCGGCCCTGCTCATGGACCTGCTCTATGACCCGGCCACCTCCACCAGCCTGGTCTACTTCGGCACCGACACCCGGGCGCAGTGCATCTTCATCGGGGCCGCTCTCTCGATCGGCTTGCTCTTACGGGCCAAGCGCTCGGGCCTAACGGCGCCGGGGAGCATGTGGCACCCCGAGAGCCGGCGGGGGCGCGGGGCCTGCGCCCTGATCGGAGCGGTGGGCGCCGCCGTCACTCTCGCCATCTGGGTCCTGGCCGACTCGACCTCGTCGTTCCCCTACAAAGGTGGGTTCTTCCTGGTTGGCCTAGGCACGGCCGGGGTGATCCTGGCCGTGGTCGGTGCGCCCCGGAGCCCCGTACCGCGCTTTTTGGCCCTCCGCCCCCTGCGTTATGTCGGGCAGATCTCCTATGGGCTCTACATCTGGCACTGGCCCATCTTCATCTGGGTCAACGAGGCCCGCACCGGGCTCAGCGGCGATGGGCTCTTCGTGGTCCGCGTCCTGGTCACCTTCGCCGTCTCGGTGGTCTCCTATCACCTGGTCGAGCGGCCCATCCGGCGCCGCACCTTCCTCAAGAACTGGCGGGCCTGGGTGGCCGTGCCCGCCGGGGTGGGGGCGGTACTGGTCGCGGTGGTGGTGGCCACCACCGTCCCCGTCGTCGCCGCCAGCGCCCCCGCCGCGCCCAAGGGAGGCACCGAGCCCCCGGCGGTCCACGGGCCCCCGGTGCGCGTGCTGTTCATCGGGGACTCGGTGGCGCTCACGCTCGGTCTGGGACTCGGCGCCACGCCGCTCGAATCGAGATACGGCTACACCATGGACGTGGCCGGCCTCTTGGGGTGCGGGGTGGTCGACGGGCCCGAAATCGAGCTCATGGGGGTGCAGGCAACCTCGGCCCCTCCGTGCAACGGGAAGGCGCCCGCGCCGGGCACCACCGCCAACCTGCTGCCCATCCGGGCCCAGTGGAGCCACGAGATGTCGACCTTCCACCCCAACGTGGTCGTCCTCCTGGCCGGGCGCTGGGAGGACGTCGACCGGGTGTATCGGGGCCGGTGGACCAATATCTTGGATCCGTCCTTCGCCCGCTACGTCAAGAGCCAGCTCGAGGCCACATCGAACCTGGTCACCGCCGCGGGGGCCCACATGGTGTTCATGACCACCCCCTGCACCAATGAGGGTGAGCAGCCCAACGGCGCCCCCTGGCCCGAAGACGACCCGGCCCGCCGCGTCGTCTACAACCATCTGGTCAAGGAGGTGGCGGCCGCGCACCCGGGCACCGACTCGGTGGTCGACCTCGACGCCACGGTGTGCCCGGGGGGCACGTTCACCCCGACCTATGCGGGAGTGACCATCCGCCGTCCCGACGGCGTCCACTTCACCACGCCCCAGGCCGGACCACCCTTGGCACCGGTGCTCATGCCCCCGATCGTGGCCTCGGGGCGGGCCCAGATGGCCCGGGTTTCAGGATCCGGGTGAACCCTGGGGGTTGACGTTCTGGGGGTTGACGTTCTGGGGGTTGACGTTCTGGGGGTTGACGTTCTGGGGGTTGACGTTCTGGTTGGTGTCGGCCTGGACGCACTGGGCCCGCAGAGAAGGAATCAAGTGGGTCTCGTCGACGGTGGCATCCTCGGAAATGGTCGTCATCAGCGCGTTCCACGAGCCGTCGTCGGAATTGGCCGCGGCGGCCAGAGGAAGGGCAGCGCGCAATTCCGCGTCGGCCTGGCTGCGCAATTGCGCGACCGCCGCGGCAGATACGCCCGGATGGAGGGAAAGCGCGTAGTCGTGCAGCGAGCGATTGACATGGACGCAGGCCTGACGAGCCAAATTCAGCCCGCTCTGCTGACTGCACGCGCTGAGAGTGACGGTGGCGCTGAGGACGACCGCACCCAAAGAGAGCAGTCTCCGCACCTCAGCGAAGCCAGCTGTCGGCTGACTCGAGGAGGAAGCGGCTGACGCCGAGGGCACGATCGAAGACGTCGCACAGAAGCTCCTCGCCGGCGAGTACACGGGCCAGAGAGACGGGATGCCGCGCCACGATGCTGAGCCGCCGCTCGGAACCGTCGGTGGCATTGGCGAAGGAGTCGATGGCAGACACCTCGAGGGGAAGGTCAATGCCGCCCACCCCGGCCAGGTCGATGGCCAAGCGCAGGAGGTCGGGGCCACTGGGCAGGGGAGGGAGGGCCCAGGTGAAGGTCAGGGGAAAATGGAATTCGTCCGGCGGCTCTTCCTCGTCGGAGAGGAGCACCACTGCATCCTCGAATGAGAGCAGGACCCGCGGGTCCACGTCGAGCGCCAGGTGGAGATCGAGCGGGCCGCCGCACCCTTCCTCGGGGTGAAGGTCGACCTCCCACACCTGGCGCAGGGAGTAGGTCTCGACGAAGTGACGCTCGTCATGGACATGGAAGCCGTGGTCGACCGAATGATCCTTCAGGTCGGCCACGTAACCGGCGACATCTATGGCTGCCACAGAACACGCAGCCTAATGGGGAACGACGGGGGCCAAGTAGGGTTCCCGTCCGGTGGACGAGACCCGGATTCTCGAAGTACTCGACGAGGCCGTGCAAGCGGTACGGAATGCTCTCGACGGCCTCGATGAGTGGGGTCTGGCGGGGACTCGTCCAGGCCAGTACCACCTCGACCTGGCGGCCGACGCGGCCGCCCTCCCGATCCTGCACGAAGCGGGGTTCGCTGTGCTCTCGGAAGAGTCAGGGGTCACCGGCGACCTCGCCGCCGGCCTCCTGGCCGTGATCGACCCGGTGGACGGATCGACGAACGCGCACCGTCGCATTCCGTTCTATGCCACCAGTATCTGCGTGCTCGATGCCGAGGGTCCGCTCGTCGGCGTCGTGGTGAACCAGGCCACCGGCACCCGCTACGCCGCGGCGCGGGGGAGCGGTGCCGACCGAGACGGCCGGATGCTGAAGCCGTCGGATTCCCGGGAACTCTCGTCGGCCATCATCGCGATTTCCGGATTCCCGGGTCATCACCCTGGTTGGGCTCGAATTTCGCGCCCTGGGCGCAGCCTCTCTGGAATTCTGCGCGGTCGCCGAAGGACTGCTCGATGCCTACATGGTGGTGGGAATGAGCACGCTCTTCGGTTGGGACTATCTCGCCGGGCTCCTGATCTGCCGCGAGGCGGGAGCGACGGTGCTCGAGCGCGACAGCGCCGACCTGATTGTGCGCGACGCCCGCGCGCGACGGCCGATTGTGGCGGCGACGCCGCCGCTGGCCATGCGACTCATGGAGGAGACGAGCCTGTGACTACTGACCATGCCCTGCTTGGCCCGGAAGACCTGGCGGACGATGGAGCCGCTGCACGGGATGATCTATTTCGTTCCGGAAGCCGCCGAGGCCTATGGCGCACTCGGTGTCACCGGACGTGATGGCTACTTCGCCTCCCGGGCGGCCCCCATGGGTGCCGTCTCGGCTGAGGTGGTCATCTCCACCTTCTTCAATTTCAACCCCGAGCTCGTGCACGCGGCCATCCCGCGGGCGTGGGAGAGCACCACGCCCGACGCGCTGGTGGCGGCCCGCTTCGACGCGGTTGACGGCGCCTTTCTGAGAATCGTCGGCGATGACGTCGTCTCCTCGGGGGAAATGCGCCGGGCGGCCGAGTTGGCGAGGGCCATGGCCGAAGACGCCAGCACCCGCATCGAGGGCCGGCCATTGTGCGCGGGGCACGCCCAGGTGCCGTGGCCCGATGCCCCACATCTGGTGCTCTGGCACGCCCAGTCCATCCTTCGCGAGTACCGGGGCGACGCCCACATTGCGCTGCTCCTGACCCACGGGCTCTCGGGGATTGACGCATTGCTCACCCATGCCGCCGCGGGCGACGTCGCCGCGGCACTCTTGCGCTCCACCCGAGGGTGGCCGGACGAGGACTGGGACACGGCGGCCGACTCCATGCGCATGCGGGGATGGTTAGCCGAGGGTGACGACCTCACCTTCACCGCATGGGGCGCGGACCAACGGCGGGAGATCGAGGCCCAAACCGACCGACTGGCCGCACATCCCTACGCGAGCTTGGGCGAGGAAGGCTGCGCCGAGATCCGCGCCCTGACCCGCCCCTGGAGCAAGATGTTCTCCGAGGTGCTCTTCCGGTAGAACCGCTCAGCCGCGCCGGTCTTGGCGGCGCTCCTTGCGGCGGCGGTGCCGGCGAATCACACCAAGTCCGAACCACACAAACGCCCCCACGACTGCCATGACCAGCGTGTAGACCCACAACGGCCACGAGAAGTGCCAGATCAAGAAGTGGAGCCTGATCCTCTCGGTGTTCTGGAGGATGAAGATGACCAGCAGGCCGACACCGATGAGCGCTGCGATGGATCCACCACCAAGTCGTGCACGGTTCGTCGTGCCGCCACTCGGGCTGTCCTGGGCCATGACCAATCCCCCTCCCGACAGCGCACGCTCGATGAGTGAGCTGCTCAGTTCGCTCGCGAGCATCTCACATGCCCGAACGTGTGGCACGTATCCCGTCCTACCTCCGGATAGCCACCACGAGCCCGGCAGGGCTGCCCAAGCTGCGTCACGAGCCATGAGGCACTGCTGAAGCCTCGCCAGAAATTCTGGGACTACGACAACTATCGTCCGTGTCGTGACCACGGTGGCCAATCGCTACGAACTGCTCGAACAGCTCGGTTCAGGGGGAATGGCCACGGTGTGGCGAGCCTGGGATCAACGTCTTCAACGTCACGTCGCAGTCAAGCTCTTGGCACCCGTATTGGCGGCTGACCCCGGCTTCCAGACCCGCTTCGAACGTGAGGCTCGTCACGCTGCCAGTTTGAGCCATCCAAACGTCGTCACTGTCTTCGACTTCGGTACTGACGATGACATCCCTTTTCTTGTGATGGAGCTGGTGGACGGTGAGTCTCTGGGCGCGCGGCTCAGACGAGTGGGAAGCCTCGACCCGGCGTCTACCGTTTCTATCTGCAGCTCCGTTCTCGACGGACTGGCTGAGGCACACGAACATGGCATCATCCACCGAGACGTCAAGCCCTCGAACATCCTCATCGGGACCAGGGGCAATGTGAAGGTCGCCGATTTCGGAGTGGCGCGCAGTGTGGGCGAGGCAACCCAAATCACCGACATCGGCATGCTCATGGGGACGGTGGGCTACTTGTCACCCGAACAATGTGCAGGCGGATCAGCTTCGCCTCGTTCAGACCTCTACGCCGTCGGTTGCGTCGCCTACGAATGTCTGGCCGGCGCTCCTCCGTTCACCGGGGAGTCAGCTGCCTCGATCATGTATCAACAACAGCACGCGGCTCCGGTGTCGGTCGGAGTTCGTCGGCCCGAGACGCCGCCCCAACTGGTCACTGCCGTCGATCGGTCGCTGCACAAGGATCCTCAAGCTCGATGTGCCTCGGCTTCGGAAATGAAGTCGGCTCTCGCACTGGGTTTACAGGAGCATTCCGATTCGACGGAACCACTGCGGCGAGTGATGCCGCTGGACCACCTTCCGACGCAGCAGATCGCCTCGACAGGGTCACTGCCGTCTGCAGCACACACTCCCGAGCGGAATCGACGGAAGCGATATCTGATCGGTGCGGCGGCGGTAGTGCTGATCCTTGGAGCAGCCGCGGGGGCGCTGATGGCACGGCGGCACGGCGGATCGGGATCGCCACCACTGACCCTTTCTCATAGCACCATCCCCAAACTGACCCCGTCGATACGGCATACCACTTCCACCACTGCACCAACAACGACCACGACAGTGGCCACCAGCACCAGCACCAGCACCAGCACCACGACCGACCCGCCGCCGGTACAGGCGGGATTCGCCTACCAGGCGGCCGTGCAGAAGGTTGCGACTCTCGGCTATTCGGTATCGGGCGACCAGTCCACCGTGGCCAACCAGCCTGGGCCCCTCTACGTCGTCACCGCCACGTGTTCGGGGAGTGCCGACGGCTATTGCCAGAATGCGTTCTTTTTCGTCGGCGACCGGTACATCGGCACTGATACGTCGAGACACGATACGGGCGTGTCGGTGGACTGGGACACCGGGTCCACCGTCGCCTTGGATTACCCGCTCTATGCGCCGGGCGACCCCCAATGCTGCCCGACGGGTGGTAGTCGGACCGTGAGATTCTATTGGGACGGGTCGAGTCTCACTCCGTTGGATCCGCTTCCGAACAACCCCAATGCGACTTCGTAGCACTCGCGTCGAACCGACGACGCAAGCCCGATTGCTCCGAGATGGGGTCGGTCGGATTCTCCGCGAGATGGTTCGATCGGGGGGCTGAGCACACGCTTGCTGGTTGGACGAGCCGCCCGCGGTCCGAGCGCGGCGCCGAGCCGAGTTCGAGATGAGTAGGACAAGGTGGCAGATAGAGTTGCCTGTTTCGGGCGCTTAGCTCAGTTGGTTAGAGCAGCTGGCTTACAACCAGCAGGTCGGGGGTTCGAGTCCCTCAGCGCCCACCTCAGCGCCCACCGTCCCAGGTGGGGAGAGAGGGGCCACGACCGCGAAACGAGGGAAAAGGGCCGCGCACCACACCCCGGCCGCCACGGGACCGGGCCCCACCCGAGAACCGGGACGGGGCGGCGAGGCGGGCGAGACGGGGCCTTTTGCCTGGGCGAATTTCCCGCGTTCAGGAGCCGCGCACCCGCCGCGCCCACGGCAGCTCCTCGGCGTGACTCTCGCAACTCCACACGGGCGCCCACCCCGTGCCGTACTTCCACCGGCCACGCCAAGCCACCGGCTCCATGCAGTGCCCAGTCTGGCCTGACCTGTACTTGTACGAACGCGTGAAGCGCGTTTAGGGGGTTGCCGATACCTCCGTCGACAGCGGTGAGGTGCCGACGCCGGGAACCACGGCCTTGACCACGTAGTAGTAGGTGGTGCCGTGCGTCAGGCCGTTGTTGGGCCACGAGGTCGTCGTCAGGACGGCCTGCAGCGTGTAGGGACCCCCAGAGGTCTTCGCGCTGTAGACGTCGTAGGTGGTCGGTCCGGTTGAGCCGGTGGCCGTCACCGCACTCCAGGCCACGTGGACCGAGGTGGTGCTAGCGACGGTCGCGGTGACTACCGGGGCCACGGGCCGGGCCAGTGTGGTGGCCGTCGCCTCCGTTGAGTTGACCGAGGTGCCGATACTGGTCGTGGCCGTGACCACGTAGTAGTAGGTGCTGCCTCCGGCCAGGCCGTTATTGGCGTAGGTCGTACCGGGCTGACGGGACACAACGGTGTAAGGACCGCCCGAAGTCGTCGCCCGGGAGACGGTGTAGCTCGTCGCCCCCGTCACCGATCCCCACGAGACCTTGATCTGGGAATCGGACCCCGCGGTGGCCGTGACACCCGTCGGCGCGGGAGGTACGGCCTTGGTGGTCACCGAGACCGGGGTCGTAAAGGCGGACGTCTGGTCGTAGGTCGAGCCCACGACCGTGGAGACCTCGTAGTAGTAGGTCGAGTTCCCCGTTCCGCTGACGAGATTGGTCCAGGTCGTGCCCGTGGTGTTGGCGGCGTAGGTATAACTCCCAGCCAGCCCCGTGCTCGATCGGAAGATGTTGTAGCGCAGCGCGTTGGCCACCGGGTTCCACGACAGCGAGATGGAGTTGGCTGTGTTGGCCACCCCGGCCAAACCGGTCGGCGCCGCCGTGACGATCAGCGTCTCGGCCTGGGTGGCCGTTTCCACGGGCGAGCTCGAGTCGGTGGCGATGATGTTGAAGGTGTAGGTGCCCAGCGCCGTCGGGGTCCCCGAGAGGGTGCTGCCGGCCAGGGTGACGCCAGGGGGCAGGCCCGTCTCGGCACCGGTCGTGGTGGTGGTCCAGGCGTAGGGCGCGTTACCGCCGGTCGCCGTAAGCGCTTGGCTGTAGGTCGTGCCGGTCGTGCCGGCCGGCACGAGCGTCGGGGTGGTGATCGCCAAGGTCGGCGCCACGATCACGCTGAAGGGCTGGGAGGCGTCGGGGGTTACCCCGTTCGACGCGGTGACGGTGATCGGGAAGCTGCCCGTCGTGCTGGCGGAGCCGTCGTAAGCGAGCGAGGCCGTCCCGTCCCCATTGTCGGTGAAGGTCACTCCGGAGGGCAGGCTCCCGCTCTCAGAGACACTGGGTGTGGGGACGCCCGTCGTGGTGACCGTCAAAGAACCCGGCGTACCGACGGAGAAGCGCGCGCTGTTCGATGAGGTGATCGAGGGGGCCTGCAATGGACCGTACGTCCAGGTGTCTTTGAGCCAACCGACGCTGTTGGAACCGCCGAAGAGCACCAGCTGGCTGGTGCGGTTGTCATAGGCCATCGAGGCGCCGTAGCGGATCGGTGGGCTGTTGGCCGGGTTGAACTGGGTCCAGGTGGTGCCGTTCCAGGTCCAGGTGTCGTTGAGGTAGTTGTTGGTGGTTTCGCCACCGAAGAGCACCAGCTGGCCGGCGGCGGGGTCATAGGCCATCGAGGAGCTGTAGCGGGCCGATGGGCTGGTGGCCGGGTTGAGCTGGGTCCACGTGGCGCCGTTCCAGGTCCAGGTGTCGCCGAGGAAGCTGGTACCGTAGACCCCCGAAGAGCACCAGCTGGCCGGTGACGGGGTCATAGGCCATCGAGGAGGCGGCGCGGGCCGATGGGCTGGTGGCCGGGTTCAGCTGGGTCCAGGTGGTGCCGTTCCAGGTCCACGTGTCGCCCAGGGATGTTCCGTTGTAGCCACCGAAAAGCACGAGTTCCTGCGTGGAGGTGTCGTAGACCATCGAGGCCTGGGTGCGACCCGAAGGGCTGGCGGCTGGGTGGAGCTGAGTCCAGGTGAGGCCGTTCCAGGTCCAGGTGTCGCCGAGGAATCCGCCGCTGCCGGTGCCGCCGAAGAGCACCAGCTGGCCGGTGCTGGGGTCATAGGCCATCGAGGCGCCAAGGCGCCCCGGCGGCTCGGTGGCCACGCTGTCCTGGCTCCAGGTGGTGCCGTTCCAGATCCAGGTGTCGTTGTAGAGGTTGCCGCCACCGTAGCCCCCGAAGAGCACCAGCTGGCCGGCGCGCCGGGTCATAGGCCATCGAGGCGTCGTAGCGGACCGCTGGGCTGGTAGCCGGGTTGAGCTGGGTCCAGTTGGTGCCGTTCCAGGTCCAGGTGTCGCCGAGAACGGGGCTGACGTTGAGACCGCCGAAGAGCACCAGCTGGCCGGTGGCGGGGTCATAGGCCATCGAGGCGAGGAGGCGGGCCGATGGGCTGGTGGCCGGGTTGAGCTGGGTCCAGGTGGTGCCGTTCCAGGTCCAGGTGTCGCCGAGGTAGCTGTTGTATGGTGCCGTTGTAGCCCGCCGAAGAGCACCAGCTGGCCGGTGCCCGGGTCGTAGGCCATCGAGGCGCCGGAGCGGGCCGGTGGGCTGGTGGCCGGGTTGAGCTGGGTCCAGTTGGTGCCGTTCCAGGTCCAGGTGTCGTTGAGGTAACTGCCGTAGCCGTAGCCGCCGAAGAGCACCAGCTGGCCGGTGGCGGGGTCGTAGGCCATCGAGGCGCTGTAGCGGGCCGGTGGGCTGGTGGCCGGGTTGAGCTGGGTCCAGGTGGTGCCGTTCCAGGTCCAGGTGTCGCCGAGGTAGCCGCCGTCTGGAGCCACCGAAGAGCACCAGTTGCTGCGTGGCAGGTGTCGTAGGCCATCGAGGCCTCGTAGCGACCCGAGGGGCTGGTGGCCGGGTTGAGCTGGGTCCAGGTGAGGCCGTTCCAGGTCCAGGTGTCGCCGAGGTTGCCGCCGTTGTAACCGCCGAAGAGCACCAGCTGGCCGGTGCCGGAGTCATAGGCCATCGTGGCGTAGGCGCGGGCCGGTGGACTGGTGGCCGGGGCGAACTGGGTCCAGTTGCTGCCGTTCCAGGTCCAGGTGTCGTTGAGGTAGCTGTTGGTGGTGACGCCGCCGAAGAGCACCAGCTGGCCGGTGGCGGGGTCATAGGCCATCGAGGCGCCATTTCGAGCAGACGGGCTGTTTGTCGGGCTGAGCTGGTGCCATGTCGCGGTCGAGGAAGCCGCTGAAGCTGAAGGTGTGGTCCCGACCAGTCCCAAGGTGACGATGACCATCGAAACGGCCAGCCCGATCGACGCAAGAGGTGACCACCGTCGAAATAAGTTCGGACTTGTTCGAACCTCGGTCATAGCCATCCTCGCCATGGCGACCCACCTTGACTCGACTCTTCTGGCTTGACCAACCCTAGTTCCGAAATGCCCGACCCGCGAGGGGCGGCCTGCCGTCAGCGCGCCCCTCAGTCGCTCTCCGGCTCCAACAGATACGCACCGTCATTATCGACCTTGCCCACGTCCCGACTCACCCGGTAGTGCTCCAACGTGCCCGCCGGTGATGACCGTAACAGGCCGAGCAGGTCGTCGGGGTCGTCCAGGCCCGGGTCCAGCCATTCGTCCCATAGGTCCCGCTCCAATACCACCGGCATTCGGTTGTGAATCTCGTGCATGTCGGGGCCGTCGTCGGTGGTGATGATGGTGGCCGAGGCCAACCATTCGTCGTCGGGGGACTTCCAATATTCGGCCAGCCCGGCGAACACCATCGGGTCACCATCGGCCCGCCGGAAGGCGTAGGGGTCCTTGGGACCAGTCTTCTTCCATTCGTAGAACGCGTCGGCGGGTATGAGGATGCGCCTCTTCTGAAACGCACGGCGGAACATGGGTTTGGTGGCGACCGTCTCGGCCCGGGCATTGAAGGCTCGATTGCCGACCTTCGGGTCCTTGGCGAAGAAGGGGACGAGGCCCCAGCGGTAGGAATCGAGAGTGCGGGTTATCTCGCCATTGTCGTCAACGCGCTCACGGGCACCCACGATGCGCTCGGTGGGCGGGATATTGAAGCTGGGCTGCCAGGTTTCGTCGGCCTGGTTGGTCGCCTGTAGGAACCGGGCGACCTTGGCGGGTTCGGTGTAGAGGGCAAAGCGGCCACACATGGCGGCGAGCCTACGGTTGCAGTGGGGATAACGTCTGCACCCGACACAACTGATCGGAGCGTCCAGGTGGCCGCCGCAGCGTGGTCGCGGACAAATGTGCGTTCCCTGAATATGGGAGGCAAGCAATGCCCGACCACGAGGTAACGGAGGGCGACACCACACTCGAAGGACTGGCGCGCGAGTTCGACAAGATGAAAGTGGAGGCGGCACAACGGGAGGCCAGTCTCCGCTCCGAGAATGCCCGACTTGAAGCGCGCTTGCGGCTGGTGGAGGCGCGAGGTCAGTCCGGTGACCGGCCGGCCGTGCCATCAACCACGGTCGAGGCAGCCCACGAACAGCCCGCGGTGTCCCAGGTAGTCTCGCGCCGTGGGGCGTTCAAGGTCCTGGGCGCGGCGGCGGCCGGTGGCGTCGGGGTGGCCCTCGGCTCGGCCGTTCTCAGCGCCGAACCGGCTGCCGCGTTGACGGGAACGATGATGTACGGGGCGGACAACGATGCCGGGGCGGACACCACGGCTCTGAACGCCGCCACCCTGGACGGTCATGCCACCTTCTCCGCGTTGAACGCGACCAGCAACAGTTTCGGGCTCTACGGCGTGGTGGTGGCCGAGAGTGGGATCGGGGCGACCGAGGGCAGCGCGGTGGTCGGCGACACCAGCGGCAACGGGCCCGGGGTCGAGGGGTTGAGTGGGGGGAGCGGAGGCATCGGTGTCCACGGTGTCTCCGGCGGTTCAGTGCAAAACGCTACATCCTTGACGGCTGGAGTCGTTGGGGATTCCACCGCCGGTCCCGGCGTGCATGGCATCACAACGGGCAATTTCTCGGGGGGTGTCATCGGAGAGGACGCGAGCATCTTCGGCGGGGCCGGTGTGATCGGTACATCGTCGGCGGGTATTGGCGGGTATTTCACTGGTCAGCTCGCCCCGCTCCAGCTTTCAGCGGGGAGTGGCACCGGCCCGCCCACGGGAGCCGGGCACAACCAAGGCGAGTTCTACGTCGATACCAATGGAGCGCTCTTCTACTGCTACTCGGGCGGCGGGGGGACGACCAGTGAGTGGGTGGCCCTGACCAACGGCACCTTCCCCATTCCACCGGTGCGGGTCATCGACACCGCGGCCGGTACCGGGGGGATCACCGGGCCGCTGGTGCCGGGGAGCACGGTGCACACCTCGTCGGCCATCGCCGGCACCCACGGCATCCCGGCGGCCGCGGTGGGGGTGGTGGGGAACCTGGCCATCTCGGGGGTCAACGGGGCCCTGCTCAACGGTGTGGGCTTCGCCACCTTGTTCCCGGCCGGAGAGGCCACCCCGGCCACGGCCAACATCAACGCCGGGGCCGGGTGCTTCGCCATCTCCAACGCGGTGACAGTGGGACTGGGGGCCGGCGGGTCCAACGCCGGCAAACTCGCCTTGGTCTGGTCCGGAGGGGGACCCGTCTCCCATGCCGAGGCCTACTTCGACGTCACGGGGTACATCTTGTAGTGATGAATGGGCCATGGGCACGCATGAAATCGAGCACGTTCCCGCCAGCCACCTACTCAGTGACGAGGCAGGGGTGCTCGGAACCTAGGTCAGCAGCGTGATCGCGGGCGGTGCTCATGCGGTCGCACATAGCAATCGATCGAGGCTGGATCGATCATGGGCCAGTAGCCGCACTTCTCCTAGCGAGGGCAACTAAGGCACGACCGTCCATTAGATCGATCTCGTGCTTCGCGGCGAGCTCCCGCGCACCCCTTCGTGTAATCCCGCTGTCGTCACATATGCCGCCGATTTCCGAAACTCCCCAGGGGCGATCAACGAAATTCCCCAGTTGATGGACCGGTGAGTTTTCCTTCATTTTACTCCTTGAACCGCCCTGGGTCTGATGGAGGCTCGGTGGTTAGGTTTTACGCAGCCGAGTTGGCCTCACCCAAGCGACGGTAGTAGTTCTCCTCGTGCTCTGCCGGCGGGACGTAGCCACAGGCCTCGTGCAGTCGACGCTCGTTCCACCATTGGACCCAGGCCGCTGTGGCCAGCTCGAGTTGCTCCATCGTCTTCCACGGTCCTCGGCGATGGATCAGTTCGGTCTTGTAGAGCCCGTTGACCGTCTCGGCGAGGGCATTGTCGAAGCTGTCGCCCTTGGAGCCAACCGAGGCGACCGCCTGTTCTTCGGCCAGCCGCTCGGTGTAGCGGATGGCCAAATATTGTCGTACCCCGCGGTCGGAATGGTGCACGAGGTGGGACAGGTCGTCGTCGCGCCGGGAGAAGATGGCCATCTCGAGCGCGTCGAGGGCCAGGTCGGTGCGCAGCGACCTCGAGACCCTCCAGCCGACGATGCGCCGGGCGAAGGCGTCGGTGATGAAGCTGGTGTAGCAAAAGCCTGACCACGTCCAAACGTAGGTGATGTCGGCGAGCCACAGGCGATTGGGGGCCGCGGCGAAGAAGTGGCGGTCGACCAGGTCACCGGGCCGAGAAGCGACGTCGCCCGAGACCGTGGTGCGCTTGGCCTTGCCCCGCCGAACGCCCTGCAGTCCGAGATCGTGCATGACCCGGCCCACCTGATCCCGGCCCGCCGTCTCTCCTTCGCGCCGCAGCTGGCGCCAGACCTGGCGCACCCCATAGACGGCGTAATCGTCCTCGTGCACCCTCTTGAAGTGTTCGCCCAGGAGGCCGTCGGAGACGGCGCGTGGACTCGGGGTCCGGGATTCTGCGGCGTAATAGGTGGAAGGGGCGAACTGCAGGACCTGGCAGATCGGCTCGACCCCGAACTCCTCCTTGTGGCCGTCGATGTAAGCCACTACGGCTTGGGGCGGTCGAGCTCCGCCGCGAAAAAAGCAGACGCCGATTTGAGGATCGCATTGGCCCGCCGCAACTCTCGGACCTCCTTTTCCAGCTCGGCGATCCTGGCCTTGTCCTCTGTCGTGGTCCCGGGCCGGCGCCCGGTGTCGATCTCGGCCCGCTCCACCCAGTTACGCAGCGTCTGCTCACCGATGCCCAGCTGGCGAGCCACTCGTGAGATCACCCCCCAGCGCTCGCCCGACTCGGCCATGGTCTGTTCGACCATACGGACGGCCCGCTCCTTCATCTCAGGCGGGTACCGCCTCGAGGACGGGTGCTTCTTGGATTCCATGGCTCCCACTTTCCCAAGGTTGAGAGCCTCCACGAAACCCAGGGCGGTTCAAGGGGCCACGACACGCGAACGGGCCAAAGGCAACCGCGCACAGGCACGACGGCCGGGACCGCGGCCCGCCCACCGGAAACGGGGCGGGGCCACCGCGGGCGGAGCGGGAGGCAGGACGGCCCTTTGCCGGGCGAGAATTTCCGACGTTCAGGAGCCGCGCACCCGCCGGGCAGAGGGAGGGGCGAGGCTTTGGCCCGGGCGAATTTCCAGCGTTCACGAGCCGCGCACCTGCCTCACCCCCACCAGTTCGTCAGCGTGCCCCTCGCAACTCCACACCGGCTTCCATCCCGTGCGGTACTTCCACCGGCCATGCCACATCACACGTCTGCGAACTCGGCCTGAGACCGGAATGGGCGCGGCAATTGTCGGTGAGAAGCAATCAAGGCCGCCTCGTCACCGGCCCGCTCCTGGCGTCGTTCGCTATGGGGTTGCCGATACCTCGGTCGACAGGGGTGAGGTGCCGACGCCGGGGACGACGGCCTTGACCACGTAGTAGTAGGTGGTGCCGTGGGTCAGGCCGTTGTTGGGCCACGAGGTCGTCGTGAGGACGGCCTTGAGCGTGTAGGGGCCTCCCGACGTTGTCGAACTGTAGACGTCGTAGGTGGTCGGCCCCGTCGAACCGGGGGCCGTCACCGCGCTCCAGGCCACGTGGACCGAGGTGGCACTGAACACCGTCGCGGTGGCGACCGGGGCCACGGGCTGGGCCAGCGTGGTCGCTGACGCCTCGGTGGAGTTCACCGAGGTGCCAGCACTCGTCGTCGCGGTGACCACGTAGTAGTGAGTGGTCCCTGGGGCGAGCCCGTTATTCGCATAGGTCGTTCCAGGCTGACGGGACAGAACGGTGTAGGGACCGCCCGAAATGGTCGCGCCGGAGACGGTGTAGCTCGTCGCCCCCATGACCGGATTCCACGAGACGTTGATCTGTGAATCCGACCCCGGCGTGGCGGTGGCTACCGGGGCCAACGGCTGGGCCAAGGTGGTCCCTGACGCCTCGGTGGAGTTGACCGAGGTGCCGATGCTCGTGGTGGCCGTGACCACGTAGTAGTGGGTGGTCCCTGGGGCGAGGCCGTTATTGGCATAGGTCGTTCCAGGCTGACGGGACAGAACGGTGTAGGGACCGCCCGAAGTGGTCGCGCCGGAGACGGTGTAGCTCGTCGCCCCCATGACCGGATTCCACGAGACATTGATCTGGGAATCCGACCCCGGCGTGGCGGTGAGCCCGGTGGGAGCCGGGGGCGGCGACAGAATGGTGACTGCTGCCTCCGTCGAGTTGGCCGACTGCTGATCCACGGTCGAACCCACGACCGACGTGACCACGTAGTAGAAGGTGCTGCCCGGAGGAACGTTAAGGTGATTCGTCCAGGTCAACGCCGTCGTGTTCCCGGCGAAGGCGTAAGGGCCGCCGGGCGTCGAAGACCGGTAGACGTTGTAGCGCAGCGCGTTGGACACCGCATTCCACGACAGCGTGATGGACGTGGTCGTGTTGGACACGCCCGAGAGCCCCGTGGGCGCCGCCGTGACGATCAGCGTCTCGGCCTGGGTGACAGTTTGGTGTGGACTGCTAGAGTCCCTGACCCTAATGTTGAAAGTGTAGGTCCCGATTCTCCTCGGATCCCCGGACAAGCAGTTACCGCAGCGCCTGATGCCGGGTGGCAGGCCGGTTTGGCCGAGCGACCTGGAGGTCGACCATGTATAGGGCGTGAGACCGCCCGTCGCCGTCAGCGTCTGGCTATACGCGACATGAGTGGTGCCAGCAGGCAAAAGGGTGGGTGTGGTGATCGCCAGCGGCGATGTAATAACAAGGGTGTAAGGCTGACTGAACATCCCGCCGTTATTCGTGGCGGCCACAGTGAAGGTGTAGGTGCCCGCAGTAGTAGGCGTCCCGCTCAAAAGCCCCTTCCTCCTGCCACCGTTGCCCGTTGTGCTAAAGCCGATACCGGGAGGCAATCCGGTTTGGCCAGGCGCGGTACTTTGGACCCACGTTTGATTGCCAGTTCCGCCCAACGCCACGAGCGCCTGGATATAATGGTTCCCGACAGTGCCATTCGGTAGCGTGCTGGGCGAAATGCTCGTCACCGCGCCGGCGGGAGGCGCGGCTACGACCAGCGCGGCAAAGGCTCCCCCCGACAGCATCATCGTCGCGAGCACGAAGTACGTCATCCGCCGGAACAGTTGCAATAAAGATGACACTGAAGCCCCCTCCTGTTGGCCGAACGTTCCGCCCGACTGCGCCCGCGTTCACCACGCGTTGGCCGTCTAGCTTACGCTCGGGTACGCCACCCGTCTAGCCCCTCCCAACTCGTCGGCATGCCCCTCGCAGCTCCACACCGGCGCCCATCCCGTGCGGTACTTCCACCGGCCTCGCCAGACAACCGGCTCCATGCAGTGCCCCGCCTGTCCGGCGGCGTTCTCGACCACGAAGCGCAGCTTGGCCGGCCCAACACTGGGTGAGTATGAAGAGGAGACATGAGTCGGGTTGACTGGGCGCTGGTCCGCTCAGGGGCGGTATGTCTCGATCCGGTCGCGGTTGGTATTGGCCACGAATACGACACCGTTTCCCGATATAGCGATCCCAGATGGACCGTTCAAAGACACGTCGTCCGCCCAAGACTGGAGCAATGTTCCGTCAGGCGTGAACTGTTGCACTCGTCCGCCATATCGACCCTTGTCCAGGACGAAGACGTCGCCACGGTCACCAAGGGCGATGCCGGTGGCGAGATTGAACTGACTCGGGTCGGTGCCGGCGTGACCCCAGGTGCGCACCAACTCACCGTTGCCCTTGTACACCTGGACGCTGCTGTAGCTGCTGACATAGACGTCGCCGTTCGGTGCCACAGCCACGCCGGTGGCTCCCCTTGAATTGTTGACTACCGCGAGGGGGAAATCCGAGATGTACGAGCCCTGGGCGGTGAATCGCTCGAGACGGGTAACAGAGGCCACGTAGACGTCGCCGTTCACGGGGGAGACGGCGATGCCCGAGGGTCGCGAAGTCCCGCCTGCCGACCCGGGAGGACGCCACGTCCTAATGAAGCCGCCAGTGGCCGTGTATTCAAAGACCGCGCCAGAACGCGCACTGGTGACGTAGACGTCCCCGTTGGCTCTGGGAACGACAGCGACGGCCCAAGGCTCCAAGATGGCGGATGTCGCTCCGGGCGCTCCCGGACCGAAGCTGCCGAAGAAGTTGCCCTTCTCGTTGAACTCCTCGATCCGATTGTTCACCTTGTCGGTGACATATACCCTGGCTCCACTGCCAAAGGTGGCAACGCCCAGCGGGTGGTCGAACTGCCCGTTGCCACTGCCGTGACTGCCCCAACCACCGAGAGAGGTCACCGCAGACGACAGGCCAGGGGTCAGCATCGTGACCAGCACCACAGATACGGCCAATAGCGCAAGGTATCGGTAGAACCGACTCGCGCCCCCTGCCAGGCGGCCAGCACTGATCGAGTCGCGGGCCGTTGTTTTCAGCAATGAATCTACTCTCATGACCACTGCTCCCCTCCGGATTTCGCCGCTCGTCGATGGAGTGAGAGACCTCCAAGTCGTGACCGGTGGCGGACAGAGGGTACAGGATTATCTGCCATCGACAGGTGTCAGTGCTGACCAAACAGCTTTCCGCAGCTAGCTATTTCAACTGACCCAGGTGGTGCGGTACCGCCCAAGGCAACCGAATATGCCTCGACCAGCCATTCACCAGCAATTCGTGCCTGAGCACTCATGATTCATCATGTAGGCGTGTCCCTCCTCTTTGCCGCCATCATGGTTCAAAGCGCTATCGATCAGGCCAATCTCCATAGGGATACAAACACCCCGACGGCATGGACATAAGGCTCGGCGCGAGTCCATGATGCGCGCTCAAATGGTGCCCTAACCAGTCAGCTGCTCGACCGAAGGTCTTCATGTCATAGATCGATTCCCCGCACTTCTTGCAGGCAGCCGCATGGAAGCAGAGCTGAATGAGGCCGATGATTTCGCCATATGGGCATACCACTAGTGCGATGGGGATCACGGAAGTTCTCCGGTGACGGTCCGCCATGACTCTCGGAGCCACTCACTTGCCATCCACCGATCGGGTGACGGACCCACAAACTCGACCACGTCGAGAGCAACCAGATCCCCTAAAGATCGACGAACAGTGGTTGGCGGCAACCGGCAGTGACCAGCGATTGCCGCGGTGGCATGTTCGCCAGTCGAGTCGATCAGAACCTCAATAATCCTGCGTCGGGTTGGATGGACCCCTCCCACGGCGACCTGACCGATCAGGCGCCAAAGCTCCCTTTTGGGTGTCCCGATAACTCGCATACCGGCGGCCAATTGTCCGAGCGACCCGAGGAGCCTGGCGGGATGCTCGGGGTCAGGAACCAGTTCGACGGCGTCGCTTTTGTAACGGTCCCGGACGATCGGAGATCGACACCGGGCGCCGAGGTCGGCGAGCACGACCATGCGATCCTGGTCGGCTGAGTCGAATGGCGGCGGCTGAACGGGTAGTAAGATTTCCCTTGAAGAATTCGGCAACGAGCTGGGCACGGTTTGCTCGCAAAGCAGGTTGGCACCCCAGGTGCTCCAACACCGAATAGCCGGCCAACAGGCGGTCTGCGTGACTGGCGGTTGGTAGTCGGTAGTAGAGGAATCTCTCCCCCATGACTCCGAGGTCATGGAGGAAGACGGCTTCGGTGACGGCACCGAGACTGCCCGCCTTTCCCTCCCAGCTGAGCCGTCCGCCCTTGCTCCCGATCTCCCGGTCGAACGCACCGTCGTAGACGCGGCGCAACATGCCCAGGGAGCCGCTGCGCTCGGGCGATCCCTTTGACAAGAGCACCGTGAGATCAGGGAAGACGAGCAGGCCGAACTTGCCCATTCGGGCGAGCAGTCCCGGTGTGCCGTCACTGGAGCCGCTGAGTAGACCGGCCTCGGTGAATGAATCGACCTCATGGACCTCACGGAGCTGGCTCAAGGCGGCGAGCATGACGGACTTCCCCGACGACGGGGCACCAACCAGCAGTGTCCAGATCGGCTCACCGGTCATCCGATTTCCGGCAATGGTGCCGAGAGCCACGTCGATGATCCCGGTGTCTTCCAACCACAGGGTTCGTTGGAACTCGTCGATGACGTCCTGGCGGCTGACCGACTCACCAGCACCTACGGTTGTCATGGGGCACCGTTCTTGTGATCCACGCAGTTGCCACGCTCAGCGGCCATGCCGAGCAGCACCGTGTCGCAGTGCCTGCATCTTGGGTAGCCAGCAAATGGATCGGGCGTCATTATCTGAGGGCTGACCCGGCGAGGCCGAGCCGATAAGAGTGAGCTAGCCCTGGCTTTCCGACGTGCCCGGTATCGGCAACAAGGCGCACGATCTCAGCAGGCTCCACGTCGAGGACACTCGAAAGAGCGAAGATCGTCTTGAGCGAGGGTCCCCTTTCTCCTCGTTCGAGCTGCCCGACATAAGTGCGCCCGTTCCCGCTGGCGTTGCCGAGACTCTCTTGCGAATACCCGCTCTCGATCCGCAACGTGCGCAGCACAGTCCCGAACGCGGTGTCGATTGCGGACCGGTGCTCGGCCGGACCTGCCGGTGACATCACCCAAATGTGACGGGCCGCACGCGATAGCACTACACGCGATAGCCTGCAGCCGCACAGAAACCAGACCCGGACTGGAAGGAAAATGGTCGAAGCCCGCCGCGGAATGGGCCCCGAGTCGTCTTGAACGACAACCGTCAGCGTCTGACTCACGATGGCCAGAAGACGTAGGCGTAAAAGGGCATCGCTAGTCGGCGACCTTCGCTACGTTGTCCTCTTCGCCATCGGCGCCTTGTGTGTCCTAACCGTGGCGATCGGGGTCAAATACGTGGCCCGGCACCCGCTCGTCGGATCGATGCTCCTGGCTCTAGCTATTGCGATGCTGCTTAGTGGGGTGGCGGTCGTCTACTCGTACCGATGTCGGCGTCGGCGGCGTGAGGACTCTGAGCGGATCGAAGTATCGCAGGATCTCGGGAGACTGCTTTCCGTAACCCCGACCGAGTTCGAGCACATCGTGGCCGCGCTTCTGGAAGCCTGCGGATACAGGGATGTCAAAGTTTCGGGTGGATCAGGGGATCTGGCCGCTGACATCGTCTGCCTCGATGATGTGGGATCACTGGTTGTCGTTCAATGCAAGCAGTATGCATTGACACGCCGCGTTGGCACGCCCGAGGTGCAGACATTCATCGGGATGGCCTTCGCGCACCACCGCGCCGCAAAGAGTATCTATGTGACGACAGCGGACTACACAAAAGGTGCGCGGGAGTTGGCCGCGAAGCACGAAATCGAGCTAATGGATGGTCGTGCCTTAGTTGCCCTCGCTAGGAGACGTGCGGCTACTGGCCCATGATCGAGCCGGCCTCGATCGATTGCTTATGTGTGGCCGCATGGGCATAGCCCGCTATCACGCTGCTGACCTAAGTTCCGAGCACCCCAACCTCGTCACTGAGTAGGTGGCTGGCGAGAACCTGCTCGATTTCGTGCGTGCTCATGGCCCATTCGTCGTTACAAGATGTACCCCGTCACGTCGAAGTAGGCCTCGGCGTGGGGGACCGGGCCCCCTCCGGACCAGACCAAGGAGAGCTTCCCGGCGTTGGACCCGCCGGACCCCAAGCCCACGGTCACCGCGTTGGAGATGGCGAAGCACCCGGCCCCGGCGTTGATGTTTGCCGTGGCTGGTGTCTGTTCTCCGGCGGGGAACAGGGTGGCGAACCCAACACCATTGAGCAGCGCCCCGTTCACCCCCGAGATGGCAAGGTTCCCCACCACACCGACCGCAGCCGCCGGGATGCCATTGGTGCCGGCGATCGCCGCCGAGGTGTGCACCGTCGAGCCCGGCACCAGTGGCCCGGTGATGCCCCCGGTGCCATCTGCGGTGTCGATGACCCGCACCGGGGGAATGGGGAAGGTGCCGTTGGTCAAGGCCACCCACTCACTTGTCGTCTGGCCGTCGCCCGCGTAGCAGTAGAAGATCGCTCCGTCGGCATCGACGTAGATCTCGCCGGCCTGGTGACCGGTACCCGTTGGCGGCCCGGTGGTGCCAGTCGCTAATCCAAGTTGGAGGGGCGCGAAGCCACCGGCGAAGTACGCACCAATGCCGCCAGATGAATAGCCCCACACACCGGTCCCACCGACACCGTTCAGGTTCTGTGCGTAGACGGCAGCGTTTTGAAAGGCGTATGACAAGCCGAACACGCCGTTCGAGCTGGTGGACAGCCCGACCACGCCAGTGCCGTTGTCGGCCTCACCCACCACGCCAGCACTCCCCTGACTTCCCAAACCATCGATCAGTGAGCCGGATACACCGTGGACACCGTACCCTCCGGCCGATAATCCCTCGACTCCGGCTCCGGAGCCGTTGGTGTCGCCGACGACGGCGCTGCCCTCGGTCGCCACGATCCCGCTCTCGACCACCACCACGCCGTAGAGCCCGAAGCCGTCGCTGGTCGCGTTCTCTGCGTAGAAGGTCACGTGACCCCCTGGTGTCGTGGCGTTCAGAACCGTCGCGTCCGTCCCGGCCTCGTTGACCGCCCCGTACATCATTGCCCCCGTTGTGGCTGCCGCAGGCTCGGTGCTGACAATGGCCGAGCCGAGGGCCACCCCGACACCGCCTGCCGCGGCGGCGCCGAGTACCTTGAACGCACCACGACGGGAAACGACCTGGGACACTGCGGGCTGTTCGTGGGCTGCCTCGACCGCGGTTGATTCCACGCCACCGGCAACATTGGGCCGGTCACCGGACCGATCCCGGGCCTCGAGTTCCCCCAGGCGCGCCTCGAGCCGTGCATTCTCGGCGTCGCGTGCGTCTACCCGTGCGTTGAGCCGACTGATCTCAGCCCCCAAGGCCGCCAATGTCGTGCTCTCAGACGCTGGGTTGTGGTCGGGCATGGTCGCCTCCTGGCTTCAGGGGAACGCACATTTGTCCACGACCACGCTGCCAGCGGCCACCCGGACGTTCCGATTAGTTGTCTCGGGTGCAGACGCTATCTCCATTGCAACTTGCGTGGCATGGGATCGCCAGGACTGGCCCAGCAGACGATACGGATTCGTTGCGGCGCAGCGAGTAGCTACCCTCGCTCATGGAGCACTACGCCGAGGTTGCGGTCTCCAGAGAGGGCGAGTGTTGGCGGATGGTCACTCCGACCGACCGGGCGAGATGTGCCATCTCGCCATGTGTCACGAGCCCGTGGCATGGCGTGGAGGCCGCCCGACTACAGGATGTAGGCCGTCACATCCAAGAACACCTGACACGCGGGCGGGGAGCCACCCCCCTGCCAAGAAAAGGAGAGCTTCCCGGCATCCGCACCTGTCCCAAGCGCCACCGTCACACCGTTGGACGTCGCGAAGGCATCCCCACCCGAGTTGAGGCTCGAAGTGCCGGGGTTGGACGTTCCTCCGGGGAAGAGGGTCAGGAACCCGTTTCCGTTGAGGGTGTTTCCGTTGGCCGAAATGGTCAGGTTCCCGACTACGCCGACGGCGATGTCTGGGATGCCGGTGGCCCCTCCCGTAAGCACGGTAGTGGTGTGGGTGTTGCCGTTGGGGGCGAACGGGCCGGTGAGGCCCCCGGTGTTGCCTCCTCCCGAGGGGGTGGAGATGACCCGCACCAAGGAGAGGAGCGGGACCACCGAGTAGATCGGGACCCAGGTTCCGGGCGTTCCACTGCCCACGCACTTGTAGAACACCCCAGCCGAGTCCACGTACATCTCGCCGAGTTGGTGAAACCCGGTGGTCGGAGCACCCGCGTTTTCTGAAGGGGCTAGCCGGATAGGGGCCAAGCCGCCTTGGGCGAAGACACCGATACCATGCCCGGATTGTCCAGTTAGACCGAACCCACCATCGAGGCTTGAGTCGTCGCCTTCGACGCCAGAAAAGCCGCTCGCGCTAGTTGTCCCCAAGACACCGTGGCCGCCACTGGAAACCCCGAAGACGCCGTTAGTGGTGTCGCTGTCGCCGAGAACCCCCGCCGCAAAGAACGCCTCGCCACTCGGCGACCCCGATACACCCACGACGCCGTTATGGGCTGCGGAAGAGGTCTGTCCGTAAACGCCGTCAGAGCCGCTCGACACCCCAATGACACCAATCGCCGTTGTCGAATCGCCGAATACTCCTGCGGGAAAACTCGGGACGATCCCGCTCTTGCCAACCGATACGCCGTAAACGCCGAGATTGGCGCTCGACAGCCCAATGACGCCATGCACTGTTGCCGAGTCCCCGATCGATCCAGCACCCTCACCGCCTTGCAGGCCGCTCGTTGTATTCGCTACGCCCCAAATGCCGATGCCTGCACTGGACTCAATGAGGGTACTGCCCGTGCAAGTATTGAGGCTGCCCATGGTCACGGGATCGCCATCTGCGGCACCCGCAGGCTGCGCACTGGCTGCCAGGCTGGCCGCCGCTCCCACCCCGGCGGCGGCGGCTCCGAGTATGAGGGCCCTTCGACCATAGGCGCTGGTGTGCTTGCCCGGTCCCCATCCTTCGCTGTCGGGAGTGATCGCACCCTGCTCCGTCTGGGAGTCGCTCATTGGTCTCTCGCCTCTCACAATCGCTCAGATAGATGCCGTGTTGCACCATCAGGTCTTTTGCTAAAAGGGACGGTCCCACGGGGGTGGATGGATGTCAATCGAGCTGATGTCACTGCCTCGAAGCCGGTGGCGTGGCGAGGCCGGTGGAAGTACCGCACGGGATGGAAGCCGGTGTGGAGTTACGAGGGGCACGCTGACGAACTGGTGGGGGTGAGGCAGGTGCGCGGCTCGTGAACGCTGGAAATTCGCCCGGGCCAAAGCCTCGCCCCTCCCTCTGCCCGGCGGGTGCGCGGCTCCTGAACGTCGGAAATTCTCGCCCGGCAAAGGGCCGTCCTGCCTCCCGCTCCGCCCGCGGTGGCCCCGCCCCGTTTCCGGTGGGCGGGCCGCGGTCCCGGCCGTCGTGCCTGTGCGCGGTTGCCTTTGGCCCGTTCGCGTGTCGTGGCCCCTCTCTCCCCACACCTCAGCGCCGACACAGAAGAAGGGGGAAGGGCCGGGGGCGGCCGGAAGCCGGACAGGGAGGGAGGCCGACCCCAGAGGGAGGCCGACCGGCAGGAGCGAGCGACGGGCCCCAAACCCAAGAGCGGCGTGAGCTAGAGAGCGCTTGGAGACTACCGGACCGCGGCAAATCGAGACCTCGTGTGTGTTACCGTGCCGGACCTGCGAAAACTGGAGGTCAAAAACCGCGTGCGCCCAGCCGTCGGAACAAGACGATTGATGGTCCCGGTACTCGGCTTGCTGATCGCGGTTGTTGGTGTGTCTCTTATATCCACCGTCGCATCCGCAGCAACCGGGCTGAAATTCCACGCCCACGTCACCGCGACAAGTGCAGGAAGTAACGGTAACTGCGGCGTATACATTTGGAATTCTCCATCCGGAAAATGTTATGGCTGGGCCGAGAACGGCAATGACGGGGTGGCCGGAGACTTCAACGGTGACGTAACTGTCAGTTGGTGTGAAGTGAACGAATTGCAAGCTTGCTATCCATCAATTAAGAGGTCAACGGTTCCCGCCGGCTTTACGCGCCTGATGGACCTATACCACTACTCCGGTACCAAGGCGATTTTGTACGGGGCCGTCAAGATGCCGAATGGCCCGTTTGTAATTCTCGGCGGCCAATATGGTGGTCACCAGATCCAACCAGGCAACGCCAATGAGGGTGCCGTGGCCCAGACGGATGGTCCTCTGTATCTGTACGTTGGAGCCAATGGAGTAGTTAAGGCCGGCTCCCCGAACAACGGATATGTCTTCGGCTTTCGCGGGTACTTGAAGTACTGATCTCCCTCTGGGGTCGCCGACCGACGGAAAGCGAGCGACGGGCCACCTTGCGAAGTTGCAACTGGCCGCAGCCGCGGAACAGTGGTTACGGAAGAGGGAGCCGACCCCAGAGGGAAGGGGACGGAACCCGGGGCATTGGAGCGAGAGGAGGACCTAACCCAGTCCCATCAGTCCAGCGAGGCTCATTCTACCGGCAAGCGGAATGGGCGCATTCCTGCTTTCCCACAGTCTCCATCACGCTCCTGATGTTGACCTCACCGTTCCCACACACGTCGGTGGCGGTTTCCGGCGGCTCCCAAGGATCCACAGTTGGATCGTAGGGGACAGCAGGTATGCCAGCTGCGGGTCGGGCTAACACCTGAGCCGTACTACGGTGCCTAAAGTCGCCATCCCCGGACCCCGGGTGTCGGCCCATGCCCCCCCGACTGCTTGGCGCAGTCGCGGGGGCTCTTATTTGTCAGGGCGACCGTACGCCCCAGATTGGGCCGTGCCGGGATTCGTTGTCGGGGTGACTCCTTATGAGGTTCCGGGACGATGCCCGGTCTGCGGCGCTCCCGCCCAGATCGAATATGTGGGGGTCCAAGAGGCGGGCCAGGTGGTCCCGATGGTCCAGCGAGTCGCATGCACAGACATTCACTGCCCGTTCTGTCCAAAATCCGAGTAGGTAGGTGCCAGGGGGACGATTTGTGGGGCTTAGGCGGACACGGTGATTCGCCTCGCCCACGGCAGCTCGTCGGCATGCCGCTCACACGACCGCACCGGCGTCCATCCCGTGCGGAACTTCCACCGTCCCCGCCACGCCACCGGCTTGAGGCAGTGCCCGGCTTGACCGGCAACGTTCTCGTACACGAACGCGTAACACCGGCCCTCCTGGGCGAAGATGCCCGGCGCCACCTTGCCGACCCTGCCCCGCGGGTCGGAGCCGTCGTAGATGGCATAGATGGTTATGGGGTGAGGGTAGCTACTCCCTGCGCGCAACGAATCCGTATCGTCTGCTGGGACAGTCCTAACGATTCGCAGGCCACGCAGGTTGCAATGGGGATATCGTCTGCACCCGACACAACTGATCGGGGCGTCCAGGTGGCCGCAGCAGCGTGGTCGTGGACAAATGTGCGTTCCCTGAATATGGGAGGCAAGCAATGCCCGACCACGAGGTAACGGAGGGCGACATCACGCTCGAAGGGATGGCGCGCGCGATCGGACAGATGAAGGCGGAGAACGCCCGGCTCGAAGCCCGCCTGGGGGAACTCGAGGCCCGGGATCGGTCCGATGACGGTCCGGCCGGCCGCGACAAGGGTGCCGGTGGCGTGCCATCCACCGCGGTCGAGCCAGCCCATGAGGAGCTCGCAGTGTCCCAAGTAGTTTCGCGCCGTGGTGCCTTCAAGGTCCTCGGCGCGGCGGCGGCCGGCGGGGTCGGGGTGGCCCTCGGCTCGGCCATTGTCAGCGCCGAGCCAGCCGCCGCCACAACCGGAACCATGATGTTCGGGACGGACAATTTTGCCGGGTCGGACGAAACGACTCTGAACGCCGTCACGACGGCGGGCGCCGTGACCTTTCAGGCCCGGAACGACGGCGCCGGCGGGCACGCGCTCTACGGCGAGGTAACCCCCATCAGCGGGATCGCGCCGACCCCGGGCAGCGCCGTGGTCGGCGACACCAACGGGACAAATAGCCCCGGCGTAGAGGGATTGTCGGGCTTCGGGTCGGGTGTCCACGGTGTAGCCGGATCGTCGACCGGCAGTCTGGCTTTCGAGGGTCATGCCGGGGTGTCGGGGGAATCTACCGATGGAACTGGCGTGGCCGGGGTGTCCATAAGCGGGTCCGGAGTGGCAGGATTGACGTACAACAACAATCTTAACGCTGGTGTCCATGGACATGACAGCAGTGACGGAGGGTTCGGTGTGTGGGGCTCTTCAGATGCGGGCATTGGTGGGTTCTTCGAAGGTGGCTTCGATGGCGCGCCGCTCCGGCTTGGATTAGCAGCTACCACCGGGTCCCCGACGGGCACAGGACATTTCGCCGGCGAGGTCTATGTTGACACCGACGGAGCGATTTTCTACTGCTACGTGGGCGATGGGACGACCAGTGAGTGGGTGGGTCTCACCAACGGCACCTTCCCCATCCCTCCGGTGCGGGTCATCAACACCGCAGATGGCACCGGAGGGATCACCGGACCACTCGTGCCGGGCAGCACGGTCCACACCTCGTCGGCCATCGCCGGCACGCATGGCATCCCGGCGGCCGCCGTGGGTGTGGTGGGGAACCTGGCCATCTCGGGAGTGAGTGGGGCGCTACTCAATGGCGTTGGGTTCGCCACCCTCTTCCCGGCCGGAGAAGCGACACCAGCCACGGCGAACATCAACGCGGGGGCCGGGTGCTTCGCCATCTCCAACGCGGTGACCGTGGGACTCGGGACCGGCGGGTCCAACGCCGGCAAGCTGTCATTGGTGTGGTCCGGTGGGGGACCGGTCCCCCATGCCGAGGCTTACTTCGACGTCACTGGGTACATCTTGTAGAGATGAGGTCCCCATTCACCAGCAATTCGTGCCTGAGCACCCAACGCAATGGTCGACGCGCACCTTGGGCGAATACCAGGGCATCGGCAAGGACACCGTGGCCCGGATCTGGCGGGACCACATCGCCGTTGTCGTCAACGCGCTTCCGGGCGCCCACGATGCGCTCGGTGGGCGGGATATTGAACGAGGGCTGCCAGGTCTCGTCGGCCTGGTTGGTGGCCTGAAGGAACCGGGCGACCTTGGCGGGTTCGGTGTAGAGGGCGAAGCGACCGCACATGGGGAGAGCCTATGGCGCGGGTGACCGGCTCCACGCTCGAACGTATGAGAGCATGCCGGATGCGAATGCGAATCACGCGACGAGTACTGATGGCCCTGGCCGTGGTGCTGACCGGGTTTCTCTCGACCGCCGGGGCGGCCGGCGCCGCGACGACGATCAAGTTCCACGCCCACGTCGACGCCTACGGGGCGCCGGGACTTGGATGCGGGGCGGCGGTATGGAGTTCTGACCTTGCCGGGTGCGCGGCAAACGCGGGCAATGGCAACGCTGGCACCACTCCCATCGCGGGGAAGGTTGGTGTGGGCTGGTGTGACCCCGCCCGCCGCAACTGTGCCCACACAGAGGCACGCTTTGCCAACAGTCGGATAACGAAACCGGCACTGCCGCCCGGGTACTCCCGAGAGATGCTCTTTGAAAACACCTTCGGGGACTGGATCTACGGGGGAGTGAAGATGCCAAATGGGCCCTTCGTGGTCCTGGCGGGTTTCATCAAGGGACAGCCCGTCGTCGCGCAGGACCCCAACAAGGGTGTGGAGTCCGACGGTGGACCTCTATTTCTCTACGTCGGGCACCACGGCGGGGGCGTGAACAGCCAGGAGTATGTGTTCGGCTTCCGGGGCTACCTGAAGTACTGATCGGATCAGGGAGAGGCCGGCCTGGCGCGATTAGGCGGGGCCGAAACCCCGCCCAATCACCGCGAGCTACCTACGGTGGTTCTTAAGTGTGGCCCGCGTCCTCCGGTCGGTTGTCCCATTGTGGCTGACATCCAGACCACGCCGCGAAGTCTCCTCGAATGGCGATGATGACCTCGCTCTGGCGTCGACTGCGGAAGGGCATGAAGTCGCAGGCCGTAGTGGTGCAGGTTAATCAGGCTCTACGCGACGCTCCTATTGGTTGTCAAGCCCCTTCTGGGTGTTCGGGTGTGAAAACAGCGGGCAGAAATCATGGGCCACTCGACGTTGAGAACAAGCTCCTATCAGGCCACGCGTTTCAGGAAATGAGGGTCACGGTCCGTGGGTCGGCAAGTCGCGAAAAAGGTTCCGCCCAAAGAGCCACTTGCCTGGCGTGAACTCCAACGACTTCGACGCATCCGCCCGATAGAGGCCGGCGAGGGAGAGTCCGGATAGCAGTCCGATTTTCTGCCCACGGCTAGCATGCGGCGATTATCAATACGGTCTTCGTCAATGCGATGCGTGGGGAGTGAATCGTGTCGATCAACCGGACGCGTAGAACGGAAATCTTGGACACGGCAGCAGCGCTGTTCGCCACCTCCGGCCTGCGCACGTCGTTGAAGGACATTGCCGATGCATGCAGCATTCAACCCGGGAGCCTGTATCACCACTTCGACTCGAAGGAAGCACTCATTGTCGAACTCGTCGAGCGGTACCAAGCCGATCTGGACGGCGTCGCCAGTGACGCGATGGAGGCGCTTGATCGAGGCGATGCGGAACCGGTACCCGGGCAGGTCGTCGCTTTGGGCACGGCCATCGCCGACTGTGCGATCCAGCATCGGGCGGCGCTCCTGTTGACCCTCTACGAACCGCCTTTGAGTGCAGGCGACGATCTCGTGCGCGTCTCGCGGCGGTCTTCAGTGGGCATCGAACGGGCAATGCTGGCGACGCTCCGCGAGGGCTTCAGCTGCGGCGACCTTCGCGAGGGTGTCGATCTCGAGGCCCTGGCCGACCGGCTCTGCCAGGTGCTGCTCCACGTCAGTCTGGGCGTGTTCCGCGAAGGGCAGGGCTCCGATCAGGTCGCTGCCTTGCGGTGCGGGGTGATCCTGCACGGGATCGCCACGGATCCGCCTTCCGATGCCGCGTTGGATCGTTCGGGCCCGTTTACGGCGGCGACGCGCACCATCGAGTCGTGGGAAGAGCAGAACGAAGACGAGGATGATCGGCTTCCACTCCTCCGATCAGTGGCCCGTTCGGAGTTCGGCCGACGGGGCTACGAGGCCACCACGGTGCGCGACATCGCGGCGGCGTCCGGCCTCAGTGTGGGGAGTGTCTACCGGTTGATCGGGTCGAAGGACGAGCTCCTTGCCTTCATCATGAGATCCTTCATGGTGAAGGCGCGATCTGGGTGGTCGAGCGTGCTGCGATCGGAGGGGACCGCAGTCGAGAAGCTCGACGCTCTCATGTGGATCAACATCAACGCCGTCGTCCGGTTCAGCGACGAGTACAATATTCAGTTGGCCTGGATCCGCGAATCGCCTCCGGAGACCACGAATCTCGGCTCATCGTTCTCCGCTCGCCTCAAAGAACTGAAATCACTGCTGTCACAGGGACTTCGGTCCGGCGCCCTTCAGCTAGAAGGCCCATCGGCAGACCTCCGGGCGTGGTCCCTGTTCGAGTTGCTCTGGATGCCCGACAACATCGTCCGTCAACTCGGACACTCGTGGTGCGTTGACCTTGGCCCGAGAGACGACACTGCGAGGTGCGATGAACCGTCCTGGTGTCCGGGCCGTCAGTCGGCCGGCCAGGCGACCGACTTGACCTCGAGGTACTGATCGAATCCGGCGAATCCGTTCTGCCGCCCGACGCCGCTCGCCTTGTAGCCCCCGAAAGGGATGTCGGCACCATAGGGGGCACCGCCATTGAGGCCGACGCTTCCGGCCCGGAGGCGACGGGCCACGGCGACTGACCGGTCGAGCGAGTCGGACAGCACGTAACCAGCCAGGCCGTACCGGCTGTCGTTGGCAATCTTAATGGCGTCCTCGTCATCGCTATAGGGGATGACGACCAGGACCGGGCCGAAGATCTCCTCCTCGCGCGATGGTCATGCTGTTGTCCACATCGGTAAATAATGCCGGCGTGACATAGAAGCCTTGTCGAGTCCGTCGGGTGTGTCTGGTCCGCCAACGAGAAGATTGGCGCCTTCGGCAATCCCTTTCTCGATGTAGCCGACGATCCGGGAGCGTTGCTTGGCCGAGATGACCGGCCCACAGAGAGTCTCGGGGAGTTGTGGATCACCGACGCCAACGGACTCGAATATGCCCTTGAGAAACTCGAGGCCCTCGTCGTAGCGGGATCGCGGCAGGAGCATGCGGGTTGGCGTCGCGCATCCCTGCCCCGCATGCATGCAGACGCCGAATCCGATCATGCTGGCAGCGGCCAGGTCGGCATCGTCGAGGATGATCGCCGCCGACTTGCCGCCGAGCTCGAGGAAGAGCCTCTTCATTGTGGCGGCGCCTTTCTCCATGATCCGCATCCCGACCGTGGTCGACCCGGTGAAGGAGATGAGGTCAACCTTGGGCGAGAGCGTCAACTCCTCACCGACGAAGTGGTCGGATGCGGGGACCACATTGACCACGCCCGGCGGGATGTCGGTCTGTTCGGCGATCAGCCGGCCGATGCGCGTGGAATTGAACGGCGTGTCCGGGGCTGGCTTGAGCACGACCGTGTTTCCCGTTGCGAGCGCCTGCCCGAGCTTGTGGAGGGTGACCTCAACCGGGTAATTCCACGGAACGATCGCACCCACGACCCCGACAGGCTCTCTCCAGACCTTTCTCGTGGTCAGCGTCCCGGTGAGCTGGACCATGGCGTCTCCGAGTTCAACTTCCCAAGGGTAGGTATCGATGAGCTCGGCCGGATAGGTCAGGGCGTCGGACAGTGGCGCATCGAGCTGCGGGCCGTGAGTGACCATGCGGGGACACCCGACTTCGCGGATGAGTTCCTCCCGCAACAGCTCCTGCTCGGTCTCCAGTGCGCTGCTGCAGTTGACGGAGGCACTGCTGGCGGAAGGCTCCGGTTGGTCGACCAATCGGTCTCGTCGAAGGCTCGCCTGGCCGCGTCGATGGCCCGATGCATGTCGGCGGTCGACGCATCGGAGACCTGCCCGAGCATTTCCTCGGTCGCCGGGTTCCGATTGGCAAATGTACCGGCCTGACCTTCGACCAGCTTTCCGTCGATGAGCATCCGCGATTCAAAATCGATCGCGGAGTATCAGCCACTGGCATCCTTTCGTTGATCACTGTGCAGTTGAAGGCTATTCGGAGTGGCATCGTCACGGAGCGATCCGGCCGCGGGGAATGCCGATGGCCCAGCAGGTGATGTACTGCAACAGGCTGGCCGGCAGCAGCCGGTTACCGATCATCAGGAGGCGGGAATCGGCGCCGACGGCTCGCCGGGAGAACGGACGCGTGTCGTCGAGTGCATGGGCCACCGCCGGTCCGAACCGCTCCGGCGGCGAGGCGAATTTCAGGAATCGGGCGCCAAAGCGTCTCCAGGCCCGCGTGATGCCGGGCGTAGGGACCCTCCCTATCGGCATAGGTCGGTGTCAGTTCGAGGATGTCGGTCTTGAATGTGCCGGCCACCAGGACTGACACCCCGAGCCCGAACGGGGCAATCTCCTGCGACAGAGACTCAGCCCACCGCTCAAGGGCGCCTTTTGCGGCGGAGTAGGCACCGATGGCCGGCATGCCCCGGATCGCACCCTGGCTCGAGACCACGACGATCCGGCCGCGCCCCGATGCCCGCATGGCGGGCAGAAGCCTCTTGGTGAGCCGTACCGGCCCGAAGAAGTTGGTGGAGAAGATCTGTTCCCACACCTCGATCGGCATTTCCTCGAGGCAGCCGACGCCGGCGATGCCCGCGTTGTGAAGCAGGCCGTTCGGCGCTCCCACCGAACCCTGGATGGCGTCCGCGGCCGAAGCGATCGAATCTGGGTCCATGAGGTCGAGTCGGATGCCGATGAGTCGTCGGTCGTCGTCCCGGGCGCCCGTGCATGCCCTCAGGCGCTCCAGCCCCACTTCCGGAGAGCGCATGGCGGCCAGCACGGTCCAGCCCGAGCGGTAGAGATGTGCGGCCGTGGCCAGGCCGAGTCCTCGGGAGGCCCCGGTGACGACGACGCTGCGGGACTCAGCCATTGTCGCATCGTCCGCCGTGGGCCGGCGGGGTGACGTGTGGTCTCCCGTTGGGTTGGCCGCTCTCCCAACCCGACCAGATGCCGGCCGAGTACGGACCCGGTTGGCCGTTCTGCTCGTAGAAACCATCCGGGTCGTACACCTTCGCCTCGGGGAAGGGCCAGGGACAGGCGACCGACGTCGCAACCTTCGTGTCCTTCATCAGGACGTAGCCGGCGCCGTAAAACGCGTAGGCCACATTGATGATGAGGAACATCACGACGAATGTCCCCAGTGCCGGGCGGGTGCGGAAGGCACGGATCCGCAGGGCGAGCTTCTCGGCCTGGCTGCGGCCGGTGTCATCGCGGTACATCAGCACGCCGGCCGGGATCATCACCAGCGTGACCAGCGACGCTTCCCAGATCAGCGGGAACTGGTACCACTTGCCCGCCCAGATGGATCCGAACGGGGCCACCTGGGAGTAGATGTACAACTGGGAGCGAATGAGGAACGTCTCCAGCATGGTGTCGAAGACGAAGCCGATCGGGAAGATCAGCAGCGAAAGGCTGACAAGCGGATGGCGCCATACGAAAGACTCCACCGGACGGCGTGCCTGCATGCGGCGCAAGAGCCACACGGCAGGGAAGAACGGTGCCATGTAGAACGTCGCGTATCCGACCACGAGGAACGGCTCGACGGTCGGCGAGAGTGACTCCAATCCCCATGACGCCGGCCAGTGCCAGAGCTGAGGGTTGTACACCGCGTAGGGCGCCCAGTTCATGATCGGGTCCTGCCACACGAGCAGGGTGGTCACGAGCACCATGAGCAGGACCGGATGGCGAGGGTAGCGGCGCCAGGCCAGGACAAAGGCGACGACGAGCAGCACCATCATGACCACGGTGCTGACCTCGAAGAGAACGATCCAATGAGTGAATCCCCAGAGTGGGCGTTCCGGCCGGGGAGCACCCGTCACGCCAGGATTTCTGATCCGTGCGGTGACCGCGCCGTGTTGAGCATGCCGGGCGACGATGACGATCCCGGCAATGAGGGCCGCCAAGGCGATGACCCAGCCGACCTTCGCCCCCGCGGAGCTCTGAGACTCGTCGGGAGGAGCGGCCGGCGGGGACACCTGTGTCGTCATTGCACTCAGCCCTGCCCAAAGCGTTCGACGAGGTGGGCCGTGGTGCCATCGGCATCGAGCCGGCGAGCCACAAGGTACCCGGCACCCATCCAGCCCCGGTGCGACCACTTGCCAAACGAGATACGGGTCCCTGGGGATCCCGATGCCGCAGGGAGGAGTCGTATCCGTTCCAGTGCATCCTTGACCCCACGCGGGGAAAGAGGCCGGGCATCGGCGAACGCGTGGAGCAGGACCGTCGCGAGGTCGCGATTGACCACCGGGACGCAGTACTCGGGGCGCCACCCGTATCGAGCGGCATAACGGTCGAGAAATTGCTGGCCGACCTCGTTGTCGGCGTCGTACTGGTCCACGCCAATCCACCCGACCACGGCCTTCCAGACAATGGGATTGATCCAGGCGTTCTGGAACGACGTCCCCATGAACCGGGGCGGGTCCCAATCCAGTTCCTCGAGTACCGGATTGATCAGGACCATGCCGAACCCGAACCCGCAGTGCACCAGCGCTCCGACCCCGGCACCGTGGAGTTTGCGGACCGCCCCGCTGATGTCCTGGGCGGTCTGAGCGATGGGTTCCTCCGCCGCGATGGTGATGCCCTTCTCACGACACGCGGCGCGAAACGACGTGATGTAGGTCTCACCGACGAGCGATTGCTCGACGAGGACGCCGATGTTGTCCAGGCCGCGCCCGGCAATGAGATGGGCCCAGAACACCGGCTCGTCGGTCATGGAACCCATGGAGAGGGAGAAGGTCCATTCACCCGGCCAGTCATCGGTTCCGGTCACGCTGATGGCCGGGACGTGGAATTGCTGCTCAATCGCCTCCTTCGTCGGGACACAGTTATCGGTGATGGCCGGTCCGAACACGGCGAGACAGCCTTCGTCGACAAGCTCGCCGTAGGCGTCAATCACCGCCTTGACGGACCCTTTGGGCAGGCCTTCGACCTCCCGGAACACGACCTCGACCGGTCGGTCGATGACACCCTGCTCGAACCCCTCCTCGAACACGAGCTCGAAGGTCTGGGTCAGATCTGCCCGCATCTGTTGGGGAAAGCCCTCTGGCAGTACGAAGTCGAACAGGTAGCCGAGTTTGATCGGCGCGGCAGCGCTTTCGTAGGCCACGATCCTCCTTGAACCTAATAGTTGTTCCGGATGGTACTACGCGGCTGCCGTTTTCAACTTCCTGATCCGAGGTAGGTCGAGATCAATTGGACCAGGCCGGCGCGGACCGACGGGTCATCGGTGAGCGACCCGGCGATGGCGCCCTGCGCCGCGGCAGTCAGCGGGACACCGTCACGATGGAGCAGAGCGGCGGCAATCAGCACCCTGGTCGAGGCCACCTCCCTGAGGCCCGTGGTCTCCAGACGCCGGATGGCGTGCGCCAATCGCACCAGTTGCGCGGCCAGATCTCCGTCGACGCCCGCCTCATGGGCGACGATCTTCTCTTCCACGTCAGCCGGCGGGAAGTCGAATTCGATGGCGACCATGCGCTGGCGGGTGGAATCCTTCAGGTCTTTCAGCACGCTCTGGTATCCGGGGTTGTAGGACACCACGAGACAGAAACCGGGCGCCGCTTCCAGCACGATCCCGAGCCGTTCCACTGGGAGTTGCCGCCGATGGTCAGCCAACGGGTGGAGGACAACCGTGGTGTCCTGCCGAGCCTCGACTACTTCGTCGAGGTAGCAGATCGCCCCCTCCCGCACGGCTCGGGTCAAAGGGCCGTCGACCCAACGGGTCTCGCCGCCCTCCAGAAGAAAGCGGCCGACCAGGTCGGCCGTGGTGAGGTCGTCGTGGCACGACACCGTGATGAGCGTCCGGCCCAGCTCGTGGGCCATGGCCTGCACAAAGCGGGTCTTGCCACACCCGGTCGGCCCCTTGAGCATGACCGACAGTTGTTGTCCGTATGCCGCCTTGAAAACCAGCTCCTCATCTCCGACCGGGATATAGAACGGGCGGTTTGTTTCCGTCACTGCATCTTCTCGGCGAACTGACGTCGTTCCCTGGTGCGGGCCTGTCGTTCGAACGTGCGTTGCTGGCGTTCTGCCGACCGGAGGGCCGATCGGAAGAGTGGGGCGATCACGCTGGGCAACAATCCGCTGCTCGGTACCATGGCGTGCGCCGCGGATCCGAAGACCCGTCGGAGGGCTGCAGGCTCAGCCCCCGTTCCAATGCTCAGGCATACACAGCCGATGCCCCGCCGTCGTGCTTCGGTCAACGAGCGCCGCGCGTCCGCCTCTCCGTATCGGTTCTCGTAGCCATGGTCATAAGCAAACCCGTCGGAGAGCACCACGAGCAGGCGTCTCGGCGTGCCGCTCCGCTGCTCCAAGATGGTCGTGCCGTGCCGGATGGCGGCACCAAGGCGCGTGTACGCGGCGGGTTCAAGGCTGGCCAGTCGCCTGGTGGCCTGGACGTCGAGGCGGTCGTCGAATCCCTTCACCCGAAACAGCTGCACCGCCTTGCGACCGCGGGAGTTGAACCCGTAGAGCGCCACGCGATCGCCAAGATCGTTCAGGGCGGTTGCCAGGGAGATTGCCGCGGCCCTCTGGTGCTCGTGGACCGGCATGCCGGCGACACCTCGCTCGCTCGCTGAGCCGGAGACGTCAAGGAGGATAAGGATACTGAGATCGCGCCGGCGGCGGCGAGTTTGCAGGTAGCCGTCATCGCCGTGCGACATGCCGGCCAGATGGTCAACGTGAGCCTCGACCGCAGCGTCGAGGTCGATGTCGTCGCCTTGCACCTGCCGGCGGCAACGGGTGAGTCCCATGCCGAGGCGAGCCAGTGAGCGACGCAGGCCCAGGACATTGGGCATCTCCATGGTCGCTACCTTGTCGACCCGAGCGTCTTCCTCAACGACGGTGCACCACGCCGGACGGTAGCGGCCACGGGTGACGTCCCATTCGGGGTAGGCCGTGCCCGCTGACGCCGGATCGATGGTCGGCATTGCCTCGACCACACCGATCGAGGCGGCGGGGACCACGACATCCGTGTTGCCCCCCGAGTGGATGGAAGTTCGGTGCGTCGGTGCGTCGGCGCTTGGTGGTGGTCCGCCACCGCCACGCTGCCGAGTGGGTCTGAACATCTTTTGCAGCAGTCGCCCAACGGCTCCACCTCCTCCGACGGGACTCACGAGCAGGTCACCACCGCTCTCCTCTCCGTCCTCTTCCTCTTCCAGTTCGGCGAGATCGCCCTCGGCCCGCCCGGGCTGTCCGAGCGGAGCGGCATCGCGCCCGGCTGCCAGGGTCCGGCGCGCGTCAATGATCCCGAAGACGGACGGGGGTTCACCGATCCCGAGACGGCCTCTCGCTACCCGCAGGGAATCGGCGGCAGTGGCAACTGAACCAACCCGGTCCGCGTCAATGAGGGAGGAAATGTAGGGCGGCAGCACGTGTTCGTTGGCCTGCAACGAACGGTGGCCCTCGACCGCGAGGTAGCGCCGAGCCAACGCAGGACGATGCACCAGCTGAGCGAGGATCGCAGGCTCGAGGCTGCCGGAGCAGACAAGTGATGCCTGCACGGCGAGCATCCGGATCCACTCCGCCGGACTCGCGCCGGGTTCGAGAAACACCGTCGACCCGTCGCACCACGATCGTTTCCCCGGATCCGCCAGGGTGACCTCTATGGTCTGGCCGGCGATGGCCGACGCCACCAGCCGAAACTGGTCCAGACGCGCGCCGGGCGATGACTGCATCAATGAAACCTAACATTTGTTCCCCTTTTGGGCCGCCGGTACAGTGGCGGTGATGACCACGTCCGCAGCCTCGCCCCGGTGATTCCGGCGAGCTGAACCAGGTGGACACCGAACATCTGCTGACGACGACGCGATCGGCCCGCCGATCGCTCGACCTCAACGCTCACGTGGACTACGCAGAGGTCCGGGACTGCCCTCGCATCGGGCTCCAGGCCGCCAACGGATCCAATCAGCAGACCTGGCGCTGGGTGGTCGTGGCGGACGCCGGACTGAGGCAGTCAATCGCCGACCTCCACCGGGCTGCCTACCTGTCGATGGTGGGCGGACAGATGATCAGCGAGTCTTTGGACGACGACGAGTTCGGCCGGGTGATGATCTCGACCGAATGGTTGGTGGAACACCTCGCCCAGGTGCCGCTCCATGTAATCCCAGGCTACGAGCCCTATCTCCCGAGCTTCGGGGAGGGCGACGGCTCGTTCCAGCGGGCAACCCTGTACGGGTCGATCTACCCGTCTGTTTGGAACTTCCAGTTGGCCCTCCACGAAAAGGGCTACGGGACATGCGTGACTACCATGCACCTTCTTCGAGAAGGAGACGTCGGGTCTTTGCTCGGCATCCCCGAGACTGCGGTGCAAGCCTGCCTGCTGCCTGTCGCCCGCCTCCGGCGAGGAACGCGGTTCGGGCCCGCACCCCGGCGGCCGGTCAAGGACGTGGTCGCTCTCGACCGCTGGGCCGGTACGGCGTTCTGCGAATCAGCTAACGGCACCCAGCAGCATCGGAAAGGTCTCAAGGGTACGGATGCCCGGGGTGTACATCAACTCCACCCCGGGCATGATGCGATAGTCCGGGATGCGGCGGTGCCACTCGCGCAGTGCCACCCGGAGCTCAAGGCGCGCGAGGTGTGAACCCAGGCATCGGTGGATCCCGCCGCCGAATGCCAGGTGCCGGTTGGCCTCCCGATCCCAGACGAGGACCTCGGGCTCCGAGAACTCCCCCTCATCGACGTTCGCCGCGCCCAGAAGCCCCATAACCTGCTCTCCCTGGCCAATTGCGAAGCCTCCGATCTGTGTGGCACGAGTGGCGACCCGGGCGCATCCCATGACCGGCGTCTCCCAACGCAGCATCTCCTCGACCATCGCAGGGACACGTCCGGGCTCATTGACGATCATGTGGCGGGCGTCCGGATGCTCGGCAAGGTAGCCGAAAAAGCAGTCCAACGACGCGGTCACAGTGTCGAGACCGGCGATGAGGAAGAGGAAGCACATGTCGAGGATCTCCTCGTTGCTCAGCCGGTCCCCCCCCTTCTCGACATTCAGAAAGTGGCTAAGGAGATCTTCCCGCCGCTCCCCCTGTCGCCGTTCCTCAACCGCCTTCTCGAAGTAGTCGTAAATCGAATCCGCGGTCTGTTTCTGATAGGCCTCGGTTTCCGGATGCCCGAACTCGTGACCGACGACTTGGTCGGGACGGATCGCACCATCCTTCATCTTTAAGAACCGAGGAAGCTCCTCTATCGGGAGCCCGAAGATCGAGAGGAACACTCGCGAGGGAAATGGTGTGGAAAATTGCTGTGAGAAATCGATCTCGTCGTCGTCAATGAACTGATCGATCAAATCGTTGACCAGTCGGGTCGTCGAATCCTCCAGCAGTTTCATTCGTTGCGGGGCGAAGTAACGATCGAGTATTCGCCGATACTTTCGGTGGGCCGGGGGATCGATCTGTAATGGAATCAACGGGCGTTTCGTCTTGAGGTCGTGCGCCGACACCCCAGAGGAGAAGAGCTCGGGATCACGCAGGAGATCGTCCACACCGGCGCGGGAACTCACAATCACACCGACACCGTCAAGACGGAACACCGGCGAGGACGCCTGCAACATCGCATAGATGGGTTGCGGGCTCCTCGCCACCTCAGGATTCATGAGCTCGGCCAACCCTGCGCCGTACTCCTCGTCACGTTCGTTCACGCGCAAAGTGTGGACCGAATATTTGGTCCGTGCAAGTTCGGGGATTGTCGCGACCATTCGATGTCGATCGATGAGGTCCTAGGAATCAGCCGGCACGGGAGGCCCCACCTCGCTGAAAGCTCAGGACGGAGGGCTCCACCACCCGCAGCGCCTAATCTGATGCAAAACCACTTTGCGGCAATCAGATAAGACATTCAGTGGTAAACGAGGGGAGATTCAGTGGTCGCTAGCAGTGGAGTTCTTGCTGCTGTTCCTCTCCAACTCAGCACCAACGGGCCCTTTCATCGCAATCAGTTCGAACGATTGTCTCCCAACGACTTCGCGCCCTCCCGCTCGCGATCTATTCAGAACTTCAGTGCACAGTGTCGACGGTGATGCCGGACGAATGCGACGGTGGGTTCAGGGGGATCTCAGCGATTCCATCCTCGCCGTGCTCGGATGGGAGTCCCAGCCCTCCGGAACTCTCGGGCGAGCGTTCGTGCGTGGACGCCGAACTCGCCAGCGACATCGGCGACCGACAGCCCCTCGGGGTACCGTTCGGCGGCTCGGACGACCAATGAGTCGGTCATTTTCCGGGTGACGTGGCGGCGGGGAAGGCCTCGCCGATCGAGTTGAGCGATGATCGTGGTCCGGTGGACGCCGTACCGCCGTCCGAGCGCGTCGATCGACGCCCCCTCCTCGTAGAGGTGCGTAAGTTCATCGATGACACTCGGAGACAGCCGCCGCTGCACAGGGTTTGAAAGCTGTCCCTTTTCTTCCAGATCGTCCGTTTCGTGCGGATTGGAGGAGCACTTCGCGGCCTTCGAGGTCGTTCGTCTGAGTGGGGGAGTATCACGTCCTCCCTGGTCAGACAGAGATTCGAGCGTCTCGGTAGGGTTTGAAAGCCGTCCCATAAGGTCCACCCCATGTTGTGGATATCACAACATCACCCCTGGTCAGAGGTGGGTTTGAAAGAGCGTCCAAAGGGTTTGTTTTGCTTCGCGATCAACGATGAGGACTCGGATTCGTGCTCGCGACAGTTGCCGCGCCCAACCGCACCAGGGGGGTACCCTCCACGCAGCAGAATCGGGACAGTTGGGTGGTCGGGAACGTTCTCGGTACCCGCAGGTCGTGGCGTAAGTCGCGGTTGGTTGCAAGGCCAGTCAGTTGGCGAATCAGTTCCCCGCGGACTGACCACCGTCGATGTGCAGGACAACTCCCGTGACGAATGAGGCTTGCTCGAGATAGAGGATTCCCTCGACAACGTCGCTAATTTGGCCAACTCGGCCCAGCGGATGGAGCTGTGCCAGGCCCTCATACGACGCCGGGTCGTCGACGGGGTTCTCTATAACTCCGAGTGCGACTGCATTGAACCGCACACCGCGCGACGCGTACTCGATAGCCAGTGAGCGCGTCACGGCCGCCAGTCCACCCTTGGTAAGCGATACAAGAGCCGATGGGTTCTCGCTCTCCGCGTGGTCGACAAGACTCGTCGTGATGTTGACTATGTGACCACCGGTACCCTGAGTGAGCATCTGCCGGATGACGCCCTGGGTCATATGGAAGAACCCAGTCAGGTTCACGGAGGTAATCGCCAGATAGTCCTTGAGTGTGTAGTCGGTGAATGGCTTGCTGATGAAAATCCCCGCGTTGTTGATCAGGCTGTCGATCCGCCCAAAGCGATTGACCGCCCGTTCCACGATCATCTGTGCGGTCTCGGCCTCGGCAATGTCACCTCTCACCGTGAGGAAGTCCGACGTGTCGGAGGGGCTGATCGAGCGCGACGTGCCCACGACCGCATATCCGGTGCCACGGAAGCCTTCTGCAACGCCCGCGCCGATGCCTTGGGAGGCTCCGGTGACGATAACGACTTTGCGCGGGGCGTTAGAAGCGCCTACGCGAGGTGTCGCCGATAGCTCTCCGGAGTCGGACGAACGGCTCATCTGACGAGATACACCTCGTAAATCACACCTCCGGGCTGCCGACCTCCGACACTGATGAATATGCCTTTGTTGAGCCAATCGAGGCTGTCGGTCCCGGTCTCGATCTTGACTGAAGTGCGGAAGGTGTATTCATCTGCGTCGACGTCTTCCCCGCGTCCGAGACGCTCGAGGACCAACGTGCTTCCGTGGCGCACACCTCTTGATTGAACGTAGAGAAGATCTCCGCGTTCGGTCTCCAGTGTGTAGCGGACGTCGCCGAGCGCAGTGCCATCTGGAAGAATGATCTGCCAATCGGCGCTGGCTCCCGGAAGCAGCGTCCCGCGCAGCTCAGGCCCGCTGAAGGTCCCGCCGGTCAATGGAACAATCCGCCGGTGGCCGGCAGAAATCTCGCCGACGTCCTGGGGGTCGCCGACGGTCGCTTCCAAGCGGTAGATCAGGTTCAGGCGTGGATCGGGAAGGCGACTGTTCATGACATCACTTCTGATTCGGTCTCGTTTGCTGGGCCCCGGTCACGTCCGCAAGGCAATCAGGCCCCCACGACGAGGCATCGCGCCTCTGCGGAGCCGACGACAAGATCGTGAAGATCGCCGCCGACCTCGAGTCGGCTCGACTGTTCGACCCCGCCGATCCTCATCGGCTCAAAGCCCGCCGTTCGGATCAAGTGCTCGACTTCGGCGCTCCCGTGCCCGTCCTCGGCTACGTAGAATTGAACCGCGGGCTCGGGCGCCCGGTGGCTGGAGGACTCGAAGAGATCGGCCGACATGGTGCCAAACGCAATCGCAAAGCGTGTCCCGATCGGCAACCATCCAGCGACAACTTGGCCCGATGATTGCCCTTCCGATAGGAGTCGCACGACCTTGCCTTGTGCATCCAGTCCGACCGGATTGCTCGGAACGACGAGAGACGTGTCTCCCAGCGTGTCGGCGATCTCGTCGATGACGTCTTTCAACACGGAAAACCGCAGCGCAAGGACGACGGCATCGGCTCCCTCCAATGCGCTCCGGTTGTCGAGTGCGACGACCGCCGTTCCGCCGATTGCCGCGGCCAGCTTTCGCGCTGACTGCTTGTCGGCGCTCGAGAGCTGGACGGTCTCGCCACCGGCAGCAAGCTGACGCGCGATGGCCGATCCGATGCCTCCAGTGCCGATGATCGCCGTGGTCATGATGGAGACCTCCGCCCCGTCAGGAAGCTCACTCCGACGTACTCGACGGCCATTGATCGGGGAACCAATCTCCCCCCGGGTCCGTCGTTTGTCCGACTTCGATCAGGTGACCATCGGGATCGCGGATATAACAACGGATTTCGTACGGGTGCTGCTTCGGTGGCGTCAGGAATTCCGCACCGCGCCCGCTCCATTCGGTGTACACAGCGTGTATGTCCGTCACTCGTATATTGAGGAAACTGCTGACCCGGTTGGGATCGGCGGGCGTCTCCAAGGTGACCTCCGGCTTGTCGTCGGTCGGCCCTCCGCCGACGTTGCTGATGATCCAACTGTTCGAGAGTTGGACATACGCGAGCCCTCCGGGTCCGGAGAACGCATCCCTGCCCCCGAGTACATCGCGGTAGAAGCGGCGAGAGCGCTCGACATCGTCCGACACGATGAAGTGGGCCAGCACGATTCCCTCTGGGGACGTTGAGCGCTCGTCGGCGGGCGTACCCGATGGCCAGTGCTCGGGCACCCAGTCCCCCTGCGGGTCGGTGGTCTGCCCCACTTCGATCAGGTGACCATCGGGATCACGGATGTAGCAACGGATCTCGTACTGGTGCTGCTTGGGGGGCGTCAGGAACTGAGCACCCCGCGCGCTCCATTCGGAGTACACCGTCTCGATGTCCTTGACCCGGATGTTGACGAAGCTGCTCACCCGATGCGGGTCGCCGGGCGCCTCCAGGGTGACGTCCGGCTTGTCGTCGGTCGGGCCTCCGCCGGCATTGATGACGATCCAACTATTGGACAGTGCGACGTTGGTCGGCCCGCCGGGGCTGGAGAAGGCCACCCGGCCCCCGAGGACTTCGGTGTAGAAGCGCCGAGAGCGCTCGACGTCGTCCGACACGATGAAGTGTGTGAGCAGGATTTCCTCTTGGGGCGGCGGGACCTCGGCCATCTGCTACCTCCTGTGGTCGTCCACGGTCATGGCCGTGCCATCTGCGCCTGCATGGGTTGCAAAGGCGGTGGCATTTTGGCGATCTCCATGCGAAGGGTTTTGAAAGCGGAATCGAAGATGGTCGAGAAACTCGGGAACGGCTGGATGACGTCGCTCAACACCTCCAACGGAACGTTGGCGCGTATGGCGAGCGTCGCCTGCTGGAGCCACTCGCCGGCCTCGGGTCCGAGGGCGTACGCGCCGGTCAACCGGGCGCCGTCGCTGAGCAGGGTCAAGAATCCGTTCGACTGGGCGTATAGGTGGCTGTACGCCGCGGTCTTGGACACGCCGGTCAGGAGCGTTGTGCTGCTGAAGGGTGCCTCCGCGGCACCGACGGCGGCCGCCTGCGGATCGGTGTAGGTGACGCGCGGCACGGCTTCGTAGTTTGTCGGGTGGTTCTCTCCGGCGATGTTCGCCGCCACAACGTCTCCCTCGTACTCGCCGACGTGCGTCAGGGGCCAGATCCCGTTGACATCCCCAATGGCCCAAATGTTGTCGCCCGCACGCAGATACTCGTCCACCACGACGCCGTGCGGGTTTGCCTCGATACCGACCGTCTCGAGCCCAATCCCATCGACGCGAGGGTGACGGCCGGTCGCTACGAGCAGTCGCTCTCCCCGCACCTCACTCCCGTCCGAGAGCCTCAGGACGTAGTCGCCGCCCTCGCGCGAGGCCTCCGCGGCCTGGACTCCGAGGTGCAACTCGATCCCGTCCCGCCGCAGTGCCTCGGTCAGAGCCACGCCGAGGGGGGCCGGCTCTCGTGGGATCAGCCGATCCGCGCCCTCGACGAGCACGGCCTGACCACCGAGCCGCCGTACCACCTGCGCGATCTCCACACCGGCCGACCCACCGCCGAGCACAATGAGGCGGCTGGGAACCGTCTTCATGGCCGTCGCCTCGCGCGTGCCCCACACGCCGACCAGGCCGTCGAGCCCCGGAATGGGTGGCACGAAAGCTTCCGCGCCCGTCGCTACGACGACGTGATCCGCCGTGTGACGCGTGCCGTCCACGTCGACCACGCCGGGCCCGGCCAGCCGGCCCACGCCCCGGACCAGCGCGATGCCCCGATCCGCCAGCCATTTCTCCTGTCCCGCATCCGAATAGCGCGACACCATGTAGTCCCGCCAGTCCAGCGCCGCCTGCACGTTCACCTCGGCGCTCGCGCCGACGTCGCGGGCGCCCTGGACCGCCTCCCCCGGACGCAAGAGGGACTTGGACGGGATACACGCCCAGTAGGAACACTCGCCACCGACCAGCTCCCGCTCCACGACGGCGACCCGAAACCCCCGCGCCGCGATGGCGCCGGCGCAGTGCTCGCCGGGCGCACCACCGCCCAGCACGATCACGTCGAAATCGCTCATACAGGAACCTCCTGGCCGCTCTGTTCGCACACCATGAACTCGGCGTACCAGTCGGGCCAGTCCGGGTCGGGCCGGCCGATCCGCTTCTCGTGCTCAGCGTGGGCCGACTCGGCGCGGTGCAATGCCGCGGCCAGATCACCGGCGGAGTTGAACGAGGTGGTGGTCGGATCGAGGCGGCCCGGGAGGCGATCGGTCACCTCTTGGAGCAGCCAACTGTTGCCGTCGGGGTCTTCGAACGTAGCAAAGGAGTTGTAGCTCTTGTGATCCGGATCCGGCCCCTTGACCCGATCACCCGTCCCCTCAGGGTCGAGTTGCGCTCCGGGCGCTCCGGAATGGAACACCCCACTGACCGTGGCTCCCCGGCTGACAAGTTCGTCGCGCCCGGCTTCGATGTCAGACACGATCAGGTACAAGCCACGAGCAGATCCGGGCGGCGCCCCCGTGATGTGGGTGCCGAACTGCACAGAACACTGCGATCCCGGGGGCGTGAATTGCACGACCCGGAAGCCGTTTTCGAAGGAGAAGTCGGCGTCAAGCCTCCAGCCGAGGCTGGCGTAGAAGGCCTTGGAGCGATCGACGTCGGCCACGGGGATGACGACCGCCTCCAACTTGAGATCAGCCGGTTCGCTGCTTGGCGATCCGCCGGGTGCGCTCTGTCCATCAACGGTGCTCATCCGGCTCTCCTCCGTCTGGTCCCGAAAGGATTGTCGCACCCAGGCGAACGCCTTGCACCTGAAACATCCCTCGCACTGGGGTTCGAGGTCGTTGCAACGTACGGAGGTCGAATGGCGATGGACGAGTGCACGTCTGAACCTATCCGCCGGCCCGCCTGCAACTCGGGTTCCTTTGGTCGAGAACCCGAGCGGAGGACGGGCGCCCTGACCCCCAGGGTCAGCGTTTGATACCGATGCTCTTGCCTTCGGTGTAGCGGATGGGCTCCTCCAATGTGTCGACGAGGAATTGGTCCCGGTCTCCTCGTTCCCACGCCTCCCTCAACCCCGGAGCCGCCAAGTCGAAGTCGGGCCGAATCTTCTTGAACACGCCCCTCAGATCCACGTGAAGCTCCGCCATCGTGGGCCGGCCCCAGTACCAGTATCCGTTGTAGATCTTGAAGATCTTGAGTCCGGGCTCGAGGACGAACGTGTGGGGGATCATCGGATCGTGCGGCTCATCCGTGAACTCTTTGATGTCCAGATCCTTTTGGACGACCCGATCGGGGTCCGACAGGAACGGCCACGTGGCGCCCAGCGCGTCCCGGAACTCATTGATGTTCAGCTGATTGTCGGTCGAGATGAGGGCCAATCGCGTGTACGCATTCCTGAACTCGGGATAGACGTCGACCAATTGCCCTACGAACTGATGCTCTTTGGGATCGAAGCCGCCACGGGATAGATGGAGCACCATCGGGTTGCCCCCCTGGAGCTCCGAGAGGGACTGCCGCCGGCCGGATTGATCGGCGAGTTCGTAGTCGGGAAACGTCCCGCCTTCACGGATTTCGCTGCGCATGTGGCCTCCAAACTCGAAAGGGTCTGGACCAAAGATCCCACAGGAGTCCAGCAGATGTTCAAGTCGGCTGCGCCTGTCGCTCGCTCTCAGAAATGGCCCAGGCCGCGTTGACGAGCCCGATATGACTGAACGCCTGTGGGAAGTTGCCAAGGAGCTCCCCGCTGACTGGATCGACCTCCTCGGCCAGCAGTCCGACCTCATTGACGAAGGCGGCGGCACGCTCGAACGCGGCCCGAGCCCGGACGGGCTGGCCTGTCTGGGCCAGGGCCTGGGCCAGCCAGAAGGTGCACAATAGGAAGGTGCCCTCCTCACCCTCGAGGCCGTCGTGGGACCGATAGCGATAGACCAATCCCCGCTGATCGGTGAGCCGCTCCTCTGTCGCGTCGATCGTGGCCAGCACCCTCGGATCGTCCGCCGGGAGAAATCCCACCAGGGACACCATCAGGTTGGATGCGTCAAGCTCGTCCGAGCCAAAGGACTGGGTGAAGGCCCTGGCCCGGTCACTCCAACCCTTGGTCACGATCGCCTCACGGATCTGGTCCCGAGTCTGCGTCCATGGCCCGATTCGAGAGGAGGCGTTGAGTCGGTCGGCCAGGATCACCGCTCGATCGAGGGCCACCCAGCACATAAGCTTGGAATACAAGAAATCACGCGGTTCCCCCCGGATCTCCCAGATTCCTTGGTCCTTCTCCCGCCACCGGCGGGCGGCGGTGTCGGCCAGCTGCACGAGGAACTTTCGTGTGGCTGGTGCCAGGCCGGTGGGCGTATCCCACTTGCCCGAGTCGGACAGTGGCCCGACGCGGTGGGTGTCGCCGAACAGGTGGTCAGACATGCGGTACACCGCGTTGAGCAACTCGCCGTAGACGTCGAGTTGGCGTTGCTTCCAGGCCGCGTTGCCTACCCGGACCGGCGCCGAGTGCCGCCAGCCCTCCAGATGCGGCAGCTCCCGCTCGGTCAGGTCCCGTTCACCGCCGATGCCGAACATGATCTGCAACGCACCGCCCCGGTCGAGCGAGCCAGCCGCGGACGAGGAGACGTAATCGAAGAACTGGTTGGCTTCGTCGGGACAAGCTGCCACCCAAAGGGCCTGGATCGTGAAGGAAGCGTCCCGGACCCAGGCATACCGGTAGTCCCAGTTCCGGGAGCCGCCCACCACCTCGGGCAACGACGTGGTCGCCGCCGCGCAGATAGCGCCGGTAGGTGCAAAGGAGAGTGACTGAAGCACCCGGCCGCTGAGGTGCACCATGTCTTGCCACGGACCCACGTAGGCCTGGTGGAGCTCAGACCACGACTCCCACCCCGCCATGGTGTCTTCGAGCCGGTCGCGTATTTCCGACGGGCTCCAGACCCTGGCCGAACTGCCCTCAGTCTGGTTGCCGTGATGCAAGGCGAAACCCATGCTTTCGCTTTGGGCAAGCTCGAACCGGCCCGACGCCGCGGCGCGGTCCTCGTTGAGCATCAGGGCCACGGACGTCGACAGTACCAGCCCGTCAGCGCTCCCCGAGTCCGTCATTCCACCGTCGACCGCGACGAGCGATGGATGTTGCAACCCGTGATCGGGGCGCGGGACGTACTCCAGTGACAAATCGACTCGTCCTTCCGTACACGTGGCGCGCCGCAGGAGAACATGAGGCGATCCCTTGCCGAGCTCATGTCCCCGGTTGCCAGAACCCATGGCTAGTGCGTCGGTGATCGTGACCGAACCGGTCGGTGTGCGCAGCGTGGTCTCCAAGACCATGGTGCGGTCCAGGTAGCGCCGGCTCACTTCCGTCGCGTTGGTGGCCCCGAAGAACCAGTGCCCGGCTTTCTCGTCGAGGAGGCGACCGAAGGTCGAGGGGCTGTCGAACCGTGGGAAGCAGAGCCAGTCGATCGACCCGCCCCGACTGACCAGCGCAGCGCTGTGCCGATCCGAGAGGAGCGCATAGTCAGCTATGGGGGTCGTGGTCACGTGAATTCCTTCGCTCGGGGATGCGAAAGATCCGATCTGCCAGCGCCCATGAGCATCCGATCGATTGCCCAACTGCGACCGGAGATGGGCTATCGGCTATCGGACCGGCATGCTCAGCAAACCTAGCCCGAACGACTTGGACGGGGTAGCGGGTTGGCGGGCGGCGCCAAACCGTTTGCGCCGCGCTAAAGTTCGTCCGGCATCACCCTGAAAGGTGAGCTGTCTCGCCCGTCGGCCGCTCACCCTCAGAAGTCGGGAGGTCGACCAACGATGGTGATCCACCAACCAGACCAGGCCGAGTACAGGTCAGTTCTGCCCGAGGAGATCGATTGGAAGCCGTTTCCAGCGTTTCCGCCATCGGCGCGACTGGCAATCGTCGTCGGCGATCCATCGGAAGCAGGGCCATACGTCATCCGGGTCAAGGTTCCCTCGGGCGTCAAGCTGATGCCGCACCAGCACCCGGAGGACCGTGTCTATACCGTCATCTCCGGTGTCTTCTACGTCGGGCTGGGGAGCCGGTTTGACGAAGGACTGCTACACGCCTACCCGCCGGGCGCCGTCATTGTGCTTCCCGGCGGCACCCCGCATTTCCACTGGGCGAAATCTGGCACCTACGTCACCCAAGTATCGGCCATCGGCCCGCTTGGTCTTGAATACATCGACCCGACCGACGACCCCCGGAACCAGTAAGGATGCCACGTTGCGTTGACGTTGAAGAGGCGAGGAGGAGGCAACGAGTGCTCCTGAAGAATCATCTTGTGGTGACTGGTCTCCCTTGGCCGAACCGGATGGAATTCGCTCCGAGACGAAGTGCGCGGTTAAACCAACGAAGGAGGCCTTAACGATGCGATCGGACATCAGACCCGGTGGAACCCTGCCCGACTACGCGCTGCCGGATCATACCAACACAGTGCGCAGGCTCAGCGAGATCCAAGGCGAAGACCCGCTGATCCTCACATTGGCGCGGGGCAACTACTGTCCGAAAGAGCATCAACAGCACCTGGAGCTCGCTGCGAACTATCCGAAGGTCGCCGTCGGCTACACCCAGATCGTCACGATCTCGACCGACGACCACCACACCACACAAGAATTCCGCGCCTCGGTCGGCGCCCAGTGGCCCTTCCTTTCTGACCCCGCTCGGACGATTCAGAAGGACCTCGACATCCAGGAATACACCGACCCTGAGCACGACCCGATGATTCCCCACACGCTGGTGCTCAAGCCGGGACTCGTCGTTCACAGCATCTACAACGGGTACTGGTTCTGGGGGCGTCCCTCCTTCTACGACCTCTGGCGCGACTTGTGCGCTGCGTCGAGCGAGATCCGCCCCGACTGGGACCTGAGTAAGCCGGGACTACACGAGGCCTGGGATACAGGCAATTACTCGAACTTTCATGGGTGGAACAAGCGTGCGAAGCAGTCGATGCCGACGTCGTATGAGTCATAGCTACGTTGGATCGCTTGCGCTGGCTAGGCGGTCCAAGGCGAGGCTGGAGAACCGCGCTCAGACCCGGAACGAGGGGTAGGTGGTAGAGATGCGAACGCCGGTCTGTGATCTGCTCGGTATTGAACGGCCGATAGTCCAAGCGCCGATGTCGGCAGTGCCCGAACTGGCGGCGGCGGTCTCGAATGCCGGCGCGCTCGGGATGCTTGCGCTGACGTGGTCCACTCCCGCCGGAGACGTGGTTCGTGAGACGGCCGCGCTCACCGTTCGCCCCTTTGGCGGCAATCTGGTTCTCAACTCCGATCAGCACCACCGCCTTGACGAGGCTCTGGAAGCCGGTCTGCGGATCGTGTCGCTGTTCTGGGGAGATCCCGCTGGGTACGTCGAGCAGGTCCACGAGGCGAATGGAGTCGTCTTGCAGACGGTGGGCAGCGCCGAAGAAGCGCGGCGGGCAGTCGCCAGCGGAGTCGATGTCGTCGTCGCGCAGGGTTGGGAGTCTGGCGGGCACGTGTGGGGTCAGGTCGCCACGCTTCCCTTGGTGCCCGCCGTCGTCGACGCAGTAGCACCGGTGCCAGTGATCGCCGCCGGCGGGATCGGCGACGCTCGTGGCGTAGCCGCCGTGCTGGCGCTGGGCGCTCAAGCAGCGTGGCTGGGCACGCGGTTTCTACTGGCCCAGGAGATGCCCATTCACGAGGAGTATCGCCGTCGCGTGATCGACGCGGCCGAGACCGAGACGCAGTGGTATGCCAACCTGTACGAGGTCGGATGGCCGGACGCGCCCAACCGCTCTCTCCGCAACTCGACGGCCGAGGCGTGGGAGGCCGCAGGCCAGCCCTCACCAGGGACCCGACCGGGTGAGGGGGACGTCATCGCGCATTTCGCCTCCGGCGAAGAAATCCTCCGGTACGAACCGGCGGCGCCCATGGTCGGTACCACCGGTGATATCGACGCAATCTCATTGTGGGCCGGCCAGAGCGTTGCGCTCGCCCGGCAGAAACAACCAGCAGCAGACATCGTGGCCGAGCTCGTTTCCGGCTTGTAGGCCGAAGTCGGCATGCCGCTGGCGTCGATGGCTCTGCAGGTCGATCGATTCGAAGAGAGACGTGATGGACTATCTGGTTGACTTCGATATCAAGGTCCCAAAAGGGACGCCGCAGACCGAGCTGAAAGAACGCATTCCGGCAGATCTCGGAACTCTAGAACGAAGGGCAGCTTGGGTATGCCGGGGGCTTCGCATGATGCCTCCGCTCTACTGAAGACTTGGAGCACAGGATGAACTTTCAGGGTGTCGTGATGAACGTGGCTGATCTCAATCGATCGATTGACTTCTATCGTGAGGTGCTTGGTTTTACACTGCTGTCCCAAGAGGACCAATTGGCGGCGGTGAGCGCTCCGGCGAGCGACCAACCGCAGGTCATTGTGTTGCGTGCGCTTGGGAGCAGAGTTGTCGCAGGAGCTGGCCATATCGGTCTGCGAGCCTTCATTTTGGAAGTCGAGTCAGACGATGAACTGGAGCGGATCGAAAGCGAGTTGGACTCCCGAAAACTCCTCATCAGCCGGCGTGATCACAGCGAGTGGACCGCTGTGGTGGGCCGCGACCCGGACGGCGTGGCCGTGGTCGTGGCATGCATTTCAGGCGCGGGACGGATTGCTGAGAGTAGCTGGAGAACACTCGACGAATTTCTCTACGGAATCGGCGAGTAGGCGAGCTCAGAGGGCCCCTTGATGACGGACCAAGGGGCCGGGAAACTACGGTATGAGCCGCTTGGATCGTCGGCCTCGGAAGCGTCCGAGACCTCGCAGAGAGAAAGGGGCAAATGTCATGACGGGAGGAAGCCAAATGTCCCGTACTGTTCTGCTTCGACGGGTCTGACGGTTCGCGAGAAGCAATGAGGGCCGCGGTGGGCCTGATCGACCGACCGGTCGACGCCGTTGTGCTGACGGTTTGGGAAACCGTCGAAACGCGCTTGGCTCTCGCCGGCGCCCTTCACCGCGGGCGCTACGACGGGGGGCGCAGACTTGGATGCCGAGGAAGAGTCGTATGCAAGATCAGTAGCGGAAGAGGGAGCGATCCGGGCGAGCGAGCACGGATATAAGGCCTCGCCGATGATCGAGGAGTCCTTTGAAGGGATTCCTAAGGCCATCTTGGATGCCGCGGACCAGCTATCAGCACGCTTGATCGTATGCGGCCAACGGGGTCGGGGCGCTCTACGTAGCACTTTGCTTGGCAGCGTCTCGCACACCTTGGCATCGCATACCCGACGCCCGATCCTCATTGCTCCGGAACACCACGCAGGCAACGATTAAGAGTCGCTTGTTACCGACGGGTATCCCCGTTCGCTCTACTGGGACACCC
>CAWIKB010000010.1:0-13228 GCA_963836605.1 uncultured Acidimicrobiaceae bacterium | reverse complement strand
GGGCATGTACCCGTAACTCTTTTGTAAGGGGCGCGAGCGGCCTCGTACCGCAGGAGTCACTACGGTTGGCTCTGATGGCTTTCCCGGCTGCCGTAGGCACCCCCGGTCTTCCCCACGGAGCAGAGGGTGGGGCGACGATCCTGGTCGTCGATGACGATGACGTGGTGCGGGATGTAATCGTGCGCTACCTGAGCCACGACGGCTTCCAGACGCTCGAAGCTTCCGATGGAGCTTCGGCCCAAGAGATCATCCAAGACAACCACCCCGACCTGGTAGTCCTTGACGTGATGATCCCAGAAGTGAACGGGCTGGACCTCTGCCGTTGGATCAGGAAGCAGGGTGACATGCCGGTCATACTGGTCACTGCCAGAGGCGAGGAGTCCGATCGCATTACCGGCCTGGAGCTGGGTGCTGACGACTACGTGGTCAAGCCCTTCTCACCACGCGAACTCGTGATCAGGGTCAAGTCAATCCTGCGCAGGACCGTCAATCCGACCCCGGAAAAGGCACGGCAGATCGACGCGGGTGGGTTGAGCATCAACGCAGAGACACGGGAAGTCCTGCGCCAGGGTCGTTCCGTCAACCTGACCGCGACCGAGTTCGACCTCTTGTATTGCCTGGTCAGCCACCCCCTTGTGGTGTTCTCCCGGGAACAGCTGCTGGCGCAGGTATGGGGGTACGAAGCAGCCCTCGATGCGGGCACAAGCACGGTCACGGTCCACGTGCGCCGGTTGCGGGAGAAGATCGAGGACGACCCTTCTGAGCCCCACCTCATCGGCACTGTTTGGGGTGTCGGCTACCGGTTCACGCCGTGATCGCCCTGGCCGCCATCGTCGGCTCCACGACGCTGGTCGTCGGCATCGCCCTGGCTGTCCTGCTGCGCTTGCTCCCGTCGGTCAAGCTACAACTGACCGGACTTGCGCTTCTGGCCGTCGTCTTGCCGCTTGCATCGGTCACGCTCTCCGGTCTCGTGATGTTCCACATGGGAGCCCAGGCCGAAGTACTGCTGGTTTCGGCGGCGGCGGCGGCGACCAGCATCGTGGGGGCGATCATTTTGACCCGCAACATCTCGAGGCACCTCGAAAGGGTGCGGACTGCCTCACACGAGCTGGCCGCAGGCGAGCTCGGCGCGCGGGCACCCGAAGGAGGGCCCGTCGAGCTGGCCGAACTATCGACGTCGTTCAACGCCATGGCAAGGCACCTCGAGGAGGTCTTCGACGCCCGTCGGGAGCTTGTGGCCTGGGCCAGTCATGACCTTCGGGCGCCGATCACCTCGCTCCAGGCCATGGTCGAGGCAATGGCGGACGGGGTCGTGGAGCCCCAGCACTACATCGAGAATCTGCACGGGCAGGTCAGACTCCTCAGTTCGCTTGTGGACGACCTCTTCGAGATGGCGTGCATCGACTCCGGTGCGGTCACGCTCTCCTTGCAGGCTGTCGATCTGGGAAACCTGGTTGAGCGGTGCCTTCAGAGGTACGAGTTGGAAGCACGCGCCCGCGGTGTCCGGCTCCGCACCGTCGTGCGTGACAGCGCGAGCTGGGCCAACTGCGCCCCCGACAAGGTGGAAAGGATCCTCGCCAACCTGATCACTAACGCGCTGCGGTACACACCATCGGGCGGCGTGATCACGGCGTCGGTCACGAGCGGTGCCGGAGCAGTGTTCGTTTCAGTGGAGGATACCGGCGCTGGAGTGGCCACCGACGAGTTGGAGCGGATGTTCGAACCGTTCTGGCGGGCCGATCCCTCCCGGGCGCCGGCCGATGGCGGTGCGGGCTTGGGTCTGGCCATCGCCCGCGGGTTGATCGCGGCCCAGAACGGACGGATCTGGGCGGAGCCCCCGAGCCGGGGAGGCACGAGGATATGTTTTGCTTTGCCTGCGATGTCAGACGCGACGTCCGAGCAATCGGCTTATTTTGAACTCGAGAGCCACCTCGACATCGCACCCACATCGCCAAACGCGAGGTGACGTGACCGGTGGCCGATTGACCACCGGGCCAGGCGTACCAGGTTGTGGAGGAAGTCGAGGCCTATGCCCACGGCCTCATCTAGTCCCGTGACGACCCATAGGCTGGCGTCAGTGTCAGCCAAGCCCACGAGAACGAGTCGCCAGGGGACCCAGCAACGGGTCGCGGTAGGACGTCGGGTCTTCCTCGGTCTCGTGGGTCTGGGTGCTGTCGGCGTCGTGGTCGGCGCCAAGGTGCAGAACGTCCTTAGCAACGTGGTCGGTTCAGGACTGGGAGGTTTGCTGCCACTTGGGGACCACTTCCGCATTTACTCGATCTCCGGGACGTTCCCGGTCATCCCACGTTCCGAGTACCGACTTGAAGTCAGCGGACTCGTCGACTCGCCTCGGACGTACACGATCGACGACCTCGAATCGATGCCACGCACCGCGTTCGTGAAGGACTTCCACTGTGTCACCGGCTGGTCTGTTCCCACGGTTCATTGGGAAGGCGTGCGGCTCTCGGAGATCCTCGATGACGTAGGCGTACAGAAAGCGGCGGTCGCGCTGAGATTCGAGTCCTACGATGGTGCCGACACCGAGAGCCTGACGCTCGATCAGGCGCGTCTGCCCGATGTCATTGTGGCGTACCGCATGCTCGGTGCCGCCGTCACGACTCAACACGGGGGCCCGGTGCGGCTCTACGTCGCTCCCATGTTTGGCTACAAATCGCTCAAGTGGCTGTCCGCCATCAAGGTGGTAGACCAAGTGATTCCTGGGTTCTGGGAGAACAACGGCTATCCCCTCAACGGATGGAGCGACGGATCGACCGGTGGGACCGATCCGTCTTTGACCGGAGGGGCGACGTGAGGCCCGGCATCGCAGCTCGTCCACGCGCCACGCTAGGGATCGTGAGATTCGACGCGGTGCAACGTGCCGCGCACTGGGCCAACGCGTTGCTGTTCGGCATCCTCATGGTGACGGCGTTGCCGCTGTACTTCGGGTCGATTGCCGCTGTGGTCGGGCGCCGTGCCCTGGTGGAGGAGATCCACCTGTGGGCGGGTATCGCGCTGCCGATTCCGCTCCTCGTGACCATCCTGGGCCCCTGGGGAGCCCAGTTCCGTCGTGACCTCCGCCGGATCAATGTCTGGACGAGGGACGAGGTGACCTGGCTGAAGGCCTTGGGGCGGAAGGCCCCCCGGGTTGTCGACAAGTTCAATCCCGGCCAGAAGCTGAACGCCATCTTCATTGGCGCCGCCATCGTGGTGATGCTCGCCACGGGCGCCATGCTCAAGTGGTTCCGGTTCTTCCCAGTCGATTGGCGGACCGGTGCCACGTTCGTCCATGACGTGTTCGCCTTCGCCATCTTCTTCGTGGTCGCCGGGCACGTGCTCTTCGCCCTCGCCCACCCCGAATCGCTACGCTCCATGATCAGGGGCTGGGTCACCATGGCGTGGGCCGCCCGCCATGCCCCGGGCTGGTTGGCCGAGGAGCAATCGAAGGTGGAGGCCGACACGGTGCCGTGATGCGGGGTGACGCCGACGTCTGTAGGGCTTCCGCGTCCGGCAGATCGCCCTTGCTACCTTGTGGCATGCCTCAGTACCGGATCGGCCAAGCGGCGGAGTTGCTGGGGGTGAGCTCGGATACCGTGCGCCGCTGGGCCGACGCGGGTCGGGTGAAGGCGACGCAGGCGTCGGGAGGCAGGCGCTTCGTGGATGGGGCGGACCTTGCTCGGTTGGCCGTCGAGCTCGCCGGTGAGCAGGGCCGCGACAGATCCCGGGTCCAGTCGGCCCGCAATCGATTTCGAGGGATCGTGACCCGCGTGACCAAGGACGGCGTGGCGGCCCAGGTGGAGGTGCAGTCGGGCCCCCACCGCTTCGTAGCGTTGATCACTCGAGAGGCAGCCGACGAGCTGGAGCTGGAGCCCGGAATGATCGCCGACGCCGTGGTCAAGGCAACGAATGTGGGGATCGAGGTAGCCGCGGAGTCCTGATGGACCCCTAGTGTCAGCGCCCGTCGACCAAATCGGACTGTGACTGCTCGTACGGCCAGACGCTGATTGCCTCGTTCGGCAGCTCGAGCCGACACGGGCCGCCGATCTCGAACCTGCCTTGTTCCGTCGTGCGAGCGTGAATCTCGAGCCCCGTGCCGATCGAGATGAACAGGTCGACCGCGGTGCCGACGTCGGCAATGTCAGTGAAAGAGCCCGGCAGTCCCCCTGTCTCGAGGAAAGTGACGCGCTCGGGCCTGATGCTCCACAGCACCGGTGTGGCCGGTGCCAACTCTCCCGTCGACGCGGCGATCCTGACGCCTTCAGCGTCGATCCACCCGTCCGAATCGACCACCGCCCGATGCAGGTTGGCGACGCCGAGCAGACGTGCCACTTCCGGCGACGAGGGACGGGTGAAGAGATCCCTGGTGGATCCTGACTGCAGCGCACGGCCGTCCGAGATGACGATGACCTCGTTGGCCAGGAACGCCGCCTCCTCGGGGTCATGAGTGACCAACACGGTGGACAGCCCGGTGTCGTGCTGCAGCCGGCGGAGCTCGCGTCGGAGCTCCAGCCGAACGGGTGCGTCGAGCGCCGAAAACGGCTCGTCGAGGAGGAGGAGCTCTGGCGAACGGCACAGGGCCTGTGCCAATGCGACCCGCTGGCGCTGGCCACCGGAGATCTGGTCCGGGTAGCGGTCCTGCAGCCCGTCGAGGTGAAGGTGGTCGAGCCAGTACGCGGCCCTGCCCGGCGTGGCGCCCTCGGCAAAGAGGAGGTGTTGCCACACGGTGAGATGCGGGTAGAGGGAGAAGCCCTGGGCTACGTAGCCCACGCGACGGGACTCGACGGCGATGCGCTCCACCGATCGCCCGCCGTACCAGACCGGACCGGGGGACCGGCCGTTGAGTCCGGCCAGACTCCGCAGGAGTGCGGACTTGCCCGACCCCGACGGACCGAGAATCGCCAGGTTGCTTCCGCCGGACTGGTGCGACACGGCAAGGTGGAACGTCCCGACGCTGTAGTCGATGTCGAAGGTCACCGGTGCCGGCGTGGTGGCGGCGGGAGGGTCCGGTGCGGGCACGACTGCGGGGCGAGCGGTGTGGCGTCGTGGCGTGATGCGGCCGAGCGTGACCACCACGGCTGCGACGGCGAGAGCCAGTGCCGTCGGAGCCAGGGTGGTGGGCAGGCCGATCCCGCTGAACTGGTTGTAGGTGTAAACCGGCAGAGAGAAAGGGTGGTAGGCGAGGATGATGACCGCCCCGTACTCACCGAAGGCGCGCAGCCACGCGAGGACCATGCCGGCACGGATTCCCGGTGCGGCCAGCGGGAGTGCCACGTAACGGAACCGGGAGAGCTCGGAGTGACCAAGCGTGGCGGCCATGTCGAGTGTGGCCGGGTCGACGGCCCCGAATGCCGACCTGGCGGCCACGATGAGGAAGGGGGCTGCGCAGAACGTCTGCGCGAGCACGATGCCGGCCAGCGAATTGGTCAAGTGCCCGCCGAACAGCTGGCCGAGGAACGTGTAGGGCCCTACGAGGTAGATCAGCAGGATCCCGCTCATCAAAGGAGGCAGGGCCAGAGGTAGGAGTACGAGAAGCCCGATTACTGAGGTCAGCCGGCCAGGAGAACGGGCCAGGAGATAGGCCAGCGGGACACCGAGCAGCGTGATCAGCGCCAGCGAAATAGTGGCGCTCTCGAGCGAGACGAAGAAGGACGGGAGCAGTCCCGGCACGTAGAAGCCGCGACGTGGAGAACTGAGAAAGCGGAAAGCGAAGGCGACGAGCGGGACGGCCAGATAGACGACGATGAGGCCGCCCAACCACGGGAGGGGGCTCCGCAGTGCCCCCCTCGTCATCGGGAGAGCAGCTTCTTCAGGTCCTTGGGCACGGTGGATCCCCCGCTGACTATGGGTGGGGTGATCGCCACGATGCCATTCTTCTTGAGGATCCTCTGCCCGTCCTTGCCCAGGAAGAAGGCCACGAAGGCGCGGGCGGCCGCTTCATGCGGCGCGCGATTGAGGACCGTCAAGGTGTAGACGCCGGCGAGGTTCGTTCCGGACAGCGGAACCGACTTGATGTCCGCCGCGGCCGCCTCGACGGCGTAGAAGAACCCGGCATCGAGTTGCCCGGCCTGCAGCTGTCCGACGAGCGAGGTCTCGGGGTAGACATTCGACGTCGAGGACGCGATGGCCTTCAGGGCGGGGATGTGGTGCGCCTTGGCCGCCTTGTCGAGAGCCGTGACAGCCAGGGCACCTTTCGGGTCCGTTGCTGGGTCGGTGCGACCGATCAGAAAGCCGGGCTGGTCGATGACGTCGTACCAGGGCTTGGTCCTCAGGTCGCCGGCGAACTTGCTCGAGGGGTTGTAACCCAGAACCAGAGGCGATGAACCGAACGACGCGTACCACGAGACCCAGTTCCCGTCGGCAGATCCCTCGAGGGTCTTGTTGACCGTTGGCGAGGCGCTTATGAATACGTCGCCTTGGAGAGTGCCTCCCTTGATACCGTTGGCGATCGCATCGGACCCCATGGAGGAGTCGTTGAGCGTGTATCCAGTGGCCTGCTGGAAGGCGGGTCCCACCTGCTGTTGCAGCAGGTCCTGCAACGAGCCGGCGGACAGCACATCGACCGGGCCCGAGGGCAAGGGGGAGGCGGAAGCGGAGTCAGGGCCCCGTGTGATGGCCACAGAGACCCCGAGCGACACGGCGGCTGCGGTGGTGATCCATCGCCGCCTCATGGCCATGGATGTGCGCAGAAAGCATCGGGTTGACATGGCGCCACGGTAACAAAGTCACCGGGCATTTACGCCAGGCGAGACGGATTTGTCCCGCACCTGCGGTCACTTATGCGATATGAACTTGCTAGGGCGGATCATGACTCCGCTGTATCGCAAGCGTCGGCCGCATTCCTGGTCTCGCAGGCCGTCCGGTTCACTCCGTTGCCAGTCTCCGGACCTGCCACCCGATTTGTGCCAGAGGGTGAGTTCCTCCACGGACACCTCCGGGTCGAACTCGAGCAAAGAACAGACGAGCGTGAGGCCTGCAACGGCACAGGCGGTGAGCGCCTCCATCTCCACCCCGGTTCGTTCGACGATCTCGGTGACCGCGGTGATCTCGATCCGGTGCGTGGATACCTCCACGTCCACCGACACATGGTCGACCCGGATCGAGTGGCAGAGAGGCACGAGCGAGGACGTCTGCTTGGCGCCCTGGATGCCCGCGACGCGTGCTGCCTCCACCGGGTCCACCACGTTACCGGGGTCGCCGAGTGCCGCGACGGCGTCGACTTTGGTGACCACGGCGCAGCGCGCCTCGGCCAGTCTGCGTGTCAGCGGTTTGGCGGTGACATCGACCATGCGAGCACGGCCCAGCTCGTCGATATGGGTCAGGGCCGCCGTGGTCCGGGTCCGGCCGTCCGGCTGGGAAGTCACGCGCAGCCCCCCGAGACCGGCGGTATCACTGCGACCTCGTCGTCCTCGTCGACAGGAGTGTCGGGGTCCGCCTCCTCGCCGTTGACCCAAAGGCGGGACCCATCGAGAACGCTTGAGAACGGCTCCCCGAACCGCGCCCTCGCGCCGGCCACGACGGCGGCGACATTGTCCCCGGGTACGAGGGCACCGGACGTCCCCGCCGCCACACGCGCCGGCCCGAACAACCGGAGCCGAACCATCGCTACCCGCCGATCATCGACATCGATCGCGACGGGCTGAGGAACCCCGGCTCGTTGATTCCATGTCCGGGATGTTTGGCCCAGACGGCTGCCCGCAGCAGGAGGGAGAGCTGGGCATCGGTGCCGTCGTTGCGCAGGATGACCTTCACGGTCTCTTCGTCGTTGGTGAAGAGGCAGTTCCGCACAGCGCCGTCCGCGGTGAGCCGGAGGCGGTTGCACGTGCCACAGAAGGGCTCCGTGACGCTCGAGATGAGTCCGATCTCCCCGACCCCGTCAGTGAAGCGGAACCGCTCGGCGGGAGCGCCCGTTGCGTCTGGCAAGGGCTCCAGCGGCCAGCGGGCCGAGATGCAATCGAAGACCTCGCGGCCCGGTACGAGCCGTGCGCGATCCCAGTCTCCCTGGGCATCGAGTGGCATGAACTCGATGAACCGCACGATGCGTCCGGTCGCGCGTGCGAAGGAGGCGAAGTCGAGGATCTCGTCGTCGTTGTGACCTCGCAACAGCACCACGTTCACCTTCAACGGGGTCAGCCCGGCCGCCTCCGCGGCATCCATGGCGCGCAGGACGTCGCTGAGGACGCCCCGCCGGCGGATTGCCGCAAAGCGCTCAGGTCGCAGGGAGTCACAGCTCACGTTCACTCGTCGCAGACCCGCCGATGCCAGCTTCCCGGCCATGCCGGCCAGCTCCGTCCCGTTGGTGGTCACCGCAAGGTCCTCGAACCCGAGACGCGGCCAACCGGGCGATGAGCACCGGGAGTCCCTTGCGCACGAGCGGCTCCCCGCCGGTGATCCGTAGCGCCGTCACACCGAGGCTCCGGGCCACGCGGGCCACCCGGGTGATCTCGTCGAACGTGAGGAGCTGGTCCATGCGGAGAAACGAAAGCCCCTCCTCAGGCATGCAGTAGATGCAGCGTAAGTTGCAGCGATCGGTGACCGAGATGCGAAGGTCGTCGTGCACACGTCCGTAGCGGTCGACAAGGGGGCCCTCCAGGGGCATGGTGGGCGCCGCATCCTCTCGGCTCCGGTGGGGTCGCACAGAGACGGCGACGCGGACGGGAGCAGTCACTGGGCCACCCTCACCGCACGGACGCCTGGTCGCGGCCGGCAGCGTCGAGCTCATCGGAGCAGAGGGTCCAGTCCGTGCCACCGCTCCATGTCTCGCGCTTCCAGATGGGGACGGTGTGCTTGAGGGTGTCGATGCAGAATTGTGCCGCCGCGAACGCCTCGGCGCGATGGGGTGTGGACGCCACCACGACCACTGACACCTCTCCCACCTCGAGCCTCCCGACTCGGTGGAGCAGCACCAGGCGGCCGATCTTCTCCCAGCGCTCCCGGGCGGCAGCGGCCACCCGTGTGAGCCGCGGGGCGACCTGCTCGACGTACGCCTCGTATTCCAGCCATGTCACGCCGGGACGGTCCTCGGAGTGGTCACGCACCGTGCCGCAGAAGGTCACGATCCCGCCGCACCCGGGGAGGATCGCCCACCGCCACGCCGCCTCGACCGGCAGAGGCCCGGTGCCGACGCCGACCCAGTCACCGCTCTTCGGCGGAGTCAGCTCGGTCAGGGTTGCTGGGCCATTCTCGATGTTCTCCTGAGCGTCCGTCACTGCCACCCCTTTCCCGGGCGAGCCTCACGGGAGCGAGCCGTTCACCACATTAATCGGGGGACGGCGCGGGTCCTCCTCGCTCTGTCGCCGCGTTCCCGTGCCGCTCCGAGGTCCTGACCTCGCCGGATCAGTGAGGTCGGCCCCCTGCCAGCAGCTCGAGCGCGTGGCCGAGGACATCTGCCACGGCCTCTATGGATTCCACGGCACCCTTCGGGGATCCCGGGACGTTGAGGACGAGGCAGCTGCCGACAGATCCCGCCACGCCGCGGGAGAGACGTCCGAGCGGACTCACGGAGCGCATGGCCTCGGCCAGGCCGGGGGCCTCGCGCTCGACGACGGCGCGAGTCGCTTCCGGCGTGACGTCGGTCGGCGAAAACCCCGTGCCCCCCGTGGTCACGACGAGTCCTGCGAACCCAGTTGACAGCTCGACGAGAGCGGCCGAGACCGGGACCATCCCGTCGGGTACGACGCGCCGATCGACGATGCGAAACCCGTGCTCGACGAGGACGCGGGTCAGCTCGTCACCGGATCGGTCCTCGCGCGTGCCCAGGCTGGCCGATTCTGAGACGGTGAGGATCTTCGCATCGAGGGTCATGACGGTTCTGACGCTACAGGGAGGAAACCGTCGCATCGCAAGTAGGGACACAGCGGAGGAGAAGTGCGATAATGCATCGGTGGCCAAGACCTACAACGGGATCGATGCGACGCTGTCCGCGTGGATGTCGGACCAGCCTGTCTTCTTCGTGTCGACGGCCCCGCTCGATCCGCAAGGCTCAGTGAACTGCTCGCCCAAGGGCAACCGCGACGAGTTCGCTGTTCTGGATGAGCGCACGGTGGCCTTCCTCGACCAGACGGGGAGTGGGGTCGAGACCATCGCGCACCTCCGGGAGAACGGCCGGATCGTGATCATGCTCTGCGCCTTCGCGGGCCCGCCGCGAATCGTGCGCCTGCACGGGACGGGCCGGGTCGTGCTGGCCGACGACCCTGACTTCGACGCGCTCGCCAGCCGATTTCCCAGCGGCGCGGGGATAGGGGTCCGCTCGGTCATCGTCGTGGCCGTGCGGCGGGTGTCGGATTCGTGCGGCTATGGCGTGCCCCTCATGACCTTTGAAGGTCATCGACCGACCATGGACCAGTGGTCAACCCGCAAGGGAAGGGACGGAATCCGCCAGTACTGGGCCGAGAAGAACGTCGCCAGCATCGACGGCATCAGTGGCATCGATACTACGGCACCGCAATAAGACGTGTCACTCGTTGAGCCCCGTCTCGACGTCCACCTTCACCACGGCTCTCTCTGTGAGGCCGGCACCCCGTCGGCGTCGAGGAGGAGGACCTCCACGCGCTCTCCGGCGTGCACGCCATCACCGTCCGGCAACAGCGCGAGAGCGTTGGACTGCGCCATAACGCGCAGCATGTGTGAGTCCTGGCCGCCCGCTATTCGCACCCCCAGCACCCCGTCGACTCCAGTGCGGGCCTTTACCCTCACCAAATGCAACTTGCCATCTCGAGGACGGGGGAGGTCCACTTCGGCGACCGCGGCAAGGCGCGGTCGATCGAGTACGGCGCAGCCGGCCATGGAGCGAAGCGCGGGCCGGACGAACAGCTCGTAGGACACGAGAGCCGATACCGGGTTCCCGGCAAGCCCGAAGACCGGTGTCCCGGTTTCCTCGAGCACCCCGAAGGCGAGGGGTTTAGCCGGCTTGATGGCGACTTGCATCGAGCGCATGATGGGCCCGCTCAGATCCTTGAGCACGGTCTTCATCACGTCGCGGTCACCGACGCTTACTCCTCCGCTCGAAACGATCGCATCGCACCGGGATCCTGCCTGTTCGAGCAGAGCGGTCAGGGCCGCCTCGTCGTCCCCGGCCACGCCGAGGTCGACGGTGCCAAAGCCGTCTGCTTGAAGCTGGGCGAGCAGCGCCGGACGGTTGGCGTCGCGGATCTTCCCTGGCGCCAAGGCGCCAGCGGACGTGATCAGCTCGTCGCCGGTGGAGAGAACGCCCACGGTGGGGCATGGATGGGCGAGAAGCTGCTCGACCCCGATGCTCGAGAGCACGCCCACGTGGGCGGCGCCGAGGTGAGTCCCGGGAGAGAAGACCTCGTCGCCCGCCCGAATATCGCTCCCGGCCTCTCGTACGAACGTGCCGGGCTGCACGGATTGCTCGATGACGACGATCGACCCGCCCGATTCGACGTGGGTGCGCTCGACCATACACACGGCGTCAGCACCGGGCGGCAACGGTGCCCCTGTCATGATGCGAACCGACTCATCTGCCGATACGAATGTCTTCGCGTTGTCCCCTGCAAGCAGGGTGCCGACCACACGAAGGCGCGCCGGTGGATGCGCAGTATCAGCGGCTCGGACCGCGTACCCGTCCATGGACGAATTCGCAAAGGGTGGCACGGCCTCGGCAGCTCGGATGGCTTGGGCCAGCACATGACCCAAGGCGTCGCTCACCGCCATTTGCCTGGGGGTAAGGGCTCCGCAGGCGGAAAGGACGAACCGGCGAGCTTCAGAGACAGGGATCATCGTGGGGAGGGTGGCGGAGTCGATGGCACAAGGATGATCGTACCGACGCCCCGGGGACGCCATGCGGGGTCGCCCGCTCAGTGCTGCCACCCAGCGTCCCGCGGGTGACGCGGCGGTAGTCTGCGAGGTAAGACGGATATGTGCCTCTCGAGATCCCGAAGGTCACAGTGTCTCTCTGAGGAGTCACATGGCGAAGCCGACAAGAGGATTCCTTGGTCGTGGGAAAGCGGCCCGCGATCCCCGTCTCCCTCCAGGTCAATATGACGCCGGGGACCAGTGGCCCGTGTTGAACGCAGAGGTCACCCCGCAGCCGGACGTGGCGTCGTGGTCGTTTTCTGTCGAGGGCCTCGTCGCGCACCCGACGACGTGGACCTGGGAGGAGATCCACGCTCTGCCGGAGTCCTCGTATTCCGGTGACATCCACTGCGTGACCACCTGGTCCAAGCTGGGCGTCCACTTTGGCGGCGTCTCGGTCGATACGCTCCTCGGCATCGCAGGATTGGAACCGGCAGCCACCCATGTGATGGCCTTCACGCATACTGGGTACACGACCAATCTGCCGCTGCCCGATGTCACAGGTGGTCGAGCGTGGGTGGTCTGGGAGTACGAGAATGCGCCACTGCCTATCGAACACGGCGGACCCGCACGCCTGTTGGTCCCGCATCTCTATTTCTGGAAGAGCGCGAAATGGGTGGCCGGGTTACGGGTGCTCGACCACGACGAACCGGGGTTCTGGGAGCGCAATGGGTACCACAATCGGGGAGATCCGTGGCTCGAGCAGCGATACCAGGGCGATTAGGAAGTGACCACTGATCGGCCCGCTGGCGACCCCTGGCAGGTGGCCACGGTCACCGAGATCCGTCCGGAGACTCGAACCGCCAAGACATTCCGCTTGGCCCTTACTTCGCCCACCCTTCACCTTGCCGGGCAGTACTACGTGGTGCGGCTCACCGCACCCGACGGGTATACGGCATCGCGGTCGTATTCGGTGGCTTCGGCACCCAGCGATTCCGCCGATATCGAGCTCACTGTGGAGAGATTGGAGGGCGGCGAGGTCTCTGAGTTCCTGCATGACGGGGTCATTGTCGGTGACGAGCTCGAGGTCCGGGGACCAATCGGTCTCTGGTTCGTCTGGACCGCCCAGACTCCGGCCATCCTCGTCGGTGGTGGATCTGGCGTAGTGCCCCTGATGGCCATGCTGCGACTGGCCCGCCAGTCTGGACAGTCCGACCTGGTTCGAATGGCAGTTTCAGTGCGAGCCCCGGATGACCTGTACTACGCCCAAGAGGTTCCCGGACCTGAGACGACCGTTGCCTATACCCGCGCGGTCCCTCCGTCCTCTCGCGGCCCGCCGGCCGACTCTCCGAGCATGATCTTGCTCCTCTAATGCTGCCTCACGCGACCGCCTTCGTGTGCGGCTCGCCCAGCTTCGCCGACTTCGCCAGTGGGCTGCTGTTGGGCCTCGGCCAACCTGTGGAGGGGATCCGAGTTGAGC